>CAWDMK010000010.1:87500-267631 GCA_963803455.1 uncultured Acidobacteriaceae bacterium | reverse complement strand
CGAAGCCAGACAGCTACGGAGTGTGTCTGACGATGGGTTGTAGCTATGCGCAGGATGTGTTTTTTGATGGCTCACCTTTGACTCGCGTGCTGAGATTGGCGGACCTCGCCTCAGGTACGTTCTACGAGCGTTTCGACAGCAACCAGATTTTCCTGGCCGACGAACCAACCGGCCACGTGATCGAACAAGCGTTTGCGCCGGTGATCATTCAAGTCTGCCAACCGGGCGAAGTCTGTAGCAACGGTGTGACAGTGCAGGGATTGGTGGTTGAGGAAGCCGCTAATCGCGCGCAGGTAGGCGCAATCGACGCGGAAGGCGTGAGTGGCTGGCAGGTGTTGAACAACGAGATCCGGTATAACCACGGCCCTGGCTTGATCGCAGATGGTTCGTTGATTCAATCCAATTACATCCATGAGAATGGGCAGATCGGAATCGACGGCACATCTTTGCCGACTGCCGGCCAGGAAGTGATTCTCGAAAACGAAATTGCGCTGAACAACACAGCGGGCTATTCGGTGGAGTGGGAAGCCGGTGGCGGCAAATGGGCGCAAATCGACAATCTGCTGGTTCGCGGAAACTATGTTCACGATAACCACGGAACCGGCCTTTGGTGCGACATAAACTGCTACAACGCGACGTTTGAAAATAACTTTGTCACGAACAATTTTCTTGCGGGCGCGGGGGTCGGAACGCAGGGCGAAGGCTCCGGCATCCATTACGAGATCAGTGACAAGGCTGTGATACGGAACAACATACTACTGAATAACGGTCCTTTGGCGGATAACGTCGGTTTCTTTGTTGGGGCTAATATTCTCATCGCGGCGTCGGCGAATGTAGAGATCTATGGAAACATTTCCGGCGGACTGAACGGAATCGGAATGCTACAGCAGGCGCGTTGCGATTCCTGCACCTTACCCGGAAACCGGACTACATACCCGGACGGTACCCCGATTTGCCCATATTCCACTAATCAGTGTGGTGCGGGCGCAGTGCAGTCCTCGCATGCTACTCAGGATGTGTATATTCATAACAATCTGTGCACCGAGACTGGAGCTGGCGAAGTCGCTGGGCTTGACGAAGACATCGGTGATCCTATCTTCTTTACCGGTATGCATAATCGTTTCGAGGACAACACGTACTATCTTGGGGCGCTATCAGAGTATGTATTTTCCTGGGAAGATCTCCTCAATACGGCTCAGCAATGGCAGAAAGACGGTCAGGATACTGGCGGGAAATTCATTTCTCTCATCAATGTTCGCTGACTGTCGATCCGGCTTATACAGTACGATACTCTTCGATGCATGCTGGCGAACTCAATCGAGCCGTCATCCTCCCGCGCGGCGTTCCGATTCCCGAATTTTCGCTGCCTCATGTTGGCGCGGTTTCTTTCGACAACTTCGTCGGAGATGCAGTCGGTGACGGTCGGGTGGCAGGTTTATGAAATCACTGAAGCGACCTCTCCAGCAGCGCGCGATATTTCGGATTGGTTGCCGAGGCCAGGTCCTGCAAGACTCTGGTCCGCGAAAGCTCGATACTCTCCCGTTCCCGTTCTCCCTGAGTTGCTCCGGGCTGACCTGAGCTCGTTTGGATCGGGAAGCGCTCGCTTCTGCCGCTTCGATCTGTGACTCGACAGCCTTACTTTCCCAGCCGCGTGCCATGCTTTTAGCTTACGTGTTCCAGGTTGTTGCCGGTGAACTGTGCGCGCAGATTCCCGTCCAAAAGTGTGCCGATCGCGTCGCCGCCAATTCCGAGCAACGGGCGGCGCTTTAAGCGAACCGAGCAGAAGAGCAAATTCTCCCACGTACGTGCGGCGACTTCCCGTAGAGGTCATGAGAGTGCGGACAGCGCTTATTACCTAGGCGGCATCTCCTTCGCCAATCACCTGCCTATAGCTGCTCGGAGCCAAGCGAATTGATTGTGTAGCGAGGCGCTCATTTAACCCTCAAATGGAACGCGCTGAACGATAGACCGAAATACCACGATCAAGAGGTATTGCCTTCGATGATCGCGTGCTCGAAGCATTAAGCCCCAACCGGCCTACGATGCTCCCCAGGGGACCTGGTTACCCAAGAAAGGATTTTCTTGGCTATTTTCAACACCCCCTTTCTTCAGATAATTTTAGGTCACACGCGGTGTTCAGTGTAATCGAGCGCGACAAGTCCCACAGGCAGCCATGCATGAGCCAGTAGAGAAGGTCTGTCAACGCACTTTTACGAAACCAGGAAGGCGTGTCACTCGTTCGGGATTCTCGCGAAATCGCTCGAACACAATCCGGATCATCGTCAACCAGGAACTCATGGCTCGAAGCGGTCCTAGGATGCAAGTTGTGGTCACCCGGAAACTGTGTCCACTACTCGTGCGCATTCAACTTGGCTGTCTGTACCGATTCGAGCAAGGCGTTCACTTCTGATGCGCGAGCGTGGACAGAGATCTGTGTGCCGGAATCGGCGATTAAAAGAACGGCAAATCGTCGCGAAGCGAAAAACGCGAGGAGGAAAATTATACCCAAAATCAATAACAATATGGCACCGCCGGGAAATGCGTTCTCACTGAAGGCGGTAGCCGCGGCTATAAGCGATGCGACACCTAACAGGGCCAGCAGTGGATAGCTGATGTGCGCTGCTTTTATTGCGGAAAGATGCGAAAGGAAAATTACGAGGTAATTCTTGCGGCCCTGGACCTCATTATATATGCGGCGGTTAGTTAGAACCACTGTCGCCGAAGTGAACAGTATTGTTTCGCCCGGTAGTAATGTCATTCTGAACCTCTCGTGCTGTACTTTCTGGAATTCTACTTCGAAATGCCTCGCGGCGCCCACAAAGCATTGCGGTGAGTCAGTTCCTCTGCGTTGATCGGATTGCGTCCGTTCATCGCTGCTCATAATCGATGATTCTCGTGCGCGCCAGCGCTCGTCAAGCGTCCGCGGCCCTATGGCAGACTAGCACCAGAGGCGAATGCGCGCGAACTCAATCGAGCCGTCATCCTCCCGCGCGGCATTCCGGTTTCCGAATTTTCGCTGCCTCATGTTGGCTCGGTTTCTTTCGACAAGTTCGTCGGAGATGCAGTCGGTGGCAGTCGGGTGGCAGGTTTATGAAATCACGCATCGCCCGCTCGACCTGGGGTTGGTCGGTCTCGCTCAATTTCTGCCCGGCATTCTTCTGTTTCTGATCGCCGGCCACACAGCGGACCGTGTCCCGCGCCAGCGTATTCTACAGGCCTGCTATGCGGGATTTTCTCTCTGCTCCCTCTTATTGCTGCTTTGCACTCTGCACGGCATTGCTTCCGCATATCCCATCTATGCGGTGCTCTTGCTGAACGGTTCGGTCCGAGCTTTCAACGCGCCTGCGGGTCAAGCCTTCCTTCCACTGCTGGTTCCGAAAGAACACTTCCCCAACGCGGTAGCCTGGAGCTCCTCAATTTTTCAAACTGCGACGATTGTGGGGCCGATGATCGGCGGGTTGGCGTACGGCATAAGCGGAAGTCCCGCCTGGGTTTACGCCTCTGCCGGGATGGCGTACATCGGTTCGCTCCTGTTCGTGTCCCGGATTCGAGTCCAGGCTGTCGAACGTGAACATAGAGCGGCTTCGTTATCAACTCTTCTCGAAGGCATCAAGTACATCTGGTTCAATAAGCTCATTCTCGGCGCGATTTCGCTGGATCTATTCGCAGTACTGCTAGGCGGCGCGGTTGCGCTATTGCCGGTATATGCGCGAGAAATTCTCAAAGTGGGCGCCACCGGGCTCGGCATTTTGCGCAGTGCGCCGGGTGTGGGTGCAGTCATCATGGCGCTTGTGATCGCCCACTGGCCGTTGAAACGACGGGCGGGAATCACGATGCTCTGGTGCGTTTTCGCGTTTGGGGTCTTTACGGTGGTATTCGGCGCTATCGCGCAATCTCGCGCTATCGCTCGCCGCACTCGTGCTGGTCGGCGCATTCGACATGGTAAGCGTCATCATTCGCCATACGATGATTCAGCTCGGCACGCCTGACGAAATGCGAGGCCGGGTGAGCGCGGTGAACATGGTATTCATCGGCGCATCGAACGAAGTCGGCCAGTTCGAATCGGGGATCACCGCGCAATGGTTTGGAACCGTGCCGGCAGTGGTGCTGGGCGGTTTAGGGACACTCGCGATTGTGATGCTATGGGCATGGCTCTTCCCGGCACTTCGCCGGGTGGATAAGCTGGTACCCCAGACACTGATCGCCGTATCTCCGGACAAATCGACGACAGTCGCTGCGGAGTAGAGAAACAACGATGTCTCTCGAGGCCGCCCGCGAGCTGCTTAAGGGCGCAGGCAGAGTGGCCGTCCTCACGGGCGCTGGCATTTCCGCCGAAAGCGGCGTTCCTACTTTCCGCGGCTCAGGCGGCCTATGGAAACAATTCCGGCCTGAGGACCTGGCAACCCCTGGGGCATTCGCTAGAGACCCCAAACTCGTGTGGGAGTGGTATGGCTGGCGGCGGAACGTTCTCGCAAAGGTGCAACCGAACGCCGGCCACCGCGCGCTCGCGGAGCTCGAGGAACTCGTATCCGAATTCGCGATGATCACTCAAAACGTGGACGGCTTGCACCAGCTCGCGGGAAGTAAATCGGTTGTGGAGGTTCACGGCAGCATCTGGAAACTGCGCTGTACCACGTGTAGGCGCGAGTGGCTCGACCGCTCTGTACCGCTTACGCTGCCCCCGACCTGCGAATGCGGATCGCTCGCACGGCCCGGGGTGGTCTGGTTCGGCGAGAATCTGGAACCTGCAACTTGGGCTGCGGCTGAGGGTGCCGCGCGGTCATGTGATGTATTACTGGTCGTCGGCACTTCCGCCGTGGTTTATCCGGCGGCGGGTCTTGCGCGTTTGGCAAAATCCGAAGGCGCCAAAGTCATCGAAGTAAACGTCGAGCGCACGCCTCTGTCCGGCTTCGTCGATTGCGTACTCACTGGCCCGGCCGGCCAAATTCTGCCGGAATTGCTACGAGTAGGGCGCCGGTAAGCCCGCCCGCAATCGATGCTCGCGCATCTTTGACTGTTGATGGGTGCGGAGGCGCAAATCGCTCTGCGGTTTTCCCGTGCAGATCAAGGCGAACCCGGCTTTCCTGTCTTCAGGGAAATATGAATTTGAGCGAGTTTGATCCACTGTTCCACTCAGGAGCCGGCAAGCGCACGTCAAACACCTGCCCTGATGACAGATCGCCGGAAGCACAATCCCGTTCCGCGCGGCCGCGTTCCAGATGAATTCATCCGGACCGCATCGAAAGGATCGCTCGCCTTCCGGCGTCTCGAGCAGCACCCGATAATTTTCAGGTCCGGGCATGCGTCCGCGCGGTTAAGGCGAACGTTTCTACGGGTTGTAGAATCTGTTGTTCTTGCTGTAAGGCGCCTCGCCCGGCTCGCCGCGGCGGAAGTGGCCCGAGGGGATCGACTTTCCATCCCGCTCATGCGCCAACAGTTCGATAAACCAAGCTTCGTGCTCGATTTCTTCGTTCAAGATCCTGGCCGCCAAATCGTAGGTTCTCGGATCTTTCCCGAATGTCATGTCGCAAACCGCGGTCCAGCTACGAATCGCACACCGCTCCGCTTCGAGCAGCACGGTGAGGATGTTGACCGCGGTCGGCGGATTCGGCAACTTTGCAGCCACGCAACCCGCTTGATTGTGAAACTCCGGCAAATCGTTCGGCAGCTCGCCGCCTAATTCGTAAATGCGAGGCACGATGAGCTCCCAGTGCGCCCGGTCCTCGAGCCGCGCGTCTTCGCAGATTTCCTTGTAATCTTCGTATCCCGCAAGGTGCATGCGGAGAATCGTGTAGTAGTAATAAGTGCTGGCAAATTCCGCCGCCGCATTTGCGATCAACATCTTAATCAGCTTCTCGACGTCGACGCCGCGCGCGCGAATCACTTCGACGCCCACTCGCTGCGAGACGTCACCTGCTGGTACGGGTGTTACGGTTGTTCCCATAAAAATATTCCTTTCCTACACCAGCCTACTGAACCGCCCTTACACTTTTAGCGCCTGACGTGTCGGGGCGCTCGGCGCGAAAGGGCATCTCCTGTACGGCGATTGACTTAGGCGTGATGCGGCGCTCCATCTTTCGGATATTTCTTTTGCAAAAAAGGTCGAAATGTTGGATATTGGCCCGGCGTTCAGGGCACTAGATCGAGGAGGAATTTTCATGACCCAGACAGTTTCAAGGGAGATGCAGCAATGCATCGATGCGTGTTCAGAGTGTCAGAAGTCGTGTAACGCGCTGGAGAACCAGTGCCAGCAGAGCGGCTCGAAGGACTCTAACGTGTGCCAGATGGCGAGGGATTGCGCGGAAATCTGCCAGACTTCCACGAATTTCGCAAGACGCGATTCGCAGTTCAGCGCCGAAGTTTGCCGGGTTTGCGCCGAAGTGTGCAACCAGTGTGCGTCCGCTTGCGATAAGTCGCGAGAGGCGAACGCGAAGGAATGCGCCGCAGCGTGCCGCCGTTGCGCGCAGGCCTGCGAGCGCGTCGGCGCTGCCGTTCACGCGTAAGTTTCTTTATCGACTGCTTAGACTTTTTTGCCGGTGGGAATGGGTCGTCATTACCACCGGTTTTTTTAGGTTAAGGGATGAGCTCGCCCGTTATCCCTTTGTCCTTCAGTAGGAATACCCCACCGTAAGCTAGAGGTGTGAGTGATCGGCGCCGGTACCCGGCAGGTCCAGTGCTGGGTGTAGGAGCGCTGATACTAGATGGCGCACGCGTCTTGCTGGTCGAACGCGGTAAAGAACCGCTTGCCGGGTGCTGGTCGTTGCCCGGGGGAGTTGTTGAAACCGGAGAGCGGCTCGAGGATGCCCTAACCCGCGAGGTGTTTGAGGAAACGGGCTTGCGCGTTGCGCCAGGCGCGATTGCTACCGTCTTCGAGCGGATTATGCAGGACGGGATCGGGGCATGCGAGTATCACTACGTCCTCATCGATTTCTATTGCGCAGTTCAGGGCGGGGAACTGCGTGCCGGAGATGATTCGCGTCGTGTTGCATGGTTCACCGTGGACGCGCTCTCTAGCTTGCGGATGACGGAAGGCACGCGTGGAGTTATTGAGGCGTGCCGCAAAGGCCAAGCAAGCTGCTTGCATGTGACGCGCCCACAGTGAGCCGGTATGCCGTTTAGCAGTGCCGCCCTGCTTCAATTCGACGACTTCAAAGAGCTGTTAGCCAAATACGCGGGCAGCGCGGCTGGCCGTGAGCTCGTATCCGCTCTGAATCCGCATAATGATCGGCTTCGTGCTCGAGGCTGCTCTGGCGGAAGCGGGCGAAGCGATCGGCTACTTGCGCGAGGCTTCGGGAGTGCAGGCGAGCGCCCGTGGCGCTGCGGTAAAGCTGCGCTTCGATGAAGTGCGTGATATCGAGGAAGCTGTCCGCACGCTGCGTGTCGAAGGAGCATCGCTCGATGGGCCCGCGATTTTGGATCTGTTCCATACGCTTTCGCTCGCGGGCGAGTATAGGGGCCTGCTGCTTTCAGTTGCGCCGCATTACCCGCGTTTGGCGGAGCGCGCGGCGAGATTGGCGGACCTCCGCGCGATCGCACGCCGGTACCGGGCGGCGTTTCTTCCCGACGGCAGCCTGGCAGATGAAGCGAGCGTCGCGTTGCGGCGCATTCGGCGAGAGATCGAGAAACAGCAGAAAGAAATTCAAGAATCGCTGGCCCGTTTCATACGTGCCCACCGGGATGACGGCACGCTGCAGGAAGAGTTCGTTACGATTCGTGAAGACCGGTACGTGGTGCCGATTGTTGCCGGACAGAAAGGGCGCGTCGACGGCGTCATTCACGGCGCAAGCGGCACCGGCCGCACTCTGTTCATTGAACCGCTTGAGACCATCGATCTCAACAACCAGCTTGTCCGGCTTCGTGAAGACGAGCATCGCGAGATCGAACGCATTCTAGCCGAGATCACAAACTCGCTACGGGAACACACTGCTGAAATCGCGGATACAGCACAAGCGCTCGCGGAATTTGACTGCCTATTTGCGAAAGGCGGCGTTCGCTCTCGATTACGATGCGGTGATTCCGCGCTTCAGCGGTGGTGTTCGCAGGCTGCTGCTGCGCGAGGCTCGGCATCCGTTACTCGAAGCGGTATTGCGAAAACAAAGTCGGCCCATCATCCCGGTTTCGTTCGAGCTGGATGAGCAGCGGCGCTGTCTGCTGATCAGCGGCCCGAACACCGGCGGCAAGACAGTGACTCTGAAAACCACGGGGCTGTTGGCGCTGATGGCTCACGCCGCAATACCAGTGACCTGCCTCGAAGCAGAGTTCCCAATCTTTGATGACGTGCTTGCCGATATAGGCGACACGCAGTCAATCGCTGAAAGCCTCAGCAGCTTTTCGGGACACGTGCTGCATGTGAAAGAAATGCTGGAACAGGTGACGCCAGCGACTTTGGTGCTGCTCGATGAGCTGGGGCGCGCGACAGATCCTGAAGAAGGCGGAGCGCTCGGGGTGGCCATACTCGATCAATTTCGGCAATCGGGCGCGTTCTGTCTCGCGTCGACTCATTTGCTGCCTTTGAAGCTCTACGGCGCAAGTACGGCAGGCGTGCTGAATGGATCTATGGGCTTCAATGAAGCGACGCTGCAGCCGACCTATGAGTTGCGCCTCGGAGTTCCGGGAAAATCGGCAGGCCTGGATATTGCTACTCGGCTCGACATGCCGCGATCAGTGTTGACTCACGCGCGTCACGTTATGCCGCGCATGCAGGCTGATTTTCAGGATCTGCTGGCCGATTTGCATCGTCAGATAGAGGAGAATGAGCGGCGCGCCGAAGAGTTGGAGGCAGCCCGGCAGCAGCTTGCGAAAAGCGAAGCGGAGATCGAGCAGGCCGCGGTTCGGCGCGAGGAGCAACGCAAGCGCGAGTGGGACAAGAAATCGGAAGCGATGATTGCTGCATTTGAAGCCCGAGCGGAGATGGCAGTGGAACGCGTCGCCGAAACGGTGAACCAGCGAAAAGCCGTAGAGCAAGCGCAGCGTACAGTGGCCAAGACCGCGCGCGAGTTGCGTGAAGAAGCCGCGGCGGCAATCGCTTCACCGTCCGCCGGAGCCCAGAACTCCGAGCCGCTAATCATTCAAGAAGGCGCGAAAGTTCGATTGAAGGACGTGCGTGAAGTGGCTACCGTGCGGCGATTGTTAAAGAATGGGCGGCTCGAAGTCGAAGCCGGGTTCCTTAAGATGCAGGTACCGCGTACGGACATTACGGAGGTGGTTGAGACCACGGAAGAGTCACGCGCGCCCAAAGGCTTTCGTATCGAGGCCGGTCCGCGATTTGACGTTTCTTACCGGGAGTTGAACATCATCGGCCAGCACGCTGAAGAAGCGATTGAACAGGTTGACAAATTTTTGGATTCTGCCGCGCTTGCTTCCGTGAATCGCGTCCGCATTATCCACGGGCACGGTATGGGAGTGTTGAAGCGCGCGGTAGGCGAATTTCTCGGATCGAATCCGCACGTCAGCCGTTTTTACCCGGCGCCGCAAGCCGAAGGTGGCGCGGGGGCGACGATTGTGGAGATGCGTGAGTAACGAATAGAGATTGCGCGAAGCGCGTGCGGTCCGTCTAGCTTGGCTTTGAAGTCTCGAACAGGATGATTTCCAGCTCCGGCCATGCTTCGCTTTTTTCGCCGCCCTTCGATAGACCGATTGCCCACGCGGTATACAACAGCACTACCAGCATCACCTGAATGCGTTCAAGAGCGGCTACTGATCCGAGGCGCGCCAAATTTTCAGCGGCAAAAAGAATCCCATATCCACTGAAATAGATACTGAGCAGAACAGTGTGCAGCACCAGATTGCGCGGCGGTTGCTTCAAGGGCGCAGGAGAACGTGCGAAGAAGAAGGCTACAAGGATGAGAGTGCCGCCGATCCACGCATCGACAGATCGGTGAACAAGGAAAAAGGCCCGTAACACCGTCTCGTCCCCCATGAGGCGACGCAACTCGAACGGCAAAGTGACGCAGCAAACGATCACCGTGATGATCAGGCAGATTAGAAAAATGCGAATCACCAAATTGCCCATCTTGGGGTACAGACGCGCGACGGCTCTCAGCGTATCGAGCGCGACCCAAATCTGAGCCGCAAGTAGAGCTGGAAGACTGCATTCCCAGAGCACAGCATAAGCGTGCGTGTAATAACGAGGGATCAAAAGAATTAAATCCCGTAAAAGCACGATCAACAGCATGCACGCGAAACTCTTCAGCGGGGATACGAACAGATGTTGTTGCAGGATCCTGGCAATAACGACGGCGGCCAGAAGCGTTGAAGCGATCCAAAGAGCCTGATCAAAATGCGAGAGGCCCACACAGTATCAGTTCGTTCGAGCTAAGAAGATTCTCGCGGTGCGATAGCGATGCCGTCGAGTTCACTCCGTTGGCGCTAGGGCCGGTGAGGAGGGGGAGCATCTTTGAAAACCTTGCTTACTGCTCTCCAAACTTTGCGCAACCAACGCATGTGTCCTCCTGTGCTGCGATTCAGCGCTCTAAGGCTAACCGGATGCGAAATCCGGCGTTACGCGTTGCGAATGGAGTTGCGGGGTAACGCCTGAAGTATGAAGCAGATCCGAACATGAAATAAAAGCGCGACAGCGGTGAACCGGCTTCGGCCGGGTTCTATTGGGCTCTGGTTCAATCACTTTTGCGACGAACGGAGGGGCGGAGCCAAACGAGATGTCTGATCTGAAACAATTATTCCGTGTCGCAGCAACAACATACAGGAAAGCCTTATCGGCTTAGCCGGGTGCGGATTGCGTCATATAACCGACGATGGCCACGATTGCGATTCCAATACAGAGCGTTGAGCGCCGAATGCGCGGGGGCGCCCAAGCGCTACTGGTTCGAGATGAGGCCGGCAATGCTTATGTGGCTAAATGCGTCGAGAACCCGCAAGGGACGCGAACGTTGATTAACGAATGGATCGTTAGCCGACTGTTGAAGTATTTACGGCTGTCTACTCCCGCAGTGAGCGCCATCCAGATCGGAGGAGGTGTTCAGGGCGGCAACTTGCTCCAGTTTCAAGTGGGAAGCAAAAGCATCCCGATTCCTTCGGGCATACATTGCGGCTCGGCTTGTCCAGCCAACCCCGCACACAAGGCAATTTTCGATTTCCTGCCCAGGCGTCTGATGCAGAATGTCGTGAACCTGCCCGATCTCATCATGGCGCTTGCATTCGATAAATGGGTCAGTCAAACGGACACGAGGCAGGCTATTTTCATTCGGGAGCGCTGTGCCGGGCCTGATGCGAAGTTTCGCGCCTACCTGATCGATCATGGACTTAGTTTCGGCGGCTCACGTTGGGAGATGTCGGACGATACGTTGAATGGGCTATATCATGACCGCTCGGTGTACGACAGCCCCGGCACGGCCCACCTATGTCACGCGGCGGTAGATCGCATTCAGGAACTGCGGGAGGAAGATTTATCGTCCCTAGTGCCCGATATACCCGAAGAATGGCTGAAAGCGGGGGATCGCGAAGAGGTGACGCGACTGCTCGAGTTGTTGTGCTATCGGCGTGCCAAACTTCACGATACGATGGAACGGGTTTTGCGCCAACTCGACGAAGCGGGCATTGTGATGCCAAGCGCCTCAGATCGAAAACGGCTACTAGGGGCGTTGCTCCTGCTCGCTTCCATCCCGCGGCCCTCAACCAGTGCCGGAACAGCGACGCCAGTTTGGTTGAACGTAATCCGATGTGTTGAACCTGCTGCGGCTCGACGTCACCATAAACAGGCAGTGTCGATTAGCTCGAAAATTTCATATTGCTAAGCTTCCGGTTATGGCCCGATGGGTGTCGGCACTCGCCATCTTGGGACTGGTTGTTTCAGCTCACAGCAGCAACGTGCCTCCGAATTACTTCGATTCGATTCGCGAATGGCAGAGGCAACGTGATGCGGGACTGCGGTCGGAGAATAGCTGGCTGACATTGGCGGGGCTGTTCTGGTTGAAACCGGGCGAGAATACGATTGGCTCCGCTGATTCGAACGATTTTGTTTTGCCGAAGGGGTCTACGCCTGCGTACATCGGGCGTCTGCGGCTCGAGGGCAATAGAGTTATTTTCACGAGTGCTGACGGGCAGTCGCGCACTCTTTCTTACAATGAAGAGAAACCCGACGTAGTGCAGGCTGGATCTGTATCGTTCTTTGTAATTAAACGAGGAGATCGGCTCGGAGTTCGCGCAAAAGACAGCGCCAGTCCGGTGCGAAAGAATTTTCGCGGACTCACATATTTCCCGATCAACCCTGAGTTTCGATTCGAGGCGAATTTTATTCCGGATCCGAAAAAGATTCCAATCTTGAACGTGCTGGGCCAAACAGATGCAGAGGAAAGTCCGGGGAGAGTGGAGTTCACTTACAAAGGGCAAACCTGCTCTCTGCGTCCGATTTACGAGGGCCGCACGCTTTTCTTTCTGTTCAAAGACCCGACAAATAAGACACAGACGTATCCAGCCGGGCGAATGCTGAACACGCCGCTTCCGGTAAACGGTAAAGTGGATTTGGATTTCAACAAATCATACAACCCGCCGTGTACTTTTACGCCTTATGCAACGTGCCCGCTGCCCCCGAAGGAGAATACGTTACCGATGGCAATCGAAGCCGGCGAGATGCGCTATGGCAAAGGGCATCCGGAGTAGCTTCATTTCCCCTGATCTTGAACCGTGGTCCTGACTGTCGATCCGCAGGATAGCGGCAAACGCCTGGATGCGTTCCTGCATGAGCGGCTGCAAGAATTCAGCCGCTCGCGCCTGCAGTCGTGGATTAAACAGGGCCGTGTTCTTATCGAGCGGCGAGCCCGCTCGTGCGTCGCATCTGTGCGGCCTGGCGAAATTGTGTTCGTCACGCCCGCCGATCTCGCGCCCGCTGAAGGCCGAACCCGAAAACCTTCCGCTCAGCATTCTGTATGAAGATGCGGATGTGGTCGTCGTCGATAAGCCCGCGGGCATGGTGGTCCATGCAGGCGCGGGGCATGCGCGGGGCACGCTCGTCAATGCGCTGCTACATCATTTCGGAACGCTTTCTTCGGTGAATGGAGACATGCGCCCGGGTATCGTGCATCGCTTAGATCGCGATACGAGCGGGGTTCTGGTAGTGGCGCGCACAGACCAAGCGCACCGCGCGCTCGCTCGCCAGTTTCACGATCGTGAAGTCGAAAAGACGTATTTGGCCCTGGTTCACGGCCGGATGAAACAGCCGCGAGGAGAGATTACGAAAGCGATCGCGCGTGATCCCATTCGCCGCACGCGGATGACTGCCCGCCTTGCGTCCGGGCGCGCTGCATTGACCGAATATCGCGTACTCGAAGCCTGGCCGCAATTCAGCTTCTTGGAGGTGCGGATCAAGACCGGCCGTACGCATCAGATACGCGTCCATCTTTCAAGCGTGGGTCACCCGGTAGTTGGCGACCGGCTTTACGGAGCGCCAGGTGCTATACCCGGACTTCCCGCGCTGCAGAGATTCTTTTTGCACGCGCACAGGCTTTCCTTTATCTCGCCATCCACAAACAAGCGGATCGAGGTCGAAAGTCCCGCTGCCCGGCGGAGCTTGCCGCTTTTCTCGAATCAGTACGGGCGAACGCGGATACAATAAAGTCATCCCGATGAAGTCTGCAGTCGTTAGCGTTATGGCGCTGGCCAGCTTCGCCGCGCTATCCTGCGGCGCGCTCCGAGCCCGGCAGAATCAGCCGAATCCACAGAATTCCCAGCAAGTCCCCGAGCATGAGCCTGGCGCGATCCTGAGCGAGGTCACGCGAGTGAATATGCTGTTCACCGTGACCGACAAAAGAGGCCGTTTTGTTACCGATCTGAATAGAAGCGATTTTGAAGTGTTCGAGAGCAAGAAGCCACAGCAGATCACGGAGTTCACATCCGAGACCAACTTGCCGCTGCGGCTCGCGATATTGATTGACACCAGCAACAGCATTCGAGACCGGTTCAAGTTTCAGCAGGAAGCGGCAACCAACTTCGTCAACAGCGTGATGCGGGAACAAGATAAGGCGATTGTAGTCAGCTTCGATACGGCAGCCGAATTAGTAGCGGATCTGACGAATGACACGAATACGCTCGAGAAAGCGATTCGCCAATTGCGTCCGGGGGGCGGAACGTCGCTCTACGACGCGATTTATTTCGCTTGCAAAGACAAGCTGATGCAAGACCGGCCGCTCTATAGGTTCCGGCGAGCCATGGTCATCTTAAGCGATGGCGAGGACAATGAGAGCCGCTACAGCCGCGACCAGGCGCTCGAAATGGCGCAGCGCGCGGATACGGTGATTTACACGATTTCGACGAACATCAGTCACATCGAAACCGAAGGCGACAAAGTGATGCGCTATTTCGCTCAGCAAACCGGAGGCGTGGCGTTCTTTCCGTTTCAGGCGAAGGATCTGAACCAGTCGTTTGAAAATATCGCCAACGAGCTGCGGCATCAATACGACCTGTTTTACCGTCCGGAGCCCTTGAAAACCGATGGCCGGTATCATCCGGTCGAGATCAAGATCAAAGGGCGGAAGGACCTTGTCGTGCGGGCGCGCAAGGGTTACTACGCACGCAAAGCGGCGAATACATAGAGCGGCGAATTAAACAAAACCAGGCTTTTTTGTTTCGCTATACTTAGCTGAAAGGACCTCCATGGACGAAAAAGAGCGTAACCGTACGTTGAGCCTGACCCTGGGCCAGATTGAGAAGCAATTCGGAAAGGGCTCTATTTTGCGCCTGGGCTCGAAAGACGCAATTGTGCCGGTTGCGGCGATATCGAGCGGATCGATTTCGCTAGATCACGCGCTGGGAGTGGGAGGATTTCCACGAGGCCGGATTTGCGAGATCTTCGGTCCTGAATCGTCCGGCAAAACGACGATTGCGTTGCAGGTCGTGGCCGAGGCCCAAAAACAAGGCGGGATGGCCGCCTTCATCGATGTCGAGCACGCGCTCGATCCAAAGTACGCGAAACAGCTTGGCGTCGATGTAGACAATTTATTGGTCTCTCAGCCCGACTTCGCGGAGCAGGCACTAGAGATTACAAGCGCGCTGATCAGTTCGGGATCGATTGATGTGTTAGTTGTCGATTCGGTCGCGGCTCTGGTTCCCAAAGCCGAGCTCGATGGCGAGATGGGCGATTCGCATATGGGAATGCAGGCGCGGCTGATGTCGCAGGCCATGCGGAAGCTTACCGGCATCGTTTCGAAATCGAATACCTGCCTGATCTTTATCAACCAGATTCGAGAGAAAATCGGCGTGATGTTTGGGAACCCGGAGACCACGACCGGAGGCCGCGCGCTGAAATTCTATTCTTCCGTGCGGGCAGACATTCGCCGTATAGCGGCGATCAAAGATGGCGAGGCGGTGACCGGCAATCGGACGAAGGTGAAGATCGTTAAGAATAAGGTCGCGCCGCCTTTCCGAGAGGCGGAGTTCGACATTATCTATGGTGAGGGCGTTTCGCGAGAGGGTGATCTGCTCGATCTCGGGGTTACCAACGGCATTGTCGAAAAGAGTGGTTCCTGGTTCAGCTACAAGGGTGAGCGTATCGGGCAAGGTCGCGAAAACGCGCGGCAATTTCTGAAAGACAATCCGGATATTCGAGCCAAAATCGACACTGAGTTGCGCAAGGCGCTTGGTTTCGCGCGCGCGGCCGACAGCGAAGCGGCTTCCGCAAATCCGACTCCCATCGACACAGCTAAGCAAAGCGTCGCGGCGCGAGTTCGCTAGACCAGCGCCCGGCTCTGCACTCATCCGTTATCGTGAAGTGGTGGAGCTGGAAAAAGCGGTCCTGCGGAAAGTAGGCGAGGCCATAAGCCGTTTCCGGATGATTCGCGACGGCGATCGTGTGGCCGTCGGCATCTCGGGCGGCAAGGATTCGATCACGCTGCTCGAATCGTTGTTGCTGCTTGAGAAGCGCGCGCCGATTCACTTTACGGTCTGTGCCTTCACCATCGAGCAAGGGAAGTTTCTAGCGCCCATTGAGCCGGTGGGCGCGTATTTGCGCGGACGCGGAGTGGAGTGGACGTACGTTCAAGACAAGCCATCGCTCAATTTATTAACCAGACGCCCTGATCACGGCTGCGATTTGTGCAGCAGGTTTCGCCGCCGTGCAGTATACGAAGTAGCCCGGCAACTTGGCGCGAACGTTATCGCATTGGGACACACGGCAGACGATTTCTGCGAATCCTTTCTGCGAAATGCCATGTTCACGGGCCGCATTAGCGCGCTGCCGCCAATCACCTGGTCGAGGAAACGCGAATTCCGGCTGATCCGGCCACTCGTGTTTGTGACCGAGGAGATGACCGGAGCTTTTGCTGCGATGCGCGACGCCCCGATCATTCCCTGTGGTTGTTCGCAGAGGACCGGCACGGTACGCCGCAAGCTGCGCGACCTTTTTGCCGAGCTCGAGAAGGACTATCCTCATCTGAAGGAAACGCTCCTTTCCGCTATGGGCAACATTGAAACAGGAAGGCTTTTGGATACCCGGCTGCTCGATCTGGACGGCAATGCGGAAACCGAAGAGCTTGTTACACTCCAGCCAGTTTCTTAGAGAAGTAGCTCGGCGAAACGGGTGCGAGATTTGGGTACACTGATTTATCCTCATGGGCGCCGAACTGATCGTTGTCAATGGACCGCTCGCCGGTACCCGCTACCCGCTCGAGAACGGTGAGATCCTGATCGGTCGCGCGCCGAATTCCGGCATCGTGCTGAGTGAGCCGGAAGTTGGATGGCGGCATTGCCAGCTCCGGCAGCAAGGTAGCCGCTTCAGTATTGCCGATTTGCGGAGCTCGGCTGGGACTTACGTGAACGGGATGCGGTCGGCGGAACGCTGGCTGGAAGACCGCGACCAGATCGGCATCGGCAAAACGATTCTGATGTTCCGCTCCGAGGCGGCGGGCGAAGAGTCTGGACCGCATGCCGGGGACACAAAGCCGGTTTTACTCACTGCCTGTTCGCTGCTGTTCCTGTTTCGCGCACTGGCGGCGAGCACGGCGGACGCGCAAAGCAAGCTGCTCCAGAAGCAAATTCTGCGCCTCGTTTCAGACGTTGTTCCCTCAGAAGAAGCGGTGCTGGTACTCGGAGCGAGTTGCCCGGAGCTGCTGAGCCGCTACACAGAGTGCGCTTCGCGATACCATTCCGATTTCGAACCGGCTCTGAGACGTGTGTGCGAAGAGGGTGCTTTTGAAGATCGCGCTTCCAGAATGGCAGGCGTGCCGCTGTATCTCTCGGGAGTATTGGCGGGTGCGCTCATCGTGACAGTGCAGGAGCGTGAAGTCCGGAACCTGCCCGGTCTTCTGGAAGCGCTTACGGCCGTGGCATCCCTAGCCTCCATCGGCTTTGAAGCGAATCGCGAAGTAGAAACTCTGAAAGCGGAAAACGCGCTGCTTCACGAGCAGATCACAATCAATACCGGAATCGTGGGCAAGAGTGCTGTGATCAAACGCTTGCTTGAGTTGGTTGATCGGGTCGCACCTCGCGACACAACCGTCCTGATTACGGGTGAGAGCGGGACAGGAAAAGAGTTGATCGCTCGTGCTCTGCATGAAAAGAGTCCCAGGCGCGAACGCCCGTTTGTTGCTGTCAACTGCGCAGCGCTCACCGAAAGCCTGTTTGAGAGCGAGCTATTCGGGCACGAAAAGGGTGCGTTCACCGGAGCAATTTCGCTCAAGCGCGGGCGGTTTGAGCTGGCGCAGGGCGGGACCATCTTTTTGGACGAAGTTGGCGAACTCGCACCCTCACTGCAAGCCAAGCTGCTCCGCGTTCTTCAGCAACGCGAGTTTGAGCGGGTTGGCGGTACTCAGGCTCATCCGTTGGACATTCGCGTTATTGCGGCTACCAACCGGGATCTATCCGAGGACGTGCGCGACGGCCGGTTTCGAGAGGATCTATATCATCGGCTGAATGTCGTAACGCTGGACTCGCCTCCATTGCGAGACAGGAAAGAAGATGTTCCGCTGCTGGCACGCTATTTTCTTCAGCGTTCGGCCGAACGTTGTAAGCGCCATGTCGAGGGACTCTCACCGGAAGCTGAAGCGATGATCATTCAGTACGCATGGCCGGGCAACGTACGCGAGCTAGAAAACGCAATGGAGCGAGCCGTCGTTTTGGGAGTTTCAGAATGGGTGTTGCCCGAAGATTTGCCGGAGACGCTGCTCGAATCCGCGCCGCCCGATCAGGGTGCGAACTATCATCATTCGGTCGGTGATGCCAAACGCGAAGCGATTATCGCTGCGTACGTGCAAGGCAACGGAGATTATAAGCAAGCGGCGCGAATACTTGGATTGCACCCCAATTACCTGCTGCGGCTGGTTCGCAATCTTGGTCTGCGCGAGGAAATCAACCGCGTGCAATCAAGCGCTGCCGGCCGCTAAGCCGGTGTGCAGAGCCGCAATACCGCCGGTAAGCAATTCGAAGCTTGTATTCACAAACCCGGCTTGGCGCATCATACTTTCTAGCTGTTTGGCACTGGGGAATCTTTGAATGGATTCCGGAAGATATACGTAAGCTCCGGGTGTTCGCGACAGAAACGATCCGATCACCGGCAACAGCACTCGAGAATAGAACCTGTACGCCGTTTTCACGAACGCTCCGGGCGGATGCGAAAACTCGAGAATGGCAAGCATGCCTCCCGGCCTGAGGACGCGGCGAAATTCGCAAAGACCTGCGTAGTAGTTCGTCAAATTGCGAAACCCGAAAGCGATCGAGATCGCATCGAGTGCGTGATCCGCAATGGGGAGCTGGAGCGCATCGGCCTCGAACAGCCGAGCGAGGAAGCCTTGCTGTGCCGCTTTACGTTGAGCTGTGACGAGCATGGGATGGCAAAAGTCGGCTCCGAGCACCGGTGATTGGGCAAGGCGCTGGAAATCGAGCAATACGTCCCCCGTGCCGCAGCACAAATCCAGAACTTTCGCGCCGGGGTCTTTCAAAACCGAGGAGAGCCGGTTCGTAAGCGCCGTCCGCCACGACCGATCGATATTGAACGACAAGAGGTGATTAACGCAATCGTATCGAGGAGCGATGTTCGCGAACATCCGCTGAACCCACTCCGCTGCTTCACGCTCGTTCGATGTGCCTGGTGGATGGGTCCCCGTTGCGGTGTTCACTTGCGATTCGTGGAGAGATTCGAGAATGGCTTGCTGGATAAGGCACGGCTCTATTCCAGAGACGATCTTTACTTCGCCGATGGCTGTCGGTAGGACAAAATGAACTTTACCCTGCAACGCCTTTTTGTCTCCCGCGAGTCGTCTCATCAATCGGCCGGCATCTAAATCGGTGGCGGGCGGCGGCCCGTAACGAAAGATCACACTTCTGATTCGCTCGCCATCGCCGGTATCAAGCATCCCGAGCAGTTCCGCGAGCCCTGTGGCGGCCAGCATTCCCCAGGCGACAGCTTCGCCGTGCAGGAAACGCGTGTACCCCGTCTCTGCTTCGATGGCGTGCCCGATGGTATGGCCAAAATTGAGTATGCGCCGTAAATCGTGCTCGCGCTCATCCTCGGAAACGACTTCAGCCTTGATGCGCACCGAACGGCCAATCAGCTCATCCACAACATCCGGCTTCTGTGAGAGCACATCATTGGTGTGATTCGCGAGCAGCTCAAAAAGCGCTGGGTCTCGGATCACCCCGCACTTGATCACTTCGAACAAGCCGGCGCGGTATTCGCGGTCGGGCAGCGTTGAAAGCACGTCAGGATCAATCAATACTGCAATCGGCTGATGAAAACTTCCCATCAGGTTCTTGCCGCTCTTCAGGTTTACACCCGTTTTCCCACCAAGAGCCGCATCTACCTGTGCGAGGAGGGTCGTCGGAATTTGTAAGACGGAAATGCCGCGCATGAAGATCGCGGCGAGGAACCCGCTCACATCGGTTACGATTCCGCCGCCGAAGCCAATCACAACGCTGCTGCGATCAGCGCCATGTCTGACCATCTGCTCGGCAAGATCCTCTACGGCGGCGAGCCGTTTATTCACTTCGCCGCCCTCAAACAGCAGCACCTCATATGCTCTTCTAAACTGTTGTTTGATTTGTGCGCCGTGTAAGTGCCAGACCTCTTTCGTGGTTACGATGAACAGTTTTCCCGCTGTTGTTGGAATGAAATCGCACGCGTGCTGCAGAATGCCGCGCTCGATCACGCATGAGTAGGTTCGCTGAGCAGTTTGCAGCTCGACCGCCGGCATGTAGACTCCGTTTTAGCATTTGTATGTGTCCGGCGCGATTGGGCGGACTCTTCAGAAGCGTTCAATTCTGACGCGTTCTACTGTGAATGCAGATGCCCGGATCGCACTCGCAGCAAAGGTGTTGGAGACCGACGAAGCGTGAGACCTTGCTATCTCCCATTTCGCGCGGGGCGGCTTGCGCGCTCTTTCTCGCGGCCGTACCACTCAGTCAATCGAGTCCGGCTACGGCGCTGTGGACGATTCCCTCCATCCTGTTCGCCTCATTGCTTATAACCTGGGGTGCGGAGTCGGCGCAATTCTTTGTCGCCCAGGGGTTCGCCCTCGCGATTCTGGCGTGGATGCAAACCCTCCCCGAGTTCGCTGTTGAAGCCGTACTCGCGTGGCGGCAGCAAACTCCGTTGCTGATTGCAAACCTGACTGGTGCGCTGCGCATTTTGACAGGCTTGGCGTGGCCGATGATCTACATGACGGCCGCTGTCATGCACCGCAGACGAACGAACCGGCCTCTTCGAAGGATTCAGCTCAGTCCGCACCATAGCGTGGAGGTCGTGGGACTCTTCTTTCCTCTGCTCTACGCGCTCGTGATCTGGTGGAAGGCGACTCTTCACGTGTATGACGCCTTCGTGCTGAGCGCTTTCTATGCGGGGTATCTAACACTTCTAAGCAAGCTTCCACCGCAGCAGCGCGAGGAGCTCAACGATCTCGAAACCGTTCCACGCCACATCGTGCTTGCTCCTCGCGCTTGGCGCATTTTGGCCATCTCCGCCTGCTTTCTCACCGGCGGCGTTCTCATCTACTTCACAGCGGAACCTTTTCTCGGCAGTTTGGTTGCGCTTGCGGGCGCGCTGGGCATCCCTGCATTCGTCATCATTCAGTGGTTCGCACCGGTAATTTCCGAATTCCCGGAGCTCGCGTCAACATTTTACTTCGCGCGTCAGGAGGAGCACGCGTCCATTGCGATCATGAACATCACCTCCAGCAACATCAATCAATGGACGCTGCTCATGGCGATGCTGCCTGTCGTGTTTTCGCTTAGCCGCGGAGAAGTGTCGTGGTTCTCATTGGATCACGAGCAAAGGCTGGAGCTTCTGCTCACCATCGGCCAGAGCTTCGTGAGCATGATCTTCCTCGTCAATATGAGCATCGACATGTGGGAAGCCCTTGCCATGTTCTTCCTGTTTGGTCTTCAGTTCGTGCTGCCAGCGCTGTTCGGCGATCAAGCCAAATTGTGGATCACAGCCGCTTTTTTTATCTGGACATTCGGCGCGATCATCCGAATGGCTATTTGCCGCCGTTTACCGGATGCGGTCATCAGATTTCTTGAAACCTGGCGCACGCATGTAAGGCGCTAAGCGTTGCCGAGATTAATCAGTCCCACACCAAAAATGATCATCACCAATCCTCCAATCTTGCTGATGGTGAATGGCTCCTTAAAGAACAGCCGTGCCCAGACGATTGTCCAGATATAGCCGAGCGAAACCATCGGATAGAGAATCGTCAGTTCACCTTGAGCAACTCCCATAACAAAAAATACAGAGGAGAGGAGATACAGGGCCACACCAATTGCGAGCCAGTAATTCCGGAAGAAGCTGCCGAGACTGCCTTTCATATGTTCTGCGCCGAGCTTCAGGAATACGGCACCGAAAGAACCAATGAACGAGGAAGTCAAGATCAAGAGGATGGAACTTAACGGAGTCTTCATTCGCAGTCTCCTAGCGTTTCAGACCGAGAATGGAAACGCCACCCACGATGAAAGCGATTCCCATGGCGCGAAAAAAATTCATGTGCTCGCTCAGAAAAGCGAGCGAAAGCACGGTTACCCATACGTAGGTGAGCGCGATGATGGGATACAATCGCGACAATTCTCTGCCTTTTAAGGCCAACGCCATCAGGAACGTATTCACGCCATACAGGCAGTAGCCGCAAAAGAGTTTCGGGTTCGAGACCATTCCGAAACCGAAACGGAAAATGAGTGCCGGATCGTGCACCACGTCGCTGAGCGTGACATGTGCGCCAAGTTGCCCCGAACCGGTTTTGATTAGCATCTGGGCGAGCGCTCCGATGAGCGTACAGGAAAAAACCAGCAGGAAGGAGCGCCTCGCAGCGCCTCGCGTAGCAAGTGGCGCCTCGAGAACGTTAGAAGATGTCAAGCGCTAAATTCCATTTAGGCAAACTAACCTTCAGTCTAAAGCATCGTTCGGACATAAAAGATACAAGGTTACACTGATACCAATGCCGGCGCCGCTGATACCCTCGCCGCTCGACCGCATAGGACGGAGTCAGTTCGCATTTCGTCCTCCGATCAAGAATGCCGATCCAAATGAATGGACGCTAGCGGCGATGACGTTGTCGGAAATCAAAATCGTTAATACGCGAACGGGACGCGTGATCTGGATGCCGCGGCATTACATCGATGCGGTTTCATGCGGCGGGGCGCTGATGATCGTCGGAATTACAAAGCAGCTCGAATACAGGGGCGGTACTCTGCGGCCGAGTGTCAAAGGCGTAATTGAAATGCCCTTCGCAGCGGATGACGTCGAGGCCCGTCGATCCCGCATCGGAACGGCCCTCGGGACCGGCGCCGGTAATTGGCATCCGGGTCGAGGATAGCGGGGATTCACACACGAATAGGGCTCTGATATTTACGGGTATTGGGGCGATCGTTATTTCCGTTCTCGCAGCATTGTCCGGTCTCGCGAGACTCTAAGCGCCCGTAATGCGCCGGCATGTCTATCGGCTGATTTGGGCGTTGATTTCGGTCCTCGCTGCCGTTTGTATTGGAACCATCGCGTCAAGCCGGCATGAGCCCGTGAACAGCTTGTGGCTGGTGCTGGCCGCTGTCTGCATATTTCTGATAGGCTTCCGCTTTTATGCCAAATTCATAGCGGCGAAAGTGATGCTCCTGGATGACAGGCGAGCAACCCCGGCCGAGCGTTTCGAGGATGGCCATGATTTTGAGCCCACGAACAAGTGGATTCTCCTGGGGCACCATTTCGCTGCAATCGCTGGGCCAGGTCCGCTAGTTGGGCCAACGCTGGCCGCGCAGTTCGGCTACTTGCCCGGCGTGTTGTGGATCCTGTTCGGCGCAGTTCTCGGCGGGGCAGTGCAGGATTTCGTCATCTTATTCTGCTCGATGCGGCGCGACGGCAAAACACTCGGACAGATGGCACGCGAAGAGATCGGCAGAGTAGGCGGAATCGTCTCGCTCATCACTGTGCTGCTGATTATGATCGTCTTGCTTGCGGTTGTCGCCCTGGTTGTCGTCAATGCACTTAAAGGCAGCCCGTGGGGAACGTTTACGATTGCGGCGACCATTCCGATCGCGTTGTTCATGGGCGTGTACCTGCGCTACGTCCGGCCTGGAAAAGTGCTCGAATGCTCGGTGATCGGCTTCGTGCTCGTGCTGGTGAGCATTTTTCTTGGAAAGGCAATTGCCGCATCAACGCTGTGGGGACCAGTGTTCACTTTTAGCGGTACGGCGCTGGCGCTCTGCATCGTGATTTACGGATTCTCTCGCGAGTGCGCTTCCCGTTTGGCTCCTGCTCGCTCCGCGCGATTATCTGAGCACGTTCGTGAAGCTTGGCGTGATTTTCCTATTGGCCGCAGGAATCTTTTTCGCACACCCACGTCTGGAGCTGCCGCCGCTCACCCAGTTCACAGATGGCACTG
Organism: uncultured Acidobacteriaceae bacterium; assembly: GCA_963803455.1. Classification (GTDB taxonomy): domain Bacteria; phylum Acidobacteriota; class Terriglobia; order Bryobacterales; family Bryobacteraceae; genus Bog-105. The sequence goes on along the minus strand of CAWDMK010000010.1, from coordinate 243,827 downwards.
GGCCCATATTTGCCGGGAAGATATTTCCGTTCTGTTTCATCACTATCGCTTGCGGCGCGGTGTCCGGTTTTCACGCTTTAATCTCGTCGGGCACAACGCCGAAGATGATCGCGAAGGAGTGGCATGCATGGCCGATCGGATATGGCGCGATGCTGCTGGAAGGATTTGTCGCGATTATGGCGATGGTGGCCGCAGCTTCACTCTCGCCGGGCGTATTCTTCGCCGTCAACTCGCCGCCTGGAGTAGTTGGAGCAACACCGGACGCTGCGGTGGCGGTGATTAGCGGATGGGGCTTCCCTGTTACCGCCGGCGGCATGGCTCAGCTGGCTCACAGCGTTGGAGAGAATACGCTCTTCGGCCGCACGGGCGGCGCGCCGTCACTTGCACTCGGGATGGCGCACATATTTGGCCGAGCGTTGCAGATGGCAGGACTCGGTGACGGGCTGCTCAGCTTCTGGTATCACTTCGCGATCATGTTTGAGGCGCTGTTCATCCTGACGATTATCGATGCGGGGACGCGCGTAGGGCGCTTCATGCTGCAGGATCTGCTCGGGCATGTGCACAAACCGCTTGGCAGAACCGGCTGGATGCCCGGTATGCTTGCTACGAGTGCCTTGGTCGTTATCGCTTGGGGTTATTTCCTGTATCAAGGCGTTGTCGACCCGCTCGGCGGGATTAATTCACTGTGGCCGCTATTCGGAATATCGAATCAGCTCCTGAGCGCGATTGCTTTATGTGTTGCGACGACGGTGCTTGTGAAGATGCATGGGGCGCGTTACATGTGGGTCACAACGCTGCCGCTTGTCTGGCTGGTTACTGTTACGTTTAGCGCTGGTTTTGAAAAGATCTTTTCCGATCAGGCTCGTCTTGGATTTCTCGCTCATGCTGCTCTTCTAGAGAATGCGATTGCTTCAGGCAAAATTCACGGTCCAGCGCTCACCACGACTCGGGCACTCATCTTTAACGAGCGGCTGGATGCCGTAGTTTGCGGCGCGTTCCTCATTCTGGTTACGGTCATTGTGCTCGATTCTCTGCGCATCTGGTACGGGCTGCTCCGCGGTACACGCGTGGCGATCAGCTCGGAATCGCCATTTATCGCGTCACGTCTCGAACCGGAGCGCGCATGAAGCGGTTGGCGGATATTTGGGAGTTGTGGGTCGCCCTGGTTCGGGAGCTTACGGACGAAAGTGCGTATGCGCGCCATTTGCAACGCACTGGGCGTTTGCATTCCCGGACAGAGTGGAAATCGTTCATCGATCACCGCCACGCAAAGAAGTATCAGAACGCGAAGTGCTGCTGAGCTCGCGACTGAGCATGCCTTCTATCCTGAAGGAGGTGGCTGTCCCACGGCTGTTTCTGATCGATACTTTCGGGTTCATTTTTCGCGCCTATCACGCACGCGCGCGGAGTGGCGCGCCGCCCATGCGCACAAGCTCCGGGCTATCAACCGAAGCCGTTTATATCTTCCACAACATGGTGCGGCGGCTCATGACGGAGTTCAAGCCGGACTATATCGCCGCCGTTTTTGAGAGCAGTGAGCCAACATTTCGTTCTGAAAGCTTTGCCGAGTACAAAGCAAACCGGACGGAGATGCCGCACGATTTAGGCGAGCAGATCCCGCATGTCCGGCGAATGCTTCAGGCGATGCATATTCCCATCCTCGAGTTTCCCGGGTATGAGGCCGATGATGTGATCGGCGCGATCGCCTGTCGCGAGCACGCCAGACCGCTGGAGGTGGTGATTGTTTCGAGCGACAAGGACATGCTGCAGCTCGTCAATAATCGCGTCTTCATGCTCAACCCGATGAAAAATGACGAGTGGTACGACGTTCCGAAGGTGGAGCAGTTCATGGGCGTGAAGCCCTCGCAAGTGGCCGATCTGCTCGCTTTAAAGGGCGATTCGATTGACAATATTCCCGGGGCGCCCGGCATTGGTGAGAAGGGGGCGCGAGACCTGATTGCGCGCTTCGGATCGGTTGAAGCAGTCCTCGAGCGTGCCGCAGAAGTAGAGCGGAAAATGTATCGCGAAAGCTTGCTGAACAATCGCGATCAAGTGCTATTAAGTAAACAGCTCGCATCGATACAAACTCAAGTGCCCATTGAATGGGAACTGGAATCCCTGCGCGCGCGTTCGCCCGAGAATTCAGCTCTTAAAGCTCTTTATAAAGAGCTCGAGTTTTTCAGCTTGCTTAAAGATCTGCCGCCCGAAGACGATAGTGCAACGCGAGATTATGGACCTCTAAACGACGAACTGTCTCTTACGGAGTGGCTGGCAAAACGGCCCAGTGATGCGCCCATTGCAATTGCTCTTGATACCACTAACTCCTTCGCCGGACTTTCCTATCAAGCCGGTGAAGGTCGAGCGGTTCCGTTTTCCTTGCTTGATGTGCTCCGGCCAGTTCTCGAATCGGAGACGGTGCCGAAGATCGTACATGATGCAAAGAGTTTCCTACTCGCTTGTGGCGCGCTTGGCATCACCCCACGCAACATTACAGACGATGTGATGCTGTACGCGTTTCTTCTCAGCGCAGATCCGAGCGGCTGCTCTCCCGAGAATTTAGCCGAACGATACCTGGATCGAAAGCTGAACGCCGCCGCGGAGCAGCAGGCCGAGGCAACGCTCGTAATCGCGGAAATGGTTCGTCCGCAGGTTCACGCGCAAGAGCTGCACTCGGTGTATCGCGATATCGATCTTCCCCTCGCGCCAGTTCTCGCGCAACTCGAAAGAACAGGTATTCGCGTTGACACAGCCGTCCTCGCAGGGCTTTCCGAGCGGCTTACGGAACGCACCGAGAAAATTGCGCAGAACATCTACGATCTCGCCGGACACCCGTTTAACATTAATTCGCCTCAACAGCTTGGAAAGGTGTTGTTCGAAGAGATGTCTCTCCCTGCGCCTGTCAAATACGGTAAGGGCAAAGTGATTTCAACTGCCGCCGACATCCTTGAAAGCCTCGCTCCGGCATATCCCGTGGCTCAGCTCGTTCTCGATTATCGTCAACTCACAAAGCTCAAGGGCACTTATATTGACGCGCTTCCGTCCTTAATTCGCCCTGAAACCGGCCGCCTGCATACGACGTTTAATCAAACCGGCGCGGCGACCGGACGTCTTTCCTCATCCAATCCTAATCTGCAAAACATTCCTATACGAACGGAGGAGGGGCGTGAGATTCGCGCCGCGTTTATTCCCGAGCCCGGCTGGGATTTAGTCGTTGCGGATTATTCACAGATCGAGCTGCGGCTTCTCGCGCATATGTCGCGCGACGCCGTGCTCGTCGAATCATTCACAAATAAGGAAGACATTCACACCCGGACTGCGGCCGAGGTCTTCAAAGTGGATCCATTGATGGTGACGGCTGAGATGCGGCGCTCAGCGAAAGCGGTCAACTTCGGTATCGTCTACGGGCAAACCCCATTTGGACTGGCACAGCAGCTTTGCATCGACCGGAAAGAGGCTGAGCTTTACATCCGCCGGTACTTTGAGCGATACGCAGGAGTCCGCGAATTCATCGATCGCACGATCTCTGAGGTGCGGGAAACCGGTGTCGCGAAAACCCTGCTTGGCCGCCGCCGTCCCATTCCCGACATGCAGAGCCGGAATCCCGCGGCTCGGTCATTTGCCGAACGCACGGCAGTGAACACACCTTTGCAAGGAACCGCTGCGGATTTTATTAAGCTGGCGATGATTCGCATCGCACGCGTGCTGGCCCATGAAAAGATGCAATCGCGCATGCTGCTGCAAGTGCATGATGAGCTGGTATTCGAATCGCCGCCTTCTGAGACGGGTCACTTGCAAGAGCTTGTAAAACACGAAATGGAAACCGTGTACGAAACGTCGGTACCTTTGGTCGCGGATACGGGTGCCGGACCGAACTGGAGGGATGCAAAATGAACACGCGCCATGCGTTAACAATCGGGATCTTTGCAGGACTCGTTCTGTCAGCTTCCTGCGCCCAGAAGGCTGAGCTCCGAAGCCGTGCAGAAGCTGGGCCCGCGCCTGCCGAGTACAAGGTGCTTATGCAAACCACAAAGGGCGATGTGGTGATCCTGGTGCATCGTGATTGGGCGCCGCGCGGCGCAGATCGCTTCTACGAGCTCACAAAGGCACATTTTTATGATGGCGGCCGATTCTTTCGAGCGTTGCGCGGCTTCGTGGTCCAGTTTGGAGTCAACGGCGATCCCAAGGTGAACAAACAGTGGAGCGATATGTCCATCAAGGACGACCCTCCCAAGGTGAGCAACAAAATGGGCACTGTCACCTTTGCGACCAGCGGCCCGGACTCGCGTGCTACTCAGGTTTTTATTAATTTGGGCGACAATGCGCGCCTGGATTCGATGGGCTTCACGCCTTTCGGAGAAGTCACCAAAGGCATGGAGAACATCCAAAACGTTTATATGGACTATGGGGACGGACCTCCGAGCGGCAGTGGGCCCGATCAGGCCGCAATTGCCGATATTGGCAACGCGTATCTCGAAGAGCACTTTCCCAAACTCGACTACATCAACACCGCCCGTGTGTTGCCCGCAGAGTCATCGAATAGCCATTAACCAGCATCCGCCAGTTCGGATGCGAAACTGAGGGTGAGATGACCGGAAACGACATCCGCGCGAAGTTCCTGGATTACTTCGCCGCAAACGGGCACAAGATCGTTCGCAGCTCGTCTCTGGTGCCTGCCGACGATCCTACGCTGCTATTCACAAACGCCGGCATGAACCAATTCAAGGAAGTGTTTCTTGGCCTCGAGAAGCGCGACTATTTGCGGGCGACGTCTTCTCAAAAATGCGTGCGTGCCGGAGGCAAACATAACGATCTCGACAATGTTGGCTACACGCGGCGGCATCACACGTTCTTTGAAATGCTCGGCAATTTCTCTTTCGGCGATTACTTCAAGAAAGATGCCATCGCTTTTGCCTGGGAGCTTGTCACGGGCGCGAACTGGTACGCCATGCCGAAGGACAAACTGTATGTCACGATTTTCCGCGAAGATGATGAAGCCGAAGAGCTGTGGCAAAAAGTAGCCGGAATTTCGAAAGACCGAATCTTTCGCCTGGATGAGAAGGATAATTTCTGGCAAATGGGCGAGACCGGCCCTTGCGGCCCGTGCTCGGAAATCCATTACGACCTGGGTCCTGAAGCAGCCGAGAAAGGCCGCGAGCACGAGCAGTTTCCTCTGGATGGCGGGGGGCGGTACGTGGAGATCTGGAATCTGGTCTTCATGCAGTTTGACCGCTCTCAAGATGGCCAAATGACGCCGTTGCCGAAGCCTTCAATCGACACAGGCATGGGGCTCGAGCGAGTGGCGGCCGTGCTCCAGGACCATCTTTCGAATTACGATACGGACCTGCTACGCCCGATTGTGGAGCGCGCGGCAGAGCTGATGGGCGTGAAGGTTCATGACCATGAAAAGACTGATATTGCACTGCGAATTAATGCCGACCACGCTCGCGCGACAACCTTCTTGATCCACGACGGCGTGCTGCCTGCAAACGAGGGACGGGGCTACGTGTTGCGCAAGGTCATGCGCAGAGCGATGCGAAATGGCCGCCGTGTGGGTGCGACTCAACCCTACCTTCACGAACTGACGGGTTTCGTCGCAGAGCTGATGAGGCCTGCCTATCCCGACCTCGAAGAAACGATTCCGCGAGTCGCACGCGTGGTGCGAGATGAAGAGGTCCGCTACGCAACCACGTTTCAGGTGGCAGAACGCTTCTTTCACGATGAGGCGAAATCGGCTGTAAATGGGGTCCTGTCCGGCTCGGCGGCGTTCAGACTGTACGACACCTACGGACTGGCGCTTGATGAACAGCAGGAGATGGCGCGTGAATTCGGCCTGAGCATCGACCGTGAAACTTTCGCAGCAGAGATGGAGAAGCAGCGGGCTCGGGCGCGCTCGAGCTGGCGCGGCGCGGAGAAGGCGCAAATCGCGGATGTCTATAAGGAGTTGCGGGCCATCGAGTTCGTTGGCCGCGAGAGCCTGGAATCACCCGTGGAAGTTTCGAAGCTGATTGTAGACAGGCGCTCGGCGGACCGGGTTGAGAGCGGCGCTGCGGAGGTGATCTTTCCGCAGACGCCCTTCTATGCCGAATCGGGCGGGCAAGTAGGAGACACGGGCCTGCTGCTCGATCCGGAGACGCGCAACAAAATTGCTGTTGTCGAGAGCGCCTATAAGCCTGTAGGTTCCGCCATGGTGCACAAGATCCGCGTACTCGAGCCGATTCGGGTTGGTGACAAGCTGATCGGGGTCGTCGATAGGCCCGCCCGTGGCGCGACCATGCGCAACCATACGGCCACCCATCTCCTCCATTCCGCTTTGCGGCAGGTGCTGGGTTCACATGTCAAGCAGGCGGGAAGCGTGGTCGAGCCCGGCCGACTGCGTTTCGATTTCTCCCACTACTCCGGGCTTACCGACGATGAGGTGCGCGAGGTCGAGCGGCTCGTCAATCAACAGATTCTCGCGAACACAGAAGTCGTAACGGACGTGATGGATCTGGAACAGGCGCTGGCAACGGGAGCGATGGCGCTCTTCGGCGAGAAATATGGTGAAAGCGTCCGGGTGGTGAGCATCCCAGGGTTTAGCCGCGAGCTGTGCGGCGGCACGCACGTGCGGCGAACCGGCGACATCGGGCTGTTCAAAATCGTATATGAAGGCAGCATCTCCTCCGGAGTAAGGCGAATCGAGGCTGTTACGGGTGAGAGTGCGCTCGAGAGGTTCCAGCAAGCCAGCGCGCAGCTCGCAAAAGCCAGCGAACTGTTGCACACAACGGAAGTGTCCGTGCTCGATCAGATGGAGAGATTTCTCGAGCAGCAGAAAATCCTCGAGCGCCAGGTAGAGCAATTCAGGAAACAAATCGCTCGGCAGCAGCTCGACAAGCTGCAAGGCCGGAAAGTCAATGGCGCTACCGTTCTCGCCGAAAGAGTCGATGGCATGGATCGGGAACAGCTTAGAACGCTGGCGGATTCGCTCCGAAATAAGTGGGGAAGCGCGGTGATCGTCATGGCGTCCGTGAATGACTCGAACGATCGCGATTGTGGCGAGCCGTCAGCAAGGACCTAACGGCAAAAATACAGGCAGGCAAGCTCGTGGGCGAGGTAGCGAAAGCAGTTGGCGGAAAAGGCGGCGGCCGCCCCGATATGGCGGAAGGCGCCGGCAAAGATACGCAGCTACTGCCCTGCGGCGCTTGAAAGCGTCTACGAGAGAGTTGGAGCCCTTCTCTGAATGCGCGGGTCAAAAGGTCAGCTGAATGGAGCAGTTTGATGTTGCGGTCGTGGGCGCCGGCCCAACCGGTCTCGCCTGCGGCATCGAGCTGCAAAAGCGCGGTCTCTCACCCGTATTGTTCGACAAAGGCTGCATCGTCAATTCGATTTACCACTACCCCATAAACCTTGTTTTTTTTACAACGCCGGAGCTGCTCGAAATCGGCGACATACCCATGACGTCGCTGAACGAGAAGCCGGGGCGCACGGAAGCGCTGAAATACTATCGGCGTGTAGCCGACCACTTTAAATTGAATATTCATCAGTACGAGCGCGTGCTCGGGTTCGACGGCTCAGACGGCAACTTCAGCGTGCGCACCGAAACCAGCCGAGGCGACCGCTTCTGTTATCGCGCAAGAAAAATAGTGCTGGCGAGCGGCTACTATGACATCCCGAACCGGCTCAACGTGCCGGGCGAGAATCTGGACAAAGTCATTCATTATTACCGGGAGCCGCACCCCTACTACAACCACGACGTATTGATCGTGGGAGCGAAAAACTCTGCCTGTATTGCCGCGCTCGAGCTGTTTTGGACGGGCGCGCGCGTCACCCTGGTTCACCGCGGGGCGGGAATATCGAAAAACGTGAAGTATTGGATCAAACCCAACATTGAGAACCGTATTGCGAACGGCGAAATCAAGGCGTACTTTCACAGCACGGTTAAAGAAATCCGACCATATGACGTCGTTCTCCAAACGCCGGAGGGAGAGGTCACGATCAAGAACGATTTTGTATTTGCCATGACCGGTTACCGCCCGGACTTCAAGTTCATGGCCGAGCACGGGATTCATCTCGATCCCGCAACTTCGAAGCCCATTACGGACCCGGAGACTCTAGAAAGCGAGCGTAAGGGAGTCTATCTGGCCGGTGTCATTGTCGCCGGCACGCATACGAACGAAATCTTTATCGAGAACGGCCGCTTTCACGGCAAAGTCATTGCCGAAGCCATCGCGAAAGACCTGAAAGCCTGCTCACGCATTGCACTAAATTCGTCTTCAAAACCGCTCCCATCCCACATGCTCCAGCTTCGGCTCAAATAAACCAGGATGGAGGATCTCTGCGAATATCTGAAGCGATTCGACCAGCCGAGGCCCGGGCCGGTTCATAAACTGATTGCCGTCGGTGACGAATACTGCCCCGCTGCGAACTGCGCGCAAGTTATTCCAGCCGGGCCGCTCAGCCAACCAATGCATCTCAGCTCGGGTCCGAGCTAGATCGAAGCCGCAGGGCAGAGCGATGATGACCTCAGGATCAGCAGCGGCGAGTTGTTGCCAAGTCATCCACGGGGCATGTTGGCCCGGAGCCCCAAAAAGGTTTCTCCCGCCCGCCATTTCGATCAACTCGGGAACCCAATTACCACCAGCCATCAACGGTTCCAGCCATTCGATTGCAGCAACGGTTGGCGTCGCGGGCGCTGATCTGGCTTGAGTCTTGATCCGGTGCATGCGGTCTTGCAAACGCGCGATGAGTGCTTCGCCGGCATTGTCAAACCCGCATCCCGAAGCAACGCGCCGGATGTCGCTCCAAAGATCATCGAGCGCATAGGGCTCGAGACAGATCACGTGGGCATCCGGAGCGATCTCCGCCTTTAAAGCCCGTTCAACATCTTCGAGGCTGACAGCGCAAACCTTGCATTGCGTTTGCGTGATCAAGTGGGTGGGACGAAGAGTTCTGATGCGCTCGGAATCGACCTCGTAGACGCTGGCTGCAGAGAGCAGACGCCCTTTCACCAGCGAGTCAATTTCTGCGCTTGATCCCGAGACAGCGATGGCCGGATTGGTGCAAACGGGCAGTGCTGCAACCGAAGGCGGGTAGTCGCATTCGTGGGATCTGCCTACCTGGAAGCGTCCGAGTCCGAGCGCGTGCACAATCTCGGTAGCGCTCGAGATCAGCGGGATGATACGGAGTTCCTTCACCGCGTTTGAGGATTCTTGCTCAGGGGAACTGGTCGGGCGGGATGTGCGGTTGGGATTTAGAAGAAAATTACTGGCTGGGGTTGGTTGCTGTCGTGGATTTGTGGTGCGGAACGGCCATTGTCCCCTGAGCTGATCTTTTGATTTACGTCATTTCTATCAGCAGTTTCCATACCAAACGCTCGACTTTCACATTTTCAGCTACTTGCGGGCAGGGGAGCACGCATGCGTGAGCGCAGTTTTTTCCAGGGTGGAAAACGATTCACGCCCACCAGGGTATAAAAAGTCTAAGCCGGTCGATTATCTCCCCGCTAACTAAGGGTTAGCCGGCAAGGAAGCTGGCAACGCGGAGGGTCGGGCAATGCGTCCGGCCAAAGCCTCCTGAATCGAAATGTGATTCTCTTCAAGCGTTGCTCCGAGGATTTGATCCAGAGCGACTCGCGCATTACTGTAGGCCACTAACGCCCCGACTTCATTCGATTGCGCTGTAGCCAAATCGCGCTGTTGCGTGACTACGAGAAAGGTCGTCGACGCGCCCAGCGAGAACTTTTTCTGTTCCGCATCGAGCAGCTGCTCCTCGAGAACCCGATTTTTCACGGCGGCTTCGTAACGGGCACGCGCCTGCTGCAGCCCGATAACCTGGTTTGAGACGTCGACTACGATCTGATTGAGGTCCTTCTGGTTCTGCAGCTGAGATTGGCGCAATTGGAGTTGATCGATCGCGTAGTCGGCCTGTGGCTGGCGGTTGCGCATTGTAGCTGAGAAGAACGCCGCCCGCGTTTTGGGTGGGGAAATTGCGGCGAAATATCTGCCCTAACGCATTGTTGATTCCACCTACAAAGTAGGGATCTGCGGGGACAACGCCGATCGGGTTTATAGGTCCAGCGAGGCCAGCCTGCCGCAAGGTCGCGAGGCCCTCCAGTGTTGGAAGGATGCCGTTTTCCGTGCCAAGCGCGGAAACCTGAGCATTGGTCAGGTTCACTTTTTCCAACGCGATATCGGTTCGGCTGGCCAGTGCTCTCGCGACTAGGTCTTTCAGCGGCGGAAGATTATCTTTTTCCGGAACGACAATGCGGTCGAGCGGTACGACTTGCACCTCGGCCAAAAGCGGATCAGCGAGTCCGGTGCGGCTCAGCACGTTCTTGAGCTGGACTTCCTGCTGCTGAAGGGTTGTCTGGGATACAACCAGATCCTGCTGGCTCGATGCAACTTGAGCTTCCGCCGTTATGATGTCCAATGGCGCCATCGTGCCAAGCTCAACCTGTTTTTTGTTGTTTTGGTAAAACTGCTGTGCGACGGTGAGCGCGCTTTGCTTCGCCCGCACATCTTCGTAGTCCGCCGCCAGCCCGTAATACAGGTCCAATACGTTCACGACCACTGCGATGACTTGCCCTCTGAACGTGAGGTCCGATGAGTTCAGGGTGTTTCTCGCAACCGTGATTGTGCGGCTGTTGACACCCACTCCGAAACCATTCAAGAAATTGTGTTGCACTGAAATCTGAAGAGAAGGCGCGAACGAAGGATTCAGAATGTCTGTCGGCGTATTCTCATTCAAGTAGGATTCCTTGTAAGTTACGGCCACGTTCCCGCCCGTGATCAAACCTTGGCTCATCGAGGCGTTGTACACACGCGAGTTCGAAACCAGGTTTGTGACGAGACTTTGCACGGGATTGGCCTGGGGCGCTGATTGATGTGAAAACACAGACGTGTCCTGAACCGTTGGGTCAAGCGTCGGCGTTACGGGGCCGATTTGAGAAATCGTCGCGTTTGCCCTGGCTGCTCCGGTTGTGGCATTTCCTCCCGTGCTGACGCCGGCTGCAGCTTGGCTGCCGGCAATACCTTGGCCGCTTGAAACCGAACCCACCTGCGAGGACGCGCTAGGTACGCCGGGTAGAGCTCCTCCGGCCTGTGCGCGCTCGAGTGCCCACTCATCAATGAGCGGATTGTAACGAGCGACTTCGATATCGATGTTGTTTTCTAACGCCAATGAAATCGCGTCTTGCGCTGTCAGGTACAACTTGCCGGCTCGAATGAGATCGCGAATTCGTACCGAGTTGGATAGCGGAATCGGCGGCACTTCAGGCGCTAAATAAGGCCGAAGGAAAAAAGGCGCTCTCGGTGATTCCGGCGCGATGGACTGGCTCTGAGTTAGAGCAGTGGGAGTGCCGCAAAACGCGCAAAGCGAAACCGCGACGACCTTTCGCAGGTAATCAAAGCTCCGCTTGAAAGCGCCGTTCATTGGCTCACCTGGCTGGGGAGATTGGCGGGCAAAACGGATTTGCGCGCGACGTGACCGGAGAGAGCCTCATCGATCGAGATGTGATTTTCGCCTAGCGTAGTGCCCAGCGCTTGATCGAATGCGATTCGGGCATGGCTGTAATTCGCGAGCGCCTGTGTTTCAGAGCTCTTCGCCGCCGCCAGCGTTTGCTGATCGGTGACCACCTGGAACACAGTCGACGCGCCAAGAGTATATTTCTTTTTGTCAGCATCCAGCGTTTGCTGCTGTAAGATGCGAGCCTTGACCGCTGAATCGTAACGTACACGCGCTTGCTGCAAGCCGATAACTGCGTTCTGCACGTCGACCCGAACCTGATTGATACTCTTCTGCAATTGCAACTCGTTCTGCCGCAATTCGAGCTGGCTCGAAACGTAGTCCGATTGGGCGGCGCGGTTCCGAAGAGGAATGTTGAGCGAAAAACCGGCCGAATAACTCGGATAATTGCGGCGAAAGATCTGGCCCAACAAGTTTCCGTACCCGCCAACCAGAAACGGATCGGCCGCTGAGCCGCGGATCCTCGGGTATCAACGGAATGGCAAGCGGGTTTTGCGTGCCCGTCAACCCGTTGTTTGTTAACTCCACAAACGCATTCAGGGTCGGCCGCAAGGAATTCTTGATCCCGACCAGATTCATTTTATTGCTCTCTATGTTGATCCGGTTTTCAGCGACCTCGACTCTCGCACCGAGCGCGTTTTGCACCAGCTCGTCTATCGGTTTCAGATTGTCGCTTGGGGGCACTGAGATGGTATCGAGAGGCACAATATGAACCTCGGCGAGTGTCGGACTGGCAACTCCGTTTCGGCTCAGCGCATTCTTCAGCACCGTTTCTTGCTGAAGAAGATTGGTTTGCGAGATCAATAAATCTTGCTGGCTTGAATACACCTGCGCCTCGGCGCGAGTGACTTCAATCGGAGCCAGCGTTCCGATCTGGACTTGCTTCTTGTTGTCTTCAAATAGCTGCTGAGCCGTTGCCAGCTCATCCTTCCGGGCGCGCAGGTCCTCGTTGAAGCTTACGAGATCCCAATACAGGTTCAGCACGGCGGAAACCGTAGTGATTACCTGCTGTTTGAACTGCAAATCAGTGACTTTCTCGTTATTCTTCGCGACACGAATATTACGGCCGTTAACGGCTCTGCCAAATCCTTGCAACAGCGGTTGGGTGACCGTCAGATCGAGGAGCCCCGAAGTAAACGGGTCCAAATCGAAAAACGGGCTGTTCACCTGGGTGCGTTGGTTCGAGAAAGTAAGAGCAGCATTTAACCCGAAATCCCAAACTTGCTGGTACTGAGCCTGATATGTGCGGGTGTTTAAAATCAGTGCCGTCGTACCGGTCAGCTGCGTATTGCTCTGCGGGCTCGTTGTGTGCGCGAACTGCGTGAAAAAGTTTAATTGCGGATCGAGCAATGGAATAGCCGGGCCGAGCTGGGTGACGATGCCTCCTCCGGAGCTCACGCCCGCTCCGGCATTGCCTGTGGTGGCGCCGCCACTCGCGGTTAAATTTACGCCTGTCAGGCTGACGCTCTGCGGCCCAGCTGCCACGCCCACGCCCACATTGCGCAACGCTCCGCCCCCCTTGGCGCGCTTCGTAATTTCTCTCGCAAGCAGCGGACCGTAGCGCTGCACCTCGATATCCAAATTGTTCTCGAGGGCCAACGCGATGACGTCTTGAGCCGACAAATACAAATTCCCGGCGCGCACCAGCGCCTCCAGCCGGTCTGAGTTCGCCAAATTGATGGGTGGAACAATTCGCTGCTGATACGGCCGCGTTAGCCAGCCGAGGCCGCCTTTGGGAGGCTCAATTCTAATTGCGTTTTGACTGAAGGAGCAGCCTGCAGTTAGCAGCAACGTGCAGACCAGTGATACAGGAGCTTGAAATCTTCTCATTAAAATCGCTTGGGACCTTCATATACAACCGCACTACGGGCTGCGCAAACGAGGATGTGACCCGTCCTCCATGAGAACGAGCCTCCGACCGAGCTAGGTTCCGTGATTTCTCATCGTAACGCAGGTATTCGCATAAGCATTACGCACGATCAAGCCCACTGCATGCAAGCTGTAAGGGATTCATTCTGAAGCGGCCCTGATGCTAACCCGAGTGTTCGTGGTGTCCGCTTATGGGAACCTCATGGCCAGTTTGCAACACCAGATTTGACAGTTCGACTCGTCTCGACGGGTTCTGCAAGACTGGAGGCACACGGATCAGCACGCGAATGAGACGGCTTCGCTTTGAAGTTGCCTATGACGGAACAGAATTCAGCGGCTGGCAAGTGCAGCCCGGTTGCCGACGATTCAGGGAACGCTTGAAGCTGCAATTGCGGCGATTGAAGGCAAACCGGTGCGAGTAATCGGCTCGGGCCGGACCGATGCCGGCGTGCATGCGTTTGCGCAGGTCGCTGCGGTCAGTCTCGATAACCCGATCCCGACTGATAATTTTCGCCGTGCAGTGAACCGCCTGCTGCCCCGCTCCATACGCATCAGCGGCGTGCGCGAGGCCGAGCCCGATTTTCATCCGCGCTTCGATGCTCTTCGGAAAAACTATGAATACCGCATCTTTCGTGAAGAGATCTGCCCACCGTTTGAATGGCGCTTTGTTTACCATCATCCGTATCCGCTGAATGAATGCGCGATGATCGAAGCCGCACCGCTGTTCGAAGGCGAGCACGATTTTACAGCCTTTGCCGCTGCCGACGAAAGAGACGCATTTCGCGACTCGAAAGTGCGAACGATCTTCCGGTCCACCCTCGAGCGCAAACCGCAGGTCCTTGTCTACAGTGTCACGGGATCCGGTTTCTTGAAACACATGGTCCGGAATATGGTCGGAGTGCTGCTCGAAATCGGCAAAGGCAACCTGAGCCGGGACGACATATTGGCGCGTCTTGCGCCTGCCTATACGATTAAGCCTGGGCCTACCGCACCGGCGAGCGGCCTCTTTCTGGTCTCCGTCGAATACGAGTAGGTTCAGAATCGTTTGAGAGAGCGCCAGGTCTTACGCGTCGCTTCCTCGGTATTCCAGTACCAGAACCGTGATGTCATCGCGCAAGCTTGCATCTTGCCGGAATCGCCTGACCTCTTCAATGAGTCCGTCATGAACTTCCTGTGCACTCAAGCCAGCGAGACGCTTGAGAGTAGGGTTCAACTTGGTCCGGAAAGCATTTTTTCCGTTGCCTTGCGCATCGGGTAACCCATCGCTGAAAGCCACAATGCAATCTCCGGCGGCGATCTGGAGTTGTTCTACCTCGAAGCTCGCTTCAGGGAAAAGCCCCAAGGGCATGCCGGTCGTGTGCAGCTCGCGAATCTCTCCTTTTTGGCGAACGAGCAATGGTGCGCAATGGCCTGCATTGGCCCAGGCGAGGACACCTGAACGCTCGACCGTTCCGTAGAACAGCGTCGCGTATTTTTCCCGTTGCGCGCGATCTATCAGAAAGCGGTTCACTTTGGACATCAATGAGCCAAGGGGAGTATTTAGTTCTGAAGCGAGTAGAAAAGCGCCTTGCAGTAGTGACGCAAGCAGCGCCGCGCTGACGCCCTTCCCCGAAACATCCGCGACCGTTGCAGCCCACATATCATCCCCCGCCGGGCGGAGGTCAAAGTAATCGCCCGAAACGGTTGCGGATGCAAGACTCGATCCTGCGGCACGGAACCACCCCGAATCCGGAAATCGCTGCGGAAGAAGGCTTCTCTGAATCTCTCGCGCGATGCGAAGTTCTTGTTCCAAAAGCCACTTCCGGCGGTCTTGCTCCAGCAGATCCGCATTTTCGAGAACGGTAGATGCCTCAAGTGCGAGCGTATGCAGCAATTCACGGTTCAAATCTGAAACGGCTGCTTGTGTCTGCCGCGACTCCAAGTAAAGCAGTCCCACGGTATCGGTCTGCGCAGACAACGAGAGCGTCTCTTCGGTGTGAATGCCGCGGAACCGGACCAACGGAACGCAGATGATGTTGCGAAAATCAGGCTCAGACAAGTCCCCGCTGCGCGCTGGATCAGCAATCAAACTCATCGAAAGCAGGTCGTGCCGCTCTCGCAGCGCTCGAACGATGGTTCGAGTGGGCACAATCAGAGCCGATTCGGCGAGCGTCGAGCCTTGAGCATCCCGCCCAATTTTCATTTCCAAACCGTCTCCCGAGCGCAAGAGAAGAAATCCCCGTTCAGCGCCTGTCAGCGCCAAGGCCGCATCTATAATCGCTGCGAGTATCTCGTTTGCTCCGAAAGAACTCTGTACGGTTCGTGCGATCTCAACCAGCGCTCGAAGCCTGCTCAAGCTGCCGGCGGCTCCGTGCACTGGGGATGACGCTGACAACTGGTCCAAAATGCGATTGATGCTGTCGTGCGAATCGGAAAACACCACGCGATAGGAGTCCTCGAATCCAAAGTGGACGATATCGCCGCTGCTGAGAGGCGTTACTTGATCGATTCGGCGCCCGTTTACCCACGTGCCATGCAAGCTGTCGAGGTCTTCGATCGTAAATGCCGCGCCGCTCCTACCAATCGAGGCGTGCGCGCGAGAAGCCCGGTTGTCCCGCAGGATCAGGTCATTGTCAGGCCCGCGTCCGATGCGGAACGGCAGAGCATGGAGTGCGATACGCGTGCGCCCTCCGGATGGGTGGATCACATCCAAAGCTGCGCTGCTCGTTTCCGTATTACCAGTGTGATGCGTTGCCCCAGCCCGCGCAAGCTCTGTTGAGATTTGCGATGGATGCAGAGACATCAGGTAAAGGGTTGGAGCGCGAGGAGCGGCTCGATGCGGCCAGAGCCGGTGGATGCTTCGTGCTCGATTTGCTCGAGCCACTGCCGCCAGGGCATGCGTTGCGCGGCTTGCGGATAGGCGCCATTCTTAGGTGTAACGGCGCGAGTCCAGGCGTACTCGTCAGGCACGATGCCGTCGGTGAACATCAGCCAGCGGGCGACGTAAGCGGGCGGAGCGGCGCGTTTCGAGGCAAGCTCGAGCAGCTCTTCATTGCTCGGGAGCAGCGAGGTGGTCACGATTCCATCGGCGACTTCGACTTCGACGATCTGATCGAAGCGCAGCTGCTTGAGGGCGGCTTCATCGACTTTGTCGAGGCGCTTGAATTCCATTCTGGTGATCTGGGCCAAGGCGAGCGAGCGCGCGATTTCGTCGCGATGAATGCGGTGGTAATGCGCTTCGATTTCTTTATAGGAGCGGAAGAAAGAGCGCTCGGCGGTCGTGAGGTAGCGAGTGAACAGCGTGAATTGCTGGTGGTGGGCGGCGGTCCAGTCTGAGGGGTTCGCGGGGAGCTCGTATTCGATCTCTTCGAGGCGCTTCTGATTGCGTTTGAGCTTCCAGTGGGAGCGCGCGAGCTGCTCGACGAGTGCGATGGCGGGCTCCGTAGCGGGGTGGTAGTGATCGAACCAACCGTCGACGGTGGATTCAAATTCAGCGGGATCCTCGCCGGCGAGCAGAATTTTTTCGGAGCGGCAGCCGTGTTTGAGCGCGTTTTGGCTCGAGATCGCCTTTCCCGCCGCGGTACGCGGACCGCCGCGTCCGGTGTGGGGAAGGGCCGGGAGCTCGTCGGGGATGTTTTCGTCGTGCATGCTGGGCTCTGGTTGGAATTGTGGGGGGAGGAGAGCGCAAGGTGGGGGTTGGAATGGGCGAATCCGATTGATTCGGCGTGAGATGGAAGATTTTGCGGAGTTGTGATGGTAGTTAGGACCGGGGGAGGTGAGGTTTTTGCCGAACGAACTCCGGGGGGATTCTGGGGGCGGGACGGCCCCAGGGGCAAATTGAAAACTAAACCCTTGGCCCGTCTATCGGGCGCGCCCGGGGCAGACCTACGGTTTTGGGCGTTTCACGGCCATGTGGCGTCGGAACGAATCAGGGAACTTGTTAGGGGTAATCTGGCCGAGCGGACTCCGGAGCACTAACCCGTTCCCCGTCTGGGCGCTGTCAGCTATTATGATTACCCACGAATGAGCTAATGACGACTGAGAATCGGTGCGCCGCGTGCAATGCCGGGACTAGCTACTGCGCAACTTATATTGGTCCGTATTTCGGGAATTCGAAGCGAATACTGTTCATCGGCCTCGATCACTGACAGGGAGGTAATCCTACTAGGGCGGAACGTGCCGACGAGATCATCAGGCTCTATCGTGGCTCGTCGACGCCAGCAGCTTGGAACCTTCATTACAAAGGTTGCGTGTTGGCAGCAGCTGATGTTCTCGGATTGCCGTGCACTCATAATTGCCAAGAGCATTGTGCGAAGCACGAGCCAAGATCCTGCGCGCTGCTTTATTTTGCGCAAGCTAACGCCGTAAAATGCGTTAGTTCCGAATCGAAAGAAATGAGGTTTGTACAGAGGCGGAAGATCCCGGACTGTCTACAGTTGGCATTTGGGGAGGCAATCGAACTTGAGGCCGATCTCATAGTTCTTCAGAGCCCTGCACTGGAGGATGTTTTTTACGAGCTTCTGCGCGAGCGTGGAACAGTAACCGCTATCAATGAATTTACTGGGACGGTTTTATGGACTGGGAGTGACAGAAAGGCGGTTGTTTTGACGCTACGCCATCCATCCTCATATCGTTTTAGTGGGCCCTGGCAAGCCGTCTGGGAGCGTGAAGTGTGGCCCCAAACTCGCAATGGTTCGCAGGCTGCTCGACGATGCCCCGGAAGCTGGGTGAGCTCAACCCGAGAGTTCGCCGAAGCCATGCCGACTGAGGTCTAACAGACAGTACACACAATTTTGCAATGCAAGCCGGACTGAAGCGGACTTTTCGCTCCGTATATGTGGCCTACACTTCTCCTAGTCATCCGTTGGCAACGACGATGCCTTTGTACGCGCGAGTGTGTGGGTTTCTGTGCTTTGCGGCTTCGACTCGGACGAGAACGATAGAGTAAACCGTTAATGATTGAGGCGGCTGCAAGGCATCTATGCCTTTCCGCTATCGTTGAAAGCGATTTGTCACAGCCTCGAACAACGATAACGTCGCAAATGAGGCCTATAGCTCGCAGTTAGCAAGCGCAGCAAAGAGCCGCATTCGGGGCGCTCGGTCCTGAGGGTACTTATATGAATCGTGCAGGAGCTACGATTCGGGAATGAGCTTCTTTCTCTTGGGGAAAACATAGGGGACACAGGAAATGCGCTGTTCGCACGGAACACGTGCGAAACGCCGCAACTACTTGGTTAGAAACGTCTGCTGAAAGACCTGCAATGAACGGGATTCGTTGGCCGCGGGGGTCGGAATGGAGAAAATGGGATCTGCATTTCCATACCCCTTCATCGTTCGACTACCAGAACAAGAGTGTTACAAACGACGAAATCGTTGACGTGTTGATAGCTGCCCGGACAGCGGCAGTGGCGATTACGGATCATCACGTCATCGACGTGCAGCGTATCGTTGAACTCCAGAAGTTCGGAGCGAAACAATCACGATTTCCCCGGGAATCGAACTCCGGACTGAGCTTGGTGGCAGCGAGTCAGTGCACATTATCGGAATCTTTCCCGAAGTGCAAACCTTCATCATGTTTGGACGACACTTCAGGGACGCTTGGATCTGACGGAGGCGGTCGTCAGATCCAAAGGCGATGACAGTATCTACGTCGATTTCAAGGAAGCGGCTGCGGTGATCCACACACTCGGAGGCATCGTCTCGGTTCACGCGGGCAAAAAGTCGAACTCCATCGAAAACATAACTAATGCGGACGCATTCAAGCGTGCCGTAAAGCAAGATCTCGCAAAGGCGTGCATCGACCTACTCGAATTGGGCAAGCCGAGCGATGCTATAGAGTACGAACAAAAAGTATTTCGGTCATCGGCCGCTATTTTCCGATGGTCATGGGGTCCGACAATCACAACATAAAAGCGTATGTGCTGAAGGTTGCGAACTGGATCCGTTGTGACCCCACATTCCAGGGCCTTCGGCAGATTCTGATCGAGCCCGAGTATCGGGTCTATCGCGGAGACACACCACCTATCCTAAGCCGAGTGTCGGAAAAC
Source organism: uncultured Acidobacteriaceae bacterium (assembly GCA_963803455.1). Classification (GTDB taxonomy): domain Bacteria; phylum Acidobacteriota; class Terriglobia; order Bryobacterales; family Bryobacteraceae; genus Bog-105. The sequence continues at coordinate 224,433 of CAWDMK010000010.1, read as the reverse complement.
AAAACAAAGTATGTGAACAGAGTTGAGATTGGAAAGATTTCCGGTTCGACCTTGGCGGAAGTATGGTTTGAATGCAATTTGCCGTTAAACCCCGGTCTGATAGCAATAATAGGCAATAAAGGAAGCGGCAAGAGTGCTCTATCAGACATTTTGGGCCTCGTGGCCGAGACGCGTCAAAGCGACTCATTTTCGTTCTTAAACTGCAGCAAATTTCGTCAGCCCAAGAACAACAAAGCCCGTCATTTCGAAGCAAAGCTTACCTGGGAAAACGGATCTCAGCCAACCAAGTCTCTCGATGGTCGAACAGACCCGTCCGCACTAGAAAGTGTCAAATATATTCTTCAAAATTACCTTGAGACTGTCTGGATTGAGCTACGTGGTGGAGGTGAGACCCGCTTCGATCAGGAAGAAAAGGGGGTAATCTTCTCGCACGTTCCCGAAGCGAGCAGGATCAAGGCAGAGTCGCTCGACGACCTAATCGAGTATCGAACAAAAGAAAGCTATCAGTTTATAGATTTGCTTCGTGCGGAGCTTCACTCTATTAATCAGGAGATCGTCGCATACGAAAAGATGCTCACACCGGCTTTTCGACGTAGCCTTGAAGCTCAGCTCGCCGAAAAGAAGCGAGAACTAGATGCGCACCTAACGGATCAGCCAGCTCCGATACAAAAACCCGAGCTCGACACTTTGAAACAGCAGGAGACTGCAAGACTCTCACGGGAAATCGAAGAACAACGAGCGAAGCTTGCCGGATTAATCGGGGAGCAGCAGAAACTTGCGGAAGAGCAGAAACTCCTGACGCGTCGGTCAGCGGTAACGTCGAAGCTTGTTTCGAAAATCGAGAATTTTCGAAAGCAGCACAAGCTGTTCCTTAGCGACGTAACGGCGGAGTGCCTCGAGTTGAACCTGGCTATCGAAGAACTCGTAAAAGTCGAGATCAACGTCGCGCCGCTATCAGAACTGCAGCAGGGGGCTGCCTCCCGAATTACAACAAGATCGTGCTTCAACTGGATAGCTAGGTTGCCGGCTCACTCGCATCCGAACTCGCCGCTGTGCGCGAACAAATCGGAATCCTGAATGAACAATTGGATGCTCCGAACCAGGAGTATCAACGATACCTAAAGAACTTGGCCGACTGGGAGGGCCGGCGGACAGAAATCGTCGGAACCGCTGATGCCCTTGGGTCAATAGCCTACCTTGAAGCGCAGCTCGCCGCCGTAATGGCATACCCGACAAGTTGGACGATTCCAAAAGGCGGCGAAATGTCAAAAGCTAAGGAGGTTTTTGCCGAATCCAGTCGCTCGTAGACTTGTTCTAAAACCCTATATAGACCCGTTCAAGACTTCATCGAACATCATCCACTTGCAAACCGGGGCTTTCAACTCGATTTCCAGGTCCAAATCGTCGAATCCGGCTTTGAAGAGAACTTTTTCTCTTTCATAAGTCAGCAGAAGCGCGGCTCATTCTGCGGCGTAGAAGAAGGCCGGCAGGCATTAAAAACTATTCTTGAAAAAACGGATTTTAATGACTGGACCAGCATCAGCCGAGACCTTCCTGCAACCAGGCCCTCGACCATTTAGCTCGGGACTTCCGTCATAAGCCGCCGACCGCGGTGGCGCTCGGCGAGCAACTCAAACGAGAGGGAACTATCGCAGACTTCTACAATTTTCTATTTGCGTTTGATTATCTAAGACCCAAATACAACCTTCAGTGGGGTGGTCGCGAACTGGACGAGCTTTCCCGGGCGAGAGCGGACAGTCCTTCTTCTGTTCTACTTACTCCTGGATAGCGCGAACGTCCCGCTAATCATAGATCAGCCGGAAGAGAATCTCGATAATCAGACGGTTTTCAACGTTCTTGTGCCCGCGATCAAAGACGCCAGAACCCGTCGACAAATCGTCATCGTCACACATAACCCTAATCTTGCCGTAGTATGTGACGCCGATCAAGTAATTTACGCGCATCTCAACAAGAGTGAGGGAAACCGCGTTACTTATCTATCCGGCTCCATAGAAAATCCGATCATCAATCAGAAGATCATTGATGTACTTGAGGGTACGCGCCCCGCCTTCGACAATCGTGAATCGAAGTACCACGCCACATTAACCCCCGAACTAGGCAGCAAATTTGGGAACAGCCAGCCCTCTCTCGAGAGGCGTCGCAGACTGGGATAGCTCATACCGCTTCGGAGCGAAACTTGCCATTTTCAGAGCTGCCAGCCGCATTACTCGCCATAAACGCGCATCACGTCTGGAATGCAGTTGGACGTTGCTCGGCGAGCCGGACGAGCCGAATCTGACAGATAAGTCGTGTGTAGTCGCCAAGCGTTTACAAATCCTGAAGCCCAACTTTCTGGATAGCTCGCAGGATGACGGGCAACCCGTCATTGGCCTCAATTCCGCTCCGTCCGAGTTCGTCTTGGCGGCCGGATGTACCGATCTAAACTGCTCGCTGGATCAGAGAATACTCGCGTTTTGCCCGCACCTTGATTCTGTCGCGGTAACGGCGAGCGTATCAGCCACGGACAGCGTACCGCAGAAAGACCACGCCGTTGCGGAACCGGTGCTCGTCAACCAATTCCAGCTTCAACCGCACACCATCGGGGAAGAACCGTTTTCCGGCGCCGACGACCGCAGGGCAGAGGAACATTTGAACCTCGTCAACAAGACCGGCCCGTAACGCGTGCGCGGCGAGCCCGGGCCCATTCACGGTGATGTCGTGGCGGGCGTCGCGCTTGAGCTGCCGCACTACCTCGGGATCGAACTCGCGCTCGATCCGCGTTCGCGCGCTGCGGGGCTCGGCGAGGGTTCTGGAGTAAACGATCTTCTCGGCCGCCTGCCATTGCCGCGTCCAGTCGCGCAAAAAGTCTGGCAGGTTGGGAAGCGTGTGCGCAGTCTCCCAATAGAGCATCGACTCGTAGATTCTTCGCCCGTAGAGATAGGTGCCGACTGACGAGATGAGCTGGTTGATGTAGAGATTCACCTCTTCGTCGGGAAAGCCAAAGTCGAAGCGCCCGTGCTCGTCTTCCACGTAACCGTCTACGGACATGTGCATCGAGTAGATCAATGACATTTGTTCATCTCCGCTCCCAAACAGATAAGCTACTGCACGGTGCTCACCAGGATTGGTGGATGCGCGGCGACAGGAAAAATTTCCTGGAGGATTTGTAGAATTCCGGTGCGGCCGTTCGTTGACATAATGAAGGGCCGGGAAATCAGCCCGCCTGAAAACCACTACAGGAGAAGACATGCCGCAATATCTGGTTGCGATTCAACACCCCGAAAACTACGACCCGTCGCTCGAAGATGAAGCGATGATTCGCGACATCGGCGCACTCAACCAAGAGATGGATGCCGCAGGCGCCCGGTTCTTCGCAGGCGGTCTGGAATCGGCAAGCCACGCTAAATCGCTGCGCAAGCAGCCCGACGGCAACGTCGCCATCACCGACGGCCCCTACCTCGAAGCCAAGGAACACATCGGCGGCTTCTGGATCCTGGAGTGCGCCGACATGGAGGAAGCGCTGGCCTGGGGACGCAAAGCCGTCGTCGCCTGCCGGGTTCCTGTCGAGGTGCGAGCGTTCCTCAAAATCCGGCCGGATAGAAAATCACTTAGCCAGGGAGAGCTCGCAATGAGAAAGCTCAGAATTTTCGAACACATCTCGCTGGACGGCGTGATCCAGATTCGCGCTCGGGCGAAGACGACTTCCCGTACGGCGACTGGACGGCGCCCTATCGCACCCCCGCCGGCAGAGATGCACTCCTCGCAGCGTATGGCGAGCGCTTCGATCTGCTGCTTGGCCGGCGCACGTACGATCTCTGGTCGGGCTTCTGGCCGAAGGCGCCGAGCAGTCCCATCGGAGACAGTTTAAACGCGGCGACGAAATACGTAGTGACCCACCGGCCGGATAGCCTTGAATGGGGCCCGTTCGAGGGCGTTGGGCCGGACGTCGTTGAGGGCGTTCGCCGCATCAAGTCGCAGGACGGCCCTAACCTGATCCTCTGTGGCAGCTCAACGCTGACATCGACGCTGCTCGAACACGGGCTTGCGGATGAGGTCTGGCTGATCGTCTATCCAGTCCTGCTGGGCCAAGGGAAACGTTTCTTCGCGGAGGGAACGCCGCCACGTTCCTTCGAGCTCGCCAGCACGAAAGCTTTGCCCTCAGGCGTCTTTATCAATGGCTACAAGTTCGCTGGGCCTTTGAAGAACCAAGCATAGGAGCAACTCAATGCGTTTCATGATGATCGTGATGCCGAAAGGATATGAATCGGCTGCGCCGGATGCAGTTCCCAGCGCGGAAGCGGTGGCGAAGATGATGGAGTACAACAAGTCGTTGCAAAAGGCGGGCGTCCTGCTCGCGCTCGATGGACTGTTTCCTCCTTCCACGGGAGCACGTGTTTCGTACGCGGACGGCAAGGCGACGGTGACCGACGGGCCGTTTGCGGAGGCTAAAGAAGTCATCGGCGGCTACTGGATCATCCAGGTCCGCTCGCGCGAAGAGGCCATCGAGTGGGCAAAGCGGGCGCCCATGTCAGACAACGAGGTTATCGAAGTTCGCCAGATTCACGAGATGTCCGACTTTCCCGAAGACGTTCAAAAGGCGGCGGAAGGATTCGAGCACCGGAACGCCGCAGCCAAATAAGCATGAGAGATGTCGATAAGACGATTGAGGCCGTGTGGAAGATTGAGTCCACGCGGCTCATCGCCGCGATTGCTCGCGTCACCCGCGATATCGGCATTGCAGAGGAGCTGGCGCAGGACGCGCTCGTGACTGCCCTCGAAGTTTGGCCGGAGGAAGGCATCCCTGAAAATCCCGGGGCGTGGCTGATGAAGGCGGCGAAGCGGCGCGCTATCGATTCGTTGCGGCGCGGCCGCATGCTCGTACAAAAGCACGAAGAAATTGCGCGGGAACTTGAATGGCAACAGCAGCGGCTCGGAGATGCTCTGGAGCACTCGCTGGATCAGGTGATCGATGATGACGTGCTGCGGCTCATCTTCACCGCGTGCCATCCGGTGCTTGCGGTGGAAGGACGCATCGCGCTTACGTTGCGCCTGATCGGCGGCCTCACCACGGCGGAGATCGCGCGTGCCTTTCTTGTGCCTGAGAAGACGATGGGACAGCGGATCTTTCGCGCCAAGAAGACCCTCTCGGAAGCACATGTTCCCTTTGAGACGCCGCGCGGGGACGAGTTGCGCCGCAGGGTTGAGTCCGTACTCATGGTGGTCTACCTGATCTTCAATGAGGGATACACCGCGACATCGGGAGATGAATGGATGCGGGCTGCACTCTGTGAAGATGCGCTGCGTCTCGGGCGCATGCTGGCGCAACTTCTCCCTGGCGAATCTGAAGTCCATGCACTTCTGGCACTGATGGAGTTGCAGGCATCGCGCACTGCAGCGCGCCGGGGCAGAAAAGGCGAGGCAGTTTTGTTGCCGGACCAGAACCGCTCGTTGTGGGACTACGCGCAGATTCAGCGAGGAATGACCTCGCTCGAACACGCGCAGAGACTGGGAGGTGGCGCAGATACTATGCGTTGCAGGCAGCGATTGCTGCCTGTCACATGCGCGCTCGCACAGCCGAAGAGACAGACTGGGACCGGATCGTTCTTCTCTACGACGCTCTGATGCAAATCAGCCCGTCTCCGATCGTGGCACTGAATCGAGCAGTCGCCGTTGGTATGGCGCAAGGGCCGGCCGCTGGACTCGATGCACTCGATGCAGCGGCCAGGCTCGCCGGTGACTCTGCGTTGGCTGGCTACCATCTGTTTCCCAGTGTGCGCGGAGACCTGCTGATGAAGATGGGCAGGTTCACCGAGGCGCGTGAAGAAATCCAACGCGCCATAGCCATGACGAAAAATCTGCGGGAACAGGAATTGCTGACGGAAAGGTTGAAGCAGATTGAGAAGGCGGCCGTTGTCAGCATAGGTGCGGATCAGCCGCGTCGTCGTGTGCGGGCTTGATGGCAGATACCATCGAAGTGGAGGCCGGAGCATGAACAAGATCACACCGTTTCTGTGGTTCAACGACAACGCCGAAGACGCCGCGGAGTTTTATCTCTCGGTATTTCCGGAAACGAAGAAAATCGGGGAGCTGCGTTCGAGCGGTGTCGGTCCGTGGCCCGCCGGAAAGATCGCGACCATCACGATCGAACTGATGGGCCAACAGATGACGTTCCTCAACGGCGGCCCCGCGCAGGCGCTCACGCCGGCTTTCTCGTACTCCGTTGCGTGCAAGGACCAGGCTGAGATCGACCGCTACTGGGACAAGCTGCTGGAAGGTGGCAAGCCGATGGCCTGCGGCTGGCTGACCGACAAGTTTGGCCTGTGCTGGCAAATCGTGCCGGAGAAGATCAGCGAGATCGTGAAGCATCCGAAGGCAATGGCGGCGATGATGAACATGGTTAAGTTCGACATCGCCACTCTGGAGGCCGCGGCGAAGGAGTAACAGCGGCCGGATGGCTGCGCAACGCAGGATAACACTAAACGATCAGGGCTTCTTCCTGCCGGATCTTGCGGCTTAATTGTGCGGTTCGCGCTTGGTCTAGCAACGCTCGCACACCGCTCGCGTTTGCGAGAAGCACGGGTCCGAAGCGACCGAGTAACATACCGCCTGCCGCACCGAGGCCCAGCATGACATAAGGATTCCTGTTGCTGTTCATTACCTTCGTGGACGCAGCAGATGTTCGAGGCGGTTCGGCCCGAGCGGAGCAGCAGCGCAGCCCCACTTTGGTACAACGTTGTTCGAGGTTAGTTCCACACTTGTTCCAAAAGGTCTTGGTTGCGAATCGAGGCGAAATCGCGGTTCGTATCGTTCGTGCTCTGCGAGAGATGGGAATTCGAAGCGTCGCGATTTTCTCAGAAGCCGACCGGCGCGCGTTGCACGTTCAGATGGCGGATGAGGCAGTTTTCGTCGGGCCGCCTCCTTCCTCTGAAAGTTATTTGTCCGGACCGCGCATTCTAGAGGCTGCGCGCACAACAGGCGCTGAAGCGATTCACCCCGGATATGGATTTTTGAGCGAAAATGCCGGATTTGCGAAATCGTGCGCGCGAGGCAGGAATCAAATTCATTGGACCTTCCTGGCACGGCCATTGAGCAGATGGGATCGAAAACGGCTGCACGGCGGCTTGCGATCAAGGCCGGTGCTCCCGTTGTTCCCGGCACCGAGCAGGGGCTCCGCGACTATGAGGAAGCCCGCAAAACGGCGAATGCAATCGGGTACCCGGTTTTGCTCAAAGCGTCTGCTGGCGGAGGCGGAAAGGGTATGCGCCGGGTAGACGCGGAGGCTGAACTCGAATCAGCCATGCGCGGGGCGTCGAGCGAAGCCGAACGAGCCTTTGGCTCGGGTGAAGTGTACCTCGAAAAATTAATCGAGCGACCGCGCCACATCGAAGTACAAGTTCTCGGTGATGAGCACGGGCGCGTGATTCATCTCGGTGAGCGGGAATGTTCGATTCAGCGGCGTCATCAGAAAGTTGTCGAGGAATCGTCCCTCGCCTCTAGTGCTTGCGAATCCAAGCTTGCGCGACAGAATCGGCAACGCGGCATTGCGCATAGCCGCGGCCGCACATTACTCGAATGCCGGCACGCTTGAGTTTCTGGCCGACCAGCAAGGCAATTTTTATTTCCTCGAAATGAATACGCGGCTTCAGGTTGAGCATCCAGTTACGGAATGGGTCACAGGAATCGATCTGGTGCGCTGGCAAATCCGCATTGCGGCAGGCGAGCGGCTCACGCTGCGCCAGGAAGATATTCAATGGCACGGGTCAGCCCTGGAGTGCCGCATATATGCCGAGGATCCCGACAATAATTTCTTCCCCAGTCCCGGCACGATCGTTCAATACGCGGAGCCCTCCGGCCCTGGTGTGCGCGTTGATGGCGGCGTGTACGCGGGTTGGACGGTGCCCATCGACTACGATCCGCTCCTGGCTAAGCTTTCCGTTTGGGGCGAAACGCGGGAAATAGCGATTCAGCGGATGCTGCGAGCCGTTGCCGAGTATCGTGTCATCGGAATCACGAATAACCTGGGCCTCTTCGAACGCCTTTTTGCGGACGGTCATTTCCGCGCCGGCGACCTCCACACCGCTTTTCTCGATGAATTTATGAAGCGTTCACCGGACCGCCACACCGATCGGGAAGGGCTCTTAGCATCGATATTGGCTGCCGCGCATGCAGAAACTGAAACCTCACAGACCACGACCGCTGCGCCTGTGACGCCGAGTGCGGATGGTTGGCGTCTCGAAGCCCGGCGAGGCCTGCTGCATTGAACCTACGCATCGAAGTCGACGGCGAAGACTACACGCTCGATCTGCGCCGCAATGGTGCGCAATCTGAGTATGCTCTCAAGGGCGTCCGTGAAAGTTCCGGCGCGGCATCTGTGGTTGAAGTGATGCCGGGCGTATTCTCAGTCCTGCTGGGTTACCGCAGTATCACGGTTTCCGTCACGGCCAATGGAGACAATGTGGAGGTTTGGAACGGGAGCCGCCGTCACGTTATCTCCATCGCCGATGCACGCGATCGCTCCGCCAAAAACAAAAAGCGTGGCGCGGCTGGTCCAATGGAGATACGCGCGCAGATGCCTGGAAAAGTCATCAAGCTGCTCGTTCACTTGGGAGCAGCCGTGCAGGCGGGTCAAGGTCTCGTTGTAGTCGAGGCGATGAAGATGCAGAATGAGATGAAATCGCCCAAAGACGGAATCGTCTCGAAAATTCGTGCTGTTGAAGGAGCTACGATTGCCGCGGGCGAGGCGCTCATCGTAGTGGAGTGAACCGCATTCCCCCGGACAGGCGTGCTTTCTTATGGCAAAAACAGATTGTGAATTCTGCGGCGGTACAGGTTGGGCTGTTGCGGAGCAGGACGGGACCACGACCGCTCAGCGTTGTACGTGCCTTGCGGCGACCCGGGCTGAGCAGCTCGAAGGGCGCGCGCAGATCCCGAAGAAATACCGTGACGCCTCTCTCGAGAACTTCTACGTTCCTCGCGATAATCCGATTGCCAGCGCCGAAATGCAGCGTATTAAGGCCATTGTCGGAGGCTACGCGCAGGAATATCCAGCTCTTTCAAAACCGGGCTTGCTTCTTGCCGGACCAACTGGCACGGGCAAGACTCACCTCGCTGTCGCCGTGTTGCGCTCACTGATAGCGCGGGGACACCAAGCCACTTTTTTCGATTACCAGAATCTGCTCGAAACCATTCGTTCCGGCTACAACGAAACGCTTGGTACTAGCAATCGCGAGGCGTATCACATCGCACTCGAAACCGAGATCCTGCTCCTAGACGATTTAGGAGCGCACCGTGTCACCGAGTGGGTGCAAGATACCGTAACGTCGATTGTGACGTACCGTTATAATCACCGCAAACCGCTCATCGCAACGACGAATCTGTCCGATCCCAATATCGGGGGGCCGCTGGTCGAGAAATCAGATCTGTCCCGCACTCACTCGGTCCGCACGACGCTGGAAGAGCGGATTGGCGAGCGAGCCCGGTCCCGCTTGTTCGAAATGTGCAAGGTCGTTCAGACCTGGGCTCTCGAGGATTATCGCGTCGCTCGCAGATAAACGCGAACCTACGCCGATGCGGACGCGCCAAAACTTGCGATCGCAGCTTGCTCGTTATCGAATGATGGAAAAATCGTGTGCAGTTTCGTGATCTGCATCAAATCTTTCATTTTTCCCTGCATGTTCAGCAGTTTCACCGAACCGCCCTGGTTCATCGCGGTAGTGTAAGCGCCCACGAGCTCGCCTAGCCCGGCGCTGTCCACGTACCCAACGCCCTGCATGTTCAACAGAATGCTTTTGGTGCCCTGCGACATCAGAGATCGCAGCTCGTCTCGCAAAATCCCCGTGTTCTCGCCGAGCGTAATCTTCCCGCTTAGATCCACGATTGCCACGTTTCCAACGCGCCGAACTTTCGCCGTGAGTGCCATGATCGATTCCCTCTTTATCTAGACTAGAGCGCTTCATTCTATCTCATGCCCTGTCAGGCTCTGCAGGTAACGCGCTCCCGTTAAACTACTAGCAATGAGACTTGGCATAGACTTCGGGACAAACCGCATTGTGGTCGCGGCGGCTGACCGCGGGAATTATCCCCTCATATCGTTTGAGACTGCGGAGGGAGGAACTGCGGATTGGTACCCCTCGCTGGTTGCCGTTCACGCCGGTAAAGAAGACCGCCGCTATGGATGGGATGCATGGGAGCTGCAGGGGGAAGCTTCGTGGACAGTGGTCCGTTCCATAAAGCGTTTTCTTGACGACGCTGGCCCTCTAACGGTGCTTGACCTCGGTGTCGAGCATGCCAGAGTAAACGATCTGCTGAACGGACTCGCCAACTCTCTCTTTGTAAGTTTGCGGGAAAACTCGAACCTGCGAATTTCTCCTGGTGAGACCCTTCAGATCGTGCTCGGCGTTCCGGCTCACGCCAATAGCAATCAGCGGTTCTTGACGGTCGAGGCATTTCGGCGCGCCGGCTTCGACGTGCTTGGGGTTCTGAACGAACCGAGTGCCGCCAGTATTGAATTCGGGCATCGGCAGCGGCGAAGCAGAACGGACCAGGAAACCATTTTGGTTTACGATCTGGGCGGCGGAACGTTTGATGCTTCGCTCGTCACTCTGGATGAAAAGGTTCATCACGTCATTGCATCTGAGGGAATCCCAACTATCGGGGGCGATGACTTCGATAGCATACTCGCCGAGCTGGCGCTCGATGCTGCGGGAATCCCTGCGGCGAGTCGTGACCATCTTTCGCCCGCGGCTTGGTTCCGCCTTCTCGAAGAATGCCGTGTCAAGAAAGAATCATTGCATCCAAATTCGCGCCGCCTTGTCATTGACCTCGAACAGGTAAACTCCGGCTGGGCTAGTCGTGCAAGTGCCGGTCTCGCAGTTTTATGAGAGAGCCCGGCCCCTTGTCGAAGAAACCATACAGGTTGCTGAAGACCTACTCGATAAGCACAAAGCTGGTCAATTTGAAGCCCTCTACATAACCGGCGGTGGCAGCGAGCTTCCCCTGGTTGCGCGTATGCTGCGCGAGCGATTTGGTCGACGTGTGCGCCGCTCCGCGTATGCTCGTTCCGCTACCGCAATTGGCTTGGCCATTCAGGCCGATCAACCCGAAACATATCGCCTGAACGAGGGACTTACACGCTTTTTCGGCGTGTGGCGCGAGGCGGATTCAGGAGCTCGCATCGTGTTTGATCCGCTCCTTGAAAAAGGCACTCCCCTCCCTGCGGCTGGGCAGCCCAGTCTCACAATTCGTCGCGTTTATCATCCGGTTCACAACATCGGACACTTTCGTTTTCTCGAATGCAGTCATCGCGCAGAGAACGGCGCTCCCACCGGCGACATAGCGCTATGGGATGAGATTCGTTTTCCATTCAACCCTGACTTAGCGGTAAATGGCGAGCTTGGCTCGGTGCCCGTCACCCGCTCCCCGGATGCGGCAGCGGCGCTAGTCGAGGAAGTATACGAGTGCGATTCGACCGGCTCCATCGCTGTCACGATTGCCAACGAGTCGGCCGGTTACTCGCGCACGTATCGTTTAGGGCGCTGGTCAATGGATACCAAGTCTGTCAAACCGGCGCGAGGACGAAAGAAAACATCCGCGGCTTCGACTTGAACGCGCAGCCAAAACTGTTGGCGCATCTCAGGCGCTTTGGAACGCATGTTCCAAACGCTCGATTCGCTCGACCAGGCGCTTCTCAAGTCCGTCGATTTTATCGTCCAGACGTCTCGCGAGCGCATCCACACGGGCCGTTAGGTCCTCTTTCAAATCATCGATCCGTTTTCCGAGATCATCGATCCGTTTTCCGAGATCGTCGATCCGCTTGTTATTCGTCCAGACGGCGATTAGGAACGCTCCGATGAGCGGGATGGTGCCATAGAAGACCTGGAGGGCTTCGGCGTTTGGGATCACGCCCCTAGCGTAGCGCTACCCACGCTTCCGTAACAAGAGAATAGGCGTATTATTACTGCATCCAACCAGTGAGCTTTGATCCTGCGCTGGCTTGCACCCGCGTCACGGTTCGCGGTCACTTCAACAGCCTCTCCAGTTTCGACCCCGGCACGATCATGGTCTCGCTCCGCTCCGGCCCGTTCGATACCGATCCGATCTCGACGCCCGTCTTCTCTTCGAGAAAGCCGAGGTATTGCTTAGCCTTCTCCGGCAGATGCTGCAGTCCGTTCAACCTTCGCGTCGACTGTTTCCATCCCGGAAGGCGCTCAAAGATTGGCTTGATGGCCTCCATGCGCCGCGTGCTCGCAGGCATCTGCCTCATCACCTTGCCGTCCACTTCATAGGCCACGCACACGGGAATTTCGTCCAACTCATCGAGAACATCGAGTTTCGTAATAATCAAGCTGTCGAAACCATTGACTTCCGCCGTATAGCGCAATAGCGGCACGTCAAACCAGCCGCAACGGCGAGGCCTTCCCGTTACCGAGCCGAACTCATTGCCTGCACTGCGAATCTTTTCGCCCATCTCGGTGAGGTCTTCCGAAGGAAAGGGCCCTGCGCCAACCCGCGTTATGTAAGCCTTCGAGACCCCGATGATGCCGTCGATCTTTGTGGGAGCCACTCCCGTACCCGTGCACGCTCCGCCGGCCGCCGCGCTTGAGCTCGTCACGAACGGATACGTGCCGAAATCAATGTCGAGCATTGTCCCCTGGGCGCCCTCGAACAAGACGCCTTTTCCTTCGCGGATCATGCTGTTCAATAAATGTGCCGTGTCGCAGACCATGGGCCGAATCTGATTCGCAAACTCCTGGTACGCATCCAGAATCTCTTCAAAATCCACTTTCTCCTGAATCCTGAACGCGTCTGCGATCAACTGCTTATCTTCGGCGAGCGAGCGATAAAGCTGCGCGAAATCGACATCTACCAAATCCGCGATCCGTATCCCGCGGCGAGCGATCTTGTCTTCGTAGCAAGGCCCAATGCCCCGTGAAGTCGTCCCGATCGCTTTCCGGTCCGGCCGTCCTTCGGAAATTTTTTCAAGCGTGCGATGAAACGGGAAGATCACGTGTGCGCGATTGCTGATGCGCAGTTGCGATTTCACGTTGACGCCCATCGATTCGAGAGCCGAAATCTCGGCGAGCAGCGCGGCCGGATCGACCACCACGCCATTGCCGATTACCGCCAGAATGCCCGGCCGGAGCACGCCGCTGGGGATCAGCTTGAGTATGAATTTCTGCTGCCCGATAAACACGGTGTGACCGGCATTGTGGCCGCCTTGATACCGCGCAACGGCGTCGAATTTCTCGGAAAGCAGGTCAACAATCTTACCTTTCCCTTCATCGCCCCACTGCGCCCCGAGCACAATTAAGTTACTCATCACTTTGGCCCTATGGCCGAAGAAATTGTAGCGCGGACAACGCAAAATTGCCGGAAAATCAGGCTATTCCGAGCTCTTCTCCGACGCCCGTTCAGCTCCCGGCGCTTGTGATACGCTTGGCAGAAATGCAGATGTGCGGCGTGTTTTTGGCGCTAGGTCCGGAGGTCTTCGGGCAGCTGGTGCGCGGCATCTCCATCGGCAAGCTGAAGACTTACCAGATCTACGAGCGCTTTAAACTGAGGGCGCATCTGGTGAAGCTGAATTCCGAAACACTGCGCAAATCAATACCTAAACTCTGGGCCCGCATCGAAGCCGGAGAAGAAGACTTTGCCACCGATCTCTCACAGGTGTTCCTGCTTCCCCATCTGGACATGATTATTGACGTCCTCAACTTCCTCGGCATCCCGAATGAAAACGGATTTTTCGACAAAGATTTGGATCCCGTCCAGTACCTCACAGAAGGCTGGCAACTGCGCGTGTTTGAGCAATTCTCAAGCAAGTATCCACGAGAAGTTCTTCTGTTCTACATCAATCACCTCGATTGGGAGCTGAACAAGACGGAACAAGTCTTTCTGCCTGCCGCTTGAGCATGAGTGAGTTGACATCCTTCCACCAACAGATAATGCAGGGCGATCTGGCTGCCGTGCGCGCCTCGCTCGCGCGCGATCACACGCTGCTCGATCAGATCAACGCATCGGGTCAAAATGCTCTACTTCTTGCGAAATATTATCGGCAGCCCGAGATCGCCGTTACTTGCTTAGCCTGGGGCCCAAACTTGATCTCTTCACTGCTTGTGCAGCCGGGCTAAACAATGAAGTGACTTGCGAGATTGATAAGCGACCCATCGCTGCTCGAATCGCATAGCGCTGATGGGTGGACGCCGCTTCATCTCGCAGCGTTCTTCGGACATGCAGATCTGGCAACCCTCCTCGTCGACCGTGGCGCAGACGTCAATGCCCGATCCACGAACGCGATGAAGAACACCCCGCTACACGCTGCCACAGCCGGTGGCCAAATCGAGCTTATGCGGTTGCTGCTGGCGCGTGGAGCCGATGTGAACGCTACTCCAACAGGGCGGCTGGACGGCTTTGCATTCTGCCGCGCAGAGCGGGAATCGCGACATGGTCGAGCTGCTGCTCGCCGGTGGAGCACTCATCAATGCCCGGGCAGACAATAATCAAGCTGCGCTGGATTTAGCTCTCAGCAAGGGGCATCACGATGTCGCCCAACTGCTCGAAGAGCTAGGGGCGAAACTGCAATAGCGGATGACCTTGGAGGGACAACTCGAGGAGCTCCGCCGCGGCACTCTCGCCGCCTTTGCGTCAGCCGTTTCCCTTGAGGAGTTGGAAGAATCTCGAGTCGGCGCGCTGGGGCGCAAAGGAACGCTCGCGCAAATCAGCAAGGAGTTCGGGAAGCTTGCCACGGACCAGCGCGTTCGCGTTGGAAAGCTGCTCAATTCCGTAAAGCAGGATCTCGATGCCGAATACGAAGCCAAGAAGCGCCGCTTTGAACAGGCCGATTTGGCCGGTCGGCTTGCAAAGGAATGGATCGATGTAACGCTTCCCGCTCCTGGAGTCCGCCCGGGCTGCCTGCATCCCATTACGCAGCTCCAGAACGAAATTGAAGACCTGTTTACCTCACTCGGCTTCGCAGTGCTCGATGGACCGGAGGTCGAAACAGAAGAGCACAATTTCGATGCGCTGAATATTCCGCCAACTCATCCGGCCCGCGACATGCAAGACACGTTTTGGCTCTCGAACGGACATCTGCTGCGTACCCACACTTCTCCGGTTCAGATACGCGGAATGAGAAAACTTGGGCCGCCGTTGCGGATGGTGGCGCCGGGACGCGCGTTCCGGAATGAGGAAGTCGACGCGTCGCACGAGCACACGTTTTATCAACTCGAGGGCATGATGGTCGATCGCGAAGTCTCGGTAGCCAACCTGATCTACTTCATGAAAACCCTGCTCAGCTCGATCTTCAAGCGTGACGTTGCGGTCCGTCTTCGACCCGGCTATTTCCCATTCGTGGAACCCGGCTTTGAACTCGATATTCACTGCCTCATTTGCGACGGGGCCGGATGTCCGGTTTGCAAACAAAGTGGCTGGGTCGAGCTTTTGCCCTGCGGCTTGGTGCACCCGAACGTCCTTCGGATGAGCAACATCGATCCGGAAGAATGGAGTGGATTCGCCTTCGGCCTGGGCCTCACACGCCTGGCCATGATGCGCTATGGCATCGACGATATTCGCCTCCTGCAAGGTGGAGACCTGCGCTTCCTCACGCAGTTTTGCTAACCGGGGAAGAAGGCCCGGAAGTAAGGATCAACATTGAAGTTTTCCTATCAGTGGATCTGTGAGCTCGTTCCCGGCTTGACCACCGAACCCGTGGACCTCAAACGCCTGATCACGATGAAGACCGCGGAATGCGAAGGCGTTGTGCCGGTTGGAGCGCACTTCAATGATGTGATTGCCGCACGCGTATTAAAGGTCGAGGCTCTCCCCAAAGGAAAAAATAAAATCGCCACGGTCGAGGTCGGAGCCGGGAAAACAGCGCGAGTTGTTTGTGGCGCACCGAATGTACGCGAAGGCGTGTTCGCGCCGTGGGTGCCTCCCGGCACACTTCTTGGGAGCCAAGTCATCAGCCGCGCCGCTATTGAAGGCGTTGAAAGCGAAGGAATGCTCGCGAGCGCGGCCGAGCTCGGAATCAACCGTGATCATTCGGGCGTTCTCGAGCTGCACGGCATTGCGCCCGGTGAGCGCCTCGAAAACGTCACACCTGATTGGATCATCGAAGTCGACAACAAGAGTCTCACGCATCGCCCGGATCTATGGGGGCACTACGGAATGGCCCGCGAAGTAGCCGCCATCACCGGCCGCTCGCTTGAGGATCCCGTCAAGCCTGAACTATTGCCCACTGAAGCGCCAAGCGTGAAAGTGCACGTCACCGATCACGCACTCTGTCCCCGGTATAGCGCTCTCTTATTCGAAAACGTAAACGTCGAGCCATCGCCTCTGTGGCTTCAGGCCCGCCTTGAAAGTCTCGGTCTGAATCCGATCAACAACATCGTCGACGTCACAAACTACATATTGGCCGAACTACCCCAGCCTATGCACGCCTTCGATGCCGATAAGCTGGATGGCGACACAATCTTCGTTCGCCCCGCACATTCGGGAGAACGCCTTCACGCGCTCAACGGCGAAATGTACACGCTCGATCCTGCCGATCTAGTGATCGCCGATTCTGCCGGTCCCGTTGGTCTCGCCGGAGTAATTGGCGGCGCCGATAGCGCCATTTCCCACTCCACCACTCGCGTGATCCTCGAGAGCGCGAACTTTTCCGCGCCAAGCGTTCGCCTTACTGCCGGCCGGCACAAGCTCCGGACCGATGCCTCTATGCGCTTCGAAAAGTCACTTGACCCGGAGAACACCATCCGGGGTTTAGCCCGCGCCGTCGAGCTCTTTACCCAGGTCTGCCCCGGCATTCGCGTCAGCGGAGGAGTCACTGACAATGTCGGCCCATTGCGTCACAACCTTCCTATCCTCTTGCCGGTCGCTTTCGTCAGCCGCAAGCTCGGCAAGGAAGTTAGCCAAACAAGTATTTCCGAAATATTGACTGCTCTTGGGTTCACTGCCACCGAGGCTGCGCCGGGTATACTCACCGTCACTGTACCCTCTTGGCGTGCAACCAAAGATATCTCTATTAAGGACGATCTCGTCGAAGAGATCGGCCGTATGCTCGGCTACGAAGAGATCACCCCCGCGCCCCCGCTCGTCGCCGCTGTGGTGCCCCCTTCCGATCCCATGCGTTTATATCTCCGGCAGCTTCGCGCGGAAATGGCCGGCCAGGGCTTCACCGAAGTCTTCAACTACTCGTTCGTTAACGATGCAGAAGCTGCCCGTTTTCTGCTCGACACGCACGATCACATAGCAATACGCAATCCCATTGCTTCCGACCTGACCCATCTACGTCGCAGCCTCTTGCCGGGGATCTTCAAAAACATTCTCGAAAATGTGCGGCACTATCCGGAGTTCCGGCTGTTCGAGATCGGTCGCGAGATTCATCCAGCCCCGGGCTCCCTTCCAAACGAGCTGACTCATCTCGTCGCCGCTCTTTACAACGCACAAGGCGATCAACAGGATTTTTTCGAGTTGAAGCGCGTTGCCGAATGCCTGTTCGGCGGTTGTACTCTCAGTGCAGT
The DNA here is from genome assembly GCA_963803455.1 of uncultured Acidobacteriaceae bacterium. Lineage (GTDB taxonomy): Bacteria > Acidobacteriota > Terriglobia > Bryobacterales > Bryobacteraceae > Bog-105. Next base: position 206,917 of record CAWDMK010000010.1, on the reverse strand, counting down.
CGACGCACGGGCGTATGAACATCCCGCGCGCACCGCTGAAGTCCACTGGCGAGGGGGGCTAATTGGCCGGCTATTCGAGCTTCATCCGTCGCTTCTGGAAACTGAGGGCATTCCGGGTCGTGCCATGCTCTTCGATGTCGATCTGGATTCCGCGCAAAAGCTAACGGCTGGCCGCGTCATCAAGTACACGCCCATCCGAAAATATCCGACCAGTGGCTTCGATCTGTCCGTTGTCGCAGATTTGAAAGTCCCTGTTCTTCAAATCCAATACGACCTATCGAGGCTTGCCGCCCCGGACTCGGCCAGCATCGATTTCGTCCGGCAATATGCCGGCCCGCCGTTACTCGAAGGCCAAAAGAGCGTTTCCTACCACCTCGAAGTCGGTGCACTCGATCGCACTCTGACCGCCGAAGAAGTGACGCAGATCCGCACTCGCATCATTCAAGGGATGCGCGATCTCGGCTTTGATCTTCGTGTGTAACGGGGCTCCGCCTTTACACCACCATCTCCGGCGCTTGCCGAATTTCGAGGCACCCTTTGCCTGTCGGAAGCACTTTCCCCGGATTCAAGGCGCACGTAGGATCGAACAGCGATTTGAACTTCTTAATCAGCTCCAAAGTCTCTTCTGAAAAAAGGTGCGGCATCAGTTCCATCTTTTCCATCCCCACCCCGTGCTCGCCCGTAATCGATCCTCCGGCCGAAATGCAGAACTGCAAAATTTCTTCACCCGCGATCTGGGCCCGTTTCAGGTCGCCCTCCCGGCGTGGATCGAACGGCAAAATCGGGTGCATATTTCCATCACCCGCATGAAAGACATTGCTGATTTCGATGCCGTGCTTCTTCCCGATCTCTTCGATCGCGCGTAAAGTCCTTGCAATTTGCGTCCGCGGAACCACCCCGTCTTGAACGTAATAGGTTGGGCTCACGCGCCCGATCGCTCCAAACGCGTTCTTCCGGCCTTTCCAGAGCAACGCTCGTTCCGTCTCCGATTGCGCCACTCGCACCTCACGCGCTCCGCAGGCGCGGCAAACTTCCGCTATCTGCGCCGCTTCCTCCTTAACGGCCTCCGTCAATCCTTCCAATTCGATCAACAGCACCGCTGCCGCATCAATTGGATATCCGGCGTGCGTCGCAGCCTCGACCATCCGCAGCATCGGCCCATCGAGCATTTCGAGCGCCACCGGCGTGATCCCCTGTGCGGTCAGCTCACCCACCGTGTTGCCCGCCTCCTCCGTCGAGCTATAGATCGCGAGCATCGTCTTGACTGCCTCTGGTTGCCGCATTAAACGCACACCGATTTTCGTAACCAGGGCCATTGTGCCCTCAGATCCGGTAAGAAGGCCGACCAAGTCGTATCCAGGCACATCCAGCTCTTTCCCTCCCGCTTCGATCACGCTTCCGTCCGGCAGCACCGCTTCCAAACTTACGACGTGATTCGTCGTCACCCCATACGCGAGCGTATGCGGTCCTCCCGCATTTTCGGCTACATTCCCGCCTATTGTGCAGGCGCGCTGGCTCGAGGGATCCGGCGCATAGAAATACCCGAAGCGCTGCACCGCGAGCGTAATATCCAGATTCACAACGCCGGGCTGCGCAACCACTCGCTGATTGTCTATATCGATTTCAAGAATGCGGTTCATCCTCGAAAACGAAATGACCATGCCGCCCGCCCGCGCGATCGAGCCCCCACTCAGCCCTGTGCCCGCTCCTCGGCCCACAACGGCCAGATTGTGTCTGGCTGCAAGCTTCACAAGTCCAACGACGTCTTCCGTGCTGCGAGGAAAGACAACCACCTCAGGCAGCGCCTTATCGACGCCTCCGTCGTATTGATAGAGCTTCAGATCGCTCGGGAGTGATAGCACGCCATCTTTCCCGACCAGCGCTTCCATCGCGGACAGCGCCTCTGCATTCATTGCCATATCTCTCCGCGCCTACAAAAGACTTTGGACATATTGCGTCATATCGTCGCTGAGCCAGTCTTCCGCGTTCGGAAACTTCCGCACAATGCGTCCGTTCTTAATAATGTAGGTCTCTGGAAATTGAAACGTGCCGTATTCCGCGCTCACATCTTGACTCGGGTCCCGCGCTGTCTCAAAAGCGAGATGAATGCGATCGAGAAATTTTCTGTATTTCTCCCCATTCTTATCAACGCTGATCGCGACCACGACCACGCCTGAGCTCGCAAACCTTTTCTGAAACTCATTCAGTGATGGAATCTCCTGAATGCAGGGCGCGCACCAAGTCGCCCAAAAGTTAAGTACTAGAACTTTGCCGCCGAACGATTGCGGTGTCACGATTTTGCCGTCATCCGTCTTTATCGAGAAGCTAGGTGCGGGCCCTCCTTCTTTAGCCGATGGATCGCGTAGACTCCATGCGATAACGCTGACAAAGCTTAGGGTCAGAGCGACGAGAAGCGCGCGTAGCCCGTTATTAACTGTCACGGTGTGCGGGATAATTTAAGTATCTAACGCGTTCGCTTACACATCCTATCTATTGGCCATGTTTATCACGCGAAGGGCAGAATTTTCCGCCTCCCATGTGTGCCGCCTCGATTCGCTGAACGAATCCGAGAACCGGGAAATTTTTGGCCGGGCCGCAAATCCGCATGGACACGGTCACAACTACACTGTCGAGGTCACGCTCGAGGGCGATCCCGATCCGACGACCGGCATGGTGATCGACCTCAAGCAGCTCAAGCAGATTCTTGAAGATGAGATAGTGACCCCGATGGACCATCGTTTTCTCAACCATGAGGTCAAGCCATTTGACACGATCGTTCCTACCACGGAGAACATCGCTCGCGTAATCTGGCGTCGTCTGGATCCCAGGATGAACGGACTCAACGTCCGCCTGGCAAATGTCCGTCTGTTCGAGACGCCCGATTTGTATGTTGATATCGTCCGCGAGGATGTTGCCGCATCATGAGGCTCACTCGCCTATATCGCTTTTCCGCTTCACACCGGCTAGACTCAGCCGCCTTGACGCCTGCCGAAAATGCGCGAGTGTATGGGAAATGCAATAACCCGTTCGGCCATGGTCACGATTACGTGCTCGAAGTAACCGCCGCCGGAACTGCAGACCCGCGAACCGGACTCCTGCTCCCAATTTCAAAGCTCGATCGCTTAGTCCGCGAAACGGTTCTCGATGTTTTCGCTTACCGCAATATGAACCTCGATGTGCCCCAATTCGCGCATCTCGTGCCGACCACTGAGAACCTCGTTTTAACAATCACAGGCATCCTCCAGGAAAATTGGGCCCGCTATCTTGGCGAATTTCCGGTTCGCCTGCATCGTATCCATATACAGGAAACCGCCCGCAACAGCTTTGAAATTCTGTTCAAGAACCCCTCTTCAAACCGCGCGCGAAACCAGAACGCCGCGTCCGTCACCGAAAGCGCGACACTCAATGCATAAAACGAAACCCACTAACAACAACAGCCCCGTAATCGATATTCAGTCGAAAGCTTCTTCTGTCTCAATCGCCTCTCACATGAAGGAAATCCTCAGAGCGATAGGCGAGGACCCTGAACGTGAGGGTCTCCGCAGTACTCCGGACCGCAGCGAGAAGGCTCTTCGTTACCTTACCAGCGGCTATTCTGCCGATGTCGGAAACATCGTGAACGGCGCGCTTTTCGATGTCAAATACGACGAAGTCGTCATCGTCCGTGATATTGAATTCTTTAGCTTATGTGAGCATCATCTGCTGCCCTTCTTTGGCAAAATGCACGTCGCCTACCTGCCCGATCAAAAAGTGATCGGGTTGAGCAAGATTCCGCGGCTCGTCGATGTGTTCGCGCGCCGTCTTCAAATTCAGGAACGCCTGACCCAGCAGCTTGCCGAGTGCATCCAGCATTTGGTCAACCCTCTCGGGGTGGGGGTAATTTGTGAGGCGCGCCATTTCTGCATGATGATGCGCGGCGTCGAAAAGCAGCATTCCGGAGCCATTACGAGCGCCATGCTGGGCGTTTTCCGGGATAATCATGAGACCCGTAACGAGCTGCTCTCGCTCGTCGGCCAGCGCTCTACGGCCATTTAGTTCCCTATCCTTCTGCTGCCGTCCTGCATGCTAGCATCTGGTCATGAGCGACCAGTATCGCCTCTTTGAGGCGGGTCCGGATCCATTTGGCCGTATGTGGAAGGTTCAATTCCGGTGGCTGCAAACCGGCATCTCCATTCGGCATGCGGATACAGTCGACGTGAAGTTTTTCATCGCGCTCAATGGTGCTGCTGCCGACGAAAAGGTCATCGCCTTGCCCCAAACTGCCCTTCTGGAGCTCTCACGCAGGACCGGCCGCAAGATCACCGATCCTATGTGCATGACGCTTGCCGCCCTGCATCTCAAGCGCATGATCGAAACCTCCGAGGACATGGACAAGCGGCTAGTGACTGTCTCTCTTGAAGACTTAACTGTTTATGATCAGCAATTGCACGGTGAAACAGTTCCCCATCTCGCATGATCCATTCGGTCGTATGGGATCAGGCCGCTTCCCCACAGAAATAGACGATAAGCGAAAGGACATGGCAATCTGGAGCGCGATCCCCAAACTTTAGCGCAGAAAGGACTACCTATGATCTCTTGCCCAAAGTGCGACGCCTCCATTGACGTCGAAGAAGAAGAACTGGACGAAGGCGACGTCCTTTCGTGTGACGAATGCGGAGCTGCTTTGACGGTCGCTAGCGTGAATCCGGTCGAGCTCGAATCCGACGAAGAGGAAGAGGAAGACGACGAAGACTTCGATTTCGACGAAGACGAGGAAGGGGAAGACGAGGAAGAGGAGGAAGAAGAAGAGGAGTGGCACTGAACTTTCGCTCAGCGCTTGCCGCCCTGCTTCTGGTTACCGCGGTCCTTGCCTGCCACGGACAAACAACGATTCAGCCTAGTGTCCAGGGCCAGACTAGTGTTACCCCGAGAATCCGTTCTATAGAGGGTACTGTGCTCGACAAAGCTGGGGCTCCGGTTCCCGGCGCAGTCGTCCTGCTCAAAGACTTGAAAACCCTCCAAGTCCGTTCTTTTATTGCGCAGAAGGACGGTAAGTACCGCTTTTACGGCCTCAGTTCCGATATCAATTATCAGGTCCGGGCCCAGTCGCATGATCTGACCAGCCCGACCAAGAACATCAGCGTCTTCGACAGCCATTCCAAGATCGTCGTTAATCTCAAGTTGAAAAAGACCAAGAAGGCCTGATCCGCCCTTTCCCCGCCATGACTCCTTCCGAGATCCTTGCCCGAATACGGAAGATTGCCGTGATTCCGATCGTCCGTACAACGGATTCAGAAACAGCATTACAAGCCGTCGCGGCCGTTCGCGAAGGCGGCATCGGCTGCGTCGAGATCACGATGACTGTCGATAACGCGCTCGGCGCTCTCGAAGCCGTGGCCGACCGGTATGGCGATGAACTGTTGCTTGGCGCAGGTACCGTGCTCGATCCGGAAACCGCTCGCGCCTGTATGCTCGCGGGCGCGCAATTCTTCGTTGCCCCCAGCCTCAACAGTAAGACCATCGAGCTTGCCCGCCGCTATAGTAAGCCCATCTTTCCCGGCGGCCTCACTCCTACGGAGGTCTTGACCGCCTGGGAAGCGGGGGCCGATGCAGTCAAGGTCTTCCCCTGCAGTGCCGTCGGTGGAGCGAAGTATATTCAGGCTCTTAAAGCGCCTCTCCCGCAGGTCGAATTGGTCCCTACCGGCGGAGTTAATCTCCAGACCATCGGTGATTTTCTGCGCGCCGGTTCTTTCGCCGTCGGCGTGGGCAGCGAATTGGTCGACGGCAAATCCGTGGCGGAGGGCAACTACGCCATAATCACCGAGCGAGCCCGTAAGTTTCGCGAAGCGGCCGATGCGGCCCGGACCTAGTACTGAGGCACTGCCGGATCAATCTCCCGGCTCCAGCGGTCGATCCCGCCGGTCAGGCTGGAGCAATTTTCAATCCCTTGCTGCCGTAACCAAGCCGCCACCTGCAAGCTTCGCACCCCGTGATGGCACACGATTACCAGATCGGCCTCATCCGCAAGACCTTCAATGCGTTGAAGTTCCGCCGGGACGGACGCCATAGGAATAAGCTGCGCGCCCTCTAAACGGCTGATTTTAAATTCCTCAGGCTCCCGAACGTCAAGGAACACTAGCCGCGCTCCTTCCGCTAACCGCGACTGAACCTCCTGAGGGCTGACCTCTAGTGGCTCCGGCATGGTTTACATTCTAGCTTTATCGGAACGGGCTCAGAAAAGCCCGGGAAACTACTAAAAAGCCCTCTTCTCGTGCCATACTGAATCTCAAGAAACCACGTAAATGTCGCAGCTTGGCGCGGCAATTGCCCGCTATCACAAGCTCTTGCACGAGGCGCAATACCGTGATCTGACCTGGGCTCAGGAATTTCAGGAACGCATCCAACAGCATCTGGGCAACTCTGCCAGCCTGAGCACTCTTCCTCTTCGCCCCCACTTCATAACGCTCGCGTGACCTGAGCCGGATCACCCGGGCGGCCGAGCAACTCGCCTCGATACTCGACCAGATCGAAGCGCTCGCCCTCAAGACGCCCTCCTTGCTCGACCGTATGCACATACTGCCGGGCGAAAAAATGCTCGCTGCCATTCCCTCTGGCTACTCGCGATCCAGCATTAGCTCCCGAATGCAGGCCCACCTCAATAACGGTTCGCTCTCGGTATCAGCTATTGAATCTTTCACTCCCTCGGGCATTGCCTCCTCGGAGCGTCTGGCGGATCTCTTCCTTGAGCTGCCGGTTCTGAAAGCATTCAAACGCGGCCGCTACGCGATATCGAAGCTCGGCTCTCAGCGGCATTTAGTGGGGGCGGTTCTGCAAGCTTGGAAAGAATTCGGCGGGAAGCACACGCCCAACTTGGCCGTCGTCGAACTCAAAGAGCAATCGGCCTCCGAGCCCGCGGAAGGACTGTTGCTGTCGGAACTGTTTAACGAGCGCCACATTCCCGCTCGAGTCGTGCCGCCTGACGAGCTCGAATATGCCAATGGCAGGCTGCATGCTTCCGGTTTCGAGATCGACATCGTGTTCCGCCGCATACGGACGCGGGATTTGCTTATCCACTTCAATCTTTCACACCCTCTGCTGCTCGCCTATCGTGACCGCGCCATCTGTGTCGTCAATAGTTTCCGTTCAGATATCGGCCAGCGCCCCGCGGTTTTGGACCTCCTGACCGACGAAACCGTAACAGCCCGCCTCTCCTCTGCCGAGCGAACGCTCATCCGCAATTCCGTTCCGTGGACCAGAGTCGTCGCGCAGAAAAAGACGAACTTCTGGGATCAGGAAATCGATCTTCCAGAATTCATTCGGCGAATGCGGGAAAAGCTTGTGCTGCGTCCCAATGAAGAGGGTGACGCGCAGCGCGTCTTTGTCGGCGCGGAACTGGATCAGGCTTCCTGGGACCGAGCGCTTCACCTGGCGCTACGTACTCCCTACGTGGTTCAGGAACGCACTTCCTCTGCGCGCCAGATCTTCCCGCTTCTGCAATACAGGGAATTGCAAATGAAAGAGGCCGAAATCTACGTTCATCCCTACATCCTGAACGGACGAGTGCACGGCGCATCTGCCGTCCTGCGCGCGTCCTGCACCGGGCTCAACAACGCGTTCGGTCTCGCCGGTTCTGCTGCTCGAAGAACGCAATGAATAACTTAGCGCCGCTTAGGGTTTGCACCAGTTCACCGGAACGGCGGTTAAACCCTACCATGATTCATGGCCTCATCCGCTACAGCAGCTTTCGATCCGGACTGTTTCCGCTGCTCCCTCTCGCTCCGCTCAGAACTGGGCATCATTGAAACGCTACTGCAGCTTAGCGACGTGTGCCTCTGTCCCACTCTCAAGACGTACACTTTCGACCTTTACACGCGGAAGAAGAAGCTGATGACCGAGCTCGAAAGCCGCAGGGAAGAAGACGCTTACCGCAGCGCGTTGGCCCGAAAGAGACGCCGTTCTCGTCTGGTCTAACGCCTTACGGCCTAACCCTCGAATTTTCGACTCGCGGGCGATACCACCTTCTGCCCATGCATGATGCGTTCTCTCCAGGCCGATTCCGTCTGCATATCAAAATCCGGCCGCGCTCCGGTTGTGGCGAGTGCCAACTCCTTCAACGGAGCCTTGGGTGTGCGATCTGCATACAGCAGCCCGTTCGCTTCCTGATAGGTATCGGTGAATTGCGTGTAGCAGAATCCTGCCAGCGCCGGGAGTGCCCGAACCGTGTTCATTAACTCTCGATATCGGTCCAGCAGTTCTGCCGCTGTGTCGACTCGTGAGTAGCCCCACATGCCTTTATAGGTTCCCTTGAGGGCGATTCCGCCGAACTCGGTCAGCACGATAGGCTGGTCTGCCCTTACCTTGCCGTCCAACACCAGCATGCGACCGCCCGGCCGCTCGCGATGTAAGAGCCGCGCTTCAATATCGTTCAGTCCGTAGCGCTTCCCAATTCGCTCCGGCTGATCGTCGTAATCGTGAATGCCGATGATATCCGTCGCGACACTCTCCCATCCATCATTTCCAATCACGGGTCGTGTCCCGTCGAGCGTCTTCGTCAAATGATACAGAGCCTGCACATAATTTCGCTGTGCCGGACTCTCCGGCAGGTCGGGTACGCCCCACGACTCATTGAACGGGACCCAGGCCACGATACAGGGATGGCTGCTGTCTCGCTTCAACACCTCCATCCACTCGCGTGTCACCCTCGCTATGGATTTCTGGGTGTAGCGGTACGCGCTCGGCATCTCTTCCCAGACCAGCAATCCCATGCGGTCCGCCCAGTACAGATAGCGTGGATTTTCGATCTTTTGATGTTTTCGTACGCCATTGAACCCCAGTTCTTTAGCCAGCAGAACGTCACGCAAGAAGGCGTCGTCGCTCGGAGCCGTCAACCCGCTCTCCGGCCAGTAACCTTGGTCCAGCACCAGGCGCAGCATAAGCGGACGCCCGTTCAGAATGAACCGATCCCCCTGGATCGCGATGGCCCGCAGCGCCGTATAGCTCTGAACGCGATCGATCGTTTCTCCCTGAGCATTCCGCAGCTCCAGCTCGACATCGATGATGGTCGGCGAAGACGGGCTCCACAGCAGCTCGTTCCGGTAATCATCTATGCCCGGGTCCGAAAGAGCAATGCGGCGATGCACTTCCCCGGCGATCACCGAGTACGTGTCCGCAGCAAGAATCTGATCGCCTACGTGCAGGCGCGCCGCCAGGCTCATGCCCTCTGTCCACGTCCCGCCGACATAGGCTTCCAACGCCAGCTCCCAACGCTCGAGATTAGAGGTCCATCGCAGCACGTCGATGAATGAGCCTGGAACCGTTTCCATCCACACCGTTTGCCAGATGCCTGTGGTTCGCGGATACCAGATCGAGTGCGGCTCCAGCTTCCAATCCTGCTTGCCCCTCGGTTTCGCCAGATCCGAAGGATCGTCTTCCGCCCGTACGATGATCTCCTGAGCGCCATTCGGCCGCAGCGCCTCTGTGATGTCCGCGCGGAAAGGCGTGTAACCGCCTTGATGTGAACAAAGCTTCGTTCCGTTCACCCACACCGTCGCCGTGTAGTCGACTGCTCCGAAGTGCAGCAGAAGCCGCTCGCCGGGCTCACGGACAGGTGCATCAAACTGCCGGCGGTACCAGACGGCTCGGTAATATCCGTTGTCCTTTATCCCGCTCGCTTCCGTTTCAGGGCTAAACGGAACCACGATTCTCGCGTTCCACTCCACCTGATCCGGCTCGGTCCATCTCGCCTCGCGATCTATGGAAAAATCCCATGTCCCGTTAAGCGATGTCCAATTCTCTCTCTGAAGTTGAGGGCGCGGATACCAATAAGCATCCGCCTGAAACTCTTCTTGCGCGGTAGGGCTCAAAACTGCACCTGGTCTCCTGTAACTAGTGGAGATTCACTCCCTGATTGATCATAATCTTTGGCATCCCTCGATACGTTTGATAGGGCGATACTGGGTTCGTGCTTGCTCCCGCAACCAACCTCGCGCCCTACCTCGAGGATTCGTCAGGATACCGGGGCAGCGCCGAGCAGGTCTTCCTTCCCTCGAATTTGGACGACCTCGCTGAAATTGTTCAGGCCTGCCGTACTCGCAAAATCCCGCTGACTCTTGCAGGTGCGGGCACAGGGCTTACCGGCGCCCGCGTCCCGCACGGCGGATGGGTAGTATCGCTCGAGCGTTTTCGACATATCGAGATTGAAGCGGGCAAAGCGCGTTGCGGCGCAGGCGTCATTCTCAGCGATCTGCACGCAGCGGCAGCGCGCAGCAAACAATTCTTGGGGCCGAATCCCACTGAGACCTCAGCTTCGATCGGCGGCGTCATCGGTACAAACGCCGGGGGCGCGCGCAGTTTCCGATACGGGCCGCTGCGGCCGCAAACCCTCTCGCTCAAAGTCATGCTCATGGACGGCCGCCAGCTTCACGTTAACCGTGGCGATCGCGTCGACTTCCCCTTCCATCCGATTCACGTACCGGCCAGCACGAAGAATTCGGCCGGCTATTTCTTGCAGCCCGGCCTCGAATGGATCGACCTATTTTCAGGCAGCGAGGGGACGCTCGGAATCGTGACGGAAGCCGAGCTGAAGCTGTTCCCCGAGCCTCCTGCCATCTTGAGCGGCGTTGTCTTTTTCCCATCTGCGGACACGGCTCTCGATGCCGTCGAGGGCTGGCGGCTCGTGCCCGAGCTTCGCTTCCTCGAATTCATGGACGCACATTCGCTCACGCTTCTTCGCGCCAGATATCCTGAGATTCCTCCGGGCGCCGGGGCCGCGCTGCTCATAGAGCAAAATTTAAGTTCGCAAGAAGATGAAGAGATTGATCTCTGGACGGCGCGTCTCGCCCAAGCCGGCGCATTCGCAGACGACTCATGGTTTGGATTTACCGCCGCCGACCGCGAGCGATTTCGCGAATTTCGCCATACGCTGCCCAGCATCGTGCTCGATCTGGCGCGCCATAACGGGTTCCCGAAATTCGGAACCGACTTCGCTGTCCCGCTCGCGCGTAACCGTGATCTCTTCGCTTACTACATCCAGCGCTGTGATGAAGTTCTTCCGGAACAGTATGTCATCTTCGGTCATATCGGCGATGCCAACGTGCACGTAAATTTGCTTCCCACCACTCCTGAGCAAGCCGAAGCGACGGGAGAGCTCATGCTCGATTTCGCCCGCTATGTCGTTTCGCTCGGCGGGACAGTCGCCGCAGAGCATGGAATCGGAAAACTGAAGACCGATCTGTTGAAGCTGATGTATTCGCCTGAAGAGATCGACGCCATGCGCGACGTAAAGCGCCATCTCGATCCCGATTGGCTCTTAGGCCGGGGAACAATTTTCGAACCCTGAGCATTGTCCCGAACTTGATCGTATGCCCACCTTCATACAGGATGTTCGATACGGCTTGCGGATGCTGGGCAAGAGCCCCGGTTTTACCGCCATCGCTCTGTTAACCCTCACGCTCGGCATCGGCGCGACGGCGGCTATCTTCAGTGTCGTAGATGCCGTGTTACTACGTTCGCTGCCCTATCATGAGCCGGAGCGGCTGGTCTCGGTTTTCGAGGATTCAAGCCAGCTCGGGTTCCCGCGTGATACACCGGCGCCGGGCAATTACACGGAGTGGAAAAAGCAACGCCAAATCTTTGAAGATGTCGCAGCGCTAAGTCTACTGAATTACAACCTGACTGAGCATGGGAACGAACCGGAAGAATTGGGCGGTGCCAAGGCTACTCAGAATCTCTTCTCTGTGCTGGGCGTCCGGCCGTTGCTGGGTCGTGTGTTTACTCCCGACGAGGACCGCCCGGGCGCAACACACGTTGTGCTCGTAAGTTATCGCTTGTGGAAGCGTAGATTCGGCGGCAACCCGAGACTCATTGGCCGGGAAATCTGGCTGAGCAATCTGAAATATGTGGTGCTGGGCGTAATGCCTCCGGGATTTTCCTTTCCGTTCAAAAACACCGACCTTTGGACGCCCATTGCGTTTCCCTCCGGAACAACTCGTCAATCGCGGTTCGCATTACCTCTGGGTAGTGGGGAGGCTAAAGCCCGGCGTGAGCATTCAGTACCGCCAATGCGGAACTGGCCGTACTGGCCAAACTGATGGCGCGGCAATATCCTGACACCAACGCGATCGTGGATCGATTCTTTGTTGAGCCGCTGCACGAGACTTATACGCGCGACATGCGCCGTGCGCTGATTCTGTTGATGGCAGCCGTTGGATTCATTCTCCTGATTGGCTGTGCAAACATCGCGAACCTGCTGCTCGCGCGCGCCGGTGGCCGGCAGCGGGAAATCGCTGTGCGGATCGCCCTCGGCGCAAGCCGTGCCGGATTCTCTCTCATTACTCACTGAAAGCGCGTTGCTAGCGCTCACAGGCGGACTCTTGGGTATTACTGCTCGCGAACTGGTGTTTTCATTTCCTCAAGAATCTAATACCGGCGGACTTCGCCATTCAACCAGTGTCGCTTACGCTTGACCTCCGCGTGCTCGGAATTCGCGGTTTTGATCTCGCTCGTGAGCAGCCTGTTATTCGGGCTTGCGCCCGCGCTGCGAGATCTGCTAAGGTCGATTTAAATGAGGCTGTTGAAGAAGGCGCCAGGCAGCGCCGGTTCGAGGCACCAAGGTCTTTCGAATGTGCTCGTGGTCGCGAAGTGGCGCTTCACTCATGCTGCTCGTCGGGTCGGGACTGCTGCTGCAGAGCTTTTCGAACCTACGGGGCCTCGATCCAGGGTTTAGCTCAGACCATGTGCTGACGATGCGCTTGGTGGTCCCCGAAATGAAATACAAGAATTTTGCGAAGCACTCCGAATTGTTTCAGCGCGTTTTGGAACGCATTCAGGCTCTGCCGGCTGTGAGCACCGCCGGATTCACCAGTGCCTTGCCTTTGACTCAGGCGTTGGGCGGAACGGACGTTTTCACACCTGATAAACGTCGCCCTACAGCGCGGAATCACCTACGATTTCGAATGACCGCGTGGTCACCCCCGGATACTTTGAAGCCATGCGGATTCCTATGCGCAACGAAGACAGTGTTCTGCTGTTAGAGAAAGCGATGTGCGAATGCCCCGCTCATGGCCGTCGATCGATGTGGAACTAGGCTCGAAATTTTGGCCAACAATCAGGATCCGATATGGCAAGCGTTTAAAATGGCAGATCCCGGCGAGATAGGCACACTGATCGCATTGTCGGCGTAGTTGGCGATGTCCGTCAGATGGGCCTCAACGAGCCGCCGCGCCAGGAAATGTACTTCCCCTATTGGCAGGCAAAAGACAACTGGATGGTGCCTAGGGATCTAGTGATTCGAGCCCAAGGAGATCCGCATCATCTCATGCGGGCGGCGCGCCGCGCTGTTTGGTCCATTGACCGGGACCAGCCGATTTCAAACGTGAGGACGCTCGATGAATTGCTGGATCAGGAAGTGACGCAAGTACGGGTGCAGACTATGTTGCTTGGGGCTTTGGCTGCGCTCGCGCTCCTGCTGGCATGCGTCGGGATCTATGGAGTGCTCTCGTATGTCGTCGCGCAGCGAACCCAAGAGATCGGAGTCCGCGTAGCCCTCGGCGCAGATGCCGCAAACATTCTTCGCACCGTTGCCGCCCAGGGCATGACGCTGACCGCCGCTGGCATCGCAACCGGACTGCTCGCTTCACTGCTGCTGTCCCGTCTCCTGACGAGTCTTCTCTTTGGAGTAAAGACGACCGACCCGCTCACGTACATCGGCGCTGTCCTGCTATTCACGGCAGTCGCACTGCTCGCATGCTTAATCCCCGCCCGCCGCGCCGCAAAGGTCGATCCTATGATTGCGCTTCGATATGAGTAATGCGGCAGACATTCTCGAAACTGAAGCGTTCCCTTCGAACAATATTTCTTCGGTGTCGGCCTCAACGATCGAAGATCTGAAAATGCTGGCAACCAGCGAGATATTGCCCACCGGCCATCTCTGATCGACCGCGCCCCCGAAGCTATGATGATGTGCATGGCGTCCCCGTCGGCCTGCACCTCCTGCCGCCATTTTGCATGCAGACTCCTGGCATTGCTGGCTGCCATCCTGTCTTTTTCTTCGCCGCAGGTCCTAACGGCCCAGTCAAACTCAGGCTCCGAAAATGACCGCGTGCAACAGCTTTACTTGGATGCCAGAACTGCGGAAGCGAGCGGCGATTTAACGGGCGCCATTGCGAAATACGAGTCAATACTCAAAATCGCGCCTGACATCGGCGCCGCTTACAACAATTTAGGTGCGCTTTATTTCAAGCAGCGCGAGTACGCTAAAGCGGCAGCGGTTCTTCAACGGGGCCTCCAGAAAGACCCGGCCATGACTTCGGCCTCCGCGCTGTTAGGCATGTCGTTGTTTCAAATGGGTAAGTATTCCGAAGCGCGCGCGCCACTTGAGCAGGCACTGCGCGCCAGGCCTGAAGATAATAATGTCGAGCTATTCCTGATCAATGACTTGACTAGACTCGGTGAATTTGAGGCCGCCGCCGCGCATCTCGAGCGGCTGAAAACGCGAACCCCCAACGACCAGCACGTCTGGTATCTGCTCGGAAAAGTCTACACGCAGCTTGCCCAACAGGCCCTCGCGAAGATGAACGCCATCGATCCAAATTCGGTGTGGGCGCATGAAGTCTCGGGCGAGATCATGGAGAGCATGAAAAACTACGACGGAGCGATCATCGAGTACAAGAAAGCCATCGAGATCGCACCGCGCCAGCCGGGTGTCCACTACAAACTGGGAGATCTGTACTGGAGCCTTTCACAGTGGGACAACGCCACTGAACAATTCCAGGCTGAGCTGGGCAATGATCCGGGCGAACTGCATGGCGCAATGGAAATTAGGCGACGTTCTTGTTCGCCAGAGCATTCGTCCCGAAGAAGCGCTCTCCGATATAGATAAAGCGCTGGCCATGTGTCCGGGTCTGATGGAGGCGCGGCTGGATCGCGGACGGCTGCTGCTGCAACTGCATCGTGCTGCCGACGCGCTTTCTGACCTGCAGGCCGCCGCCCGCGCGAACCCTACTGAGCCGGCAATTCACTACTCGCTCGCGCAGGCCTATCGCGCTCTCGGACGCACGCCCGAATGGCGCGCAGAAATGCAAACCTTCAGCAAGTTAGACGCCAATGCGCGTGCCGCTACGGCCCAACAAGCTGAAGAGGTGATCAAGAACAAACAAAACGCGCACTGAGCAGTCACCGGCGTTGCCCGGCTTTGTTCACGCATCCGGCGCATTTTTCTTCTCTCTCGCGCTCAGCCACTTACATCCCGCTCCCGCCACGTGGACGCCTGAGCTCCCATTTCCGATGCTACGCTCCGACCGCACACGTGCATTTTTCTTCAGGAGATCCAAAATGATGACCCCTCGTCAAGCTCGTAGAGAACGTCGCGCCGCCGAGCGCAAAGCCAAAAAACTAGAACGTAGTGGCCGGACATGTCCGGCCTCGGCATCTCCCTCCTCCGGCCGTTGCGCCCGAAATGATACCTATCGAGACCACCCGCCCAGAAATCAACCGCGCCAACGCCCAGCACTCAACCGGGCCGCGCTCACCCGAAGGAAAATTGGCTTCGTCTCGTAATTCGCTGAAGCACGGTCTCGCTTCCGCTCAGCTCATCATCCCCGGCGAAGATCCCGCCGACTTCGAAACGCTCCTTAGCGGCCTGCTCGACGAGCACCAGCCTGCAACTCCTACTGAAGAGCTGCTCGTCCGCGAGCTGGCTCAATCCTGGTGGCTCGCCCAGCGCGCACTCCGTCTCCAAAACGAGTGCTTCACCGAAAAGGGCGTCGATGAAAAGCGCTTATCGCTATTTCTGCGCTACCAGACCACGCACGAGCGGGCCTTCCACAAAGCCCTGAACACGCTCATTCGGCTGAAGAAAGACCGCACCCGTGGGTTCGTTTCGCAAACGCGCGCCAAAGCCGCGCCCGGAACCCGAGTTCGTTTCGCAAAAAGCCGCTGCCGCCCCGCTCTCGCCGCCATTCGGGTGTGAAAAACCTCACGCCGAGCCCGTGGCAGAGCGGCTCATCTCTTGATCCCGTCCCGTAAGGAACACTTTCTCAGGGGTGTCCGTTCACATTCGACTGCGTATAGCGGTCAAATTCTAATTTGGCTTTCGCGGCCAGTCCTTCTTTTCGATAAACCTGGCCTAACAGATAATGCAGTGTCCCCTCGCGAGGCGCCAACGCGATTGCCTTCTGCAATTCGTGTTCCGCATCTTGCGCCTGATTCAAGTGGAGATATGCCTTTCCCAATTCACGATGCACTCTGAAATCCTGAGGGCCGATCTCCGCAGCCTCCAGCAAGTACGGCATCGCTTCTTGCAGGCGGTTATCGTCCGCCAGAAGCTCTCCCAAATCAAGAAACGGTCCGCAATTCGCCGCCTGCTGTTCCTTCTCCCAGGTGATTGCGTTCAGATACGCGGCTTTCGCTTCCTCGTTACGCCCTAGCCCTTGGTATGCCAGCCCGAGGTTATCTTCCGCTTTCACGTTTTTCGGATCCAATTTCAAGCACTCTTTGAACGCCGCGATGGCCTCTTCAAACCGGTTCTCGTTGTACTTCGCGCGCCCGAGATAGTACCAGCCTTGTACATCTTTTGGATTCCACTCGACGGATCGCGTGAACCACTTATCGGCGTCCATGTAGTCTCCTAGCAGCACGTAATCGCATGCGACGACCTTCAGGTCAAACGCGCTAGGTGTACGATGCCTGGCGGCTTCCGTGTACTCGGCCAGCGAGTCTTTCGGCTTGTCTCGCCTGAAGAGAATGAACCCAAGCAGGAAATGCCCGTCCGCCGAGTCGGGATGATCGCTCAAGAAGCGGCGCGCCGTCTGTTCTGCATTCGGCCAGCGACCCTTGTTCCAGAAGAGATCGCGCCTCGGCCAGCATCGGATCCAGCAGGCCCGGTTTCGCGGCCGGAAGCTCGAGTGAATAGCTCGTACCGCTAGGAGGTTCAGGTTTTTGCGTTCCGGTATTCGAGTTTTGCCCGCCAAGTAATCCGAATACGATCCCCAGCGAGAATAAGCTGGTAAGCGTACGCTCGCTGCACCTCAGAATGTAACTCTGAACTGCGCTTGACCTTGGCGTTGCGTGTTGTTTTGGCTGTTGATCACCATTCCGAAATTCGCGTCAGTCAAATTGAGATCGGGGCTACCGAACTGCACGCGATTGAGCAGATTGAAATACTCCATGCGCAACTCTGCCTTAAATCTTTCGCTGCCCAGGAAGAATTTTTTGACAAGCGCCACATTTTCATTGAAGAACCAGGGATTGCGCAAACCACTTAGCACGCGAGGCGCGTTGCCGAGCGTCCACAGGCCCGGGTTAGTAAAGGCAGCAGCATTGATAACCGGTAAACCTTTATACACGTTCTGATATCCGAGGAACTGGGGAACACCCGGCACGACATTGGCTCTATTATCATTGCCTGGACCGCAAACATCGGAGCCGCTTGGGCAGTTTCCCAACGGGTCGCCGGGAACCGTAACCGTTCCGCCCGGGGTGCTGCTCCACAGTGGCGTACCGCTTTGATACGTGAGAATCGGACTGATCTGCCATCCCCCAAATACCTGGCCCCATAGGTTTCTGGTGTTTAGGAAAGGTTTGCCGGGGCCGAACGGTAGCTCATACGTGGCTGCGATATTTACCATGTGTGTTTGGTCGTTATTATCGACCGTCCACTCGGCTGCCTGGTCCTGCTTGTTTAAAGGCCGCGCTCCGAAAATAGTGAATCCGGAGTTTGTGTTAGACATCATGCGGGACAGATTATAAGTGACTAGAAAGCTTAAACCCTCCGAAAATCGCTTTTCGAGCTCAAGCTGCATCGCGTTGTACCTTGAAGCTCCCGTCATGTCGAAGTTATTCACTATATCGATATATTGCGGATAAGGACGCAAAGCCTGCTGGACGCTGCCCGTAAATCCGGGATAGGGCAGAGGAATGCCTGCCGCGATTGCCGCAGGACCAAATTGCTGCCCGAGTAAGCTGCCGTATTTATCAAGAAATTGGACGGGCACCTCATTGGTCGGATTCATTTGCGACGGCAGATGTACCGTCTTATTCGCGACATATGCGCCCGAGAAGAACATGTTGTAAGGCAGCTCCCTCTGGATCCCCACATTCCAAGCCATGAGATAGGGCGTGATACCGTCGTTTCTGCTGAACTCATGAATCACGTTTCCGGTCCCGATCCCCGGACCAAATGGCAGCGCTGCCGGCGCCGGAAGTGGATTGCCGTCCCAGAAGCCATAGGCAGGAACATTAGAGTTATTCGTCGGCACGTTGACGCTGCCATTTAGCAGATTGCCGTAAGAGACTGCGACCTTGCTCGTTCCATATTCGTACGCACCGCCGTTCAGGAAGTTTACTGAAAATCCACCCTGCAGAACGGTTTTGTTGTTCAGCTCGTACGCAAAGCCCAGGCGTGGGCTTAAATGATCCCACTTGATGTCCGCGCGGTCATAGCCGGCGCAACCCGGGCAAGTACCGAACTTTGTGGCTGCGCCGAGCCGCCCGCCCGCGTCCGGGTTGGGAAGGTTCGGGTTGAAGAATACGATATTGTTATTTACCTCCGTAAAGGGCCGCATAATGTCCCATCGGACCCCAACGTTCAACGTGAGTCTCGGGCTAAGCTTGATATCGTCTTGTAGATACGGCGATACGTCGAGGTTGCGAAGTCTTAGTTCGGGAGCAAGATTGCGGTTTGCAGAATCTACGTCGCCGAGCAGGAAACTCGCAAACGCGCTTCCGGTTGTGCCGGCCGCAGGCGCACCCGGCGGAGGAGTCGCCAGGAAGCTGGCCGGGTCACCCGTCGTGAATGCGCTGAATGTGATCTGACCAATGCAAGCCTGGCATTCGTGATCGTCCTGATACGAGCGCCGTACCTCGATGCCCATGTTGAAGGTTTGATTCCCGTGCACCCACAGCCAGTTATTGTCGAAGCTAAGGCCTAACTTGCGGTTAATGGAGAACGTCTCTCCCGCATTTCCAGCACCCCAATCGTTCGGATTATAAGTTCCGTTGATGAAAGAGATCCTCGGGAGGGCAGAGGAACCAACCGAGATGTCGGGGAATGCGGTTCCCAAGTGTGAGTTGTATTCAAAGTTGAGTTCACCCATCCAGCCCGCTCCGGCGGTCATGATCAGATTTGGCGAGAACGAATTGGAATAGGTCAAGAAAAAGCCCGTTCCGAGCCGTGGCTCGTTTTTCAGGCCCGAAAACACGCCCGAGAACAGCGCGTTGTTATCAATGCCAAACGTAGTGGCTTTGTCCCGCCACTCGCTCCAGTGAATCGACTGCTTGTCGCTGATGTTCTGATCGATTGTGTAACCCCAATTCAAGTAAGTGTTCGGTTCTGACGTAAGTTGAGAGCTTAGATTGTTCGTAAAGCCCGGTACGTTCGGATCTGGTAGGTATTGCAGAAGCGAAGTAGAATTGGCGCTGATACAAGCCTGGGGGATGATGTTGCCCACAAACGGTTGCCCGGGTGCGTTCCCATTGGCAGTGCATGTACTATTTACGGGATTATAAATCGGGATCAATTTCCCGCTCGCATCCACGAAATGGCTGAAATCTCCAGTCTTCATAGCTGGGGTCGGAACCGTCATGAAACCCGTCTGAGTAAGGTTCTGCCGGTACCAATCGCTGGCTACAAAAAAGAACGTCTTGTTTTTTCCGTTGTAAAGCTTCGGAATGAAGACCGGTCCGCCCAGCGAGAACCCCCAATTGTTTTCGCGATCGATGGGCGTCGTGGGATTATAGGCGCCTCTTGCATCGAAGAAGTTGTTGCGGAGAATCTCGAACCCATCGCCGTGTAACGCATTTGTACCCGACGCAAACCGATAACTCGCGGCGCCTTGCGCAAGACCATACTGTGCAGAGAACGTATCGCGCAGAACACTGAACTGGTCCACCATCTCATACGGTGGGTTGATATTCGTCTGATACCCGGCAGTTTCCGACTGCACCGCAACCACTCCGTTGAAAAGAACCTCGTTCTGAAAATCCACGCCACCATTGATTCGATGGCTGAAGGTGCTTCCCGTCACGCCGGGCGCCAGGAACAGGAATGAGTCGATCTGCCGCCCACGCCCTCCGCTGATCTCGAGCGGAAGGGCCGCCACAAGCTGCGGTTCGATCGTCGTAGCCTGTTGCGGGTTTTCTGTATTAAGGGCGACGAGATCCGCCTTGACCTCAACCGTCTGGCTGGTATTGCCCGGCTGGAGTATCGCATCGAGCGTGGAAACCTTCCCCACCTCTACGCCGACATTGTCGTGGACCGAGCTCTGAAATCCGTTCGCTTCAACCTTGACTGTGTATGAGCCGGGGTTCAGATCGACGATGTTGTATGTCCCCGCCGAGCTGGTCACCGCGGTTTTCGAAACTTGCGTCCCGATATTCGTTACGGTTACGGTTGCGCCCGGTACAACAGCGCCCGTAGCATCTGTGATAGTCCCTGTTATGCCGCTTAGGGCCTGACCGTGAACCAGCGCTGGAAAAAATACCAGCCAGACAATAAACAGCGTGAGACTCCAGAACCGGCAAATGCGATGGCAGCAAACGGGCGAGACAGCCCAAGTGGTTCTCATCTCAACTCCTTTGGGAATTTGAACGATAGAAACGAAGACCCTTTGCGAAGAAATGTACTGCTGCGGACTAGGCTTGTCAAGCCGCAAATTTTCGAGTTTGCGCGAGCGAGTACAGCACCGAACCGGATACACTCGTCAGTTATGACCAGACGAACGCTCATAGGGTCACTCGCAGGAGCAGCGGCGCTGAAAGGCGCTACGGCAAGTCGAAGGGAATGGAAACCGAAGCTTGGCATCCTCGGCCCGTACACGCCCGCGAATGTCGAGTTTGCTCGGGAGCAGGGATTCTCGAACATGATCCTCGCTGTAGGTTCGAGCTTCGATCCCGCGTCGATCAGCGATGCCGAAATTGAAAGCGTAAGAACAAACCTCCGGAAAACGGGGATGCACGTCTCGGCGTTTCAGATGACCCTGAACCATATCGATCCCGACCCAAACGAGCGCGCCAAAGTAAACACATCCTTCGTGAAAGCAATTGAGCTCGCGGGCAAGCTCGGCGTTCCGTACATAGGAACCGCGTCGGGCAAAGATCGCTCAAAACCCTTCCTGGAGCAGGTGCACGAAATTGTGCGCGTCTACAACGAAAAGTACTTTCCTGCATGCGAGCGGAATCGCGTGCGCATCCTGTGGGAGCCGTGGCCGGAAGGGCCCAATCTCGCGACTAGCCCCGTCGGGTTTGCAGCGCTGTTCAACGCCTTCGGCAATTCGCCATATGTCGGACTGCAGTACGATCCATCGCATCTTGTCCGGCAATTTATGGATCCCATCCAGACCGCGCGCGACTTCGTCGACAAGATCTACGACGTGCATTTAAAGGACACGGAAATTCTTTGGCCCGTTCTGCGCGCCGGCGGCATCAATCCAGTGAACAAGGCGTCGTGGTGGCGCTATCGTATTCCAGGATTAGGATTGATTAACTGGGCTCAATTCTTTAGCGTGCTTCAGGACATCGGCTACTCGGGTGCCATGAGCATCGAGCAAGAGGATCCGCTCTACGGCGCTGACGATAATCCCGGGCCCGATTTCAGCAGCGAATTCAAGCTCGGCTTTATCATGGCAAAGCGCTACCTGGCGCAGTATGTGCCATAGGGCCTGAGCGGAACGTGTAAAGATACACAACATGGCGCAAGTGAAGGTGAATCCGAAGACGTACGACGTGATCGTCGTTGGGTCGGGAGCTGGAGGAGGAGTTGCGGCGCAAGTGCTGGCCTCCGCAGGCGCCAAGATTTGCATGCTCGAGGCGGGCGATTGGTTCGATTATCACAAGCAATCGACGATGTTCGCCTGGCCTTACAATGCCCCGCACCGGGCCGCAGGCAGTAAACACAAGCCGTTCGGTTATTTCGATGCGACGCTCGAAGGCGGCTGGCAGGTCGAAGGCGAGCCTTACACGAATGCCCCCGGATCGGACTGGTGGTGGTGGCGGGCTCGGATGCTCGGCGGACGGACCAATCATTATGGGCGCATTTCGCTGCGCATGGGCCCGTATGATTTCAAACCTCGAAGCCGCGATGGAAGGGGCTTCGACTGGCCCATCACCTACGACGACCTCGCCCCCTATTACGACAAAGCTGAGGAACTGATCGGGGTATTCGGTTCGAAAGAGGGACTCGAAAATACACCGGACGGAAGGTTTCAGCCGCCTCCGGCCCCGCGCGGTTTTGAGAGGCTCATCAAGCGGGCCAGCGACAAACTGAACATTCCTTGCGTTCCGTCGCGAATGGCGATGCTGACCCGCCCGCTGAACGGACGCCCGGCCTGCCACTATTGCGCGCAGTGTGGCCGTTCCTGCGGAACAAATTCTAATTTCAACTCGCCGGGCGTGCACATCTTTCCGGCCATGAAGACCGGCAATCTCGAGGTGCGTTGCAATGCGATGGCGCGCGAGGTCCTGGTTGGGCAAGACGGTCTCGCAACCGGCGTCTCTTACGTCGATAAGAAGACACGCAACGAAGTGACGGTGCGCGCCAAAATTGTGGTGCTGGCTGCGGGTTGCTGTGAAACTGCGCGCCTTCTGCTGAACTCTAAAAGCAGTCAATTTCCAAACGGACTCGCGAACTCTTCCGGCTTGGTCGGCCGCTATCTCATGGACACCGTAGGTTCTGATGTTGGCGGATTCCTGCCCATCCTGCAGGATCTGCCTCCATTTAACGAAGATGGCGTAGGCGGCATGCACCTCTACATGCCGTGGTGGCTTTATCAACAGCAAATGGCGGGAAAGCTGCCCTTTGCACGCGGCTATCACATCGAGATTGGCGGAGGACGCGATCAACCCGGCGCCGGGATCCTGAACGGCTCGGAGCGTTACCTTGGCGGTGGATACGGGGTCGAGCTCAAGCGGAATCTGCGCAAAATTTACGGCTGCGAAATCTATTTCTCAGGGCGCGGCGAAATGATCCCGAACGATAACAGTTATTGCGAGATCGATCCCGATACAGTCGATCAGTGGGGCATACCCGTCCTGCGATTCCACTTCAAATGGAGTCAGGACGAGATATTGCAGGCCAGGCACATGCAGGAGACGTTTCAAGACATCATCAAGGCTGCGGGAGGCGAAGTCATTTTCAAATCCGATGCCAAGGAAAACTGGGGCATCGCTCCAGGCGGCAAGATTATCCATGAAGTCGGCGCGGCAAGGATGGGCGATAATCCTAAAGATTCGGTCTTGAACCAGTACTGCCAGGCTTGGGACTGCAAGAATCTGTTCATCACCGATGCTGCGCCGTTTGTAAGCAACGCGGATAAGAATCCGACTTTGACCATTTCGGCGCTCGGGTGGCGCACCTCGGAGTACGTCGCCGACCAGGTCAAGAAAATGAACGTGAAAGTCTGAATCCTGGAGAGCGCTATGCCAGAAGACACGATTCCCGAAGAACAAAACGAGTCAGGGAAGGTCAGCCGCCGCGAACTGTTCCACGTAATCGGATCCGTTCCGGCCATCGCCGCTGTTACTACAGGCGCGGCACTCGCGCAAGAGGATCACAGCCACGCTGCCCAGCAGCAGGCTGCGCCTGCTAAGCCGTATCAACGCAAGGTCTTCGATGATCAGCAGTGGCGGACCGTGGGTGTGCTCACGGATTTAATTATTCCTGCCGATGATCGCAGCGGCAGCGCCACGCAGGCGGGCGTACCCGAATTTATTGACGACTGGATCGATTTCCAGAAACAGGAAGACGGGAACGCCAGATTAGAGGCGCAGATTCTTGGCGGCCTGATGTGGCTCGACCGGGAGTCCAACCGGCAGTTTCAAAGGGCGTTTGCGGATGCCTCTTCCGATCAGCAGAAGCAAATTTTGGATCGCATTGCGTGGCCCGCGCGCGCGTCAAAGGAGGATCACGCCTGGGTGCTCTTCTTCAACGTCTTTCGTGATCTCACGGTCAGCGGATTTTACTCGAGCAAAATGGGCGTCGCCGATCTTCCGTATTTAGGCAATACAGTCGTTACAAACTGGCAAGGCTGCCCGCCCAAAGTATGGGCGATCATTGAAGACCGGCTGAAAAACGGGTTTGAAGACATCACTGAAAAACTGCGAACTGATCATGCCTGAAACCAGCAACGACGTGATCCGGCGCTACTTAGAAGACGCAATCGCCGCCGAAAAGACTTTCGAAACGCAGTTGGAGAACTTCGCGCGAGAAGGCGACGATGAGGAAGTAAAGGCCATGTTCGCGGTCCACGCGGCTGAAACACGCCGTCAATATGAGCTCCTGACGGCCCGGCTTGAAGCAATAGGCGGTAGTCCCCTCAACAGCCAAGAGCTTCTTTGCGCAACTGTTTGGCCTCACTCCTAAGACCCCCCAAATCGGGCATGCGCGTGAAGAACGCACCACGCAGAACCTGATCATGGCATTTACCGTTGAGAGCAGCGAGTGTGCTATGTACGAGGCGATTGCGGCGGTCGCGGAAGCGGCCGGTGACGATGCGACTGAAGCCCTGGCCCGTGAGATTCAGGCGGAAGAAAAACAGACCGCAGAGAAGCTCTGGCGTCTCATAACATCTCGCGCCAAGATTGCCTTCAATCTGCTTACGGTTGCCGAAACGGATCCCTCCGTGAATACCAGAGCCCAAGAGAATCGGCTGATCTGAGCGGGGCCGAATGGCGGCAAAGCGGTCGAAATTCTCTAAGACAAAGCGGGTGAAGGCAATCGCCCGAAAACGTGTTGGCACTCCGCCGCCTTCACGTGTTCTCGAAGAACGCACAATCCGCGGCAAACCCAAGCACAAACAGCCGTGGACGGAAGAGCAGGCTGACTGACCGGATTTACTCATACGAGGAACTGAACTTACATTCGTAATGGCCTCGCAAACCGAAAAAGACAAGCTCGCGCGCTCCGCTTCTTGGCTCGAGCGCCTTCCGCCGGAGCAGTGGTCAGTCTACAAGACCGTAATGACGGAAGCGCAGCGCCGTGGCTTGCAATTTGCAATCGGCGGCGGATTCGCAACCATGACTTACACCGGGCAGTGGCGAGATACCAAAGATATCGACCTGTTTGTTCGCGAAGGCGATAAAAACGAGATGATTCGTATCCTGACCGATTCTGGCCTGAAGGATTATTACGAACAAGAAGCTTACCAGCGGCATTGGATCTACCGCAGTTACAAGGACGACATCATCGTTGACGTGATATGGGCTATGGCCAACCAGCGCGCCGCGATTGACGGAGGCTGGCTCGAAGGGCCTGAGATCTACGTTGAGAATCAGCGCTTCCGGCTGGTTCCCGCGGAAGAAACGCTTTGGAATAAGTTGTACGTTCTACAGCGAGATCGTTGTGATTGGCCCGACGGCTTGAGCCTTCTCTACTCGATGGGACCCGGCTTGAATTGGCGGCGTCTGCTCGAACGAATCGGCGACGACGCGCCGCTTTTGAGCGGCCTGCTATCAATCTTTGCCTGGCTCTGCCCTGAGCGCGCACAACAACTGCCGCCCTGGGTTTGGCACGAGCTCGGAGCGGTGCGCCCTCAACCCGAATCGCATGTCACAGGGCAGGATTCCCGCGCCGATCTGCTGGACTCGCGCCCATGGTTCACTCCCACAATCGATAACGAACATCGTTGCGGGCGATCCGAACACCAATGAAGGAGCTCAATGATGCTGATTGGAACGATGAACCATCCGGAGCACGACGTCTTAGACGATATCGCGCGCATGGCTGACGCCGGCATGGAATTTGTAGATCTTACGCTCGAGCCTCCCGGAGCCGCATCATGGAACGTCGATACGAGGGCCATTCGCACTGCGCTCGATCGCAACCGTATGGCAGTAGTCGGCCATACTGCATGGTATCTGCCTCTTGCAAGTGCCATCCCAGAGATCCGGAAGGGCGCCGTCGCGGAATTACGCCGATGTCTGCGAAAAGTTTGGCGAGGTCGGCGCGAAATGGATGAATGTTCATCCTGATCGGCATACGCCCTGGCACGATCGCCGCTTCTATATACGAAGGAATCTCGATTCGCTTCGAGAGTTGCTGCCTGATGCCGAAAGGTATGGAGTCGGACTGATGATCGAGAATCTGCCGGGTGATTATAATTCCGCCCCGCAGCTTGGAGAATTATTGGACGAAATGCCGGAGCTGGGGCTTCATCTGGACATAGGCCACGCTAATCTCCAGGTGCCGCATAACACGACTGACGAGATCCTCGCTGCTTACGGGAAGCGCCTTCGCCACGTGCATCTGCACGACAACAAAGGCGGCAGCGCGGATTTGCACCTTCCGCTTGGAACAGGCACGTAGACTTACCGCATAGCGTCGAGGCTCTACAAGCGTGCGGATACGACGGCACAATCACGTTGGAGGTGTTCACGCCGGATGTGAGACACCTGTTGTACAGCCGCGACGTATTGCGAGCGACCTGGAACGAGTGCAGGGAGGCTGCCTTCAACCGTGACATGCTTCAGGTCTGATACCAGTTTTGGCGCCGACAGTCCGGAGCTTCTAGTACTGCTCAATTAGAAAGGGTACCTTTGGGATGCAAGAGTTCATCACTCGTGTATCAATTTGCTCGCAATCAGCACCTTATTATTGGTGATAGTAGTAGTTCTACTTAAGGACGGAAATCTCGAAGCCGTCTCTTGCCAGAGTCGGGACGTATTCCGATTGGCTCGCGCCAAGGATGCCGGGATCTGCGGAATCTTCGAAGACACAGCAAACGCCCAAGCGTACATCGAGAGATTGCGCGAAGAGCAGCAACGCAGTGTAGAAGCCGCGCCGCTGCACGCGCAGAAACAAACGAGCGGTTAAGCTCCGCTATTTGGCCGGATCCTCGAGAACGAACGTAATTTTCATCGTCACTTTGTACGTCGTGATTCGGTTGTTCTCGACCTGCACTTCTTGTTCTTTGATCCAGGCGCTTCGCACGTTTCTCAATGTGGCCGTGGCACGCTGGATCCCTTGCTGGACGGCATCCTCGAAACTTTTGGTCGATGACGCACTAATCTCTGTAATACGGGCGACAGACATACGACGCTTCCCTCCGAATGTAAGATCATCTTGCCCGCGCTGAAGATTGCTGATTCAGCCGGGCCAGTCTCAACGTAATGGAAGATCCCTTACGTTGAAGAAACGTTTCGCCGCTGTGTGATCGTGGTCACCTCTTTGAAGAAGCGCTCTTGCTGCGTGTCTTCTGGCCGCGTCGGCCTCGTCGGCAGTACTTTGCGATCCTCCATCCCCCGACGACATGCGGCGTGCCCGTTGTGCGCGTTCCGGCTTGCTCCGACTTGAATTGCTGGAATGCGGGTGCTTCCACATATTCCCAGTCGTCGCCTTGATTCCACGGCCCGCGAACGTCGGTTTCACCCTGGTCTCCCACACCGGTCGAATCGTTGAAGTACTGGTTCACGAGTTCGGGAGTGGGTGGAATGAGTCCAATCGAGAAGGGCGCTCTGCCCATGCTTTCTAACGCGAGCGTAAACGCTTTCATGTGCGTGATCTCGCGCGTCATTAAGAACTGCAGGGCGTCTATGCTGCCTTGATCGTCACAGAAGTCGATCAGGCGCTCGTAAACGATTTTGGCGCGGGCCTCTGCAGCAATATTGCTGCGTAGATCGACATCGAGCTCCCCGGTAATCTTGAGGTAGTCAGCCGTCCACGCATCCCCCATGGAGTTAAATAAGTTGACCCCGCCTCCGCCCGCAATCGCAATCAGCGGATCGGCTTCGGCAGCCGTCCTTTCTTTCTTTAATGGCTTCAAATGCATCCGGGCCAGCGTGCCTACCACTTCAAGATGGCTTAGCTCTTCGGTGCCAATGTCCATCAGCAAGTCCTTGCGTTCGGGGTCTTCGCAATTCAGTCCTTGAATGGAATACTGCATGGCGGCCGCCAGCTCTCCGTTGGCCCCGCCAAATTGCTCCAGCAACATGTTTCCGAACTTCGGGTCCGGCGTCCCGACCTTCACGGTGTACATCAATTTTTTAATGTGGTGATACATATCTCTCCAGATCCTGCACGACCTTTACCTGGCCTGCGACGGTGTGATGCGGAACGAGACTTGATTCAGACAACAAATAAGGCCGGTATTTTTGCGCGGCTTTTCGCCGAACACCGTTGACAAGCCGGATGGCCAATCGATAATGCTAGAGACAGTGTGCTGACCACAGTTCGACACTCATGTCTAACCCTCGCGTGTCCGCCCCGCCGCCCACCGCTGAATTAAAGCGAGGGCTGGGCTTCTTCGATTCGACGATGATCGTCGCTGGATCGATGATCGGCTCCGGCATCTTCATCGTCTCCGCAGAAATGGGCCGTGAGGTTGGAAGTACCGGATGGCTTTTAGCGAGTTGGGTGATTACCGGCGTTCTCACCATTGCGGGTGCTCTTTCCTACGGCGAGCTTGCCTCCATGATGCCCCGCGCCGGTGGCCAATACGTTTACCTTCGCGAAGCGTTCTCGCCTTTATGGGGCTTCCTGTACGGATGGACTCTGTTTCTGGTGATTCAGACAGGAACCATTGCGGCCGTTGCCATCGGGTTTGCCCGTTACCTGGGCAACTTATATCCGAAAGTCTCGGAGGAGAATTACGTCATTGCGCCGGTCCACCTCGGCAGCCGATACGCTCTGTCTCTTTCGACAGCGCAAATCGTTGCCGTGCTTCTGATCCTGTTGTTGACATGGACGAACACCCGCGGACTTGAGTACGGTAAGCGTGTGCAAAATGTGTTTACGACCGCGAAAATCGGATCGCTTCTCGGACTCATCGCGGTCGGATTGATTTTGGGATGGAACGCCAACGCGGTGTCCGCAAATTTCAGCGCTCCCTGGACCCCGAGGGGCGCAACTCCAGTTGCGTCAGGGTTAGGAGTTGATACCGCACTTGGTCTGCTCGTCGCGATCTGCGTCGCGCAGGTCGGCTCCCTTTTCTCAGCCGATGCCTGGAACAATATCACTTTCACCGCGGGAGAAGTGAGAAATCCTGGGCGCAATGTGCCTCTATCGCTTGCCTGCGGCACTGTCCTGGTCATCTCTCTGTATGTACTGGCGAACGTCGCGTATCTGGTCACATTGCGTCTTGAGAATATTCAACACGCGCCCTCTGATCGCGTCGCCAGTGCAATGCTCGAAGCGATTTTTCCCAAGGCGGGCGGTCCGCTCATCGCCATCGCCATCATGATTTCAACGTTTGGATGTATTAACGGGATGATTCTTTCGGGAGCCCGAGCATATTTTGCGATGGCCAAGGATGGCCTGTTCTTCCGCAAGGCGGCAACCGTGAACAAAGCACATGTGCCCGGCGCTGCTTTGCTGATGCAGGGCGCATGGGGAGCGCTGCTCATACTTATGCGGACTTACGATCCTGCGACTCAGAAATACGGCAATCTGTACAGCAACCTGCTGGATTACGTCATCTCCGCGGCACTCATCTTTTATATCCTCACGATTGCCGGTATTTTTCGCCTTCGCCGCTTGCGGCCCGAAGCCGAGCGTCCCTATAAAGCGTTCGGGTACCCGATCGTTCCAGCGATTTATATCGCCAGTGCCACTGTGATTCTAACCGTGCTCTTTCTTTACCGCCCTATGACCACGTTCCCCGGTCTTTTTATTGTGGTACTCGGGGTGCCGGTCTACGTTCTCTTCAGATGGATTCGCGCTCATCAAGCGAAAACACCTGCAGCATAGACTCGCCGGGTCAGAAATTCAGAAATAGAGTTTCAGCGCGAACTGCAGGGATCGGGGATCTGTTTGAATGTTCGTAATGCGGCCGAAAGAACAGCCGGCTTGCTGAACTAGATTGGTTTGCCCGTCCGGTCCGGGAGGCAAGCAAAAGTTTGTATTGGGGTATCCGAGGTTCTGATGATTCAGAGCGTTGTAGACTTCCCAGCGAAATTGGAGGTAGCGCTGCTCCGTGAAGTGGAAGTCCTTCATCAATGTCGCATCGAGATTCCAAAACGCGGGAGACCGAAGTCCCGGCAGATACTCCCCGGCGGTCCCGAAGACCCATTCGCGGGGATCATTCAGGTTCGGATTCGCCCAGAAACTCTGATCGTTACCGAACACAGGCTCAAAGGCAGCCGGGTTGATCCAGTGTGAAGCATTCTGCCCCCCCGGAACCGCGCTCGGATTCCCGACAAGATCCGGCCGGCATGTCAGTTGATTGCACGGGCCGGTGATGTTCAGCGGCTCGCCGCTTTGCGCGTTGAAATTGCCAGTAAGTCGCCAACCGCCTAAGACATAGTCAAGCGGTCCGCCTGAGGCGAGCCATTCTCTGCCTTTGCCCACCGGCAATTCATAGCTGAAGGCCAGATTAAACATTTGGGGAATGTCGTCGTACGCAATCGCTCTATCAGCGTTGCGGTTATACGGATCCTGGTAGCCGCCTCCGTTAATTCCTCCGGTGCACCCAACACAACTCGTCACGCCTGCTCGGCCTCCGATAATGCCGTTCCGAGAAAGCGCGATAGTATCGAAGAGCTGAGACGCAAGCTGCTCGACCGAAGCGTTGTAAATCTTCTTCGAGAAAGTGTACGAAGCAAGAAATGTCAATCCGTAGGAGTAGCGCTTTTGGAGCTTCACATTCAGCCCGTTGTATGAGGACATGCCGTCATACATGGTCTGGCTGAATAATGAACCATAGAAGGGATAGGGACTAAGCAGAATGGAAAGCGGGATCGAACTGCTTCCCCAGGTCTGTTGCAGAAGGGCCGCTTGAGCGCCTGAATAGTAATTCGTGATTGGCACATTCGCATTTAACCCGGTCTTGTAAGCAATTCTGGTCGAGGTTGGTACAACATTAAACTGCCGCCACGCCTCACCCGCCAGATGGGTTCCATGACTTCCCACATATCCGGCAGTTAACACCAGGCCGGCCGATAGCTCACGTTGAATTTCGAAATTGTAGACTTGCACGCGTGGATCCTTCGCAGGCGGATAGTAGATCTGCATCGAGGCGCCATAAGAGGGATCGCGGTTCGCTGCCGGAGGCTGACCGTTTGCCGGAATCGGTGGAATTGTCAGATTAGCCTTGTTCGTCGTCGTATCACTCAACGGAAACGCAACGCATACTCCCGAGTGTTCACCGCACTGATTCGGGTAAAAGCTCCCGGTCCAGTTGCTGAACGATTGCCATTGAGCTCCCGGCTGGATGCCTTGGCCGACATTATTGACGGCATTAATGGCGTTCGTATACAGCAAGTCGTAACCGCCGCGGATCACGGTTTTCTTGTCGTTGAACGGATCCCAAGCGAAGTTGAACCGAGGTCCGAGATCCGCATAATGCGGCGGGGAAATTGCCGCGCCCGTCGGAATCTGCGGAGATCCCTCATAGACCATCTCGCCAGGCAATCCTGTCTGAGGATTCAGGCAAGTCAGGCAGAAATTCGATTCCGGATGATCACGCGATTTCCAGAAGAAGACCATGTCGTCCCGCAGTCCAAAATTAAGTGTCAGATTCGGCGTGACGCGAAAATCATCTTGAATGTAGAGCCCCCAATAGGGATAACTCGAATACGGCTGGGAAGTGATGCCAGTGGCGGAATTGGCGACTGCGCCCATCATGAACTGCTCGAGTCCGTTCCCTCCGAGGCCGGTATTCGGATCGTTTTGTATGGAGCCGTTGAACAGCAATGTCGAGGGGTCGCTGATTTCTCGTCCTTGCTGGTCGAGTCTGAACATGAACCCCGTTTTGAGTGTGTGCTTGCCTATGATTCTGGTGACGTCGTCCAAAATTGTATAAGCGTCGTTGGCTTGCCTTTGATTGGCCCACCCTGGAGACCCGAACGTGGATACCGGCCCTCCCGGCATCACGATCTGAAATGTGGGCGAGGGAGTGAACTGGCTTAAGAAGATCTTTGAAGGGGCGAGGACCTTCTGCACTTCCGGCAGGTCCGTGACGCTGTTCGGGAATCCGGCCTGGTTGGGGTTGGTGTCAAATACCTGGCGGCTGAAGCTCATTCGAAATTCGTTAAAGAAGCTCGGGCTGGCGATGTAGGTGTGCCCGATCGCTCCTACCTCGCTGGTGAAAGTGTAGGGCGTGTTTCCGCCGTAGCCGAAATACGGAACTGTGGGACCCGTCCATGCCGTGCGGTAGATGTTGTACTGGCCGGGATTCGTCAGGAATTCAAAGAACAGGCGGCTCTTATCGCTGAGCTGATGATCGACTTTCGCCGAGATGTTGTATGGATCCTGACTGCTGCCGATCGGTCCTAAGTAGTTATTGCAGATTGCGAATCCGTTCTTGCCCATGGGACAGCTGCTGTTCGGGTCGATATAGTTTGGAAGCGGATACGACTTGAGGAAGAACGCCGCGACCGGATCCATGCGGTTCGCAGGGATCTGCGTAGAAAAACGGCACGTCGGAGTTGCGGAGGCCTCGATGACTGTATTGAGGCAGCCGTTCGGCACCAGGGGCGTGCCGAACGCAGTGCGCTGAAATGTTCCATTCGGCAAAGGACCCACCGTGCTGTAAGGGTCGTAGATGCCGTATGCCGCTGAAGACGGGTCCTCGCTGAAGTCTCCTGACCGCATGGCCTGTGTAGGAACCGTGAAAACGTTCTGTCCCGTGAGATGCAGCAGCGTGTGATCGACCGAAAGGAAGAAGAATGTCTTATCTCTCCCGTTGTAAAGCTTCGGAATGAGGACGGGCCCGCCGACGGTTCCGCCAAAGTCGTTATAGTGCAAGTTTCGATCGCGTATTAGATGTCCAGTTGAATCGATCGAAGTGAACGGATTGCGGGCATTGGTGAAACTGTTGCGAGCAAACTCGTAGAGGTCGCCGTGCAACTGATTCGTGCCCGATTTCAAAACAACGTTGAAAACTCCGCCTCCCGTCCGGCCATACTGCGCCGAAATGCCTTCAGTTACCGCCTGGAATTCGGTCACGGCATCGGGTGAGGGGTTGACAGCAATATTTTCGACCAGACCCGAAAGGTTCAAATTTCCATCCAGATACCACGCATTCGCGCCACCCTGGCCGCCGTTGACCGAAACATCGGAGCCTTGCGCATTGCTTGGGTCGGGAAAAGTTCCGTACTGGCTGTTGAACCCGAAGTTGCTTCCGGGAGGCCCGGCCACGTTCGATACACCGGGCAAAAGGTAAACGAGCTGCTGCAAGTCGCGTCCCTGAAGCGGCGTGTCGTCGATGATTCTTTGTGGCACCGCTGTAGAAAAATTCGCGGAGGCTGTTTCGAGAAGCGGAGAGGCGGCGGTGACCTCGATGTGTTGCTGCGCGGAGCCTACTGTGAGCGTGGCGTCGAATCGGACCGTCTGACCTGCCGGGGCATCCACGTCCCGGCTCTCGGTCACCGAAAAGCCCGGCGCCTGGATGCGAACCGTATATTTACCGGGAACCAAGCCGATGACCTCGTAATAGCCGGTCTGATTTGTCACAGTCGGTGAGACAACGTTCGTGCTCTGAGCCGTAACGGTCACCGCGGCTCCCGCGATAGCGGCGCCTTGCTGATCTACCACGGTGCCTTCAATCGCGCTACGCTCCAGTTGAGCCCAAATACTTGTGGTGATTCCCAGAAGGAGAACTACAGCGTATAGGTGTTTGTTGCGAACCATGAACCCTCCCGGCGTTTGAAGATCATTTAAAATACAAAATACAATATGCCGTGTCAAGCCGCATCTTCGCGGAAGGATCTGGTTTCAAAGTGAAGTCGGCATCGCGTATGGCTTCCTTGAGCGGGCGGCCTCTCATTGATCTTGAGCCCGAGATGCCGCTCTCACGAGGGCTGCCCGATCTTATTTACTCAGCCCTCAAACACCGGATCCTGACATGTACACTGCAGCCAGGCCAGCGATTGCTGGAGAAGGAGCTTTCCTTCGAACTTGGAGTTTCGCGAACCCCGCTCAGAGAAGCTCTAAATCGGCTGGCTCTCGAGCAACTGGTGTTTCTCACGCCCCATCGCGGATATGCGGTCACACCGGTGTGGCTCGAGGACATCAGAAAACTCAGTGAGCTGCGACTGATCGTCGAGTCTGAATCCGCCGCCTTGGCAGCTCAGCGCGCAACGGAGAAGGATGTCGGAGAGCTGAATACCCTCGCTGCGCTTCGATACCAGCCAGGTGATCGCGCTACCTACGAGCTGTATCTTCGCGATAACAGCGCATTTCATCAGGCTCTCGCCCGCTGCACACGCAACGAACGGCTCGAATCCGTTGTAGCTTCGGTGTTGGATCAGATTCAGCGGCCGCTCTATTTGGGCCTTGACACAGGGCTCGATGCGGACTCAGCAACCGCAGAGCATTACGATCTCGTTCGATCCGTTGCTGCGCGCGATGCGGCCCGCGCACGGCAGGTCATGGCCGACCAGATACGAAGGGCCGAGATGCGCATCCTTGCTGCCGTGTCCGCCAGTGGATTTCCGTCATGAGCACCCGCTTGTGTATCTGCCACCCAAGCGTAAGGTCCAAGCTCTGTCTCACGCTGCTCGAAGTTGGCGCGCTTCTCTTCTCAACAGGTATTTCGGCGAGCGCCCAGGGAAGCGCATACATTCAAGCGCATTACGTGAAGCACGACTACCAAATACCGATGCGCGATGGTGTACTGCTGTTCACGAGCATTTACGTTCCTCAACACGCCCCGACTCCTGAACCGATCCTTTTTATAAGAACACCGTATAGCATTCGACCCTACGGCGAAGATCAGTATCCGAAAACGTTGGGGCCTTCCGAACAGTTTGCGCGTGAGGGTTACATTTTCGCCTATCAGGACGTTCGCGGACGCTTCCACTCAGAGGGTCAGTTCGAGGAAGTTCGTCCCTACAAGATAAAGAAGAGCGGTCCGAAGGACACGGACGAGAGTACGGATACTTGGGACTCGATCGACTGGTTGGTCAAGCACGTTCCGAACAACAACGGAAAAGTGGGAATGTGGGGTATCTCGTACCCTGGCTTTTATGTCTCTGAAGCAATGATCGATCCGCATCCGGCTTTGCTGGCCGTCTCGCCTCAAGCGCCGGTGGGCGACTGGTTTCTCGGCGACGATTGGCATCACAACGGTGCGCTCTTTCTCGCCCACGCTTTTCGCTGGTTCTCGGCGAACGATCGTGCAGGAAACGATAGAACGGGCCGTACCCTTCAGCAGAACTTTGCTTATCCGAGTCCCGATGGTTACCGGCTGTTTCTCGATTTAGGCACTCTCGCCAACATCAATGATGAACTCTTGAAGGGATCGGTTGGCTATTGGACCGTCTTTCGAGAGCACCCCAATTACGACAACTTCTGGCAGGAACGCAATGTTCCGCACTATTTGAAAAACATCAAGCCGGCGGTTTTAACCGTGAGCGGTTGGTTTGATGCTGAAGATCTGTTCGGAGCTCTTGCAACCTTCCGTGCGGTCGAGGCTGATAATCACGCGCCCTTTAATGGCCTGGTGATGGGCCCGTGGGTGCATGGGGGCTGGGCCTCCACAGACGGTGAATCGCTGGGACCTGTACATTTTGGCTCCAAAACAGCCGAGTTCTATCGTGAGCAAATCGAGTTTCCATTTTTTCAACATTTCCTAAAAGGAGTGTCTGCTGGCCAGCCTCCCAAGGCCTACGTCTTCGAAACGGGAGCCAACTGCTGGAGGACTTTCGACGCCTGGCCTCCCTCAACCGCTCACTCGAGCAATATCTATTTGCGCGAAGGCGGCACGCTGGTGTTCGATTCACCGCCCGAAGCATCTGGGACGGCATTCGACGAATACACGAGCGACCCCGCCCATCCTGTGCCGTCGGTCGGCTATATAGCCAACACGATGACGCGCGAGTACATGATTGATGACCAGAGGTTTGCGGCTACGCGTCCGGATGTGCTCGTTTTCCAGACACCGCCTGTGTTAAACGATGTGACACTTGCTGGACCGATCACCGCTACGCTCTACGTATCGACGAGCGCGACGGATTCCGATTTTGTGGTCAAGCTGATTGATGTTTATCCCGCCGACTACCCGGATCCCTCTCCGAATCCCGCCAATGTTCACATGGGAGGTTACCAGCAGCTTGTTCGCGGCGAACCCTTCCGAGGCAAGTTTCGCAACAGTTTTGAGCATCCTCAGCCGTTCACGCCAGGCAAGCTCGCCAAGATCGAGTACACGATGCCGGACGTGTTTCATGCCTTTCGTCGCGGCCATCGAATTATGGTTCAGGTCCAAAGCTCCTGGTTCCCGTTAGTTGATCTCAATCCACAAAGCTTTACGAACATCTATACTGCGGAACGTTCGCAGTTCCGAATCGCGACTGAAAAAATTTACCATGACCGCGCCACGCCTTCTCACTTGAAAGTCAGTATCCTTCCATCTTGGTAGCCGCCTCAAATTGAAAGTCATGACTCCATCTCAGCTCTGCATGCGTGTGTTGTTCGTCTGCATTTGCCCTCTTTCGCTGTTCGCCCAACTATCGCCGTCTACGCAAACGGCCGTGGATCAAGCTGTTCGTAAGGCGCTCGAGACCAGCGGTGTTCCCAGCGCTTCGGTCGCCATCGTCAAAGACGGGAAGCTTGCCTACGCCCAAGCCTACGGATACTCCCGCCTAGACGGCAAACTGGCTGCGTCCACCCATATGCGGTACAAGATCGGCTCTAACAGCAAACAGATCACGGCTACAGCAATTTTGTTGCTGGCCGATGAAGGCAAGGTTTCACTCGACGATTCAGTGGCTCGCTTCTTCCCCAATCTCACGCGCGCCGGTGAAGTTACGATTCGCCAGCTCCTCTCGCATACGTCCGGTTATGAGGACTTCTATGCGCTCGATTACGTGGCGCCCTATATGAGGCTTCCGACGACTCCCCAGAGCATCATGGATATCTGGGGAAAAAGGCCGCTGAACTTCGACCCGGGCACAAAATGGCAATACAGCAACACGAACTACGTAATCGCGGGCGCCATCATCGAAAAGATAACCGGTAAGCCGCTTTTCGATCTGCTGCGGTCGCGGATATTCGGCCCGCTCGGCATGCAATCGGCAATCGACATCGATCTCGAGCCTTGGAGTGCCGCGGACCCGGTCGGCTACACGCGTTTCGCCTTGGGGCCCCCTCGACCCGCGCAGCCGGAGGGCGCAAATTGGGTTTTCGGTGCCGGCGAGTTGGCCATGACTCCGAGCGATATGGCGCTTTGGAACATTTCTCTCATGAACGGGACGGTGCTGAAACCTGAGCTTTTGCGTGAGCTCACAACTGAAGTTCATCTCAAAAACGGCGCAGGCACGAATTATGCGCTCGGCCTGGGTATTTCGAGCTCGAATGGCCGCCGCATCTGGAGCCACGGCGGAGGGACATCGGGTTTCATCAGCGCCAATACTGCATATCCAGATGACCGCGTGGCGATAACCGTATTCACCAATGAGGATGATCCTGCCGCGCACGTGATTGCCCGTGATATTGAAAAAATTCTAATCGAACCGGCCGCGGATCCCAAAGCTGCGAGTACTCTTGCACTCGTCGAGCGCATCTACGGCGAACTCCGCGATGGCAACTTAGACCGCTCGCTCCTTACTAGCGATGCCAACGCGTACTTCACTCCGCAAGCCGTTGCCGATTATGCTGCTTCCCTCAAGCCGCTTGGGACACCAACCAATTTTCAGCAATCGAGTGCGACTGAACGGGGCGGCATGAGCTACCGCTTCTATAACGTTAAGACGGCTTCGAAGGCGCTGACTATCTCGATCTTCGTAAGGCCGGACGGAAAGCTCGATCAGTTCCTCGTCTATCCAGCAGTTTCGAGCCGTTAGTCTCCTGATCCGCTCATGCAGGCTGCTATTCGATTGCTAGCAACCGACCGGGAAATGCGCGCCTGTGAGCAGATACAGGAATTGGTCTGGCAATCTTCCGAGCTAGAGATTGTTCCACATTACATCTTTATCGTGGCCTGCAAAATCGGTGGACAAGTACTAGGAGCTTACATAGACAACCGGATGATCGGGTTCACTCTAGCCTTCCCCGCTGTGCGGGACGGGCGTGTTTACCTTCACTCGCATATGGCGGGGGTGCTGCCGGAATACCAAAATCTTGGAATAGGACGACAGCTCAAATTGGCCCAGCGGAGTGATGCTCTTGAACGCGGGGTCGATCTTATTGAATGGACATTCGATCCGCTGCAACTCAGGAACGCTTATTTCAACATAGTCCGATTGGGTGCCACGGTGAATCGCTACCTTCCGGATTTTTATGGCCCTACGTCGAGCGTTCTCGATGCCGGGCTTCCAACCGACCGGCTTGTTGCTGAGTGGTGGATTCGCGAAGCTCGCGTTCAGGAGATTCTTGATGGTCGTGCACCGCAGCATCCCGGCGAAGTAAGGCGCATTCGACTGCCCGCGAGTCTTCGGGAGATTTGCAACCGGGATCCCCAGCAAGCCCGCGAGATACAACTGCGCGTTCGCCGGGAGTTCGAGCTGTTATTCAATAGCGGGTTTACGGCCACGGGGTTCGAGTTGAACGCCGAATATGGCGAGTATGTACTGGGAAATTCAAGAGCAATATGAGGAGAAGATTGAGTGCGGAGTAAGAACGTGAAGACAGTTGGAAGAGTATTGCGAATCTGTTGCGCTGCTTTGTCACTGGGCGGAGTGGTTCTCGCGCAGCAGCCGAATTTAGCGGCGCGCATTCGGGCCGTCATGGATCGTCCAGAATTTGCGCACTCGACGTTCGCGATCGAGGTCGACTCTCTGGATTCCGGGCGGTCGGTTTACCGCTTAAATCCCGACAAACTGGTAGTCCCCGGATCGACTACGAAGCTTGTCACCGAAGGCACAGCACTCGAGCTGCTCGGCCCAGATTATCGTTTTCACACCCGGGTGTATCGCACCGGTAGTCTGAACCAGGAAGGAACGCTCGACGGCGATTTGATTTTGGTGGCGAGCGGCGATCCAAATCTCTCCGGGCGCATTCAGCCTGACGGCACCCTGGGTTTTGAAAATGAGGACCACTCCTATGGTGGCGCTGACAGCAAAGGCGTCGGAACTGATCCGCTGCTGGTGATCCATGAGTTGGCCCAGCAGATTGCCGATAAAGGCATCAAGCGAATCAAAGGACGCGTGCTCGTCGACGTGACCCTATTTCCCGAGGGAGCGCGCGAACTGGGGACGGGCGTTGTGATTTCTCCCGTTGTTGTCAATGACAACTTGATTGATGTGATCGCTAGTCCGGGAGCAGCCGAGGGAGCGCCCGTGAACTTACAGATTTCTCCAAAGACATCGTACGCGCAATTTGTGAACAAGGCGACCACGGGCAAGCCGGATTCCAAGGCAGACATCGATTACACGGACGATAAGACCAACCCCGATGGTACGCACACCGTTACGATCAGCGGGAGTATGCCTGCTGGCAAGCCTCCGATCATGATGGCCTATCCAGTTCCCGAGCCCAGCCGCTTCGCCGCAACCGTTCTGGCCGAGGCATTAAGGCAGAAAAGTATCGACGTACCTTCTCCGGCTGCAGGACCAGCTCCGGATTTCAAAGCGCTTTCACAGAATTACACGGCCGGGAACATGGTCGCCGAACACATCTCGCCACCGTTCAAAGAAGATGTCAAAATCACACTCAAGCTGAGCCAGAACCTGCATGCCAGCACGACGCCTTTTCTGTTGGGCGCATTAGTTGGTCATAAACAGACGGAAATCGAACAAGCCGGCTTCAATCTCGAGCATGACTTTCTACAGAAGGCCGGCCTTGATTTGACCGCCGCCTCGCAGAGCGACGGCGCGGGAGGGAATGCCTATTTCACGCCGGATTTCATGGTCCGGTATCTCACCTTCTTTTCGAAGCAGAAGGACTTCCCTCTCTTTTATCGGGGCCTGCCGATCTTAGGGCGCGACGGCACGCTCTACAAGACTCAAGTGAACTCACCGGCTGCGGGCCACGTACACGCCAAAACCGGAACGTATGCAGTAGGCGATGCCCTGAACAACAACTTGTTGGTCACGGGCAAAGGTTTGGCTGGATACATGGAAACCGACTCATGGCCGGCATCTCGCATTCGCAATTTACGTGAACATGGTGGCGGTCCCGAAAGATGTTCCAGAAGCGGTCCAAAAGATCGCCGGGGAAGCTTTGGGTGAAATCGCAGCAGCGGCTTACGATGCGCCACTCGAATCCGATTCGCAAGACCGCAGCAGCGCGACGTATGACGTCATTATCAAGAACGGAAGAATTATTGACGGTGCCGGCAATCCATGGAAATCGGGTGATTTAGGTATACAAGGTGAGCGAATTACCGCGATCGGAAACCTTCAGGCAGCCAGCGCCAAGCGCGTGATCGATGCTTCTGGTCTGGTGGTCGCGCCGGGCTTCATCGACATGCTTGGTCAATCCGAGATGGCTCTGTTGATCGACAATCGCGCGCTCAGCAAGCTGTCGCAAGGCATTACGACGGAAATCACGGGCGAAGGAAATTCGATTGCTCCTCAAAATGCGCTCACGCTGG
Organism: uncultured Acidobacteriaceae bacterium; assembly: GCA_963803455.1. Taxonomy (GTDB): domain Bacteria; phylum Acidobacteriota; class Terriglobia; order Bryobacterales; family Bryobacteraceae; genus Bog-105. The sequence goes on along the minus strand of CAWDMK010000010.1, from coordinate 166,544 downwards.
CCGACCTGGGCCCGGAGTTGGATCACTACCACTTGAAAGTGGATTGGACCGATCTGAATGGATACTTTCGACGTCTGGAAAAAACCGGCACTCCTCTGAATCTCGGAACGTACGTCGGGGCAGGGCAGGTGCGGCAAGCGATTCTCGGGGACGCTGACCGCGCGCCTAGTCCCGAAGAGCTCACCAGGATGAAAGCGCTAGTCGCGGAAGCGATGCAACAGGGAGCTTTTGGAATTTCTACCGCTTTGATCTATCCGCCTGGCCACTATGCCAAGACCGATGAACTGATCGAGCTGGCAAGAGTGGCCGGCCAATACGGCGGGATTTACGGCACGCACATGCGCAGTGAAGGTCAATCCGAGATCGGCGCGATTCAGGAAGCACTGCGTATCGGGCGCGAGGCGCAGCTTCCGGTCGAGATCTTCCATTTGAAAGTCATCGGCAAGAGCCGGTGGGGCTCCATGCCCAAAATTGTGGGGATGATTCAGGCGGCCCGGGACTCGGGACAAGATGTCGCGGCGGATATGTATCCGTACGTTGCCGGGGGCACCGCGTTGGCAGCTAGTTTGCCGCCCTGGGTGGCCGACGGTGGCACGCAGAAGCTGCTCGAGAGACTACGTCAACCAGCGACCCGCTCCAAGATCAAGCAGGAGATGGGCTCGGATCATAGCGATTGGGAGAACCTGTACCTGGACAGCGGTGGCGGGAGTGGCGTTCTCGTATCCGGCATCGAAAATCCTCAGCTTAAGAAATTCGATGGCAAGACGGTCGCGCAGATCGCCGCTGAAGAGAAGAAAGATCCGCTGGATGCCTTGATGGATCTGGTTTTGGATGACAAGGCCCAGACCGGGGCAATCTACTTCATTGCAAGCGAGGAGGACTTACGCTACGGCCTGAAGCAGCCTTGGACGAGTCTGTGCCTTGATGCGGGTGAGAAATCACTGGATGGTCCGCTGTTTGAGCCGCAGGACCACCCGCGCGCTTACGGATCCATGCCACGTTTCCTCGGGCGCTACGTCCGGGATAGTCATCTGATAACGCTTCCGGACGCTATCCGGAAGATGACATCGCTTCCTGCTCAGCGGGAGGGTTTGCGCGACCGCGGTCTGTTGAAGGAAGGCTACTTCGGAGACATCACCATATTCGACCCACGCACTATTGAGGACAAAGCGACGTATAAAGATCCGACTGAACTGTCAGAAGGTGTTAAGTATGTCTTCGTTAACGGGCAGCTTGAATTTGAAGGTGGGAAGGTGACAGGGGCCAAGGCCGGCAAAGTTTTGCGCGGGCCGGGATGGAAACAGCAGGATTGACGGAATCACCGCCCGCAGCGCCTGTTGCAAATTTCGCTATTGAGAGCATCACCTGTTGCATTTTTCCGGGAGGCATGAAACAATGTGGGGCGGCTTTCAACGTGAGACATCTGAGGACGATGCTTATCAATACTGCGGTGTTGGCGATGCTTTTGGCGACATCTGCATGGGCCGTGGACACGGGCACGCAGCAAACCAACGTCCAGATTGATAATGTTTTTGCCGATCTGCAAAAGCCTGGATCGCCGGGCTGCGCGCTTGCAGTTCTTCGTGACGGGCAGGTGATATACGCCAAAGGTTACGGGTTGGCGAGCGTTGAACTGAACGCCCCCATAACGCCTCAAACAGTTTTCGATATCGGATCAACCTCGAAGCAGTTCACTGCCGCCAGCGTTTTACTGCTCGAACAACTAGGCAAGCTTTCAATCAACGATGATGTGCGAAAGTATATTCCCGAACTGCCGGATTATGGACAAAAGATCACGATTTTGAATTTGCTGAATCATACAAGCGGGTTGCGGGATTACTTAGCGCTTCTGCAGCTCTCGGGAGTGAACGGGGACAGCGTGACAACCGACGACGATGCGCTCGCCCTCCTGATTCGGCAAAAGAACCTGAATTTCGCTCCCGGCAGCGAATGGGCGTACAGCAACACAGGATTCTTTCTGCTGTCTGTGATCGTGAAGCGTGTGAGCGGAATGACGCTGCGGGAGTTTGCTTCGAAAAATATCTTTGAACCGCTCGGGATGACGCATACGACTTTCCGAGACGATCACGCGATGTTAATTCCCCATCGCGCGTTGGCTTATGATCCCGCCGGAAAGAGCGGCTACAAGCTGAACGTCTCGTATTACGAGCAACTGGGTGATGGCGCCGTACACACATCCGTCGAAGATCTTGCGAAGTGGGACGAAAACTTCTATTCAGGACGGATCGGCGGCAAAAACTTTCTCGACGAGTTCCAACAAATCGGCAAGCTGAACACCGGAAAGCCGCTCGATTACGCGAAGGGCTTGTTCATTAAGACCGTATCGCGGGCTGCACACGGTAAGACACGGTGGCGCATGGGGCGGGTATCGGGCTGAGTTGTTGCGCTTTCCCGATCAGCATTTTTCAGTCGCTTGCCTGTGTAATGTTGGGAATGCGAATCCTGAGAAGCGCGCCGAGAAAGCGGCTGAGGTTTACCTGGGCGCGATAATGCAACCTGCTCACGTAGCCCAAAGTGGCGAGAAGGGCGTCACGCTCACTCCGGAGCAGATGGCAGCTCTAAGCGGAATGTACCGCGACCCGGACAAACGCAACGTGGCGCGAATTTCCGTTGCAAACGGCAATCTGCAACTCGAGATCTACGGCGGCAAATTTGGGCTGCGCGCCCTGAGTGCAACGCAGCTTGTGCTAGCGGACCTGCCGGCGGATATAACATTAACTTTCGAGTTAGCGCAGTGACCGCTGCTCAGCGCGTGATGAAGACCAGCGGCTCTGATATTCCTGAGGCGACCTATCAGGCAGTGACACAGGCCGTGCCGAAGCCCGGCGAGTTGGCGGCGTATGCGGGCGATTTCAAAAGTGACGAGCTCGGAGTCATCTATCGTCTGCGGCTCCTTGGCGGAAAGCTAAGCTTGGCGGAGATTTCTGAGGCGTCGGGAATTCCACGAACCGGAATGCCAGTGCCAGACGAACTACTGCCGACAATCGCTGATGAATTCGAAATCAGCAATCAAGCGAGTACGATCCAGTTTGTAAAAAATGCAACACACGGCATCACCGGATTCAGCCTCGCTGGAGCAGGAACCCACGGCATCGAGTTCCAACGCACAACCGAGCTGGGAAATATCCCAACCACATTTTGATTTCTATGCGATCACAAAAATTCTTACCCGTACTTCCCGCTGTCTTTTTCTTTTCGATTACTGCGTGGCCGCAGACATTCACTCTTGAGCAGGTGCTGAATTCGCCATTCCCTTCCGAACTCACTGCCGCCAAACGGGGCAGCCGCGTAGCTTGGATCTTTGACGCGAAGGGCGAACGCAACGTATGGGTAGCGAATGGGCCCGGCTTCGCCCGCACAGCTCGCCAGGTGACCCATTATCAAAGCGATGACGGGCAGCCGATTGCCAGCCTACGGCTCACGCCCGACGGCAAAACCATTCTTTACGCGCGCGGCAGCGAGCTGAACGGGGCAGGCGATAGCGCCGACCCGGACCACAACGTTCATCAGCCCAAGCAGCAGGTGTGGGCGCAGGATGTGGATTCGACCGGGCTGCCACGCTTGCTGGGAGAAATGGGCTGTCCGGAAGAAGGTTGCGAGGACATTGAAATTTCGCCCGACGGGAAATGGGCGGTGTGGGTCGCGAAAAAGAAGCTGTGGCTGGCGAGCGTGGACGGCAAGCAGCAAGCGAAGGAGTTGGCCTACATTCGCGTCGATGCCGCCCAACCCAAATGGTCTCCGGATTCGAAGAGCATCGCGTTCGTCAGTGAACGCGGTGATCATAGTCTCGTCGGCGTCTATGATTTGGGCAGTCAGTTTCTGCGTTATCTTGCTCCCAGCGTAGATAAAGACGGCCTGCCGCGCTGGTCCGCTGACGGCAAGTCGATCGCATACGTCAAAAGCCCAGGCGCCCAACAGAAAGAACCGCTGATTCCGGTTCGGCCGAGGCCGTGGGCGATCTGGATCGCCGATCCAACCACAGGACAAGGCCACGAGCTTTGGCATAGCGGCGCCGCGCTGCGTGATTCCTTGCCCGAATTAACCGAAGGCGGCTCATTTTATTTCGCTCAGAACCGCGTCGTGTTTGCCTCTGAGCAGGACGGGCGCAACCACCTTTATTCCATTCCCGCGGCTGGCGGCACGCCTGTGCTACTCACCCCCGGCGACTTCGATGTCGAAGATGTTGTTCTCACTCCCGACCTGAAGTCAGTGATCTACACCTCTAACCAGAATGATGTTGACCGGCGTCACATTTGGCGTGTTCCGGTACAAGGCGGGCAGCCGCAAGAGGCGCTCACGCAGGGAGAAACCATCGAGTGGTCTCCTATCATCACTAACAACGGCAATACGGTCGTCTGCTTGGGATCGAGCGCAACCTCACCGGCTATGCCGTATGTGCTCACCGGGCACGGTCGTGACATGCTTGCCGCGCAGGCGCTGCCCAAAGAGTTTCCCAGCGCGCAGTTAGTTACGCCGCAGCAGGTGATCTTCAAAAGCGAGGACGGGCTGACGCTGCACGGGCAGCTCTTTGTTCCAAAGAATGCAGAAGGCAAGAAACTGCCTGCCCTGGTTTTCATGCACGGCGGGCCTATCCGGCAGATGCTGCTCGGCTTCCATTACATGGATTACTACCACAATGCGTACTCCATGAATCAGTACCTGGCCAGCCGCGGGTATGAGGTGCTCTCGGTCAACTACCGGCTGGGCGTCATGTATGGACGCGATTTCCGAGAGGCGCCCAACACCGTATGGCGCGGTGCAGCGGAATACAAGGATATTGTGGCAGCGGGCAAGTATTTGCAAGGGCTCCCGCAAGTTGATCCTCAACGCGTCGGCTTGTGGGGCGGTTCATACGGCGGATTCCTCACGGCGATGGGATTGGCCAAGAACTCCGATATCTTCAAGGCGGGCGTGGATTTTCACGGCGTGCATGATTGGTCGGTCTTCCTTACGCAGCGCCCATACTTCGGTAACCTGGCACTGCGGCCTCCTGATGCTGAGGCTGCTATCAAGCTGGCCTGGGAATCGTCCCCCGACGCCTACATTGATAGCTGGCGCTCGCCTGTGCTGCTGATCCAGGGCGACGATGACCGCAACGTTCCTTTCGAGCAGACGGTGGATCTGGCACAGCGGCTTCGTGACAAGCATGTGCCGTTTGAGCAACTCGTCTTGCCTGACGAAATTCATGGATTTCTGATGTGGAAGAGCTGGATCAGGGCTTACGGCGCGACTGCAGACTTCTTTGACCGCACACTTAAACAGGGGCAGCAGATCGGAGAAGGAGTCCGGAGTAAGTTCTAGGGCGGTAACAGAACCGCGCACGTGAGTATGCGGCCTTCAAATTATGAACCACTATTTGGCAAGACGAAGTTACACAAAACAACAATTCGCCGCGTTTAGTACGCTCCTGTTCATCCTTCTCGCTATTCCGCTTTTGGCCGGCTCTAATCCTCGCCAATCGTCTGCCGCTGAGACCGATATGTCTGGCTCGTGGACCGGGACACTTGGGGCTGGGCAGAACCGATTGCATCTCGTTCTCACCCTAAAAAAGTCCGATACCGGGGAGTATTCAGGCGAGCTCAACAGCGTGGATCAACATGCAGTCCTGCCCATCAACGCCGTAACCGTGCAGGGCAAGAAGATTAGATTCGAGGTCAAATCCGTGGGCGGCGTTTATGAAGGTACGCTCGACGATAAAGGCGCCGAAGTAAATGGTACTTGGGTCCAAACGAATGTGCCGGCGCAATCTTTATCGTTCCAGCGCGGTAAAGCAACTCCGCCGTCGACGCCAACCGCCGCCGTACCTCCCGGTCCAGAGAAGAAGCCGATCAGCGTTCCGTTGGACATTGTCGTGCCGATCGCCCCCACTGCGTTCAAGGCCGACGGCAAAACGGATCTGGTTTACGAACTCCACATCGTGAACATGAGCGAATGGGATTGCATCTTGGAGCGAATTGAAGTCGTTTCTGCTGATTCGTCTGCCCAGTCGCTCGCATCCTTTTCCGGAGGCGGTCTTCAGGGCATGATTGATCGCCCAGGTCTGGACGTGAAAGAAACATCAAAGTTAGGGGCCGGATCCGAAGCCGTAGTCTTCATGTGGGTGGCGCTTGACGGGACCCAACCAGTACCGGCTGGAATTCGGCACCGCGTGAACGTAAAGCTGGGTAGCTATCCGGAAGAGCTAACCGTCGAGACCAATTCGCTTCCCGTTAGCACCGGCCCCGTCCTTATCAGCGCGCCTCTAAAAGGCGACCACTGGCTGGCCGCGAATGGCCCATCAAACACGTCCGGGCATCGCCGCGCTTTGATCCCCATTGACGGACGGGCGACGATTTCACAGCGATTTGCAATTGATTGGGTAAAACTGGGCACAGAAGGTAAGACGTATCACGGCGATCCTCTCGACAACAAGAATTATTACGCCTACGGTTCCGAGGCTCTGGCCGTCGCTGATGGCACGGTCACGGAAATAAAAGACGGCATCCCGCAGAATGTTCCGGGCGTAAACTCTCGCGCCGTTCCGATCACACTCGAAACGGTGGCCGGCAATCACGTGATTCTCGACATCGGCAACGGACGTTACGCCTTCTACGCGCATCTTCAGCCTGGGTCCATTCGCGTAAAGCTCGGGGATAAAGTCCATCAGGGGCAAGTGGTCGGTCTAGTTGGAAACACCGGAAATTCGACGGAGCCACATCTGCATTTCCATATCTGTAACGCGAATTCGCCCTTGGGCTCCGAAGGGCTGCCGTATTCGTTATCTTCGTTTGAGGTAGAAGGCAAAGGCTGGACCTGGAAACCTTCGGACGCAAAGGGCGGGCCTGAAACCCATAGAATGGAAATTCCCACAGAGAATGAAGTCGTTCGGTTTGCATCAAGCCGCTGACATCCCTGCTGCCGCTTGCAACACTTATTGCACGCTCCTGCGCTTCTCTGCTATCCTGCGGCATCGCGCCGGGTCCGGCCCGGTTCAGAGACAGACATGCCCGCCTCAGGCCAGGCACACGATCGAAGTCCCGCGAGATCTCCGACAGAGCTCGAGACGCGCTTCGCGCAAGCCAAGTTAAACGGCAGCCGCCGCCATCTGATCCAGTCCATCCTCGAGCATCCGGAAGATAATTATTTCCTTTCTTCCCGGGAGCTCGCCAAAAGATACAGCGTCAACGCGGCCACAATTGTGCGCACAATTCAAGCGCTCGGTTACGATCGTTTCGCCGATTTCGCCACCGATCTGCGGAACCATTTCGTGACACGCATCACGCCCTACACCGTTATGCGTGCCACCACACGCGACAGGCGCCCCTTAGCTGACCGGATACGACGCAATATCGAGCGCGACATGGAGAACCTGACCGCTCTGCTCGCGGGCCTTGATACCAGGCGCATTTTGATGCTTGCAAAACGCATTCAAAGATCGCGGCGGATCATAGTGATCGGCGTGGATTTCGCTGCGTTTCTCGCCGGAGCGTTTGCCTACAGTCTGAGGGTGCAGGGGTTCGACTCCGACGCGCCAACCGGAAGCTCCGGTAATTTGCGGCATACGGTCGATCTGCTCGACAAGAACGACCTTCTGATCGCTATCAGCTTCGGACGATGTCTGCGCGACACAGTCGACAGCGTTCGGCACGCCCAATCGCGAGGTGTGTTCACGTTCGGCATTACCGATAGCGAGGTCACTCCGATAGCTCGATTCTGCAATCAACATGTCGTGACACCGATATCAAGCACTGTATTCACCGGCTCGTATGTTGCCCCCTTGGCGGCGATCAACGCCATCGTTTCCGCTGTGGCCCACATACATCCGAAGCGGACGCTCGAGCGCCTGCGCCGAAACGAACAAGAGTACACTTCAGGCGCGCGCTGGTATCAGGACTAGAGCATCACGCCTCCGTAATCTCGCTTACACCCAACAGTTCAATGACTTACAACGAGCACTTCTGCTGCACGGCTCTTCTACCCAATAGATTGGGTTCGTTTCGCAAATCAGCTTTGTGGGGCAGACGATCGCCTTGCGTCGTCTTCCTGGCTTCGTTCCGTAATTTGCCGGTCATGGTGAGCACTGCGGCCTTGGCTTCGTTCCGTAATTTCCGGGCCACTGTCGATTCGCGTGCAATTCCGTAGGGGCCGGGCATTGCCCGGCCTCACTTCGTTTCGTAAAACCTATACCAGGAGGACCAACTTGGCTTCGTTTCGCAATTCGACGCCACGGGCTTCGTTCACAATCCCGTCGTCCGTCGCGCTTGAACCTGTGCTCAATCCGGCTCCGCACTCATCCAGGCAAACTTGACAAATGTGCAACACTTGATGCACACTCTCTCTAATTGATTCCGAAAAGGGGTAGTCTATGTTCAGTTTTCGCGCTGCGGCATTTGCTTCTGTTTGTCTTGGCGTTCTGATTCTGAGTGCAATCCCCGTTGTTGGCCAGACCTCCGGCACGGGTGCGCTCGCAGGAACCATTCTCGATCCCTCTGGCGCTCTGGTTGCAGGTGCTCAGGTCAAGGTCATTAATCAGGCTACAGGCGAGATACGCAACACCGTCTCACAGGCGAATGGTAATTATGTCGTTCCATTGCTGCCGCCCGGCGCTTATCGTGTCGAAACCACCAAGCCGGGCTTCAAGCTGAGTGTCCAGGAAGGAGTTCAGATTGTGGTCACCGAGACAGACGCCCTCGTCACCCATCTCCAGATCGGACAACCCAGCCAGGAAGTGACGGTCGAAGCTGCAGCCGAACAGTTGCAGACCGACACCACGGCGCTCGGCCGCGTTACCTCAGGCGTAGAAATTAACGCGCTCCCTCTCGTGACCCGCAACTTCACGCAAATTATCGGTCTGAATCCCGGCATCTCGACCGACGTGGAGAACGCAGGTGCTCTGGGCCGTGGCGCCGATGCTCAAATCGGGGGAGCTCCGAACACGGTTGCGCACGGCAGCACGACTTCTGACAACAATTTCCAGATGGATGGTGTTGACGCTAACGATATCGAAGCAAGCGGCCACTTCAGCGGAGGTATCGCCATTCCGAATCCGGATGCCATTCAGGAGTTCAAGGTACAAACCGGACAATACGATGCCTCTGCCGGCCGCGACGCCGGCGCCAATGTCAACGTGGTCACGAAAAGTGGCACGAATCAATTTCACGGGAACCTGTGGGAGTACTTTCGCAATGAGAAACTCAACGCGAATGATTTCTTTTTGAATTTGGCCGATCAGCCGAGGGCCATCCTGCGGCAGAATCAGTTCGGCGGCACCTTTGGCGGCCCCATCAAGAAAGACAAGATTTTCTTCTTTGGCTCGTATCAGGGCACGCGGCAACTGAACGGCGTTGGGTCAGGCTGTTCGACTGCATTTTCGACACCGCCGTTGACAAACGACCGCTCGGCGGCGGCGCTGGGCCAGCTCTTCGCTGGACAGACTGGCAGCTTCGGGGGCCCGCCGATTGCGGCCGATGGCTCCAATATCAACCCGTCGGCGCTTGCACTCCTGCAGCTCAAGCTTCCCAATGGCCAATACCTGATTCCGACACCCCAGACCGTCGATCCCTCGAAGCCTTTCGCTACTCAGGGCTTCTCTGCCTTCAGCATTCCGTGCACCTTCAGTGAAGATCAATACGTTGCGAGCGGCGATTATCTCCAAAGCGATAAAAGCAAATTCTCCGTCAGGTTTTTTTTGGCGAATGACAGTCAGGACGTTACCCTGCCTGCGACGAATTTGGGCGGTCCGACCGCGCCGGGTTTCCCCGCCACCACCGACACGGGTTTTCGCAATATAACCTTTTCTCACAATTACGTCTTCGGTCCGAACGTATTTAACGAGATTGATTTCGGTTTTCATATCACGCATGTGAACCTGGCCCAACGCGAAGCATTCAAATTTTCCGATGTAGGCATCAACACTCCGGCGTTCGATAACGCGATCCCCCAAATCGTGATCAGTGGAGCTCTGACGCTCGGAGGAAACGGGCAGGGTCTCCTACTCGACCAGGGCGCATACACTCTGCACGATTCTCTTTCCTACACCATGGGGCGCCACTCACTCCGGTTTGGCGGCGGTTTCTCCCGTTACCAGAACGACCTGACAGACTTCCACTATCTCGCTGGGTTGTACTTTTTGAGCTTCCCCGATTTCCTGCTCGGATTGAATGGCGTCCAGAACGGCACCGGTTTGAGCAATATCTTTCTTTCGGTCGATCTTCCCGGTCTCTTCGATCGCCGCTGGCGCATCCTCGACGGCGATGCCTTCGTTCAAGACGATTTCAAAGTAACTCCGCGTCTGACACTTAATCTTGGTTTTCGGTATGAAAGGCTCGGAGATCAAGGAGATGAACTCGGCCGCAACAGCGCCTTTAATTTTGGCCTGGCCGATCCCAATCCCCCCGCTGCTGGAACTCTTGCTGGATTTGTTGTTCCATCGAATTACAAGGGAACGATACCTCCGGGCGTTACGCAAATCGGCAATAACCTAGCCATTAATGGCGATCACCAAAACACTTGGAATCCCCGTATTGGTTTCGCCTACCGGCTACCGCACACGGAGCGATTCGTCTTGCGCGGCGGCTACGGCATTTTCCACTCACGCATAACCGGTCAGCCGTTCCTTCAATTGCTGACGGGCCAACCGTTTGCAGTTTTGCGAGAGCTAATCGGCCCGGCGAATAGCGGCGCTTCCCTGCAGAATCCATTTCCTCCTCCGCCGACTCTCCCTTCGTTCACTCCCTATTCCCCTTCGACCGCCTTTTCCACCACCACATTTGCTGCCAATTTCCAGCCGCCCATGCTCGAGACCTACAACATGAATCTACAGACCCAGCTTGCCAGAGACTTCGTGCTTGAAATCGGATATGTGGGCCAACGCGGCTTGCACCTTGTCAATGAACGCTCCTTAAATCAGGCTTCTCTCGCGAGCCCGCAAAATCCGATTCGAGGCGAAACCACTAACACCGTTGCCAACATTCCGCTGCGCGTTCCCATCGAGGGCTGGACCGCGCCCGGTATCGAGGAAATCGAATCGGCGGGCGCCTCCTGGTACAACGACCTCGAAGTAAGTCTGAACAAGCGCTTCAGCAACGGCCTGCAATTTCTCGCGGCATACACATTTGCCCGCAATCTGGTCACCGACACAGGCATCAGTGATGGTGCAAACGGCGGCTTCGCGTATGGGGACCAAAACCGTCCCGGTCTTCGCTATGGGCCGGATGAATTTACTCGGGAGCATCGTTTTGTGATCAGTTACGTGTACGAGCTGCCTTGGCTCAAGAACTCGACCTCGTGGATCGGTGAGCTCGCAGGCGGCTGGTCCGTCGCCGGAGTAACCACGGTTCAGTCCGGCCATCGTATGACCCTTATCAACAGTGGTAATGCGCTTAACATATTCGGCATTCCCTATGACCGCGTGCAGCTAGCGCCGGGTTGCACCTATGGCCAACTTGTCACTTCGGGCTCCATACAAAGCAAATTGAACGACTACTTCAAAACAAGCTGTATCGCTCCGCCTCCGGTAATTGGAGCCGACGGCCTCGGCACGGGTTTCGGCAACAGCGGCGTAGGCATCGTGCTTGGGCCGCCGCAGAATAACTGGGATATCTCAGCGGTCAAGCATTTCCCCCTCGTCTGGCCCACCGAGAAAACGAATCTGGAATTCCGCGCGGAGTTCTTCAACACCTTCAATCACCCGCAGTTCTCGGATCCAGCCAACGACTACTCCGCTGCCAATCTTGGTCAGATTACTTCGCTTGCCGTCAACCCTCGTATCATTCAGTTCGCTCTCAAATTGAACTTCTAACTCATAATGACCCCTTATAGACCACGCTTCACCGCGCCCCTCGCACTACTCGCCGTCGCGTTTGCAGGCCATTCTCAAGCCGTCAAGCAAGCGCCCCTGGTTCCTAAGCCTCAGCCAGAGCCGAAAAAACAGGCAAACGCTCCCGCTGCGGCGCATCCTTTTGAAAGCGCTGATATCGAGGCGTTCCTCGACGGTCTCATGCCGCTGTCGCTGGAGCGCGACGATATCGCCGGCGCGGTGATCTCGATCGTCAGAGATGGCAAGGTGGTCTTCGCGAAAGGCTACGGCTATGCCGACGTCAAATCGAAAAGGCCGGTCTCGCCGAGTGATACCCTGTTCCGCCCTGGATCAATCTCTAAGCTGTTTACCTGGACCGCAGTGATGCAGCAAGTCGAGCAGGGCAAGCTCGACCTCGACCGTGATGTGAACGAGTATCTCGATTTCAAAGTTCCCGCGAAATTCGACAAGCCCATCACCTTGCGCAACATCATGACGCATACCTCGGGCTTCAGCGAAACAGCCAAGGACATGTGGGTGAGCAATCCCAAAAAACTCACCACTCTCCGTACTTACCTGATCAACCATATGCCTGCGCGCATCTTCCCGCCGGGCACGACGCCCGCCTATTCGAACTACGCGACCACGCTAGCCGGCTACATTGTTCAGCGCGTTTCGGGCCAAGCCTTTGACGAATACATTGCCGATCACATTTTCAAGCCTCTCGACATGCAGCATTCCACTTTCGTTCAGCCGCTTCCGCCAAATCTCAAGAACCTGATGTCGAGCGGTTACAAGACGGCATCCGAAGGTGCAAAGGAGTATGAGTTTGTGCAGCCGTTTCCGGCGGGCAGCAGCGCGGTTTCGGCCATGGACATGACGCACTTCATGCTGGCCCATCTCCAGAATGGGCAGTATAATGGCGCGCAAATCTTAGAACCCGCGACTGTTCAAATGATGCACTCGCGCCAGGCGCTGCCGGCTGGAAAGGCCCTCAATGCGATGTGCCTGGGTTTCTATGAAGAAAGCAGAAATGGTCACCGCATCTTCGGACACGGCGGAGACACGCTCTACTTCCATAGCGATCTCCACCTGATGCCCGATGCAAACCTGGGTTTCTTCGTCTCCTATAACAGCGCAGGCAAACACAGTATCGATGATCGCTCTGCGCTCTGGCAGTACTTCTTGGATCGCTATTTTCCGTATCGCACTCCTACGCCGCCCGCCATCGCGTCCGCCGCAACGGACGCCAAGAAGGCTGCCGGAGATTACATGGTCAGCCGCCGTCTCCAAGGTAATTTCCTTTTCTTCAGCTCAATGCCCGGCGAGGCGAAGGTAAACGCGAACTCAGACGGTACGCTGAGCGTCGCCTCTCTCGATGGGTTCAACGGAAAGCCGATGAAGTTCCGCGAGATCGCGTCCAACGTATACCAGAACGTCGACGGCCAGGAGAAGCTCGCGTTCTATCGCGGCTACGATGGAAGAACCACTTTCGGCATCGATTATCCCTTCATGGTGTTCCAGAGAGTCGGTCTTCTTGAATCTAAGCCGTTCAACTATTTTGTCTTTTTCGCAAGCCTGGCGATTATGGTCCTGGCGCTGCTGTTCTGGCCGATTGCTGCACTGGTTCGCAGGCATTACCGCACGCCGCTGGAATTGAATCCCCGTGAGCGCCGTCTGCGCCTACTCACGCGCCTCGTCTGCGTCCTCGACATAGCCGTAGTTGGCGGGTTCCTTGCGGTACTCTCAAAAGCCGATGACGTTACCGCTCTCAATGACTCTTTAGATAAATGGATTCACCTTCTGCAGGTGTTAGGAGTCATCGCACTAATAGGCGCGGTCGTTGCGGTTTACTATGCCTCCGTTCTGTGGCGTTCGCCTCGCGCGTACTCCCATGCGCATGAATCCCCGCCCGCATCGGATGCCTTGCCCCGGGGCCGCCAACTCTGGAGGAAATTGCCCGCGACGGCAATTGCGCTCGCATGCGTGGGATTTGCTTGGATGCTGCTTTACTGGGGAATCCTCAATTTCCGTCTGAATTACTGAGAGCGTGCAGCAGCCCCTCGTCGCCACCCGATCGCAGCCGCAGCTTCGCCGCATCCTTGGCATGCGCGATCTGGTCTTCCTGGTTGTGGGGACGGTGATCGGATCAGGTATCTTCCTGGTTCCGGGAGCTGTGCTACGCTCGGTCGGCAATTCGGTGCCGCTCGCGACATCGGTGTGGCTCACGGGCGGTGTCCTTTCTCTTCTCGGCGCACTCACCTACGGAGAATTGAGCGCCATGAAACCAGAAGCCGGCGGACTTTACGTTTTCATCCGGGACTGCTTCGGCCCGCTCCCCGCATTCCTGTTCGGCTGGACGTTGTTCTTCGTTATCAGCGCTGGCTCCATCGCAACATTAGTCGTCGCATTCGGTAACTACTTCGCGGAGTTTGTCCCCCTCACTCCCTTTGCCGCCAAGCTGGTGTCTATCCTCGTCATCGCGGTCATTTGCGCCGTAAACGTCCGCGGCGCGCGCGGTAGTGCCGATCTCCAAAACGTCACCACCGCCGTTAAAGTGGCAGCCATCGCGGTCATGGCGGCCGCTCTCTTGTGTCTGGGAAAGCATTTCACGATTCACTCTGCCGGAATGTCGCACATGGGTACTGCGTCGCTCGCATCGGGATTCGGTCTTGCGATGATCAGCGTCCTATGGGCGTATGAGGGTTGGCAGTACGCCACTTTTAGCGCGGGCGAAACTATTCACCCGCAACGTAATTTCCCGCTCGCCTTTCTTGCCGGGTCCGCCACTCTCATTGCCCTTTATGTCTTCAGCAGTCTGGGCTATGTCGCCGCTCTTGGACCCGTCGGCGTCGCCAACTCGAACCGTGTCGCCGCGAGCGCCGTTTCCATGATTGTCGGGCCCGTCGCTGCAAAAATCGTTGCCGCGGTTATTCTCGTTTCCATGTTCAGCGCCGCCAATTCCGTCGTACTCACCGCTCCTCGCGTCTACTACGCCATGGCTAAGGACGGACTCTTCTTCCAGCGGCTTTCTGAAGTGCACCCGCGGTTCGGCACGCCCGCCATTTCAGTAATTGCCGCCAGCCTTTGGGCCGCCCTGCTGGCTGTCACCGGAACATTTGAACAACTGCTGACGTATGTCATTTTCATCGGCTGGATTTTTTACGCGCTCGCGGCCGCCAGCATCTTCGTCTATCGCCGCCGCGAGCCCGATATCGTTCGCCCGTACCGTGTTCCCGGCTATCCCCTCACACCGTTGTTGTTCATATTGGCGGCCGCCGTATTAGTCGTAAATACCATCGCCACTCAGCCCGCCCGCGCCGCTCTCGGACTCGGGATTGTCTTCGCAGGCCTCCCCGCTTATTTCTTATGGAGTCGAAACTGGAAGCACCGTCATGAAAATTGAATTGATTACTCTGCGCGAGCTGCACATGCGCCTGAAGGCGCCGTTTGAAACCAGCTTCGGCGTCACCCAAGACCGGCGTATTCTGCTCGTCGAAGTCGTCGCGGATGGGGTGGCAGGTTGGGGCGAAGTCACAACTGGTGAAACGCCGTCTTACAATCCCGAAACCACCGGCACCGCCTGGCATATCATTTCAGATTTCATTGCTCCTCAGTTAATCGGTAAAAGCGTTGGTTCTCCTGACGAGTTCCCCGCGATCGTCGCCGGAATCCGGGGGCATGAAATGGCCAAAGCGGCCGTCGAAAATGCACTGTGGGATATAGCGGCGCAGCACAGCAATCTCCCTTTGGCGCGCCTCCTCGGCGGCACGCGTGACGAGATCCCTTGTGGCGTTTCACTCGGAATCCGCGAGAACCCTCCCGCGCTCGTCGAAAAAGTGGAAGAAGAGCTCGCCAGTGGATATCAGCGCATCAAACTGAAAATCAAGCCCGGCAAAGATGTGAGTTTCGTCGCTGCCGTGCGCCGCACGTTTCCGGGCATTCTTTTGTCTGTCGACGGAAATTCCGCGTACCGCCTCGAGGACGCTCCTCACCTCCGCAAGCTCGATGAATTCGAGCTCTTAATGATCGAACAGCCGCTGAGTTGGGATGATATCTACTCGCATTCGAAATTGCAGAGCCAGATCAATACCGCGATTTGTCTCGATGAGTGCATCACTGGTTCTCGCGCTGCCGCCACGGCGATTGAGCTGCGTGCCTGCCGTATTATCAATATCAAGCTCGGTCGCGTGGGAGGCCATACCGAAGCGCGCTCGGTCGAACGGCTCTGCCGCGCACATTCAGTGCCGGTTTGGTGCGGAGGCATGCTCGAGTCCGGTATCGGACGAGCTCACAATATAGCAATGTCTGCGCTCCCCGGCTTCACGCTGCCCGGCGATGTCTCGGCCAGCCATCGCTACTGGGAGCGCGACATCATCGAGCCCGAAGTCGAAGTCTCCTCGCGCGGAACGATCCGCATTCCTGCAACGCCTGGTCTGGGATTCTCTGTTCGACGCGACCTCATCGATAAGCTCACGGTTCGCACCAACGAGTGGAACGCCTGCAGCGTTGCAGTATGAGAAGTATGTCGAAACTCGCGGCATCCCTTGCGACCGCCTTTCTTGCACTCCGGCTCATCGCACAAGTATCAACCGCGCTCCATGTCGAACCCATGCCCGCTGCGCCACCTTCCGATTGGATGGGCATCATTGGGGAATACGGCACCGAGAAAGACAAAGTTATTATCTTCGAGAAATCCGGCGGGCTGCACCTGCTGCATGCCGGAACCGATACCGCGCTCACTCAATCCTCGCGGAATCATTTTTCGGGCGACCACACCCGCGTCGTCTTTACTCGCGCGCAAAACAAACAGGCCACGCGAGTCAAAGCCGGTGATTCCACTTATCCGCGTATCGACTTGTCGGTCTCGGGAGGCGTGTTCCACATCACGCCGCAGCGGCCCGTTGCCGAGCTCACCAAACAAGCGCTGGCCGAGCAACCGCCCGTTGAAAAAGGCAATTTTCTGAAGCCCGATCTGGTTCCACTCACCTCTCTCGATCCCTCGATCAAGCTCGATATTCGCTATGCCTCGACCAATAACTTCCTTGGCACGCCGGTCTATTCTGAAGCTCGAGCATTCCTCCAAAGGCCTGCAGCCGAAGCGGTCGCGCGCGCGAACCACACACTCCAGCCGCTGGGATACGGCCTCATCATCCACGACGCCTACCGGCCGTGGTACATCACCAAAGTTTTCTGGGATGCTACGCCCGACGATAAAAAACGGTTCGTCGCCGATCCCCAACAAGGATCGCGCCACAATCGCGGTTGTGCCGTGGATCTCAGCCTCTACGAGCTCAGCACCGGCCGGGAGGTCGAGATGACCGGCGTCTATGATGAAATGTCCGATCGCTCCTATCCGAATTATCCCGGCGGTACATCACGCGAGCGTTGGCGCCGCGACTTGCTGCGTCAGGTCATGGAAGAGCAAGGCTTTCAAGTCTACGAATTCGAGTGGTGGCACTTCGATTACAAGGATTGGCAAAAATATCCCATCCTGAATATCCGCTTTGAAGCTCTTGGGAATACGTAACTTTGGTACCGCCGTGCTCTCGACCACGGGACGCCAAATCTGCTACAGTGTAGCCGTAAAGAATGGCGCTGAATGTCCCAACCTCGAAAGCCGAGACTTTAGCTACAGATCTGGCCAAGCAAAAGGAAGAAACCAAACCTGAGTCGACCGAGGAACTGGAAGACATCGCTAATCGTTGCGCAGGTCTGCCGGTTGTGGATGTCAGATCGGCTGATGAGATTCTGGGCTACGACGAGCACGGTCTCCCAGGCTGATCGTGATCGATGCGTCTGCCCTGGTTCCAATTTTGCCCGCTGAGCCGGAACGGCGCGTATTCCTCGTAGATGATCGAAGCCCTCGACTCCCCGCCACGTGTCTGTCGCGACTTATATCGGATGCTCGACCGTAATCGAGGCGCGGTACGGGGCTGAAGGTGTGCGGGATCTTGATCGGATTATGGCCCGAGCGGCTGCTCGCGGCCGACATCGAACGGGTGCAAATCGCGCGCGGAGCTTTCAGTCGTTTCGGCAAAGGACGTCATCGCGCGGCGCTTAATTACGGTGATTGCTTCTCCTACGCTCTGGCGATTTCTCTTGGTGAACCGCTCTTGTGCAAGGGAGATGATTTCATACACACCGATGTTTCACTAGCCACATGGTTCACCTGAGGTCGCTACGCGCCAGCTTTGAACGACCTTTGCGAGGCGCT
Source organism: uncultured Acidobacteriaceae bacterium (assembly GCA_963803455.1). Classification (GTDB taxonomy): domain Bacteria; phylum Acidobacteriota; class Terriglobia; order Bryobacterales; family Bryobacteraceae; genus Bog-105. The sequence goes on along the minus strand of CAWDMK010000010.1, from coordinate 148,530 downwards.
TACGGGAGCATGCCGCCCGAGTCCCGTAATGACAAAGCTGCTGAGAAAAACACGAAAGCCCGCATCGCGCGGGCTTGTAAACTATTGAATTGAAACTGGAGCCACCCGCCGGGATCGAACCGGCGACCTGCTGATTACGAATCAGCCGCTCTACCAGCTGAGCTAGGGTGGCTTGAAACTTTCCTCAGTTTAGCTCATCATTTCATCGACCCACGCCGAATGCCCGAATTGCCCGAAGTAGAAACTGTCGTCCGCTCACTCACGCCTCATCTGACTGGACGTACGATTCAGCACGCCAAGTTCTATTCCCGCCTGGTCACTCGCGGCGATCACTCCAAAACCGCAAACGCCCTGACCGGCGCCCTCATCACTGGAATCCGCCGCCGTGGCAAGCAAATCTTCGTCGATCTGGATCGCGGGCTTTTGTACGTCCATCTCGGGATGACGGGCAAGCTCGTTTGGAATGGAGCGCCTGGCAAACACGCCCGCGCTCTCCTGGAGCTCGACAGCGGCACACTCGTCTATGACGACATACGCCAGTTCGGCCGCTTCGAGTTTTTTAAAAACCTTCCGGCAGCGTTCGACCGCCTCGGGCCCGATGCGCTGAGCATCCCATTCGAGACCTTCTACGCCCGATTGAAACAGCATCGCGGCCATATCAAGCCGTTGCTCTTGAACCAGTCGTTCCTAGGGGGGCTGGGCAACATCTATATAGACGAAATTCTATTCGCCGCCCGCATTCACCCGCGCACTTCGGCTCTTCGAATATCAAAAAGGCGCGCCAAAACCCTTTTTGAAAAGGTAAGTGAAGTGCTTCGTCTCGCGATTGAGCACCGCGGATCTTCAATCTCCGATTACGTCGACGGCACCGGACAGCCTGGCGTTTTTCAGCAACTCCATCGTGTCTACGGCAGGGCTGGGAAACCTTGTCCCAACTGCGGCACACCGATCCGGCGCATCGTGATCGCGCAGCGCGGAACGCATTATTGCCCGCGCTGCCAGCGCACTTGAGGCGCCGTTTCCGCCTCAGAGTGCGCCGCCTGCTGGATCGCATCCACAACTTCGACGACCGCCTTCATCGCCTTGACATCGTGAACTCGCACGATATGCGCGCCCTTCAGAACACTCGCCGCGACCGCCGCAGCAGTCGCAAACTCAGTCAGTCCTTCATGCTCCTTTTTTAGAAAGGACTTTCGCGAAGGCCCGACCAGAATCGGCAAATCAAAGATTCGCAGCTCATTCAGGCTGGCAAGAATCTCAGAGTTTTGTTCGCGCCGCTTGCCGAAGCCAAGACCTGGATCGATGACGATCTGATGCTTCTGTACTGCCGCTTGCCGCGCACGATGGAGTGCGGCCTCGAGGTCGATCGTGATAGACCGCATCAGATCCTTAATGGGAGGCAGCTTCGCCCAAGTCTCGGGCGTACCCCTCATGTGATTGATAATCAGACCCGCATCATATTTCGTCACCACTCGTGGCAACTGCAGATCGAGCAGAATTCCGCTCGGATCGTTGATAATCTCCGCCCCGTGTTCTAGCGCTTTCTCAGCGACTCCGGACTTGTACGTATCGACCGAAATCGGAATCGAGAGTCTTCCTCGCAATCGCTTCAGCAATGGAATCAACCGGCGCAGCTCTTCAGCTTCTGCAATGCGCTGCGATCCCGGCCGGGTCGATTCAGCGCCAATGTCCAGAATGTCGGCCCCTTGTTCTTCCAACTCCACCGCTCGCGCAAACGCCCGGTCGGGATCGGAATACCTGCCGCCGTCTGAAAAGGAATCGGGGGTAACATTCAAAATGCCCATCAGCAACGTTCGCTCGCCGAGGACGATCTCCCGCTGCTTCAGTTTCCAGTGATACCGCTTTTGCATCCCAGCTTATGAGTGTGCCAGACGCCGCAATGCGCTCACCGCACTCAGCCCGTTCAGGAGATTCACGGGCCGCAGCAAATCTCCAGACTGGGCCGCCTTTGTTATCCTCGAAAGTTACACAGCAGTTTGAGGTTCTATCATGTCCGGACACAGCAAATGGGCCACCATTAAGCACAAGAAAGCGGCCCTGGACGCCAAACGCGGTAAGGCGTTCACACGCTTAATTAAGGAAATCATGATTGCCGCGCGCAATGGTGGCGATCCGGATGCGAACCCGCGTTTGCGCACCGCGATTCTCGCAGCCAAAGCAGAAAGCATGCCGGCGGACAACATCAAACGCGCCATTATGCGCGGCACCGGCGAGCTCGAGGGTGGGCAGATCGACGAAATTCTATTTGAAGGATATGGACCGGGTGGCGCGGCTGTGCTCGTGAACGTCGCGACCGACAACCGAAATCGTACGGTCAGCGAGATCCGGCACGTGTTCTCGAAAAATGGCGGCAATCTCGGCGAACAGGGCAGCGTGTCCTGGATGTTCGAGCGCAAAAGTCAAATCTTTGTCGATGCAGAAAATGCGACGGAAGATCAGTTGATGGGTATTGTGCTCGATGCGGGCGCCGAAGACATTCGCGACCAGAACGGCGCGTGGGAAATCTTGTCTGCCCCCGAGGCGCACGAGGCGGTTTTGCAAGCGCTCGAAAAGGCGCATATCAAAACCGAATCGGCCGAGATCGCAATGGTCCCAAAGAATACTATCCGGCTCGAAGGCAAGAATGCGCAAGCAATGCTGAGACTGTACGAAGTTCTCGAAGAGCACGACGACGTACAGAATGTGTATGGAAATTACGAAGTGGACGAGGCGGAAGTAGAAGCGCTCGCGTAACAAAGCGCTACGACTTCCCCGAGCCGCAAGCTCACCGGAACACCGGGCACGGCTTTCTTTGGATGCGAATCGTCGGAATCGATTGCGGAACCGAAAAAACCGGCTTCGGTGTCATCGATACGGATGGACATTCTCATCGATTGGTCTCTGCCGGCGTCATTCGCACGAAACCAGGAGATCATTTGGAGCACAGGCTCAGATCGATTGCCATCGAGTTGCGCGGCGTGATGCAAGCCTTCGCTCCTGAAGCCGTCGCGGTTGAAGAAGTATTTCATGCCGTGAACGCAAAGTCCGCCCTGAAGTTGGCGCATGTGAGAGGCGTGGCGCTGCTCCTCGCAGCAGAAGCCGGGTTGGATGTCAGCGAGTACTCTCCGCTCGAAGTGAAGGTGAGTGTCGTCGGATATGGACGCGCGGAAAAGCACCAGGTTCAGATGATGGTTCACTCGCTGCTTGCCATCGGGGACCAGATACAATCGTTCGACGCCACGGACGCCCTTGCAGTAGCCATCTGTCATGCCACGCATTCGAAAATGTCTACTCTAAGCGGAGATCGCCCTTGAGGCCCCTCACGCTCCTCGCGATGTTCTGCCTGCCGATTCTCGCCGGCACGCCCAAACTTATCTTCACGAGGAGCTTTCCGGGCAGCACGCCGGAGTATTTCTCGATACGGATCGATCGTACCGGCGCGCTCCAGTATAAGGAATCACCAACCGACGATCAGTCCTTGACTGCTCACTTGCAGGACGCCGAAACCGCTCCGTTGTTCTCGATGGCCGAAAAGCTGGATTATTTCAAGTCGCCGCTGGAATCTGGGCTGAAGGTAGCAAACACGGGGAAAAAGACGTTTCGCTATGAAGACGGAAACGGTGCCGTGACGGAAACCTCTTTCAACTATTCGATTAACGAGACGGCCCGTCAACTGCTTGAACGGTTCGAAGAGATTGGTGCGACCGAGCGCGCCTATCTTGAGCTTGATCGTGCAATCCACTATGACAAGCTTGGCGTAAACGAGGCGCTAGCGACTATTGAATCGCTGTGGCTGCGCAAGCAGCTTACCGCGCCGCTCCAGTTCATTCCTCTGTTTGACCGCATTACGGCGCATGAATCGTTTATGCATCTTGCACGAGAGCGGGCGGCAAAGCTGAAAGATGAGTTTCAGGCGCCCCCGCCTAACGCGTCGTCCGGGCAAACCGCGAAATGAACGTCGCAACCTTTCATCAGCCGTGTGCGCGCAGGTAGATGGATTGCCGCACGGGCGCTTTCAACGTGTCATCTGGATCGTGCTCGATAGCGTCGGAATCGGAGCCATGCCTGATGCGGCGGAGTTCGGAGATGCAGGCAGCGACACATTGGGAAACATAGCCAAGCATCGGAAGCTCGAGCTTCCGAACTTCTGCCGTCTGGGACTCGCCAACATCAAACCGCTTCATGGTTTGCGAGCCCGTCGACCGCCCCGCGGGCGCATACGGCAAGGCTACCCTCGCGTCGCCCGGCAAGGATACGACCACCGGGCATTGGGAAATGGCTGGAATTTTACTTGAAAAGCCATTTCCCCTGTATCCGCGCGGGTTCCCGCCCGAAGTCATCGAGCGCTTTGAAAACAGCATTGGACGCAAAGTTCTCGGCAACAAGCCTGCTTCCGGAACAGAGATCATCAACGAGCTCGGCGAAAAGCATCTGAATACCGGATCTCCTATCGTCTATACGTCCGCCGACAGCGTGTTTCAGGTCGCGGCTCACGAGCGTGTGATTCCCGTTGCGGATCTATATCGAATGTGCGAAACGGCGCGCCACATTTTGCGTGGGTCGCATGAAGTTGGACGTGTGATTGCCCGTCCTTTCGAGGGTGAACCGGGACGATTCGTGCGTACCCCGAATCGGAGGGATTTTGCTGTGCCGCCCCCTCCCGGAATGCTTCTCGACAAGCTTTCAGAAAGGAATGTGTCCATATACGCGATCGGTAAGATTGCTGATATTTTTCTGCAGCGTGGAATCAGCGATTACGTCAAAACAAAAAACAACGAAGATGGCATGCAGAAGACATTGGATGCGATGCGGGACCGGCCGAGTGGGCTCATTTTCGTAAACCTCGTGGACTTCGACCAGCTCTTTGGTCATCGCAACGATGTCGAGGGATATGCAGACGCTTTGGAAAAAGTAGATGCTTGGCTGCCCAGTTTAAAGCCCACGCACGACGACCTCGTCATTCTCACTGCCGATCATGGCTGTGATCCAACCACTCCCTCTACCGACCACTCACGCGAATATGTCCCGCTGCTTATTTATGGGCCTCGCGTGCGAGCTGGCGTCAATCTCGGTACTCGCGCAACTCTCGCTGATATCGGTCAGACCGTAGCGGAAAACTTCGAAACGGAAATTCAAGCTGGCACGAGTTTCCTCACACAAATCCAGAAAGGAAGTACATCAACATCACACGCATGAGAAGGCGCATCATGGCCGGCAACTGGAAGATGTACAAGACCGCCGAGCAAACGACAATTTTTTTTGAGCGGTTCAACCCTCTCGTCCAGAGCATCGCGAACTGTGACATCCTGATTTTTCCTGTCGCCATAAATATCCCCGCCGCCGTCAAAGCCACTCGGGATACGGCCATTCGCATCGGTGGACAGAACCTGTTTTGGGAGAGAGAGGGAGCGTACACTGGCGAAATCTCGGGCGAGATGCTGTCCGCCGCCGGTGCGACCTGGGTCCTGGTCGGGCACAGCGAGCGGCGCCAGTATTTTCATGAAACGGATGCCGACGTGCTCAAGAAAACTCAGGCCGCCATCGAATCGGGACTGACGCCCATCGTTTGCGTCGGTGAGCGCCTCGAAGATCACAAGGCAGGGAACACCGCAGAAGTTTTGGTCCGCCAGTTCGCGGGCGGCCTTGCCGGCCTCACCGAAGAGCAATTCGCGAAAATCGTTATTGCCTATGAGCCGGTTTGGGCGATCGGGACAGGACAAACGGCCACGCCTGAGATCGCATCCGAAGCTCACGCCCTCATTCGCTCGGAAGCCGGGAAGCGCTTCGGCCGGGAAGCGGCTGACCAGCTTAGCATTCTCTACGGCGGCAGCGTCAAGCCGGACAATATCAACGCGCTCATGAGAGAGCCGGAGCTGGATGGCGCTTTGGTTGGCGGCGCAAGTCTCGATCCGCAATCCTTTGCGAAGATTGTAAAGGCTGCGTAGTCGCTGACGCATACCGCGAACAAATGGCTATCGTGACACTGCTTTCCGTTGAAGAGTATCTTCGAGTGCCGCCCCGGGCAGATGGCCGGTCCGATGAGCTCATCGAGGGAGAAATCGTTTTGTCACGGAGCGCGATGCCACTCCACGCTAAAATTGTGCGGCGGCTGATAAAGCTGCTTGAGCCGCTCGAATCCCGCGCAGATGCGAGACCATTGACTTTCTAGGCATGACGATTCCCGTCGCGGCTATTTTCTAGACCGCTCGCCTGTTCTTTAGAATCGCTTTTTCTTCCGCCCTTTCCGGCGAGATCGAAGGGATTCTCATGCACTCTCTCCCGAATGCCCGCGTCCATACTCTTGGCCAGCGAAATGCAACTTTCACCGAACCGCCCTCGGATGTGATCGACGGAGCGGAACACGTCGCGCAGGCGGGAAAGCTTCGGTTCCTCGAGCAAGCTCATCTGCCCTTCCGCGTGCTCCAATGACCCGGCGTGAACACCAACCAGGCGAATCGGAATCTGCCCGTTCCACGCCGCGCGAAATAATCCAATCACCGCAGTCGCGATTTCGCCATCGAGCTGCGTGGCGTGATCGAGCGTGCACGCCCGCGTCACGGTCGAGAAGTCCTCATCCCGAAGCTTCAGTTGAATGGTACGTGAGTAAAGTTGGTGCTCGCGCAAGCGCTTCGCAACCATCTCAGACAGCTTCAGCAGCGTGGTTTCAATGCGATCCCGGTCAGAGCTATCGTCCGAAAACGTGTGTTCGTGACTGATAGACTTCGGATCTTCGGCTTCACCGATCTCTGAATCGAACCAGCCGCCTGCGTCTTGCCCGCGAGCCTTCCCCGCCAGCGCCAGACCCCACCGGCCGAAATGAGAAGCCAGGAAAGTTTCGTCAAGCGCTGCTAAATCTCCAACCTTGTGGATGCCGAGCTTCTGTAGTGATGCTTCGGTCTTTTTCCCTACTCCAGGGATCTTGCGTATTTCGAGCGGCGCTAGAAAACGAGCCTCTTGCCCGGGCAAGACGTACAACACTCCGTTGGGTTTCGCCTGATCTGACGACACTTTCGCGACCAGGCGTGAAGAGGCGAGCCCTAACGAGCACTTCAGGCTTGTTTCGGTTCGAATCGCCTCATGCAAGGCGTGGGCTGCTTTGAGGGCCGGCCCCCAAAGCCGTTCTGTTCCAGTCAAGTCGACGTACGCTTCATCGATCGAAGCCATCTCTACCTGTGGTGAAAACCGGTTCAGAACCGCGAAAACTTTCTTCGAGTATTCCCGGTATCGATGCGGGTTCCCTTCTACGAAGGTCGCCTTTGGACACAATCGCGCAGCAGTGCGCAACGGCATCGCAGAATGTACTCCAAACTTCCGCGCTTCGTACGATGCTGCAGCCACCACTCCTCGCTGATCGCGTTTGCCGCCGACTACGACCGGTCTGCCCTTGAGCGATGGATTAAAGAGCTCTTCGACCGAAACGAAGAACGCATCCATATCTACGTGACATACCAGGCGGCTCATATTCTTGCTTCTAGCTTCTGAGAGTAGCTCCGATCACGCGCGGCAAACCCGCCAGGTCCGAACTTACTTCAATGTCAGTCCAGTCCGCTGTCAGCATCTCCCGAACTCGCTCGAGAGAGCGATATCCCAATTCCATGAATAAACGCCCGCCCCGCTTCAGGGCGATTCCGCTGCCCAGGATAAGGCGCTCGTAAATCTCAAATCCGCTTTCACCCGCAAACAGCGCAAGGTGCGGCTCCCAATCCCGAACTTCCTTCTGCATGTTGGCCGCATCCGCGCCCGGAACATACGGCGGATTCGCAACGGCAACATCGATGCTCGCCGGCATGACTGCATCCAAAAGATCCGCGGCGAAAAGAGACACTGGAGCCTGGTACGTACGCCTGTTCCGTTCTGCAACGGCAAGCGCACGTTCTGAAATGTCCGACGCCAGCACGGGGCGGCCACATTCGAGAGCGACGCTGATTGCAATTGCGCCGGAACCGGTACCCACGTCCAGTACTCGAGAGCTCGGATGCTCTTTGAGAAACCGAACCGCCGTCTCGACCAGATGTTCCGTTTCTGGCCGGGGAATCAGCACATCTGAGTTCACGAAAAAATCGCGCCCAAAAAATTCCTGATGCCGGGTGATGTACTGGGTCGGCTTGCCGCCAAGCCGCTCCTTAAGATACCGTCCGTAATGAATCCATACCCGGTCGTTCAGTACTTCGTCAGAATGCGCATAGAGATGTGTGCGATCGCAGTGCATGGCGTGGCACAGTAGCACTTCGGCAGTGAGCCGCGGCACAGCAACCGCCGCCCTCTCGAGTATTTCTGTGCCTTGAAGTAAAGCGGTTTGAACGGTCACGGACCGTCCACTCGAATCAGGCGGCTCGGCCTTCGTCGCGCAGCCGCTCGGCTTGATAATAGCTGGTGAGCGCATCGATAATCGGCTGAAGCCGGCCTTGCATGACCAAATCGAGCTGATGCAGCGTCAAACCGATGCGATGATCGGTCACCCGGTTCTGCGGGAAGTTATACGTCCGGATCTTTTCGCTCCGGTCGCCGGTTCCGACCATGCTCTTCCGTTCCGCGCCGATTTGCGCGAGCTGCTTTTCCAACTCCATTTGGTACAGGCGCGACCGAAGAACCTGCATCGCCTTCGAGCGGTTCTTAATCTGTGATTTCTCGTCCTGGCACGAAACGACGGTGTTCGTCGGCAAGTGCGTTATCCGTACAGCCGAGTACGTCGTATTGACGGATTGCCCGCCCGGACCCGACGAGCAAAACGTGTCGATGCGCAGGTCTTTCGGATCGATCTGGATATCCACCTCGTCAGCTTCCGGCATAACAACAACCGTGATCGTTGAGGTATGCACACGTCCCTGCGTCTCAGTAGCCGGCACGCGCTGCACCCGATGCACGCCGCTCTCATACTTCAACCGGCTGTAAACCTTATTGCCGCTAATGAGCGCGATCACCTCGTTCAGCCCGCCGACCGACGACTCGCTTAACGAAGTAACTTCGACGCGCCACCCCTGTTCTTCTGCGTATCGCGTGTACATCCGAAAAACCTCGCCGGCAAACAGCGACGCCTCGTCACCTCCCGCGCCTTTGCGGATCTCGAGCACCACGTCCTTCTCATCATTCGGATCTTTGGGCAGCAGAAGCAGTTCGAGATGCTGCTCGATCGCGGCAAGCTGCGGTTCCAGCCGCACAATCTCCGCTTCCGCCATTTGACGCAGCTCGGGTTCGCTTTCGGTCAACATCGCCCGTGCGTCTTGCAGTTCCTGATCCGCCTTCTTCCATTCGCGGTATGTCGATACGAGCTCCGTTAGCTCACTCTGCGCCTTCGTGATCTTCCGATACTGCTCACCATCACTGATCACAGCCGGATCGGCCATCCGGGCGGTCAGTTCGCTGAATCGCGCCTCGGCTCCTTCTAAGCGATCTTGATATTGCATCGGCAGAACCGTTCAGCAGCGCCTCTCAGGCGATTACGAGCGTGCCCCCTTGCGCCTGCTCGAGCTGCATCGCGTGCTCGAGCGCGTGAATGGCTACTTCGGTCTGTGCGTCTGATGGTGGCTGCGTCGTCACACGTTGCAGCCATAAGCCGGGCCGCGTGAGCACAGCCAGCAACCCGCCCTGGTGCTTTGCAGCGAAGCGAATCAGTTCGTAACTCACGCCGGCAACCACAGGCAGCAACGCCACGCGCGAGACAAATTTCACCCAGAAATTGTCGAACGGGAGAAAAGCGTAAAAGATCATGGAAATTATCATGACCACCATCAAAAAGCTCGTTCCGCAGCGCGGATGCCAGGTCACGAATCGTTGTGCGTTCTCGACCTTTACTGGTTCGCCCGATTCGAAATTGAAGACCACCCTGTGCTCCGCCCCGTGATATTCGAAGACCCGATGAATGTCTTTCATCCGCGAGAGCAAGTAAAGAAATCCGAGAAAAATCAGGATGCGCAGGACACCGTCAACCATATTGATCGCAAACCGGCTGCCCACGGCCGGAACCACCCTGCCGAGCAACGTCGCGCAATACAGCGGAACAAATTTATATAGGCCAATAAAGAAAGCCAACGAAAATACAATGTTCAGCGCCATTGCCCAAGGCGCAACTTCCTTCTTCTGCTTCTTTTCAAGCGTTTCCGCGCCGTCGTCGAGCGCGCAATTCGCCGAAAACCGCAGGGCCTTCATGCCCAGCCACGTTGCCTGTCCGAGCGTGCCCAAACCTCGAAGCACGGGCCATTTGAAAATCGGATGCCGGTCCGAAAGGCGCGCGAGCGGACTCTCTTCCGTAACGATCTCGCCGGTCGGCTTGCGAACCGCCACGCAATAGCTGTGCGGTGAGCGCATCATGACGCCCTCCATTACCGCTTGACCGCCCACCAGCGTGGTCTCTTCGCCGTTCTCGAGAATGGGAAGTAACTGCATGTGCGCGAAAAGGCGCACGAATCCGCGCAGATTCAATGAAAGGAGCTCCTAAGGCATTATATCCCGCCAGCGCACCAGTTCGTTTCGTAAAATCGCTCTAAATTGCTGATCTGATTGCTAGAATAGAAATTCAAGGTTCCACTGGAGGTTCGCTTTTAATGGCTGTTTTGCCGCGCCGGAGATCGGTCGCCGTCAACGTCGGAGGTGTGAAGGTTGGCGGATCGAACCCGATCGTCGTGCAGTCGATGACCAACACCGATACGGCCGACACAGCGGCAACTGTGAACCAGATTATGGAGTTGGTCCGGGCCGGTTCTGAGCTGGTTCGCGTTACCGTTAATACCGAAGAAGCCGCGCAAGCGGTTCCCCGGATCGTAGAAACGCTGAACAGTTTCGGCGTGAATGTCCCGATCATCGGCGACTTCCACTACAACGGGCATGTCCTGCTGAAGAAATATCCCGAGTGCGCCCGTGCCCTCGCCAAATACCGCATCAATCCTGGCAACGTCGATATCGGCAAGAAGCACGATGACAATTTCCGGACCATGATTGAGGTCGCCATCGAGTACGACCGGCCCGTGCGGATCGGCGTCAACTGGGGCTCGCTCGATGCCGCTCTGCTGACCCGGATGATGGACGAGAATTCGCGCTCCCCTGAGCCTCTCGATGCGATGGAAGTCACCAAGCGCGCCATTGTCGAGAGTGCCGTGCGCAGCGCTGAGCTCGCCGAGGCGTGCGGTCTCGCGCACGACAAAATCATCCTGAGCGCAAAAGTCAGCAATGTGCAGGATCTCGTTGACGTCTACCAGATGCTGGCCCGTCGCTCCGATTATCCGTTACACGTGGGACTGACGGAAGCCGGCTTGGGATCGAAGGGAATTGTCGCGACGACCGCCGCACTTTCCATTTTGCTTCAGCAAGGCATCGGCGATACGATTCGTGCATCGCTCACTCCGCTACCCAACGGAGATCGAACAGAAGAGGTCGTGGTGTGCCAGCAGATCCTGCAGACATTGAACTTGCGCAGCTTCACGCCGCAAGTCGCCGCCTGTCCGGGTTGCGGGCGCACGACAAGCACTTTCTTCCAGGACATGGCCGATCAGATCCAGACCTATTTGCGCGAGCAGATGCCTGTCTGGCGCGAAAAGTACTCTGGCGTCGAAGAGATGAAAGTTGCAGTTATGGGCTGCGTCGTCAACGGTCCGGGCGAATCGAAGCACGCAAATATCGGCATTTCGCTGCCAGGCACGTTTGAGAAACCCGTAGCCCCTGTGTACGTGGACGGCAAACTCTCGACTACCTTACGCGGCGACTACATCGTGGCGGAGTTTCGCGAAATCCTCGACAATTACGTCGCGCAGAAGTACGGCGCAACTGAGGCCGTAGCCGAAACCGTCGCCTGATGCCCGACGCGGCCGATGAGCTGAGGCAACTCCGCGCGGCCGTTGAGAGCTTATCTGCTCAACTTGCGCAGATCACACGACGACTGTGGGAGCTAGAAAGAAGTTCCTCTTCGGTTACAACGAGCACTCCATTAACGCCGAGCCCGGAACCACGTGACGGCTCTAACTACCCACAGCCGCACTCTCACGGACTAGAGTCACGGTTTGGACTCACGATCGTCAACCGCATCGGCGCAATCACGCTCGCCATCGGCATTGTCTTCTTCTTCAAATATGCTGTCGATAATAAGTGGATCACGGCGTCGGGCCGCGTTGTTCTCGGTCTTGTCGCCGGCTTGATCTTGATCGGCGTCGCCGATTGGCTCCGCAAGCGCGGACAGCGAGTCTTCTCACAAGGCGTCTGCGGATGCGGTCTCGCGATTCTTTATATCTCGCTCTACGCCTCCTTCGCCTACTATCAACTCGTGCCGCAAGCGGCAGCCTTTGTCGCCATGGTTGCGGCTTCCGCTTTGGCTGTTTTTCTCTCTTTCCGTTATGAACACCCTGCAATTGCCGCCCTTGGATTGATCGGAGGTTTTCTGACTCCGCCGTTACTGCAAAAGGGAGCAATTCATCCGTGGTTTCTGTTCCCGTACCTGTTGATCCTGGATGTCTCTTCCTTCGGCTTAACAATACGCCGGCGCTGGTTTATATTGCAGGTCATCGCCTTTGTAGGTACCACGACATTGTTTCTGGAGTGGGCGAGTGTTCACGGACCCGGAAACACCGGCGTGGGTCTATTATTTCTGTGCGTCTTTTTTGGCCTGTTTTGGATTACTTTGATTCAGCCGCGCCCCAGTAACGAAGAAGCAGGCGCTCTACTACTGCTCCCGCTGAACGCGTTTTGGGCGCTCGTTTCGATCGGGATGCTTTCACAGCGGCGGGACGCACACTGGATCGCGCTCTTCGCCCTTGCTCTGGCCTTGATTCACCTCGCCGGAGCCTACATGACAGCCAGCAGCAGCCGACGGTTTTATACGATGCTCTACCTCATTGGGCATGCTTGCTTGCTAGACGCCGTCATACGAGAGCTCGATGTCTGGGCAACCCATAACATCGAAGCTACTGTCCGAGCGAGTTTTATGAGCGAAAGCGTCTCAGTCTTCCTGGCCCTCTACGCCGTCGCAATGATCGCATCCGGCGTCGCGCGTGCATTCGCCATCGATCGTGTCATAGGCTTGGTTGTGATTGGCTTCGTGATCGCGAAGCTGTACTTATACGACGTCTGGCTGTTGAGCCGTTTCTATCGAATCTCGGCCTTTGTGGCTTTGGGAACGTTATTGCTCGTCGCATCTTACGTGTATTCGCGATTCAGGGATAAGCTCGAAACCATTTGGCGTAACCAATAATGAAAGGGCTAATCAAACACGAGCTGCGCTGGGGAGTTCTCCTCCTATCCGTTCTTTCGGCGAGGGCTCAAGGGCCGCCCGTCACGCCGAAAGAGCCAGTCAAAGACGTCTATCACGGGATCACGGTCATCGATGATTACCGCTGGCTGGAGAATTTTTCAGATCCGCGCGTAAAGCAATGGGTCCGCGAGGAGAATCGGTATACCCGCTCGGTGCTCGACACGATTCCAGGCCGTGCGGCGCTTGCGCAGGAACTCACCGCAACCATTAAGCAGTTGCCCACGACATACGGTGCGGTGCGCGTTGCAGCGGGCGAAGTTTTCGCGCTGAAATCGGACCCCTCGCGCGAGCAACCCGAACTGGTTCTCTTTGCATCGCTCACTAACCACACTCCCGAAAGAGTCGTAATGGATCCACTGCAAGTGGACGCACACGGTCACGTCGAAATCGACTTCTTCGAACCATCGCACAACGGCCGTTATGTCGCGATTTCGCTTTCCCGGCTGGGTAGTGAAGCGGGCGACCTTCACCTCTTCGAAGTGGATTCGGGCAAGGAACTAAGCAGCGATCTCATTCCGCGCGTCAACAACGGAACCGCTGGAGGAAGTGTTGCCTGGAATATGGACGATACCGGCTTCTTCTACACCAGATATCCGCGGTCCGGGGAGCGCGCACCCGCCGACCTTAATTTTTATCAGCAGATCTATTTTCACAAGCTGGGCGATCCAGAAACTAACGACCACTATGAAGCGGGAAAGGATTTTCCGCGTATCGCCGAGATCGCGCTTCAGTCGAGTGATGACGGAAAGTGGATTCTCGCCACGGTTGCCAACGGCGATGGAGGCGAGTTCTTTCACCTGATTCGCGGTGCCGATGGAAGCTGGCGCCAGCTCACGCATTATTCCGATCAGATCAGCGAGGCCCGGTTTGGAGTTGACGATTCGCTCTACTTGCTGTCGCGGCAGAACTCCCCAATGGGGAGGATACTGCACGTGCGCGATCCGGCCGACTCGCTCGACACAATCCAGATTGCAGTGCCGGAGAGTGACGTGGCGATTGAAGATTTCGCGCCCGCGCGCGATCGCCTGTACGTCGTCGATATGGTAGGCGGCCCCTCGCAGATCAGAATGTTCACCCCTGACGGCAAGTTCGCCGGTAAAGTGCCGATCCAGGGCGTACTCTCGGTCAACGGAATGAAACGCCTAAGCCGCGAGGAGGTTCTTTTTAGAACCGCCGGATACATACAGGGTCCTCAATGGCTGCGCTATCCGTCTTCCGGGCAAACCCCCGAGTTGATTCCGGTTCTTTCGCCGCCTTTTTCCATGTCATTCAATGACGCGGAAGTCCTACGTGATTTCGCCATTTCCAAGGACGGCACGCGCGTACCTCTTAACATTATTCGTCTGAAGCGCACTAAACTCGACCGCGGAAATCCAGTCTTGCTGACTGGGTATGGCGGCTTTGGCCTCAGCCGGACGCCCCAGTTGAATCCGCTGAACCGGGTGCTGCTCAATCATGGGTTTGTGATTGTTGATACGAACCTGCGCGGCGGCACCGAGTACGGAGAAAAATGGCACGATGCCGGCAAGCTGACCCACAAGCAAAACGTGTTCGACGATTTCTATGCTTGTGCGCAGTATCTTGTCTCGCACAAGTACACGACGCCCGCGCGCTTGGGGATTATCGGAGGCAGCAACGGCGGGCTGCTGATGGGTGCTGCACTCACACAGCATCCGGAGATGTATCGCGTTGCGGTCGCGTTCGTCGGGATCTATGACATGCTGCGCCTCGAGCTATCTCCAAACGGCGCGTTCAACGTGACTGAATACGGGACAGTGAAGGAACTCGATCAGTTTAAGGCGCTATACTCCTACTCGCCGTATCATCACGTCTCGAGTGAGAAAACGTATCCCGCTGCGATCTTTCTGACTGGCGATAACGATCCGCGCGTCGATCCTGCGAACTCGCGGAAAATGGTCGCGAGGCTTCAATCCGTTGGCCATTCGAAAGGTCCCATCCTCCTGCGCACCACTAGCAATGCCGGGCATGGCATTGGCTCCTCGCTCAGTGAGAGGGTCGCTCAGTATACGGATGCTTATTCTTTCTTGTTCGATCAACTGAGCGTCCGATAAGACCGTGATACAACAGGAAGCTGTATGCGAACGCTTACAGTTAGTTCCCTTTTCCTCGCGCTTTTTGTAGTTCCGGTTAGGGCACAAGATAAGACCCTCGAAGTCGTCCACAGGATCAAGATGGAGGCCTTCGATAACTCGAAGGTCATGGACCACTTGTTGAATCTCTCCGACGTGTATGGGCCTCGGTTGACTGGTTCACCCGAGTTCCAGCAGGCGGCTGATTGGGCCATGTCGCAACTGAAGGAATACGGTATCGAGAACGTGCACGCGGAGAAATGGGGCCCCTTCGGCAGGAGCTGGTCGCTTCAGAACTACACGCTCGATATGCTCACGCCCCGCTATTCGCATCTGGTCGCGGCTCCTCTGGCCTGGAGCGCGCCCACGGACGGCATCAAGACAGGAGATATTCTGCTAGCGCCGATGCGGGAGGGAAGATTTGGTGATATCAAAGACAACAAGAAGATTTTTGAAGAGTATAAGGCGCACTGGAAGGGCAAGCTCAAGGGAAAGATCGTTTTGATCTCAGAGGAGAAGACTCCCAAACCAAGCGAGAAACCTCTATTCCGTCGCTACACCGACGCCGAGCTGGCAGATATCGCCAAAGCGCCGGAACCCGCCGTTCGCCGGAATATTCCCCTTGATCAACTGAAAATCCCGGCGGATGAGGAAGAAGCATACAAGTACTTTGAAAGTCTTCCCGATGCAACCATCGACCAGCTCATTGACGAATATTTCGCTCTGATCAATGAGCAAGGGCGCTTTTTTCACGATGAAGGCGTCGTAGGAGTGATTCGCGCTGACAGAAGGGCGCACAACGGCCTCATCTTCGCCGAGGCGGCTGGTTCACATAAGGCCAAGGATGCCATGGCGCCCCCGACCTTCGTCGTTACCGAGGAACAGTACTCGCGCATGACGCGAGTGGTTGGCAAGCAGCCAGTTTCGGTTCGGATGGACTTACAAGCCAAAGTTTCTAACAGCGATGTTGATGGTATCGACATCATCGGCGAAATTCCCGGGCAGAAAAAACCGCGATCAAGTCGTGATGGTCGGAGCCCATTTCGATTCTTGGCACTCAGGCACCGGCGCCACTGACAACGGCGCGGGCAGCGCCGTGATGATCGAAGTGATGAGAATCCTGAAGACGCTGAACCTCAGGCTGGATAGGACGGTGCGCATCGGTTTGTGGAGTGGAGAGGAACAAGGCCTGTATGGGTCCAAAGCGTACGTGAAGGCGCACTTCGCTGATCCGAAGACCATGCAGGTAAAGCCTGAGCATGGGAAGCTCGATGCCTATCTCAATTTGGATAACGGGAGCGGAAAGGTTCGCGGGGTTTACCTGCAGGGCAATGATGCGGCCCGTCCTCTGTTCGAGAAGTGGATGGAGCCATTTCGCGATTTAGGGGTGACCACCACATCACTCAAGAACACCGGCGGCACCGACCACCTTTCCTTTGATGCCGTAGGATTGCCCGGATTCCAGTTCATACAGGATCCGCTCGATTACGGCACGGTAACACACCACTCTGATATGGATACGTACAGCCATGCCATCCCGGAAGACTTGATGCAGGCGTCTGCCGTGATTGCAACGTTTGTATATGACATCGCGAATGATGAGGAAGAATTCCCTCGCAAGCCGCTGCCCGCGGCAGAGGGAAAATAGCTAGCTTCGTCCGCTCTACATCTGAAGCCGCGCGCTCGTGAGCTGATCGCGCCGTTGCCGCCATTCGGAGCTCTTGAGCAGTTTGGGGCCGGCTTCGATCAATCGCGGTAGCAGGTCGAAAATCGCGGATGAGGTCCAATGCGTGCCTACCCGCGTCCTAAGCCCCTGGCGGTTCAGGTCTTCAGCGATTTGGCTGAGCCGCTTTTCCATGACAATCTTTTCCAATATGAGCAGCAAAGCTGTTTTCTCTACTGGATTGTCTTCGAGGTGTTGTCCGTCCTCGCCGATGCGCAATCCGTACGGAATCTCTTCGGGCTCGATGCGAACCTTGAGACCCGCCGTCTCCGGCATCGCCTCCGGTACTTCCACTTCCCGCACCCATTCGACTGCCGCTAATGTCCACCCGTCAGCCGCCCGCCGCATGAAGTAATCCAGGCTGAGCGGTCCTCCCACCAAATCACGGCTCCGTTCTGTCATCGAGCATCCCTCCGGCACCGAATCGGCATTTCAGGTACCAATTTGCTCAGCCGCAACTTGGCACCGGCGAAGAGAGCGCAGCCGCACCGTGCTTGTGAACCGTGCAGAACTGGGAAACTCCGTTCCGCGCATGGGACGCCATGCCGCATTCCGACGCTAGACTGAAAGCGCATGAACACCAACGCGCTGATTGATGAGAAGAGTCCGTACCTTCGGCAGCACGCACACAATCCGGTCGCTTGGCTTCCGTGGGGGGAAGCGGCTTTTGAAAAGGCGCGTAGGGAAGACAAGCCAATCTTTCTGTCGGTCGGCTATTCCACCTGCCACTGGTGCCACGTCATGGCGCATGAATCCTTCGAAAATGAACGGACTGCGGAGATCTTGAACCGTGATTATGTGGCGGTGAAAGTGGATCGGGAAGAACGGCCCGATGTCGATCGCATCTACATGCTGTTTGTCCAGGCATCGACCGGAAGCGGCGGATGGCCGATGTCAGTCTGGCTTACGCCGCAGTTGAGACCGTTCTTTGGCGGGACCTATTTCCCGCCCGATTCCCGATACGGGCGTCCTGGTTTCGCCGCGATCTTAGAGCAGCTTGCTCACGCCTGGAAACGTGAGCGTGACCGGATAGAAGGCTCGAGCGAGCACGTTATCGAGCAGCTTCGTTCCATTGCGGAGGCGGCCGGCACTCGAGGCGAGCCGGAAGCGAAGCTGCTCGACACGGCATTTTGGCAGTTTCGGCGCAGCTTTGACGCGCAGTGGGGCGGCTTCGGCAGTGCTCCAAAGTTCCCGCGGCCCGTAGTGTTGAATTTTCTGCTCCGGTATTCGGCAACTAAAAATAACCCAGAAGCTCTCGAGATGGTGACTACTACATTGCGCGGCATGGCGCGCGGCGGCGTGCAGGATCACTTGGGCGGCGGTTTCCATCGCTACTCGGTGGACGAGCGCTGGTTTGTGCCGCATTTCGAAAAGATGCTGTATGATCAAGCGCAGCTCGCAATCGCGTATCTGGAGGCGTATCAGGTCACGCGCGAGGAGAGCTTTGCGGCAAGCGCCCGGGAAATCTTTTCGTACGTTCTGCGCGATCTGACGGATCCCGGTGGGGCTTTCTATTCGGCTGAAGATGCGGACAGTCCCGATCCGGAGAACCCCTCGCATTCGGGCGAGGGCGCTTTCTACATCTGGCGAAAGAGTGAAATCGAGGCAGTCTTGGGCGGCCGCGAAGCCGAGGTGTTTTGCGCGCACTTTGGCGTAAAGGCGGAGGGCAACGTCGCGCAAGACCCGCATGCAGAGTTTACCGGGCGAAACATTCTCTACGAAGCCATGGACGCCGAAGAAGCGGATCGAGAGGCTCTGGATCGGGCGAAGCGCAGCGTTATTCGATGTGCGAAGTAAGCGGCCAAGACCACACCTTGACACAAAGATTCTGACTTCCTGGAATGGCCTGATGATTTCGGCTTTGGCGAAAGGCTATATTGTCCTGCGCGAAAAGCAGTACCTGGAAGCGGCTGAGCGCGCCCTCTCGTTTCTGCTTTCGACGATGTACGATTCCAAATCAGGACGGCTGCTCAGGCGCTACTGTGAAGGCGAAGCGGCGGTTCCGGCTTTCCTTGATGATTATGCGTTCTTCGCGCAGGCGCTTCTTGATTTGTTCGAGGCCTCTTTCAATCCTGCGCATCTGGAAACTGCTGTACGCCTTGCAAAGAATGGGCTTGAGCAGTTTGAAGATCGAACACAAGGCGGGTTTTTCAGCACTGCCGGTGACGCGAGCGATCTACTGTTACGCATGAAGGACGACTACGATGGCGCGGAGCCGTCGGGGAACTCGGTTGCTTCAGACCTGCTGTTGAGGCTGGGGGAGCTGACTGGAGATAGCAGCTTTCGGGATCGGGCAGAAAAATGTTTGCGGTGGGCTGCTTCGAAGCTCGAAGTTCAGCCCACGATGGCGCCACAAATGCTGGTTGCTCTCGGGACGCTGGCTTTCGGAACCCGAGCAAGTCGTATTCCGGTGCGCCGATATGGACACTCGAGTTGAGAGCTTGCTCGCCGAGCGGCGTGAGAAATTTGCGCCGAATTCAGTTGTTCTGGTTATCACCGATACGTCGGCCCAAAGACTTGCCGAAACCGCGCCGTTCCTTGCACAACTCGAACGCAAAGGCAGAATCACCTTGTACGAATGCCGGAATTTCGCCTGCGAGCTTCCCAAAGTGATCGCCTAAAGAATGGACGTACCTGTACCGGATAGTACGACGCGTTTCTCAACGCGCGCCGCGTACTACGCTGAGTGCCGGCCCAGATACTCCGTTGAAGTGATCCCATATCTAGCGGCGCATGCCGGGCTTTCAACAGAATCGGTGATTGCCGATATCGGCTCCGGAACCGGCATATCGGCGGAGCTGTTTCTCCCACACTGCAAGCTGGTCTACGGCGTTGAACCGAACGCGGAGATGCGCGGTCTGGCTGAAACGCTTCTCAGCGGCTACTCTAATTTTTCGAGCATAGACGGAACGGCTGAAGCCACGCATTTACCGGATGCAGCCGCCAACTTCGTGGTCGTGGGATCTGCCTTTCATTGGTTCGATAAAAACCGTTGCCGTGAAGAGTTCCGCAGGATTCTGAAAGACAACGGTGCGCTGATCGTGCTTACGAACCGGTGGCGAAAAGAAGCCTCGGCCTTCATGCTTGACGTGCGCGAGCTGTTTCGAAAATACGCGGACCCTCGGATTCATCCTTACGCGAAACATGCTGTTGAAGAATTTGTGCGGCCGGAGCCGGTTGAAAGCGCCGGATTTGACATGCTCGAGCGGCTCGACTTCGAAAGGCTAAGCGGGCGATTGCTCTCGTACTCAGTGATTCCGCTGCCCGGCGAGTTGCGATACGCGGAGATGATGAAGGACGTCACGGATCTCTTCGAACGCTACGAAACGCAGGGCCAAATTGATTTCCTATCAGAGACGAAAGTGTACTGGGGCAGGCTTACGTAGCTCGCTTGCGCGCCTTACTTGCCGTCCCATTCAGCGGCTGAAGAACTCCGACCATGCGGTACGAGTAGTCTCGCAATGCGTCCTTTCCGGTCTCCGTGAGTTTGCAGATCGTGAGCGGCGTTTTTCCCTTGAAGACCTTTTGGATTTGCACGTATCCGGCTTCTTCGAGCTTTGCAAGATGACTCGACAGATTGCCCTGCGTGAAGCCGCCCTCTCGCTGCAAGTAGAGGAAGTCAGCTTCTTCGACGCTGCGGAGAATGGTCATAATCATCAGTCGCGCCGGCTCGTGGATCACGCGATCCACTTGCGCCAGATCCTGAATGCGTTCGTTCACGCGTGAATCTCTTGCGTTTGCGGTCGGCGAGGGTTCGTCCGCAGATAGTGAATAAGGGTAAATAGGCCTCGGAAGAAGAGCCACGCTGCCCCTGCGATTATCGGCATCATGCGCTGCGCGCCCGGAGACTTAACAAAATAGATTGACGCGTGCGCCGGCCGGGAAAGCGAAATTTCTAGTGTGGTCAACGGTGCTGGAGAGCTTGCGTCAAGGGGTGACTGCACGAATCCCGTACGCGGATAGGTGATGTAGGATTTTATCCAATCCAAGATTTTCCGCCGAAGATGATCAGGATGAAAACGGAAAGACACGCGACAAGAAACAGAACTTCCATCCAGGCATAAGGAAGGTAAACGCGCCACAGCAGGCCGGTGGTGCCCATCAGCAACATTGCGATTCCGAACACTGTTTCCGGCAGCCCCTCGCTAAACCGATAAACGCTCGCCCGCTCGCCGGGACTTGTGAACTGCGGACCGGAGTAGTCCATCCCGCATTCTAGTTTGCGCTGCAAACTAGATTTTTGTCAAGCCCGAAATTTGGCAGCCCTATTCCGGGCCGGCCTTGTACAGGTATTTGATGCAGTGCTTGTATAAAAGCAGGTTGGGCGCGCCGTCTCGGTTTAGCTTCAGGCACTCGCGGTCGTACCACTCGATGACTCCTTCGAGTTGCTCGCCGTCGGTGAGAACGACGATCATGTGGGTTTTGCCCTGCATCTGCTTCGAGTAATAAAACTGTTCGGCGTTGGTCTGCTCCGGTGGAGCTTTTTTACTCGCGGGCGCGCGTCGTAACGGATCCTTGTCTTCCATGCCCGGCGCACGAACGGGTCTTCTGATGAGCGCGTCGGGGCGCCTCTCGTCTCTCATTGTTCCTCGGTTCAGGCGAACTGCGTTTGCCTATTTAGGTGCGAACACTCTCCGGGTGGTTACGCAGGTTAATAATAAAAGCGTCGAGGGCCGGAAGCTTCTGGATATTCCTGCGTACCATCTCGACGAGTTCATCCAAATAACATAGCGCACGCTCAATCCAGCGAAATGTAACAGCCTGCGAAATCGCATGCAAACGCTGCTCGATATCACGGTTTTTCATCGCGTGCTCGCCCTGCCAAAGCCGCAGAATGTCTTCGAGAACCGAGTAAGCGACTTTCAGGTATAACTCCAGTTTTTCGGATTTTCGAGCTGCAAAACCTTCCGAGCTTTGAACCCATTTTGAAAACGGCGCGATACCGGCCCCACACTCGAGTGCAGTGAGAATCAGCGCGCGGCGTTCTCGAAACTCTTCGATGTCGAGAGTGACTGCCAACCCTGGGCAACCTTCACTCAAAGCGATGCGGGCATCCGCATCGGGCAATTTCCGCGCCTCGACGAATTCACGCATCTCGATATCCGAAAGCGCGCTCATTTGCAGGATCATAGAACGCGATCGTATGGTTGGCAAGAGATCATACAAATTCTCGGCAGTGGCGATGATCACCAGATGCTCGGGAGGCTCTTCGAGGAGTTTGAGCAGCGAGTTGGCCGCTTGCTCGTTTGCACGGTGCAAGTGATCGATCAGAAACACCCGATGAGCCCCGTGAAGCGGCTTGAATTGCGCACGCGCCCTGAGCGCCCGCATTTGTTGGATCGTGAGCTGCCGCAGGGGACCTTCCGGCGCAAAAGTGACAAAGTCGGGGTGAGTCGAGAAGAGTAGCGGATCTTCAGCGCGTTTTTCCGAAGGCCACTTGTCGCGTTGCTCAATGATCTCTACATTCGCAGGCAGGCTGAGATCGTCGCGCTCAATCTTGGCGCTATCGCCCAATAGAGCAGCGCCGAAGCGTCTCGCTAAGGTGGCTTTGCCCACTCCTTCCGGTCCGCTCAGCAAAATGGTTTGAGCGATGCGCTTTTGCTCGATCATGTGAGCGAGCGCCTGCGCCACATTCGCGTTTCCGTAAAAATTCTCGAACGGGCCCGTCATTTGCATCGCGCTGCTATGAGCGGATTGACTTCATTCCAAACCCGGTTTGCCACCGTTGCACGGTCGCCCTCTCCGTCGATCATGCGAAAGCGCTGTGGTTCGAGCGCAGCGATCTTTTCATAACCGGCTTTGACGCGCTCGTGAAATTCGAGCGGTTGGCGATCCAGCCGAGCCTCGATCGCATCTTCCCGATTGCGTAGGCTACGGTCCTGCGCGCGCGCCAAGCCTGTTTCGAGATCAAGCATGATGCATAGCGTGAGATCCGGGAGCAGCGAGCCGAGCGCAAGCTGATGCGCTTTGATCACAGTCTCGAAACCGAGCCCGCGAGCTTCGCCCTGATAGGCAAGCGTCGAATCGGTAAAGCGATCGCTTACGACGAAGTGCCCGGTCTCGAGCGCGGGAACTATGATTTCGGCTGCTGCTTGCGTGCGCGAAGCAAACATTAGAAGCAGCTCAGTCATCGGCGCCATCTCCTGATGAGCGGGGTCCAATAGTATGCGGCGAACCTGTTTGCCGATAGTGGTCGAGCCGGGCTCCTGATTTTCTACAACTGTAAAGCCACTCGCACGAAGCCGCTCGACGAGCAACTGCATTTGGGTCGACTTACCGCTTCCTTCGGTGCCTTCGAAGGTGATGAACTGGCCGCGATGCCCGCTCATCCAATACGCTCCTCAGTCATAGACGAAATGCAAAAGCGCTTTGAGGTCCTCCCATGCTTCGCGCCTGGCCTGCTGATTGTATTGGCGCAAGAGATATGACGGATGGTAGGTAACCATCACGGGGATATCGTGCCACTTGTGCCACTTCCCGCGGGATCTTGTTATGCCCTCTTTTACGTTTAGAAGAGCCTTCATCGCGGTCGCACCCAAAGCGCAGATGGCTTTCGGCCGGATGGCCATGAGTTGCCGGAACAGGAACTGGCCGCAGATTTCCATTTCATCGGGGAGCGGCGTCCGGTTGTCGGGCGGACGGCATTTCACAACGTTGCAGATGTAAACGTCCGCGCGCCGTACAGGTATGCCCTCCTTCGCGGCAGTGTTGTCGATCATCTGTGTGAGCAACTGGCCGGCACGGCCGACGAACGGTAATCCCTGTTCGTCTTCGTCGGCGCCTGGGCCCTCGCCGACAAAAACCACGCGCGCATGCTCGTCTCCGGATCCAAAGACGATCGTGCGGCGTGCTTCGCACAGGCGGCAACGCCGGCAATCGCCTATGTCAGCCAGAATTTTTTCGAGCGTGTCGTGTTCCGGAGCAATGCTCGGGAGGACGGCGGGACCGTTCAGCAACTCTTGCTCGGGCGCGACAGGAAGCTTATAGATGGACTGAAAGCCCAAGTCGCGATAGAACTCCAGATAATAGCGGACCTGCTCTCTCGTCATGCCGTGCTGGTGGTTACGCGGGCACGCCCACGGCTGTACGTGAGAGACGCAGCGCGGCGATTTGATCCAAAATGCGCTCCGCGATCTCGCGTTTATCGGCGGGGCCGGCATGAATCGCGTCGCCGGACTGGGTGATGATGTCGACTTCATTCCGATCGGCGTCAAACCCCAGACCTTCTTGATTGATGAGATTGCCAACGAGCATGTCGCAGTGTTTGCTGATCATCTTGCGGCGAGCTTCTTCGAGAAGGTTTTGCGTTTCCGCGGCAAAGCCGATCAGAAGGCGATCGCCCTTGCGCTGTCCAATCTCGGCAAGAATGTCAGGGGTAGGCTCGAGCTCGAGCGAAAGCGGCCCTCCGGTCTTCTTCAGCTTTTGGCGCGAAACATCGGGAACGTAGTAGTCGGAAACCGCGGCACTTTTGATGATGATCGTGGCTTCGTCGAGATGATTGAGAACCGCCCTGCGCATCTCTTGCGCAGTGCGAACCGAAATAAGCTCGACTTTGGCTGGCGTAGGCAGGCTGACAGGTCCGGAGATCAACAGTACACGGGCGCCCCGCTTTGCCGCCGCTTGTGCGAGAGCATAGCCCATTTTGCCGCTGGATCGATTGCTGATGTAGCGGACGGGGTCGATAGGCTCTTGTGTGGGTCCGGCGGTGACGAGAACGGTTTCACCCTCAAAATCCGTTTTGTGGCGCTCGAGCGAATCCACATGATCGGCGATTCTGCAGCGGATCCGCGAGCCGGCCCGCGCCAACCGTTCCACAAGCCAGCCAGCCCTCATCTGGATCGATGATCGAGCAGTTACGCTCGCGCAACGTCGTTAGATTCGCCTGGGTCGCAGGATGCTCCCACATAGCCGTATTCATGGCGGGCGCTAGAATTACGTCGCCCGTGAAGGCGAGGTAAAGAGTCGACAGGAAATCATCAGCCAAACCGGCTGCGAACTTTGCCATCAGATCGGCGGTGGCAGGCGCGACCACTAGGGCATCGTTCTCTTGAGCCACAGCGATATGCTCGACAGCGCTCGAAAGCGCGCCGGGGTCGCCCGGGTCAGAGAACAACCCAGTGATTACCTTTCGCCTGGTGAGGGCGGCGAACGTGAGCGGCTGGATAAACTCCTGCGCCGCGCGCGTCATCACTACCTGGACTTGATGGCCACGCTCCTCAAGCGTACGCGCAAGCTCAGCCGACTTGTAGGCGGCGATTCCTCCGCCGACGCCAAGCACGATGCGCATGCGAACTATTCCGGAAGGACTTCTTCCGGCAGTGCCTCTTCGCGGGATGGATCGCTGTAAGGAACCAG
Organism: uncultured Acidobacteriaceae bacterium; assembly: GCA_963803455.1. Classification (GTDB taxonomy): domain Bacteria; phylum Acidobacteriota; class Terriglobia; order Bryobacterales; family Bryobacteraceae; genus Bog-105. The sequence continues at coordinate 123,128 of CAWDMK010000010.1, read as the reverse complement.
TCCGCGCCGAACTTCTTCCATGCTCAAGACAGTCGGTTTTTTATTTGCGGCAGGCAGCACGCTGCGCTGACCGCCCTGCAACTGCCGCGCGCGTTTCGCCGCGACGATGATGAAGCGGTACGTACTCGCGTCCACATCGTCCGGAATGGCATACATTGCGTTAGATTTTGTTTTTTCTGGCATATTCCCCCGTAAAAAATTTCTTAAAACAGCGAAGGCGGCAGCAACTCGAAACTTCGGAGTATGGGCCGTATCTGATCTTCCATTCGGATTCTGCGAACCCGTTCCGCCTTTATGATGGCCGTCAACGTCTCGATAGATTCTTCGAGCTGATGGTTGATCAACACATAATCGTATTGCGTGTAGTTGCGGATCTCTTCGGCCGCTTCCCGGAGCCGACGCTGGATGACTTCTTCGGAATCCTCGGATCGCGCACGCAGCCGCTGTTCGAGGATATCGCGAGAAGGCGCCAGAACAAAGATACTAACGGCCTCCGGAATCCTTTCCTTCAATTGTCTCGCACCTTGAACATCTATGTCGAGGATCAGGTCTTTGCCTTCGCTACGCGCCTGCTCGAGCACTTTGCGGTTCGTGCCATAGTAATTACCGAAGACGTTAGCGTGCTCGAGGAACTCGCCGCGCTCGACACGCTCTTCGAACTCCTGGGGGGAGATATAAATATAGCTCTCGCCGGGCTTTTCAGTGCCCCGCACGCCTCGCGTCGTGTAGGAAACGGAAAACCGGAGCTGTGGATCCCGCGCCAATAAACAGGCGACCAATGTCGATTTGCCCGATCCGGATGGCGCCGAGATGATGAACACCGTGGTGATGCGTTCGCTGAAGCCGTCACTCCGTTCCGGGCTCCGGCTGACCCGTTCCAACCGGCTATTCAAGATTCAAAACCTGCTCCCGTATCTTTTCGATGTTAGCCTTTATGCCGAGCGCGAGATTCGTGATTCCGAGCCCTGCTTCACCAATGCCGGAGGTCTTCGAGAGAATCGTGTTCGTCTCACGATTCATTTCCTGCATGAGGAAATCGAGGCGCTTGCCGATTTCTCCACCCGCATCAAAGGCGCGGCGCACTTCTTCAGTATGAACCGATAAACGAACGAGCTCCTCTTGCACGTCGGATTTATCGGCTAAGAGCGCGGCTTCTTCGATTAAACGCGCTTCGCTGATTGCAGTATTTCCGAGCAGCTCGGCAAGCCTTCGACGGAGTCTTTCGTGAAACTCGGGGACCGCCTGACTCCGGATGCGCGTGAGCTCCTGAACGCTTTCGGCAATGGCTCGAAGCTCGGGGTCCAGGCCGGCGCATAGCTCATATCCCTCTTTTTCCCGGAATGCGTTTAGCTCATGGATGCAGCCGGCGAGTGCAGCCATGAGCTCGCTTTCGAAGGTGGGATCGAAAGGCTTGGATTCAGGAGCGGAATCGAAAACGCCCGGCAGCATGAACAACGTATTCAAATCGGGCTGGCTCGAGAGATCGAAAGCATCCGAGGCCTGCTTGAATGCCGCGATATAGCGGCTGAGCAGATCGCGGTTATAGGAGGCTGGCACGGCCGCAGCATCGCGCTGAAGCGACATGCGTATTTCGACATGTCCACGGCAGACGTGCTGCTTGAGAAGGCTGCGCATTGCGTTTTCGAATATGGCAAGCTCGCCTCCGATGTGGAAGTGCAGGTCGAGGCCGCGGTGATTCACGCTGCGCAGGCTGACGGTCAATTCTCCGGCACTGGTTTGGCGGCGCACTAGCGCGAACCCGGTCATGCTGCGAATGGCAGGCCGGGACTCCGCAACAGGAGATGCCGCCGGTTCCGCAGAGCTCACAGAGCGTTATCCGACGGCTGCATTCGAATCCACGTGCTGTAGCTCATGCAGACGCGAGTAGATACCGCCCGCCGCCAACAAACGGTCGTGCGTTCCGGTTTCTGCAATTTTGCCTGCATCGAGCACGACAATCTTGCTCGCCTGCCGGATGGTCGACAGCCGATGCGCGATCACCAGAACTGTGCGGCGCTTCATCAACACGTTCAGGGCTTGCTGGACGAGCCGCTCAGATTCGGTGTCGAGGTGAGACGTCGCCTCGTCGAGAATCAGGATGGGCGCGTCTTTCAATAAAGCTCGGGCGATGGCAATTCGCTGGCGCTGGCCGCCGCTCAGCTTGGCGCCGCGCTCGCCGATAATCGTTTCATAGCCCTTGGGGAGTCTCTGAACGAACTCCTCGGCCAGAGCGGTTTTCGCGGCGGCGAACACGTCCTCTTCTCTTGCATCGGGCCGCCCGTAAGCTATGTTGTCGAACACTGTGTCGTTGAAGAGAAAGGTGTCCTGCGCCACGATGCTGATGCTCTCGCGGAGGCTGCTCAGGCGTATATCGCGGACATCGCGGCCATCGATCCGGACCGCGCCGCTTGTTACGTCGTAGAAGCGGGGCACCAGATTTGCGAGAGTGGTTTTTCCCGCGCCGCTCGGTCCGACCAACGCGACGACCTCGCCGATTTTCACTTCCAGATCGATTCCATCGAGAACGACGCGATCTGAAACCGCCGGGTAGCTGAAACGGACATTCTCAAAGCGAATACTCTTTTCAAATCGGGACAGGCGCACGGCTGTGGGCTTGTCCATGACGTCGCGCTGGCGGTCGAGGTACTCAAAAACTTTCAATGCAGCGCCAATCCCTTGCTGGAAGATATTGTGGATGCCGGTAAGGCGCTTGATGGGCTCGTACAGCATGACCAGAGCGAGCACGAAGCCGGTGAACTTGCCGGCTGTCATGGTTGCGCTCTTGACCTGAAGGCGCGCAAACGTCAATAGAAGAACGATCGTCACGGCACCGAAGAACTCGATAATCGGCGATGCCAAGGCCTGCTGCGCGACATATCTGAGATTGCCGCTTTTCAGGCGTTGCGCGGCGAGCCGGAAGCGCTTCGACTCATAATCCTCGGCGCCGAAACTCTTAACGACTTGATGTCCGGAGATGGTCTCTTGCAGGATTTGAGTGAGCCCGGCGGCCATGTCTTGCGCCTGCCGCGTAGTGCGGCGGATACGGCGGCCCAGTCGAACGGTCAAGAACGCGACGACCGGAAAAACAACCAGACTGATCAGCGATAGCTTCCAGTCCATAGAGATCATGGCGAGCAACAGGAAAAACGCCGTGAACATCTGGCGCAGCCAGTCGGCGAGCATTGTCGAAACCGATACCTGGATTTTGTCGATGTCGTTCATGATCGATGACATGATGCGCCCGGTGGTCTGGTCTTCGAAAAACTGCGCGTCTTGACGTAACACGCGATCGTAGACTTCCTGGCGAAGGTCCATGATGGCGCTGATACCGACCCAGTTCACGAGGTAGTTGCCGAGGTAATCGCAGACGCCTTTCGCGATGAAGCACATGAGAATGCCGACCGCGACCATGGTCCAGATGTTGTGCACGAAGGAGGGGATGATGTCGTTCAAGTAGATGGTTATTTGTGTGTGCGGAATCGAGAATAGGACGGCAGGAGTATCGGGGGCGCTGGGTTTGAGAACGCGCTCGAAAACGAGTGGGATGAGCTTTACGAGAAGGCCCTGAGAGAGGCCGACCACCGCCATGAAGATGACCGAGGCGAGCAGTGCCGGCGAGTACGGCCGGCGTACCGTAGCAGCCGATAGAGATCTTTCAAGCGTGCGCCTCTTCGAGGACGCGGAGGCGTTCGAGCGCGGCAATCACTCGCGACACGCTGACGTGGTGCAAGCCTTCGGGAGCGACGATAAGCTCCGATGGGGTGCGCCAGGGTCCCCAGATGCTCGGGTTCGACGCGCCAAAAAGGACCAGGCTCGGGAGACCGAAGGCTGCAGCCATATGCGCGGGCCCGCTGTCATTTCCGATGAAAACGGCGGCTTTCGAGAGCAGTGCTTTGACGCCGGCCAAGTCGCTTTGGAAGATTTGGTGAGCGGCAAACGGGGAAGCGTCGTCACGCTCGCCAGCCAGAAAAACGGGGGTAATGTGCGAGAGATTGAGATAGCGAGCTAGCTCACAGAAGCGCTCGGGGGGCCACTGTTTTTCGGGCGACGAGGCAAACGGGTGAAGCACTGCGTAGCGGCCGGTGACGGGCGAGGGCGCAGCGAAGAGTTGCGCGGGCGGGACCTTTTGCTTGGGAACGCCCAAGGCGAAAACAGCGGAGGCGAGATGTTCGGCGGTGTGGACGGTGCGATTGACGCCCATGATCTCCTGAGCGCGGCCGATCTGGACGTTATAGGTGAAGGCGAGCTTGTGATGAGCGAAACCGGCCCGCCACTTCGCGCCTGAGAGTAGCGTGATCCACTGGCTTCTGGGGCCGCCATGAACATTCAGGGCGAGCGCGGGATGCCAGTTACGGACGGCTTGCCAGGTCGCGGGGAAGAATGGCGGAAACGGCGGGATTGCCTTCAAAAATTGCGCGGAATCGCTCTTCGACGGCGACTCCGATTTCGAGATCAGGCCGGGCGTGTTTGAGCAGTGCGAGCGCGGGCGTGGTGAGGACGCAGTCGCCGAGCGAGCGCAGGCGAACAATACAAACCCGGGCGCCGTCCGGAAGCTGCTCCAAGATGGTCATGAAAGCTTATGGCTCGACAGTTGCCTGATCGACGAGCATTACGGGAATATCGTCGCGTATGGGATAGACGCGGTTACACTGGACGCATTTGAGGCCGCTTCCATCCTCTTTGAGGACTACTTTTGCTTTGCAGACGGGGCAGACGAGGATTTCCAGCAGCTCTTGGCTGATTGGCATGGGAAATCCCAGTTTATCAGCGGGCGGGCGAGGAGAGAAGAGGTTTCGGGGGGTGGGTGAAGAGTGAATTTTACGAAACGAAGCCAAAGTGTCCTCCTTGGACGGTTTTTACCAAACGAACTGGGGCCGGGCCGGGCGGTGCCCGGCCCCTACGGGAACTGCGAAACGAAGCGACGAGAGCGGCGGATTACGAAACGAAGCCACGTGCGACTTAACGTTTTTTACGAAACTGAAGCCACGGCAGTGCGACCTTAGGTTCAACAAGCGACGATTGCCGGTTTGCGGAACGAAGACGCATCTGACCTGCGGGATCAAGCCTTTTTATGAAACGAAGCCAAGTAGGCGCCTGGACAGTTACCGATCGCCTGCCCCACGGAGATGCCCGGCCCTACACGGGATTGCGGAACGAAGCTACATGGCGGGAACCATAGGAAACGATCGCACGATTGAAAAACCCCACGAAGCCAATTATTGGCCACGCCGGAGCGGGCCGAATCGCGCGGTGGCTGTAAGTCGTTCGAAGATTGTTGTGTAAGTGGGACTACGGTTGGTGATGCTTATTCGGAGTGCAGGTGGGCGAGGGCGTTGACGTGGGTGGCGCGCCATAAGGGGAGGCTAACGGCGAGGGCGGAAATGGCGATCACGGCCGCTACGGCTGTGAGCAGCATCGCGGGATTGAGGGCAGAAATGCCGAAGACCAGGCCGCGCAGGGAGCGCGATGCGCCCCAGGCGCCTAGTGCGCCGAGCGTGATGCCGGCTAACGATAGGCGCAGGGCGTGCGACCCCGCCCACTGGAGAATGGTCGATTGGCGAGCGCCCAAGGCGAGCCGGATCGCGATCTCGTTTTGCCGAACGGTGACCCAGAAGTTCAGAACCCCGTACACGCCTACGGTTGCCAAAACCATCGCAAGCAGCGCGAATAGACCCAGCAGCAGTGTGCTGAAACGGCGACGCTCGAGTGTTGCTCCTAACCATTGCTCAAACGGGCGGAGCGACTGAATCGGCACGTTCCGGTCTAGGGAGGCGAGCTGATGCCGGACGGAGGGGATCAACGAATTCGGATCGCCAGTGGTCCGAATCATTACGACCATGGCTGAGGACGGGCGCTGTGAGAACGGGAAATAGATTTCGGGCATGGGCGCGGTATCGAGGCCCATCTGCTTTACGTTCGCGATGACGCCCACGATTTCATAAGCCGAGCCCTTCATATAAGGACCGCCGAGCTTGATCTGATTCCCGAGTGCCTGTTGCGGGGTGGGCCACCATTTGCGCGCAATCTCTTCATTGATGACGGCGACCGATGGACCGCCCTCGCGATCGCGATCGGTGAAGCCGCGTCCAGCGAGCAGGCGGATATGCATGACATCGAAGTAGCCGGTATCGGCGAAATTGAGCAACGTGAGCGGCACGTCGCTTCGAGCCGGTTCCGGTTTGCCGAGGATGGAATACCACCAATCGCCGCAGTCTCCGGCCGAAGGAGGACAGTTCACCTGACCAACGGCTTGGACGCCGGGCTGGGCACGCAGGCGGCGGGTTAGCTCGGTATAAAATTGCCGGACGGCTTGGTCGTTTTTATAACTGGATTCGGGCAACTGCAGCTCGAGCGCCAGGACATGATCGGGATCGAAACCGGGATACGAGTTCTGTGCGATGGCGAGACTGCGAAGCAGCAGGCCCGAAGCGAAGGAAATGACGAGCGTGATTGCGATTTCCGCGATAACGAGTGCGTTGCGGAATGAATTTCCGCGGCTGGCGCTACCCGACCCAGCAGAGCCTTCCTTGAGCGCGAGCGTGAGGTCGATCTTTCGGGAAGTGAACACGGGCGCGAGTCCGGAGAGCAAGCCGACGATGATCGTTATCGCTGCGCCGAAGCTTAGGACGTGCAGATCGAGACTGGCTTCCGTAAGGCGAGGAATGTTGCGCGGTGCGATGACGAGGAGCGTTCGGAGACAGAGTTTGGCGAGCAAGAGTCCGAGACCTCCACCGAGCGCAGCAAGCAAGAGATTTTCGGTGAGCAATTGGCGAACGAGCCGGCCGCGACCGGCTCCGATGGAAGCGCGGATGGCGATTTCGCGAACCCTCGCCGTGCTCCGGACGAGCAGGAGGCTGGCCACGTTTGCGCAGGCGAGAAGGAGCACGAGCATTACGGCTGCCATTAGCATGAGGAGAATTGGGCGTATGTCTCCGGTAATGGTCTCGGTGAGATAGGTTGCGGAGGCGCGATGATCGTTTTCGGGCCCGGGATCGACGAGCGCGAGGCGATGCATAATTGCATCGAGATCGGAGCGAGCGTGATCGAGAGTGATTCCGGGTTTGAGAAGGGCCAGAACTCGAATGGACCCGTGCTGGGTGCGATCAACGGTATTGCCTTCGAGAAGGCCGAGCGGAAGGTAGTAATCGACGGGCCGCGTAAAGAAATTCAATCCGGGCCGCAAAACGCCCGCGATCTGGTAGGCTTTTCCGTTCAAGGCGAGAGTGGAGCCGAGCACGCGCGGATCGGCTCCGAGTGTTTTTGCCCAGAATTGGTAACTGACAACAACAGAAGGAGCAGCGCCAGGGCGGTCATCGGCTCCGGTGAATAAGCGGCCAAGCAGCGGCCGTGCACCGGTGAGATGGAAGAAGCGGCTGGTCACGAGGGCGGCATGGGTCAGGACGGCTTCGCGGCGTCCCGTGAGGGTGAAATCGGCGGGATGGAAGCCGGCCATATCCTCGAAAGAGTGGTTTTCGGCGCGCCAGTGTTCGAAGTTAATCCACGTGACGCTGATGCCGGAGGCGCTGGGAGTGGATTCCGAGAGTTGAACGAGGCGCTCGGCGGCCGGGTAGGGTAGAGGGCGCAGCAAGACGGAATAGACGACGCTGAAGATCGCGGTATTCGCGCCGATGCCGAGCGCGAGCGTGAGGATGACTATGAGTGAGAAGCTCGGGGAACGGCGGATTGCGCGGAGTCCGTAGCGGGCGTCCTGCAGGATGGATTCGAGTTTCGGGAACCGCCATGTTTCGTGCGCGCGCTCGCGGACGCTGGTTTGGTTGCCGAAGCTGCGGCGTGCGGCTGTTTCGGCTTCGACCGGGGACATGCCGTTTGCGAGGTTCTCCTGAATCAGGAAATCCAGATGCGCGCGCATCTCGTCAGCGAGATCGTCATCGAGGTTTCGGCGGCCGTGCAGGATCCGGGTAATCTTTGACCACCACTCGTGCATGGCTCACGCCTCTGGGGCGAGAATGCGGCTCATCGCTTCGACGAATCGCAACCATTTCGAGGTGGCGGCGGTCAGTTGCTTCCGGCCGAGCGGGGTGAGCCGGTAGTACTTGGCGCGGCGCCGATTCGGGGAAGTTTTCCATTGGGCGGCGATCCACTCACGTTGCAGCAGCCGCTGTAGGGCCGGATAGAGGGAGCCGTTGTCTACCACGAACTCGTTTTCGGATTGTTGCTTTATCAGTTGCGAGATTCCATAGGCGTGGTTGGGAGCCGGGCGGAGGCTGCGCAGGATGAGGACCTCGAGGGTGCCTTGAAGGAATTCGAGGCGCTCGCTCTCACGTAGATCATCTACGGTAGACACTCAACTGTTGTATAGCGAAACGGGAGAAGTTGTCAAGGAAGAAGCGTTTTGGAGGGCAATAGTAATGTCTGGCGGCGGATTCGTTTAAACCGCTCCTTCACAGTCGCGGCTCTGTTCCGGTTTGTCGGTACCGGGCGGACCGATGCTATCGTCAGGCCAGCGGGATGGTCCAGCCCAGGCCAGGGGAACGGGCGAAATCGCGGTTTGTCGTGTAAGAATGCCGCCTCCGACGCTGTGGCATGGGAAGACCTGCGAGGGCGAGCGTGACATACTTGGTACTGCCTGCGCGATTGGGCAACCGCTGGACGCGCTTGCTTGCAAGCAGTCGAGAGGAAAGTCCGGTCTTCGGAGGGCAGCATGCCGGCTAACGGCCGGGGGTGTGGGCTGAAAGCGCACGCTACGGAAAGTGCCACAGAAAAGATACCGCCTGCCGCTTGCGGCGGGTAAGGGTGAAAAGGTGCGGTAAGAGCGCACCGCGGTCTGAGTAATCGGACTGGCAGGGCAAACCCCATGTGAAGCAAGACCAAATAGGGGAGGAGGAGTGGCCCGCTCCGTTACGACTTCCGGGTAGGTCGCTCGAGCCTTTCAGTAATGGAAGGCCTAGACGAATGGTTGCCGCCTGTCATGTTTATTCGTGGCGGGAACAGAAACCGGCTTACAGATCGCGCAGGTACTTTCGATTTCGGCTACCAACGACGGCGCTTTCAAACCCGGCTGTTTTGGCATATGATTGCAAGAACTCCCGGGGGAGAAGGACAGAAGCATGCCATTTGAGATCGGCCAAACAGTAGGCGACTACGAAGTTCTGGGACTCCTCGGGAGCGGCGGAATGGGGCAGGTGTACCGTGTCCGAAACGTGATTTCGAACCGGGTCGAAGCGATGAAGGTTCTGTTGGCGAACCTGGTTGCGGAGTCCGACATTGCCGAACGCTTTATGGGAGAGATCCGCATCGTCGCGCGGCTCGATCATCCGAATATCGCCAAGCTCCACACTGCATTCAAGTTCGACAATCAACTCGTCATGATCATGGAGTTCGTAGAGGGCGCGAGTCTTGCGGAAAGGGCGAAGCAGGGCCGTCTGCCGCTCGAGGAAACGTTGCGGTACGTGAGCGAAATCCTATCGGCGTTGAGCTATGCGCATCAGCAGGGAGTGGTTCATCGAGACATCAAACCGTCGAACGTGATGATCACGCCCCAGGGCACGGTCAAATTGATGGATTTCGGAATCGCGAAATCTAACCTCGATCCAGGCATGACCCGTCCGGGGACTACGATTGGGTCGCTGCTCTATATGTCGCCGGAACAGGTGCAGGGGACGGCTGCGGATGCGCGCTCTGACGTGTATTCGGTGGGCATTTTGCTTTACGAACTCGCGACCGGCAATGTCCGTTTGAAGGCGACACATCGTTCGCGATTCTGGAACAGCAGTTGCACAAGATGCCTCAACCGCCGATGGAGCGCGATTCATCAGTTCCGCCTGCGCTTAACGAGATCATCATGACGGCTCTGGCGAAGGATCCCGGCCAGCGATTTCAGAAGGCTGAAGCGTTTCGAAAAGCTCTTGAGAATGTGCGAGGAAGAGAGAGCGCCGCGCAGGCCGCGACTGTTCCTGTTCGACCGGTTGCGAGCGCATTACCAACCGAATACATACCTGTTTCGTCTCCTTTGAGCAGGGTTCCGGCATCGAAAAGTCACCGCAGTTTATGGATGGCGCTCGGCGCGTTAGCCTGCGTAGGGGTTTTGGCGGCGGGAATCAGCGTAGTGCCGCACTTTTGGAAAGCGCAGGCGGCCAATCCATCGAGCGGCGTGATTCCACAATCGGGCATTCCAGTGCATGATTCGAGGGAAGCCAAGCAGCCTGCGTCCGGTTCGGCAGCGGGTTCAATGTCGAATGGCACCGTTCAAGATGTCACCCCGGCGGTGCCTCACGCTAGCGCTACCGCGAGTAACCAAACGGATAATAGCGATCAACCAGTTTCATCGAAGCGTGAACAGGTCTCGCGCCGAAATCGAAGCAACGGTGCGCGAGAGGCCGCTTCGGGCCCGGCCAACGCGGCTGCAGCTCGAGCCGCCTGAACTCTCACCGGCATCAACGCCCAGCGCGCCGCAAATTCAGAAACCGCAAGCTACGATTCCGGAGAATGGACCGTCACCCGAGGAGCTTGAAAAACTGAATGACAGTCTGATACAGTTGCGCGCACGCGCTGATGCAGTGAAAGCCACGCTCGACCGCATTCGGGAGCAACAGGCGGCAGCAGGATTGGGCTTACGGCAGGATATTGCCGCGTCAGCAAGCCGGTTGGAAAGCTACTTGCGAGCGGCTGAGGTGGCGGCGCAGAGTAATGCGATCGAGTCCGCAAAGAAGAATATGGATCGTGCTGACACAGAACTTACGAAACTAGAAGCATTCTTAGGCAAATAGGGGGTGATTGAGATGAGAATTCATATCGCATTAGTGAGTCTCGCGGTTGCGCTCGCACCAGTTTTCGCGCAGCAGCAACAGGAGAAGCGTCGAGTGGCTGTGCTGGATTTCGGCTATGGCTCTGTGATGACCAGCGTCGAGGCTATCTTCGGCAGCACGCAGGATGTCGGCCGCGGAGTGTCGGACCTGATTATTGACCGATTGATTAATGACGGGACGTACCGGGTCATCGAGCGTCGAGACCTCGATAAGATTTTGCAGGAACAGAATTTTTCGAATAGCGACCGGGCCAACCCGGCCAGCGCAGCGAAAATCGGACGGCTGCTGGGCGTCGACACAATCATTACGGGCGACATCACTCAATTCGGCAGGGACGACCGCAACCTCGGGGGCGGAGGCAGCTTGGGGCACTGGGACAAGTATGGGTTGGGGAACGTCGGGGTTAAGAAGGCGAAAGCAGTTGTCGGAATCACCGCGCGCATGGTGGATGTGAATACAGGGGAGATCCTGGCTTCCGTCAGCGGTAAGGGGGAATCCACGCGCTCGGGGAGCAATCTGGTCGGGGCAGGCGGTGGCTGGGCAAATAGCGGCTCGGGTCAGTTGGATATGAGCAGCACCAATTTCAGCCAGACAATATTGGGAGAGGCGGTTAAGGCGGCGGTTGCGCAGGTGAGCACGCAACTGGAGCAGAACGCGACACGGCTGCCGCACGAGAGTGTACAAATCAACGGACTCGTCGCGGACGCTTCGGGCGCTACGCTTGTGCTGAATGTCGGGAGCAGTTCAGGCGTGCATGTGGGAGACAAGCTCGCCGTGACGCGAGTGAGCCGGGTGATTAAGGATCCGGTATCGGGGAAACCGCTTCGAACGATTGAAGAGGCTGTGGGCGAAGTCAGTATTACTTCGGTAGATGCGGGATCGGCGGAGGGCCACTTCACCGGCTCAGGACAGCCGAAGGTGGGCGACACCGTGAAGGGCGCGCACTAGGGAGCGCGTCGGCTCCCGGATCATTTCAATCGACAGCACGTGCGGTTGAAACGCCGCTCTGTTTTCGGTGATGGCGTCGTGCACGGTTTGTCTTTGCGGTAGACTTTACTACACTCTCCGTATAATCCGCAATTCTAGAAGCATGCCTGAGACACCCCCTGACGACTCGCTACGCAACCCCGCGTCGAGTGGTGACGGATTCGGCGAAACGAGTGTCGCGAGCCCGCGCAACATGGCGGAAGCAGGAGTGGTAGAGGCGATCATCGGCCGGTACCACCTTTTACAGATGATCGGCGAAGGCGGCATGGGCGAGGTGTGGCTCGCTGAACAGAAAGAGCCTGTGCGGCGCAGAGTCGCTCTTAAAGTGATCAAGGCCGGGATGCACACGCGAGAAGTCGTGGCGCGGTTCGAGTCCGAACGCCAGGCTTTGGCACTGATGGATCACCCTGCGATCGCCAAAGTCTATGATGCGGGCTCAACTCCGCAGGGGCGGCCATACTTCGTGATGGAGTACGTCGCAGGCGTGCCGATCACGGAATACTGTGACAACCACAAGCTAAACACACGAGAACGGCTCGAACTGTTCATGCATGTTTGTGAAGGTGTGCAGCACGCGCATCAAAAAGCGATCATTCATCGCGACTTGAAGCCTTCGAACATTCTGGTGAGCGAAATCGACGGGCGGCCGGCGCCGAAGATTATCGATTTCGGAGTAGCGAAGGCGTTATCGCAACGGCTGACGGAAAACACGATGTTCACCCGGATCGGCGTGATCATCGGAACACCGGAGTACATGAGTCCGGAGCAGGCGAATTCGGCAGGCGAGGATATCGACACGCGGACTGACGTTTACTCGCTCGGGGTGATCCTGTACGAGTTACTTGTAGGGGCGCCTCCGCTGGAGTTGAAGAAGTCCGCGTATCACGAGCTGCTTCGGAAGTTACGTGAAGAAGACGCTCCGAAGCCCAGCACGAAGCTGCGTACTTTGGGCGAACAGTCCACGCTTTCGGCTCGCAACCGGGGCACGGAGCTGGTGGCACTCACCAAGCAACTCCGCGGCGATCTCGATTCCATCACGCTCAAGAGTCTAGAAAAGGATCGCTCGCGGCGTTACGGATCGCCTTCGGAGCTGTCCGCCGATATTGCCCGGTTTCTGAAGGACGAGCCGGTGCTGGCGACTCCACCCTCGACCGTATATCGGGTTCGGAAATTCGCTCAAAGGAATCGTGCCTTGATTGTCACGCTGTGTGGATTCGCTGCTGTCCTGTTATTGGCAGCTGGGATTAGCGTATGGCAGGCGGTTCGCGCGCGGCAAGCAGAGCGGGTTGCAACCATGCAGCGGGATCGCGCCGATGAAGAGGCAGCGACGGCGAAGGCAGTGAACGATTTTCTGCAGGAGGATTTGCTTTCGCAAGCCAGTCCCGACTCTCAGGTTGGAACAGAGATGACTCCCGACCCGGACGTGAAGGTGCGCACGTTGGTAGATCGTGCGGCGGCGCGGATACCTGCCAAGTTCGGCCGAAGACCGCTGGTTGAATCTGCAATTCGGGAGACGATCGGGAACACGTATCGTGATCTCGGGCTATATCCCCAAGCCGAAGACCAATTGCGGAAAGCGTATGATCTGAGCCGGCGAACCCGGGGTCCGGAAGATGCACAAACGTTAGAAGTGCTCGGGGCGTTGGTGAGCCTGGTGTCAGATCAGGGCAAGTTGGATGAAGCGCTACGGATGAGAAGAAGGCTGTTCGGGCTAGAGAGTCGAAAATTTGGGCCGCAGGATCCGAGAACAGTGGTCACTATGCAGAGCCTGGGAGTGGACTATCTTCTTTTGGGGCAGCACCGGACGGCGGAGCCCTTACTGAAGAAGGCGCTTGCGATTCAAAGCCGCACGCTCGGTTATGACAACCTAGACACTCTGAACACGAGCGACAGTCTCGCCACTCTCTATATAAACGAAGGCAAGTATTCGCAGGCGGAGGCGCTGCTGACGAAAGGGCTGGCGAGTTACCGGCGCGTTTTTGGCCGGGAGCATCCATACACCGAACGGGAAATTTTTGGGTTAGGCCGGGTGTTGTTCGGAGAAGGCAACTATCCGGAAGCCGAGAAGCTCGTATCGGAAGACCTCGCGAGCAATGAGCGGCTGGAGGGCGCCGAACACCCAAACACTCTCTCGGGCATGCGAATGCTGGGCAGCATCTACGCTGAAGAGGGGAAGCTCTCACAAGCCACGGATTTGTTGGAAAAGGCAGTAGGAGGGTATCGCAAGACTCTGGGAACGGGACATCCAGAGACGTTGGTGACCCTCGTGCACCTGGCATCAGCTTACGAGGCGCAAGGCCAGATTGCGCGGGCGGAATCGGTTTGGAAGACAGCGTTGCAAGGCTATCGCCATGCTGTCGGGGACGATAATCCCGATACGGTGAACACAAAAGAGCACTTGGCGGAAAACTGGATGAAGCAGGGCAGAAATAGCGAGGCCGAGCCGATGCTTCGAGAATGCCTCGCCCTTCGAAAAAGGACGGCACCGGATGGCTGGCGATTGTTCCGTGCGGAGAGCCTGCTTGGCGCAAGTCTCGCGAATCTGAAGAGGTATGCCGAAGCCGAGCCGATGCTGCTTGCGGGCTATGAAGGGATGAAACAGCGCGAGGAGCACATGCCGGCATACGAGAAGAAGTATGTGAAGAGCGCCGGAGAGCAGATTGTTGAACTTTACGCGAAATGGGCGAAACCGGCTGAGCTGGCGCAATGGCGGCAGCGGATCGGGCAATAGCCGATCAGGTTCGAGCTCAGCGCGTTACTGATTGCGGCCGGCGCTTTTGTTGTGAGACCAGGGCTGAGCCTGATAGGTCCAGCTGCGGCTGTTGTAGTCGCTGAACGTGATTAAGATCATGATGCTGAGCCAGACCAGACCGGCCACGACGAAAAGTCGAGTGAGCGTGGTGGTGTAACGCACTCCCATGAAGACCCAAACTACAAGAGACGCTTTGGTGACGGCGATGGCCAGCGCGACGACAACGTTCCAGGGACCCAGCTCGACATAGGAGACGGCCGAGGTCGTGCCGGTAAGGATGACCAGGGTGATCCAAACCATGACCAGCGTTTTTACTTTGGGGATATGGGCGGTCATTTGTGCGTTTGTCCGATCAGATACAACAACGGGAAGAGAAAGATCCAGACAATATCGACGAAGTGCCAATAGAGTCCGATCATTTCTACAGGAGCGAAATAGGTGGCATTGAAGACACGGCCGATGGCTTTGACTAAGAGGAATGTGAGCAGGCCGACGCCGATGATCATGTGGAGGGCGTGCATGCCCGTCATCATGAAATAGAGGAAGAACAGGATTTGGGCGTTGTGCGCATAGCGCGGATCTTCATATTGAAAGTTGAAGCCGGGAACGAGATGCTCGACCCACTTCGAATGCCACTCGACCCACTTGATGAATAAGAAGATGCACCCGAAGATCATCGTCAGGACAAGGAAGAGAATGAGATCGCGGCGTTTACTGAGCTGCGCGGCGCGAACAGAAAGCGCCATTGTCAAGCTGCTGCAGATCAGGACTGCGGTGTTGGTACCGCCAAGCACGACGTCCATATAACGGCTGGTGCTGGCGAAGGCGGCCGGGTACATGGCGCGATAGACCGCATAGGCTGCGAACATTCCGCCGAAGAAGAGCACTTCGGTGATGAGGAAGGTCCACATGCCGAGCGTGGACGCATCCATCTGCTGTTCCGGCGTGGCGAAGTGGTGGCGGAGATGAGTCGCCTCGACGGACGGTTCGTGCGAAGGCTCGTGAGTTACGGGAACAATAGCTTCAGCCAACGACTTCCTCCACGTCGCCGTAATGGTAGGCGTCTTCGGTGACGACAGGCGTCTTATCGAAATTGTAAGTGGTCGGAGGCGACTGGATTTGCCACTCGAGGCCCGCGGCTCCCCAGGGATTCTTGCCGGCCCTCTGGCCGTACTTGAGAGACCACATGAAATAGATCAGAGGCAGGACGTAGCCGACAGCGAGAATGGACGCTCCGGCGGTAGACATGACGTTCAGCATTTGAAACTCGGGCGGGTAGGCATGATAGCGGCGCGGCATGCCCATGTAGCCAAGGATGAATTGCGGGAAGAAGGTCAGGTTGAACCCGATGAAAATGATGAAGGCCGATAATTGCGACCAGACCTGCGGATACATGCGGCCGGTCATCTTGGGCCACCAGAAGTGGAGGCCACCCATGAAGGCCATCACCATGCCGCCTACCATCACGTAGTGGAAGTGCGCGACGACGAAATAGGTGCCGTGAGTGGGAACGTCGATCGCGAGCGTAGCGAGAAAGAGTCCCGTAAGGCCGCCGATGGTAAACAGGCCGATGAAGCCGAAGGCGTAGAGCATGGGCGTGTCAAAAGAGACCGAACCCTTATACATAGTGGCGGTCCAGTTGAAGACTTTGATGGCGGAGGGGACGGCAACCATGAAGCTGAGAATCGAGAATGCGACGCCGGTGTAGACGCTTTCGCCGGTGATGAACATGTGATGGCCCCACACGACGAAGCTGAGGACCGCGATGGCCATGCTCGAGAAAGCGACGAAGTTATAGCCGAAGACGCGCTTGCGCGAAAAGCAGGACACGATCTCGCTGATAACGCCCATGCCCGGCAGAATCATGATGTAGACGGCCGGATGTGAGTAGAACCAGAACAGGTGCTGGAAGAGGATGGGATCGCCGCCGATATTGGGGTCGAATATTCCGACGTGGGCGATGCGCTCAAAAGCGATGAGCGTGAGTGAAATGGCGAGTACGGGAGTGCCGAGCACTTGGATCAAGCCAGTGGCGTAATTGGACCAGACGAAGAGCGGCAACCGGCCCCAGGTCATGCCGGGGGCGCGCATCTTGTGAACAGTAACGATGAAATTCAGGCCGGTGAGGATGGATGAGAAGCCCGCGATGAAGACGCCAGCGACGGCGGGCAGCACGTAGGAGTTCGAGTAGGTGCTGCTATAAGGCGCGTAAAACGTCCAGCCGGTATCGACGCCTCCGACGAAGACGCACCACATGGTGATGATTGCGCCGATGACATAGAGATACCAGCTCAGCAGGTTCACTCTCGGAAAGGCGAGATCCTTGGCGCCGACCATGATGGGGATGAGGAAATTGGCAAGCGTTGCGGGAATCGACGGGACCAGAAAGAAGAAAACCATGATGATCCCGTGCATCGAGAACAAGCGGTTGTAAGTGGTAGCGGAGAAATAATTGCCTTCAGGAGAGAGAAGGTTAATGCGCATCATGACTGCGAATAGGCCGCCGACGAAGAACATCAGCGTGATCGAGATGATGTAGAGAACCGCGATTCGCTTGTGATCGGTAGTGAAGAGCCAGCTTTTCCAGCCGTGCTCGACATTGAGATAGTTCACCGGTTCCGCTGTGCTCGGAGCTTGGTGTGCGATGGTTGCCATAAATCTGGTCGCTTCCCTTAGTTTGTACTATTGCGGCTGCGCATTCGCCGGGACCCTGGAGGTGTTCGAAGTGCTGGTGGAGGAGGAGCCGGGCGCTGTGGGTGCGATCACAATCGGCGGCTGCTGGCTGCCTTGCTGGGAGGCGGGAGTATTGGGCGAAAGAGATTTGATGAAAGCGATGAGCTGGATCACAGCTTCTTCGCTAATCTGACCCTTAAAGACCGGCATAATTCCCGGTTCAAAGCCCGCAGCGATCTTCGCGTTCGGATCCAAAATGGACTCGCGAATATAGGCATCGTCGGCAACCACGGTGCGGCCATCGGCGAGCATAACGGGCTTGTTATAGAGTCCCCGCAAGTTGGGGCAGCGGCCTTGCTGATCGAGCAAGTGACAAGTGGAACAGCCATGCTGCTCGAACTGCTGCTGGCCACGCTCGGCGAGAGTGCCTTGCCTGCCGCTGCCGCTCTGCCAGGCATCGTAATCGCGTTTATCGAGCACGTCTACCCAGCCGATCATACCGGCATGCTGATTTCCGCAATATTCGGTGCAGAACAAATGATAGTGGCCGGGCTTGGTCGCGGTGAACCAAAGCGTGTCGTAGTGCCCAGGCACGACATCGTGCTTGACGCGGAATGCCGGGATGGAGAAGCTATGGATCACATCTTCAGAAGCCATAGTGAGCTTCACGGGCTGGCCGACAGGAACGTGCAATTCATCGATCTCGCGTCCGCCATCCGGATATTGGATCTTCCACATCCATTGCTTGCCGGTAACGAAGATCTCCATGGCATCTTTGGGGGGCTGAGCATTGATGAAAAAGATTCTAGTGCCCCACCAGAACATGACGAGCATGACGAAGAAGGGAAGAATGGACCAGGTGAGCTCGAGCTTGGTTGAGCCTTCGATCTGAGTGGCGCGCGGATTCCGGTTGCGGTGATATTTGAACGCGAACCAGATGATGGCGGCGAAGATGAGGATGGTCATGACCGCCGAGACCGCGATGAGGAAGAAATAGAGCTCGTCGACGTTGTGCGCTTGAACCGAGGCGGTGGGCGGCAAGAGCGGCAGGTCAGCCAAGGCGCGGAAGCTAGCGAACATGATGCGCCTCCTGCCAGGCGGCGGCGACCGATTTGGCTTTCCGCTTTTTCTCGCCGCGCAGGAAGAAGAAAATCAGTGCAGCGAGTGCAATGATGGTCAGCGCCGCGCCGAGCTTGAGAACGTTAAAGATGGCGAGTGTGTACTTGCCTTGAGCGGCATCGTAATGAAAGCAGAAAAGTAGAAGCCCATCGACTGGGGAGCCGATTTTTTCCTGCGAGGCTTCGACGAGCGCCATCCGGACATCCGCGGGCGCATAATGAACGCCGTAAAAGTAGCGGGAGAGAAGCCCCTGAGGAGTTGCAACCATGATGCCGCCAGCGTGGACGAACTGGTGTGTCGGTTCATCCCAGCGGTATCGAAATCCGACGGCAGAAGCGAGGCGCGAGATAGGGTCTTGCGCGCCAGTCAAGAAATGCCAGCCGGCATTGAAGCCCGGGCGGCCGAACTCTTTGGCATAGGCGGCTTTGGTTTTGGCGGCCAGCTCGGGCGTCTCGGACGGATCGAAGCTGACAATCACGACGTTGTAATCGCGGCCCGGCTCGAAAGAGACGCGGTGCAGCGCGTGAACCATTTCAGTCAAAGTGAGACTGCAGAGGTTGGGGCAGCCGTAATAGACGAGCGCGAGGACGACGGGCTTCTCGCCGAAATAGGTTCGAAGCGGGACGCTTTGGCTGGCTTCGTTATGAAAAACGAGATCGAGCGGAATGGCAGAATTCAATCTTTGCTCGATCGTGACTCCCCTGGCGAGCCTGGGAAGATTGTTCGTCTGAGCGGCAGCAAAGGCTGCGCTCAGAAGCAGGATCCAGGCGCCGGAGAGAAAACTACTACTGCGCATGTTTACGAATTTCTCCCTGAATTTGGGGCTTGCGATAGGCAGGCGGCATGGCGTTGATGCTGTGCGAGAAGTCGCGGCCCTGACCCCCGGGGACGGTGATTCCGGGCGGGGCATCGGGACTGACGTTGAGATGCGAGACCAGGAGATCCATGGCGCGGTCGATCGGGATGTGAACGTGGCCATCGGCGTCGGGGGCCGAGCCATTGAGGACCGCGTCCTCGTGCGCGCGAACATCGGGCAAAGTTTCCCACGGATGCACCTGGAGTTGCGGCCCGGGCGGAACGACGCGACTGGGAGCGAGGGGACTGGGGAGCTGCCCGTAATTGGTCGTATCCTGCAGATACTTTTGCAGTCCGATCGTGACCGCGAACACGATAATCAGCGTGCCCGCGATGATGGCGAGTGACCAAATCACCATTTTAATGCTCGCGTCGACAGCCTCGAAGCTTGTACCGCCGTGGCCGGTGTGCGGCTCCGACTCGACCGGCTCGTCGTGCTGATGGGTAGACTTTTTTGGGGCTACGCTCGGTGCTCATGCGACTGCCTCGGGCATCGGCTCAGCGATACGCGGATCGCGTAACGGCAAAAGCGGCCGGCGGCGAAGCTGTCTGATATAGGCGTACGTCCAGATGCCGCCTACGCCGAAGAAGGCGGCGAAATCGGTCCAATAGAGCGCGAAGCCATGGGTGCGATGAGTGGGTTCGACGATCCAGAACATATCTATGACGCGCGCGAAAAGGATGAAGATAGCGACGCGCATCAGCCGGATGGGATGGCGCTTGCGATTTTGCGACAGGAGCAAGCAGAAGGGGATGGCGAACATGGAGAGCGCGGTGGCGGCAGCGAGATATTTCCAGAATCCGCGGACGCGGTCGAGATACCAGCCGATCTCCTGGGGAAGATTGGCCGGCCACACGATGATGAGCTGCGAAGCCGACAGATAAGCCCAGAATATGACGAAGGCGAACATCATATTGCCAATGTCGTGCAAAACGGGCGCATTCACGCGGCCGCCGAAACGGTTATCACGCGATGCCACGACGAGCACGACAATCGACATGGCGATCGCCTGCAGTATGTCGCCGATCAAAATCATTGCGCCGTAAACAGTCGAAAAGAACTGCACATCGGCGGAAAGGATCCAATCGATGTAAGCAAAAGTTCCCGCTAATGTGAAGACCAGAACACCGGGCGCGCTGAAGGCCCGCATGCGTTCCTTGAGAGTGGGATCGCCGGTTTGGTCCTGCCGATCGGCCATGCGGTAGTCGCGCATACCCCAGAACAGAAACACGGCGAAGTAGAGGATGGTGCGGCCGATGAAAAATGGCGTGTTGAGGTAGGGCGCTTTGTGCTGCAGCACGGGCGTTTGCATCACGAGCTGATGATTCGCCCAGGGGTAGAGATAGCGCAGGCCAAGCAGAATGGGGATGATGAGTACGGCGATGAGCGGGAGCGTGCGCATCTGCGCTTCGAGCAGTCGCCTGGTAGTGACTCCCCATTTGCCGCCGACGGTGTGATGCATCAAGAGCACGCCTAGTCCGCCGATGCTGAATCCGCCCCAATAGAGGAACGCAAAGCTGTAGGACTGGAAGAACAGTTCCCGATTCAGGAAGAACGCCAGGCAGCACAACAGCAGGCCGATGATGCCGATGATGCCGCAAATCTGTTGGAAACGGATGGCGCGGGGCCCGAGGCTTTCGACAGGAACAGGAAGAGGATTGCGATGATGAGCGATCACTTCAGACCTCCTCCGTTCGGGCCGCCCATCTTTTCGCGCACGGGCGGAGGCTGCTTGTGAGCGCCGGGTGTCGGGGACTGGCTCACGTTCGCGAGATTAGCCGGAGGATTCGCGCTGAGCTGCAAGACGCGGATGTAGGCGGCGATGCGCCAGCGGTCGTCGACGGGAACTCGCGAGGCGTAGCTGAACATCGCGCCAAAACCATTTGTCATCACGTCGAAAAAATGGCCGACCGGAGCAGTGACGAGGCGCGGCTCGTAATAGCTGGGAGGCTGCCGGAACCCGCGGAGAACGACCATGCCGCGGCCATCGCCTAGACGTCCGTGGCAAGGGGAACAATAGATCGTGAAGCGCTCCTGGCCACGCGCCAAATCCGCACGAGTGATCTGAATGGGGAAGTAGTCGACATCCTTGCCATTAACTTTTCCCGTATAACGGGCATCGTTGAGGTGCAGTTGGCCGCGCGCGACGGTGTCTTCGATCGAAGGCCGGGCGGAGCGGCCGTCGCCGAAGAAATCGGTCGTGGCATAGGGTTTATAGCGGGGCTGATTATGCATGTCCTGGCGGCAAGCGGTGGTGCAGAGTGTCAGCGCGAGCAAGGTGAAGCATGCTGGCCGGAACAGATCACGCAGGAACAAGAGTCACCTCGTTTCCGCCCACGTTGCGGAGAAATTGGAGGGCTTCATCAGTCCGAAACCTCGGATCGGAGGATTCGATGCACAGGAAGAACTTGTCTTTAGAGGCGCGGGCGAATTCGGCAACGTTGAACACCGGATGATATGGCTGCGGGAGGCCGTTCATGGCGAGCATCGCAAAGAGCGCTGTGAGGGATGCGATTAGAATCATGCACTCGAACGTGATCGGGATGTAAGCGGGCCAGCTATGAAGAGGACGGCCGCCGACGTTATGTGGATAGGCGATGACGGTGATCCAATAGAGCAGGCCATAGCCGCCGGAGACCCCGCAAATTCCGCCGATCAAGACGGCGAGCGCGACATAGTTTTTCTTGAAGCCGATAGCTTCGGCGAGGCCCTCGACGGGCATGGGCGTGTAGGCGTCCATGTTGCGATAGCCTTCGGCATAGGCGCGCTCGGCAGCTTCGAGGAGCTCTTCGGGCGTATCGAACTCAGCGATTGCACCGTGAATGCCGGGCAGCTCGGCTAGCTCGATGTCATTGCTGCTCATAGGCCTCCTCCATATAGTTGTCGTGGTGAACAACTTCGCGCTCCTCGAAGATGGAGATGGCCGGAAGCAGCCGCACGAAGAGGAAGATGCACATCAAGAAGAAGCCCAGGGTTCCGACGAAGGTGGCCCAATCCCATCCAGTCGGGATGTAGGTGCCCCAAGAGGACGGGAGGAAGTCGCGCGTGAGACTGACGACGACGATGACGAAACGCTCCAGCCACATGCCGACGTTGACGACAAGCGCAAGGATGAAAACAAGAGGCACGTTCATGCGCACTTTTTTCGACCAGAGCATTTGCGGCAGTGCGATATTGCACAAGATGAGAAGCGCGTAGGTGAAGCCATAGGGTCCGGTGATGCGGTTCCAATACATGAAGCTCTCGTACTTGTCACCGGCGTACCAGGAGAAGAAGGCCTCCTGCGAATAGCCGTAGGCGACGATCAGTCCGGTACCGAGCATCAATTTGGCGCAAGAATCGATGTGGCGCATGGTGATGATGTCTTGGAGCTTGTACCATTTGCGCAGCGGAATGATGAGCGTGAGCACCATGGCGAATCCGGAATAGATGGCGCCTGCGACGAAATAGGGCGGAAAGATTGTGGTGTGCCATCCCGGAATGATGCTGATCGCGAAGTCGAAGCTCACGATGGTGTGCACGGAAAGCACGAGCGGCGTAGCGAGGCCGGCGAGCAGCAGATAGGCCTTGTTGTAGCGATGCCAATGCTTGATCGAGCCCCGCCACCCGAGCGCGAGGACCGCATACACGCGCTGCATCCAGAGCTTAGGAGCGCTGTCGCGGAGAGTGGCGAGATCGGGAATTAAGCCGACATACCAGAAGACGAGCGAGACGGTCCCGTAAGTTGAGACGGCGAACACGTCCCACTCGAGCGGACTGCGCGGCTGAGGCCACAGCCACATTGAACTGGGATACGGAAGCAGCCAGTAGAAGAGCCAGGGACGCCCGAGGTGGAGCACGGGGAACATGGCCGCGCAAGCCACCGCGAAGAGCGTCATGGCTTCCGAAAAGCGGTTGATCGAAGTGCGCCAATCCTGCTTGAGAAGGAACAGAATGGCCGAAATGAGCGTGCCGGCGTGCCCGATTCCGATCCACCAGACGAAGTTGATGATGGCGAAGCCCCAGCCGATGGGGATGTTGATGCCCCAAATGCCGACGCCCTTCAAGAAGAGGACGCTGACCGCGAGGAAGAGCATGTTGACGGCGGCGAAGGAGATGAGCGCGCCGATGATCCATTTTTTTGGGGCATTCTTCCAGGACAGGAAAACGACGCCGCCGATGCGGTCCGAGACAGTGGCGTAAGTATGGCCAGGGCCGAGAACCGAGTTCGGGCCGGGGTCGATTACCTGGACGTCTGACGCGAGCAGTTTTTCTTCAGGATTCTCTGTTGGCACTCTGCCCTCTCAAAGCCGGGTTGGGGTTTCGGACGTAGCCGAGATACGTAGTGCGGGGATGCGTGTTCAGATCGTCGAGCAGCGAGTAATTGCGTTTAAGCGCTCGCAGTTTGGCGACCTTACTGTTGTGATCGTTCAAATCGCCGAAGGTAATGGCTTGGGTCGGGCAGACTTGCTGGCAAGCGGTCAGAATCTCGCCATCGCGCGCGCGGCGCTCTTCTTTTTCTGCCTGAATTTTAATTTCTTCGATTCGCTGAATGCAATACGAGCACTTCTCCATGACACCGCGGCTGCGAACGGTGACCTCCGGGTTGCGCACACCGTAGAGGCTGGGAGTCTGCCAGTCGGAATAGAGATAGAAGTTGAAGCGGCGTACTTTATAAGGACAGTTGTTCGAACAGTAGCGGGTGCCGACGCAGCGGTTATAGACCATCTGGTTAATGCCTTCGCTGCTATGAACGGTGGCGGCGACGGGGCAGACGACTTCGCAGGGCGCATCCTCGCAGTGCATGCAGGGGATGGGTTGGTTGTACATGTCCGGAGTATCGAGATTGCCCGAATAGTAACGATCGACGCGGATCCAATGCATGTGGCGGCCGCGCGCCACCTGATCTTTGCCGACCACCGCGATGTTATTTTCCGCTTGGCAGGCAATGATGCAGGAGTGGCAACCGATGCAGAGGTTCAGGTCGATGGCCATGCCCCACTTGTAACCGGTGTATGGGAAATCCTTGGGATGGTAGAGCGTTAGATCCTGCGGAAGGGGTTTCTTCTCGGGCCCCAGAGTAGGGAAGTTCGGATGTTCGCGGAACTCGGCCAGGTCAGCGGCGCGGACCGGCTCGCGGCCGGCCATGGTCTGGGTCTCCTGTATATCGGCGATGCGATAGGTTCGGCCGGTGTATACGACGGAGCCGGATGCGACATAAGGCGTTGCTGAATTTTGGAGGAGGTAGGCGTTGTAGCCGATCTTATTTCCGACGCGTCCGGAAGCCTGGCGGCCGTATCCGAAAGTAATGGTCACGGAATCTTCGGCGTGGCCCGGCAGAATCCAGGCCGGTCCTTCGATGCTCTTGCGGTTGACGGTGACACGCAGCACGTGGCCTTTATCGATGTGCATCTCGCTGGCGGCTTTGGGGCTGATCAGCACGGCGTTATCCCAGGTCAACTTGCTTTGCGGCTTGGGCAATTCCTGGAGCCAGCCGTTGTTCGAATACGCGCCATCGCCGATGGTGGGATCGGGCCGGAAGACCACTTCGGTACCCGTGATGGATTCAGATGGGAGCGGAGGAAGCGGGACAGCACCCGCCGCATTGATCTGGCCGACGGTAGTGTTCGCGATGAAACCGTCGTGAAGCGAGGTCTGCCACAGAGCCGTGAAATCGGGGACCGCGGTATTTTGCTTTTGCCAGTAACCTTTGACGATGTCGTGCGAAGGCAAGTCAGGTTTCATCTGCAGGATAGTGAGAATTTCGTGAGCCGACTTGCTGTCGTAGAGAGGAAGAATCAAGGGCTGCTGAATGGTGACAGTGCCGTCAAAGGCGCGCGAATCGGACCACGTTTCGAGATAGTGCGATTCAGGAATGTGCCAGTGACTCCAGCGTGAAGTTTCATCGAAAAATTGGCCGAGCCGCACAACCAGACGAGCTTTTCGAATGGCGCTCTCAAAGCCGAGTGACGCGGGCGCTGTATAGACCGGGTTCGGTCCCAGAATGACGAGCGTCTCGACATGGCCGCCGTTGAGATCGCTCGTGAGCTCTTCGAGCGAATGGGTCTGATCGGATTCGACGCCTTCGAGAATGCGGACCGTCTTACCGATGTTGCCGAGCGCGGCGTTGATGGCGTAAGCCGCCAAATGCACGCTTTCGGGTTGAAACTCGCCGGGAACTACGACCGAGCGGCCCCTTGAGGCGGTGAGGTCACGGGCGACCGCACTCAGCCATTCGGGTACCGCGCCGGGGGCCTCGGGCGCACCGACGCCACAGGCTTTCGCAAGCTGATATGCGATTGCGGGAATGGCGCTGCTCTTTACCGGGAAACGGTGATCGGCGACGGAGCCGCTGACGGAAGGCGAGGATTCGATGGCGTAAAAGCGGCAAGGCGTGGCCCCGTTATCGACGGCACGGCGCGAGGCGAACTGGCGCGCATACGCGAGCATGGCTGGGCCGATGTTCATGAAATCGCTCTCGAGCGAGACGATTACATCGGCTTGGGAGAAATCGTAGGTGACCATCGAATTGCGCCCGGCGATTTTCTTCGCGGCGCTGGCGATAGCGGGATTCACGGAAGGCTCGTGAACGTACCACTTGGCGGCAGGCCATTGCGAAAGGATGGAAGTGATTTGGGAGATCAAGGTTGGCGAGGTGGTCGCTCCGGTTAAGATGGCGAGTCCTTCACCCTTGCGGGCGTTGAGACTTTGAGCCTCCGTGATGAAGGCCCCGGTAAACTCGGCCCACATGCTCTCGCGGCCTTCATGCAGAACCATTTCAGAGCGGTCGGGATCGTAGAGATTGAGCACGGAAGCTTGCTCGAAGATGCTGGTAGCGCCGAGGCTCGCGGGATGGTCCGGATTCCCTTCGACTTTTGTCGGCCGGTTCAGATGGCTTTCGACGAGCAGTCCGCGCGCATAACCGGCCGAGGGCATGGCAGTCGCGTAAAACAGCGCGGTTCCGGGAATGACGTTGTCGGGCTGGCGCACGTAGGGGGCGATGTATTCGGGAGGCTGGCGCGTGCAAGCCGCGGCTCCCGCCATGGCGAGGGAAGCGGCCATCACTTTGAGCAGGCTGCGGCGATCAACCCCTTGCGGCACCTGGCCGGAAAGGCCGGGAAACTCCTGCTCCATGTACTCGCGGAGCGCGTCGCTTTCGGCCGCTTCTTCGAGCGTGCGCCAAAAGGCGGGGCCACGGCCGGTGGCGAGCTTCTCGCGCAGAGCCTGAAGATCGGGCGCCGGTTTCGCGGGCGGCTCGAGCAGCGATTCTAGAGAAACGAACGCAGATGTTTTCATCGGTGGCAGGTGAAGCAATCGGTCAAGGCCCGCGTACCCTGGACGTGGTACTCGGCAACCAGCTTGCGGCCGAGCTCGGCTTGATTCGACGGGTACTCGTAGTCGATGTTAAAGACCTCCGATTTGGGCCGGATGTATTTTGCGGGGTCGCGGTGGCAATTGACGCACCAGTCCATATAAAGGTTATTGACGCGATACGTGAGAGGCATCTCGTCGACATGTCCGTGGCAGGTGGAGCATCCGATGCCTTTATTGACGTGAATGCTGTGGTTGAAATAGACGAAATCGGGAAGGTCGTGCACGCGGCGCCAATCGATGGAGCGGCCAGTCGCCCAACTGTCGCGAATGGGCTGCGTGAGAGTTGCGTTTGACCAGATTTGCGAGTGGCAGGTCATGCAGATTTCGGTGGGAGGGAGGCCCGCGTAATGGGAAGTCTCGACACTGGTGTGGCAATAGCGGCAATCGATGCCGTCATCTTTCACGTGATGCTTGTGGCTGAAGGGAATGGGCTGTTCGGGCGCTTCGCGCACGAAAGTGATCCAGTGCCCGCGATCCATAATGTAGGCGGCGGCGACGGTCGAGCCTAGCAAGACGACGAATAAGGCGATGGAAACTTTGGCAATCGAGTTCGAGGCCGGCCGAAAAAGTTGTGGCATAATCTGGGCTACTCACGAACTTCTGCGATGCAAAACCAAATCGTGATTATAACCAGTGTGCTTTTGAATGTTCGTTTTGAGCAACAACAATTCTAGCCGCAAGGCGTGCGGGCGCGATAGTCGTAGTTTTCACAAATGAAATCGATTTGGTAGGGGTGCGGAGTTCTGATGAGAAGCTAGAATCGATGGCGCTCCCTGGCTTCGATCCGCTAGTTGAACGCTGGTTTACCGAGCGCTTCGGCTCGCCCACTCAGCCCCAGGCGCTGGGGTGGCCAGAGATCGCGGCCGGCCACGATACGCTGATTTCCGCGCCCACCGGGTCCGGCAAGACTCTCGCCGCATTTTTGATCTGTATCGATCAGCTGGTTCGAGCGGCTCGCGCGCACGCGCTTGCTGGATGAGACGCAGGTCGTCTACGTCTCTCCTTTGAAGGCGCTGAGTAACGATATTCACCGCAATCTCGAAGTGCCACTAGCGGAAATCGCTGCACTCGCCGCACGTGAAGGCATTCTACTGCCGCCCATCCGGACCAGCGTGCGAACCGGCGACACGCCGATGATCGAACGCGCGCACATGCTGAAAAGGCCTCCGCACATTCTGGTCACGACTCCGGAATCGCTGTACATCCTGCTCACGGCTTTGAGGTCGCGCGAAATGTTGCGCAGCACATCGACGGTGATTGTCGACGAGATTCATGCGATGGCGGATGATAAGCGCGGCTCGCATCTGGCGCTGTCGCTGGCGCGCCTCGACGCACTCACCGAAAAGCGTCCGCAACGGATCGGGCTCTCGGCAACCGTGAAGCCCATTGAAGAAGTGGCGTGCCTGCTTGGCGCGGCGACGCGAATCATCGATGTCGGGCATCGCCGGGAGATGGAACTCGCGGTCGAGGTTCCGCGTGACGAGCTCGGCGCGGTCGCGAGCACCGAGATGTGGAACGAGGTTTACGATCGCGTGGCGGAGTTGATCCTGGCGAATCGCACGACGCTTGTGTTCGTTAACACCAGGCGTCTTTCCGAGCGCGTGGCGCATGCGTTGTCAGAACGCTTGGGTGAAGCCGCTGTGCTTCCGCATCATGGAAGTCTTTCGCGCCAGCTTCGTTTTGAAGCCGAATCGCGGCTGAAGCGCGGCGAGCTGCGTGCCGTTGTTGCGACCGCATCGCTCGAACTGGGTATTGATATCGGCACCGTCGATCTGGTGTGCCAGATCGGATCGCCTCGATCGATCGCCGTCACACTTCAGCGCGTAGGGCGCTCGGGCCACTGGATCGGTGCGAAGCCGAAGGGCCGCATATTCACGACCACGCGCGATGAGCTGATCGAATGTGCCGCGGTGGTCTCGGCCATTCGCAAGGGAGAGCTTGAACGAATCGAGATCCCGCAAAACGCGCTCGATATTCTCGCCCAGCAAATTGTTGCTGTGGCCTCGTCCGAACCATGGAAAGAGGACGATCTGTACGCGCTCTTCCGGTCCGCGTACCCGTACCGCAACTTGCCGCGCCAGGATTTCGATGATGTGGTCGAGATGCTTTCAGAAGGCATCGCGACTTCGCGCGGCAGAAGCGGGGCGCTTTTGCACCGTGATCGCGTGAACGGACGCATCAAGGGCCGGCGCGGCGCTCGTTTGGCTGCGATCACTTCCGGCGGCGCCATTCCGGAGAACGCGAATTACGCGGTTATCCTCGAGCCTGATGCGAAAACCGTGGGCACTCTCGATGAAGATTTCGCAGTTGAAAGTTTGGTCGGCGATGTCTTTCTGCTCGGCACGCATTCCTGGCGCGTGAAGCGGGTTGAGCCAGGACGGGTTCGCGTGGAAGATGCGCATGGCGCAGCGCCTTCTATACCTTTTTGGTTGGGTGAAGCGCCCGGACGTTCGCGCGAGCTTTCGGCCGAAGTCTCAGAGGTGCGAGAGCACATTCTCGCTAGCGACGAAGGCGCGCCGGCGTTTCTGATGGACGAATGCGGGTTGGACGAAGCGGGCGCGAGACAAGCGGCGGCGTACGTTCGCGCTGGTACAGCCGAGCTGGGAGCCTTACCGTCACAAATGACCATCGTCGCCGAGCGCTTCTTCGATCAGGCGGGTGGCATGCAATTCGTTTTGCACGCGCCGTTCGGGTCCCGCATCACGCGCGCCTGGGGGCTCGCTCTGCGCAAGCGCTTCTGCCGGACATTCAATTTCGAGTTGCAGGCTGCAGCGACGGATAACGGGCTCGTGCTTTCATTGAGCGATCAGCATTCGTTTCCGCTCGAATTAGTTTTCGCTTTTTTGAAGCCCGAAACGGTGGAAGACGTGTTGCGGCAGGCCTTGCTCGCGGCCCCCATGTTCGGCGCACGCTGGCGCTGGAACACCACGCGCGCGCTGGCCATCTTGCGATTCCGAAACGGAGGGCGCGTGCCCGCCCCGATTCAGCGCATGCGGGCTGACGACCTGCTGGCTTCGGTGTTCCCGGATCAAGTTGCTTGCGCCGAGAACCTGACTGGGCCTATCCGCATCCCTGACCACCCGCTGGTGAAAGAGACCATCGACAATTGCCTGAACGAGGCGATGGATCTCGAAGGACTGCGGCAGATTCTTCGCGGCATTGAAACCGGCCGTATCCGTACCGTCGCCATTGACACATCGCAAGCATCTCAGTTCTCGCACGAAATTCTGAATGCGAACCCGTACGCGTTCCTCGACGATGCGCCGCTCGAAGAACGCCGCACGCGTGCGGTTGAGCTGCGGCAAAAGTTCGGGACGGACGTAACGGGCGGGGAAGGCGTGCTCGATCCAGCGGTCATTGATCAGATTTCAGCGGAGTCGTGGCCGGAGGCGCGGGATGCAGATGAGCTGCATGACGCGCTGCTCACGCTTATAAGGATGCCTCCCGTCGAACACTGGCGATTGTTCTTCGATGAGCTTGCGGCAGAAGGTCGCGTTTCGACCATCGAGCGGGAAGGCGCGGTGTTCTGGGTCGCAGCGAGCGCGTCGAGGTTGCGGATGATCCGCATGCCGTCGTATCCGGGTGGATGGAATCTAGCGGTCCCGTTACCGCTCCTGTATTGGCCGAGAAGATTGCTTTTGCTCCCGAGGCGGTGGAGGCCGCGCTCTACCAGCTCGAAGCGCGAGGCCAAGTGCTGCGAGGACACTTCCGCGAAAAGGCCGGCGAGACGGAGTGGTGCAACCGCCGCATTCTTGCCCGCATTCATCGCGGCACACTTGGCCGCTTGCGGCGCGAAATCGAGCCGGTCACCGCGGCTGACTTCGAACGCTTTCTGCAGTCCTGGCAGCATGTTTTGCCCGGAACGCAGTTGCACGCCGCCGACGGAGTGCTGCAGATCATTCGGCAGTTGCAGGGCTATGAGATTCCCGCAGTGGCTTGGGAGCCGGAGGTTCTGGCGCAGCGCATCGTCAAGTACCGGCCGGAGTATCTCGATGAGCTCTGCTTCGCGGGTGAAGTGATGTGGGCGAGAGTATCGCCGCATCCGGCGCTGGCGGAGAACCGGCGCGTACGGCCGACGCGGATCGCGCCGATCACGCTGTTCTTGCGGGAGGATGCTGAATGGCTAATGAGTGCAGCGGGCCCGGCAGATCAGTCCTCGCTATCGCATCCCGCTCGCGAGGTGCTGCTTGCGCTGGAGCGAAACGGGGCGAGCTTTTTCATCGAGCTGGTCAGGCAAACCGGACGCCTCGCGAGCGAAGTGGAGGACGGGCTTTGGGAACTGCTGGCAGGCGGCTTCGTGACGGCTGATGGATTCGATAATCTCCGCGCGCTGATCGATCCCAAGCGCCGCCGCGGTGAAGGCCGGGGCAGCACGAAGCGCCCGCGTCACGCTGCCGGGCGCTGGGCCTTGATGCGTCATGTTTCCCCAGCGATGGCTCGCGAGCAGCGCACCGAGCGCTTCGTCCGACAGTTGCTGCTCAGGTGGGGCGTGCTGTTACGCGATCTGCTGGTGCGCGAAACACTCGCACCGCCGTGGCGGGATTTGCTGCCCGTACTGCGACGAATGGAAGCACGCGGCGAGATTCGAGGCGGACGTTTCGTATCAGGCTTCACCGGCGAGCAATTCGCGCGCCCCGAGGCTCTCGATCTGCTTCGCGCCATGCGGCGGCAGACCGAGAAATCGGCGGTGGTTCGCGTGTCGAATGCCGACCCGCTGAATCTGACCGGTATCATTCTGCCCGGCCCACGCGTAAGCCGGTTGGCTGCGATGGGCGTTGTTCCGGCCTAAAGGGCGGCTCTGCTCTGTACTATAGCTTGCGTTGACTTCGGGGACGGGTAAAACATCTAAATAGTCTAGATCCATGAGGTTGAGTAATGGACTGGCGGCTTGCCGAGGCAAGGAATTCCTTCTGGGCAAAGGTCCGAGTCTGGACGGGCTGGACATCGCGCGCGATCGATCGCCGGCACGTGACGTGGACCTGTGAGGGTGTCGCTCGACACCTGCGTACTGTCCGAACAGCAGTAACGTTTCCCTGGATGTCGCTGCGGTTCTCGGTCTTATCGGCCTGTTTGCGCTCGCTTTTGCGTCGGCTCGTCACGAATTGAGGAGCGAACCTTCGCGGCCAGCTCGGGGGGAATTTCGTCCATACCGTGGGCAGCCTTAGCGTGTTCAGCGCACTTCTGCAAAACTTCTTGCTCGGTCTCCCCACGAGCCTCGAAATCACAATCCACGCCGACTTCGCGGCAACTCACCATTTTCGACATAACGTCCTCCCGGGACATGATACGCCAATCGGCGCAAAGATTTCTAGTTCGATTCCCGCTGCACAGAGGAAGAACTGCCGGAAAGCTCCCGGTCAAACTGAGGCATTGACATCAGTTTCCACATAGCGCTGGACGGAGAAGCCGACCACGGCTGATGGCCGATACGCAAGTAGCACAAAAACTGGAAACCACCCCGCGCGCATCAGAACTGATACCCACTGTGTTGGCGCTGCTCAAAAGCAGCGCCCGTCAGTTCTCTAAACGGGAAATTGAGGCAACTATCAGATCGAAGGTGCGCGAAATGGGATATCTGGACAGAGCGCCTGCACTTGGGTACGCTTTAACGTATCTGAAGCGCGTGGGGTTACGCCGAGAACCCCCAGCACGGATGGTGGTGTGCAAGCCCGAAAGGGCAAGATGTAAACCTCAGTGAATCTGACGCTCGGCAAATTGAAAGCCGGATCGAAGCGGGTATCTGGGAAGAGGAGAATCGACCACAATGCTCGATAACTGGTTGACACCGGAAAACGGTTGGGTAGCGCAACGATATCTAGAGCTGCTGGCTGCGGCTAAATACTGCTTAGGCGACGTGTATAGAAGCATTCTCTCTAGCGTCGTGTACCTGATCTCGTCGTCAGAGCGCACGCCCTTGCCCAGTCGTACACCTCTCTACGTAGGAGTGACGACTCAGAAGCGCGGTAGGTTCAACGCCCATATACGAGATGCACGTGACCCGATGCGACAGCGATTGAAGCTCCGTCTCGAACAGCACGTGGGACGACGGGTTCAAGAACCGGAGCTTGAGCGCGTTATCCGAGGCCTCGAAATTCAGTGGATTGAGGAACCTGACAGGGCGCGTCAGGAACGGATCGAGCATCTTGCCTGTGCGCTCGCTCCACCACTGCTAAACGGGATCGGGCGAGCACAGTGGGGCACGCGCGCTCGCTCGATCGCGTCTGCGCCAGATCGGTCTCATCGTTCTTAACAAGGCTCGGTATCAGCCCTACTCCTCCATTTCGACCAGCCTCAAGCCGGATACTCGTTCGAAATGCTTGCGATTGCGCGTGAGCAGGGGAAGCTGATTCGCAAGCGCGATGCCCGCGATTAGGCTGTCGCTTATGCCTATGTCAAGGCCACTCGCGACGAGCAGCTCGAACTGACTCAGGACAGTCGTTCGTGGGCTATCTGTCGCGAACACCCTGCGCAGTGCACGCCGGGTCGGTTCGTGACCGTGAAGGTAATCGATAGCACATCGCTATCGACGACCATCAGCGCCAGTTGGCACGAATGCGTTCAACTTCCCGACGCAGATCATCGGCGTCTTCCTCGGTCAGAGTGCCGGCGAGGGACAGAAACATTTCGCGCCGCTTTTCCCGTTCCGCCTCGCCGGTTAAGTAGTGCTCGATGGCCTCCTCGAGTATTCGCGAAAAGCCTTTTTCGCCGCGCTGGGCGGCGAGGGCGAGCAAGGCGCTGCGGTGCTCAGGTTTGATTTCCACCGTGGTCCGCATGCATCTATTCTGACAGGCACACGCAAGTGAAAATAGCGCCGGCGGTGCCCGGGATCTAAAATTCCCGACGCAAAAAGCCTGTTCTGTCGACCCTACGCCGGGCCCCCTTGTCGCATGATATTCTGCAGTACACACACCAGTGACCGGCAAGGTCGTTTCACACTATCGCGTCATTGAGAAGATTGGCGGCGGTGGGATGGGCGTCGTGTACCGCGCCGAGGACTTGAAGCTGGGCCGCCAGGTAGCGCTCAAGTTTCTTCCCGATGAGATCACGCGCGATGTCGCATCGGTCGACCGCTTCGAGCAAGAGGCGCGCGCGGCAGCGGCTATCAATCATCCGAATATTTGCACGGTTTACGAAGTCGGTGAAGATGAGGGCTCGCCGTATATTGCGATGGAGCTGCTCGACGGCGAAACGCTCAAGCATAAGATTCATGGCAAGCCGGTACCGCTCGACACGCTGCTGAATTGGGCGATTCAGATGGCTGATGCACTCGATGCGGCACATGCGCGTGCGATTGTGCACCGGGATCTGAAGCCGGCGAATCTGTTCATCACCAGCCGCGGCCAGGCGAAGATCCTCGACTTCGGGCTGGCAAAGCTGCGGCCGCAGGAAGTGAATGCGGGCCTGGACGGATCGGAGCGCACGTTGACCGCGCTGCAAACAGATCCCGGGCATACCATCGGGACCCCGGCATACATGTCACCGGAACAGGCGCGAGGAGAGCCCCTCGATGCCCGTACCGATCTGTTCAGTTTGGGTGTTGTGCTGTACGAAATGGCGACCGGCAGATTGCCGTTTGAGGGAGTGAGCACGGCAACCGTAATGGCAGCGATTCTTCGTGATACCCCTGAGCCGCCGCTGAACCTAAATCCTAAATTGCCGCAGCAACTCGATGCGATTGTCGCGAAAGCGCTCGAGAAGGAGCGGGATTTACGTTACCAGAGTGCATCTGAGCTGCGGGCCGATTTAAAGCGGCTACGGCGCGATACGGAAACCGGCAAATCGCCGTGGACCGGGGCGGTTTCAATTGAAGCGGCGCTTGGTCCGGCGAAACAGATCACGAAAGGCAGGCCGCACAAAGGAACGCGGTTGGTAGCCGGGGCGGTAGCGGCCGTTCTTACTATGGCTTCTCTCGCCATCTGGATGGCGGGCCATCGAACCAAGGAAAGGGCCGAGCCACGGGTTCAGCAGCTGACTACGAATTCTGCCGAAAACCCGGTTTGGCACGCCGTCATTTCCCCCGACGGTAAGTACCTGGCCTACGGCGACCTCGCGGGCATTCAAATTCGGCTGATCGGCACGGGGGAATCGCATTTGCTGCCCAGGCCTCCAGTCCTGACCGCAGCGGACGCCTGGTTTCCGGCAGCCTGGTTTCCGGACGGAACGCGTATTCTCGCTACCTCAGTCACCTCCACGGGAGTCAGTGCCTGGACGGTTCCGGTGATTGGCGGCGCCGCTGCTCCGGTTCGAGCAAACGCTCAGGTTCAATCGGCGTCGCCCGACGGATCTCTCATCGTCTTCGTAACCGGCGGCCATTTGACCAGCTGGGGGAATGCAACCGACACACGCCGGAGCTTCGATCGTGAGATCTGGATCATGGGCCCTCGTGGAGAAAACGCAAAGAGAGTGGTTGCTGGTGATGAGCAGACTTATTTCGGTTCCGTCCGATGGTCGCGAGACGGGAAGCGTATTGCCTATCAGAAATTGCACCCCTCGGGCGGAATCTTTTGGGATTTCGCGATCGAAAGCCGTAATCTCAACGGAGGTCCGCCCTCCGTCATTCTCTCGACCCGACCCTCGAATTTCAACCCAGGAATGTCGGACGACCTCAGCTTTCCGGATGACTTCTGGTGGTTAGCCGACGGGCGTATTATCTACGCCGTCCCCGAACCGGCTCCAAATAGCCGGAACAGCAATCTGTGGCAAATAGATGTTGATTCAAACAGCGGAAAACCAACGGGTAAGCCAGAGCGAATCACAAACCTCGCCGGGTTTCGCATGGGAGACTTCAGCGTTACCGCAGACGGGAGGAGACTGGCCTTCGAGAGCAACAGCGACCAATCGCAGGTGTATGTGGGACGACTTGAACGCGATGGCAAATTGGGAAATCCCCGGCGCCTGACACTCGACGAGCGTTACAACATTCCGTTCGCCTGGACGCCTGACAGCAAGGCCGTCATCTTCAACTCCGATCGCACTGGCACCTTCTCGATCTACAAACAAGCGTTGGATCAAAGCGCGCCGGAGTTGATCCCGACCGGTCCTGAGAATATCCAGATGGCGCGAGTGAGCCCGGACGGAGCTTGGCTGGTTTACACAGCCCTCTTCTCTGATGAGTCCGACAA
>CAWDMK010000010.1:0-82500 GCA_963803455.1 uncultured Acidobacteriaceae bacterium | reverse complement strand
GTTGCGAAGGAACTAGGCAAATTAACCCCGTAACTTCGGGAGAAGGGGTGCCCACTTCGGTGGGCCGCAGTGAATAGCGTCAGGCGACTGTTTAACAAAAACACAGGTCTCTGCAAAGTCATAAAAACGACGTATAGGGGCTGACGCCTGCCCGGTGCCGGAAGGTTAAAGGGAGAGGTTAGCGGTTCGTGCAAACGAGCTGCGAAGCTTTGAACTGAAGCCCCGGTGAACGGCGGCCGTAACTATAACGGTCCTAAGGTAGCGAAATTCCTTGTCGGGTAAGTTCCGACCTGCACGAATGGCGTAACGATCTGACGACTGTCGGCGCGCTCCGCCCGGCGAACTTGTGGTTCCGGTGAAGACGCCGGATGCCCGCCACTAGACGGAAAGACCCCGTGCACCTTTACTATACCTTTGCAATGAACTATGGTGCGGTCTGCGCAGGATAGGTGGGAGGCTTTGAACCCAGGCTTTCGGGCTTGGGGGAGCCACCGGTGAGATACCACCCTGATCGTACTGTGGTTCTAACTTACTCCCGTGAACCGGGAGAAGGACATTGCAAGGCGGGTAGTTTGACTGGGGCGGTCGCCTCCTAAATTGTAACGGAGGCGCTCGAAGCTTGGTTCACGCTGTTTGGAAATCAGCGGTCGAGTGTAAAGACATATACCAGGTTGACTGCAAGACCTACAAGTCAAGCAGGTGGGAAACCAGGACTTAGTGATCCGGTGGTTCCGCATGGAAGGGCCATCGCTCAACGGATAAAAGGTACGCCGGGGATAACAGGCTGATCGGAGTCAAGAGTTCATATCGACGCTCCGGTTTGGCACCTCGATGTCGGTTCATCGCATCCTGGGGGTGCAGAAGCTCCCAAGGGTTAGGCTGTTCGCCTATTAAAGCGGTACGTGAACTGGGTTCAGAACGTCGCGAGACAGTTCGGTCCCTATCTGTGGTGGGCGCAGGAGATTTGAGGGGGCTTGCCCTTAGTACGAGAGGACCGGGGTGAACGAACCTCTTGTGATTCAGTTGTCACACCAGTGGCACAGCTGAGTAGCGAAGTTCGGTCAGGATAAGCGCTGAAAGCATATAAGCGCGAAACCTTCCCTAAGATGAGATCTCCCTGAAGAGCCGTGATAGACGATCACGTTGATAGGACGGATGTGTAAGCGCAGTAATGCGTTGAGCTGACCGTTACTAATAGCTCGTTCGGCTTGACCATAAGATTAACTGTACGTTTTGAGAACAAGGGTCGGGCGTGCCCGACCCCTACGTTGCCTGTCAATAACTATTCCGAAGCGATTCTGAGCCGTGAGCGCGTGGTAAGCGAGCGGTCCTCAATAAGTTTCGGGTGATTACAGCGAGAGGGTTCCACCCGTTCCCATCCCGAACACGGAAGTTAAGCCTCTCAGCCCCGATGGTACTGCATGCGCGAGTGTGTGGGAGAGTAGGACGTTGCCCGATTAAACAAAAAAACCCCGGCCGGTTACAATTGGCCGGGGTTTTGTATTTTGGATTGTGTGGCGGGCTTCATTCGTCGTCGGGATCGGTAACCGGCCTTTTATCCTGCAGAAAGAACTTTGGATCCTTCGCAGCAGCAATGGTTTGAAAAGTACGCGTAGGCTGCGAGAAATTGAAGAAGCCTTCGAGGCGGTCATGCGCTCGTGCGTCCGCGAAATTCAAAACACCCTGTTTAATACCGAAGTTGTACTCGATGAATCGAAGTATGCTTCCGAAGTCGTGCCGTTTGTTGTCGATGTATCCTGCGGGCGTATAGGGGGAAACTGCGATCAGGGGAACGCGGAAGCCATACTGGTATCCGCCCTGCGGGGGCGGCAGCACGGTCGGAGGCTCGTGATCATACCAACCTCCCCAATCATCCCAAGTGATCAGTATCGCAGTGTCATTCCAATACCCTGAGCCCCCATCGCAGTTTGTACTGTTGCCGATTTCGTTCACGATTGAGGCAACCCACGAAGGTCCTCCGCCATCGGTTGTGTGCGCGTGGTCCGAGTTCGCGCCAGTTGGAATCACCCAAGTAATGCTTCTCAGCTTGCAATTTCCAATGTCGGTCAAAACATCGGCAGACTTAAGATCGACGTTGTTGGACCAGCTCTGGCCCACACACTGGCCGCCCGGCCCCGTCGATTCACAGATATGGCTGATGGCATTGGGCGCTGTCCAAAAAGACCCCGCGCTGGGAGCATAGTATCGCCAAGTCACCGATCTGGGCAGCACGTCGGGCAGAGTGTTGTGCTCGAAACAGGGATAGATCCTATTTCCTGGATCCTCTATGCCGAACGGATCAATCAATTGCACCGTGACTTGTATAGGCGCGATGCAACCGACTGTCCCTGAGACATTCTCAGAGGCGAAGACTCCGGAAGCATCGTCGATAGCGCTGGGAGCCGATGTTCCCCCGAAAATGAATTGATGAGCCGGGAAGCTTGGGCCTTGATTAGTTTGGAACATGTAGTTGGCCCAGCCGTATTGTGTAGCAAGTTGTAGGTAGGGATCGAGAATCCCGGCTGAGTTGTCCACGTACCTGAAAGCAGGCTGCGATAGGCAGGTAAATTGGCAGAAGACATTTGCGGCTCCGTCCATCTTGCAGAGCCCCGCCGTGTCTGGGTCGCACATCGCGATATACGCCTTGTGACTATGGTCTGGGTCATACGTGTTTACAAGCGGTACAGTACCCGGATGAATGATGCCCGAAGGCGATGTCTTGTCGAGCCAATCATCGGTCTGAATGTCGTATTGGCCCGGGCTGGGACTTGCGCTACAAGAGGCGCTTGACCCAAAAGGCGGCGAGCACAGCCCTTGAAAGAAATTATCGGGGGTCCGGTTTTCTTGAAAGATCACCACGACATGCTGAAACTTTGAAACCTGGGGTTGGGGAGCGATAGAGACGACAGGGACTCCTCCGCCGCCACCACCGCACGAGACCGTAGCCCAAGCAATCAAGAGCGAAATTCCTATGGCTTTGAAGTTCACCTGACACTTCCGTACGCAATCTATCCCACAAGAAGGAAGATACCATCATTCTCAAACGGCAGGAGAGATGGAAGCGCAAGCAGCAGTGGCAAGGTTTCGCTGAGATGGTCGGACGCTATCTTCGAAATAGAGAGATGACTCGAGGCAACTGCACGACCGAGCTTCGGCTGACCTCGCAGTGAACCCTACCAAATATTGCTCTTACACGAAAGCTCATCGAGCCATACACTCTTCGCACGGCGCGAACACGGACGTTAAGCCTCTCCCGCCCCGAGGTTTACTGTCTTCGCGAGTGTGTGGGAGAGTTAGGAAGCGCTTATGAGTTCCAAAGGTTTGGCGATCGCACTTACAGGTCTGCTGGCGTCGGTACCGCTAACCGTGGCGGCCGCAGAGGCTGCGGGCCCGCAGCCACTGGTTCAGACCAAGACCATCGCTTTGGACTCGCTCGCGGATCAGCACCGTGGAGAAATGAAGTGGAGCCACGGTGCCTTCCTTTTTCAAGCTCTCGGAGTAGGGCTCCCTCCGACTTTCTACACATTGGACCGGGAGGGCCGCTTGGTCTCCTCGGCGACCGCGTCCATGCCAGACGTAGGTCACGTTGTTGTTATTGGCTTCGACCGGTGGGATGATAACTCCATCGTCTTTATTGGCCAGGCTGATTCGGCCTACGGTGAGACGGTACCGTTCATCGGGCTGATCTCTGCCGATGCCAGGATGCAGCGGGTCATCCGGACCGCCCCCTATTATCCATATATGCTGACCGTTGCGCCGGACGGCACATTCTGGACACTTGGTTACGAGGGGGTGAACTTTGACCTTCGCGCCCCGGGGTCAGCCCAAAGCGGAGGTTATGAGGCATTTCGACCGCGCGGGCAAGCTTCTTGGCTCGGCTCTTCCGCAATCGCAGTTCGTTAAGGATTACCTAAGCAAGACCGGCTCGACGTCAGGGTTTATTACCGCGACGCGCAATCGCATCGGGTGGTACGGGCCGGGTTGGGGAACAGGCGGCCAATACGTCGAGATAGACTCCGATTCGATGACCATGCACACTTACCCTGGATTGCCGAACATCCCGCAAAGTAGCCTGCTTCTGTGCTTCAGCTTGACGGAGTCCGGAAATGCGTTTTTGTCACTCTACGACAACGCGGCTCAGCGCTCGACAGCGTTTATGTTTGATCGCGCCGCGCTCAAGTGGGTGCCTCTCAAAACCTACGAACGTCCCGCACCCTACCTGATCGGCATCGATGGGGAGCAACTTGTGTTTCGGGACTGGAGTTCGAAGGCCATCTTTTTCAGCCTGTCGCACTGACAGGGAAAAAACACGAATCCCCGACGGTCACCACTGGCCGGGGTTTTGTATCTTATATCTAATGAGTCACTGAATGGATCTGCTCAAGATGATCGCCGAGCTGCAGACAGAAAAGCAGCGTCTCGACGAAGCCATACAGGCGCTTGAACGGCTTTCCCAGGCCAATAGCCGACCCAAAGGGCGGTCGCCGCGGTGGCCAAAGGAAGCCGTCGAGGCATCAGAAGAGCAAAAGAGCGAAGTCAACCCCGAGTAACGCAAGCCCCGAACAGAGATGCCGCCACGAATGGCGGCATGGCAGGTCTGGAGACCCGCTCCACATAACTAGCAGAGTGTCAGATAGCGGAAGCCCGCGCGTGTCAGCTTCTCGCGATCGAGCGCATGCCGTCCGTCGAGGACGAACGGAACCCGCATTTTCCCGGCTAGCATCTCCCAATCCAAGTCACGGTAATCGTTCCATTCGGTCACCAGCACGAGCGCGTCGCAACCCTCCGCCATGTCGCAAACGTTCTTGCAGATTTGCACGGGCATGGAGCTATGCTCGCGCTCGAAGCGTTCGAGCGCAATCGGGTCGTGGACTTTCACCCGTACCCCGCGGTCAATCAGCTTTTGCGCGATTTCAACCGCAGGGGCTTCTCGCAAATCGTCAGTATTCGGCTTGAACGCTAACCCCAGCAGGCCGATAGTTCGCCCCTTGAGGATCTTGAGTTCATGCAGCAGCTTTTCAACGATGCGATCACGCTGCCTGCAGTTGATCTTCCGCGCGGCCTCGACGATCGGCAGATTGAGGCCGTATTCGCCGGCGGTCGCGATCAAGGCGGCCGTATCCTTGCCGAAACAGGAACCGCCCCAGCCGATCCCCGCGCTTAAGAAGCGAGGCCCGATGCGCGAATCGAGACCTATGCCGCGAGCGATTTCCGAGATGTTAGCGCCCACTCGCTCGCCCAGGAGGCCGATTTCGTTGATAAAGCTGATCTTCAACGCGAGGAACGCATTTGCGGCGTACTTGATCAGCTCAGCCGAAGCCAAGTCGGTCGAAACCAGCGGGATGGCGCTGACAGATTCCGGACGCGGCAAGTAGGTAGGGGCAGTGAAGGTCTGATCGAGAATGGGCCGGTAGAGCGAGTAAAGCAGCTCGAGGGCACGCGTCTCGTCCGCGCCGATTACGATGCGGTCCGGATACAGACTGTCGCGGAGCGCCGAACCCTCGCGCAGAAACTCCGGGTTGGAGGCGACGGCGAAATCAGCCGGTTTCCCTGCATTCCGTTGTTCGTAGGCTTCTCGCAGGAGGGACCCCACCCAGTTGCCGCTGCCGATCGGCACGGTAGACTTGTTCACCACGACCGTGAAATCGCCGTTCACGTGTTGTCCGATGCACTTGGCTGCCTGGGATAGAAACTCGAGGTTCGGGCGCTCCGGAGGGAGTGGGAGGCGTCCCTACGGCGATGAACACCACTTCGGCGCCTGGGATGACTTCCGCATAACTGCTTGTGAAATGAAGGTTATGCTTCGCTTCTTCGAGCAGCTCAGCCAGGTTCGGCTCATAGATCGGAATGTCACCCCGGCGCAAAGCCGCGATTTTGGTGGCGTCCGAATCGAGGCAGGACACCGAATGCCCAACGAAGGCCAGGCAGACGCCGGTCGTGAGACCGACGTAGCCGGTTCCAATAATAGCTACACGCATAATCTATGGGTTGTGGTGATCTGACTAGCGGGGCAACTCCGTATCATAACTCACAACAAGGCGGAGGCCCCAGACAAGCTATCGAATACCCGAGCCTCGCAACATTACTGAACACTTAGAGGTTTTACGAGCATCGATGTTAATGAAGGGATCCACACTTGAGTTCAGCAGTTGCGACCGGGCCTGAGGCTGGTCTGCCTAAACTC
The DNA here is from genome assembly GCA_963803455.1 of uncultured Acidobacteriaceae bacterium. Classification (GTDB taxonomy): domain Bacteria; phylum Acidobacteriota; class Terriglobia; order Bryobacterales; family Bryobacteraceae; genus Bog-105. Next base: position 76,316 of record CAWDMK010000010.1, on the reverse strand, counting down.
TTAGTAGGTGACGACCATCATCTCATTCTCGATGCCCTGAAGGAGATGATGAAGCCGCATTTTCAGATACTTGCGGTGGATAATGGCCAGTCGTTTGTCGATGCCATCGAGCGCTTTCAGCCCGACGTCGCCCTCCTGGATATTGGCATGCCGGGTGGGGATGGTTTTGTGACCGCCCGCAAAGCATTGCAGCGCAAGCCTTCGCTGCCAATTGTGTTTCTTTCTATGCATGGGGATCCTTCCTACGTCGACCAGGCCGCCCAGGTCGGAGCCAAGGCCTATCTCTCGAAGCGCCAGCCTGCCCAGGACATTATCTCGACCATCCAGGCGGTCCTGGACGGTGAGACTCTGCTCGACTCGGCCGGGAAGACCGGTGACAGCGATGGTAAGGAGGAGCTTACGGCTCGACAGCGCGAGGTTCTGCGCCTGATCGCGCGGGGCTCAAGCGCGAAGGACATTGCGAACGAGCTGAATATCTCAGTCCGCACGGCGGAGTTCCATCGTGCCGCGATCATGCAGAGATTGGGTGTACACTCGACTGCGCAGATGACCCGTTACGCGATCGCTCATGATCTCGATTAGCGGGCGCGCCATTCAGGGCAGACTAGCCCCAAATTACACGTAACCGGACGAAGAGGGGAATATCAAATCCGGTAGAGGACTGTCTGAATGACCGTAGGATACAAATCTTATCTCGGTCTAGCGGTATTGAGCGCGTGCTTATGTGTGCCCGGCGCAATGCGAGCGCAAGATACGAGCAGCCAAAAGATTGATCAGGGCAGTGACAAGATGATGAAGTCTGCCGATACTACGTTTGCCATAAAAGCCGCGCAGGGAGGAATGGCGGAAGTGAAGATGGGCAAACTGGCGGCTGATAAAGCTACCAACCCCGACGTAAAGGCCTTCGGTCAACAGATGATAGATGACCATACAAAGGCTAACGACGATTTGAAATCGGTCGCGGAGAAGAAAGGGATGACGCTGTCAGCCGATATGAATGCCCACCAGCAAGCGACTTATAAAAAGCTCGAGAAGCTTTCCGGAGCGGCTTTTGATCACGCCTACGTGCGAGACATGGTGATCGACCACCAGGAGGATGTGAAGGAGTTTCAAAAAGAGGCCAGCAACGGCAAGGATGAGGACATAAAGGGCTTCGCTTCGCGTACGCTACCCGTTCTTCAGGGACACCTGGACAAGGTCAAATCGATACAAGCCAACATGCGCTCGGGCGGCGCGTCCGGGAAATAGCACCAGCCATGAAATACAAGGTCGTTTTCCGGGAGCGCTCCAATCGTGGCGGTGAGAAGGCTGACGATCCGGCCAGTTTCCTGGACGCGCAGCTCGACGACGAAACCGTGCTTGCGGCGACATTCGTGGGCCGGACAACTCCCGACGCGCAGCACTCATCGGACGTCTTGGAAGAAGATGACGACTTCCTGAGTCTGACAACGGAAGTGTGGGAGTACGACGTGACAGAAGGCAAGGACGAAGACTTTAAGAATGCGCTTCTGAACTCCGAGATGGTGATGGAGTTTGAACCGCTCGAAAGCGGCGACGAGCTGGGGATTTCATAAGCGCTGGATCACCGTCCTCGATCTGCTAAGTTGGAGCGAGTATCTCGGGAGGTGAGTTGATCGATGCTGCGTCTGGTCCTGATTATCGTTCTCTTTTTACTGCTGTTGGGCGCCTTGCCCACTTGGCCATATAGCGGCGGCTGGGGCTATTATCCGAGCGGTGGCCTCGGTCTTCTCCTGATCATCGTGCTTGTGTTGTACCTGGTCGATCGGCGTGCACTCTGATTAGTAACGGCCCGGCTTGAAACTGCCACTCAGATACTGAATCCAATTTCATTGGAGGATGTATCAAAAATGAGCGAAAAGTTAAAAGGTAAACGCGTCGCCATTCTGGCGACAGACGGCGTTGAGCAGGTCGAGCTACTCGAGCCGAAAAAGGCGCTGGAAGAAGCCGGTGCAAAAACTGAGGTGGTATCCCCGAAGGACGGCAAGATCAAAGGCTGGAACCACACGGAGTGGGGCAAAGAGATCGTAGTAGACGTAAGCCTGAAATCGGCGGACCCGGACAACTATGAAGCTTTGCTGTTGCCCGGTGGAGTCATGAACCCGGATCATCTGCGTATGGACCCTTCCGCAGTCCGGTTCGTGAAGACATTTTTCGAGACCGGAAAGCCCGTTGGGGCGATCTGCCACGGGCCCTGGCTGCTCGTAGAGGCAGGCGTGGTGCGTGGACGGAAACTTACGTCATGGCCGTCACTGCAGACGGATATCCGGAACGCAGGCGGGGAATGGACGGATCAGGAGGTCGTAACCGACCACGGGCTTGTAACCAGCCGTAAGCCGGCGGATATTCCGGCCTTCAATAAAAAGATAATCGAGGAGTTCGCGGAAGGCAAACACGCTGTGCAATCCGCTTACGCATCGAGCCGCTAAGAACAAAAGCGTCCAGCAACTGGCAAGCTGCTGGACGCTTTTGTGTTCTGCTAGAGCGCGGGTTCAGACCGCGGTTCCGCCGCGGCTGAGATGCATGATCAGCCCGATCAAAAATAGAACAATGAATATCCCAAAGATGATCTTCGCAATGCCTGCCGCGGCGCCGGCAATAGCTCCGAACCCCAGAATACCGGCGATGATCGCGATCACCAGAAAAATAATTGCGTAACGCAGCATACCGTCTCCTCCTGTACTGTTATATCCACCGAGACGCCCGGCCCGCTTTAGCGGACGGAACGCCGTGTACTACTTCTCCTGGGAATCTGACTCGCCCATCCGCCGTTCCGTTTCCTTCTAGCTTGGATCTAGTACTTACATCAGTTTCGGGGCGTCCAGTCCCGATATCATGTAAGTGATTGGGCTCACGCTCGAAACAGCCGGCATGGATTTCACTCAGTGTTATCGGACCCAAGTTCTCGACGCGATCTCGTCGATAGACCTTGAAAAAGTCGAGCAAGCGATTGCCTGGTTTCGCGAGGCTCGCGAAGGCGGCCGGCATATCTTTGTCTGTGGAAACGGTGGAAGCGCTGCCACGGCCTCGCACTTTGCGTGCGATGTAGTGAAAGGTGCGAGCTTCGGCCGGGAGTCGAGGTTCCGCATTCTTGCCTTAACGGACTCGTTGCCGACGTTGACCGCCTATTCGAACGACGTTTGCTACGAATGCGTGTTTGAAGAGCAGCTGAAAAACTTCGCTCAGCCGGGCGATGTCGTTATGGCGATCAGCGCTTCGGGCAACTCGCCGAATGTCTTGCGCGCGGTCGAGTACGGCAACAGCGCCAAATGCAAAACGTTGGCGTTGACTGGCCGCGATGGCGGAAAGCTCGGTAGGCTGGCGCAGCTCAATATTCAGGTCCAGGCCGAACACATGGGGCGGATTGAAGACGTGCATCTGATTGTCTGCCATATGATCGCCTATCACTTTATGGAAAATTAATATGGGTGCGGCCGTCTTTTCTGGACATTGAGGGGTGGAGAAAACGTCTCCATTTACAGCACTTCTAGAGGAGACTCAGGAATGAAACTATTGAGCAAACCATTATCAGTATTTGCGTTGGGTTTGGGGTTGGCACTGGGCGGCACGGTGCTGCTGCCGGCTGCCGGGAACGCCGCGTTCCAGCAATATGGGAACGATTGGGGAGATATACGCGGGTTAGTGGATCGCACTCAAGCCGACTTGCGCGCCGCGGGCGACATTCAACACGGGCAAAAGGAGCGGGAACGCTACAAGCACGCGCAGAAATCTCTATCGACTTTCGATCGTCACCTGGCGAAAGGCCGTTTCGATAAAGATAAGCTGGACGACGCGATTGGCGGCTTACAGAGCGTGCTCGATCACAACACGCTCCAGGCAAGCACCCGCGACGCGCTGATGCGGGATGTCTCCGATCTGCGTGCGGCACGCGCGCGGCGCTAGCTCCGCGAACGTGGAGCGGGCTTTCAGCCTGCCACGCCGGCGTCCTGGGCTGCGTCATGAATCGTACCCGCCAACCCTAAGTCGGGCGCGTGGGCTCGCATCGCGTCGACGCAGAATGCGATGTGCTCCTCGAGCGGAACGCCCAGCTCCGCCGCGCCCGTGAGAATGTCTTCGCGGCTAACGTTGCGCGCGAAGGCTTTGTCCTTGAGCTTGCGCTTGACGGAAGGCACGTCCACTTCGTGGATACTGCGGCCGGGCTTTACATAAGAACAAGCCGCGAGAAATCCTGCGAGCTCGTCGCATGCAAACAATCCGCGCTCGAGTCTTGAAACGCGTGGGACGCCGCTGTACGTTGCATGCGAAAGGATGGCGCGGCGAATCTCTTCAGGCACTCCGCGCTCAGCCAGTATAGGCTCGCCTTTCATCGGATGATCGGGCGCAGCGGGATGAATCTCCCAGTCGAAGTCATGCAGCAGCGCCGTGACGCGCCAGAGCTCCGGGTCTTCTTGAAAGTGCTCGGCGTAGGCGGCCATGCACGCTTCGACCCCCAGAATGTGCCGGCGCAAATTGTCGCTTTTGACGAACTCGCACACAATGTCCCAGGCTTGATCTCTCGTCATCGCAGGGATTAGGCCTCTTCGATTTTCACCGAATTCAGTTTGTCACCCTGCTTGATGGCGTTGACGACGTCCTGTCCGGAACGGACCTGGCCAAAGACCGTATGCTTCCCATCCAGCCAGCCCGTAGGAACGTGCGTGATGAAGAACTGGCTTCCGTTCGTATTTGGGCCTGCGTTGGCCATAGATAGCGATCCGGCTTTGTGCTTGCGCGGGTTGCCCTTGACCTCATCCTCAAACTGATAGCCTGGGCCGCCGCGCCCAGTTCCTGTGGGGTCGCCGCCCTGAATCATGAAATCCGAAATGACGCGGTGAAACACCGTCCCGTCATAAAAACCGTCGCGCGCGAGAAAGACGAAGTTGTTGACGGTCTTCGGCGCGTCGTTTGGAAACAGGTCAACCACGATTGTGCCCCGCGAGGTTTCGAGGGTGGTGGTGTATTTCTTGCTCGGGTCAATCGCCATGGAAGGCGGGGCGGGATACTGTTTGCTCATCATGATCAGTGTAGATGGAACATGACTCACTGTTTGCATCACGCTGTCTGCTGCCGGGCAAGGAACGTGCATCCGGTAGACTAAACTGTTTAAAGTTTTGCAGTTCCGTGTCGTCATGATCGCAGCCGGGCCTTACCTGTGCTGAAACCAGTCTGGAGCAGGGAACGTCAGGGGAGTTTCGCCCGGCATGGAATGGAAAGGAATCGCGTTTAGATGAGTCGACACAGGCTGCCAGGCCTGGGCGAGCCCGTATTGCCACTCTATTTGCTGTGGGCTGTTTGTCTGATGGCGTTGCTTCCGTTCGAGGGCTTCAGCCAGGCGCCGACGCAAAGTACGGCACGCCAGAACCCGCCCCAAAATCCCCCGCCGCAAGCGCCGCCGTCCCAGCAGCCGAATCAGCAGAAGCCGCCTAATCCGTTCGAGAACGTTCCGCAAGCACCTGAAAAACGAACTCAGCCACCTTCTAATATTCAGGAAGCGAAACCCGCGCCGATTGGCGAGAACATCATTGAGGCCGTCGATTTCCGGGGGCAGCATCGGGTACCGCAGGATACGTTGCGCGCGCTCATCTACACCAAGAAGGGCGACGTCTACGATGAAGAGCAGATCCATCGCGACTTCATCGCTCTATGGAACACGGGCCGTTTCGACGATTTGCGGATCGAGAAAGAGAAAGGCCCGGAGGGCGGGATTATTCTTCGCTTCGTCGTTACAGAGCGGCGGACAGTGCATACGATCGACTACACGGGCAACAAGTCCATCAGCAAGTCTGAAATTTTGGACCGGTTCAAGGACCGGAAAGTGAACCTCTCGCCTGAGTCGCAATTCGATCCCGGAAAAGTGCAGCGTGCGAAGAACGTTTTGCAAGAGTATGAGGCTGAACGGGGACATCAATACGCGACAGTAACGCCGCAGATCCGGCAAGTGCCTCCGGGCGGAGTGGACATTACCTTTGCGATCGACGAAGGGCCCAAGGTCAAAGTCGGTCACATCATCATTCAGGGAAACAATGCCTTTACTGCCCGTGACGTGATTCGCGCGATGAAGAATTTAAAGCCTATCGGGATTCCACACTCGATACTGTTCGAGAATCTATTTGCGCGCACTTACGATTCGACCAAGCTCGATGAGGATTCCGAGCGTATTCGGCAAGCTTATCAAGCCAAGGGCTACTTCGAAGCGAAGGTCATCAACCACTCCGAGAAGATCTATGACGTGTACGGCAAAGGCATAAAGATCCCGCTGTTCAACCCGAAAAAGCCGGGCAAGCGCGTCGATATCACAATGGTTGTTTCGGAAGGCGACAAATATTTTCTGCGGAATTTCAATTTCGTGGGCATGAAGTTATTCCGCACGCCCGATCTGATTGCGCGGCAGGTGTTTGGAATGGCACCCGGCGACACCTTCTCGACCGAGAAGCTGCAAAAGGGCCTGGATAATTTGAAGAAGCTGTATGGAGATTTCGGGTACATCGATTTTGTTCCATCTCCGGATCCCGAGCCTGTCCCCGGCAAGGATCAAGTCGATTTGACGATCGACGTGGATGAAGGGCACCAATTTTTTGTCCGCCGCATCGATTTTCAGGGCAACACGACCACGCGCGACAAAGTGATCCGGCGCGAGCTGCTGATCGATGAAGGCGATCTGTTCAGCAATCGGCTCTGGGAGACCAGCATTTTGAAGCTGAATCAGCTGGGGTATTTCGATCCGCTGAAACCGGAAGACGCGGCCGATATCAAGCGCGACACGAAAACGAACACGGTGGACCTGCTGCTCAAAGTGCATGAGCGCGGGAAAAATGCCATCCAGTTGAACGGCGGCGTCTCGGGCATCTCGGGCAGCTTTATCGGGTTCTCTTATTCCACCAATAACTTTTTAGGTTTGGGCGAGACGCTAAGCCTGAACAGCCAGATTGGGACCTTGCTCAGCAGTGTTTCCTTTGGATTCACTGAGCCATATCTTTTCGATAAGCCGATTCAAGCAGGATTTACGATCTTCTACCAGCGTTACAGCTACAACCAGGGGCAGCAGGCTTCTATCTTGTACGGGCAGAATCTGATTGGGTACTACAACTCGCTCGGTCCTCAAAACCTCTTGAACTACGTTTCGAACGGCAGAGGATTTACGACCTTCGTGAGCTATCAGCTAAGACGTTCTTTCGCCCGGGTAGGTTTGAGCTACCAATACAACATTCAAACGCTGACCCCGCTCACGACCGCTGCAACCTCCTACTTTGATTACCTGGATTTCCAGGGCATCGGCGGGCCAAATTCGGTAACGCGCACTGCGGCGTGCTCCGGTTTACAGTCCGCTATTACCGCTCCCATCGCGTGTAATTCGCTAAACGGGATCCGGACGAGCACGATTATTCCGAGCTTCGCTTACAACACGGTAAATCACCCGATCATTCCCACACACGGCTTACGCGTGAATCTCAGCGCCGGAGTTTCCGGCAGTATTCTGGGCGGGAACGTTAATACGCTGCAGCCCAGCGTCGACATCGCGTATTTCCGCCGAGGCATCTGGGCCCGTAACGTCATGGGGTTCCATTTCAACGGACGGCTGATCACCGGGTTCGGCGGGAAGGTGGCTCCTCCGTATAGCCGATACTATATCGGCGGAGAAGACGATATTCGCGGCTTTGATCTTCTAACCATCAGTCCCGTCGCCTACATTCCCACATCGGAGCCGGCGACCGTTTACAATAACGACGGCACTCCGCGTCTCCAACGGATTATGGGCCCGAAGGGTGCAATTGGTAGTATTCCGGTGACGCAAACGATTCCTGCGTACCAGCTGATTTTGCCAGGTGGCGACACGGTCGGAATCTTTAACTACGAGTACCGCATTCCGATCATTGGACCGGTGACGTTGGCTCCTTTTCTGGATGCCGGCGTTGACAGGCTCTCTTTACCGGGCCAGTTAGGTCTGAATCCTGCCCGCGTGGCCCAATTGAATGCCTTGTTCCCGCAGGCAAGTCTTAGCTCGCGGGCGATTATCGCGCCGGGTACGCAGAAGCCGCGAGTTTCGACCGGGCTCGAGCTGCAGGTGCTGATGCCGGTCGTTAACGCGCCATTTCGCCTGTATTGGGCTTATAATTTGAGTTACGTTAATACAAATTTGCAGCCGCCCTTTATAGCGGACCGGTCGTCGTTTCCCAACGACGTTACCTATCGAAATGCCGTGCAGCTCTTCGGGATGCCGATTCCTGGTGGCCTTGACGAGAGGCGGTCCTTATTCCGCTTCTCCATTGGACGGACGTTTTGAAGGTTGCCAGCTAGCCGGCGGCAATTACTGTGTCAAGATATTAAGAAAGACGGAAGGGAATTAGAAGTAGATGGTAATCAGAGGTAGTGTAATCCCGGCATTTGCGGCATTGTTGCTGACCGCAGGCGCCTATGCGCAGCAGCCGCCGCCCAAGGTGGGTGTGATCAGCGTGCAAGGCGCAATTATTGGAACCAAAGATGGCCAGAAGGCCTCGCAAGAACTCACGACCAAGTTCGAGCCGAAGCAGAAGGACATCCAGACCCGCCAGGCGGAGCTTGCCCAAATGCAGGATCAGTACAACAAGGGCGGCAATCTGATGAGCGACGATAAGCGCAATCAGATGGCGCGGGACATCGATGAAAAGAAGAAGCGGCTGGAGCGCGACGTGCAGGACGCGCAGGACGAGTTGAACGCTGAGCAGCAGCGGGTATTGCAGAGCTTGGGCCAGCGCATGATGGCTGTGATTGAAAAATATGCCAAGGACAACGGGTATTCGATGATTCTCGACGTCAGCAATCCGAATACGCCGGTACTATATGCATCGAGCGGCATCGATATTACGCAGGACATCATCTCGCTGTACGACAAGACCAGCGCGAACGGCGGCCCCGTAGCGAAGCCCGGCGCATCTGCGACGCCTCCGGCGGGCGGGAATGCTGTGGTGCCGAGACCGGCTCCAGGCACCACTGCGGCGACGAAGCCGCCAGCACCTGGCAGTAGGTAAAGCCCGCCCTCTCGAAAACCACTTCCTGACGGCCGTGGTTCTGAAACCACTCGCTTACGGTCGTGGCTCGGAAACAGTTGCTGAGCCGCGCGCGTGAGCAAGCGGTTTGGTCCGCCCACGATCGCTGATTTCTGCAAGTTCGTACTAGCATGGGTTAGTGTTCACTCAGAGAACCCTAACTCTATTTCTTCTGACCACGCGCAACGGCCCTTGCTGAAGTGCACTCGCTTACGCTTCAGCAGGCGCTTGATATTGCCGCGCGCCAAAATCCGGATGTCATTCTTGCGCGGCTGGATGAGCAGCGCGCCCAGGAAGGCATCAAAGTAGCGCGCGATCCCTTTGTTCCGAAGCTGTATGGCGGCAGCGGACTCGCGTATACGTACGGCTATCCAAACGCGATCAATGGCAATGCGCCGAGTCTGTTCGAAGCGCGGACGGACATGGACATTTACAACCGGCCGAAGAGCTATCAACTGGCTTCCGCGAGAGAGCTCGCGCGAGGCTCGCAACTCGGGGCGCAGGCCAAAGCGGATGAAGTAGCTTACCAGGCGGCCGATCTATTCCTGAGCGCGAGCGAAGCGGAGCGGGAGCGGGGAACGATTTCGAACCAGCTTCCAAGCCTGCAGCAGGTGGTTCAGGCAATGTCGGCAGGAGTCAACGAAGGCAGCGAGCTACCCCTGGAGTTAAAGCGTGCGCGGACCAATCTAGCTGTATCGCGATACCGGCTGGAATCGACTTCTCTCGATGAAGACTATTACCAGATGATGTTGGCCGTCGTGCTCGGATATGCGGCGTCGGATCGCGTCAAGCCGGTCGAGACTGATGTTGCTTTGCCAGGGGCGCCGGAAACAGAGGATCAGGCGGCAGATATTGCCTTGCGCAACAACCGGGAGCTTCGACAGATGCAATCGAACGTTCTCGCGAAACAGCTCGATCTCCGGTCTTACAAAGCGGCCCGGTTGCCTCAGGTAAGCTTGGTCGCGCAATATGCGTTGTTCGCGAAATATAACTATGTCAATTATTTTCAGAAGTTCCAAAGAAACAATTTTCAGATAGGCGCGGCAGTCACGATTCCCTTGCTGATTGGATCGGCTTCCCAGGGCCTGGCGCAACAGGCGCTTACCGATATGGAGAAGATCCGGATTCAAATGGACCAAACGCGGAACCGAATCATTACCGATACGCGGCGAAGTTATCAACAATGGAAAAAGGCGGAGAGCTATCGCGATTTGGTTCGAACGCAGTTGGATCTTGCGCGGGAACAACTGACCGTCTTCTTAGCGCAGAATGCGGAGGGTCAGGTTCCGATTCGGACTGTGGAGCAGGCCAGACTGGAAGAGAGTGATCGCTGGATTGATTTCTACTCTGCTGAAACGCAGGTGAAACGGCTGCAATTGGCCGTCTTGCGCGAAATGGGGACGCTGCTTGCTGGGCTTCGGGCGAGCTCCGCAACTATCCAGCCCTAATGTCTGCCGATTCCGATCCTGTCCAGCCAGCGGCAATGGCGACGCCCGCGATCGAGATCGAGAACGTACACAAGATCTACAACGGCTATCACGCGGTCGACGGACTCTCCGTTATGGTTCCGCAGGGTTGCTTCTTCGGTTTTCTCGGACCGAATGGCGCGGGCAAGACCACGACGATCAGAATGCTCATGGGTTTGGCCCAGCCGAATTCGGGCAGCATGCGCGTGCTCGGCATGCACATGCCGCAGGACTCGCTTGAAATCCGGAAGCAAATCGGGCTTGTGCCAGACGACACGCTGCTGTTCGACTATCTGACAGGTTTTGAATACCTGCAGTTCGTCGCGCGTTTGTACGGCTTGTCGCGGGAATCCGCGAAAGAGCGTGCGCGTGAACTGCTCGATTTATTTCAGTTAAGTGAGAACGATAGGAAGTTAGCGGGCGAATACTCGAAGGGAATGCGCAAGCGGCTGGCCATGAGTGCGGCACTGATTCACCGGCCGCGCCTATTCCTGATGGACGAGCCTTTTGAAGGCGTGGACGCCGTGGGTGCGCGCTTGATGAAGGACATTTTGCTCGAGCAGGTGCAACGGGGCGGAACGGTGTTCTTGACGTCGCATGTGCTCGAGGTAGTAGAGCGGCTTTGCGACCGGGTGGCCATCATTAATAGGGGCAAAATTATTGTCGAGGGCACTATATCGGAGTTGCGGGAACGGGCTGCGAGCGGCACGAGCACGCTCGAGGATATTTTCGTGAGCCTCGTCGGCGGAGAGCGTTACAGCGACAGCTTGGATTGGCTGTGAGTGGCATGTGGCCGCACGTACGGGCTATTCTATGGGCGCAGTTCCGCATACTGCGCAACCATCTGCCGCGGACCAACGCCGGGACCGTATTGGGATGGTTGCTATCGGTCCTTTGGTATGGGATGTACGCGGCGCTGGCCGTGGCCGCCGCAATATTGCTTCCGAGAGTTCCGCTTGGGGTCCTTCAGGAACACTTACCGCTTGGGCTTCTCGCGGTCTTTTTCTATTGGCAAGTCGTCCCGCTCTTTACGTTCAGCGCCGGGTGGTCGCTGCAACTCAACAAGCTGCAGATCTATCCGATCAGCAACAGCGCGCTCTTTGGACTCGAAACCCTGCTATGCCTGAGCACTGCTCCCGAGATGATTCTTGTACTGATCGGCGCGGCAATCGGACTGCTCCGCCATCCCGATATCCCTTTCATTGCTCCCTTCCTGTTGCTTCTTTACATCCCGCTCAATCTGTTTCTCTCACTCGCTGTCCGAGAGTTCATACTCCATTCGCTGCTTGGGAAGCGTTTGCGGGAGCTGTTTGCGATTTTGCTGATAAGCCTTGGCGTGCTGCCGCGATTAGTACTGCATAATCAAGCCGCGCGGGCATTCCTGAAACATTCGTTGCCCGCAGCGAAGAGTCGAGGCACTCCGTGGCGCGAGGTTGCGATGCTGGGCTCGGGGCGTTTATCGTTGTCCGCACTTGCGATCGCCTTGCTTTGGATTGCGGGGTCGTACGCACTCGCGCGGTGGCGCTTCACGGCGGCGCTTGTCCAAGAAGAGAGTTTCGGCAGCGGCGCTTCGGTTCTTACCGTTCCCGTAAGGCGGCGAAGCGAACTGTCTCGGTTTCAACGAGCGCTGGAGCTGCTGAGCGGCGTCTTTCGCGACCCCGTCGCTGCTCTACTCGAAAAAGAGCTTCGATCTCTTGTTCGCATGCCGCGTTTCCGGGTCATGTTCGGAATGGCTTGCATTTTCGGTGTTCTTATCTTCATCCCAATGTCGTTGGGCGGCCCGGGCAGCGGTTTTATGGGCAATAACTTTCTTCCAGTCGTCAGCGTGTACGGGTTGCTTCTGCTCGGAGATGTCGTCCTGTGGAACGTCTTCGGATTTGACCGCCAAGCTGCGCAGCTCTACTTCCTAGCTCCCGTACGGTTTGAGAGTGTGCTGAGGGCGAAGAATCTGGCAGCCATCATTTTTATCGTTCTACAGACCATGATCGTCTGTATTTTTGTCGCAGTACTCCCAAGGGGGACAACGGGGTTGAGCGTTGTCAACGCGCTCGCAGCATCTGCTGTCGTGGGCGTGTTTCTCCTTGCGATTGGCAACCTTACGTCGGTTTCGATCCCGAAAGCGATGAACCCCGCTCAGACATTTCGAAAACAATCAGGAGGAAAGATGCAGCTCGGTTTCGCCGCCACGATGCTTGGAGTGCTTCTACTGCTAGGGTTTGCTTTCGCTGCGCGCTGGGCGCTTGATACGAACTGGGCATTATTGGGAGTACTCGCGTTCGAGTTCGCGGTGGGGTTGATTGTGTATCGCGTGGCTACAGAATCGGCTGTCGCACGCGCAATGCGGGAACGGGAGCGAATCTTGGATGAGCTCTCAAAGGGCGCCAGCCCGATCAGTTGAGAGCTTCGGTAGACTAGGCCGGGGCCAAGAGGTTCTGTATCTCGTGCTCAATCGCAGCCCTCACGGCTTCCCGCGCTTCCTCATTGCGGTACTGCTGGCGTGGCCAGAAAAAGCCTCTCAACCCGTCGCGCCGCTTTCGAGGCACCACGTGAATATGCAGATGCGGAACGGTCTGGCTAATTTTATTGTTCACCGCGATGAATGTGCCTTCCGCATTCACGGCCGCTTCCACAGCCTTGGCTAACAACTGCGTGGTGGCCAGCATCGGGCCAGTCAGCGGGAGGGGAAGATCGATCAAGGTCGGATAGTGGTCTCGCGGACAGAGCAGCACGTGGCCAGGAAACAACGGATGGCTGTCCAGAAAGGCGATCGATTCAGGCGTTTGATAAACGATCGGCGCGGCGATGGCGCCGTTCGCAATCTTGCAGAATACGCAATCTGAATCATTCACGGTCAATGCCCTTTTTGAAATCAGTGCTGGTTTACGTTGCCTGTACAACTTCAGTCATTTTTTCCCGGCAACATTATCGTAATGGATCCCGTAAATCCGGCACCCGCTGAGGCCAAAATTGTTGAGTTTGTGAAGAACACTCAGTTTGCGCAGGATTCGCAGACCGCACTGTACCAGTTGCAGCGCGGCGGACGTGCTGCGACTCGGCTCTCGGTGACCCGATTCACCGTCCCAGCTCCAGTGTTTGCACTTCACCTACTTTGTTCACCTCCAGGCGCATGTTTCCTTCAGGATCTATCTCGAATGCGGGCGAGAACTTTGCACCCCAAGTTATTTCGTCGTATCTGTACGAATAACGAACCTGTACCGTTTGACCAAAGGTGTCATCGAAGGCCTTGATCATTATGAGTATTTCGGCCTGAAGGCGTTCGAGGTCCTGCGCAGTCTTCCCGTATAAAGGGCTGCTCTCGTTCAGCGGGTGCACGATGGTCCAGGTCAGTGGAAAAAACAGCACGTGTTCCCGCTCTAGCTCGAGATTGGCGTACTTGCGTTGCAGGTTGCCGTCTACGAGCTCCACGGTCATTAACATCAGGCGCGCGTCCAGGTCAATTAGGTTATTCGAGCGCCGATTCACGATCCGAAACTGCAGGCTCGCGCCGTCCCGATAGGGAGCGATCAACATCTGTTCACTGAACCCGATGCGTGCAGAGGGACGCGAGAAACGGCCGAAAACCAACCCGGTCGCAATAGCGAAAGAAAGCAGGCCGAGCAGTGCTTCGATCACGGCAATGGAGTTTGCTGCGGGTCCAATCGGATACATGTTGCCGTAACCCACGGTGGTCAACGTATGCGCGCTGAAGAAGAAGGCATTCAGGAATTGCGACCAAGCGGAGGGAGCCTCGGCGCCCTTCAAATGTTCTATGCCGATCCATAGGTAGAGTGATCCAAAGAAAATATTCGCGAGCATGAAGACGAGTGCCACGATGCCGAGGAATACCGGCCAGGATGCGCTAATCAGGTACAGATAAGGGTGGAAGTCGTGCCAGGTAACGCCACTGCGCCTGACATTGAAATTTCCGTCCCGATTAATAGCGCGCTTGAGGACGCCCGTGTATTGCTGAGTCAGTCCTGGGTCGAAGGTCGGCTTCTCCATACGAGAGAAATGATACGCTGTTCGGCCCCGGATTACTAATTGGATGGCGCTGTCCGCTTCTTCACCAACGAGACTGCGACGAAATAGACCGCTAAGCTCACAGCGAAGATGATACAGGTCAGTTTGAAATTCAGGGTAATGGCAAAACAGAGCACAGCTACGCCAAACAGCCAGATGAAGATTTCGCCGACGATTGCTTGGCCCCAGCGCGGCGGATTGCCAGCGGCCGGCAAACGCGGAACGAAAGCGGGGAAAAGCCGGGGCACTGTGTTCCGGTAAGCGGCATACGAATGGCCTTGGCTACGCAGCAGACCGTCTTCTTCCCGCAGGATCAGGCGAAGGACAAACACATACATGGCGAGGATCATGAGCAAGCAGCCGAGGCGGCTGGCCATGAGCCCGATACCCGCGATCATCGGCAGATTCGCGAGATACAAGGGATTGCGCAGATAGCGGTACGGGCCGTCGGCAACAAGCGACTCAGAGTGCTGGCTCATGTCGTGAACGATTTCCGTGCGGAGATAGGCTGTGGCCCAGGTGCGAAGCAGCGCAGCCAGGAAGACAAGCGCCGCGCCAGCGCCGAAGATCCAGCGCAAGACTGTATTTCCGCGGGCAGAATCAGGCTGGATGGCGGGTGCGAACAGATGCAGCAGCCAGACGGCGCAGTTCGTTGGATCGATCGCGTACAGGCTAAAACCGATCCAGAAGATGGCGCCGAAAATCCAGAACCGTCGCTCGAATTCGAATTTGGTGGCGCGCATCGAGAGCGGGTCAGCCGTGTGCGACTTTGGCCGGCTGCCGCTTTGCGGATGAGCCCTTCTTGCCTGCTGTGACGGCCTCGTTCTGCGCAGCTTTCGAAGCAGGCTTGCGCTGCGGCAATTCTCCCAAACTCTTTTGCAGGGCTTGCATCAGGTCAATGACTGGAGCACGTTTCTTCGGCGCAGCAGTTTCAATGGTCTGTCCCTCGCGCTTCGCTTCAATCAATTGCTTCAGCCGCTCCTGGTAATCGTCGTGATACTTCGACGGATCGAAATCCGCTGCAAGGCCTTCGACGAGCTTCTCTGCCAACGCAACTTCCTGGGGCTTGACGCTGATGTTGTCATTGCGCCCGAACTCAGGAACTTCGCGAACTTCTTCCGGGTAGTACATGGTGTGAAGCAACAGCCCGTTCGGATTGGGCCGAACTACGACGGTGTATTCGCGCTGATGCATGGCAACTTTCGCGATTGCGCTGTAGCCGGATTTGCGCATGGTTTCAAGGAGCAGATGATAGGCCTTTTTGCCGGCCTCCTCAGGCACCATAAAATAGGACGCGTCGAAGTAGATGGGATCGATGCCTTCGGCTTTTACAAACTCAAGGATTTCCATGTTATCGCTTGAGGCCGGTGCAACACTCTTGACCTCTTCGTCAGTGACAATGACGTACTGATCTTTTTCGGCCTCGTATCCCTTGACGAGCTCGTTACGCTCGACGACGCGCTCGCAATGCGGGCAGTAGATCTGCTGTTTGATACGGGTTCCACAAACTTTATGAATCTGGTGAAAGCTGACACGCTCCCCACGCGCGGCTGCAAACAGCCGGATGGGAATGGTAATCAGGCCGAAAGTGATGTATCCCTTCCAGACTGTTGAAGCCATCGGTTCTCCTCTAGACGCGGCTGTTAGATCCCGCCAGGCCGCGGCCGGTTACTCATTTAAAACAATATCGTTTCGCTATGTTCTTTGCAACCTAGTACTTAGCAGTACTATATGAGGCGTGAAAGTGATGATTTATTTCATCGGCAAGCCGCGCGATGCGCACGCGAATGCGATCGCGGCCGAATTTCTGAAGCGAAGCTCGCGGTATGCGGACTGCTTGATGCGCGAAATCGCGCCGCAGCGTTTCGATTTGTTCGGAAAGCATGGGGCGGCGCAGAAAATCTTCCTCGATCCGAGCGGCCGGAGCATGGACTCGGCGCAGTTCGTTCGAATGGTTTCAAAAGCCGAAACCGAGGGCCGGGACCTCGTGTTTCTGGTCGGCGATCATGCCGGGCTTCCAGCCGAATGGAAGCCGCGCGCGGATTTGTTGCTTTCGTTATCGCCGCTGACGTTTCCGCACGAGCTTGCGCGGGCGATTCTGGCCGAGCAAATCTATCGTGCGTTCACCACACTGCGAGGGCACCCGTATCCGAGATGAATTCGCGATGTACTACACTTCGCTGAAGTGCTACTTTCGCTCACCGGCATTCAGAAAAACTTCGGCGGAGTGAAGGCGCTCCGAGAGGGAAATCTGGAGGTGCGGGAGGGCGAGGTTCATCTCTTGATGGGCGAGAACGGGGCGGGGAAGTCCACCTTGATGAAGATTGTCGCCGGCCTGTATCAGCGCGATGCCGGCGAAATGCTGTTTCGCGGCCGTCCGGTCTCCTTCAGCAGGCCTTCGGAAGCTTCTGCGAACGGCATTGCGATGGTGCATCAAGAATCGCTGCTGGCGCCGCATCTCACCGTGGCCGAAAACATTTATCTAGGCCGGGAGACGGCGTCTAAGATTGGATGGGTTAGCCGGCGTGCGATGGTCCAAAGCGCCGCTCGTCTGATCGGTGAACACGGGTTCCGCCTCGATCCAAACACGCGTGTGGAAACCTTAAGCCCGGCCGGAAAGCAAGTGGTTGAGATCTGCCGGGCCATTGCGGAGGGATCGAGCCTGCTGATCTTCGATGAGCCGACTTCCTCTTTATCAGAATCGGAGACTCGCGAGGTTTTCCGGATCGTGAGGCGTCTGCGTGAGCGGAAGATGGGGGTCATCTATATCACGCATCGGTTGGAAGAACTGCGTGCCGTGGGCGATCGTGTAACGGTGCTGCGCGACGGCGCCACAGTTCATACGAGCGCTTTGAGCGAGCTTACGCGCGACGAGCTGATTCAACACATGGTGGGGCGACCGCTGAACGCAGTGTATCGACGCGAACCTTTGACGGCAGGAGACGTGCTACTGCGGGTTTCAGGGCTGTCACGAGGGATGCTGCGCGACATCAGTTTTGAGATTCGGGCCGGTGAGATCGTGGGCTTGGGCGGGCTAATGGGGGCGGGACGCACAGAACTGTGCCGTGTATTGTTCGGCCTGGATCCATGCCGGCAAGGGGACATCGAGATTGCAGGGAAGCGGATCTTTCCGAAAAGCCCTCGAGACGCCGCGCGAGCTGGTATCGCACTTGTACCCGAGGATCGCCAGCAGAATGGGTTGGCGCTGCGGCTTCCTATCGCGTACAACATCACCATGCCGGACCTGGCACGGGTGAGCAGGCTTGGGATTTTGGAGAAACGGAAAGAGAGCAGCGTAGCGGACGAGTATCGCGAACGGCTCCATATCAAGAGTGGCACGGGGCGCCAATTAGCAGGCCGGCTCAGCGGCGGCAACCAACAGAAGGTAGTGATTGCAAAATGGGTCGCTCGGGGCGCGCGCATTTTCCTGTTTGACGAACCGACTCGGGGCATCGATATCGGAGCAAAGCAAGAGGTATTCGAACAGATGGATCGGCTCGCGCGGTCCGGAGCCGGAATCTTGATGGTGAGCTCGGAGCTTACGGAGCTTATCCAAGTGGCCGATCGCATTCTGGTGATGCGCCAGGGACGGCTCAGCGGAGAATTGCCCGGGCGGACGACACAAGAAGAAATCATGCGATTGGCGGGATTCCAGTCGGAGCCAAAGGCCGGCGGAAACGCGGAGTCCAGTTTGGCAAAGGCATGATGCAGCGGATTCAGCGGTTGCTCCCGTTTTTCACGCTGATCGTGCTGTTTATTGCACTCACAATCGCAACGCCTCACTTTTTCACGAGAGTGAATTTGTCGAGCGTGGCCCGGCAGACTGCGGTCATCGACATTATGGCGCTCGGCATGACGCCGGTCATCATTAGCGGGGGAATCGATATTTCCGTGGGCTCAATGCTGGCGCTGGCGGGGCTCTTCGGCACGATGGGGATTAAGAGCGGCGAACCGATACCGATTGCGGTTGCGACGGGAATCGGAACGGGCCTGCTGTGTGGAATCGTGAATGGATTACTGATTACGCAACTGCGCGTTAATCCGTTCATCGTTACTCTCGGAACACTGGGGATTTTTCGAGGAATCGCTTTGGTGGTATCGAAAGGTTTGCCCGTGCACGAAATTCCAGAGTCCTTTTCCTACCTGGGAGATGGGACATTGCTCGGGGTGCCGGTTTCGCTTTGGATTCTGGCGCTCTGCGCAATTCTGATGCATTTCCTGCTGGAGAATACGAAGCTAGGCCGTTATACTTTCGCGATCGGGAGCAACGAGAGTGCCGCGTACTATGCAGGCGTTCCGATCAAATTTCATGTGACTGCGATTTACGCACTCGCAGGCGTGCTGACGGGGCTCGCCGGCATGATCGAGGCATCGCGGCTGATGACGGGACAGCCCACGGCGGGGCAGGGATATGAGCTGCAGACCATCGCGGCTGTGGTCATCGGAGGCGGGAGTTTACGGGGCGGCGAAGGGAGCGTTGCCGGCACGCTGATCGGAGCCTTTATTATCGGCCTACTCTCGAACGGAAGTGATCTGCTGGGCGTAAACCCGTATTGGCAGCAGGTGATTATTGGCGCAGTGATTATTGCGGCGGTAGGATTCGACGAACTCCGAAAGAGAAAACTATCGGCTGCGTAGAACTCGTAATAACACGTATGTTCGTGTCGAGCGTGCGCTGCGGCCGATGCAAAAGTAGGCATAAGGAAACAGAAGGTACTCACTCGCGTCCACTAAGAGGAGAAAACAAGAACGATGCCGATGTTAGAAGAGTTGCTAGTCGAGGACATGCAAGACCTCCTTCATGCGGAGAGCCAGCTCGTGCGGGCGCTGCCGAAGATGGCCAAAGCCGCGCACGATCCAAAACTCAAACAGGCGTTTGAGAAGCATTTGGAGGAGACCAAGGGACATGTGGAGCGTCTGAAGCAGGCGTTTGAGCTGCTTGGAGCAAGAAGCAAAGCGAAACCATGCAAGGGAATGCAGGGGCTGGTCGAAGAGGGACAAGAGACCATCACCGAGGGCAAGGAGAAAGAGGAGCTTGCAGCGGATTTGGCGTTAGTGGCGGCGGCCCAGAAGGTGGAGCACTACGAGATCTCCGGCTACGGCACACTTCGGACGGTGGCGGAGAAAATAGGTCATACCAAGGTAGCTAAACTGTTGGCCCAGACCCTGGCGGAAGAGGAGAAGACCGACAAACTTTTGACGCAATTGTCGGCGCCGCTGCTGGACGAGGGCAGTCAAGAGGCCGAAGAAGAGGCAGAAGAAGAGGAAGTTTAGCCGAATTTCTGAGGCGTGTGGACTCCCCACGCGCTTCATTCCCAATGCTGGCCGGCTAATCCACCAGGCCGTGCCTCACTGCAAAGCGAACCAACTCCCCGGTGCTATGCAGGTTGAGTTTATCCATAATTTTGCCGCGATGGGAGTCGACCGTATAGACACTGAGATTCAAGCGCGTCGCGATCTCTTTGTTGGTCTTCCCTTCTGCGATCAACTGCAAGACTTCACGTTCACGGCTCGATAGCAGATCAATCGGATCAGTGACATTATTCCGGTAATCGGATAACAGCGCGCCCGAGACACTTGGGCTGATGTATCCGTCGCCGCGTGCGACAGCGCGAACTGCGCTCAGAAGCTCGGTGTCGATTGCGTCCTTAAGGATGTAGCCGCGCGCGCCCGCTTTCAAGATTTCCCGAACGTATACGGGCTCTTTATGCATGCTGAGGACGAGAACACGAAGGCGGGGTGTGGCCTCGATCAATCGGCGCGTGGCTTCGATACCATTCAATTCGGGCATGGCCACATCCATGAGCACCAGGTCAGGCTGAAGCTTCTGGGCCAAGTCTACGGCCTCGCGGCCATTGGCGGCTTCGCCAACGACCTGCAAATCAGAATGCGCCGAAAGAATCAGCTTGAGGCCCTGCCGCACGATCGTATGGTCGTCGGCAATCAGAATCTTGATCACGCGATCGGGCACGTCACCTCAATTGTGACGCCTCGGCCAGGCGCAGCATCGAGCGTTAAACGTCCGCCGCACCCGCGAGCGCGGGTCTCCATGCCGGCGAGGCCGAGGCCGGAAAGCAGATGGCGCTGCTTCGGATCGAAACCGCGCCCGTTATCTCGAATTGCAAGCGCGAACTGATCTCCATGCGGGTGGAGCTCTATTGAAACCGAGGTCGCCTGGGAGTGACGGGCAACGTTCGTCAGTGCTTCCTGCGCGATGCGGAACAGGTGCGTCTCGGTTTGATCGCGCAATCGGCGCTCGCCAATATCGCTTTCGTATTTTACTTCGATGCCGGTCCGCTGTGCGAACGTCCCAGATAAAGAGCGTAGTGCTGCGTCGAGTCCAAAATCATCTAAAATCGTCGGGCGCAACAACTGGGACATCTCACGAACGTCTTTCAGAGCGCCGTCGACCAGACGCGAGCAGTCCTCAATGCGATCGCGTTCCAAAACCTCGCCGCGCAAGGCGGATAAGTTAGCCTTGATGGCCGTCAGCGCTTGCCCTAATTCATCATGAAGTTCATGGGAGAAACGGCGCGCGACATCTTCTTGTGTCTCGAGGAACTGGTACTGCAGGCTGGTCAGATCGGCTGCCTGCTGCTCAAGTTTGTGAAACAGTCCGGCTGAGCTTCGCACCGCCCAGATGGCTGATAGGAGAGATAAAGCAACACACGCGGCAAACAGCCAGACGGTCCACCTCAATAAGCCATGGCCAGCTTGATAAATGCTTTCGCGCAGGAGCTCAGTTTGCGCATAGGCGGATGCGAGCGCGTCGCTCATCTGACCCCGGGATTGGGATAACTGATCGAGAATCTCCTCGCGCCGGACCAGGTCCTTTTTCCTTGCCAACTGGAGCCAACGCGCGTTCAAGTCTGCCTGCTGCATCTCGATGCCGTCGATAGCGGCTTTGGTGAGCGACTGACGGTCTGCAAAGGTTTGCGTATTCCGCTCGATTTGGTGAACGGCGCGTATTGCGACGAGCAAGGCCGAAAGCAGCAGCATCGCGGATAGGCAGAGCGCGAGGAGCAGCAATCGCTGCAAATGAGCTTGCGTGATGGAATTCGGGGGACGCACGATTGATCTATACAGGGCTCCGATGATGATTCTTTCATTAAAGATTCGCTCCGGCTATCCCGAAAATACGGGATTCAGATTCGCGATTCGAGGCGATGGTGCGAAAGTCCGTAAGCGGTCAAAGTAGAGATGTGAGCGGCGAAGGATGCGAGCAAAGGGCAGCAGGAAACAAAACAAGAAATCATACAATCACTGCGGCTCCGTTTGTTCGCTTCTCAAATCAAAGGTCCGCCACTAATTGAAGGAGAAAACCAAATGAACAAGTTATTTACATCGACTCTGCTGACGGTAGTTGCGGTTCCCTTCCTGATGGCTGCTCCAACGGCAGCTAAGAAGGCACAGAACCAGCCGCAAGCCTCGAAGCAGGCGCAAACCACCACGGCGAAAGCCAAGACTCGCAAGAAGCACGCCAAGAAAACCGTGAAAAACGGCAAAGGCACTGCGGAAAATTCGGCTGCTTCCTCCAGCTCGTCAGCCAAGAAGTAAGCCGCATCGCTTCTTTTGATCGGCCCGGGTTCATAAAGGTGAGCCCGGGTCTTTTTTCGTCTACCGAGTCATTCGAGAGTGCGGGTTCGCGTATACTCGGCACGTGCTCGGTGGGATCGAAGCAGGAGGAACGAAATTTGTTTGCGGCATCGGCGTCGGGCCTGAGGATCTGCAAGTCGCTGAATTTTCCACCACGTCGCCCGAGGCGACCATCCTCGCGGTCACAAGGTTTTTTAAGGAATGTGCCGGGCGTGAGCTGGAAGCCATAGGCATCGGATCGTTTGGTCCCGTCGATCTTGATCCCGCTTCGCCGCGCTTTGGCTATATCACTTCGACTCCAAAGCCCGGCTGGCAGAATTACGGTCTTGCCGGTAGTATTCGGGAAGCACTCGGGGTGCCAGTGGGGTTCGACACGGATGTGAATGCCGCAGCTTTGGGGGAGGCGCGGTGGGGCGCGGCGCGCGGATTGCGCGACTTTGTCTACCTGACGATTGGGACCGGTATCGGAGGGGGTGCGATGGTCAATGACCGCATTCTTCACGGATTGGTTCATGCAGAGATGGGTCACCTGCGTATCCCACATGATTTCGAAAGAGATGCTTTCCCGGGCTCGTGCCCGTATCACGGCGACTGCTTGGAGGGTCTGGCGTCGGGGCCGGCGATACAGCGGCGTTGGGGTGTGCCGGCGCGAGAACTGCCGCGCGAGCATCCGGCATGGGCTCTCGAGGCGCATTACCTGGCGCTGGGGCTTGTGAACCTGGCACTCGCATTTTCACCCCGCCGGATTTTACTCGGAGGCGGGGTGATGCAGCAGCCGCATTTGTTTGACCTGATTCGAGGAGAATTCGCCGTCCTTTTAAATGGATACATTCAGCACAGAGAAGTCGTGGACTGTCTGGACCGGTACATTCGGCCGCCAGAACTCGGAAGCTGGGCGGGGGTGCTGGGTGGGTTGATTTTGGCTGAGGAAGAGCGAGGAGTTGCTTCTGTCAAGGAGCAACAAAAGTGGGGTACCGGGCCATAGCGGCCGGGTACCCCGAAGAAACACAAACCAAGAAGGGGTTATTCGCCCCACATGGAGCGCGGTGCGCTCAGCATCGATAGGCTCGAAAGCTGACTCGCGCGCGCGAGGAACGAGACAGTCGAAGCTGCGAGCTTCGAGGATACGACAGCAGCTTGAATGGTGGATGCAGCGCTCGTCCCGTTTTGCTCAAGGGGTGAGGCCGATCGATTAAAGCCTACGGTGCTTTGCAGGAGCACGATCATGAGTATGGAGCCGGCGAGTTTCATTTGTATGCTCTTTTCGTTATTGATCAAGTAAGATATTCGATCAAATTACTCTTCGCCGTTGATCGAGATGCTTGAACCCCAAAGCGACTGTGCACCCCACAACGATTGTGCGCCCCAGAGTGACTGTGCTCCCCACAGCGATTGCGCGCCCCACAGCGATTGCGAGCTGGACAGGCTGTTTGCACCCCAAAGGGACTGTGCTCCCCAGAGACATTGGTTACCGCTAAGGACCGAAGCGCCCCAGAGAGATTGCGCGCCCCAGAGTGACTGCGCGCCCCACAGCGATTGGTTTGCCCAGATGGAGGACGGATCGTAGCTCAACGTTACATTCCCGGTAGTTGGATCGTAGTTCGCCACGGGCGACATTGCGGTTCCACCAACCGGAACAGCATTGATGGACGAGAGGGCTGCCGCGACATCGAGGTAGCCTGCGCCTGCTGTGAAGATGTCGTAGTAGTCCGTGTAGGAGCCTGTCGAATCCGTGACAGT
This sequence comes from uncultured Acidobacteriaceae bacterium, assembly GCA_963803455.1. GTDB lineage: Bacteria > Acidobacteriota > Terriglobia > Bryobacterales > Bryobacteraceae > Bog-105. Next base: position 52,453 of record CAWDMK010000010.1, on the reverse strand, counting down.
GCTTGAGCCTGGAAAAGTCTTGTACGCGGTCTGCATGAGCAGAAGTTTGATCTGGTCGGGTGTCAGGTTGGGATTCGCTTGAAGGAGATCCGCCGCAGCGCCGCTGACGACTGGAGCGGACATGCTCGTGCCGCTCAAAATAAAGTAGTTCTTGGATGCCTTCGTGCTCTGACCGGGATTCAGGTCCGATTGGTAGTAGGAAGCCTGCACGCCGTTACCCGGGTTCTGCTTAGCGAGTGTTGAGTTAGCTACGAGTAGAGAGACAACCTGATTCCCAGGAGCGAGGATATCCGGCTTGACGATGTGGTCGACTTGGGTCGGCCCTTTCGAGCTGTAGCTGGCGATGCGATCGTCGGTGCGGGTGTACGTGCCTTCCGTCTTCATTGCACCGACCGTGATGACGTAGGGATCGTTTCCGGGCGCGTTAATCGTGCCGTAGCCTTGTTCCCCGAAAGTATTATCGCGTCCGTCGTTCCCTGCCGCAACCACGACAACGATACCCGCCTTCCAAGCCGCTTCAACTGCCTGGCAGAGTGGATCTTGTGTATAGCTCTCGTAGACGGGTCGGCCGAGTGACAAATTGATCACGCGGATATTAAAAATGTTCTTGAGATAGATTGCGGCGTCGATCGCCAGGATGACGTTGCTGTCCGTGCCCTGGCCGTTCTGATCCAGAACCCGGAAATCGATCAGACTAACGCCGGGCGCTAAGCCAGTGAAGGTTCTAGTGCAGTTGCCACACGTAGAAGTGTGGCCATTAGAGGCGATGATTCCGGCGACGTGCTGACCGTGACCGTACTGGTCCGGGGCTGGGCCGCCCGGCGGTGGCGGAGGTGTTCTCGCAGGAAGGGGAGTGAAATTCGTCACGAAAGCGCTCGCCAGCGCAGCGGCTTGGGCATTCGTGAAGTCATAGGTATAGGCGAACTTCGAGAGATTTGGATCTGGATTCATGCCGCTATCAATTACGGCCACTCCAATCCCGCTTCCGGTGAAGCCAGCGTTCCAGGCGGCACTCGCGTTCACGGCAGCAGCCGTGTTGTCCAGCTTTGCCGCGATTGGACGATCCGGTGTCATGAAGACCACGTCGGGATCGTTCTGCAGATCGCGTACCGCCCAAGAGGGCAGGGTATATACGCCTCCGTTTACGGACTTGAGTCTCGCGTGCACCAGGCCGCCTCGGCTGAGAATCTTCTGTTCCTTTGCATCGTCGGTGCCATTTTTCCACTGAAGAATGACCCGCACATTCGATTCCGGGTTGTTACTCGTTTGGTCGTCAAGGTCTTTCGACAGTTTCGGCCCCTGTTGCGGTTGTGCGGCACATGCCAGCACCCCGGCAACCAGCAGCCATCCAAGCTTTTTCATCTCGTCCTCTCTCTTCTTAGCCGTCTAGCGTGTGCGGGTTCGCCCGGCGCAAGCTTGAATTTCGGCTACAGAACCCTTATCGGAGAGGAGGATGGAAGATTGAAACCGGTAAGAACCTAGCCCGTAAGGGACTACTCAGGGCTGAAGGTGCAACCTCTTGGAGTGTGCAGCCGACTCCGCGTTAGTTGTATGGTGCGGATGGGGAGACTTGAACTCCCACGCCCTTGCGAGCGCTGGAACCTAAATCCAGTGCGTCTGCCAATTCCGCCACATCCGCGTTGTCTCAGCGTAACATCGCTGTTTCGGGTTTCGAGGTAGGCGTCGCCTCAAGGAAGCTCAGAAACTCCTGCGTGTTCCGCGTCAATTGCGGGAATGTCGCAATTACGTGTTGATCGGAATCCATAATTGCGTAAAAAGGGATCGAGGGTGTGCCGAACTTCTGGTCTTCGAGCTTCTGGTTCTTTTCTGATTCCGCATCTGTACCGTCCGTGTACAGATCAACGATGATAAGGTGCTTGAGCGCTGATTGAATCTCCGGCCGGGGGAACATATTGGCCTTCATCCAGTGGCAATTGGTGCACGCATATCCGGTGAAATTCACGAGCACCAGCTTGTTCTGCTGCCGGGCTGCAGCGAGAGCAGCGTCGAGCTGATTTTTGAAATAGGTTCCAGGAGCGGTCTGCCCCTGTGCTGTGATGCCAGCCAATGAAGTTCCTAATCCTTCCGGCACGAAGGCGTCGAGATCGCCGAGACGGCCACCCAACAGACCTGGGACTAAGCTGATAGAGAAAATCAAAAACAAAGCGGCCACGAGAGCACGGCCGACTCCCAGCGGCTCATCCTTTTTGATTCCTTCCATGCGCAGAATTCCGAGTAAGTAGAGGCCGGCCAAGGCGAACAGAACGATCCAGGCCGCCAGGAAGCGTTCCCGAGTGAGCCAGTGCGACTGAAGAACCTGGTCGACATTACTGGCGTACTTGAGCATTACAGCCAAGACAATGAACCCGAGCACAATCTTCACGCGCGCCATCCAACTGCCGCTTCGGGGCAGCCTGCTCAAGTAAGAAGGGAAGAGAGCCAGAAAGAAAAACGGAGCGGCCAAGCCGGTCGCGAACGCCAGCATTCCAAGAACAGGCGCGGGCCCTTTCGACTGAACGGTTGAGATTAGTAGCGGACCGACGATGGGTCCGATGCAGGCGAACGAAGTGAGGGAGAACGTCAGGCCCATGAGCAGAGTTCCGGCATAACCGCCACCCTGCGATGCTCGATCCAGTTTGGTCAGGAGCCCAGATGGCAAGCGCAGCTCAAAGGCTCCGAGCAAGCTCAGACCGAATATAAAGAAGACTAAGGCGATAAATCCGTTGACCCAGGGGCTCGAACCGAGTTGCACAACCCCGAAGGGGCCCGCGATGGCCGTCACCAAGAACCCTAATCCAGTGAAGAGCACGATGATCCCCAGGCAGAAGACTAAAGCCTGAGTCCAGCCTTTTCGGCTACTCTGATCCGTCGCGGGCGCGCTCTGGTTCAGAAAGAAGGACACTGTGATGGGGATCATCGGGAAGACGCAAGGAGTGAACAGAGCTGCGAGGCCGAACCCAAACGCAGCTAAAAGGAACGGGAGCAACGCGCCATTCGGCTCCGATCTCTGCGTGGGAGCGGGCGCCGAACTCACTGCTTGTCTTCCTGTAGCGGGCACCAACGCGTATCCAGACGGAACCTTGAAGGTCGCCGCACTCGCTCCCGGCCTGAAGGCGATCACCGTGGCCGCCTTCTTCTGAACCGGATTCAGACACTTCGTATCGGAACAGGCTTGATATCGGGCGATGGCTTCGAGCGTTGCGTTGCCGGTTTCCGACTTACTAGTCGAAGCCTCCAATAAAAAGGTTGCATCGGTGGAGTAGGTCTCGGTTTCGAGTTGAAAGTTCGGGTCCAGTTTGCGGACGGGCTCGGGCCGGTATAGCTCGTAATTCGTTATCGCCGGGCTCGGGCTTAGCTTGATTTTTGTGATTATTGGGCCGCCGGGCGGCGTAGTAGGTGAATAGAGATGCCAGCCGGGTTGGATGCTGGCCTTCAGCTCTAAATACACCTTGCTGCCGGGACTGACCTCAGCGCTTCCCGCAACTGCAGCGAGCTTCCACTGCACCGGGTCCTCTTTCGCTGCCCGCAGTGAGGCGATAGAGAAAACTCCTAAGGCCAGGAGAACGAGCGAACGTGGAAACCTACGCACGGCAACTATCCTGCTTGTGCTGATGCCCAATCATCCAGTTCCGTTGCGATTCGCTCGTTGATTCTGCCTTCAGCAAATTCCTTAGCGACTCGAATGGCGTTCTTAATGGCCTTCGCATTCGATCGGCCATGGCAAATCACGCAGATTCCGTTCAAGCCGAGAAGCGGCGCGCCGCCGTATTCGGAATAATCAACGCGCTTCTTAAACTCGTTGAACGCGCCCTGGGCGAGATAGGCTCCCATCTTGCGGGTCATATTCGCCCGCAGAGACTGCTTTAGCAGTTGGCGCACGACGTCGACCAAGCCTTCGCTGACCTTCAGAGCGACATTGCCCACGAATCCGTCGCAAACGATCACATCGACCTTGCCTGTATAGACATCGCGCCCTTCGACATTGCCGATGAAGTTCAGGCGCTTAAGGCTCTTGAGCAGGGGCAGTGCGTCATGCGTCAGGGCATTGCCTTTGTGTTCCTCTTCACCGATCGAGAGAAGCCCTACGCGCGGGTCTTTTGTGCGAAAGATAACCCGCGAATAGATGTTTCCCATTACCGCAAACTGGGCGAGCATTTTGGGGCTGCAATCAACGTTTGCGCCGACGTCGATCATAACCGCGGGGGTGCCGCTGAGTGTGGGAAATGCGGAAGCGAGGGCCGGGCGGTCTACACCGGCTAGCATTCCCTGGACTAACTTCGCGGTCGCCATAACGGCCCCGGTGTTGCCGGCCGATACGACGCCCTGGGCGATTCCTTCGCGAACCAAACGCGACGCGACGCGAATGGAACTATCCTTCTTCGCCCGGACAGCTTTCCCAGCGCTCTCCTCCATGGTGATCTGTTCACTCGCGTGCTTGAGATCGATCGGGAATTGCTTCCAGTCCGGGTAGAGATTGAGTTCCTTGACGAGGAGATCTTCCCGGCCGACAAGGATCAGCTTGACCCCAAACGCTCTCGCAGCTTCGAGAGCACCTTCGATTTCCGGTTTCGGAAATTCGTCGCCTCCCATCGCGTCGAGGGCTATGGTGACCATCGTGACGGAATTTCCGGGCTAGCTCTCGACAACCTCGAGCACTTCGCGGCCTTTATATTTTCCGCAATGGGGGCAGGCGCGATGCGGGCGGATCTTTTCGTGGCAGTTAGGGCACTCAGCGAGTTGCGGAATCGTCAAAGCGTCGTGCGCGCGACGCGTCGAAGTCCGGCGCTTCGAATGCCGGCGTTTTGGATTAGGCATACTGTTTCAGTTTCTCATCCCGGGAATTCCGGGCTGTTCAGTTTGACGCGCCGAGTTGGGCCTTAACGCTCCTCAGCTTACTCCAACGATCATCCGTCGCTTCGGCATGGCAATCGCAATCTCGCTGGTTGCGGTTTCCGCCGCATTGTGGACATATGCCCTTACAGACTTCACTGCACACCAGTTGCATCGGGAGCGCCAGCAGTACGACCTCGCGAAGGACGTCGTTCAACACCAGGCCGGCCCCTTCGTAATAACCGACATCGAGTGCCGCTTCGCCAATTTCCCTTTCGGAAGCGCTGTCCGCCTCCTCGGCGGGCATGTAGACCAGGTCGAACTGGCGTTCAATCGAAAAATTTGCGCTCTCGAGGCAGCGGTCGCAGAATGCCTGGGCGGTCACATTCAGCCTTCCCCGAATCCGTATCTCACCTAACGAATGGCTGAGCAACTGGGCGGTGCCTTCGGCATGAAGCCGCGACGTCTGGGTAACGTCATGAGGGTAGTCAATTTCACCCGGGGAGATATCTACCTGAAACGGGACGGTACGTAACCGCAGGTCCTGGAGGCTGATGAACATTTCTACCCTCCCGCGACTCTAGAACCGGGTCGCGCGGGAACCGGGAAGGACGACGTTCTAAGTATATCAAGGAGGGGGCGGGAGCTGTGCAGGGTGTTTTTACGAAACGAACTGTCCGGGCCAGCCTTTTAGAATCAGATGCTTAGGTTACACGACTCGCGCCGGGTGCCCACAACTCGGGTACACTTGGAGCCCGAGTGCAGCGGCCTCACAGTTGTCGCAGTTGGCGCAGGGCCGGTGAAGCTACCCCCCAAATAGCGCAGGAGATATTCCCCTCGGCAAGCGGAGGTATCCGCGTATTCTTGTAATTGGCGCAGCCGCTCTTCGGACGGTTCATGAATATCTTGGGATCGCGCTGCCTGGGAGTGTTTCAGACCGCGTATCCTAGTAACAATGCAAGAAGATGAGCTCGCGCGGCGCTTGGAAGCACTTGAGCGTAAGATTGACGCAAGTGGCAATCTGTTGCGGCTCGGAATTCCGATCGTAACCGGATTGGACAGCAAAGTGAATGCCCTGATTGATTCGGAGATCCGATTGTATGAGGTCGTGCAGAGACTAGGAGAGTCACATCAACAATTAGCGGAAGCCCAGAAGCGAACTGAGGATAGTTTGCGATTGCTGATTGACACGTTGCGGCATCCGGCTGGGAACGGCAAGTCGCAGACGTGATCCCGTTCAGCAGAGCTACAGCGGTTTAATGCCGGCCGCCTTCGCGCGGTATTCGTTTCACTAAATCGAGTTGGTTGGTGTTGATATCGAGGGCCCAAACGCTCGGGCCACCAACACAGCGAGTCTGCGGTACAGGTTCATCGTCTCCCGGATCAATAACATCGTCGATTGTAAAGAGCACACGATTTTGAGAATCAAATCCGAGCACTTCACTCAACTGAACGGCACATTCTTTTTTTCGGTATTTGCTTGCAAAGAGCTTTTGCAACTCCGGCTCCATGGTGCGCTTGCGATCCGCATCGTAGACCAGCAGCGAGAAACCGCCAGCATCTGACCCGATCTGCCAATACAGAGGCTGTACTGCTAAAAGGTGCCGCTGTTGTGACCATGAAATGAGCTTCAGTCCGTTCCCGACGCAACCAGGCTCAGGTTTAATTGTGTGCACGATGTGAAAGCTGGTCTCATCTGGCCCCTGAACCTGGAGTGTTGAGAAATTAGAGCAGCCTATCTCTCCCTCGCGTCTCGCCTCCACTCTGGCGTATGCCCGCCATTTTCCGTCGGCAGACACGAGCAGCTCACTTTCGTAATAACGGGTGCCGACCTGGCCTTCTAAACACGGCGCGTACCCTGTATCCGGACCGGTTGTGCCCAGGTTTTGAGCGACCACGATGCCGGAGAAAATGCAAATCGCAATGATCGAGCCGCGCAGCACCTCTACTATCGTACGCAAGTTTTGAGCAAGGCTACAATCAAGGCGCATATGCAAGATATTAGCCGTCTGCCACACGAACTGAATAAGAAAAAACGCGAGTGCAAGGCGATCATCGAAACCCCGAAAGGCCGCAGAAACAAGTTCAAATATGGACCTGATTCGGGGCTGTTCTCGCTGTCGCGCTTACTGCCTCAGGGCTTCAGCTTTCCCTTCGACTTCGGCTTCATCCCATCGACCGTAGCTGATGATGGTGACCCGCTCGACATTATGGTGCTGATGGATGAGCCTGCGCATGTGGGTTGTTTGTTGGACGTGCGAGTGATCGGCGTGATTGAGGCGACTCAGACCGAAGGCGGCAAGCAGTCCGACAATCATCGCTTGATCGGCGTCTCGCTTGTGTCGTTCGATCATCGGGATGTCACTTCGATTCGGCAGATCCATCCATCGACGATCGAGCAAATATCGGAGTTTCTCGTTCTGTATAACAAGAACTCGGGAAAGCAGCTCGAGCTCAAGGGCATAGAAGGCCCTGAGCGCGCGCTCAAGATCGTAGAGTCTGCGATCGCGGAGTTTGAACACAAGCAGCCGAAAGCCTAAAGCTTCACGTTTAGCAGGCGCAACGCGTTTGCAATGACAGAAACTGAGCTGAAGGTCATGGCCGCGCTCGCGATCGTCGGGCTGAGCAGAATGCCAAAGACGGGATAAAGAACACCAGCCGCTATAGGAATCGCGAGGACGTTGTAGACAAACGCCAAAAAGAGATTCTGGCGGATGTTTCGCATGGTGGCGCGGCTGAGACGCAGTGCGCGGGCAATGCCACGCAAATCTCCGCGGAGTAACGTAATGTTTCCGCTCTCGATGGCAACATCGGCGCCTGTGCCCATGGCGATCCCGACGTGAGCGGCTGCGAGTGCCGGAGCGTCGTTGATCCCGTCTCCCGCCATAGCGACAATGTGGCCGGACGACTGCAGGTCCTTAACGGCTTCTGCCTTTTGGCCGGGCAGGATCTCGAATTTCACATCGTCTATGCCGAGATCCTTCGCGATGGCAAGCGCCGTCGTGCGGCTATCTCCGGTGAGCATCGAAATGCGGACGTGCATCTGGCGCACGAGGTTGAGGCCGTCGATAGTGGATGCTTTGATCGGATCTGCTACTGCGAGCAGGCCCGCGGGCTCGCCGTTTACCGCAACGAACATGACCGATTGGCCTTGTGCTCGCAAAGACTCGGCGCGGGCGGCGAGCTGATCGGTTGAAACTCCTGACTCTTCGAGTGCCGCGTGGCTTCCTATCAGCACCGAGCGTGGCCCGACCCGTCCTTTCACTCCTTTTCCAGTGCTGTATTCGAAGGCGTTCAGGGTTAGCAGAGGGATGCCGCGTTCATGGGCGGCTGCGATGACGGCCGCAGCGAGGGGGTGTTCGCTCGATTGTTCAACGCTGGCTGCTAACTGCAGCAGCTCGGTTTCAGTGAAGTCACCGATCGGCGAGATCGACGTAAGTTTTGGTTTGCCCTCGGTGAGGGTGCCGGTTTTATCGACGACCAGCGTATCCACTTTGTCCAGCAGCTGCAGAGCCTCGGCATTCCGGACCAAGACTCCGGCAGTCGCACCTCGGCCGGTCGCGACCATGATGGACATGGGGGTGGCGAGTCCAAGAGCGCAAGGGCAAGCGATGATGAGCACGGCGATTGCGCTGAGTAAGGCGTGGCTGAATCGGGGTTGGGGGCCATAGATCGCCCAAACGACGAAGGTCGCGAGCGCGACCAAGACGACGGCGGGAACGAAATACGAGGCGACAAGATCGGCAAGGCGCTGAATCGGCGCGCGCGTTCGCTGTGCTTCACTGACGAGCCGTACGATTTGACTGAGTACGGTTTCGCTGCCAACGCGGTCGGCTTGCATGACGAAAGCGCCCGTTCCATTGACCGTGCCCCCGGTGACGCGAGCGCCGCCGGCTTTCTCGACGGGTATTGGTTCGCCAGTGAGCATGGACTCATCGACCGAACTAGTGCCTTCGAGAATCACCCCGTCGACCGGAACCTTTTCACCGGGTCGGACACGGAGACGATCTCCGATTCGAATGTGTTCAAGGGGAACATCGCGTTCACTCCCGGCTTCGATCAGGCGGGCGGTTTTCGGCGCTAAGCGGAGGAGAGCCTTGAGAGCGCTGCTGGTCTTCCCGCGCGCCCGGAGCTCGAGAACTTGGCCGAGCAGCACGAGCGTGGTGATGACGGCCGCGGGCTCGAAGTAAAGCGGAAGTTCGCCGGATTGGTTGCGGAACGCGTCGGGAATGAATTGCGGAAAGAGGACAGCGAAGACGCTAAACAGATATGCGGTTCCGGTTCCCAGGGCGATGAGCGTGAACATATTGAGATGCCGGCTGACGAGAGAGGCCCATCCGCGCTCAAAAAACGGCCAGCCTGCCCAAAGCACGACGGGCGTGGCGAGTGCGAACTCAATCCACGCGCTTGCTGCCGCTTCGAAGTTGTGATACGAGGGTATCGCGTGCAACAGCATGAGCACGAGGAGTGGAATCGTGAACCAAACACTCATCCAGAAGCGGCGCGTCATTCCGGGTAGCTCGGGATTGGTGTCCTCGGTCGAAATGCCGGCGGGTTCGAGAGCCATGCCGCACTTCGGGCAGACTCCGGGACGGGCTTGCCGAACTTCGGGGTGCATCGGGCATGTGTACTCGGCGGCTGCTTCCTGCATCGGGGAAGCTGCAGGACGCCCGTTTTCAAATTTATGAAGGCAGTGGGCCGAACAGAAGTAAAAGGTTTGATGTTGGCGGGCGGCCTTGTGAGGTGTTTTGACGGGATCGACTTGCATCCCGCAGATCGGGTCGGTTTCGGTAGGCACTCGCCCTATTAGATGCGAACGAGGGTGTCTGGGTGGCTATTGCGTGGTGAAGCCGGGCGGTAAAGGGTGGATGTACAGCCGGATAATCCAGTCTTGCCGCCCGCTTGATCTGGTCGAGTACTCTGGACCCAACAACAAGGTTCGAGTTACTGCGGTTGAGTGTTGTTGTCCTGGCGCTCTTGACGATGCTGCTGCATCCGCTCACGCCTTTGCTGCTGCATCTGCTCGTACTTCTGCTTCTGGTCGTCGTTCAGCACGGCTTTGATTTTCGCGTCGCTGTCTTCCATAGCGCTTCGCATTTTGGCTCTTCGATCCTGCGCTGAGAGCGAGCTGTCCTCATGGATGCTCTTCATCTGTTGCTGCCGGTCAGTCAAGATCGGCACGATTTGATTCTTTTGATCATCCGTTAAGTTCAGCTTCTTCGCGAGTCTGTTGACCTCGCGCTGCGGATCCGCTTGTCGATGGCGGCCAGATTCCTTGGCCTGCGAAGTGTTCGATTGGTCCTGAGCCTGAGGCGCTGCCGCCAGAACTCCGAGCCCGAAACAAGCCGAGAGGGCTAATGAAAAGATTTGTTTTCTCATGATGTTTTCCTTTTTTGAGACGTTGTCTCTGCCTGGATAGACGGACGGTAGGAGGCCAGGGTTATGCCATTGCCGTTAAACTTCATTTATGCTCGCTCCCGTACTCGCTGATCCAAACCTTTCATTTTTGCTGCTTGTGCTCGGGGCGCTGGGAGTGTATTGGGAGGCGCATGCTCCGGGCATGATCGCGCCGGGATTATTGGGCGTGGTCCTCATTTGTATGGGCGCATATGGGATCTATGAAGATTCGCCGACCTGGTACGGCGTGACGCTTCTGCTTCTCGCGGTCATTCTGTTAACCATTGAGCTGAAGTACTACACACATTTCATTTCGGGCATTGCCGGAACTATACTGCTGGTCTTCGGCGCTCTGGTTTTGCTGCAGGGACCGCGCCGGATCACGCCTGCATTGGCGATTGCGATTTCGGCTGCGTTCGGAACAATTACGATCTTTCTCGGGGTGCTCGCAATGCGCGCCCGGAAGGGCAAGCAGATGATGGGTATCAAAACGTTGGTGGGCGAAATGGGTGTGTCGCGAACCGAAATTAATCCGGAAGGAATGATTTTCGTGCACGGCGAATATTGGCGGGCGCGCAGTGGTCAAGCCATTCCAGCCGGACAGCGCGTCTCGATAAAACGGGTCGAAGATGACCTCATTCTCGATGTGGAGGCGGTATAAACGATGTCGATTCCAGGGCAGTTCTTCTCGGGCGGCTTTATCATTCTGATCATCATTCTGGTCTTCTACCTGATCTCGTCGGTAAAGATCCTAGCCGAGTATGAGCGTGGCGTGATCTTCCGGCTGGGGCGAGTATTGCGGGAACCGAAGGGGCCTGGAATCATTTTGGTATTCGCACCGCTGGACCGGATCGTGAGAATGTCGCTGCGCATCGAAGCATTCGAGGTTCCCCCGCAGGATCTTGTAACACGCGACAACGTGACGGTAAAGGTAAACGCCGTTATTTATTTTCGCGTGGTTGATCCAGTGCGGGCGGTCATCGAGGTTACGAATTTTCTGTATGCCACCAGCCAGCTTTCGCAGACGACGCTGCGCAGTGTTCTTGGGGAAGTCGAGCTGGATGAGTTGTTGAGTCAACGGGAGAAGATTAATGTACGCTTGCAGGCGGTGCTCGATCAGCATACGGGGCCTTGGGGCGTGAAGGTGACGTTGGTCGAAGTGAAGCAAGTGGATTTGCCGGATCAGATGATACGGGCGATCGCGCGGCAGGCCGAAGCGGAGCGCGAGCGCAGAGCGAAAGTTATTCACGCCGAAGGCGAGTACATGGCCGCCGAGAAACTCAGCATGGCTGCGGAAAAGATTCAGCAGCAGCCTGTGGCGATTCAATTGCGATATTTGCAGACGCTGGTCGAGATTGGAGCGGAGAAGAATTCAACTGTCGTGTTCCCGGTGCCGGTGGATCTACTGACGTCATTAAATAAGTTGGTAGGCGGGCTGGCGGAGCGGGAAGGGAAAGCTCTATGAGAGCTATCCCATCTTGATGCCTGCCGATTTGTAAATCGCGGCCATCCACTGCATATCGCGCAGACCCTCTTCGCCGTTGGCCTTCGGTTCTTTGTTCTGCAAGATGCATTCGGCGAAATCGTCGGCCTCGAGCACGAACTGATATGGATCTTTTTCGTTGTTGGGTTCGTCGATGGGAGGCTCGCCTTCGATCTCAGCTTTGAGATGCAGACCCTGATAGGCGAAAGCGGGCTTCATATGGATCATGCCTTTCGAGCCATGTACGCGGAAGAAGCCGGGCATCTCGGCTCCATAAGTCGTATTGCAGCTTGCCACAACTCCGGAAGGGAACTTCATCGTCCAGGAAACGTTCTCCTCGACTTCCTTGAAACGGCTGTCGTGATCGACAACTGAAGCGTAACCTTCTATATGTGTAGGTTCTTCGCGTGTCAGATAGCGGCAGGCATTGAGCGAATAGATACCAACATCCATCAGCGGCCCGCCCCCAGCAAGTTTCTTATTCAGCCGCCATTCGCCCGCGTTTTCGTTAAAGCCGTGCGCGCTTTCAATCGCCTGAATGCTTCCGAGCTTGCCATCGCGAATGAGTTGGACTGCACGTAGATTCGTGGGCTCGTATTGGCAGCGATACGCAATCATGAGTTTTTTATTCGCGGCTTTGCACGCGTCGATCATGGCTTGACTGTCCTTCACAGTGGTCGCCATAGGCTTCTCGCAGAGCACGTGCTTGTCCGCGTTGGCCGCGCGGATGGTGTATTCGGCGTGCATGCTATTGGGTAGTGCGATGTACACGGCGTCAATATCTTTGTTGCTCGCGATCTCGTTGTAGTTTTCGTAACTGTAGATGTTTTTTGCTGGAACGTTATACTGGGCCGCCATCCTTTCCGCTTTTTCGCGATGGCCGCTGACGAGCGCTGTCACTTGCGAGCGCTGGGACATCTTGCAAGCGGGCATGAAGTGATTGATGGAGATGCGCCCCAGCCCGACAATGCAGTAGCCGATTTTGCGCTCTTGTGCACTGGCCGTCTGAGCGAGGGGACGGCCCGCAGAAAGGAATGGTGAAGCGATCGATGCCACACCGATGGTGCGACCAAATTCGCGGCGAGTGAAGTTCATATCAGTCAATTCAGCCGGCGGTAAAACGCAACCCCATCGCGTTCTTCAACGAAGCCCACTCGATCGCCAATGCGCGCGCGCTCGTGGGGCTCTTTGCCGAGAACGCGAACGGTGACCCGACGGCCGCCTTCAAGATCAATAATCGCGACCTGATAGGGAGCGTCGGCCGCAAACTGCTCGGGCGGCGAGTGGACGATGGTTTCTGTGTAGACGATGCCCTCGCGCGATTCGACGTGCTCCATTACGCTGCTCCCAGGATGGTTACGACACAGGTTGCGCCCGATCCGCCAAGGTTTTGGGCCAATCCGATCCGATGGCGGCGAACCTGGCGCTCGCCCGCGTCGCCCCGAATCTGCATCGTGAGGTCGCAGATCTGGCCGACGCCGGTAGCGCCGACCGGATGGCCTTTTGCCTTTAGACCTCCACTCGTGTTGATGGGCAGGGGGCCATTGATCGCGCTGCAACCTTCAGCGGCGAACGGGCCGCCCTTGCCTTTCTCGACAAATCCGAGATCTTCACTGGCTACAATTTCAGCGATCGTAAAACAATCGTGGATTTCGGCGAGCTCAATATTTTTGGGCCCCAGCCCTGCCATCGAGTATGCCTTCTCGCCAGCGGACTTAACGGCCGGAAAGCAAGTGATGTCGTCTTTGCTATCGAGTGCCACGTGATCGGAGGTCTGCGCCACGCTGAGCACGCGCACGTGGCGCGAAGTGTATCGAGGAGCTTGATCCAGCGGAACCAAAACCAGCGCGGCGGCTCCGTCGCTGATGAGCGAGCAGTCATAAACGGTAAGCGGCTCGGAAATGGGGCGGCCGGCAAGCGCTTGCTCAAGAGTGATCACTTTACGCATGTGCGCTTGCGGATTTTTTGCGCCGTTAGCGTGGTTCTTGACCGCTACGGCAGCCAGTTGCGCTCGCGTCGTGCCGTACTGATAGATATGCCGCTGCGCGATCATTGCGAAGAGGGCGGGAAACGTCGCGCCCGCGCGCCCTTCGCCGGACATGTCGCCGGCGCCTGCGAGGATTTCAGTCACGCGCGGAGTGGGTTGGGAGGTCATTTTTTCAACTCCCGCAACGACGACGGTATCGTAGATGCCGGCGGCCACGCTTTGCCAAGCGTGAAAAAACGCCGATCCGCTCGAAGCGCAAGCGTCTTCGATGCGCGTGCACGGTATGGTTTCGAACCCTGCGGCGGTGCCAACGTAAGGACCCAGATGATTTTGGCCAACAAAAGACGGGCCTGCGAAATTGCCGAGATAAAAAGCTTGCACCGCAGGGGCGGAGAGGTTCGCGTCGCCGAGGGCGTGACTGATCGCTTCGACGGCAAGAGAGCGCAGATCGCGGTCAGGAAAGGCGCCAAACGCGGTCTTGCCGATACCCACGATGGCCACAGATCTCATATATATTTAAGATAGCGTTCATGTCCTGCCGGTCCTGCACGTTTGCCGTTTCGGTTCGTCATTCCTTTGTACGGGAATGTGGCAGGTCGGAGGGAGCACAGCGATCAACCCCGAGAACCTGCGCTCTTTGGGGCTGGCGGAGGAGCTTGTGAGCGAGCCTCTGCGTCCTATTTCAGATGCACAGTTTGAAACTCAATCGGACGCTCAGACGCGGTTCGTGCAGGCCAACCTACGCCGCATTTTTCTGCTGATCTATCGCATTGTCGGTAATGTTGATGACGCTCAGGATTTGACGCAAGAGACGTTTATCAAGGCATTGCAGCGGCAATCTCAGCTAAAGGACCTTGAGAAGGCGACGCAGTGGGTATCAAGAATAGCGAGCAACACAGCTATCGATTTCTTGAGGCGCAATAGGAAATTTACGTTCACGGATGTTTCCGAGCTGGCTGATGCCGGGCCGGGCGGCACTGACAATCCCGAGCAACTGTTTCTTCGAGGGGAGCGGAAATTACACCTGGACGGCGGACTGGCTGCGCTGACCGAGCGTGAGCGCATGGCGCTGCTGTTGCGCGATGTCGAAGATATACCCGCCGAGGAAGTTGCCAGGCAGATGAACTGCTCGATGGCAACGGTGCGCTCTCATATTGCGAACGCGCGGATCAAGTTCAAGCGATATCTGGAAGCGAGGAAATCGTCGTGACATCTCGAAAAGCGCGTAAGGCCGCGCACCCCAGATTGAGAACTTTGGCGCTCTATTCGAGAGGCGATTTGCCCTGGACGACGCGCTGGCACATTCGAGGCCACATCCGAAAATGCGCGAATTGCGAAGAACAGGTTCTACGCTTTCGCTCCGCGCGTAACGAGCTGAAACACGAAGCGGATACTCAGACGCTGACGGGATTCGAGGCCATTGTCGAGTGGTCACGCCTGGAACGGGAGATGGTCGGGAATATCGCCGTCGGCGTGGCGGCGGCGCGTTGCATCGAAAAGGTCGGACGCGGTCGAATGGTGGCAGCGCGCGGCGCGTGGGTGACGATCGCTCTCGCGGTGCTCTTTCTGACGGGGTGGTTCGTGAATCTCCCGCGCGACGACCGGGTGCATCTGGCGGCCTCAATTCGCCGGTCCATGGGAATCGAAGTTCCCCAGATCTCGGGAAGTATTGTGCAGACCACACCGGACGGGATTGCGGTTCGAGCTCAAGGCGCGACGCTGACGATCCTTCATCCACCTTCGGCCATTGTGTCGCTCGCCGGCAGTTCCTCCCTCGCCGCCCGATTCGTGGACGAGGATACGGATCAGGTAACGATCACCAACGTATATGGCCAGTAGTTCCAGGGCGGCCGGGCTGCGGCTTGCGCTGCTCCTATTGGTATCTGCGTGCGCATTCGCCGACGATGGCGCTGGCCGTTGGATTGACGTTCAGTTTCCGCGCGACTCGCCAGTGCTGTTTGTCTCGGTCAGCCTGGGCTCAACAACAGCGCGGGTGCTCCGGGCATCCATCGCCGTTGACCTGCACACGTCGCTTCAGTTGAGGAACACCGGAAAGAAAACGATCTGCGGATTGACGCTGAGGGTAGAAGCGCAGGACCTGACGCCCTCCGGTAAAGGTTCAGTCACAGTGCCGAGCTTGAACATTCAGCCGGGAGAAGTCTTTCCGGTGCGAATCGATATGGAACTGGTCCGGCCCTTGAATGTCGCGAAAACCGACGGAGCAATTGTGCAGGTAACGCTAGATTGCGCGCTGTTCAGCGATCTCTCGTACTACGGGCCGGACAAGTTGGATTCGCGACGTGCGTTGACGGTTTATGAGCTCGAGGCTCGGCGTGACCGGCGGTACTTGGCGGGCCTGCTCGAAACCGGGAAGCTGGCGCAGTTGCGGGAAGAGTTGAATTTCGGTTTGCAGGACATGAGTCCGCCGCAGCTGGGGTTGGAGTTGCTGCAAGGCCCACGCTCCAACTCGAAAGGCGAGCAGGCCGTGAATGTGGGCGCGCTTTTATTTCCGAGCTCGCCGGTGCAGCCGATGGGCGGGGCGGCGCGCGTGATCGGGAATCAGGTGAGAGCATCGGAAATCGAGGTGAAAAATCGATCACAAAAGACAGTGCGAAGCATCGCAATGGGTTGGATTGTGCGGGATGAGCAGGGCCGGGACTTTGTGGCGGGCTCCGTGCCGGCTTCGATGGAACTTGGTCCGGTGCAGACGGGGAGACTGACGGAGCCCGGGACGTTGCGTTTTTCCAGCGCTACGGGCCAACCCATGTTGATTGGCGCGATGACGGCCTTCGTCAATAACGTCGAGTTCGCGGACGGCAATTTATGGATCCCGAGCAGGCGCGATATCGAGGACGCTACGAATGATGTGGTGCTGCGGCGCGCTCTCGCGGCCTCGCCTGAGCAACAGAGGCTCGCGGAGATTTATCGCAGGAAGGGCATTAACGCGCTCGCGGCAGAACTGAAGCGGGTGAATTAGACTAAAAGTGTTCGGGGCGTGGCTCAGCCTGGCTAGAGCGCCTGGTTCGGGACCAGGAGGTCGGTGGTTCGAATCCACTCGCCCCGACCAAAATCTCTCTTAAAATAAAGAACTTCTGAGTTTTGACCTGAGGCTGTTGTGTCGGCTTTTGGTCCACTATGCCCAAAAGTATGACCACCCCCGGCCGCCTGCGCACGTTCCATGGCCGCTCGAACCGTGTCGGCCTGCGGATTAACCTAGCATCGCGTCATCCCGAAAATCGCTGTGGCCGGCGAGGTAGGCGAGCGTGCATACTCCGGGGGAACGCGGTTCGCATTTCGGAGTTGGACAAAGACAACGAGGTGGGTGTGCTCAGCCTGCAATTACCGACTAGTGACAACGTCCAGTAAGTGACGACATCGGAACTGTGCCATACAATGCTTCGAAGCATGATGCAGCTCACCGTTGCGCCGGATACGGCGTTGAAGGAATGAGTTTCTGCGGCTCGCAAGCTTATGCACGAGCTGCGGACCCGCAAATGGCGCACCTCCAGTTCCGACGACATGGCCGACACTGTTTTTCCCTTGAGCCTGCTTGCAAAAAGCCGCCGGATACTTGATAACTGTAGGACAGGTGGATGGCAAAGTTAAGACACCTCAGGGCGAATTCCTACAATTAACAGCACTGATTAATGTTGCGCTGTCAGAGACATCATGGAATCTCTCAAGAAACACCAAGCAGGCGCTTCCGCACTTACGCGATATCGGTCACATATCAGCGCATTCCCGTCGCTTCACTGCACAAAGAACTGATATCGAAAAGGTCCAACCGCATTTGTCGCATCGCCATTGAGGAGTTTCTCCTCTTGGCGGGACTGCTTGACGGATCTGTTTAGCGGCTTCGCGACTCGGTTTGTCGTCCCGAAGGCGCGTGAGCGCAGATCCCGCTTCATGCACTTACCAGCCGGTTTCTCCTTTTCCCCTGCATCCCCGCCACCACCTGAGCGTGATTCAGAGCGGCCGTAAGCGACACGCCCCCGATGCTGTTCCCGATCAAAGTCGGCAGCATGTACCCCCACACCACCGCAATCCAG
The DNA here is from genome assembly GCA_963803455.1 of uncultured Acidobacteriaceae bacterium. Taxonomy (GTDB): domain Bacteria; phylum Acidobacteriota; class Terriglobia; order Bryobacterales; family Bryobacteraceae; genus Bog-105. Next base: position 34,707 of record CAWDMK010000010.1, on the reverse strand, counting down.
CTCTTCGCTCCGACCATTGCTAGAAACAACACGTCCACCGAACCCGCGATGATATGTGTCAACCCGGCCAGCCCGACTATATACGTAAGAATGACAATCACCATAATTCGCCCTGTATCGACCGCGGCCAGCATCCATACCACCATCGCAATCAGCCAACCCGCGAAAATACCCCGCAAAATGGCCGCCCCGAAAGTCACATTCGCTGCATCCTTTGCCAGTGCCAACATGGCAGCTTGGACATCGCCTCTAAACATTGGCGTGTTCCCTACAACCCACGCAAACAGGTGAGCGCCCACCAAATTCGCGACCAGAACTACTGCCCACAACTTCAGTACGCGCACTAACGTGGGGATGTTGCGTCTAGCTAGCAGGGGAATAATCGCCGTCAGCGTGTTCTCGGTAAACAGCTGTTGCCGCCCGATGATGACAATCAGGAAACCCAGCGGATATCCCAGGTTCACGAGCAGCGGCCGCCACGGCTCATCGGGCAAATGCGCTCGGAACAACGCCTGAGCCACCAGAGAAAAGCCCATCGACAGGCCAGCCGCAAAACCCGACCACGCCAATGCCGAAACCGGACGGTTCAACTCCTCTTCGCCGTCGTGCCGAATCGCTTCATGCACGACCGTCGCGCTCACCGACGTCCGGTCTTCCGCCTCTTGCTGCTGCTTCTCTGTTAGCTCTGGAGCGACTACGTCCGGATCTTCGCTACCCGCGCCTACAAGCATGATCTACGGTAACAAGCACCGCCACACTCCACCGCTGCCTTAAGGAGCGCCTGCTGCTCGATTCTTCAGCCGTTCTTCTTGCTCTGTCGGTAGCGCCCGCTCCGCTTCTCTGGTGGTCAGAATCGGCACGGCGAAACCGCGGTATACTACTGCCGCAAGCACGGCACCCGCTAACGGCGCGATTATAAATAGCCAAAGCTGTTGAAGCGCCCATCCTCCCACAAAGATCGCCGGCCCGATGCTCCGCGCCGGATTCACCGACGTGTTCGTCACCGGGATTCCGACCAGGTGGATCAGAACCAAAACCAATCCAATCGGAATGCCGGCAAACCCGACCGGCGCTTTCAAATCGGTTGCGCCAATCACCGTCAGCACGAGAAAGAACGTAAGAATAATCTCGGTAAGCAGCGCCGCCCCGAGCCCATATTGTCCGGGAGAATGCGCGCCGTACCCGTTCGCGGCGAATCCAAGCACTGAGGGATCATATCCGTTCGGCGTGCCCTTTGCGATTATCAGCAGACATGCGGCCGCTACAATTCCCCCCAGAATCTGTGCAATCCAGTACCCGAGTGCATAACGCCGTTCCATCTTCTTCGTAATCAGCAACCCTAAGGTGACGGCGGGATTGATATGGCATCCCGAGATATGCCCGATCGTGTAAACCATTGCCAGCAGTGACAGTCCGAACGCCAGCGCAATCCCGGCAAATCCGATCTTGCCGCCGGCCAGCACCGCTGCACCGCAACCGCCGAAAACAAGCACGAAATGTCCCGATAAACTCGGCAAAGTACCTCGACATCTTTGTGATCCTCCAGATCGTAAAGATGGTATGCGACTTCACTCGAGCCACGTCAAACGGCTTGCTTGCCTATCTCTTTTGAGAAATCAGAATCAGCCGCTGCGACCCAATCTGGAACGCTTCACCGGCTATCGATCCTAACAATTCGACAACCTCCAATCCCGCTTTCCCGTGCATCCGGCAAATCTCCGCCACCGTGAAAATGTAACTCGACGACGGCCGCGTATCCACTTCTCCGTCGCGAATAAACGTATAGTCGATATCCAACCGTGCTTCCGCCGGATGATACCGGTTCTCGCTCAACATATAAATGTCACCCACTTTGAACCAGCGGCCCTTGCCTAAACCCGGCAGAATAGACTCCGCCGCCATCCCGGTCTCAATGACAAACCGGCCGCCGGGCTTTAACGCTCTCGCGATCCCACCCAGAAACTCGCGCGCCTTTACCAAATCCAGATACCCGAAGCTATTGCCGAAGCAATAGGCGCCATCAAATTCCGACACCCACGTCAACTCGCACATATCGCCGAGAATCCACTGGGCCGGAATCACCGCCGGCTTGCTTCGCGTCTCTGCGATGAACTCCTCGCTCGAATCCACTCCCGTCATCACGTAGCCCCGCTTTGCCAACTCCAGTGCATGGCGTCCATTCCCGCACGGCACATCCAGAAAATGTGCGCCCGGCTCCGCTTGAAATACCCGCTCGAGAAAATCCACTTCCGCCCGAGTCTGCTCCGGCGTCATTGCGCGACGCCATATCTCCACGCCCCCCGAAAAAATTGTTTTGCCAATTGGATTGCATTCTTCTCCCTCAAGAAGACACACTTTGCGCTTGGTGGCTGAAGCCGCGAAGGAGAAGTTAGCGGACTGCGTTAAGAGTCGTCAGATGCGCCTCATCAGCATACCAGCACCGCCGACCACGGGTTAACTGATCGTTTGTCAGTAGGCATCGTATACGATGCCAATCGTAGGTATGCAGAATCTTCTGTTAATCTTTCTGGCTGGTATATCGGCTATTGTGGCCGAGACCCACCGGCAAAAAACGCCGGCAATTCAGGCTCTCAAGCAATGGTCAACCATCTGCCAATCTGACGGAACACTCTTGTGGGGAAAATCGCTCTGTGGGCCAATGCTTTTCGTTGATCCCTCCACTCGTTCTGTAGTCGCGAACCGTCAGGACCCGGGCGGCACGTTTCGCCGCGATGAGAGCGTCTACCTCGGTGTGCTCCCCGAGCAATTTACACCGTCGAACACCTCCATTTCCTGGGGTCAGCAGAACTGGGCCATGGTCATGCTCCCGCTACCGGACGATCCCTTCCTGCGTCTCGCGTTGATTGCGCATGAGTCCTTCCATCGCATCCAACCCAGTCTTGGCCTGAGCGCATCCGATGCCCCCGATCCATCTCTTGACACCAAAGCCGGGCGTCTGTGGATGCGCCTCGAGCTACGCGCGTTAGCCCGTGCGCTGCGCTCAGATTCCGGTCCTGCACGTCAAAGTGCTATCGACGCAATGCTGTTCAAGGCATACCGTGACCAGCTTTGTCCCGGCACCGCGGAAATGGAAGCTGCGATGGAAAAGCAGGAGGGGCTTGCAGAGTACACAGGCGTCTTTATCGGCTTGCGCGAAACGGGCGAGAATATATCCCGCGAAGCACGAATCATCGAGGCATTCGAAGACAGCAATGCCTTTGCACGGTCGTTCGGCTATGCTGTGGGCCCGGCTCTCGGATTATTGCTTGACCATTATGGGCCAGGCTGGCGTAAACGAGCCGCGCAAGCGGCGTCGCTCGATTCAATGCTGATTTCGGCTTTGCAGGTTCAGCCGCCACAAGATCTGGAAAGCGCTGCGACCCGGCGCGCCGCGCCTTATGGTTATCGCGCGTTGGTCTCCGCCGAGCAGGAGCGCGATGAAAGGCAACAGGCGTTCCTCGAAGGATTAGGAAGCGAGTTTTTGCAAGGACCGACCCTGGACTTCCCAAGCGCGCCCGAAATGACTCGAAATTTCAATCCTTCGACTCTCGTCCCCTTCCCGCCCTACGGAACGTTCTATCCAACTGGAACGTTCGCCGCGAATTGGGGAAAGTTGACGGTCGAATCGGGCGGTGCGCTGGTCGCGCCCGACAATCGTTCGCTCCGCGTACCGGGGCCTTTGAACCTCGAGTCACGGCCGATTCATGGCGCAGGGTGGGCGTTAGAGATCGCGCCAGGTTGGACCATCCGCCCGACTGGACGCCCAGGCAGCTACGCAGTGGTTCCGCTTAACCAGAAGTGATTTGCAGTTAGCGTTCGTTGATCTTGTCTTTGCCTGAACAGTCTTTCTCAGGCCGCAGTTCGGCGTTGCTGCTCTCGTTTACGCAGGCCGAAAGTATTCCCGCGCTTCGGGCCGAAAAAGAACATACGCAAACAGCGCGAACAGCAAGGCATGCACTACCAACTCAAATAACGAGTGGAACCCGCTCAGTATCACGTGATATCCAATCCAAACCAGCGTAAGCCAGCGCGCCCAATTGCTGCCCCGTAACATATACGCCCCACACAGAATCGCGATCAAGCTCACAAGGCAAACCCATACCATATCGCTTTGAAACGGCTGCTGCGCGTCGAACTCCGTCAACTGGTGAGCAATACCGATGATGCCCGTAGCGATCAGTAGCCAACTGATTACCGCCACAGGCCAGGGGCGTCTCTTCATACGCCCCTGTGCGCGGCCTGGGAAACTGTCGCTCCCCACTCGTCAGGACTCACATCCGTTTTGCGTTTCGCTTCCCACAAACCTGAACTCCCTCACCAGCGCTGGATTCTGATCGAAGTCGCTGTATCGAATCCACCTCGGCTTCACGACGAAATACACGATTCCCGCCCAACTCATTCGAGCAGGACCATCCGGCCACGCTTCAAAATAGATCTTCTGATACCGCGCCAGCTCCGGCGGCCTCAGTTCTTCAGCACGGCCTTCATACTGCACAGTCTGTTCACCCGCCCAGCCGACCACAAAACAGCAAGCAGGGTTGGCCGATAGATTTGGATATTTCCGCGAGCTCTTGACCGTATCGAAGATGATCTCGAGATCGGGCGTGACAGCGATTCCGACCAGCGCCGATTGAGGTGCACCGTTCCCCGCAATCGTCCCCAGCACGCCCAACTTGTATTGCGCGATAAATCGGTAAACATCGGCTTCAGTCATACGGCTCCAAAGGCCTAATCCCGGCTGCCTTCATTTCGGCAATCGGCTCCATGCCGGCTGAGAATGGCATCCGCATCGCGCCCGTTCAGTGCGGCGGCGTAAATCCGACCGACTGCCATAAAGGCGCGGGCTCGTAAACCGTGCCGCTCGCGACCACCCAATGCATCTTCCGGATATTATGGATATCTTCGAGCGGATTCGCATCGAGCACATCGAAGTCGGCGCGCTTACCCGTTTCAACCGTTCCTGTTTCGCCATCCACCTTCATCACTCGCGCCGGAACGATCGTCGCCGCCTGCAAAGCCTCGAGCGGCGTCAATCCCGCCTCGACATACAACTCCAGCTCCCTATACACCGAATATCCGGGAACCGCTTGATCTGTTCCCGCCACGACACGAACTCCCCCGCGATGCAGCGCCCCGATCATCTCCAGCATGTGCCGCAAATAGAGCTTCGCATCCGCCGCATCTTTCGCCGGAACTCCGCCATTCTCGAGCTGCTCCCGCAATTCGGGAGCTACATTCGCCACGCCCGGCTCAATCGCGGTCACTGGCTGATCGGCGCTGCGCAGCCCTAGCTCGAATAGCGCGACCGTATCGTCGATCACTGTTCCATGCTCGTTCAGAAAACTCACCAGCCGTTTGCCTGCCTCGCAGTTGGGATCGGTGACAGCTCTCGCTTTCTGCCGCTCTGCTGCGCTCATCTTCTTCACGTCGGGCGGAAGTAGCACGCGCATCAAATACACGATGTGGTTCACCTGATCCATGCCGTCCGCCACCCCGTCATATATGGTCATTCCTTCCGGAATGTGGCCCGTCACGGTCATACCGACCGCATGCGCATCAGCGCACACGGTCCGCACGTTGTCCGATTTCATCGAGCTATAAATCTTCATCTGCTCGAATCCCGCATCGTGGTACGTGTGCACCCATTTCGCAGCATCATCGGGCGAGTTCACGCGCTCGATACCGAGCGCCAGCGGCCCGTCTCCATCCACTACGCCGGCCAGCAGCATGTGCGGCCCCAGTCCCGCGCCCGAATTCACCTTGTCGCGAACCGCCGTGATGAACTCGAACTCGTTTCCGACATCGCGCACCGTCGTCACGCCCGCCGCAAGATAAATCGGTCCCCACTCGACTTGCTCGTAATGCGCATGCATGTCCCAAAGCCCCGGAATCACGTATTTGCCGCTAACATCGATACGCTGCGCGTCGTCCGGAATCACGACTGAAGAGGATGCCCCCGCGGCAATAATTTTCCCGTTGCGGGTCACCACTGTTGCGTTCGCAACCGGCTTCTTCCCTGTGCCGTCGATCAGAGTCGCGCCCGTGAATGCGAACCCGCCCGTCCGCACTCCCGCCAGTTGCCGCTTCAACCCGGCGAGTTCAGCCATTTCATCGCGCGCTGCAGAAGCCACAAACCCGGCAAGCCCCGGCTCATACGCGTCCCGCACTGCTTCAAAATGGTCAAACTCAGCATCTCGCGTAACCACCGCCGCAAGATTATCGTCGCGATCCATCCATAGCGTTTCGAGACCCCACACCAACCCGCGCACGCTATACCGCTCGAGCTCCACGCGCTTCCCTTCGATACTGAGCTCCTCAGCTCCCCGATCGCTGATCTCAACCGCACCCGACGGAAGCGTCTCGATTCTGGCAGCGCGCCCGTGCATCCGCCAGTACCGCATGAGTGTTTGCTGAACAGCTACGGGGGCGTATCCTGCGATGGTGAAAAATGGCCCGGATGCCTTCATGTCATGCGACGATTTGCCGCTCCGCACGTGAGCCGTCCCACCCTCGACCGTCACGCTGTCGTCAATAGTGGAAGACCGCGATGTCGATCCTGAAATCGAGAACGACCGCGGCGTGTAATCTGCAGCACTCCGGAAGCTAGCCTTCAATGGAACCTTCGTACCGCGATCCGTGAACGCGAAATCGCACTCAATATCCAGCCCTTGGTCCGCGCGCGCCGCCGTGTAATGTTCCTCTCCGAGCGGCTGCTCGAACTTATGCAACCGAAACTTGCCCGATTCAGTTTGGCCGGGAATTGATGCCGCAAGAAACAGCGAAGTGCAGCAGAGAATGGCGGACGCGAGCTTCAGTTTTGAACCTCAGCCCCACCTGCGCTCGTGAGCGCTCTCAAATATCGGTAGTAAAACTCCACGCCGTCATAGAACGAGCTCACCCGCAGGCGCTCATCCTTCCCGTGCGCGCGCACATCGTCGCTATCGATGGCCGCTCCCGAAATCCCGTAGCTCGGAATCCCCGCCGCCATTGTATAAATACTGTCCGATGCGCCCGTTTCCATCTCCGGAATTACCGGTACGCCCGGCCACATCTCGCCAGCCACCTGTCTCAACGGCTGCATCACGTCCTGCCGTACCGGAGGTGGAGGAAGCGCTTTTGTCTCGGGCGCCTCGGGCGACGTCTTCCCCGTCGCCGGATTCACGTATTCGACGCTGACCTTCGGGTCCGCGAAAATCCGCACTAGGTCCTGACGCACCTCTTCCCGCGAATGTCCCGGCAGTATCCGGCAATTCACGTTCGCTTGCGCCGTCTGCGGCAGCGCGTTGCTCGCGTGACCTCCGCTCAATAGCGTCGCAACGCAAGTCGTATGCGTCATCGAGTTGTACCGCGCATCCGCCGAAAGCCGCGCAACTGCGTCCGGATCGGGAGGCGTCCGCAGAATCGCCCGCATCTCATCGCCCGTCTTCTTATCCACCAGCCCAGCCATCTGCTCAAAATACGCGCGCGTCACCGCGTTCAGCTCAAACGGAAACGGCGAGTGCTGCAGCTTCTCGAGCGCATCCGCGATGTGATAAATCGCGTTATCCGGAACAGGCAGCGAGCTGTGGCCACCCGGATTGCGCGCCGTAAGCTCGAAATCCGCATACAGCTTTTCCGTCGCCTCGACATCCACATCCACCGGCTTGCCATGCTCGGTAGTCACACCGCCTGCATCCGGGTTGAGCACAAAATCCGCATCCACCAAATCGCGATGATTCTTTAGCAGCCAGTCGACCCCATTTGCCGTGCCGCCTTCTTCGTCGGCTGTGAGCGCAAGAATCACATCGCGCTTGGGCACGAAACCCTCCCGCTTTAGGCGAATGAACGTGGTCACCAAAATGGCGTCACTATCCTTCATGTCCTGCGTCCCGCGTCCGTAAAAATAGCCGTCTTTCTCTACGAACTTAAAAGGATCGGTCGTCCAGTCCTCGCGCCGCGCTTCGACCACGTCCAGGTGGCAGATGATCAGAATCGGCTTCAGTCCTCCTCCGGCGCTTCCCCGCAGCCGCGCGACCAAATTGCCCTTCCGTTCATTCGGACCGAGCACCTTCAAATCCTGCGCCGCAAATCCCGCCTGCCGCAGCCGCTGCTCCATCGCGCGCGCCGCGACGGTTGTGCTTCCCGCCGAATCCGTTGTGTTGATCTCAACCAGTTGCCGGAAAATGTCTCGCGACAGTTGTCGGGTCGCTTCATCCAACTGTGCCGCCAGTACTGGCAATCCACACGCAATCAGGCCCGCTAGCCAAATCCAAATAGTCCCGCTATACTTGTTCAACTCCAGATATTGTTGCATTTCGCACCTCCAGTCGAGAGCGCAAGCAACCTAGGCTGGTGTCTAGCAACGAACACAGGAGACGAAGTAATGAAATTCGACAAACTCACGATTGCAGCGATTCTCGCCTGCCTTGCTGCGCCCTGCATGCAAGCCGATTTCTCGTACGAGCAAAGCACCAAAATCACCGGCGGCGCCATGGTCGGCATGATGAAATTCGCCGGCGCCTTCTCGAAAGACGCCCGTAAGGCGATGGACGCCACCACATCCACAACCGCCATCCGAGGTAATCGGATGGTACACAGGACCGCCGATTCGGCTAGCATCATCGATCTCGATAAGGAAACGATCATTACCATCAACTACGCCAAAAAAACGTACTCGACCGCGACTTTCGCACAGATAAAACAGGGCATGGATGAGATGTCCCAGAAGATGCGCGAGCAGAAAGCTGCCAGTACTGAACAGAACCCGAGCGCGAGCGGCCAGAATGTCGACATGCATTTCGATGTAAAGGTGAATGACACCGGTCAATCGAAGGTGATCAACGGAAACAACGCGCACGAAATGATCATGACCATCACCATGCAAGGCGCGGATCCAAAATCGGGCGCTAAGGGAGGTCTCGATGTGACCACCGATATGTGGGTTGCGCCCCAGGTCTCCGGCTATCAGGAGGTGCGCGACTTCTACCGCCGCATGAGCGAAAAGCTCGAGTGGACCCCAGGCGCCAATCCGATCCTAATGAGCCGCCCCGATATGGCGCGCGCCATGGCCCAACTCTATAAGGAAGGCTCCAAAGTTGACGGCATGCCAGTGTACGAAACCATCAAGATGGGCGCAAAAGTCGAAGGCACGGCCAATGCTTCCGCTTCGCAGCCCGATTCGGCATCGCAGCCGCAATCCACTTCACAGTCTCAATCCAGTTCGCAGTCCCAATCCTCGCAAGACACTCCGCCACCGGCATCGGTACGCCAAGCGCTCGGTGCTGCCCTGGGCGGCCGGTTCGGCGGCTTTGGCCACAAGAAGAAGCAATCATCGGACGACTCCAGTTCGACCGCTTCCGCCCCGCCGTCCAACTCCGGCTCTAGCTCCGCCTCCGGCTCCCTGATCGAGATGACGACAGAAGTCCTGAATTTTTCCGTCGCCCCCGCGAACGCCTCTTTATTTGAAGTGCCCGCCGGCTTCTCACAAGTGCAAGACGCCACCCCGTCCAGGCCGTCTAGCAAGTAGCGCCGCACGCCTGCCTATATCAAATGAACATGAGAGCTTGGACGTCGGGCACGCGCTCTTCCGCAACTGTACAAATTCTTGTACAGTTGAGAAATGAAGGCCTTGAATGTTAGCGATTTTCGGGAGCAGTGTCTCCAATTGCTCGACGGTCTGCCGGCAGAGGGCATTCTCATTACGAAGCGCGGACGGCCTGTCGCCAAAATCACGCCGGTCCCTTGCTCCTGTTCCGATCTCATCGGAATCCTAAAGGATTTCGCGTCGAATCCGAAAGATGATCTCTTTTCGACTGGAGTTGCTTGGGATGCTGAATCTGGACACTCACATTCTGATCAAAGCGCTCGAGGGAAGCCTCGCGTCGCGCGAACGAAACGTTCTTACCGCAGATCCTGAGTGGAGCATTTCGGCGATCCCCATGCTTCTGTTGAAACGCGCCTACGACAAGCCTGAGCCGCAGGACGGAACCCGGTTCCTTGTAGAGCGTCTATGGCCGCGCGGAATTCGCAAAACCGCCCTGCCTCTCGATGGCTGGCCTAAGGACGTCGGCCCAAGCACGCAGTTACGAAAGTGGTTTGCTCATGATCCGAAAAAATGGGACGAATTCCAGCGCAGGTACTTTGCGGAACTCGATAAGCAACCCGAGGTCTGGACGCCCATTCTGAAAGCCGCCGAGAAGGGCCCCGTCACTCTGGTGTACAGCTCGCATGACGCCGAGCATAATAACGCGGTGGCGCTGAAGCGCTATCTCGAAGCCAAGTCAGCCAAAAAGCCGCGTCGGCGCCTTTAGAAGTTGTTATACTGCGGCTTAATGATTGAACACGCGCATCTGCATTCTCACCATCATTCGATGGCATAGAGGCGGCGTCGCGTTTCAATTTTGCTACTTTCTGAATCGCAGCGGCCCACAACGCTCGAAATCGTGGGCGGCGAGCAGCGGCTCCGACGCATTGCTGATCTTGTGCGGTCATGCCAGTTTTCTTTCCACGATTTGTCCAGAGTCGAAGTCGATAACCGGCAACCCGCTGCACCAACGTTCAATATGCCGTTTGAAGCAGGCCTCGCGGTCATGTATTCCCTCATGAAGACGAAGCCCGGGCACATACTTCATTTTCGAGGAGGACCCCAGACGTCTGCAAAAATCCCTCAGCGACTTGGGCGGAACAGATCCTTACGCTCACGGCGGGAGTGCCACTGGAATCTTGCGTGAGATCAGTAACGCGTTGATTTCTGCTAAGCGGCGGCCTGCCGTCCCTCAAATGCTTGGATTTCTTGACCAAGTACGGACGGTCTGGAAAGCATTATGCAGGAAGCGGAGGCGAAGACACCGTACTCCGCAAGGGTTTTTCGTGACCTCGTCGTATTCACGAACGAGATCGTAAATCGGCAATTCGGAAAGAGTGCGCCGAGTTCGCCGTGAACGAATAGAAGAAGAGGGAAAATCTCGCTGGCTGAGTGTGCACGGACCTCTTGCTCGAAATTGAACAGTTTCCAAAGAACTTGACGAGCGAGGACCCCACGCTCTATATTTAGCTTTTAGGTTAATTAACTGCCCATTTAACTAACAATGTCCGATCGCCTGAGTGCCACTTTCGCAGCTTTAGCCGATCCCACGCGGCGCGCCATTCTTGCACGTCTTGCCTCGGGGGAAGCGTCGGTCACAGAACTGGCTGAGCCATTTGAAATGAGCATGCCCGGGGTTTCGAAGCACCTCAAAGTGCTGGAGCAAGCGGGACTGATCACACGAGGCCGCGAAGCCCAATGGAGACCGTGCCGGCTCGAGCCTGGACCACTGAAAGACGTGGCGGATTGGGTCGAGCACTATCGCCGCTTTTGGGAGGAGAGCTTCGACCGTTTGGACGATTACTTACGCGAATTAAAAATAAAGGAGAAGCAAGCATGGCCGGAAGCACAGGAAGCGCTAGCGCCGAACGGATACGGCGGATCGAGAACTCGTCTTCACGCGCGTATTCGATGCGCCCCGCGAGCTCGTATTTCAAGCGTGGACCGACCCAAAGCACGTTGCCCAATGGTGGGGGCCGAATGGATTTACGACCACGATTCAAGAGATGGATGTCAGGCCGGGGGGCGTTTGGCGCCATGTTATGCGCGGCCCGGATGGACGTGATTATCTCAACAAAATTATCTTTCTGGAGGTTGTAAGACCCGAGCGCCTGGTCTTCAAGCACGAGCCGGAAAAAGGGTCCGAGCCGGTCAGCCATCAGACTACCGTGACCTTTTCCGAGGAAGGCTCAAAAACCAGCGTGACGATGCAGATGCTCTTCCCGTCGACTAAGGCGCGCGAGTACGTCGTCACCACGTACGGAGCAATCGAAGGCGCCAAACAAACCTTGGGACGTCTCGCCGAGCACCTGCCGAAAATGCGCGGCAATGGGAGCGATGCGGAGCATAGGAATTTCGTGATCACACGTACGTTTGATGCCCCGCGCGAGCGCGTGTGGAATGCGTTCACAGAGGCTGATCACCTGAAGCACTGGTGGGGTCCGAAAGGTTTCGCCATGCAGACTATCAAGCTGGATCTGCGTCCCGGTGGCGTGTTTCACTACATGATGCGATCGCCTGAGGGCCGAGAGATGGGGGGCAAATTTGTGTATCGCGAAATCGTTCCGCCCGAGCGGATGACCTTCGTCGTTTCCTTTGCCGATGAGGCGGGCAACATAGTCCGCCACCCATTTAGCCCAACTTGGCCGCTCGAAGTCCTCAATACACTGATATTAGCGGAGCACGAGGGGCAGACCAAGCTCACGATATCGGCCGGCCCGATCAATGCGACCGAAGAGGAGCGCGAGACTTTTGCCGCCGGACACGCATCTATGCAGAAGGGCTTTGGAGGAACGTTCGACCAGCTCGCCGAATACCTGGCGAAAGGGTAAGGGCGCGAGCTTCCTGGAACTGAGAGCATCGCTTGTTTCCCGATTTTGAAAAATCGTTCGATCGTCTCGACGACTATCTGCAGGAGCTGATGCGCGAGCAGTTGCTCGAGCGCCGGCACAAACTCGAGCACGCCGTTGAGCACTCGCATCAATCCGTCTCCTTGAAGGCGCTTCTGGAGCAAGTGGATGATGCTCTCAACAGAATGGAAACCGGTTCATTCGGCATCTGCGAAACCTGCCACGAATCCATTGAGCACGACCGGCTCATGGCCGATCCGCTTACCCGCTTCTGCCTCAGTCACCTTTCGAACCGGGAGAGAGACGCTCTCGAGAACGATCTCGAACTCGCCGCCCAGGTCCAACGGGGCTTGCTGCCGAGTCAGCAGCTCGAATACGACGGGTGGCATATGTGCTATCACTACAAGCCCGCCGGTCTCGTGAGCGGCGATTATTGCGATGTCGTTGATGCCGGCAGTTCGGGGCTGTACTTCATGGTTGGGGACGTGTCCGGAAAGGGATTCGCTGCCTCCATGCTCATGGCGCATTTGCATGCCATGTTCCGAAGCCTGATCTCGGTCGAGTTGCCGTTGAAGCGCATGCTCACGCATGCGAACCGCGTATTCGCTGAGAGCACTTTACCCAACCAGTACGCGACTCTGGTGTGCGGGCGCGCGCTCCCGGAGGGCAGAATTGAGATCTGCAATGCTGGACATCCTTCTCCGCTCATCGTCCGCGACGGAGATGTTCGCGCCCTCGAGACGTTTGATGTTCCGGTCGGCCTGTTCGCCGGTGAGGAGTTTTCGGTGGCGGAATTGGAGCTGAATGCCGGGCACGGCATCGTTATCTATTCCGACGGAGTCTCAGAAGCGACGGACGGATCGGGTTCCGAGTATGGTGTCGAGGGCTTGAGAAGAGTACTGCTCCGCAATGCGGTCGGAAGCCCCGCTGAGCTCGTATCGGTCTGCCGCGATGATCTGACTGAGTTTTGCCGCGGTGCAGAATTTGCCGACGATGTAACGCTATTTGTGCTCGGACGGAAGAACCGGGTCCAGTAGGGTGCCCATTCCCTTAGGACAAAGAAACTCTGCCAAGGCATAGGTGGACCTTGCAACCATTCGATCAAGTCCCGCATCCAGTGCCGTTCACGAAGCACATCCTGTAGAGCGGTGGCTTGATCCTCGCTGATCGGATCGCTCAGCAGTACGCGGAGCTGTTTCAGCTTGGGCGCCAGCCACTGATCGGTGCTGAACATGGTCCCCGGCTGGTTCACAGATTTTTCGAATATGTGCAGTGCGTGTTCCAGAGGGAATCCTGGCCTGATAGCTTCGATCATTCCGTTTGCCACCGGCGCTCCCGAGCCCCGTTTGTTCGCGGTTCCGAGCGGTTCAACGTCCTTCAGCTCCGTCCAGAACGCTTCGAGCTGCTGCCGGACGGCAGTCCATTTGCTCCTCGATCCAGTTCGGCATTGAGAGGAAGTCAACCAGGGTCGTTAACCGCCGTTTTCTGAACGTCGCTTTGCACTCGGTCTTTGAGCCGAAATAAGGATACTGAGCAGAGTCTTTACATGGTTTTCAGCATCCCCGCTCGGGTGAGCTGTAGCGCTATCGATGATTCTGATCGCTTCATGCAAGAGCGCGACTCAGGTGGCTCGTCCTCCTCACGTCACTATCATCAAAAGCAGCGCAGAATAACATAGATCGCCCTCTCGAACATTCACATGTCAACCATCGTTTTCCTCAAAATACGATTCAAACCTTGTATCCTGCGGCATGCCCACAGGAACGATCTTCGTCTTCGGCACATCGCCGGCCTGGTCATCTGCACGCGCGACCACCGCTACAAGCGACATCTCGGAGCTGGCAAGGCCGTACCGTTCACTCACTTTGAGAAGCTGTTGCCGAGCTGCCGCATCGGATCGATCGTAGCCGGCTTCGAGATCTGCGATGAGTTTCGCGCCCCGAAGCTTCTCGATCAAGCCGTCTAGTGCATAATCAACCGCTTCGAATCGTACGCGCCTCGAACCTCCTGCGCATTCGACTGCGATGGCGGCAGCGTCCCGATCAATATCGCCGAAGACAAAGAAAGGCCTGCCGGAAAATACCGTCCCGGTTAAGGCGGGCTGTACAGTAGCGTTTGCAATTCGGACTTCGGCCGCGACGGCACCGCCGACGGCAGCAAACAGGTCTGAAGCCGCGATATCCACCCGTTCCGACGGCGTCACGAAACGGCAAACGCCGCCGGTTTGCCGCGCCAGGAGTTCGAGAAAGCGATCCTGGCTGGCGCTGCCAATACCCAGGCAAAACAGCCGGACCTCACATTTTTGAGCGCGCTGCACAATTGCAGCCGTCTCGAAAACCTGCCCGTCTGTAATCAGGAAAATGTCCCCGCTGCTTCCTTGCAGCAATCGGGCAGCCGCTTCAACACCGCTCGCGAGCTCCGTCCCACCACGCGCGTCGATTGTGCTCAAGAACGCATACGCTTGGTCGACGTAATCGCCCGTGGCGGCAACCATTGCTTCACGGAACCGCTCCATTCGGTCATCGAAAGCCACGATGCCGAACTGATCTTCGGGACTCAGAGTGGCAATACAGCTTTCGATGGCGCGCCGGGCTTGCTGGATCGCTGCGCCTGCCATGGAACCTGACCGGTCAAGCAGAAACACTACCCTCGCGCCTTGCTCTGGTTGGTTGTCCAAAAGCTGTGGAGGGTACGACGGCGGCAAAATGCTTACGGCCGCCACCGGATCCGTCCGCCCATGCACGGCCCGTTCCCAAGTCGCAGTTCACATCCAGCACCAGGTCACGATTCGGGACATCCCGATCAGGCGAGAGCTTCACGCCGGTTGCGTCTCGACCATGCAAGAGCACCCGAACAGCATGTGAAGGCGATGCGATTTCGCTGACAGCTTTCGCGGGTGATATTTGCAGCTCAAAGCCGATGTTGTGCAGATCCGAGGCTGCGGCGTGAAATCGCGGCAGGAATACGCCAGCCGCCACCTCCTCAGGTAACTCTATGGTTCCAATGCCTGGCTCATCGACCGATACACGCATCTGCGAGTGGTAGCAAGGCGCGACGGTAAACGGGAAGCGCAGGCGGAAACCACTGTCACTGAGTGACACTCCGGCGATGAGATCTAAGCGAACCGACACCGTTTCGCCGGGTCGGAGACTTCCAACCGTTAAGTTGACCAGTCCATCGAGATTCTGCTGTGTGACCGCAGCGAGCGATCCGTCTTCGAGAGCTTGTTCGTAACGCGCCTGGGCATCTACGGCACGCTCCAGTCGGCTCGAGATCGAGAAATTTTCACCGGAGATTTGAAAGCTGACTAGAGAAGCATCGCGTGGGAGCGGAAAGCAGTACACGACCTCCAGGCGGTGATTTCTCGCTCGACCGGAACACGTGCGTGATATTCAACTTCGCTCCGAACGGAAACACTCGTCCGGATAAAAACAGCGATTGCATGTCGAGCGCCAGCGGCTCGACTCTGTTTGCACGCAGTGGCGCGAAATAGGGTGTCATTCTGCTTTCCTCTCTTTTTGCGCGGCTTGCAGCTTTTCGGCTGCCTCAGCAAGCACGCTTCGAATCATCTTGTGACGCCAGGGAGCAATGCCGCTGCGGACCCGCGCGACGACATCGTCCGAGAGCTCGTATTGCAACCAAGCGACAGGCTCGGGCAGTTCCCTGCGCCGCGCATCTGGCGAAAGCGCAAATGCCACTTCCGCCAACGTCATGCCTTTTGCCTGCAGCCTCTTGATACGCTCCAGCACACGCAAATGGGCACTGCTGTACACGGCTCCCCGGCCCGAGCGCAACGGCCCGGGCACCAGCCCCTGAGCGATGTAGAACCGGATGGTTCGCGGCGGCACCTCCGCCCGCTCCGCTAACTCAGCGAGTGAGAACTTATCCACGACGGATCACACGGCGATGATAGGCACACAACATAACAGTGTCAAGTACTGTCAGTTTAACGAAATTTTACACTACGCATCCGCAGCGACTACACGTGCCATCGATAGCAAAAGCAACCGTTCGATGTCTCCGGTTAATTAACAGCCGCGACCTTGCCGATTACTTTCGGAAGACGCGCGATTCAGCCCAAGCGCTGGCATTCCTTGGCGGACTGTAGGTTATCGGTGCGCGGAACCGTTACTCGCCTGGACGGCTTCGGCCAATTTCGTCTGAAGTTCTTCCTGAAAAAACCAACGCCCGTGCAACATGACGCCCTCCTGCCGAAAGATGTTATCGACATCGACGAGGGGATTTGCACTGAGAAGGACGAGATCCGCCCCTTTTCCTGTAGCGATTGTGCCGATGTTTGCGCTCGCACCCAGAAACCGAGCAGCATTGGAACTTGACGTCTGGAGTACTTCATACGGCGTCAGTCCAGCTTCGTACAGCTGTTCCAATTCGCCTTTCATTGAAAAGCCAGGAATAACGCACGGGACCAACGGGTCTGTCCCATCAAGGAGCGGCACGCCCGCGTTTCGAAGTCCTACGACAAGTCGTTGCATAATCGAATACTGTGCGCGCAGATACGGAATGCGTTCCGGTGGCCAGCGCTTCACGTACGGATTATCCGGGGGATACCAGCCAAAATTCGTGGCGGCGACCGCAGCTCCGGTGGTCAAATGCCGTGGCATATAGCGCATTTCGGGCCGCCGTAGGAGTGCATCGATATCCGCTGCCTGAAAGATAATCTGTTGGAAAACGAAGAGGGTTGGGCTCACCCACGTTCCAGACTCGGCCGTCTTCTTCGAAATATCGCGTACCATCCGGTCTATCTCTGCTGGATCCGTCGGCAAGTCGCGATGAAACTGGAAATAGGAATAGAGGAACTCCTCCGCATGGACGATCAAACTCTGACGCCCAAGCGCCGCATCAATCCCAAGATTGCTCGGCACGTGGCCTACGACCCGGATACCCTGTGCCCGCGCAGTCTCGAATAATGTGTCGTATGCCTCTTTTGTAAGTTCGCCGTGTACCTTGATGAAGTCATAACCGGCGCTCTTTTCAGAGATCACCTCGTTCCTGACTTGGTCCGCCGTCGTGAAAGCCGGCTGCTGAATGAATACGCCAGTCGTGTAGATGGTTGGCGCTGCAACTGTTCCGGCTCCGATCCGGTTGCGCAGCGCAAGAATCTCAGGCGAACCCTCCATGTTGATTCCGGCAGTGATTCCATTCGCTAGAAGCATTTGGAGCACCAACAACTGATCTGCAGTTCCAACTAACGGAAGGTGAATGTGGCTGTCCACCAGGCCCGGAATTAGGTACCTATGGCGCCCGTCAATGAGGGAGCAATCGTGCGGCAGTCTGGCATCTCGCGCCGATACGATCTCCGCAATTCGGCCATTGCGAATCAGTACTGTTTGGTGGTGCAGGAGTTGCTCTCGGTTCATCGGAACGACAGTTACGTCTACGAATGCCGAACAAGGGCGCGATTGCGCCATCGCCGTGACAGGCGGGATCAACAGCGCTCCGAGCAACGAGTATAAGAGCGTCCTCTGTCGCGGATTCACGCGGCCCTTTTCTGTTCTTCCACGCTGGAGACGATCAGTATCCATTGAGCCGGGATAGAAGGACCGCGTTGGCAGATTCGTTGGTCCTGCGTTTTGCCTTTGGTGCGGAGAGGGGACTGGAACCGCCACGGAGTTACCCGCTAGCACCTCAGTAATTCTATCCCTACTGCCGATAAGAGCGGGTTCGGGATTCTCGTGTTCGAAATCCACCGAAATAATTGAAGACGCTTTTGCGGCATCACCTGAGCCCGCGATGGCGGAGCCAGGCCGCCAGCAGATCCGGCCAGCCTGCAAGCTCCGGATCGTTTCTTGCGAGTCCGACTCCGTGCGGCCCGTGCTCGTAGATGTGCATTTCCACTGCGACGCGTGCGGCCCGAAGCGCCTGATAGAAGATAATGCTGTTCTCGACTGGAACGACATCGTCATCCGAGGTGTGAAAGAGGAACGTGGGAGGGGTTTCGTGCGTGACGTGGCGCTCGTTCGAAAGAAGATCTACGAGCGCGGGATCGGGAGTAACTCCGAGCAAGGCGTCGCGCGAGCCGCGGTGCAGGAAAGGCTGTGTGAAGGTGATCACCGGATAGGCCAAGATCATGAAATCCGGCCGTGAATTTTGGCGTTCGATCGGGTCCGCGCTGGCTGGATTGCCATTATCGAAATGAGTTCCGGTAGAAGACGCGAGGTGGCCGCCGGCGGAGAATCCCCAGACGCCGATGCGATGGAGATTGATGCCGAATTCGACGGCGTGTGCCCGAAGGTAGCGGATGGCGCGCTGCGCATCGCCGAACTCGATCGGGTAATGGTATTGCGGGCCTAAGCGATAGCGCAGCACGAATGCCGAGATGCCATAGCTGTTCAGCCATGCGGCGATCTGTTGACCCTCGTGATCCATAGCGAGATGGACATATCCGCCGCCAGGAATGACGAGAACACCGGTAGGCACTTTCTGATCGCCTCCAGCCAGGTAGATCGTGAGCGCAGGCTGATCAGCATCCGTCGAGCCTTGCGCGCCGGGGGCGCCGCCGGGCCACAAGGGAATCGTGTGCGGCAGGCGAGTTTGCGAAAGTGATGCGGACGCGAGAACAAAAAACATCATCGAAAGGCGAAGCAGCAATTTATTTCTCCTCGATGATGCATGCGTCCCAGGGCTGAAGTGTGACGTGCTGGGCGGTTGTGATGGGTTTTCCGGTGAGCACGTCGGCACCCGCGCGGTAAGAGTAATCGAAGTCTTGGGCGTCGCTTGAGTAATTCAGGTAATAATGAAGGCGCTTGCCGAAATCGTTAATGCCGTGCTTCACGCGAACTGTGGGTGGGAGGCGCTGGTCGGGGCCGGTGAGGCTGGCCCGCGAGAGAGCGTCGAGCACAACACGTTTCTGGAGTGTGTCCGAAAGCCACGTACCCTCATAGGTCAGAGTTCCCGAGCCGTACTGATTGCGTGTGATGGCAGGCCAGCGGCCGAAGAACGGGTGATCGTACCAGGCGAGAGCTTGCGCATGCTCCGGCATTAAGAACTCCGCCCAGTAGCTCACCTTATTTTGATCGCCGGCTTTGAATGGATCGCCTTTGAGCGCGAGCGGGCGTTCGAGATTCGAGAACTCCTGATAACTGAAACCCGCCGCTTCCCGCAACGGGCCGGGCTGGCGCACCCAGCGCACCATGGAATTCTCGTTGCAGAAGCCACTCTTAAACGTCATCAGCACATGGCCGCCATTTCTTACGAATTCCGAAATGCGGTTGAGCAGGGCGTCATCAGCGATATAGAGAGCGGGGATGATGAGCACTTTGTACCCGGAGAAGTCGGGGTTTTCGGGGAAGACGAAATCAACGCCGATGTTCGCGTTGTAGAGAACGCGATGGAGTTGATGGATCAGGGTAGTGTAGTCGACAACCGGCGGCGCGCCCGACCATTGCGGTCCGCTGCTCGTGAAAGGCATGAAATCCAGCGCGTTCGCTGAATCCACGCTATAGAAAATCGCGACCTGGTTCTTAATTTTGAGATTTACCAGGCGCGGTCCGATTTTTTCGAGCTCGTGCGCGGTGCGGGACACTTCGGCGTAGGCGCGGTTTGGTTCGAGATCGTGCGAGAGGACTCCCTTCCAGTAGGTCTCCTGACCGGAATGAATGGAAGCCCAGTGCCAATACTCGACCATATTCGCGCCACTGGAAAGATGCGTGTAGACGTCGAGGCGAAGCTGCCCATCGTAAGGCGGATATTGAAACGCGGAGGTCCAGTCTGTGGTTTGCGCGTTGGTCTCGGTTACTAGATAGTTCGCGTGCTTGAGAGAACGTGTGATGTCTCCGACGAGCGATTGCGCTTCGCCGTCCATGTGATCCTGCGTGCCGTGGTATGGATTGTTCGCGGCGATGTCGAGTGACGCGGCGATTGCATATTCGTTGACGTCACGCCGCATGACGCCTCCGAAATCCTGGGTTACGAATTGATCGGCGCCCTTGTTGCGGCGCACCAGATCGGCTTGCCAGGCGAGATAATCCCTGACGCGCATCTGTTCCCAGCGCGACCATTCGAGCTTGTAGCCCGTGCTTTGAGCGCTGTCGCGTGTGGGCATATGATCCCAGCTATCGACGTCCTCGCCCCAGTAGTTCAGGAGCCAGGCTTTGTTCAGGTTTTCGACGGAGCCGAACTTTTGCTTGAGGTGATTGACGAACCCGGCGAAGACATCGGGATTCGAAGCGCCGTAGGAAGCGGTCTCATTGTCGATCTGCCAGCCGATGACGCCGGGATTATCGCGGTAATGCGTGACCAGATTTTGAATGAGCCGCTGGGCGTAGGCGCGGAACGTGGCGTTATCGGTGTCCATGTTCTGCCGCATGCCATAGAAGACCGGCGCACCACCGAGCGGGCGCGCAAGAATCTCCGGATGCGCGTGATACATCCAGACGGGAATCGAATATGTCGGAGTGCCGAGAATGACTTTGATGCCGGCCTTCTGCATGGCGTCGACAACACGGTCCATCCAGGCATACTCGAATTTGCCGTCCTGCGGTTCCCACAGGCTCCATGTCGATTCGCCCATCCGAACGACGGACAGGCCAGCCTCCTTCATCAGCGCAACATCTTTGTCAAGGCGTTCGTAAGGCATGTACTCGTGGTAGTAAGCAGCGCCATACAACACGTTCGGGAAGTGAGGTGAAACCTCCGCAGCCGAAGCTTGGAGAAAAGCGGCGGCGATTAGTGCCGATTGCGAGAGGCGTCTGAGCGAAAGCATGTTTTACTCTATACATTTGTCACTGGCTCGGATTTCGCTTCCGGCGCTCGCTTCCTATCTCGTGGCCATGACGGCGGCCGCCAATACTTACTATGTCGATTGCGCCAATGGGAATGACGCGTCGGATGGACTCTCTTCACTGAGCGCCTGGAGATCCGTAGCCGCCGTTTCAGGGCGCCATTTTGGACCGGGCGATTCGATTCTATTCCGGCGTGGGGGAACGTGCTCAGGGATGCTGTGGCCGAAAGGGTCGGGATCTGCCGGAGCGGCAATTCGGCTAGATGCATGGGGCACGGGTCCCCTGCCAACGATTCAAGCGCCGGGCCAGGAGGCGGCGTTTCGATTATCGGATCAGGAATACTGGACAATCGAGCATCTAGACTTCGCCGGCGGGCAGCCTTATGGGGTTTTCATCGACGGGACGAAAGGCGTTTTGCACGGCATCCATATTCGCGAGGTGGTGGTTCACGATGTGACCGGCGAGCCGAAGAAGAAAGAGAGCGGCCTTGTGGTGATCTCGCCGGGCAGCCGCGAACAGAGATTTGACGACGTCCTTGTCGATGGAGTGACAGCTTACGGCACATCGCAGTGGGCGGGAATTCTGGTAGGCGGTGCGAATTTCGGCGTTCTGCCCGAGAGTGCGAGAAGCACGAATGTGACGGTGCGGAACTCGATGGTTCACGACGTGGCGGGAGATGGAATCGTTCTGTTTCAGGTGAATCATGGAACGATAGAAAACAGCGTCGCCTGGCGCACCGGGATGCAAGAAACGCAAACCATCGGAACGCCCAACGCGATTTGGACGTGGATGTGCCGCGACTGTATGGTCCGGCGAAGCGAAGCATTTTTGACGGACAGCCCGGGGGTGGATGGAGGAGCGTTCGATATTGACTACGGGAATGACGGCAACATTGTGGAAGAGAGCTACGGGCACGACACGCAGGGCTATTGCGCCGCGATTTTTGGGGCGGAACGGGTTACGACGAATAGCGTGATCGAGAACAATGTCTGTTCGGATAACGGGCGCAGCCCGCGCTTGGCGAAGCGTCAGGGCGCAATATTTCTGTCGACCTGGAACGGCGGAAAGCTCAAGGGAGTGCGGATCTCGGGAAACAAGATATTCTGGAATCCGCCGCTGGCGACCGCCGCCGTGGTGAATAATGCTGAATTCGACGGCTCTGGCGTGTTCAGGGACAACACCATTGAGTCTTCATCGCCAGTTTTGATTCGCAGCAATTCATCGCTCGTGTTCGAGAGAAATTTGAATCGCGCGCCGGTTAGCGAGGTCACGAAACCGGCTGGCATCGCTGGACGAGAGCTCGCTGCCGTTGCGAACGCTTCGCGGCAAATGGGTTCTGGTAGGTTTCGTCTCCGCTGCGCAGTCCGATTCGCGCGGGCAGGTTGCGATTCTCGGGAGTGCGTACCGGCAGTTTCGATCCGTCGGCCTCGAGGCAATGATCGCGCCTTCCGATGTCGCGAGTGAGAAACAAAAGCGCAATCTGCCGTATGACTGGAACCTTGGCGCCATCCAGCTCTGGTTCGATGACGGGAGTCTAGCGCGTGCGCTGCAGGTGGCGCGCATGCCATCGCTGGTGCTTGTCAATCCCGAGCGGAAAGTTGTCTGGCGCCACGATGGCTTCACGGTTCCGGGCGAGCTGGGATTGAGACTGCGCTCGTTTCTCGGCGATCCAGACTACGCGCGAATGGATTTCAAGCGATGACACGTCTGTTTCTGGGTGTGGCGATCACCGCCTGCGCATGGATCTTCGCTCAAGAGAAGGATCCCGATGCGGGATTTCTCATGCTGCGCGATCCGATTTTGGTTTACAACAACTGGTCGGCATATGACGAGCTATCGGATAACGTGCAGCAAACCGAGCAGCTCGCCATGAAAGAGCTGGATGAGCTGCTCCGGTTACGGCGCCAAGGCGTACGGTTCGATTACTACGTGATGGATGCCTTCTGGTTTGCGAAGGACGGCGGCTACCGAACGTGGCGCAAATCCACATGGCCCGATGGCCCGGACCGTTGGTTAGCACGCTGCCGCGAAAACGGTATTAAGCCAGGCTTGTGGTTCGGCACGAATCTGCTCGTGCAGTTGGATCCAGTGCCTGAGTGGGAGAATTCTCTCAATCGAAAGCGCACGGCAATGTGCCTGTATAAGGGCGGATTTCTGCCGCACTTCATGCGGACCCTGCAGCTTTGGTATGACCGCGGGTTCCGGATGTTCAAGTTTGATTTTGTGGATTTTACCGCTGCGCCTCCGGATATTGAAGCGTCGACCCCGGTCGACGAGATCCGCACACGGAACGAGAACGCTCTTCGCGAAGCGCTGCGCCAATTCAGAGAGAAGAATCCGGGAATCGTCCTGGTGGGATTCAACGGCTTCGGGGGCGATATGGAGAGCACGGCGGGCCCGTTTCCGTTCCATAATCCAATTGACTTGCGCTGGCTGACCGTGTTTGATTCGCTTTACTCCGGCGATCCGCGGCCCTCCGATGTGCCGATGATGAATTTCTGGCGCTCCCAGGACCTTTATAGCGATCACATGGTGCGGCGGTTCGAGGATAGCGGCGTTCCGCTCGAGCGCATTGACGGAACCAGCGTAATGTACGGGACCACGGGCACCGTTTATTACCGGCGTACGAATGCGTGGAAGAGCGGTCTGCTATTGATGATGGCGCGCGGCGGATGGGTGAACACGATTCATGGAAACCTGGAGTTGATCGACGATAGAAAAGCCGCGTGGATGGCGAAAGTAGTATCGCTTTATCTCCGGATGCAGGCGCTGGGGCGCACAAAGACGTTCGGCGGAATTCCGGGAGAGGTGCAGCCGTACGGTTTTGCATCGCTCGATTCGGATGGAGCGCTATACACGGTAGTGAATCCGGCTGAAGCCGTGAGCACAATGAAGCTGCCGCGCTTGTCGCAGCAACAGATTGGCACGGGATCGGAACGGGTTCTATTCCGGGATGCGGGCTTCACGCCTAAGCTTTCCAGTGGCTCAATTACGCTCGGGCCCGAGCAGATGGCGCTTGTCGGATTTGGAAGATATGCGAACGAGCGGTTCGATCTAGGCCTTGAGGACGAAGTGGCGATTCCGCAATCCATCGAGCCGGTCAAGGCTTCTTTCGAGTCGCGCGGCCGGAACTCGGTCGAGGCGTCTGTTATGGCTCCCTCGGGAGGCCGATTGCGCATGGTGATGCAGCAGCGAACGCGTGACGGGTATATCCTGCGCACTTGGGGCGGTGGGCCGCCGAAGGGCGAGAACATGGGGGACGTCTTCAAGATCGAGATCTCGCAACAAGGTCGCGCCATTCCCGTGCGAATCAACTACGCCAAGGTTATCTGGAGCGGCTTGTCGTGGGCCGTGGGGGAAGTTGACGGATTCACCCCGGGCGAGCCGCTTCTGATTCGCTGTACCTCAGCGGAAAAGGATGAGGTGCAGTTGGACGTGAAGGTATATCGGGTGTCTTAACTTTTTCTTGACAACTTCGAATATTTTGAGCAAAATCATGGCGCGGCCCGCATAAGTAAGGGCTTACATCGCTGCCGGACGAAGGAGAAGGTGGGATGCGAAGAGATACCGCGTTCTGTATTTGCCGGGGCTTCCTGGCGGTTTTGCTCTGTGTCGCGAGCCTCTGTGCGCAAGGGCAGGCGAATCGCGCCACGATTACGGGAACTGTGACCGACCCCAGTGGGGGTGTGGTTGCGGACGTTGAAGTGACCGCAACGAACGCCGAGACAGGCGAGGTCACGCGCGCGATCACAAACAACGATGGCATTTATTCGGTCCTGAATCTCTTTCCAGGCAAGTATTCGCTCAGGTTCGACAAAGCCGGCTTCAAAAGAATTGATATTCCGTCGTTCACGCTTCTGTCGACGCAAGTGGCGAAATTTGATGAGCAACTCGAAGTGGGCTCAACAACTCAGTCGGTGACCGTAACGACGGAGGCGCCGATTCTCGATACCGAAAATGCCGTCGAAGGAACGCACCTGACCGGCAGGGTCGTGACTGATCTACCGCTGAATATTTACGGCGGCAGGCAAATTGAGACATTCGCACTTGCCCTGACACCTGGCTACTCGCCTTTCAGCAGCCCTTATGGAGCCGTGATCAACGGCACGCAAGAGTTTACGAAAGATTTCACGGTCGACGGAACATCGGCCACAGCCCAAATTCAGGGCGATTCGATGGAGATCGGCCCCAGCATGGAAGCCATTCAGGAAGTCGAATCACAGACCAGCGGCCTCGACCCTCAGAACGGCATTACAAACGGCGGCGTGATCATGTTCAACATCAAATCGGGGACAAATCGGTTTCATGGAAGCGGGTTCGGATACGGCCACAACGAACTGTTGGACGCGAGGATATGGGGCGACCCGGACAAGCCGAAGTCGCGCTTTTGGGATTATGGCGGCAGCATCGGCGGCCCGATTCTCAGAAATAAAACGTTCTTTTTCGCCGCGATTGAGCGATACGCTCAGACCTCATACACGCTTGGCACGCTGGGCAACACGTCGGCTAACAATCAGGGCAACACAGCCGCCACGGTTCCCACCCCGGCATTTCTCAACGGCGACTTCAGTGCGCTGCTGAACACCAGTGTCGTACTGGGCACCGATACCCACGGGAATCCAATTTACGCGGGAGCGATCTTCAATCCGAGCGATCCCGGGGCAGTCTTTGCCGGCAACATCATCCCGAAGAGCATGTTCAGCTCCGTGTCACAGAAGATCCTTTCGATTTACCAGAGCGACTATGCTCCACAATCGTCCTCACTGCTCGGGAATGAACGCGTTCCGACGTCGAACTCACCCATACAGACGCCGATCCAATCCGTACTGAAACTGGACCACAATCTTACACAGAAGCACCACTTGTCGGGCTCGTGGGTTTATAACCACCGTCCGCGTGTTCTAGACGACAGTGGAGGACTGTGGCAGGCGGGAACCTCCACGGGAGGAGTGCTCGCGGATGCGCGCGATCAACTGGTCGTCGGCAACGAATTTCGGGCGAGCGATTCATGGACGATCAGTCCCACCCTCCTGAACGTGTTTAACGCGACGTACAACCGCTTCTGGAACGGCTCGCTCCCGGCCGCGACCGGTACGAACTGGCCTTCGCAACTTGGGTTCGGTAATACGGGCGCGAACAATTTTCCGGCGATCAATTTCGGTCCCGATGTAAATGGCTTCAACGAGACTAACATTGGCAATACATGGCAGGGCTACTACGTCGGCGGCACGTTCCTTTATGGCGATAATCTCTCGTGGACCAAAGGTAAGCATACGTTCGCTTTTGGTGGCGAGTTCCGCGCGATGCAGATGAACAGCCACGCCGGATCGGGGGCGCTTTCGTTCGGCTTCTCGAACAATGCGACCGGCGCTCCCAGCCAGTCATACGCAAACCAGGTTGGATTTGGGTTTGCGAGTTTCTTGCTGGGCGATGTCCAATCGGCTAGCGAAACAACGCCTTACGATTTGTATGGAAGGCGGAAAGCGATGGACCTTTTTGCTCAGGATAGCTGGAAACTCAGGCCGAATCTGACCCTCAATATCGGCCTGCGCTGGGATGCAACCTTCCGCTTTCACGAGAAGTACGGACATTGGGCGAATTTCGATCTGAATGCGATTGATCCGAACTTGGGCATCAAGGGGGCAATTGTCTACGCGAACGGGGGCGGTGACAGTTTCGAAAAGAACGAAGACTGGCATAATTTCGGCCCGCATATCGGGATCGCCTGGAACCCATGGAAGCGAGTTGTCTTCCGCGGAGCGTTCAATATTCTGTACGTGCCTATTGGCATCCAGTATTACCAAGGCGTGCCGTACGGCTTTGATCCGGCGGATCGCGGCACGAACGCAGCGACTGCGCCGTTCAATTGGGATAACGGATATCCGGGCGTATTTACTCCTGGAACGAAGGTCACAACTCCGCCCATCACGCTGTTTCCAGTGGTCAACGTCGACCCAAACGCGCTGCTCGCCGGATATACGAACAATTGGAATGTCGGCGTGGAATACGAGCTGAGTAAGAACATGAGCATCGAGCTCAGCTATATCGGCAATCGCGGACATCATCTGCAGGACTCGGCTCTGGCGAACGACCAGCCCAGCGCGCAAACCTTCTTCGGTGTGGTCAACGCGAACGCTAACAATAACTTTGGCTTCAATTATGTTTGCAGTCCCGCGGACGCGGCGGCGAATCACGTTCCTTACCCATATAACGGCTTCTGCGCACCCGCCCTTGCCGCAGTCGCACCCTTCCCGCAGATCGCTGAGGCGGAGTCAACTTACTGGTTTTATCCAGTTCTTTACTACGTGGGCCTGCCGCTCGGACAATCCTATTACGATTCCATGGTCGTGCAATTGGTGAAACGGATGTCGTCCGGCTTGTCCATGAATTTAAACTACACGCTTTCGCGTCAGGAAAGTGACACCTTCAACAACTTCGGGGACAGCTATGATATCGCGGGAATTCAGGATTTCAACAACCTATCCGAAGCCGCGCACACCCTCTCCCCGTTTGACCAGAAACACGTGTTCAAGGGGTTTGTAACATACGAGCTGCCTTTCGGAAAAGACCGCCAGTTTCTCACAAACCGGGGGAAATTGGTGAACACGTTAATCAGTGGCTGGAGCCTTTCCGGTTTGGTGATGTATGCCTCTGGAGCTCCCCTGAGCTTCTCATCGACAAACTATTATTACTACCCCTTGTGGGCTGAAACGTACGTGAATTACAGCCTGTCAGGGTATCACGGAAGCTCGTTCAATGGGGCGAAGTTCCAAGAGCCTACCGGGTCGAACCCCACACCCGCGGGCGACCAGTATTTCCCTACCACCGTCGCCGCCAATCCGCCGTATGGCCAGCTTGGCGCTGGGCCTGCCCGCATCGACGCGCTGCGCGGGTTTGGTGTGAAGAGCGAAAATGCCGGCCTATTGAAGAACACGTATTTTGGTCCGGAAGGCAGATTCAGACTCCAACTTCGCGTCGAGTTCTACAACATCTTCAACCGGCATAGCTTCGCCAATCCGAACACAAATCTTTCGAGTCCCGAATTTGGCTATGTCACAAGCGTCAGTTCAACGCCCCGTAACGGCCAATTCGGTGCGCGGTTCGAGTGGTAGCAGCTCAGAACGCGAGAACCATATGGGGATAACTTCGAAGGGGATGGTGCGGAGAGGGGGACTTGTTCTCCCGCCCATCATTGACGCTACGCAAGTTATACACACCACGAATGCCCAAAAGCGGCAGAAGTTCCAGAAGTACGCCATCAAGTCACACAACGAGTCACACGACCTCAGCTGAGTAGTTAAAAACCTCAAATTCACAGTTGGAAAAAGGCGCCGACGCACGCGGCGCCTTTTGCTTTTTGGGAGTTACCGCATGGATAAATCGACTGTCAAATTGCAGCGTCGCACAGCGTGGGCGCATGATCTATTGCCGTCGGAACGGCGCTTCCTGGCGGCGATAAATGAACTCGGGTTTGGCCGCCTTGAGCTGTTACGCATTCGACGAGGCGAGTTGATTCTCGATCCGTGGCCGAAAACCGTGCGGGCCGTGAAATTTGGATCTCTAGTTTTACCCGTGCACAGAGCACTACAAGATGCTTTCGAGATTCGGGCTGCCGTTCGTGAGTTCTTCGATTACGTGCGCGGGGTCGATGACGGCGAGATTCTGTTTCTCGAAGTTCGGCACGGGCTCCCGTTTTTGATGGAGATAAAACACCGGCCCGCGATAAACCAGAGCCCGACCGTTGAGCGCGGTGATCTCGAATGAATATCGACCAGATCATCTTTTGGGCGCCTATCAGCGTTGTCTGGACGGCTCTCGGTGGCGATGCACCTCGCCGGGGACGCGCTGGCGCCTTTTACCGCGGCGGTGACAACCCTGGTGCGATCTCCCTCATTGACGAAAAGGGGTGCTGGCACGATTTCGTCACCGGGGAGGGCGGCGGGATACTCGATCTGGTTTGCCGTGTTCTCGAGTGTGACCGCACGAGCGCGCTGCAGTGGGTCGCGGACCTATCGGGGTTGCCATTAGACGGTCGGCCACTCACACACACAGAACGACAGGCGTTTACGCACCGACGCAGGCGATCTGAGCAGCTCGCTCGCGACGTGGCCGACTGGGAACGTGGGCTCGAACTCTTCCTTCTCGATCACCAGGAGAAAGTCACGACACTTCTCTTCTGGTTGGAAGAAGTAGGGATCGATTCGGGCGGTATTTTCACAGGCCTCGCGCGAGGACTCGTGATCCTGAGCAAGGCTGGCCCCGATTCGCTCGTGCACGTTTATCGCGAATTACCTGAGGCAGCACGGCGCCCTTTCCGGGAGGCGGGTAGACGCGATCGCGAGCATGCCGAAGCGATTACATGGACGGTTGTTTGGATGCTGACCCAGGTCGTCCCTGAGGCGGCCGCCGCATGACGGATCTATCTAGCTTGCAAGGAGCTGCAGCGCGGGCAATTCTTAACGACAAGTTAGACCTCCTCACGTACCTTCTTAATGATCACGGCAATGCTCAGCGTCTGATTGCGATTAGCGGTCAGGATCTCAAATACTGCCATGCGATGAAGAAATGGCTGGTCTGGGACGGGATGCGATGGGCGGTGGATGACACCGACCAAGCACGAAAGCTTGCGAAGGAAGCACTGCTTGAATTTTTTCGACAGGCTGGCGATTCCAAGAACGAAGCTGCGGAGAAGTTCGCGCGCGCTTCTTTAGATGCCCGGCGCATCACGAACATGCTTTCGATGGACGAATGCGAGATCTTCGTGCGCCCAAGCGAACTTGACACTGACCCCTACTTACTCAATTTCCTGAACGGCACGGTCGATCGCAAGCCGATGATCCGCGATGCCGATGACAAGGCAACCTTTGACCGGCTACACCCGATCCCGTTTACGGTGAGGGTTCGTAAGGATCGGATAGATCGCGATCTGCCGGCGAAGCTGCTGCTCGAAGCCGAGGGTATCCTCGCCTGGGCGGTAGCTGGCGCCAAGTTATGGCACGAGTCGGGACTGGAGAAGCCGGCAGAAGTAGAAGCCGCAAAGGACCGCTGGCACGCCGAAGCCGATCAACTGGGGCGGTTCGTCGCAGAATGCTGTGTCCTCAGAAAAAATTTAGAGGTATCGGCCACCAGGCTGTACTCCGCATACAAGCAATGGGCCGAGGAAGCGCAGAGAGAAGGATTTGATGACATCCACAGCTTTTGGTTTGAAAATGCCAGCCCGGGGATACGAAAAGAAAGAAGTGAGCACTGGCACCGTGTACGTCGGAATCGCACTGCGGGCGTCAGAACAAGACCACAGCGAATAAAGTGGTGAGTTTAGCAACCAATGGTGGGTGTGGTGGGTTCCCCTCAAAACTAACTTCACTACGCGCATATAGGGAGTTTTGAAGAATACTCACCATACCCACCACTCACCACGTAAACCCACCAATCACTGTTCGCGCGCGCCCTCGTTTTGTCGCCCCCCTATAAAAGCACGGGCGGACCACCTATTGCTCCCGGGTTCTGTGACACTTTGGATGTCGCACACACGTGGAAGCTGCGGCCATAGATCTAACGTTGGTAACTAGCATTGCTAACAACAGCATCTGGAAAGGAATTCGTTTCAAAACACCCGCTGATGACAACCTTCGGACATCGGACAAATAGCGGACACCAATTTGTGATAAATAACCACGCTCTCTCTTGCGTAAGGAAAACTTTACTCAAAATGGTGTCCAGGCGTGTCCGATTGTCCAGACCGCAAACCGCTCGCTCTCGTTTTGTCGGTCCTAAAAAAGGCCCGCGAGCCGCCGATTGCTCGCCGTGATGAGCAGTTGCGGAGACACAGGCAAACCCGGTTACTCCAGGCTGGGATGGCCTCGTGCTATTTGCTGCAAACACGGATTGGTTCGGCGAACGAGCACCCTTTCGCTGCCGACGATTTGATAGCAAACTTCTCGTCGGGGTCAGTGTCTGTGAGCTTGCGCTGGTCACTGAAGCTTCGTAGGGCGTCGTCGGGACTATGGTGATGGAATTGGCTGCTGGATAGCGCCAATCCTCCGGATTCGACCGCGGCTTGAATTCTCTGGTACTGAATACTCTCCACGTCTGATCGGGTCCGGCAATTGCGAGCACGCCCTGAGCTTTGCCAACCCGGTCAGGGTTTCGTCTTATCTAGAGTGCAAGGCGTCGGCATGGGGATGACCTTTGCCCTTTTTGAGTCGAGGCGTGGCGCCACAAACAGGAGTGAATGGCGCCGGGATCCCGTCCAAAAGTCGATTTCGACTGGTTTCTTCCAGTCGTGCTGCGCGCCTGTGCGAATCGGGAGAACCACTACTTTGGGTGTTTTCATGCCACACACGTTAGCTCTGCTTGGGGCTTTCCAGTCGTGGCATTTGTATCTAGTGCAGCACGCTTCTGCAGCTGCTGATTAGAGCTTTACGGTCGCTTTTGTACTCTTCTCAAAAGCGGTTCCAAGAGTGTGGCCGCCTGAGGCGAACCTGAGAGTCGGCATGGGGTGAGGTCCGAGGCGCGGGCCCCGGCCGTTCCTCAAACTCGCACCATTCGATGTGCTTCGACCCGGTGGGCTCCCGGTTCAGGATGACAAGATGCCGTTCACCGACGTAGTCGTCCGGAAGTGCCGTCACCCAGCCGCACTGAATCAGAGTGGGCTGCTTCGGAGCGATCGCTTCGAGCTTTTCGAGCCGGGTGATCAGCTTGGACTTCATAAAAACAATGCCGGCTCCATGTCGGATCGCGGAATGTGGATCTCGAGTGGCCGGCTGGAGCCGACCCGGATACCCTGGCGCCGAAGACTTTCCATTAACCAGGCAGGCAGCATCGCTTTGGGTGATCTCATCTGCTGTAGCGTCTTCGCTTCGAGAGTTCTCAATCGTGATTGCAGCTCGCTCCTCATCGTTTCTTGGTCTCCAGCTGCTCCAGGCGTGCCAAACGTGCCTCGAGGTCCTCCAACTCAAAAGCATTTGCTGCGTGCTCCAAGATGCAATGCGCCGCCCGGACACGGGTTCCCGCGGGCGCATCCTTATCCACCAAAACTCTCAGGAGCGTGGAGACTGCGGCACCGGCTCCGTGCTGCAGCCGTGCTATGGAGTGTGAGAACGCTTCGCGCTTCGCTTTCCGGTAGGCTTCCTGAGATTCCGGTTTTCGCAGCCAGCGCCATAAGGTCACATCCGACATGCCGAGCGCTGCGGCTGTCTTCTGCATGCTCCCGTGCTCTAGAAGAGCCAGGACGATCTGATCCGCCTTATGGCCTCCGATCTGCCCCTTCATCGTGTTTCCATCGCCTTCTTCCAACTGAGCCGAATTTGCTTGCTTGTCATGCCGCTCAGAGCGATGAATGTCGTGAACGCGGCAACAGCCGTGAAAGGAGACTTCAAATGGCAATCTTTGTGATTGATAGCGACAACAACATCACCGCACTCGCCTCGCCCGCCGAGGCGAAGAATCACCCCGAAAGCGAGCGCTTCAGCAGCTCGAAAGAGCTGGCGAAGCTGGCCGCGAAATGGCCCGCTTCTCGCCTCATCGAAATTTGGAACAGCCTGCCCGGCGTACGCCCGGTAGCGAAGTTCACGAGCCGGCAGACTGCCGTGAACCGGATCTGGACAGCTATCCAGAACCTGAGCCCGGAGGACGGCGCACACGCGGCGCGTGTGGGGCCCAAGCGGGGCAGTGCCAGGAAACGTACCACCCCGGTTCCGGAAGCCCGCGAGGGTAGCAAAACCGCGACAGTGCTCGAACTGTTGAAGCGGCCGGGCGGAGCCACGCTGCAGGAACTGATGAGCGCGACGAAATGGCAGGCGCATAGCGTGCGGGGGTTCCTGAGCGGTACCCTGCGAAAGAAAATGGGCTTGAAGATCGAGTCCAGCAAGGGCGCGGAAGGAGAGCGGACCTATTCGATTCAGGGCTGAGTAATGGACCCTCTTCCTTGCTCGAACCGCAGCGGCTTTGTCCCGGCGGTTTTCTGCTTAGACGTGTGATTTGCACTCTCACGCCGCCTCCTCTCGCCGGTCTGAACGAATCTCTTCGAAGCTTCGCCCGTCTTCTTCGAGCACTGCCGCTTTGCCCGTATACTCCTGCCAGCGACGGACAGCACAATCCACGTACTTCGCGTCGATCTCCATCAGTCGCGCCTTGCGGCCCTTCCGTTCGCAGCCGATCATCGTCGAGCCCGAGCCGCCGAACAGATCGACTACGATGTCTCCCGCCTTGCTGCTGTTGACCAGCGCGCGTTCGATCAGTTCGACCGGCTTCATGGTTGGGTGCAGCCGATTCGCTGCCGGTTTGTTCTCCTCCCACAATGTCGCTTGGCTCTTGTCCCCGTACCAGGCATCGCTTTGGCCGGCGACATGGCAGTAGAAGATCGGCTCGTGCTGGAACTTGTAGCGGCCGAATCCCCACGCGAAGGTGTTTTTGGCCCAGATGATCTGGCAGCGCACTGCGAAGCCGGCCGCTTCGAGCGCATTCTGAAATTCGCGCTGCCAGGAAGACGAGTGGCAAACGTACAGCGATGCGCCGGGTTTGCTGGAGGTTCGCAGCGAAAGGAATGCCTCCTGGAGGAAACGGGTAAAGCGCTCCGGGCTCATCCGGTCGCCCTGAAATTTCAGGTGTTCTTCGGTGTAGCCTTCATAATCGACGTTGTACGGCGGGTCGGTAAACACCAGGTCGGCCGCCTCTCCGCTCATCAAACGATCGATATCGGAGGAGCGAGTGGCATCGCCGCACAGTAGCTTGTGATTGCCGAGGACCCACACATCACCCGGCCGAGCTGATCGGGTTTTCCAAAAGCTCCGGAACTGCGTCTTCGTCCTTGAGGCGGTCGGCCTCGTCCTGGTCGCTGAGCAGGTGCGCAAGCTCCTCGTCCTCGAAACCGATCAGATCGAGAGCGAAATCCTCATCGCGCAATGCCAGCAATTGCGCCCGCAACAGTTCTTCATCCCACTCGGCAGTTTAAGGCAAGCTGGTTATCGGCGATCACGTACGCTCGCTTTTGTGTCTCGCTCAAGTGATCGAGAACGATGACCGGCACTTCCTGCAAACCTAGCTGTCGGGCGGCCAGGAGCCTGCCATGTCCCGCGATGATTCCCGACTTGCTATCAACCAGCATGGGATTTACAAAGCCGAACTCTCGAATGCTGGCTGCGATCTGCGCGATCTGAGATTCAGAATGAGTACGAGGGTTGTTCGCGAACGGGACAAGCCTTGAGATGGGCCAATGCTCGACGTGCTCAGCAAGCACGGGATTGATGCCGTGCAGTTCGGTTCCGCGCAACACCTCCGAGGCGCCGTGTGGCACGCCAGAAAATCAAAATTATTTGAGGGAGATCTTTCGGAGAGTGCGCTGCGCGCTCGTCTTGCGAACCGATCTGAACACTATTCTATGAGTAAAACCTACGCTTTCGCCCCAGGTTTCGAGTGTTTGATGAAACACTTATCCACTTCTGATCAGATAGCCGCCGGCACTATGAAAACGGGCCGTTTGATGTGCGCCCAAACAGAACTCTCCAAAAGGTTGCAAAAGGTTACATTTCCTTTCAATTGCACTCGGGCAGTCGGG
>CAWDMK010000009.1:0-64420 GCA_963803455.1 uncultured Acidobacteriaceae bacterium | reverse complement strand
CTTTTCGAGCGGAATCTGGTCAATCCAGGTTCGCTCAACCTCGTGTTCGCTTTGCTGAAGGGCCGATGCGCGCCGCGCGGAAAGCTCTTTTAGACGCTCCGTCGCGGTGTAGCCAGGCGCAACATTATTGACCAGAATGTTGTCTTTGCCGAATTCATTCGCAAGGCTCCGCACGAGGCCCATCACTCCTGCGCGAATGGCGTTTGAAAGCACCAGTTGCGGCTGAGGCTGGCGAACGGTGATCGAGCTGATCGTGATGATGCGGCCCCATCGGTTGCGTTGCATGCGCGGAATCACAGCTCGAGAGAACGCAGCCGCACTGCGAAGATTCAGGTAAAATGCCTGATCCCACTCTTCGTCCGTCGTTTCCAAAAACGATTTAGCGGGCGGCCCACCCGCATTCGTAACGCACACATCGACGCGGCCGAACTCTTTGTCGACCCGCTTTACAAAATCGTTGACCGCGGGCGTGTTGCCGACGTCGAGCGTCTCGGCGTGCACCTTGACACCGAAGCGCTCGCGAATAGCGGTGGAAGTTTCTTCGAGAGCTTCTCTTCCCCGAGCACACAGTGCGATTTGGGCGCGCTCAGCCGCTAATGCAAACGCAGCTGCGCGCCCGATACCCTGGCTTCCGGCAGCCACAATGGCAACGCGATTCGCTAGACCGGTTTCCATGCTGCCGGATGCGCTGCGAAATTCGGATGGGTGTTAAGGTCAGCGAAGATCGAGAGACAGACCTTCTGACATGGCCTTCACCATGGTTCCGTTCTTATCGTCATCTTTCAACGCCCACACGAATCCGCCGCCCAAGCCTCTGAGATCGACATAGACCATCTTCAGAGTCGCTGTTACCGGATCGTCGTAGGTATAGAAGATTTGGCTCGTCGGATCATATAGCCAGACGGCGATTCGTTTCTCGTCGAAATACTGGTTGTACCCGTTAGAGGTTAAATTTTCGAGTGTCGCGAAGGTCGCGAGGCCGGGCGTGAGCAGAGGATCGCATCCAGGCGTGTTTCCTGAGAGATCCGTGCAGGTGCCGACTCCGTTCGCATTGGGAACTGGCGAGGGGCCGGTCGCCATCTGATACAGGCCATGATTGGTGCTGGGGACGCCCGCCCAGCCCGCGCCGTAGAGCGGCACACCCATGACGTACTTCCTTCCGGGCACGCCGGCCCTCAGATACGCATTCACCGTGTCATTAATATCGAGCTTCTGCCCGTAAAACGGATTCTGCCTCGAATCGAAAAGCGGCGAGGCATGGTCGGTGGTATCCTCCCACGACCCCGCGTAGTTATAGCCATCGATCGTGATGAAATCAACTTGCCTGGCCGCGGCGGCGAGGTCGATGTTTGTGTAGTTCTGCGAGCCTGCCGGTCCGTCGAACGACAATTCGTATCTCTTGCCCGTCTTCTCGCTCAACGCGTCTAACTGATCGCGGAATTCATCGATCAGGAGCGTGAAGTTCTCTTTGTCGGCTGCGGTCGGAAATTCCCAATCAATGTTGAAACCGTCGAAAAAATTCGGAGCGGTGATCTTGGGTGCAATATTGCCCTTCACGAACATGTCAATGCAGGAAGACGCGAGCGCTCTTCGACCGGCTTGCGTGCTCGCAGCCTGCGCGAAGTTTGCGGTGTTCACCGCGGATGCGCCACCGATTGAAATCAGCAGCTTGAGTTTCGGGTGCAGCCCCTTCAGTTGCTGCAGCGCGCCGAAGTTTCCATACAGCGGCGCTGTGTACGGCTGTCCGTTGACGCTTGGCAGATACTGCGATCCATAGTCGGCATACGGATCTGCGATAACGCATCCGCCCGGCGTTGCACCGCTCGCGGCGGACACGTTCGCGAAGGCGTAAATCAGATGCGTGAGTTTGTCGGCTACGCCGTTTTGCTGTAAATTCGCGATGTTGTAACCCGCGTAATAGATACTCCATTCTTCGAAAAATCCGGCGAGAATTTTGGCGCGGTCCTTGTCACGGTCGTGGCGGGGTGATTCTGCATTGGCTGTCGTGCTGCATGTGATGAGCATCGCGGCCGCAACGCAGGAGAGTGAAAAAGCTCGCAAAAAACGAGCTGGGGAAGCACGGTGCATAGTTTCCTCTGTTGTACTCGGTAGAGCCCGGCCATTATATCAGGGGAATTGTTGCGGCTCCATAGCGAGGCGTGAGGGTGTTCTGAACGGTTGCGTCAATACATGCTTCGGAACGTGATAGGATCTGCGGGTGAATGCCCGAAGCGATTCACATCATTTTGATTTCGACCTTGACCGCGGGATCAGAACTCAGGTTGTCGAAAAATTAGAAGGTAGTCCGTTACTGGCTTTGACCAAGCGTACTGGGCCGAACGCCAGCGGAATTTATGCGCTTTACTTCAAGGGAGAAATCGTTTATGTAGGCAAAGCTTCGAAGGGCACGACTAAAAGCAAACGGACTCTCCGCGCCCGGCTGTCTGAACATGCGGCAAAAATCCAGGGCCGCCAGAACATCACACTCGAGGACATGAAGTGTCGCTACCTGACGTTCTCGAGCGAGTGGTGGGTATTCGCCGCCGAATTTGCGCTCATCACACACTATCGCCCTGAATGGAACGAAAGTGGATTCGGGAGCAAGGTGCCCGGCAAAGGGCGTCCCGGCACCCACCGTGTGAGCAGATGGAACGAGTTATTTCCGAGGCGATGATCGTCGTTCGCACTCATCACTGTTGCGGCAGATGATCCAGAAGCAGTGCCGTTTTCTGGCGTGATGAGCTTCCTTCCATTTTGTAGAAACCATCGGCCCATTCCTGATCTTCACGATGAGATCGCATACCGTGAACCCGGCGTGTTCAGCCATACGCATGAAATCACAGTGCGGCCATTTCGATTTGTGATTGTTGACCATATCGGTGATCTTTGCAAGCAGTAGGCCGTCAGGTTTCAGTACTCTTTTGGCCTGTTTCAGAAATGGTGGGTACAGATAGCTCAAATTCCAATCCTGATTCTTGCCGCACTCAACTTTCGCTCCGAAATCTACATCGAAGCGCTTCGTGCTTTTGTCCCGTCCCTGTGGTCCAACGTGCGGAGGATCGTAAACGACGACTCCAAAGTGTGCCGACGGAACACCAATCATGTTGCGATTGTCGCCGACGATCGCAGTTTTGTATTGCGGGTCGACGTCCATCGACACTACACGGCGCGTGGAGCCTTTCCAGAACCGCCCTGCATTGTACGTAGCATCCAAGATCGGCTCTGGCGGGATCGTTGCGTAGAACTCAAACATCGCTTCGAGCAGATCTCCGTCGCTCCCCTCCCACACGCTGCTAATCGGTTCGTATGCGGATTCGACCCGCTTCAATAGGCATAGTTGTGTTGCGCTCGCCCTATTCCTCATCGGCTTATCCGTGTCCAGCCACTCCAACCTGCCGACCCTCATATGAGAGTGCAAATCCGGGAACGATCGATGCAAGATTCTTTCTCACTTAAAGATTGCAACACGTCAAATCAGCGAAAAGGGGACTTGCGTCCCCTTTTGTCGCGTCGATCGTGTTCGACCCTAGAGTTGTGACTAGATGGTCCCCTTCGTGTCGGGGCATTATCGAGTATAACGCCTGATCAGCTCACCTTCTCGGCGATTGATTTGGCTTGCACGAACTGCAGCAGGTAATCGGGGCCGCCGGCCTTCGAATC
The DNA here is from genome assembly GCA_963803455.1 of uncultured Acidobacteriaceae bacterium. Taxonomy (GTDB): domain Bacteria; phylum Acidobacteriota; class Terriglobia; order Bryobacterales; family Bryobacteraceae; genus Bog-105. Next base: position 60,760 of record CAWDMK010000009.1, on the reverse strand, counting down.
GGTCCCTGACATATTAAAGCCGCCGAACGGATGCGCCCCAACCATGGCGCCGGTGCATTTGCGGTTGATGTACAGATTCCCGACAAAGAACTGCCGCTTGGCTTTTTTTATCTTTTCGGGATTGGTTGTGAAGACCGCGCCCGTCAGCCCGTACTCAGAATCGTTCGCGAGCTGCAAAGCGTGATCGAAATCGCGCGCTTTCGTCACCGCGAGAACAGGTCCAAAGATCTCTTCCTGAAAGATACGCGCCTTCGAATCTACATCGGCGATAACGGTCGGCTTGATGAAATATCCTTCGCCTTTCGCAGGCTCACCGCCTGTAATCAGCCGCCCCTCTTTTTTGCCGGTCTCGATGTAATCGAGAATGCTCTTTTGCGCGCGCTTGCTAATGACCGGCCCCAGGTAGTTGCCGAGCTCATCCGAAGGGCCAAGCGTGAGCGCCTCGGCTTTGGCCTTCAGTTTATTCAGAAACTCGTCGTACACAGCTTCGTCGACAATCGCGCGCGAACACGCCGAACACTTCTGCCCTTGATAGCCAAATGCGGAGTAAAGGACGCCAACCACGGCCTGATCGAGATCCGTTTCGCGGTCGACAATGATGGCGTCTTTGCCGCCCATCTCCGCGATGACACGCTTGATCCAGAGCTGGCCTTTGGGTGTCTTCGCAGCGAGTTCGTTTATGTGAAGCCCGACATCGCGCGATCCGGTGAATGAAATAAAGCGGGTCTTGGGATGCGAAACAAGAATGTCTCCGATGGCAGCACCGCTACCGGTGAATAGAGAAAAGCTCTGCGGTGGGAATCCTGCCTCGAGCAGCGCCTCGGCGAATTTAGCCGCAACGGTCGGTGTCTCGCTCGAAGGCTTGATCACGACTGTGTTGCCGGTTACGAGCGCGGCGGTTGTCATTCCCAGCAGTATCGCCAGAGGAAAATTCCAGGGCGGAATGATCACGCCCACGCCGAGCGGCAGATACACCATCTCGTCGCGCTCGCCCGAAAGCTGGACTGTCGGCTCGGGTGACGCGAGTTTGAGCGCTTGGCGGGCGTAGTATTCACAGAAGTCGATGGCTTCCGATACGTCGGCTTCGGCTTCCGCCCACGTCTTACCGGCTTCGACTACCAGCCAGGCATCGAATTCGTATTTGCGCTCGCGAAGAACTTCACCGAGCCGCAGCAGCAACCTGGCGCGCTCGTCTATAGGAACTTCGCTCCACTTCGGGAAATACGAATAGGCCGCTTCAATCGCGTCCCGCGCGTCCTGTTCAGATCCCTTTTGATGAATGCCGACGATTTCAGAAGGCCTAGACGGATTCGCGGATTCGAGCTTCGAAGAAGATTTGCGACGCTCGCCGGCGATTAGAAGATCGTATTCTTTTCCGAAGTCGGCGCGAATTTTTGAAAGCACGGCGCGCGCGGCAGATGCCTTGTCCGGCTTTGTGAAGTCGGTGTACGGCTCGTTGTTGAAGGGAGCTAATTCAGTGGAGGGGGTCGCAAGAGCAGACATAGGCCTATTTCAAATTCTTTCGTCGATCTTCTTTTCCGCGATGCTGCGGGCGCGCTCGAACATATCTGCTGCCTCTTCGGCGATCTCGCGGCCACGCTCGTACATCTCGCGCCCGTGTTCGTAAAGTTCACGACCGGAGTCGAGGATCGTTTTGCGCCCGCGCTCGACCTGTTCGCCAATCATGTTTCTTGTCTTCTCGCCCGCTTCGGGTGCTAACACCAGTGCCGCGCCTGCACCCGCGGCGATTCCCGCAATAAACCAAATTACAGCGATGCTACGGTCCCGTGCCATGATTCCTCAGCCTTCATTCTATGCTGTGGCGGCAGTGGATGAATCGTTTCTACCGGAATGGGTCGAGCTCGACCTTGTCTCCATCCGTACGGAACGTGATCAGTCCGCGCTGATCGGTGCGGAACACGATGACGTGATGTTCTGCCAAGCGGTCCAATACAGCGGGATTCGGATGATGGAACTGGTTCTTATATCCGTCCGATATAAACGCGAATTGGGGGCTCACCTGGTCGATGAATTCTTCTGAGGAAGACGTCTTGCTGCCGTGGTGCCCCACTTTCAGAAGTGTGACGCGGTGCAGCTCGTTATCGGCGAGCATGTCATCTTCGATGGGGCGTTCTGCGTCTCCGGTAAGAAGCACGCTGCGCTTGCCGTAGGTCACCTGCAGCACCAACGAATCGTTATTATGCGGCGCTTCGCCCGCAACGTAGTCCGGGGAGGGGGCGAGAACGCGCACCTCAGCCCGGCCGATTGTCATCGGCGCGGCGGTGCGGTTCAGCGCGACGATACGCACGCGGTCAGCTGCCGCATGCTGCTTAACGGTTTCCCACTCCGCGGTCTCCGGCTCTGCGCCAACCCATAACGCTCGAGGCCGGAAATTATCGAGAACTGAAGCGAGTCCGCCCATGTGATCGGAGTGTCCGTGAGTCAACACGGCGTAATCCAAGCGCCGTATCCGGCGGCTCCATAAGTAAGGTGATACAACATCTTCGCCGACATCAAGCTGGGGCTTTCGAGTCATACGGCCCATTCCGGGGAAACCCCCGGCGTCGACTAGCATCGTTTCGCCATCTGGAAATACCAGCAGGAGGCTGTCACCTTGGCTCACATCAATAGCGGTCACCTCGAGTTCACCTCGACGGATCTCTGGTTTCCAGGGTTGCCAGCAGATCAGGATAAATAAAGCGACAGAGCAAGCGAGAGCCGGCGGTGTCCATGCCCGGTTACGGCGGATCGCGATTCCCAGCAGCACGAGCGATATCGCAAAGGCGAGCGCGATCGAAACCGGGATGCCAGCCATTCGCCAGGCAGGCTCGAACCGTGCGTGCCAAGCTGCGGTGATCTCTGCCCACTGCAACAGGAGCCTGGTTACGACCGCGAGTGGATGCCAGCCCGTGAGGATCGACGCGAATCCGAATGGCACGACGAGGCAAAGCAGTGGAACCACAATGATGTTCGCCGAAAGCCCGGTGAGTGAAAGGCGGTGGAAATAGCTGATCATGGGCAATGCCAGCCCGAATTGCACGCAGGCCGAGACGATCACGACTTCCGCGATGAATGCCGCCAACAGGGATGCCTTCGAAACGAGGAATCGCGCGGCGGGGAGCCGGAGGCCGCTCCATGCATGGAGCGTTTCAGCCAGTAGGCGCAGTTCCACGCGCCACTGGGCAGCCCTCGCTTCCACTTGCGGATCGTAGGCGACTTGATCGAATCTTTTCAGCGCGGCGCGGAGTGGATGAGTGAAGCGGTCCATCGCGGGAACCGCAAACGCGCCGATAATGGCGCAGGAAAGGAAGGAAAGTTGGAAGCTCGGGTCAAAGAGCTGGTCTGGATCGAGCACCAGATACACAATGCCAATTGCGGCGAGCAGGTTCAGAGTTCGCGTTTTTCGGAAGCAAAAGCTTGCCCCCATAAACAAGGTGAAGCCAGCTGCGGCGCGGACGGCCGGTGAGTTGAAACCCGAGACGAAAGCGTACAGCCAGGAGGCACCCGACGCGGCGATCAGGCCGGGTATCCGCCTGAGCCAAAGCAGCCGGAACAGCCACAACAGGCTGATCGCGAGGACTGAAATATGCAGGCCGGAGATGACGATCGCGTGATAGGTGCTGGTGACGCGGAAGTCGTTTGTCCAGCGCCGTTCGACCCCGCTCGTTTCGCCGATCAACGTGGCTTGGAGAAGGCCGCGCGTGTGGAGATCGTCGGGATAAAGCTGAGCTAGTCTGCCCAGCGCGCAGGTTCGAACCGCGTAGAGCCACCCCACGACTCGCGAACCGCACCGGCCCGGCACGACCCGAACGCCGCTTGCTCCCGAAACGGAGCCGCTCCAATAGATGTGCTGGTTCGCAAGATACGTGACCAGGTCGAATGCGCCCGGGTTTTGATAGTTGCGGGGTGACCGAATCTTAGCGGCAACTTCGACGCGCTGGCCGTAAACGAGCGGCAGGTTTTCACTCGGCTTTAGGTTGACTGAGATGCGGGCTGACGCTCTTGGCGCCAGCTCGAGCGTGAACTGCTCGCGATTGGGAGAGAATACCGGCGGGTTCGTTACGCACCCGGAGAGCAGGACCGTTTCGGCATCGTCGGCATTGAGCCGGGGTGTTCTTCCTTGACGATGAAGGACTTGCACGCCAATTCCCGCTACAGACATAAGGATGCAGACAACCGCGAGACGCATGCGCCGAGCTCCGGGAAGGGCGAGTACTATGCTGGCGAGCATGAGACCGAAAGCGCCGGGTACAAAGAGGTCGGACAGCCTGAAATACACGAAATGCGCCATTAAGATTCCTGCACTTAGGGCGGCAGCAGGGATTAACAGAGGCTCTCGGCGCACTAGGAAATAAGTGCGTCAGCCGGGGTGGTTCTTTCGATTTCCAGCTACAAACCCCAATTTTCATGTTGACAACGCCGGACTAGTAGGATCATACTGAAGAAAATTTAATAGACGCATGCAGTTGTCTGATCGCAATGTGCGGCCCCCGAGGCGATGGCCCTGGCGTCAGTAAGAATTATGAGCGCGGTCCGGTACCGCTAGAGTTCTCCTCCAACCCAAAACTTAGGTAGGCTGATCGGGGTTCCCCTCGATCAGCCGTATTTTTTTGTGCAGGGTGGGTGGTAGGGACGGGCAGATTCGAACTGCCGACCTGCCGCTTAGGAGGCGGCTGCTCTATCCATCTGAGCTACGTCCCCTCTCTGTTTTGAAGTCTACCAGCGGCGTAGGCCCTTTTGTCCGATGTCTGTGCGGTATTGCATTCCGTCGAAGTGAATTTTCTTGGCCGCGCGATACGCTGCTGCGATGGCTGAAGGCAGCGTTTCGGCGCTTGCGGTGACCGAGAGGACGCGACCTCCGTTCGTGACCAGGTGCCGGCCGCTCTGCTTTGTCCCTGCTTGGAAGACCGTCGCTCCGGTGGCTTCAGCTTCTTCGATACCCGTGGTGATGTCGCCCGTCCGCGCTTCGCCGGGGTATCCCTGTGCCGCGACAACGACCGAAACGGAACAACGTGCCCAGGATCCGGGATTCATGGTTCCAGCAGTCAGGACTTCCGCGAAATCTCCTTCAAAGCTGTGCATCAACGCTTGGGTCTCCGGGTCGCCTAGACGAACATTGAATTCGAGTACTTTCGGTCCCTCGGCAGTCATCATGAGGCCGGCGTACAGAAAGCCAGTGAAGGGCGTGCCTTCTTTTCGCATTTGAGTGATCGCGGGAAGCATGATGCGCTGCATGACTTCCCCGCTCTGCTCCGGCGTGAGAATCCGATTGTCACAGTAGGCGCCCATGCCGCCGGTGTTCGGCCCGCGATCTCCGTCGAAGATGCGTTTGTGATCCTGAGTGGGAGCAAACGGAATGAGCGTCTCGCCGTTGCTTAGGCCGATGAAGCTGACCTCTTCGCCGTCGAGGAATTCTTCGATAACGACGCGGGGGCCGAATTGTTCGATGGCGTGTTTGGCTTCCGATTCATTGTTTGCGATCACGACGCCTTTGCCCGCCGCGAGGCCGTCGGCTTTGATGACAACGGGATAGGAGAACTCGCTGAGGCTGTCGCCCGAGCGAGCCGTGGGTATTCCAGCTCTGGCAAAGAACTTTTTGGCGAAGAGTTTAGAGCCTTCCAGGCGTGCCGCCGCTTGTGTGGGACCAATGATTTTCAGATTTCGGGCCCGGAAAGCGTCCACAACTCCGCCGACCAGCGGAGCCTCGGGTCCGATGATCGTCAGATCGATATCGTGTGCTTGCGCGATATCGAGGTAACCAGAGATGTCGGCCGGTGCGGGAACACAGGTTGCGAGCTGCGCGATTCCGGGGTTACCCGGCGAAGCGACGAGCCGCTTTACTGAGGGCGATTTTGAGAGCCGCCAGACGAGAGCGTGTTCGCGTCCTCCGCCCCCGATGACTAGAACATTCAAGAAAGCTAGAATAACCGATAAAGGTATGCAGCGGAAGTATGACGTCATCGTGATCGGCGCGGGGCACGCGGGGTGTGAGGCAGCGCGCGCTTCGGCGCGACTGGGGCTGAACACGGCCATGGTCACCATGAACCTGGACCTGATCGCACAGATGTCGTGCAACCCGGCGATTGGCGGAATTGCCAAGGGGCACCTGGTGCGCGAAATTGATGCGTTGGGCGGCATCATGGGCGAGCTCACGGATGCGGTTGGGATCCAGTTTCGGCTGCTGAACACGAGCCGGGGTCCGGCGGTTTGGTCGCCCAGGGCGCAATGCGATAAGAAGCAGTACCGGATCAAGATGCGGGAGTGGCTGGAAAATGAGCCGAATTTACGAATTTTGCAGGCCGAAGTCGCCGAACTGCTGTTTTTACCAAACGAACTCCCCCGCAAAGTGTCGGGAGTGCGTTTAAAGGACGGGCGCGAACTGGCCGCTGGGGCGCTGGTGGTGACGACCGGGACATTTCTGAACGGACTGGCGCATGTCGGCGAACAGAAGTATGCGTGTGGCCGGAACGGAGAGGCACCTTCGAATACGTTGGGAGGGCAGCTTCGGACTCTCGATTTGGCATGGACGCGCTTAAAGACGGGCACCCCGCCTCGTCTGGACGGGCGGACAATCGACTGGTCCCGGTTCGAGAAGCAGCCCGGAGATCCGGTTCCGACTCCGTTTTCTTTTCTGACGGAGCGAATTGACCGCGAACAAGTCTGCTGTCACTTGGCGTATACCACGGACGAGACGCACCGGATTCTAAGTGAAAGCATAGCCCGATCCCCGCTTTATAGTGGACAAATTGAGGGCGTCGGGCCGCGGTACTGTCCGTCAATTGAGGACAAAATTGTAAAGTTTCCGGACAAGAAGAGGCACCAGATTTTTCTTGAGCCGGAGGGTTTGGACACGCATGAGATTTACGTGAATGGCATGTCGACCAGCATGCCGATTGACGTACAAAGCGCGATGATCGCATCGATTCCGGGTCTTGAGAGCGCGGAGATGATCCGGCCCGGTTATGCGATTGAGTACGATGCCGTCGATCCGCGCGAGCTGGAGCATTCGCTTGAAGTGAAATCGATTCGGGGTTTGTTCCTGGCGGGTCAGATCAATGGGACCTCCGGGTATGAGGAGGCGGGGTGCCAGGGGTTGCTCGCGGGTCTGAATGCGGCGCTCAAGGTGAAAGGGTTGCAGCCGGTTGTTGTGGGGCGGCAAACCGGGTATGTGGGGATCCTGATTGACGATTTGATCAACAAAGGCGCAGACGAGCCGTACCGGATGTTTACGTCGCGGGCGGAGTTCCGGCTGAACCTGCGAATTGATAACGCAGATGAGCGGTTGACGCCTGTGGGGAGGGAAGCCGGGCTGGTGGATGATCGCCGCTGGGCGGAGTTTCTGAAGAAGAAGGAACAAAAGAAGCGGATTGGTGAGTTGCTGGGCCGGGTTCGGGCGAATGAGGCTGGGCTTCAGGCCGCGACGGATAATCCGACCTCTTGCAATGGCTGCGGAGACCGGAAGCCCGGATTTCGCAACTTGAGGCCTGGATCTCGGCCCAGATCGGGTCGCCGCCAGCGCGTGGGGTTTTGGCTACGATTGAGACTGAGACGAAGTATACGGGGTACATTGCTCAGCAGGATCGGCGAGTGGAGCAGTTGAAAGAGGCTGAGGGTCGGCGGATTCCGGCTGTGATGGAGTACGATCAGATTCCGGGGCTGTCGACGGAAGTGAGGCAAAAGCTTTCCCGGGTGCGACCGACGACATTGGGGCAGGCGGGGCGGATCCCCGGGGTAACGCCTGCCGCGATAGCGGTTCTGGACGTGTATTTGAGTCTGGAACAACGTTTCACGTGAAACAATGGCACGAGTCATTTCCATAGCGAACCAGAAGGGCGGGGTGGGGAAGACCACGACGGCTGTAAATCTCGCTGCTGCGCTGGCCGCCTCGGAATTGAGAGTTCTTCTTGTCGACTCGGACCCTCAGGGCAATTCAACGAGCGGGGTCGGCGTACAGAAATCGCCGGATCGTAAGACCTTGTATGACGTGCTGATTGAACAGGCCTCCATTCCCGACGTCACGCTCTCGACAAATAATGAAGGACTTTTCATCGTTCCCTCAGATCAAAACGTGGTCGCCAGCAATCTTGACTTAGTCGATCAACATAATAGGGAATCTCGGCTGCGGAATGCTCTTGCGCAGATAAGGACGGGTATGATTACGTGTTGATCGACTGTCCGCCGGCTCTGGATCTACTCACTCTGAACGCGCTGGTCGCCTCGGATGCGGTGCTGGTTCCGATTCAGTGCGAATTTTTCGCGCTGGAAGGAATTTCGCAGCTGATGGACACGATTGACCGTGTGCGGAAAGCGTTCAATCCCGGGCTGCGCATTGAGGGAGTTTTGCTTACGATGTATGACGACCGGACGAATCTGACACGGCAGGTTGAGGCGGATTTGCGGGAGTTTTTCGGACGCGAGGTGTTTGAGACGGTAATCCCGCGAAGCATCCGGCTGGCGGAAGCGCCGAGTTTTGGGAAGACGATTTTGGCGTACGATCCGCGTTCTCGAGGCGCGGAAAGCTATATACAACTAGCAAAGGAAATCATGGCCCATGAACAGAGAGCCAGACCGGAGTCCGCGCAGAGCGCTGGGTAAGGGTTTATCGAGCCTGTTATCGCCGCGGGAAGAAACTGCGAGCGTCCCGGAGCCAGCGGCGGTGGATCGAGGCCGCAGCGAACTGCCGGAGCATTTCGAGAATTTCCAGAATATTTCGCTCGAGCAGCTGCGGCCGAACGAGGAGCAGCCGCGAGACACGTTTGACGCGGAGAAGCTGCATGAACTCGCGCAGTCGATTCAGGCGCATGGGCTGCTGCAGCCGATTACGGTGCGGAAGGAAGGGAACGGAACGTACACCGTGATTGCGGGAGAGCGGCGCTGGCGAGCGGCGCGCATGGCGGGGCTCAAGGAAATCCCGGCGCTTGTGCGCAGTGTCGAGCAGGATCGAGTGCTCGAGCTCGCGTTGATTGAGAATCTGCAGCGCGAAGATCTGAATCCGGTCGAGACGGCGACGGCTTTTGCGCGGCTCGTCTCTGAGCACGGACTGAGCCATGAGCAGGTTGCGGAGCGCACGGGGAAGGATCGCTCGACGGTGACGAACTTTCTGCGGCTGCTGAAGTTATCGCCGATCGTGCTGAATGAATTGAAACGCGGCACGATTACGGTGGGGCATGCGCGAGCGCTTCTGAACCTGGAGGATGCGGAGGCGCAGGTCAAGGCGTGCCGGAGAATCATCGCAGGCCAGTTGTCGGTGCGGGCGACGGAGAAGTTAGTAAAGGATGCAGCGCAGCCGCATGATCGCGAGGGCTTGAAGAAAGAAGAAAACACCGATCCGAATGTGCGGGCCGCTCTCGAAGAGATGTCAGCCGCGCTGGGGACGAAAGTCAGACTGGTTCCGAGATCGGGGTCGGCGGGGCGGCTCGAGATTGAATACTATTCGCAAGACGATCTTGACCGGATCTATTCGGCGATTGTGAAGCAATAGAGATGATGTTGGCAGACGACAGAAAACGATCGTCTGCCCCACTCATCACAACTGAGATGTGGTGCCGGCGGCAGGAGTTGAACCTGCGACCTACGGATTATGAGACCGTCGCTCTAACCACCTGAGCTACACCGGCACGTATTCGGATTTGATTATAGCGATTTGGGCGGAATCTATAACGATTCAAGGGAAGCGATAGAGCCAGAAGCCGTCGACCGGTTGCGGCGAAAGCGGCAGGAGATTCGCAATGAGTGCGGGCGGTGGGGGCTCATCGAAAGCGAGATACTTTATTCCGAGCCGGGGAAGGATGGGGTCGGTTGGGCTGACGCTCCATTCAAGCACGGGGGCATTAAATTCGACCTTCGGCCTTTCGCGCGCTGAAATGGGATGAGCGTTTAAATACCCGAGCCTGTTGAAAGCCGCAGGATCGATACCGCTTGCGGCAAAGAGCGGGAAGTGATGGATGTCGGGGACGTAGTGCATACCGGTGTAGACATCGCAGCCGGTTGCCGCAACAAAGCCGGAGGTGCTCGCGGATGGAGAAAACACGATCCATTTACCCTGCAAAAGATCAGGACGCTCTCGAACAAATTTAAAGAGTGGAGATGCGGTGAAAGTGTGTAATCCGCGCTCGAGGGGATTTACGGTACCGAATACAAGGGCTTGCGGGACGACAAGAGCAAGAGCCAAGGCGAGGCGCTGCCCGGTTACGAGCAGCATGATCAGGGCGACCGTAAAAAAAGTGGCAAACAAGACCTGGCCGGGAGTGAAAAAGAAGTCTAATTGCTGGTTTGCATGCCGGAGGAAAAAGAACATCAGAAGGCAGGCGAGGGGCGCCACATAGGACGTAATAGGCGAGAGCAGAAGGCCGCCGCAGGGAAGCTGCGGTGAGGACGACGATGCTCACGTTCGCGAGTCCGAGACCGGTGAGTCCGCGTGAGGCAGCAATCCTATTCAGCGCAAAGATACTGCCGATGACTGCGGGTACGGGGAGAAGCCACCAAGCTAAGAGGAGAGCGGAAAAGACGCATAAAGATGCGAGGATCCATTTCTGAATACGGGTCAGGGTCATCCGTCGAACGCAGAATAAGGCTGCGGGTGCAATCCACAGGTATCCGGAGGCTTCCGACATGTTGCCTAAAGCCGGCGGAAAGTGTTTTTCGGTTTCCGTCCACTGCATGAAATGAGATGCGAATAGCAAGGGCGACGTGTTTGCAGGGGGGAACACACGGGCGGCTGGATAGCTGGTACCGGCGATGGCGAGCAACGCTGGACGCAGTTGGAAGAAAACGAGGAGTCCGACGGTTGCGACGAGAAGCACGGCAGCGGTCGCCGCAAACACTCTGGGGCCGAGCATTTGGCGGGTAAAGATCAGACGGCGAGCGCCGATGAACCATGCGATGCAAAAAAACAGCGCGAGCCAGATGAGCGTAAGCATGTGCGGCAGATAGGCGCAGAGAGCGAAGTTAATGGCGCACGCAGAGGCGAGGACGGCGCAGCAAAACAGAGCGAGCTCGTTCCTTCCGATGGTGAGATAGCAGGTGAAGACCATGGTGAAGCAAACCAGTCCCACCATCTCGGGGAAGCCGGTGGGCCAGGAGTACGTCCACTGAGTGAATGGCGAGAAGAAGTACCATAGCGCGCCGGTGGCGGCCCAAAAGGTCGAACGAGTGATCAGCAAAAGCCACGTGAACAGGCCCGTGAGCAGGATGAGGGCCTTACATTGCCAATACACGGCAAAGGCGTAGTCGAGGCGCAGGAAAAAGAAGGTCCAGTATTGCGGCCTGAATAAGGCAGTGAAATGGCGGACCGGGATATTGCCGAGGAGCGCGATCGAGTCGCCACCGAGAGGCGACGTCTTCACTTCGAATCGATCCGGGCGAAGGCATTGGTTGAGTATGTCGGGAGTAGCGTATGCCCATTCGTCCGAGCGAGTGACGCGAGGCTCGCCGAGCCAAATCTTCTGCGCGGCTCCGTGCCCATTGACTGAATAAAATGCGGCGAGGGACGAGCCATTTAAGTCAGCGAGACTGCTGACGAGAAAAAGCATCAGGCAGATAGCGTAAAACCAGATTGCGTAGGAATCGAATTGAATAAATTCAGCCGAGGAGAGGCCGCGCGCTATGAGGCGGAAGCGGGAATCGATGCGGCCGATCGCGGTCGCGAAGGCTCTCGTCAGAGCGACGAGCAGATGAGGCGGCCACAAGACGAGAATTGCTGCCAGGCATAGCAAGCCTGTTGCGATGAGGAGCAGCCGGACGTTCTGGAAGAAGATACGTCGCTTGAGATGGAGGGGCGCTGTAAATCTGAAATCGAGATTCGCAAAGGTTGCGGTGGGCCGGGTAGTGAATAGAACCGTATCGCCGCTCTGGATGCGGGTCGCGGTCTCGATCAGTGGAAGCACATCTTCTGGCGGGATGCGCAAAAGCGGGATGCCTGAGTTGCGGATCGTGATGTCTCGAATTTTGAAGCGGGCCGGGGGCGGAAGGAGGACGAAGCGGCGGGCGGAAACCGTAGTGGGCGGCAGATCGAAGGTGAGCTCCTCGAAGGAGTTCAGGGAAGTGGAGTTGACTTGAAAGACCTGGTAATCGGTGAAGTTGTATCCATGGCCGAGGTCATACAGCAATTGAGCTGTGGCGCGCGCCGATGACGAGATTTGGAGGGTCAGTTGTACAGTCGGGGGGCGGAGGAAAAGATAGGCAGCGACGGCGAGAATGGAGAGGAAAAGAAGGACGAGGAGCTTTTTTCTCGGGACCGATTCGCGGGCGCGAGGCGGCGAGGAACCGGCGACTTGCATGCTAAGAGGGGCGCACGCCGATGGCGATGATAGACGTGGGTTTCCAGGGCAAGCGCCGGTCGATTTTTCGCCATAGCCACACAAGGCGATCGAACACGAGGATTTGAAAGCGGCTGAATCTGCGGCGCTTCAAGACGCGGCCGTTCATGAACCAGGCCGGCCGGGTTGGCCGATTGAAGGGAATTGTGGTCTCGAGATGAAAGCCGGTTTCGGCGAATTTAGCGCGTAGTTCTTCCTCCGAATAGCGGCGGTAGTGACCAAGGATCTCATCGAGAGTGCCATAGACGGCCATGCCCTCGGGCACGAGGACGATGGCTTTGCCGCCGGGACGGAGGACGCGGAAGATATTCGACAGACCGGCTCGATCGTCTTTCACGTGCTCGAGGACGTTCAGGCAGAGGACGGATTCGAGCTCGCCTTCGAAAGGCAGGAAATCTTCAGTGCGCTCGAGGTCGGCGCGGACGACTTGAACGCTGGGTGCGTGCTCGAGGCGCGACTTGAGATGAGCCAAATGTTCGGGATCGAAATCGGAGGCGATGTAGCGCTTTCGACGTGCGCACAACAGTGCCGACAAATTGCCGATGCCGGCACCCACTTCCATGACGGAGTTGCCGAGGAAGGGGCGAACCGTATCCGCCATCCAGCGGTTGAAGCGCGGGGCGGCGGCGAGGGTGTCGAGGATCTCAGCGCCGCGCTCCTTATATATGTCGCGCTTGAGGAGACCGAAGTAGAGAATCACCAGCAAGGCCTGGCAGGCGTCCTTGAACCCGATTTTTTTGCCTTCTTCGTAAGTGCGGCCGTGATAACTGATGGAGGTTTCGTACATGCGCGCGCGACGCTGAGCGAGCTTGATGGTCAGCTCAGGCTCGATGCCGAAACGGTTACAGCGAAGCGGAATGCTTTTCAGTAGCGCGGTACGCGCGGCCTTGTAACAGGTTTCCATGTCGGACAGATTCACGTCGGCGGCCATGTTGCAGACGGTCGTGAGAATGCGGTTTGCGACTGCGTGCCAGAAGTAAAGAACGCGGCGCTCGCCCGTGAAGGCGAAGCGGGAGCCGAATACGGCATCGGCGTCGCCGGCGAGGAGCGGCTTCAGAAGCTTGGGATAGTCGTCGGGAGAATACTCGAGGTCGGCGTCTTGGATGATGCAGAATTCGCCCGCGGCGTGGTCGATTGCAGTGCGGATCGCCGCGCCTTTTCCGCGATTGCGGGGTTGACGGATGAGGCGGATGGCGGGCTGGGTGCGCTGGAGATCGAGGACTAAGTCGGGGGATTGATCGGTTGAGCCGTCGTCAACGACGATGATTTCGAACGAAGTGCCGGGCGGGAAGGGGGCGCGCAGGACGCGGTTGAGGCATTCGGTGACGTAGGTTTCCTCGTTGTAGAGAGGGACGAGAACGGAGATCAGGGTGGGGTTGGTTTGGGGATTTTCGGCGGATTGCTCGGCGAGCATTCTAGGGAAGTTTAGCGTAGGGGGAGTGGAGGGCTTTCCTCTCGAACCGGGTTCTTGGGCGAGAGCGTTCTCCGGGGTGTGGGTCAGTGTAACGTTTTCAAAGCCGCCGTTATCAGATCTCCTCGCCGCTGAGAGAACTCCTCAAAGGAATCGAACGCATAACTGGGCAAATCGGGAATCAAGTGGCGTTTACGGAAAGCCACGTCTCGTGTCTGAATCCAGCTATCAAAAGGCGTTGCGTTTTTTGATAAGTTCTCTGCTTCGGTAAGCAATTCAAGGTTAGACAGGGCATTCAACTTAGCCAGATAGGACTGTACCTTCGCTTCGTCGTATCCACGCTTGCTGAGCGCGCCTACTTGGAACTCTGACTGCAGGAATATGTGATCCTCGTGGAAGACGGCATCCTTCCAATCGCGGTCAGGATAGAGCAATGACAATACTAGGTTCGTGTACCGCCCCTGATACCCAAACTGCAGTATGCGGTCGATCTCGGGATCGCTGAGGCTTGGTTCGATTCCTACAGACTTGAAGAGAGTATCCGCGGGAAATGGCGTTGTAGGGCCGCAGGCAGTCAAAACATCCCGCAATCGAGTTAGGGTGGTATCAGTTGATGCTCCGAAAGCGTTCTTTAGAGTCGAAAAAATGAACCATTTACGGACCGCAACCTGAACAAGGGCATCCTCGGCGTTCGAAGATGTATCGAGTGACGAGTTGCCACGCTTCATGAGGTAGAAAGCAATTGGAAGCAATGCTAGCGGAGCTACGATGTTCTTTGCGTTGAAGCCGAACCGGGCGATGAGCCGTATCGTCGTCGATAGATACTCCTTAATCTTCTCCCAATTTTGTTCAATAGTGCGAAGATTCTTTCTGTTGAAGTTCTTTACTTTGTACTGGATGGGTAGATTCTCGCTGAGGTACAGACAGGCCTTCAACACGAAGTCTTTGCCGAAGCTGTATCCGGTGCCTATCCTGTTCAGGGAATCCGTAAAAGTATAGATTTCGCTTCGTGCATCCAGCGCCTCCCATTTCGCCGTGGCCGTCGCAAGCAAAAGATCGGAGTATTCAAGTGCTTTTCCCGCCGAGTTTGCCCGCACGAAAATTTGCAATACCTTGTCGTAGTCCTGCGATCTCTCCAGATAGTAGTTGCCTACCAGGGTCGTGTGAATGCGATTGTGCAAGCGGCCGATAAGCCTATAGGCATTCTCCCGCTGAGCTTCCGGCAACGCCGCCAGTTGGGGCCTGATATTTGACTTCGCATCCTCTGCGTCGTTCGGGAAGTCCAGAATCCGACTCACTGGATACCATAACTGAGGCTTGTCTGCTTCTGGCTCGGCAGTCTCTCGAAATTTAAAGCCGTAGGTCAGTTCTTCTGGATTGTCCTCGTTCGGAATGGGCGGTTTCAGGAGATTGAGGTAGAGCCGGGTCCTTCGCCAGCGATAGTAGAAATGGCGATACGAGCCCCGCAGACCTATGAATAAAGAAGTTATTCGCTGCTGGCCGTCCAAAACGAGCGTGGTGTCCTTTACTATCCCAGCCATATCGGCAGGAGAATTGTGCGGGCATTCGGCGTTGAAGTCGCGAATGAATTCATAGACGGGCCACTGGTCCTTGTTCTCCTGCCCCAGTTGCCAGTAGAGAAACGATCCAATCGGAAAGTCGGATAATATCGAGTCGAAGAGGCGTTCGATACGGTCAGTGCCCCACTCGAACTCCCGCTGAATGGCCGGGATGTAGAGATCCCGATTTACCTGCCGGATAATGTCGCTGACCCGAATAGGAATGTATTCCACTGAAGCCTTTCCTGCGCTAACTCAGAATCGCGCGTATGTGGTTAGGAGCAGGCTTCGCAGAGCATAACACAAACACTTCCGTCACGACGTTTTCGGCGCTCGCGTATCTAAAAGCTGCCGAACACGTCTGAACAAATGGTGACGTGTTTAGTTGACGAATTGCTCCGAAGTGATCGGCAACCCCTAAATTATCCAGCTTGCGGAGGCGAGTGAGCCTTTTTCGGCTTAAAATCCCCATATTCAGATGGGGACTTACGCTTGAACGTATTACGTGGCCGTGAGCTTGCTTCGAGAATCTTCGATTCGCGCTCGCGCTGGTCCCTCCGTTATTCAGGTCGAAACAACCGACAGCTTGGAGCGGCCTGAGGGGCTAATCTATCCCGAATCAGGGTAGAATTATAGAGATGACCACCGACAAGGAGGCTATACCCCCGCTCAAGTGTCTGCTATTACCGACCTTCCGTTACCAGCCGTGCACAAGACGATTGAGTATAAGTTGATCCGCCCGAAGTGGGTCCGCAAGGGGTGTGCCATTCAGCGCGTCCTGTCAAAATCCCAGGCGGTATACCTGCGCATGGAAGCCAAAGGCTTGAAAGCGCTACCTCTGGCTACTCGACGACGGGTGGCGAAAGCGGTCGAACGAGATCCGAGCCTCGATTTCATGGCCCTTTCAGAGGGGAGTGTCGTCTTGATTGAATGTAAATCGGCGCGCAGGGAGGTCGATACAGGGCTGCGGCGCTTGGCTCAGGCGGCCCGGATGGTGGAGTCGGATGCGGAAATCATGCGCGGTACGCCGGTATATAAGGGGACTCGCATCCCTGTGGATGCCGTTGCTGACATGCTTTCGCAAGGCGCGACGGTTGAGGAGATCTTAGAAGGTTATCCGGCTCTGACCCGGCAAAAGATCGAACTGGCGCCGATGTATGTGAGGGCGTTTCCTCGGCGGGGTAGACCTGCTGCGCGTCCGTGGACCAAGCATAGGCCACGTCGCTCTACTCAGCAACCCGCGACTTAATGCGGTTCCTGATCGATGAGTGTCTTCACACGTCACTGATTGGGCTCGCACATGACGCAGGGCACATCTGCGATCACGTCAATTTTCTCGGGCTGGGTGGGCAGAAGGACTGGCAATTGATGGCCAAAATCCGAAAACGAGGATTACACATTCGTCACGAACAACCGCTTCGATTTCAGTGCACTCTATGCGCGAGAAGAAGTGCATGCTGGGCCGGTTATTCTCGTTCCCAACGTTACGCAGTCCCGCCAACGAGGCTTATTCCGAGCGGCGCTGTCACATATCGGCAATCGTGATTTGACGAACTCCGTTCTGGAAGTGGACTTCATCGGGGCGACGGGTCACCTGTCGGAAATACCCGTATCCGGCTGTCTGAACGCGCGATGTCGTTCTCGAGTGGGCGATCTGCGATATCGTGAGTGACTGTGGGCGTTAGCGAAGATCTTGCAATCATCGCCAAGCAGGAACAGCGGCTGAAGTTTCAGAAATTCGACGAAGAAGCAGCGTGGAAGATGGGTTGCCGGCTGCGTGACATGGCGGTTGCGCGGAGTGCGCCACTGGTCATCGATGTGCGGCGATTCGGGCAGCTACTCTTTTTCTGCGCACTGGTGGGCAGCACGCCCGATAATGCGGATTGGGCGAAGCGGAAATCGAATGTGGTCGCGCGATTTCATCGGAGCTCTTATGGATTGGGGCTCGAACTGCAGCAAAAGAACACGACCTTGGCTGACCGTTTCGGGCTGGCTCTGACGGACTTTGCGGCGCATGGCGGATCATTTCCAATTGCAGTCGCAGGATCGGGCGTGATTGGATCGGTAGCGGTTTCGGGACTGCCGCAGCGCGCCGATCATGAGCTCGTGGTAGAAGTGCTGTGCGGCGAATTGGGATGTTCCTACGCGGAACTCAGGCTGCCGGCAGACTGAAGAGATGGGGGAACGGATAATCGATGGGAGCACAAAAGAGGGCGACAGAGAAAACGACAGGCAACGATTCGATCCGGCAAGCGGAACTGATTGTGAAGCTGTACGAACTGCGGCGCGAGACCGTAATGCGGGAAGCGCGCTCTTACGTCGGTGGGGAGTTTATGCCCCGGTCCGCCGAGTGAGTTTGTCGAACTCGTTAGTGCCGGAGGCAGACGAACCGGCTTCATTCTTCAGGTCTATGGGTATTGGGACATGGTGGCTGCATTCGTGTCGAGCGGTGCACTCGACGAGGCCCTTGTCTATGACACTTGCCAGGAGATGTATTTCCAATACGCCAAGATCCAACCATACCTGGCGGAGTTCCGGGAGAAAATGAATTTGCCTGAGTTTCTAATCAGTATTGAGCGGCTTGTGGAGGGATCTGAGGCAGGCCGGCGACGCGTTCAAACTATGCGGAAGAATCTCTCGGTGATCGCAGAAGTGCGCGGCACCGCCCAAGGAGCGGTAGGTTTTGAAGTTGGCCAACGTACCCAACCAATTCGCGGCAAATGATACGAAGCCGTTCGCGAAATTCTTCTGTGTAATTGAAACTGCGCAACAAATCGAGTCAGGCGCTCTCGGCGCGAGCTCGTCCCGGAACTGTGTCTACTTGCAGCATCGCATTGGCTGCCGGTACGTCCGTGACTCGAAATCCAAGCTCGCGCCGCACGATATTGCACCCTTGCGCGATGGCACTGGACTTATAGAAAGCAATCTCCCGGTTACAGCCTTGCCGGCCGAATCCGCAATCGCTCGAAAGGATGAGTTTCTCGGCCGGTATGTACTGGAGGGCCTTGCGGATCTCACTCGCAACGTCGTCGGGCCGATCTGCCTGCAGCACGCGATGGCTGACCACTCCAATGCATATCTTTTTCTTCAGGGAGTTGCGGAATGGCCGCAAACAATTCGAGGTCTTTCTGGTTGCGATCCTTCATCTCGAGAGTCCAGATATCGCCCCGGCAGCGCTCAAGATAGATCTCGATGGAATTCGCATAGCTCGTGTCTTCCATCACGCGCTGCATGTTTGGATTTCCCCAACAGGTGTGAATCCAAAGCTCGACGTCATCTAGGCCCTGCACCTCGCGGTTGAACGCATCGACCATGAACTGAACCTCCTCATGGTCTTTGCCGTAAGTGTTGGCCATGAAGTGGAACGTCGGCTCTTCAATCTGGATGCAGCGGCAGCCCGCGTCGCGCAGCTCGAGTAGCTCCTTGTTCATCGCGAGGGCCATATCCCAAATGACTTCACGCTTGTCCTTATATTTCGGCGTGTGAATGTCGAGGAATAAGGCCATCACCTGTGAGGAGCAGGTTCCGAACCTCACGGGTTTGTTGGCCCGCGCTTGCGCGAGACGCCAAATCTTTGCGTAAGAGAGCGGGCGGTGCTCGATTTTGTCGACAACGTGAGGCCAACGCCAGCCGGTATAGATTTCGTTCAGAAGCGTGCCGGGGGGATAGTGCAGCCAGGGCGCGGTGGTCTCTTCGGGTTGCAGATAGTCGCCCTCGAATCCTGCCCAGCGCTGCAGGGGATAGTGATGCCAGGCGCGGCCGGCGAGGTCCTCATCGAGGTGGAAATCGCCGGTACTTAAAACGTCGAGCCCGGCACGTTGTTGATCGCTGATCACCAACGCTAGCGCATCCTGGAATTTCTCGCGAAAGCGAACATCGAGCATGCAGGTGTCCAGAGGCCGCCCCCACATGCTCACGTCAAACCAGCGCGGGCGTGGAAACGATCCGGTAGTGGTGCTCGGCAACATGAGATCGGCTGTGGCGGTGAACGTAACTATTGCTCCGGGAATATTTTATCGGAGGGGAGGGCGGTAATGGGCACGAATGGGGTTGTGACTCGCAGTACCAGCACTGCCAATCGCAATGGTCCGCTTGCGCCAGCCCGCCTCACGGTCGTGATGGCGGGGCCCCCGGCCTGGCGTTATCGGTGTGGAAACCGTCGGAGCTGCGAAGTATGTGCCGCTTGGCTTCGATATTTTCGGGGAAAGCCTTAAGGAAGCGTACGTAAGTTTGGTGTGCGAGCGCTAATTGGTGATTGGCGGCATAAAGCCGGGCGAGATGCTCGTAAGGAGGTACGAGGAAAGGATCGAGCTGCAGTGTCTTCTCGAGATATTTGATCGCGTTCTCAGTATCTCCGGCGTTTTCCGCGGCAGCAGCCATGTCATCGTAGATCAAAGCTGAGTCGGGTTCGGCGGCAAGCGCTTTTTCGAATAGGGCCTCCGCGTCTGTCTCTGCTTTTGTCCCACTTATAACCTTGCCCATCGCCCTCAGCAAAACCGGATCGTTCGGAAAATCATTCGATGCCGAAAGCAACAGCTGATAACCGCGGCTAACGAACGGAAAGGACTCCAATTGAGTGCCGACCCGTGCATAGGCAAGGCCCAAGTTGCGTTCCGCAAACTGGGGCGGAGGATTGTGCCACGGTACCAGCTCATCTTCATTGGTTGCCGGGGCGCTGCCGTTCAAAAGGGAGGGGGCACGCAATTCGGCCAGTTCTCGCGGGGTATAGATGGCGATGCGATGGTCGGTGAAGATGGTGTGCCCGCCTTGTCCTGCGGGCAGGCGCGGCATGTGGCAGCCGAAGCAATTTTGGTTGGGCTTGGGATGCGACGCCAAGAGCGCCGCGCCGTGGCACTGGAGGCAGCGGGCGCGAAAATAGGCGACTGGATTCTGCGGGAGCGCATGCGGATCGTGGCAAGTGCCGCACCATAGCTTATCGCCGCTCTTCCGCGCACATTTACTCAACGCGAGTTGCTGCGACTGGCTGATGATCGTGAGAGCGTTCGGGTGCGCAGGGCGTCGCGACGACTGATAAACGTAAACCGTGTAGACGTCTTCGAGATTCTCACCAGCGTGAAAATCAGTAATCTGTTTGCCAGGATTCGGAATGCCGACTTCGCCGCTCAAATGGCACTGCTCGCAAACGCTGTCGCGGGCGCGCGGCGGGAGCTTTGCAGGATTGATGATCGATCCTGGCACTGGATTGCGGAGGTGCGCCGTCGTGGGGCCGTGGCATCGCTCGCAGGTAATGGCTTCCGCTGCAAACGGCGGGTTGCGGTAGGCGTTTACTGTACCGGCTATCGGACGCGCCTCCCCGACGTGGCAAAAAAGGCACTGCGGCCGAACAGCGCGGTAGAAATCCGGAGCCTTCAAATTCTCGTAGCCGGGTGACATGCCCCATCCGGACGTTGCGTAATAGCTCAAGGGCGACTCAAAGAGGTGGTTGCCAACCTCGATGAGATAAGCGACGGCATGCGCCCCGGAGCCGAGCGAATAGGCGATGGAGTACTGCGATGCGAGACCGTCACGCTCCATGCGCTGGGTCATGTGACCGGGGAATGAACGAATGGTGAAGCGAGTTCCGGAAAGGCTGTGGTAGAAGGTGCCGGAACGTCCGCGCCCAGGCGGTCCTATGGATTGACCCATCGGCGTCGCGAGGAAACCCTGCACTTCTCTTGGGTGACAGGCGCTACAGGGCTGGGCGGAAAACGCGGGGAAGGCACACACGATGACGAGGCCTGTGGCGGCGAACGGGCGGCCCTTCTTGAACCCGGGTCGTGGCCTCATGAAAATACGCTATTCTAATCTACCCCCGCGCGGCGACCATCTCCGCGTCCAGATGAATTCCCTCGGTGCGTGGTCATGCGGCGAAACCGCGCGGCTAGAATGACACTGGATGGCAGACAGGTGGGAGTAGCGGAAGGGAGGAGAGCTTGAATCGGCGAGGTTTTTTGCACGCGCTGGGCGCCTGGTCGGCTGCGGCGGTGGCCCCTGTGGCGGCGCAGGCGGTCGCTCCGGAGCACAACTGAGAAAAATATAATTTCGGTGCCGGCCCGCCGATCACCGACAGTCACGGCTTAGAATCACTACTCAAGGAAAGTGCGCCAATGAAGCTATCAGTATTTTGTGGAGTGAGCGTGGATGGCTTTCTTGCCCGGCCGAACCACGCGCTCGATTTCTTGGAAACGGGCGAGCAAGAGCCCCACGGCTTCGAAGAATTTTATGCCAGCGTTGACGTGGTCGTTATCGGACGCAAGACGTTCGAAGTCGTACTGACATTCGGTAACTGGCCTTACGGCAAGAAACCGGTTATCGTGCTGAGCAGCCGTTCGCTCGATTTCTCATCAGTGGCCGGCGGAGTGGTTGAGCAGCTCGTGGGGCGAACCGGCCGAAATTGTAGTGCAGCTCAAAGCGCGCGGCTTCAAGCATGCTTATGTAGACGGCGGCGTGACCATTCAGCGATTCCTGGCGGCCGGACTTATCGATCGATTGGTGATCACGCGCGTGCCGGTGTTGATCGGAGCCGGCATCCCGTTGTTTGGCCCAGTGCCGCACGATATCAGCCTCCGCCACGTTGCGACGCGTTCCTATAAGGGTGGCCTGGTGCAGAGTGAGTATGAGACTGGCCCCGCGTAGCCGTGCTCGTGCTTTAGGTCACCAAGGGGATTGATAATCGGGCGCTTGCTAACTCTCAAATGCGCTCGCAAACCCGAGGCGCTATCATCCACTCAACCCAAACCCCGACAATAGAACCATGGCGAGCGCGTTCAGCGACCCCTCAGCTCAACTCGACTTCCCGGCCTTCCGGCCGGAAATGGCGTTCCCGCCCCTGACGGACGCCATGGTCGAAACCATCCGCGCCTACGCGTCTGAGGTCACGCAACCCGCCGGCGTGACGATCTTTGCGCGTGGCGAGCGCGGCACTGACATGTTCGTTGTCGCTCGAAGGCAATGTCAACATCTACACCGGCAACGAAGAGAACACGAGCGAAACCGTGATCGATCTCGGCGAGCACCAGTTCACGGGCGAGCTCGACATGCTGAACGACCAGCCGACCCTGGTGGGCGCCCGCACGACCGTCCCGAGCGTGTTACTGCGCGTCACACGCGGCGACTTGCGGCGCCTTATGCGTGCCGAAGGCGAAATCGCAAACCTAATCATGCAGGCGTTCATCTGGCGTCGCATCGGTTTGGCGTACCAGACCAAAGTCGGCGTGACGCTAATCGGTTATGAAGGCGGGGCCGAGACCCTCAAGCTGCAACGCTTCCTGCGGCGCAACGGCTATCCCCATCACGTGGCTTCGGTCGAAGGTTACAAAAGCTCCTCCGTGCTATCTCCACTGGATGCGGACTCCTGGCCCGCTGTGGTCTTCAGCGATGGTCGAGTGCTGCATCGTCCCACGGTTTCCAAGCTCGCCGACGAACTCGGTATCTCGGAGTTGCCGGACAAAAGCACCGTCTATGATGTCGCTGTGGTCGGGGCCGGTCCTGCCGGTCTCGCTGCCGCCGTCTACGCCTCTTCGGAGGGTCTCTCCACGGTCGTCATAGAAGGCATTGCGCCTGGAGGACAGGCGGGCACAAGTTCCAAAATCGAAAACTATCTCGGCTTTCCCACCGGCATCTCGGGGCAAAGACTCGCGAACCGTGCCTTTGTGCAAGCACTGAAATTCGGCGTGCGCTTCGCCGTGTCCCGCGACGCGCTTACCCTAGAACGCTATGGTGATGTTCACAAGATCACCCTTGAAGACCACATTTCCTTGTGCTCCCGAGCGGTCGTCATCGCCACCGGCGCACAATACCGCAAGCTGCCGCTCGAGAACTTCGAGAGGTTTGAAAATCAGGGAATCTACTATGCAGCAACGGGCATGGAGACGGCCTACTGTCGCGACAAAGAGGTCGTTGTCGTAGGCGGCGGCAACTCCGCCGGACAGGCTGCTCTGTTTCTCGCGCAAAGCGCGGCGTGCGTCTACATCATGGTTCGCGGCAAGTCACTCGCCGCCACCATGTCGCAATATCTGCTCTCGCGAATCGAACAATCGCGGCGCATCACAGTTCTGACCGAGACCGAAATCGTGTCGCTTGAAGGCAGATCGCACCTGGAACAAGTAAGATGGGTGAATCGCCGCGACGGATCGGAAACGACCAAGCCTATCGAAGACCTGTTCGTCATGATCGGTGCTCAACCCAACACGTCGTGGCTCAAGGGGGTCGTTGCCCTGGACGAGAAGGGCTTCGTCATCACGGGCGGCCCGCAAGGATTCGATAGCACGCCTTATGCAACCAATATCGCCGGCATTTACGCCGTAGGAGATGTGAGAACCGCCTCCGTGAAGCGCGTGGCCTCTGCCGTAGGTGAAGGCTCGGTTGTCATCTCAGACGTCCACCGCTACTTGACGCTTCACCCAGACGCGCTTAACCAATAACGGCCAGTTGTCCGACGCTGCTCAATCCAGTACGATGAGAGGCCTATTCCGGACAGGTGCCAAGGCTTGGCCCGAATAGTAACTCGTAAAGCAATCGGAACAGCGCGGCTGGAATTACACTGAAAAGCTAACAGATGCAGGTAGCGCAAGGGAGGAGAGGTTGAATCGGCGAGGATTTTTGCATGCGCTAGGGGCCGGATCGGCGGCGGCGGTGGTTCCTGTGGCGGCGCAGGCCGTCATTCCGGAGCACAACTGGGAAAAGTATGATTTCGGCTCCGGGCCGCCCGTCAGCGACCGGTTGTACCAGGGGCCGTTCCCGCAATACTCCGCTGATGCCGTCGTTCCCAACAGCGATGTCGTGATGGTGACCACGCCGTCGACGGAGATCGTTCCTAACTACGGCATGGGTCTTGTGGTTTACGTTTCGGGCGATACCGGACCGCCGCGGCTGCCAGGAGAAACGCTCGAGAAATCGATCGAAGATCTGGTGAAGCTTCCCTTTACTCAGAAGATTTATATCCGGCCTAATTGGAGAGAGGTTCAGAAGAGTCCGGGCAGGCTGGACTTGCCCGACTGGTGGAAGATCACGTTCGATCTGGCGGAACGGTACAACAAGCGGGTCGGGTTTCGCATCATGCTGGAGAACCCGGATTTCCCAGAGCCGGGGATGCCGGAGTTCCTCATGGCCAAGGTTCCCTACGTGAAGCTCAAGGGCGAGTGGAAAGGCAACCGCTCGGAGACGCGTTACCGGAAAGAGCACCGCATGCCGCGTTACGATCACCCGGCGTATCAGGCGGCGTTTCGCGAGCTGAACGAGCTACTGGCGGCTGAGTTGAATGGAAATCCCCGGATCGAGTACATGGACACGATGATGTACGGCTTCTGGGGCGAGGGGCACACGTGGCCGTTTGAAGGCAACATCTTTCCGAGCGATGTCGTCGCCGAGCAGACGTGGATGAAGATGTTCGAGACGCAGCTCGAAATCTGGACCAAAGTGCCTCTGGTCACCAATACACAGCCGGACTTTAGCCATGTGGGCAATTCTGACCTGCTCGACCGGACGATTCGCAGTCATAACTGGATTCGCACGGACACGATCTTTATCGAGAACACGCAGATCGAAGCGTTAAGCAACCGGCCGTCGTGGACGGCGGCGGTTTGCGAGGTGGGCATGACGACGGGCGATCCGCAGCGCGTGGGACTGGATGAGGGAGTCACCTACAACGAGAAGATCACTTCGCACGTGCTCGATGTCGGCGCGAACTACTGGTCGGTGTGGAACTGGCATAACGAAGCGGCGAAAAACGTGCTGAGCTATTACGACAAATATCCGGAGCCGATCGATTATATTGCGCGGCACATCGGGTATCGGGTTCGGCCGTCCTTTATATGGAGCTTCGAGCGGGAGGGGACGCCGGGGCTGGTCATTGGGCTGGCGAATAATGGGGTCGCGGGCGTGCCGGGTGTGTTGCGACTGACAGTGTTTAGCGAGAACGGGGCCGTCAACGTCAGCGGATGTGTTGATGCGGGATACCCGAAGCCCACGGGGATTCGACAGGCGATGTTGATGCTGCCGCCCGGAACAGACTGGAAGGGCTTGCGACTGAAAGCGGAACTGGAAGTGAAAGGCGTTCGCTATCCGGTGACCTGGGCGTGCCGGCAGAAGACGAACGCCGACGGATCGCTCACGCTGGCGCGCAATGTGCGGGGTTAGTGGCGTGTCGTATAGATTTCTTTAGCATCACCCATCGCTCCGCAGGCCACAAAAAACGATGGCCTGCGCCACGTTATGGATACC
The DNA here is from genome assembly GCA_963803455.1 of uncultured Acidobacteriaceae bacterium. Taxonomy (GTDB): domain Bacteria; phylum Acidobacteriota; class Terriglobia; order Bryobacterales; family Bryobacteraceae; genus Bog-105. Next base: position 35,252 of record CAWDMK010000009.1, on the reverse strand, counting down.
AATAGTACTGCTCATCCCTTTCGAGGGGGCGTCTAAGGAAAAGCCAAAATTGATACCCCGTGGCACCGGCTACTTTCGTTGCATTCTTGAAGTCAAACACGTACCAGGCCGAAGAGCCATTGATAGGGGGTGCTGTGTCTACTGACCACACCGCTGTGTTATCGACGCACATACCCAGGGTTCTCTGCATAATGAGTACCCGCATACACGATGTCAGGGAAACCCGCGCTCTGCGGGGTGTCTGGAGTGACCGCTTTGGTTTGAGCGATCAGCCATCCCATCGGATCGCTGCCGCCGCCGTCCACCAAAGTCTGGAAGTCCGCGAAAAACGGAGAGCTCCAGCCCCACAATCCGTTTGAGAACGTGTTGTCAGTGTACGGATAGTTGGAGGCGCTGTACGGCCATCTCAAGTAGCAGGCGTTCCGGTCTGTTGGAATGTCCGTTCTCCACATCAACCTGGTCTTCGTATCGACCACGGTGCCTACCGGAACCGCCGGGAACATCAATTTCTGTTCGGCAGCGCGCGTGTTTTGAAAAGTCCCCTGCGTGGGCGGGTTGGCATTCGGGTCGCCAAGGAAACCCGTTAACTGGCCGCTGGTGGCCGGGCTGTTTTGCGCGCCCTGCATATGCAGGAGCTCCACTTTGAGATTCGCGGCTTGCGTTTGCACCGCATCCCAGTAGTCGAACATATTTTGAACCTTCGTCGAATCAGCCGGCCGGAAAAAACGCACTGTTTGGCCGAGCGATTGGCTGAACAGGTGAACCAGGCCCTTATAGCTCAGGGTCGGATTGTCGAGCACGTAGGTCGAGAGTGTCCCAAAGGATTGGCTGATCGTGACATCACTGAGCTCGCCGATAATGTATGCCTTCCGGCTGGTACAAAAATCGACATTCACCGACTCGGGATCGTATGGGCCGGGTGGGCATGCGGAATTGAAGTAAGCTATGTCCTCCTCGACACCGTTAACTAGGGATGCCAGCTGCAGAGCCGGCACGACAATCTGGTTGTACTGGGTTGTAGTGAACTGAGCAAGAACCTGGTTCGTGAGTGCGTCGATTTGCTTGCTGAGCTGGTCAACGCTGCTTTGCAAATCCGTCAGCCCTGCTTGGAGATTGGCGATGTCTTCCGCGGTTGCATCCGGGGTGGTGATCCCGGCACTCTCTAAAGCCCAGCCGCATCCTTGCCCGGCGGCCCAGGACAGCGCGCCTTTGGCGAGATTTTCAGCGACGAAACTCAAGGCGCCGCCGAGCGAACTCTTCGGCGCGGGAGCAAAGAGAAATCTCTTGCCTGGATGGTCCAGCATCTCGGTGATGAGGAACTTGATGTACTCCTCGACTCCGCCGTACTCGTTCGCCTTTTTCAGAAACTCCTTGACGGAGAAATACTGAGGGGTGAAGAATTTCCCTTGACGGAGGGCCGCCCCGAGGCTGGCGTTGGGCGGGAGACCCAGAGCGCGCCGGACGAGCGCTCTCGCTTCGTGCAGCTTCAAATGTGGAAAGCGATCGATAAGGCGGCTCACGATGGTGGTGACGGGATTCACGTACACGACGCCGTGGACCGGATTGAAGTTCCGCTCGTCGGCGCTGAGCTTGAATTTGCCTAAGAAGATGTGATCAAAGTCGTCTTGCTTGCTTGCATCCCAGGTCACCGTGACGCGAAAGTCTCTCGGAAGCGCCCGGACTCGCGCGGGGAAAACCCCTTGCGTGTTCGTGGCCGAGCACTTTTCGAAGAGAAGATGTCCCGCGGTGTCGTACACGCGCACGTCGGCCCGGGCGAGAGGAATGTCGGTGAACGCGCTAATTTGCAGCCACGCGTAGTTATGGTCCCGAGCTTCAGAGGCTGCCTGCGATGAGGCGTCCTGTGCCGAGGCGTTCGCGGCTACGGCTGCGAACACTACCAGGGCAGCTGCAATCAGTTCAAATTTTCGATTTGGCATTCACTTCTCCTCAAGGCGGTCCCAACCACTATATACGTAAGGGGGCGAAGTGTGCGTTTTCGTGCTAAGGTCGTAGTCTCGGGGGCAGCATAGTGAGAATCAACAGAAGACTTCTGGTTGCAACGCTCGCGGGTGCGTTCAGCGTGTTCGCGCAAGAGTCGGGGCCGCCGTCAAGCACGCTAAAGGTGGGGGACAAAGCTCCTGATTTCACGCTTCCTTCGACGGATGGCGGGACGGTCCACCTTGCGGACTTCATCGGCAAGAGCACCATCGTTCTGGCGTTTTTCCCGGCCGCGTTCACAGGCGGTTGAACGGCGGAGATGAAAGCGTACCAGGCTGGTATGCAACATTTTCAGGAGACGGGGGCGAAAGTGTTCGGCATCAGCGACCGATAACGGCCCATCGCAGAAGGCATTCGCGGAGCAACTCGGGTTGACGTTTCCGCTCTTGAGTGACTTTCTGGACCGCAAAGTATCTCAGGAATACGGAGTGTATCTGCCGAAATACGGAGTCGCGAACCGCGTCACGTTTGTGATCGATACCGCTGGCAAGATCGACACCATCGAATCCGGAGGCGATGCGATCAAAATGCTGAAGACTCCCGACGCGTGCAGCCGGTTAGCGCATAAAGGGCGACGAGGGTAAGAGCGGGCGGCCGGCAAGTCTCTGGCGAAACCACTCCCTGGGATCGATCAATACATGACGAAGGCCCAGAGTGTATCGCCGGTTGCTGCGATTACGTATTGACGGCCGTCGAGCATGTAGGTCTGGGGCGGATTCGTGACCTCGCCGATGCGCGTGTTCCAGAGAGGCTTGCCAGTCGCGGAGTCGTGAGCGACCAGGCTGCCTGCGCCGTCGCCTCCAAAGACCAGTCCGCCCGCTGTGGCCAATAGGCCGCCGCCACCACCTCCGTCACTGTAATAAGGATGCCGCCAGGCGATTTTTCCGGTTTTGTAATCGATCGCGGTCAGGTAGGTGCCGCCTGAACCGATCTCGGCCTCTTCCTTGCCGCCGAGGCCCATGGAGCCGCGCGGATCGAGGTCGGTGAGGTAGAACTCGGAGAAGGTGTTGTGCTCGGAGACATAGAGCAGGCCGGTTTGCGGGGAGAAAGCGGGCGGCTCCCAGTTGATGACGCCGTCTGAGCCAGGTGAAACCAGCGATCCGCCGACGGTCGCGTCCTTTTCGGGGTTGAGCTTGGGTCCGCCAGACTTCGTCAGGCCCGTGGCCCAGTTCGTCAACAGACCCCACTTACTGGTTACGAGATGCTCGCCGGTGGTGCGGTCAATCGTGAAGTAGTAGCCGTTGCGCGTTGCCGTCACTGCGAGCTTTCGCATTTTGCCGCCGAACGGTGCATCTATTAGTACGGGCGTTTGCGCTGAATCGTAGTCGTGCATGTCGTGCGGCGAGGTCTGGAAATACCAGGCCATCTTGCCCGTGTCGACATTGACCGCGATCAGGGAGCAAGTGTACAGGTTGTCGCCGGGGCCGCGCGTACCGTTGGTGAAAGCCGGAGTGGGATTGCCGGTACCGAATATATAAAGGTTGGTTTCGGGATCGTATGCACCGGGAATCCAGGTTTGGGCGCCGCCGTGCCGCGCAGCATCGAGACTCGCCCAGGTATCGAGGCCGGGATCGCCCTTCTGCATGGGGACTGTGTAGTGCTTCCACTGCAGTTCGCCTGTTTCGGGATCAAACGAATCGAGGAAGCCGGGAGAATCGATATCGTTTCCCGTTCCGACCAGCACGTGGTTGCCGATGATGACGGGAGCGGGTGTCGAGAAATAGCCGTCGTCGACATTGGCGATGACCTTGTGCCAGCGCTCCTTGCCGGTTTTGGCGTCGAGCGAGACGAGGTAATCGTCGGGCGTTTCCATGAAGAGATAGCCGTGCCACATGCCGAGGCCGCGATTGCCGATGTGGGTGCCACCTTTGGTTTTCCAGAAGTAATGCCAGAGCTCACGGCCGTCGCGGGCGTCGACTGCCCAGGCATTGTCGGGCATTGTGAAGTAGAGCGTGCCATCGACTTCGAGCGCCGACGATTTGATGGTGCCGCCGCGAATGTTGATGTCGCCGGGGCCCTCGCCTCCGACAATTACCGGCGGAGTTGATTCATCGTAGTGCCGGTGCCGGTGGTGCTCGCTGGGTTCGCCGGTTCCAGGGGTGACCTGCATCATCCAGGCGAGCGTGAGGTGTTGGACGTTGGAACGATTCACCTGCTTCAACGCGCTGTAGCGCTTGCCGGAGTAGTCGCCGCTATAGGTGGGCCAGGAATTGGAGAGCGGCTTGAGAATGTCGGCCGGATTCAAGCCGTTGGCTTGCGCGTGAAGGAGAAGCGGAGAAATGAGCAGAGATGCGGCGAGAGCGAGTTGATTGAGCTTCATTTGAGCGTCACCAGATAGGCGGTTACGTCGTGAATGTCTTTGTCGCTGTATTGCGAGAGCAGATCGCGATGGACCTTCAGAGGATCGTGAATGACCACGCGCGGCGTGTCTCCGGTGCGGCGAAAGGTTTTTTCGGATCCGTCGGCGAGAGCGAGGGTGATCAAGAAGTCATCCACGCGGACCAACTTGCCTTCGACGGTTTCTCCGGAAGAAAGAGTGACGGTGGCGGTCACGGTACGGGGAGTTGCGGCTGTGCCTTCGGGCGGGTCCTCTTCCTCGAGTGTGCCTCCGGCTAGCCAAGCGTTTTGGAGCCGCTTGGGATCCGGTATGCGGGTCGCTATTTTGCTGAGATCGCCCGCCTCGGAATGGCAGGTGCGGCACTTGGTCGCGAAGTAGGCTTTGCCTTCGTCGGCGTTGCCGATGAGAATGCTGGGCGGCGGCTTGGCAGCAGAAGGCGGAGCGCCCTGTACCTGAATCGTTTCGATGACGCTGCGCACATAGGCGGCCACGGCGTTTGCGTCCGCATCACTTAAGCCGATTGCCGGCATTCCCATTTTTTGACGGCTCCCGTGAATGATGGGGACGATCAACTCGCCGTTCTGATCGCTCAAGGCGACTTGGGAGCGCAGAAGGTTCGGGCCGCCCAGATCGCCGCCGCGCAGGTCGGCACCGTGGCAGCCGCGGCAGCTAATGGCAAACAACATTTTGCCGCGCGCGATTTGTGCGGGATCGCCGGGCGGACGCCTCTGTCCTGGCACGAATCGTCCTCTGCGGACGGGCTCGTTGGGGGGAGAGATGTTTTGCGTACCGGGCGTCTGCGTTCCGGGAGCGGGAGCGGGAGCGGGAGCAGGAGCGGCGGGCGGCGATTGAGGGGCCTGCGTTGCTGCAATTCGCGCAGCAGAGAGCATGAGGATCAGTGAAGATGCGGTTGCGAGTGATGGTTTAGCGAGAATGTTCGACTCCCTGTGTTGGGTTCAGAGCGCGCGAAGGCAGCTCAAGACGTATTGTACGAAGGGAGCGTGGGGACAGGCGGCGTGATTCATTTTCATGGCGGTTGTCGCGTTCTGAGGTGAAGGCGCTCCGACAAGCGCCGCAGTTGAGGATTTCATCTATGAGTTCCGTTTCCGATTCGCGGTCGACGCTCGAGCGCTGGCTCGCGTTGGTCGTACGCTACTGGTCCTTCAACATGACTCTGATTCATAACCGTGGAAGCAACTGGCCAGGGTTCGGCTACAGCGAACCAGAGAAGGCGGAGCTGGCAGCCATGGCCGGCGAGGTCCCTAGAACTGAATTCTATGTGTGGATGTTCGTGTTCGTGGTATTTTCCTTGTGATTCTGACAGGGGTCGTTCTGGCCGGATTCAGCTGCCTGACTTACGCGATCGGCGGCGAGCAAAACATGGCAAAGACGCCCGAGGCGCTGTTTTTATGATGCTGGCGCTGAACTTACTGGTCACTCTTTCGATTCGGGTTTCCGGCGGCCATGTTGCCCGCGGCGGCAGTGGCGGGCCGGTTCTATCAGGTTGCGGATGCGAGTTTGCCCGACCGCTTAACGACGGCGCACTATTTCCGCAAGCTATGGTTTCAAATCACGCGCATCGCGATTAGAGGATACGTGCGCAGAGTGATCTTCAATGGGGCCGGCTATACGGTGAACGACATCCGAGCTTTGGGACAGCCCGAGCAACAAGCGACGACATATGAGTACTACGCAGACAACTTACTAAAATCGGCCACCGATCCGCTTGGGAATAAGACAAGCTACGATTTCGACGCGAACGGCAATTGCACACGGGCGACACTCCTGGACGGCACGCCCCAGGCGGCGACTACCACGGCTACGTACGCTTCGCCCTATAGCGGAGTCGCGAGCGTGACCGATCCTTTGAACCACACCGCGACGTTTACATACGATGCCAGCGGCAATTTGACGGCTGCGACTGATCCGTTAGGGCACCAGACCACGATGGCGTACAATTCGGCCGGGCAAGTGACGACCCTTACCGATGGGGTAGGAAACTCGACTCAGTTGGACTATTTTGGAGGCGATCTCACCAGCACCACTGACCCACTGTCGAACAAAACCTCTCGTGTTGTAGATGGCGCAGGTAGACTCGTTTCCATCACCGATGCGATAGGGCAGGTGACAAGCTCTCAATACGACAACCTGGATCAAATGCTGAAGACCACCGATCCAGCAGGCCATGTGGTCTCGTTCGCCTATGATCCGAATGGGAATCTGCTGAGCGTTACGGACCCGAAAAATGGCATAACAAGTTACACGTATGACGGCATGGACCGGCGGACGACGCGCACAGACCCGCTTCAAAGGGTTGAGAGCGTACAGCGCGATCTATTTGGGAACGTGCTTTCGAGAACGGATCGCAAGGGACAAGTCACCGCGTACAGCTACGATTCGCTCAACCGGGTGACATTCGCTGGATTCAATAAAGTCGTGAACGGCGGCGCGACGACTTACGAGAGTACGATTTCTTATACTTATGACGGAGGCGACCGGTTGACCCAAGCCACCGATTCTGCTTCGGGTGCGATTTCTTACGCCTATGATGGCCTGGGCCGTCCACTGACCGAGACGACGCCGCAAGGCACTTTGTCATACACGTATGACCTTGCAGGGCGCCGAATCAAGCGCTCCCTCGCCGGGCAGCCCGATGTGACCTATGCTTGGGATGATGCTACTCGCTTGACTCAAATTACCCAGGGCGCTTCTTCCGTCGGCTTCACTTACGACGACGCCAATCGGCGTTCCGTGTTGACCCTGCCGAACGGTGTAACTGCTACTTATACTTACGATACCGATTCGCGGCTAACAGGACTCAATTATCAGTTAGGTTCGAACTCGTTAGGAACTCTGAATTACACCTACGATGCAGTGGGCCGGCGAACTCAGGTTTCGGGTACTCTTGCACGCACTGAATTCCCGAGCACCCTGACTTCAGCAACCTACGACACCGCCAACGAACTGACAAACTGGAACGGAACGGCGATCACTTACGATGCCAATGGGAATATGACCAGCGATGGCAGCCGGGCGTTTACTTGGAATGCCCGTAATCAATTAAGCGGCATTGGCGGGGGCGCGAGCTTCCAATATGACGCAGTAAGCCGCCGAACCAACAAAACAGTTAGCGGCGGCGCTACTAATTTCCTTTATGAGGGCGTGAATTCGATTCAAGAGAACTCCGGGGCCGCAAACATCCTGACCGGGGGCGTGGACGAGTTCTTTCAGAGAACTGACAGTAGCGGCAGCATGACGCCGCTAACCGATGCGCTGGGATCGGTGCTGGCTTTGGTGGATTCCTCGGGCACTGTCCAGATCCAATACAGTTACGAGCCGTTTGGCAATACGAGCACTAGCGGCGCATCGAGCAGCAGCGCGACGCAATATACAGGCCGGGAGAATGATGGAACCGGGCTGTATTTCTATCGCGCCAGGTATCACAACCCCGCCTTCCAAAGATTTATCAGCGAAGACCCGATGGGTCTAAGTGGTGGCGATGTCAATTTTTACGCTTACACGGGGAACGACCCAATCGACAATTTTGATCCCACAGGAACGGACAAGACGAAAAAACTCGCATGCTCCGCCGATGCGGCGTTAAATTTTGGTTTGGGCTTCGTACCCGGATACAACGCCGTGAAATTCGTCGGGGACTTAGCGGGGGTGAATTTTCATCCCTTTGAATGGTACTTCAGCGATAGGGCCGGGGTAACTGCCGATCCCACACTATTTCAGGCCGGAGCGGGTTTGGCGGACGCGTACAGAACGTTCTTTGCGGATCCAGCCTACGCGGCGGCGGGCGGTGAGAGTGCCCTCAATAGACTCTCCAATCTCGCCATGCGTAGCGGGTTTGGAAGGCAATCCGCGAGTACACAAGCGAACATTTTGCGCCGGTTGGGGGATCTAGAAACTCTGGAACAGGCCGTATCCAGTGCCGGGACGATTGCCAATTTGTTGAACGCCGCCAGCTTTGCGTACGACGTCTACAACTGTTGGCAGTAAATATGAGGAAGCGGGTCGAGCGGTATTGCTTTATCTACGGCTGCGTGGCTTCAGTCGGTGCCCTGGTTTGGTATCTAGCGGCGTTAGCTGGCCGTGCGGGTCTTCCGGGGAACGTCTGGGCTGTGGAGAGCATCGCCGCAGTCTTTGCAATCACGATGGTGATCACGTTTCAGCGGCGTCCGGTGCGAGATCCATGGCTTCCCGTGCTGCGAATTACACCCGAGCGAATTCGTATGGCCAAGTTCTTCTTGGCAGTAGTCACAGCGAACTTTGTGGTTTGCACTCTTGTCGCGTTTGCCTGGGAGAATTGGGTCGGTGCAGAAAGAGCACTCTCGATGGTCCTTACGAGCTTGATGCTACTGTACGCCGTTTACATCGCGATGCACTGGGCGTTTCGTCCTCAGAACCTATTCCCAGGTGGGTTTTTGACCTTCATTTCAAATCCGCTGCTTTATCCCTTTCTCCGCGCTCGTCGGCGACCGCGACAACTCCGTCGTTCAGATCGCACGGAGCGACATGATCAGTGACGGCAGCCGGGGCTGCTGAATCAGTTTCAGATAAAGCTCATTGACGAGACTGGTGGGTTGCATGACCGCGGCCGGGCGTTCGCCGCGCAAGATCGCTCCCTCCATGCGCCGCAGTTGTGGATAGATGGTTTCGAAGAGCGGTTCAAAGGCGCCGCTGTCACCGTCTGTTCATTTGCGCAACAGAACGGTGATGTCTCCGCAGCCGGTCAAAAGGGTCCTTCGTCAAAGTATATAGCCGGATTTAGGTGAATGGAAAAGAGTTATGCCGTACGGTGAGTACTCGGGGAGAGGTCGGATAGCATCGCTTACCAGCTGTCCGCCGAACTGCGATAGGGTGGGAGCGACCATATATATTCATCACGCATATCTGGCGGGCATTGTTGAGGGGCCGGGATTGGCGACTCAACCCTGGTTTATTCTCATCACTATCGCGTCCGCGGCCCTCTGCTTTTGGGCTTTCCAGTTGCTTTCGCGCTGGCCGAGATCGTAAGAAATGGCAATAGGCACAGAGGTGACCGCAGTAATCCCGATAACATTGGATCTCGCGACGGTCGACCGAGTGGTTGTGCGGCTTGGCCCGGAGTTTACGGACGATGACTTCTTTGCATTTTGCCAGGAGCACTCTGCGTTGCGAATGGAGCGGGGCGCTGAGGGAGAAGTAATTATCATGGCTCCGGCGGGGTTGGAAAGCGGCTTCATAGGAGTCGAAGTGCTGGCGCAACTACGGGAATGGGCCAGGACAGACGGGCAGGGTGTGGTTGTCGGGCCGGGCGCGGGAATGACATTGCCCGATAAGAGCGTTGTTTCACCGGGCGCGTGCTGGATTCCGAGGGGCAGATGGAAAGCGTTGTCCCGCAAGCAGCGGCAGGGTTTTGGCGCGGTTGTGCCTGCGTTCGTGATCGAGATACGCGCATCGAATGAACGCAAGAACGATTTGCACGAGAAAATGCGGAATTATTTGCGGAATAAGGTTGAGCTGGGGTGGCTAATTGATCCGCAATTGAGAAGCGTATGGATCTATAGCTGCGATCGAGAAGCGCCGATTGAGCTGATAGGGCCAGAGCGTGTGTTCGGCGAAGGGCCGATCGCCGGGTTCATGCTGGAGCTGAAACAGATCTACGATCAGCTATAGGCGATCAGGAGCACATGCGTTCCGCCGAATAAGGTGCCTATTCGTAGCGTAAGGCGATGATGGGATCGATGCGGCTGGCGCGGCGGGCGGGGATGTAGCTGGCCAACATACCTACGGCCATGAGTAATAGGCTCACGGCGAGGAAGGTAAGGGGATCGCTTGCGCTGACGCCGTGTAACAAGCTGCCCATCAATCTCGTGAGCGCGATTGCGCCGGCCACGCCGAGGACGATTCCGAGCAGGATGAGCAAGACTCCACGCCCGAGCACCATGCGCAACACATCGGACTGGTCTGCGCCAAGCGCCATGCGGACGCCGATTTCGCGCGTTCGTTCGCCTACGCTGTAGGAGACAACGCCATACACGCCGACTGCGGCGAGCAAAAGCGCCAATACCGCAAAGAAACCGAGCAGCCAGGTAGCAAGGCGGGCAGAAGCCCGGCCTCTTGCCCGCGCATCTTCCAGGCTTTCGATCTGAAAGATGGGCTGATCCGGCGCGAGACTCGCGATTTCGCCGCGGACGGCGGAACTGAGGCTGAGCGGATTGAGCCGCGTAGAAATCGCGAGTGACATTCCAGAGCTTGGATCGAGATCGGGCGATTGCGCCAAAGGGATATAGACCTGGCCCACGCGGCCCTTCATTTTGGCTGCGACGCTGAGCTCGACGGCGCCGACGACGCCGACGATCTTGCGCGCGGGAGAGTGGAGGCGCAGTTTCACGAATCTACCCGTCGGATCGTGATCTGGCCAGTATTGGCGGGCAAGGTCCCTGTCGACAATCACGACGAGCGGATCGCTCGCGCCGTCGGCATCGGTGAAGAAGCGGCCTGTGACGAGCGGAATACGCATCACGCGAAAGTAATCGGGAGTGATCGAGCCGATCACCACGGCGGGGAGATCGCTCGCCCTTGGCTCAGGACGATCGGTGAAATGCAGATGGCCGCCCTCGACGTCGTTACTGGTAGGCAGAGAATCGATGGCTGCGGCGGCATCGACCCCGGGCAGGGGAGTGATACGGTTAATCAGTTGTTTGAAAAACGCTGCCTGTTTACCGGCCGCATCATATTGTTTTCCGGTGAGCGCGATGCGCATCGTAAGCACGTGTTGCGAGGCATACCCGGGATCCGTTGCGCACAGGCGAATGAAACTTCTCAGCATCAAGCCTGCTCCGATCACCAGGATTACGGTTAAAGCAACTTGGCCGGTAACAAATAGGTTGCCGAATCGCCGGTGCGCGGCTGAAATCTGGGAGCGTTCCCTCAGCGGCGAGCTCGCATCCGTTCTCCAGGCTTGGGATGCGGGAACCAATCCGAACAGCACACCGGTGGCGAGCGCCACAAGCAGAGTGAAGATCAAAACGGTTGCATTCAGCGTCACGAGATCCGGATTCGGCAGCTCCGTAAGCTGAAACTTGGAAAGAATGCGGATTCCGCAAAAAGCCGGAATGATCCCGGTAACCGCTGCCAGAACCGACAGCAGGACGCTTTCTGTAAGGAGTTGCCGGACTACCCTATACTTACTGGCTCCGAGGGCGGTGCGAATCGCGATCTCTCGCTGACGGGCTGTACCGCGGACCAGCAGTAAACCTGCGACATTGGCGCAAGCGACGAGAAGCACAAATCCCACAGCCCCGAACAGCACCCAGAGGAGAGTGTGGACGTCTTCTACATAGGCCTCTTCAACGGGCTGCAAGCGCGTTCTATATGCGCCATCTTCTTTTGGATATTGATTGGAAAGGCGAGTGCTGAGATCCCGGATCCTGTTCCGAGCGGCAGCGAAGCTAAGATTCGGAGAAAGGCGCCCAATTGTATTGATGTACCGAATGCCGCGCTCATTGGACAGGGGCGGCTCGAAGATCAGCGGGAAGTAGATTTGTTCATCCTCTAGGTTGGCAATTTTCTTTGGCAGTACGCCGATGATTGTGTAAGGAGAGCTATTGATGATGAGGGTCCGCCCAACAACTGACGGGTCGGCGTGAAACCGAGCATGCCAGAAATTGAGAGTGAGAAGCGCCACTTGATCGTGACCTGGCTGCATATCTTCCGCCCGAAATAGACGGCCCAAGTACGGTTTGAGGCGTTGGATATCGAACCAGTCGCGAGTGACCGAAGCGCCCTCGATCCGCTCCGGCCTGGTTCCGATCAGCAAGTTGAAGCCATTGGTTGTGAATCCGGCGAGGTGTTCAAAAACCCCGCTGGCTTGCCAGTCGACAAAGTCGGGAGCAGAGGCTGGGAACCCTTGGGAGCTAAGGGCCACGTTGTCCGTCCAGAGCATGACGACACGCTCGGGATCGGGGATGGGAATCGGGGTCAGGAGAGCCGCATTCACCACACTGAAAATGGCAGTGTTTGCGCCCATGCCGAGGGCTAGTGTCAGCACCGCTGTAATCGTGAAGCCGGGTTTTTTGCGGAGCACCCGGACTGCATAGCGCAGATCCTGCCATAGAAACTCCAGGTTGCCGGCCGGAAGCGCTTTCGCGGGTTCGCCGGTGGTGCGGGCGGCACTTGCAGGGGCTAAGTCTGTCGTTGTATGCGCTTCTGCACGTTTCATTTCGCGGCTGCGAAACAGTGCCCGGACACTGCTCAGAAGAGAGTGAAATGCGGGCCGGAATAATTTCTCAAGTTGGCTAACATTCTCAAGTTTTTTATCGCTCTGTGGAACTGCTTACAGGTCAGCGGGTCAAAAACGGGGTCGAGTTGGGGGACGGGCCTGCCCGTGACTGGCACATAGGCATACGATCCGCGGGCCGTTAAACAAAAAGCCCGCCAGGCGCGTACCTGGCGGGCTCATCAGTTTTGATGTAAAGCGGATTAGTAGTCCATGTCAGGACCGCCGTGGCCGCCCGGACCGCCTCCCATGGGAGCGGACTTCTTCTCGGGTATCTCGCAGACCATCGCTTCGGTTGTCAGCATGAGAGCCGCAATCGATGAAGCGTGCTGCAGGGCCGAGCGGGTGACCTTGGTCGGATCGATTACGCCAGATTTTACGAGATCTTCGAACTGGCCAGTTTGTGCGTTGAAGCCGAAATTGGGATCGGAGTTCGAACGAACCTTCTCGAGCACGATCGCGCCTTCGAAGCCAGCGTTGCCGGCAATTTGCCGCACGGGCTCTTCTATCGCGCGGCGGATGATATCGACCCCGATCTGCTCATCGCCCTCTGCCTTAAGGTTCTGAAGACTTTGCCCAGCACGGAGCAGTGCCACGCCGCCGCCGGGAACGATTCCCTCTTCAACGGCTGCACGCGTGGCATGCAGCGCGTCTTCGACGCGGGCCTTCTTCTCCTTCATCTCGGTTTCCGTAGCGGCGCCGACTTTGATGACGGCTACGCCGCCGGCCAGCTTCGCCAAACGCTCCTGGAGCTTCTCGCGATCGTAGTCGGACGTGGTCTCTTCAATCTGAGCACGCAACTGCTTGATGCGGCCTTCGATGTTCTTTTGAGTACCGCCGCCATCGATAATCGTCGTGTTGTCCTTGTCGACCGTGACGCGCTTGGCGCGGCCCAGGTCTTCCAGGCGAACACCTTCCAGCTTGATGCCGGTCTCTTCCATCAGGGCCTTGCCACCGGTCAGGATGGCGATGTCTTCGAGCATGGCTTTGCGGCGATCGCCGAAACCAGGCGCCTTTACAGCGCAGGCGTTCAGGGTACCGCGCAGCTTGTTGACGACCAGCGTCGCGAGGGCTTCGCCTTCCACTTCTTCAGCAATTACCAGAAGCGGCTTGCCCGATCGGGCGATCTGCTCGAGCAGCGGCAACAGATCCTTCATGTTGCTTATCTTCTTCTCATGGATCAGGATGTAGGGATCTTCGAGCACGCACTCCATACGATCCGGGTCGCTGATGAAGTAGGGCGACAGATAGCCACGATCGAACTGCATTCCATCGACGGTTTGCAACTCGGTAACCATGGTCTTCGATTCTTCGACCGTGATGACCCCGTCCTTACCGACTTTCTGCATGGCTTCGGCAATGATGTTGCCAATGGTCGAGTCGCCGTTCGCTGAAATCGTGCCGACCTGCGCGATCGCATCGCCTTTGGAGGGAACGTCTTTCGAGAACTTCTTGACTTCTTCCACAACCCGCTCGACGGCCTTTTCGATGCCGCGCTTGAGGGCCATCGGGTTTGCGCCGGCGGCAACGCTCTTCACGCCCTCGCGGAAGATCGCCTGCGCCAGAATGGTTGCCGTCGTGGTGCCATCGCCGGCGATGTCGGAGGTCTTTGAAGCCACCTCGCGAACCATCTGCGCACCCATATTCTCCAGCGGATCCTTCAACTCGATCTCCTTCGCGACGGTGACTCCGTCCTTGGTGATCGTGGGTCCGCCAAACTTCTTCTCGAGAACTACGTTTCGGCCCTTGGGACCGAGTGTCACTTTCACGGCGTCGGCCAACTGGTTGACGCCGCGAAGAATCGCTTGACGCGAATTTTCGCTATAAACAATCTGTTTTGCTGCCATTTGTCCTTTCGAAACCTCCCCTTTTATGCCATTGCCGGAACAGCGACGTTCTCGAGCACGCCCAGGATTTCGTCCTCGCGCATGATCAGATATTCGTTGCCGTCAAGCTTGATATCGTTGCCGGAATACTTCCCGAACAGAATGCGGTCGCCGACTTTTAAATCCATCGGCAGCAGCTTGCCCTCTTCGGTGCGCTTGCCTTTGCCTACGGCAACCACTTCGCCTTGCTGCGGCTTTTCCTTCGCAGAATCCGGTATATAGAGACCGCCGTGCATGGTCTCGCCTTCTTCGAGCCGTTTGACCACGACGCGGTCGTGCAGCGGTCGAATGTCCATACTAAAACCTCCAGTGTCGAGCTAGCGTTGAGCTGTTTTGAGATGGGGCGATTCGTATTGGGAAACGCCCAAAGGATGTTTTAGCACAGTCGAGGGTAGAGTGACAAGTGGTATTTGTAAGTTATTGATAATGCGTCTCTTACAACATTAACGCGACTGGCTTGATAGTTTGCCACTCACATTTCTTTCGGGTCTGGTTCGCTACACCAAAGAAATCGCGCTTGTTATGATGAAATCTGCGTGTTTCTCTAAACAATGCGGCGCATTTCGGTTTTGCTCGCCTTCGCCGCGATGCTTCTCTCGGCAGTCGTCGGTTACACGTACAAGCTGCGCGTGGACAAAGAAAGAAAGCGGCCCGTGGCTGCGGTGCCGGCCATCGACACAGCACTTGACGCCATGGCCAACTCCGGATGGCACTGGTGGAAGGACGACCCGCAAACCAACCGTCCGATTGTAGACGTGAAGGCGAAGTCTTTCGAGGGGGCCCATCAGCCGTCGACGTTTGAGTTGAAGGACGTGCGGTTACGGCTGTACGACAAGAATGCCGGTTCCTACACGTATGTCAGCAGCGGCCAGGCATTCTTCGATGAGAAATCGGAGGTCCTGAAATCGGACGGCCCGGTTTCGATTGTGATCAATGTGCCTGCCGACAAGAACGCAGAGAACGAGGACGAAGTAGCGAAGCGCGTTCGCGTTGAAACCTCCGGCGTAACCTACGAAACGAAAACCGGGAAGGCGAGGACCGACCGGCCGGCTTCCTTCCACTTTGCCGAAGGGGATGGCCAAGCGGTGGGCGTCGACTACGATCCGAACACGCGAGACCTGCACCTGAGATCGCAAGTCGCGCTCGATTGGATCGGCAAAGGACCGCTCGAAAACAAGATGCACATCGAGACCGGAGACCTGGTGTATAACGAGGCGCAGCAGAAGATCTATCTTTCGCCCTGGTCGAAGCTGCAGCGGCAAGACACGACCATTCAGGGAAAGAATTCAGTAGTGACCCTGGCCGATGGAATTCTGCATCAAATCGACTCGGATCATCCTTTTGGGACGGATGTGCGTGATGACCGGCGAACCGAATATTCGGCCGACAAGATGACGGCACTGTTTGACGAAAACGGTGTGATGGTCAACATCATTGGGGAAAAGAACGCCCGAATCACTTCGACACAGCCGGGATCGCGAACCACGGTGACAGGGGAGCGCGCCGATCTCAGATTTACGGTCGATACCAAGCAGGTGAACGGGCAGGCGCAGGACAATAGCGTTCTCCACCTGGTGCTAGCGGACGGCCATGCGAACGCCGAGTCGGTTCCTCTGCCGCAGCCGGGGGTGCAGTTGGCGGAAACGCGCATTCTGCGCAGCGAGCACATCGAGCTAGAGATGAAGCCGGGAGGGCAGGAGATCCAGGAGATTCGCGCTCCCTCTCAGGCCCAATTGGAGTTCAAGCCTAATCGGCCGGAGCAGTCGCATCGAACGCTGAACGCTTCGCGATTGCGCATCTTGTATGGCACGGGAAGCTATGTCGATACGTTTCTGGCATGGAACGTTTCGACGCACACCGACAAGCCGCCCACGGCCGCGAAAATCAAACCAGCAGCGGGCTCGAACGCAAACGCGGCAGCGCCGGTTCCAGCGCTCACCTGGAGCGACCAGCTAACGGCCAAGTTCACGCCCAACACCAACCAGATCGCGACGATTGAGCAGACGGGCAACTTCCGGTACCAGGAAGGTGTGCGGCAGGCCCACGCGAAGAAGGCCTTTCTCGAGCAGACAATTAACCGGATCACGCTGACTGATAACGCTCGCGTTTCGGACGATACCGGCGCGACGATTGCGGACAAGATCGTGATGAATCAGGCGAATGGCGATATGGATGCCGCCGGGCACATCGTATCGACGCATGAACCGGACCGGAATGCGAAAGCCGGGACATCGATGCTGGACGATACTCAGGCCATGCAGGCGACCGCCGATAACATGATCACGCGTGAAAACAACACCAAGGTTCATTACCAGGGGCATGCCGTGATGTGGCAGGGCGCGAATCGAATCTCGGCGGACGTCATCGATGTAGATCGCGACCAGGAGACGCTGCACGCGGTTGGAAACGTTGTGAGCGAGTTGGTGGACAACCGCTCGGACGACAAATCCCAAACGCAGACCGCGACCGCCGGGACCCAAGCCACGCAGGCTACAAAGGCCGATTCGGCGCCAGTGTTCACAATCGTGCGCGCACCGGAGCTGTCTTACAGCGATGAGACGCGGATCGCTCTGTATACGGGCGGGGTGAAGCTGGTTCGGGACACAATGACGGTGAACTCTAAGGAGCTGCGCGCTTTTCTTACACCGAAGAGCCAAAAGAAGAACGACGAATCTTCACTTGACCATGCGATTGCCGATGGCAACGTAGTGGTTGTTGAAGTGAAACCCGACAGAACCCGCACGGGAAAATCTGAGCATTGCGAGTACTACACCAAAGAGAACAAGGTGATTCTGAATGGCGGCAGCCCGCAGATGCTCGACAGTTACAAAGGAATCACCAAGGGCCGCCAGCTTACCTATTACAGCGACGACGATCACCTGGTTGTGGAAGGCCAAAAGACGCAGTTGGCTTACACGCAGATGAAGAAGAAGTGATCAGCGCCGCGCATCCACTCTGCGGTAGATCAAGCAAAGTTTCGTACGCGCGACGGGCGCATACGAGGCCTCCCAGCGCGTGAGATCCGGAAACGTGTCCAGGCGCAGCTTTGGATTGAGGAGTCCTAAGCCGTCGACCAAAAAAGTTGGATGTGACCGGGCCAGTTCTTGACGGTTGGCAACCGCAGGGCCGGCGTAGATCGCGCTAGTCGCTGACAGGTGCCGGTCGGCTGGAACGCCGGTGAGTGGCTGCGAATCCCAGAAGAGGCTATCGGAGCTCATGCGGGTATAGACGTAGAGATCGGGCCGGTAACCCCACACGAACAATGTGTCGCCGGGATGCGCCAAGGTGCGGATTTTCGCCGCCGCGTGCTGGCTGTCTAAATCCATAATGACGTCGGACCAATTAGGATCGCGATGAGATAAGTTATCGAGCGCAAGCAAGGCATAGCGAGGGCCGAAGCGAATCAGCGGGACCAGTAAAAGGAGGGCCAGCGCTACCGTCGCCGGCCTTGGAAATCTCCGGAGAGCCAAAACGACTCCGTGAGATGCGGCGATGGTGAGCGGCGGCAGCACCTGGAGAAAGTAATGAGGCGCAAATCTGAAGCCGAGGCAAACCGCCGCGAATGAGAGCGCAATCCAGATGAGAAGCTGAGCGCGGTCCGTTCGAGTAGCGCGGAACCATCCGTAAATTGCACCCGCGACTAGCGCCGAATGGAAGCCGGTCCAGTCGAGGGTTCTGATCAGGCCCGTCTTCAGAGGATTCACCACAGGCGAGCGTTCTGCATAGATCAAACCCCAGCGCCACACCTGTTCGTAGTAGTCGGCCCAGGCGCCGGAGGCGAGGGCGGTGATCGCGCCGATGGCGACCGGCAAAGCAAACCCGGCGAGCAGCTCGAGCAACTGCGGAAGGAGAATGAGGCCGCATGTGGCGAGTACGAAAAGCGCCTTCGCGTTTACCAGAAACGCGATTCCGGCCCACACTCCGGACCAAAGGGCGCGCTTTCGACGGATGTAGTAGATGGCCGCGAGATGGGGAAGGAGCATCAGTGCGTCCGCGGCGAACGGAATGACCGCAGATGGTAAATAGAAGGTCGTGAAAAATGCAACCAGGAGAGCGGCGGCGTATCCTTCCACTTCGTCGCCCCACCAGTCGCGCGCGAGGAGGTACGCGAGACGGCAGGCCGCTAGAACGTAAGCAATATCCCAGAGCCGGAGCGGCCATCCGGAGTATCCGCCGATGAGAAGGTAAAATGCTGCGCAGAGAGGCGGCTTGTCGTACCAGAAATCGCGGTAAGGGATTTTCCCGTTCAGGATATGGATTGCCGCCGCAAGATGGTAGTCTTCATCAGCCCAGAGCAAGTGAATATGACAGAGGCGAAGGCTGGCGATAACCACCACAAGAGACGGAATCGCCCAACGCATTCACCGCGTATGATAGGACATGGGCCGAAGACTGAACCCGGCCCGTGTAGACGAATCAGTGCCTAGCCCACAGCGCATCCGAACTCTGCAGACGGTTGAGATTTCGAAATCCTATAACGGGCGCAGGGTAGTCGATAACGTATCCGTTCGAGTGGAACAGGGCGAGGTAGTTGGGCTGCTTGGGCCAAATGGCGCCGGCAAGACGACTTCTTTCTATATCATCGTCGGGCTGGTGAGCCCTGAAGCCGGAGAAGTTCTCCTCGACAATCAGCCCGTGACCCGGCTGCCCATGTACTTGCGGGCGCGCCGCGGGGTCAGCTATCTTCCGCAGGAGCCATCGGTCTTTCGAAAGCTCAGCGTCGAAGACAATCTGATGGCGATTCTGCAAACGTTGCCGTTGAATGCGCGCGAGCGGCGTGAGCGCATGAAGAATCTGATCAGTGACATGGGGCTCGAAACCGTGCGGCACAGCAAAGGCTACATGCTGTCGGGCGGCGAGCGGCGGCGCGTCGAGATTGCGCGGTCACTCGTGTTACAGCCCGATTTCATTCTGTTGGATGAACCGTTTTCCGGCATCGATCCGATTCAGGTGCTCGAGTTGCAGCGCATCATCGGCGATCTCAAGCGGAAGGGCATCGGGGTTTTGATTACGGACCACAACGTGCGCGAGACGCTGGCAGTAACGGATCGCGCTTACATCATCAGCAGCGGCCGCATTTTCCGGGCGGGGTCTCCCGAGTCACTGGGCAACGATCCCGAAGTGCGCCGGATCTATCTCGGGGACAACTTTTACTTTCCGCCGGGCCTGGCCAGCTAAGTCTCCCCTCACGATACGCAGGCTGCTATCGACGCTGATGCTCCATTACGGTGCGCAAGATACCGTTAATGCGGATCGAGTAGCCGGTTCCGAACTGTTTCAGCCATGTGAGGACATCCCGGTCCAGCCGCACCGCAATGAGCTCTTTCGCGCCCCGGCGGAATGCTGACGCGAGTTGTTCCTCACTCAAAGGCGGTATATCCGAAAAGTCGATCTCGGAATCCGGGATGTTGCGTACCCGCTCGAGCGCTTCCTTCTGCCGCTTCGTTGGCGGTCTACTTAAAATATCTTCGGCTCTCGCTCTGACTAGCTTTACGGGCCGAGATGATGCGGATGATTTCTTCGCCATTATCTGCCATTCGAATTTGCAACGGCGTTATACACATCCTACGACAACAAAGCAGGGTTTGGGCCGGTGTGCGCCCATGCGAAACGTGTTGTGTTTCAGGACACGGCTAGGCTCGGACTCATGCTCAGCAGAGTGCCGCATTAGCACCTAAAACTGCGAAAAACCGGCTAGATTCGGCACCTTCTTCTCGTCCGGCACACGCGTTTTCCGGTGCTACACTGAAGCCAAATGAGTTCGCTTTCGCAACGCCTGCACTTAGGAGTACAGCAAAAGCAGATACTCACGCCGGGCCTGGTGCAAATGGTCACCGTCCTCCAGCTCAACCGGATGGAGCTGAAGGACATGATCTTAAACGAGATTGCCGAGAATCCCGTGCTGGAGGAGGCAACTGAGGCTGGGGAGGA
Organism: uncultured Acidobacteriaceae bacterium; assembly: GCA_963803455.1. Lineage (GTDB taxonomy): Bacteria > Acidobacteriota > Terriglobia > Bryobacterales > Bryobacteraceae > Bog-105. Next base: position 14,830 of record CAWDMK010000009.1, on the reverse strand, counting down.
ATTGACTCCCGAGGAAGTGCAGGCGCTACTCGAGCGCGAACGTCAGACGGATCCGGCGGATCAGGCGATTCTCGACAAAGCCGAGCCAGAGGATTCTACTGAAGGAATAGATTTAGCCTCTGACGGGGAGGTCATCACCATAGCTTTGCCGGAGAACGCAAGCGACGGGACCGGCGCAGCCGCCGCGGTTGAAGAACCGAAGGCTGAAACAGACCCTTTCGATGAAATCGATTTCGGCACATTTTTCGACGATTATCTCGATCCCGGATTCAAGAGCCCAGCCTCAGAGCCGGTTGACAAGCCCTCGTTTGAAACGTTTTTGTCGTCACCGGTTACCTTAAGCGATCACCTGGAAGCGCAGCTAAGCGTGGCCGTATTGCCCGACGCCGTGCGGCAGGCTGCGAACAGCATCATCGGCAACCTCGAGGAAAGCGGCTATCTGACTACACGAATCGAGGAGATTGCGGCGGCGGAAGGCATCGGCATTGAGGATATGCAAGCCGGCTTGCGGGCCGTTCAGATGCTCGACCCGACCGGAATCGGCGCCACTACGCTGCGAGAATGTCTGCTCCTGCAGCTCGAAGCGCGCGGGTCACGGGATAGTGTTGCCTGGAAAATCGTTCACGACCATTTGAAGCTGCTCGAGACGCGGCAAATGTCGCAACTGGCTCGCGTTTTGGGCCGGCCCCTCGAGCACATCCAGATTGCAGTCCATGTCATTCGGCATCTCGATCCTGCGCCGGGGCTCAGGTATTCGGGAGCGGGTGCGCGTCAGGTTGAGCCAGACGTCTACATCTCAAAAGATGGCGACGATTACGTCATCAGTTTGAATGACGACGATATTCCGCAGCTTCGTCTCAACGGCGAGTACAAGCGGATGATCGACCGCGAGCAGGAGCCGAACAAAGACGTGCGCAACTATGTGAAAGAGCGCTATGCCTCGGCCCTTCAACTGATTAAAAACATCGAGCAGAGAAAGCAAACCATCCTGCGCGTTTGCCAAACCATTGTGCGAAGGCAGCCCGAGTTCCTGGAATTTGGCATCGACCGTTTAAGGCCCATGATGATCAAAGAGGTAGCGGAAGAAATCGGAGTACACCCGTCGACCGTGAGCCGCGCAGTAGCCAGCAAATACGCGCACACGCCGCAGGGTGTGTTCGAATTGCGGTATTTCTTCTCGGAAGCCGTTCAGGGACCGTCGGGGAGCGGTACACCGCTGTTGATCGTAAAGCGCCGCGTCAAAAAGATGATTGAAGAGGAGAATACCTCGCATCCGCTCACCGATGAGCAGATAACAGTCCGTTTGCAATCCGAGGGAATCCAAGTCACCCGGCGTACAGTCGCAAAGTATCGGGAGGACATGAAAATCCCGTCGACACACCAGCGCCGCCTGCGGGCCTGAATAACGCAGAACCCATCGCGTTCGGCCAGGAAGACATTCCGCATGCCCATCTATTTGAGGGAACGATGAAGCTCATCTATACCGGCAAAACAAAAGAGTTCACTCCTGAGCTTGAGAAGAAAGTGGGAACGAAGCTCGCGAAGCTGAGCAAGATGATAGAACAGCGCGGCGAGCGCGAAGCCCACGTCACGCATCGTATGGAACGGCACCTTCATAAAGTCGAGATCGTGACGAATGTGTACGATCACGCTCTGATAGGCGAGGCGGCGGATGCGGAGCTTGCGGTTGCGTTTCAACAGGCAGTGGATAATCTCGAGAAGCAGGTCGTAAAGCTGCGCCGCCGGTGGCGTGATACGCATCGCGACCCGAAGAGCGTTCGAGAGAGCAAGGAAGATTGGGGAAATGAGGTCCCCGGCCCGCGGCAGAGCGCCAGCGGCAACTCCGCGCCCGCGAGCGAGCGTCATAGCAGGGAAACCGAAGATTTTCCGCGTAAACTACGACGGCCGCAAGCCTATGACCCTCGATGAAGCAATGATCGAAATGGAAAATCAAGCCGATTATGTCGTGTATCGCGATTCTGATCGAGATTGCCTCTCGGTGTTAGTCCGGCGTCCGGATGGAAACTTCGATCTGATCGAGTCGTAATCTTCCGCACTAGTTACACTGGTAAACGTTCGCCGCGAACAGTAGAAAAATTCCGGCGAGCGATTTTACAAATGCCGAAGCCGAAGCACGTGGCCAAACCCGCCACTTCAGGCGATGACCATGCCTTGAAACCCGATCTCGTCATTATTACGGGAATTAGCGGCTCCGGAAAGCTGACTGCTCTGAATGCGTTCGAGGATGCAGGATTCTACGCAGTCGATAATCTTCCGATTTCGCTGGTCCCAAAATTCGCCGATCTGACTCACGATTCAAAAAGCCGCAGGCGCGCGGCGCTGGTTGTGGACATTCGCGAAGGGGAAGACCTGAAGCAATTTCCAAAGATGTACCGGGAGTTGAAGAAGCAAGTCAACTCGACGCTCCTATTTATGGATGCCGATGATGACGTTCTGCAGAGAAGGTTCAGCGAGACCCGGCGTCCGCATCCGCTGGGCGCTGAAGCCACGGTCTTGACCAGCATTCGAGACGAGCGCGATCAGCTGGCTCCGATTCGAGCGCTGGCTGATCTTTACATCGACACATCGAAATTGAACGTACACGAACTGCGGCGGCTGATCACGGGCAAGTTTCAGGACGCCCAGGATGCCAAAAAGATTTTGGTTTATGTGAACAGCTTCGGTTTCCGTTATGGCATACCGGCCGACAGCGATCTCGTATTCGACGTCCGCTTTCTTCCGAATCCAAATTACATTCCGGAGTTCAAGAAGCTTAGCGGGCGGCACCCGAGAGTGGCTCGATACATTCGATCCTTCCCACAGACCGTTGAATTTATCAATCGCATTTCGGAATTACTGATTTACCTTTTGCCCCACTACATCCGCGAAGGGAAAAGTTATCTGACAATCTCGTTCGGGTGCACGGGTGGGCAGCACCGCTCCGTGCTGATTGCGAACGAGATTCAGAAACGATTGAGCAAGGCAGGCTTTACGGTAAAAGCCAGCCATCGTGACGTAAATAGCCACTAAGCTAGCAACTCAGCACTTTTGTGTAGGGCGTGGAAACGCGTCCGGGTCCTGCTCTTGCGCCGGCGCTTCCGTGCATTCCAGGTCCTTTTCTATGGCGACTTTGAGACTACTGCCATTCGCCGGCAGATCGAAGTACATCCCGATGTTTTCATTCCCGGCCCAATTGCAAACCAATTCGTAGGGCGCGCAGAGGCGAATCGTTCCGTTTTCGAAAGAAGCTCGAGCGGCGGAGCCAACGCAGGGTTCGAGCACGTAACGGATACACTCGCCGCCGGGGAAGCAAACCTGCTCTTCAAGAGCAGCACCCTTTGCGAGGCCCTCGACTTCAGGCCGGTTTACCCGGACGCGCAGGCTGTTGTTCCGAAACCGCAGCTTCACCTTCTACTGAGTCTATCCGCCACTCACCCGAGTAAATGTTGAAATGGTTATCGCGAATGAATCCGATCAGTGTCAGCCCATATTTCCGCGCGGCTTCGATGGCGAAACTGGACGGTCCTCCCACCGTGGCTAAGACGGGGGCGCCCGCCAGTACGGCCTTTTGCACCAGCTCGAAGCTGCTGCGGCTGCTCAGGAACAGAAGGCCGTCGTCGAGCGGGATGCGATTGTTCAGAACGCAGTCGCCGATCAGCTTGTCCAGCGCGTTGTGACGGCCGATGTCCTCAAACACGGTTTCGATCTGGCCCGCTCGATTCACTAACGCCGCGGCATGTAAACCTCCTGTTTTCGCGAAGCCCTCCTGACGCTCTCGCAGCAACTCCGGCAGTGTCGGAATCAGCGCCCGATCCATTCGCAGTAGGGTGTTCAGGGGGCGAGAAACTTGGCTCGTAATCGCTTCGAGGGTGCGCTTTCCGCAAATGCCGCAACTCGAGTTCACAACGCTCGCGCGTGCAGTTCGCCAGTCTTCGAAATCGACATTTGGTTGGAGCTCGGCAACAATTTCATTCGACGGATGCGTGCCAAGCGCGCGAATATCGACAAGATCTTCCCGGCTGCGAATCACTCCTTCGGATAGCAGAAAGCCTGCCGCAAGTTCTCGATCGTGACCCGGCGTCCGCATAGTAACCGCAAGGCTCCCGGTTATGCGCGCCTCTTTGAAGCAGTAACTGACGCGAATTTCGAGCGGCTCCTCATTCGCCACGCTGTCCAGAACCCGCTCGGAGTTCCCGCCGTTGATGCGTTTGACGCTGAAATGCCGAATGAGCGGGCCCATCAGCAGGATTCGGAGTCTGCTGGAATCCGGCCGTATGCGGCCGTAAGCCGGCGAAGACGCGCCTGATACTCCTGCGTGAATGCATCACGGCGCATGCGCCAGCGCCAGTTCCCGCCGAGAGTAGCGGGCTTATTCATTCTTGATTCGCTGCCCAGGCCGAGGATGTCCTGCATTGGCATGATCGCGGCGCGTGCAACCGACGCGAGCAGAGTGCGAATCATTTTCCAGTTCATGGGCTCGCTGCTTGGGCCGAGATACTCGAGCGTGAATGCTTTCTCCCTTCGCACCTCGTCGGAACTGCGAGTGCTGTCGCCGCCTTCGCTGTTCCACCAGCCCATTACTGTGTCGTTATCGTGAGTGCCGGTATAGGCAAACACGTCGCGATCATAGTTGTGCGGCCTGAAGCTGCAGGCCTGCGGGTCAGCGCCGAAGGCAAACTGCAGGATCGCCATCCCGGGGAATCCGAACTCGTGCCGCATCGCCTCTACTTCAGGCGTAATCACCCCCAAATTCTCAGCCACGATCTCGAGCTCACCGAGCCGTTTTTTCACGGCTCGAAATAGTGCGGGCCCCGGCCCCTCGACCCAGCGGCCGTTTATGGCCGTGTGTTCGCCCGCAGGCACTTCCCAGTAGGCCTGAAAGCCGCGAAAATGATCGAGCCTCACGATATCGAACAGCCGGAACATCGCGCGAAAGCGTTCGCTCCACCATGCGAATTCTGACTGCTTCATCTCGGCCCACCGGTAGATCGGGTTGCCCCACAACTGGCCCGTGGCGCTGAAGTAATCCGGCGGAACTCCGGAGATTGCAGCCGGTCTACCTCGTTCGTCGAGGCAGAACTGCTCCGGGTGAGCCCACACATCGCTGCTGTCGTGAGCAACGTAGATAGGAATGTCGCCCATCAGACGCAGGCCGCGCTGCTGCGAGTGCTTCCGAAGCGCATTCCACTGACGATAGAACTCGAATTGCCAGTACTTCTGGCAGTCGATTTCGTCCGCGAGCTTTTCGCGCCACCGGCTTAAGGCTTCGAGCTTGCGCGTCACCAGGTCCCTATCCCAAGCAGTCCAGTCCTTTTCAGGTCCAAAAGCATTCTTCAGCGCGGTAAAGAGGGCGTAGTCGTCCAGCCAGTCCGCTTCCTCGGCGCAGAACTTCTCGAAGGCCCGCCTCTCCGTCACAGACCGCTGGCCCCGAAAAGCTCGATAAGCCTTGGTGAGCAAGGGCAGCTTCCACTCGCTTACCCGCTCATAATCCACAGTGTCGGGCGGAAACTGCGGAGCGATCATCGAGATCGCTGTTGCGCAGCAATTCCCAGTGGACAAGCGGCTCCAGGCTAATGAACAAAGGGTTGCCTGCAAAAGCCGAGAACAACTGATATGGCGAGTCGCCATAGCCGGTCGGCCCGAGCGGCAACATCTGCCAAATCGTTTGGCCGGCGGCGGCGAGTTGGTCTACAAAACGGAACGCTCCAGCCCCAAAATCGCCGATGCCGTAGCGAGACGGCAAGCACGTCGGGTGCAGCAAGACGCCGCTGCATCGGGGCAGATTCACGCGACTACATTAGCAAACTATACGCGGGAGCCGGTCGTGCACTCGCCGCTGTAGGTAGAATGGTAGAAAGCAAGCTAGAAAGGTAGAAGCCGGAGTGAAAACTCTTAACATAAAAGATCCCGAGGCATACCGACTCGCAAGCACGATCGCTCAGGAAACTGGAGAGAGCATGACTCGCTGCAGTCATTCAAGCCCTGCGCGAGCGCTTTGAGCGCCTGAAGAGCCGTCGCGCCAAAGCTCCGGTGGATGAGCTCCGCGCTATCGCGAAGCGAGTCGCCGTACAAGTCAAATACCCGTACCTCGATCATGCAGAACTTCTGTATGACGAACGCGGCCTTCCTAGATGATTCTCGACACGTCAGCGTTGGTGGCAATCTTCTTTGGAGAACCTGAAGCGGATCGCTACATCGAGATGATTCAAGGTGCCGATCGATGCCGGATTAGCGCGGCAACCCTTATCGAACTCTCGATTGTACTCGAGACTCAGATTGGTCCTGATGCCGGTCGTCAGTGTGACGTGTTCATCCGCCGTGCGGAAATCCTAATTGAGCCAGTTACGACCGAGCAAGCGTACTTGGCCCGGCAAGCGTTTGTTGATTTCGGGAAGGGCCGCCACGCCGCGCAATTGAACTTCGGTGATTGTTTCGCGTATGCGCTAGCAAAAGCTATGCAGGAACCACTCTTGTTTAAGGGGGAAGATTTCAGCAAAACCGATATCAGAGCGGCGGCAGTGGAGTAACAATGTGCGGACAGGTGGTGATCGCAGTTGGATCACCGTAGACGCATCATGTTTCGGCTGAGATCAAATAGAATTTCCGGCGCAATACAGATGCATGGTCGCTACATTAGCAAAGCAAACGAGTAACTCGCTCACTGTCCCGACCCGAAAGATACAATCGGTTAATTAAGGATTGGCTTTACGTCATTTACAATTGCACGATCACAGGCCGCTCGGCGCAACCTGCACGGGAATAAGTGAAGATGGGCTTCCCCAAACTTCAATGGTTCGAGTTCGCTCCGTTTATCGAGTCAAATAGAAGTCTCGTTCGGTCGAGCCGGTATTCGCGCTCTTTGTTTTCAGTTCTCGTGGTGCTTGCGGCGCTTGTGCTCATCGGATTAGGCGAAGTGATTTTCGGCTCCGTGCCTCTCGGCCTGTTTGCCGCCGCAATTATCACAGCCTCAAGGTCTGCAGGTATTCTTGGCGCAGCCTTCTCCGTTATACTTTCCACCCTCGCTTGTGACTTCTTTTTTTTGCCGCCGATTTGGGCGATCAATCTCGATCAGGCGACGTGGATATTGGCAGCGAAATACGGCGCAATCGCACTCGTAAGTTATGCCGTTTTTCGGCAGAGACGGGTTCGCGTACTCCCGGCGGCAAACCTTGCGCTTGCAGGTTATGGCCACCTTGATGGAGTAAGGGAAGGTGAAGTCTTCGGGTGGGCCATTGATCCCGAGAATCCGGCACGGCCGGCAAGAGTAACGGCTACGATCGACAAACGCCCGGTCGCGGAGGCATTGGCCGTGTATTATCGCCCGGACGTCGCAGAACAATTGCGCTGCTCAGGAAGCCACGGCTTTTTCTTGGATGTAAGTCAAACCCGGGACGTCGAAACAGACGCGCTGGTCGACGTGCGGCTCTCAAATGGAAAATCTGTGGAAGGCGCTCCGCTGCAGGCCCATATACCCTGTCGTAAGCGAACGCCCGGGCCCACGCTGTTGTTCATGCATATTCCGAAAACGGCGGGCACCGCATTGCGGCAAACCATACTTAAGAATTACAGAAAAAGCGAGGTGGCGTATCTTTATCCAGAGCCACCCGGATTCCCCTCACCGAATTTGCGCGATCTGCCGTTATCACAGCGGAGTCAATTCCGATTCGTGGTCGGACACTTTCAATACGGTATCCACGAGGAAATGCCCAATGAGTATTGGTACTTTACGGTCGTGCGGCATCCCGTTGAAAGGGTTTGGTCGCACTATCACTATCTCGTCGATTCCAAGAATGCGCCTATTCTCCGCGGTGCGAAACTCAAAGGTCTTCAAGAAACACTCGAGGGCAGAGTGACTGCGAATCTTGACAATCTGATGGTCCGCTGTTTTTCGGGGATCAATGAAAAGAAGTTTCCTCCGGGATCGATCAACGCCGAGATTTACGAGCTCGCCAAAGGTCATCTAGAAAGCGCTTTTCTATATGTGGGGCGACAGGAGCGCCTCGATGAAGCTTACTCAATGCTTCAGGCAAAAATGGGATGGGACCCGACCCTTCGTACCGAGATGAAGAATCGAGGATCGTATTCTTCCAAAGAGCGGTTGGACGTAGCGACCACGGAGCTCATCCGGCGCTTCAACGCTTGGGACATCCAACTCTACGACGACATTCTGAAGCTCTTTCCGTAAGCAGATCTGGGGCAGAACTGGCTTTGCAAGGCCGTTGTCCTTGCTAAATGAGATCGCCCATAACGATGTTTCAGGAAGCGTTTGATTGCGGGGCAACGCAAACGGTTGAAAACCGGGATACGCCGGGAGGCCTAGTACGCCTACGCACAGTCGATCGATAGCGAATCTTTAATAAGCGTCAGAGCCTGATGGATTGCGCAAAAGAACCGGTTTACTGTTTGAGGGTCCTCTCCGCTTGCGGCATACCAATTGATAATGAACGCGAAATATACCCAGCGACCGGAAAAGTACATGGCCCCGGCAATGGACCGGGCATGAAAACCCGGAGTGTCGGCGTTGCCACTCTTGGCAAACGCGCTCACGCCTAACGGAAGTGGCACGAGGTAAATGAAATCGCACAATGTGAGGATTCGCCGAAATTCGTTCAATGTCTGTTTGTGTTTGAAGAACCTGCCGTGCAATGCGCGCGAATAGTAGGAGATGAAATCGTCTGCCGAAGACGCAAGTGTCTCGACATCATTCAGGAACGGTTTCACGAGCGGCCCCTCGACTAGCTCCAGAACTTGTTCCCAGGTGAGTGTCTTGTAATCTTTCGCGCCAAATAAATACCCGGTAAAGGCACGAGTGCTGTCCGGGACGAGCGTGTGCTTCAGGCCTGCTGACGCAATGAACTTACGCACGTTCTCTGCCCCTACCAGTTTGAAAGCCATGTCGGTGGCAGTATTGTCGCTGCGCGTGATCATGGCTTCCAGAGCGGTTCGCTCAGAAACCACACCGCTGAGATTTGGAGGATTAAAAGTGGGGCTGCCGAACGACCAAACGCTCGAGTCAAGCGCAAGCTCCCGTTTTTCCAGCGCTTCGACGACATCGCGCGCATCTGCTTGTCGCAACGCCTCGCAAAGTACAAAGGTCTTGATCGCACTAGCGACGAACAGCATCTCGTCCGAGTTAAACTGCGCCAAGAACTCGGCCTTGCCCTCTGCCGCTGGCGCGAAAATCTTGAACGCCTTGTCGTCAGGCAAATGTTCAAAGAGGTCAACGATCTGGTCCGGCGTGATCGTTCTGTCCGCTGTTACACTCGCCACCGCTGCGACCGGCGCCGAACTGAGAGCACCGGTAGCGGCTGCCGTCTTCAAAAATTCTCGTCTTGAATGGGCCATAGTTGTCCTTTGAGCAATTTTGCTTGCAGAGCCTGGTTGGAACTGATGCGAGCCAGCCTCCTTCTCGCGCTACGCTCAGGCGAAGAGTGGGAAGGGGCTGCCCGAGGCATCCATTACTCTAGCACCAGAAAAGGTTTGCCGTTCTTCGTAGTATCCGCTGGGACATTCCGCACTTGGCGCATGGTCCGTATCGAAATCAAAGACGCGGCCATTCTCGTCTGACTTGGCGCGGCGTGTTGCATTTTGATTCCGGTTTAAAATCTCAAGCCCAAGCTTATCGACACGTCGTTGCGGCCCTAAATGTCATAAGACACGCAGCCTATGTACATGACGACCCCGATTAGGCCGATGCAAGGCAAGACACCACCTAGGCTGAAATCCGACCGACCGTCTTTGATTTGATTTCTGTATTCGAGTACCACAAGTGACACTCGTCCTTTTATCGAAGAAGTACATCAGTTTTGGAGCGAAGCCACCGAGACAGTCGCGCCGGCGATCTGGGAAGCGCAGTTGGCCAATGTAATTTGGATGGCGATTCGGACCCGTTTTCTCCCGGCCGAGGAGGGACCGCAGCGGCTCCGTCTCGCCGCTCGCCTGGGCGTGCATTCCGTGTCGAATAAAGCGCTTTGGCAAGGAGCCCTCTTGCGCGCGGTGGCGTCTGGCGTCGCTGTTTACGATACTTTGTTCGTCGAACTTGCGATACGCCGGCGCCTTCCGCTGGCCACATTCGATTCCAAAGTGCTCTCGGCGTTTCCCGAGATTGCTGCGCGTCCCGGCTCTCTGCTGGGAAGCTGAGCTTTGCCGGTGTACTGAGCGCAATCGAGGCCCTACAACGCGAAAGGACCTTGCGTCTTTGCGATGGCAACGATAACGACAACCCTTACGACCACTGCTCCTACAACGATGCCGATGATGATCCACTTCTTATGTGAATGCCCAGCCTTAGCTTGCGAAATCGAGAGTACCTGGTCGTACGCAATCGTTTGCGCGCCGCCTCGCTTCTCGCGTTGCACTGTGAAATCTGACTCGCCACGGCTGACAATATGCCCGCGTAGTCTGTTCCCGCCTTGCATCCGACCTCGACCAGCGAAGTCGAAGGGAGCGCGGCGACGTCCTGCTTCACTGAAGTATTCGCTACGGGCTGCTGAGCCGGAATCTGGTCCATTACCAAAAATCCGATAAGGATCGTACTCAATAGGCCCCGCATCGGAATTCTCCACTCGCGCCCCGTAGATCGCTCTTTTTTGCGCATTTCTTACCAGAGCGTACTCCCCGGGTCCGCGCGGACGTTACCTCCTTGTCCGCACGGAGGCGTGATAAACCGCGAAACCGTGATACACATAATTCTTATCGTTGTAAGAGCCGGTGATATCGCCGTTACGCGCGCGCAGGAAGCCGTGGTTCACGTTGAACTCATCGTTGTACTCTCCTACGACCGCTCCGGCGGAGTTGATCGCAACGGCAAACGTCCAAATACAGCACGGGGGATAAGTCGCCGCATCGAAAGTCGCAAAGCTGTCATCGCGATTCCGCACGAAGCCGCGATAGTTGCCCCCGAATGGGTTCCCCGCGATGGTCGCAAAGTAAGATCCAGGGATCTCCCCGGCCGGGTTGATATCTAGGCCAGGCCCGACACCGAATCCGCCGTAGACGCTCAGCGGGCCTGGAGGGTCAAACGTTGTTATGGCGCCGTCACTCGCCCGCACGAAGCCGTGACCCTGATTATTTGGGTCAATGTAGAATCCCGAGATCTCTCCCTCCGGATTGATACCTTCAGGGTTGGTTCCTTGGAATTGGCCTGTGCCCGCGCCCAAGACGTCGACCGTCGTGATGATGCCATCAGCCGCCCGTACGAAGCCGTGGATCACGAAGTTTGCGTCATATTCGTATCCCGTGATCGCGCCCTCGGCATTGATGGCGTCCGGGAAGGTGCCTTCACCCTGACCGGAAACTGCACCGGCCCCGGGGGCATCGAAGAACGTCGTGTTGCCGTCGCGATCTCGCAAAATCCATGGCACACAACGTTTGCGTCACAGTAGAATCCCGTGACCACCCCATCCGAATTTATGCCGCCAGGGTAGGTGAATATGGAGCCCTCAGGATCGAACGGCGTGATACTGCCATCGCGATCGAGGAAGAAACCATGCGACACGTTGTTTTCGTCGGTGTAACGGCCCGTGACATCCCCATTCGAATTAATGTCGACAGGAAAGGTGCCTTGATTAATTGCCGTGCCGACCCCCGGGGCGTCGAACTCAGCGAAATATGCCAGCTTCAACCCCTGGTTCGCTTCTGACTCTAGCTACGATTTGTACGATTCTTGGTTAGCGGCCCGACGCGCGCTTTCGTGGCCAGGGACGGCATCCTCGGGTCCTGAGCATTCCTGCGTCCCGGGATCGCTCGTGGCAAGTTTTCGAAAGCCGCCGTCTGCGATCCATTGCTCTGAGCAACTGCTAGGCCGGGTAATCCGGCGACAAGAATCGCTGACGCCACGAGCGCCAACGAAATTTGTTTACTCATATTGCTTTTCTCCTTTGCTATTCCTCCGTTCCACTGTGAATTGCCGTCCCCCTTCAGTTGCTCTGAGCCGGCAAAGCTTGGTTCCCTTCTTCCCCGTTTCTGTCGTCGTGAACCTTGAGCTGGAACACGACTCCGCAGCCGTTTCCATAGCAATCGGGGCTGGCTACGTCGCCGCCGCCTCCCGTGGTGCCATACAGGTTGCCCTCCTCGTCCGCGACCAAGCCGTTGAAGGGGCCAGCCCCGTCCGCAAACCCTGTGAAGCTGTACAGCACGGTCTCATTGCCGGCCGGGTCCAGCTTGAACACAACGCCGCAGCCATAGTTGCCGCAGATACCGCCCCCGTTAGTCGTGCCGTAGAGATTGCCTTCGCGGCGAAGCAAACGTCCATAAGGACGTGCCCCATCCGCTCCGCCGGTGAACGTGTACAGCACGGTTTCCTTACCGGCCCGGTCCAGTTTGAACACCACCCCGCAGCCCCCGCCGAACATGGGGGAGCACAATCCGTAGGCGGCTATGTCGCCGCCGTATGTCGTGGTGCCATACAGATTGCCCTGTTCGTCGTGGATCAAGCCGGCTAGGGGTTGGTTCCCATCCGCCCCGCCAGTGAAGCTGTACAGCACGGTCTCATTACCCTCCCGGTCCAGCTTGAACACCACTCCGTGACCGGAGGCGCCGCCCGCGGAAGTAGTGCCATACAGGTTGCCCTGCTCGTCCCGGATCAGACCCGCTTGAGGACTGTTCCCATCCGCGCCAGTGAAACTGTACAGCACGGTTTCCTTGCCCCAGCGGTCCACTTTGAACACAACTCCATCGTCGGAAGCGCCGCCTTCTGAAGCGGTGCCGTACAGGTTGCCTTGTTCGTCGTGGATCAAGCCCGCTAGGGGTCGGTTCCCATCCGCCCCGCCAGTAAAGCTGTACAGCACGGTTTCCTTGCCATTCCGGTCCACCTTGAACACCGCCCCGTTGCCATAGGCGCCGCCATACGCTGTACTGCCGTAGAGATTGCCCTCCCAGCCGCGGACCAGACCCGTCACGGGGTTAGCCCCGTCGGGCCCGGTGAAAGTGTGAAGCGTGACCTCTTTGCCATCCCTGTCCACCTGGAACACGACTCCGCAGCCGGGAGCAGAGACGTATGGGTATGCCACGCAGCTGGCATCGCCCCCGGCGTAAGCGGTGCCATACAGGTTGCCCCTCCGGTCTAATGTCAGCGCCTCGTCACTGGGCAAACCGGGGCTCGCCCCATCGGCCCCGCCGGTAAACGTATAGAGCACGCGGTAAGCCGGTTTCGCCGCGTTCCCTTCCTGTGCAGGCACGGTCATCGGAATGGCCGTGACGAGCAGTGTTATCGCAGCAATACGCATGGATCTCTCCTTTTCAATCGAGCAGCCCTGATTTCCTGCTCTACTTACTCATGCGTGAATCAGCGGCAAAAGTGGACATTGCGCGATAACTTTCGTATCTAGTGGGCTGTCGCTCCAATCGCTTCGCTCATGGCTCCGAATCGAGATTGCGGTCATTCAGAGCCGCGAGCTGCATCGACCGGATGATACGGCTCGAAGCAGCGCGCAGATGGGAGCGATACAGTTGTGTTTCGGAGCCATGAGCGAAGCGATTGGTGTCTTGCTCACCTTCACCACTTACGGCACACACCTGCATGGCACCGATACAGGTTCTGTATCCCGCAATCATCGAAACTGGGGATCTCCCGTCATCCCCTCCAACGCGGCTTGGCAGCAGCAAGCCCGGCGGCTCATGGCGGAACCCGAGTTTATCCTCGGCCCGCAGGACCGCCTTGCTGTTCTGAACTCCGTTCTTGATACGTGCGCACATCGTGCCTGGCATCTGTTCTGCGCCCATATCCGAACGAATCACGTTCATGCCATTTTGCAAACCGATGTCCCGGTGGACCGGGCTCTGACGTACCTGAAAGCTCGCGCGACGTTCGTGCTGAAGACACATCATCCGGATCGCCAGCGGTTCTGGACTAAACATGGAAGCACTCGCTATCTGTGGAATCGCGCATCGCTGGCGGCCGCCTTGGATTACGTGATGAACCGGCAAGGAGTTCGTATGGAACTGTGGATATGCGAATCGATGGCGTAAAGCCCCAATCGCTCGCTCATGGCTCCGATTGCACGCTATCGAAGCGACTGGGACCGTTTACTAGATCTTCAGGCTTCTATATCGCCCGCCGATGGATGGATCTATGGAACGGCTACTTCGGCGCTCCAGCCCCGGTCCCGGAATGCGATACCACGGTCCACGAGGCGTGCCATCGGGGAATAGCATCCGCACAAGACCGGATGGAATCGAAGCTGTGCCCGGTGCCGCAGTCACGCCGGTTGAGCTCTCCCCAGCGGAGTCGTCCCCGCGTCCCCCGTGAAGCTTGAGCTGGAACACCACTCCGCAGCCGTATCGCACGCTGGCTTGGTACTCGCTAAGTCGCCGCCGTATCCCGTGGTGCCGTACAGGTTGCCCTCCTGATCCGCGACCAGACCGTTGAAAGGCTTGCCCCATCCGTTCCTGTAAACTGTACAGCACGGTCTCTTTGCCGTCCCGTCCAGCTCGAAGACCACACCGCATACGAATGGGCAATAGGCCAATAGATCCGGTGCCGCCCTTGCCCCGAATGCTGGTGCCGTAGAGGTTGCCTTCGCGCCGAAGCAAACGTCCGTAAGGAATTCCCCCATCCGCTCCGCCGGTGAACGCGTACAGCACGGTTTCCTTACCGTCCCGTTCCAGCTTGAACACCACCCCTCAGCCGCCTTGGTTGCACTCTGGGTTGGGGCTTGCCAAGGAGCCGCCCTCTGAGGCAGTGCCATACAGGTTGCCCTGTTCGTCCTGGACCAGACCCGCGTTAGGACTGACCCATCTGTGCCGCCACTGAAACTGTGCAGCACGGTCTCGTTGCCGTCCCGGTCCAGCTTGAATACCGTCCCAGCGCCAAAAGCGCCGCCGCTTTCCG
>CAWDMK010000008.1:0-43433 GCA_963803455.1 uncultured Acidobacteriaceae bacterium | reverse complement strand
TTGCGGCAGCAGATCGTCCTCTAACGAGGAAAACGCGCTAATCCGGCCGAGCTTGGCAGGGCCGTCGAAGACGTCCGCATCGGTGCGAAATAAGGGTCCTTTCGGATTGTCCTGTGCACGATAAAGAGAAATCGGAGCGCCCGTCTGTGGCCTCAACACGAGCTCGCGAATGCCCGCTCGTTCGCAGACATTACGGAAGAACGCCGGATCCATGTCGCCGGTCTTGGCCGCTTCCTGCACTTGCGGCAGCAAGCTGATCCAGCCGGTCTCGGCCTCGATCCGTTTTTGAGCTTCTGCCTGATAGGAATTCTTAAAATCCTGCAGCTTGAGTTGAATATTTTCGGCCGGCCGGCTAAACCACTTATCCAGTGTGCGATTCAGGACATATACGCTGAACACCACATAAAAGAGAGCCGGCGCCAACGTCAGAGTGAGCGCCCCGAACAGCAGCTTCGATCCGATCCGCGACCCCTCTTTATTGCTCTGCCGATCAATATAAAGCTTCACGCCCGCTCGAAAGAGCATGAACGCGAGCGTGACCGTAAGGACGAAGATCAGCGTCGAAACCGCCCACAAAATGAGGGTTTCGATCAGGCCGGAAGGCGAGTAGGCGATGCGGAACGAGCCCTGCCAGATCACCAGGGCCAGCAGAATCAGGAAGCTTAGCGCAGCGGCAGTGAGGGCCAGAGGTCGGCGCACAACACTGCCATGGTAGCCCAGAGTGGCGCGAGAGTGATTTGCAGACGGTTTGCGCGGTTTATTTTTCTTTGGCCGTCGCGGGCCGCCCTTGGCTTTGGGTTCTAAATTCGTATTGCTGAATTTGCAGCGCTAATTGCCCCTTCATATGCCGGGTAATTCGTCCACGTGCGACCAGATTCAGCAGGCACTTCTCGTTCAACTGCGCGGGCCAACTGATCGAAACTTCCAGGCGCGTCCCGACCGGCAGATCGTGGTCTGACGTAAATAGCACGCCGGAGCTGCTGATATTCAGCGTCTTACCGGCCCCCGAAAGGATCTCGGTGCGCTGGTTGAGGGTCTTGTAGCGGACTTCTCGCTCAATCGGAAAACGGCTCGACCGCCGTCGCTCCGCGGCTGCGTCCGAACTTTCTGGGCGCCGGCTCTGGATCAGAGTGGTTTCAGACACGTATAAAAACTCCGATACTTAAGCTTACACAATTAATGCGCATATTATTTACCCGTTAATTCGTCTGGCTTGCCGCGCCTTTTCTTCAGCCATTCCAAACGCTCTCGTAATTTCTGTTCGAATCCCCGCTCCGTCGGCTCGTAAAACACCACGTCCGACAAAGAATCCGGCAGGCACGCCATCTCCGTCACGGCATCGGGCTCGCGGTGCGCGTGCCTGTATCCTTTTGAATATCCCATCTCTTTCATCAGCCGAGTCGGAGCGTTCCTCAAATGCAGAGGAACCGGAGCAGCCACCGTGCTTTCGATCATGGCATTCACTTTATTCAGCGCCTGGTACGCCGCGTCCGACTTCGGCGCTAGCGCCAGATAGATAGTCAGTTGCGCCAGCGCTTGATCTCCCTCGGGAATGCCTAAAAAATGTACCGTCTGCATACAGGCGATCGCCTGCTCGATGGCGCGGGGATCGGAAAGGCCTATATCTTCGATTGCCATACGCACCAATCGCCTCGCAAGATACAGCCGGTCTTCGCCCGCCTTCATCATGCGCGCGAGCCAGTACAAAGCTGCATCGGCATCGCTCGACCGTACCGATTTATGCAGCGCCGAAATCAGGTTGTAATGTTCCTCGCCCGACTTGTCATACAGCAGAACCTTTCGCTGCAATGCATCGGCTACAGCCTGGCGATCGACCGTACCCTCGCGCGCCAATTCGGCGGCGATTTCGAGTGTGTTCAATGCCGCGCGGGCGTCGCCACTCGAGGCGACGGCGATTTCTTCGAGCAGCTCCTCCGGGACGTTCAACCCTAAGTGGCCCAGCCCTCGCCGGGGAGTCTCGAGCGCACGCCGAAGCAGAGTGACGACTTCAGAGGTCTCGAGCGCCCGCAGGGAGTACACCTTGGTTCGCGACAAGAGAGCGGAAACGACCTCGAAAGACGGATTTTCGGTTGTCGCTCCAATCAGGACCACGTCGCCCCGCTCGACGTACGGCAAAAAAGCGTCCTGCTGGGCTTTATTAAAGCGGTGAATTTCGTCGATGAACAGAATGGTTTTACGGCCTAAGCGCTTGGCTTTTTCAGCGTCGGCCATCACGGCTTTGATTTCTTTTATGCCGCTTAGAACAGCACTGAAGCGCAGGAATTCCGATTTACTTTGTGCCGCTATCACAGCCGCCAAAGTGGTTTTGCCTGAACCGGGAGGACCCCACAGAATCAGGGACGTGAGATGCCCGCTCTCGATCTGCGCGCGCAGCGGCTTGCCTGGCCCGAGAATGTGCTCTTGCCCGACATATTCGTCGAGCGTTTGCGGGCGCATACGGTCGGCAAGCGGACGCCGCGATTTTTCCTCTGCCTGCTCGGCCGAAAGCGGAGTTGCGTCAAACAAGCTCATCGCGCGCGCCTCTGCCGCTGTGCTTCAAACAGCGCGATGGAGCAGGCGATTGCGGCATTCAGCGATTCGACTTTGGTGGTCGGAATCGAGATCGCCTGTGCGGCCCCGAGCAGCTCGCCGCTGACGCCGGCCCCTTCGCTTCCGGCCACGAGCACACACCGTGGCGCGAGATCAATGTCCTCGAGAGCTGCCGGCGCGCGCATCGTCAGCGCATACAGAGGCACGGATTGCAACCGGGCCTGCTGAATCAGATCGGCGGCCGTTATGCTCTCAAGAAATGGCACGCGAAAAATGGACCCCGCGCTCGCGCGCAGCAGCTTTCCATTCGCGACCCGTGCGCAGCCTCTTAAGAAAACTACGCCGGTCGCGCCGAACGCTTCGGCTGATCGCACAATGGTTCCTGCATTCCCTGGATCCTGAATGCCGTCCAGTGCGACCACCAGCGCAGATGGTCCGAACAGATCCTTCCACACCCAACTGCGAGGGCGCAAGAGAGCCAGGAGCTCTTGTGGCGTCTCCGTCGATGCTGTCGCCGCAAACGCGCGTTCCGAAACCTCAGTTATCTCCGCGTGCACGCTGCGAAGCAGTTGCGAATGCCGCTCCTGCGCCTGCGCGGTGAGAAACACTTGCTCAATGCGCCATTCACTCCGGAGTGCTTCTTCGAGCAAATGCGGCCCCTCGATCACCACCAGGCCCGCTTCGGTGGGGCGTCCGGCGGAAGCCGCGCGGCGAATACTCTGCAATACCGGATTTTTCGTGCTTGTGAGCTGCATCACTGGCCGGACACGCGCATCAGGCATAAACTAATGACTTCAGCTAAATCGAAGTGCAAGCGCTGAAGCATGCATCATGAAACGCGCGATCGCGGCTTGCTCGGTTCTGCTCTCAATCCTGCTCTTAGGGTATCTGTTCTATGTTGCCAAGCAAATCGAGCGCCAGTCTACTATCGACGAAGCGCAAACCGCGGACGTCATCGTCGTCCTGGGCGCGGCCGAATACAGCGGCAAGCCTTCGCCGGTTTTGCAAGCGCGCCTGAATCACGCACTTCTCCTCTATCTGAAAGGCCTCGCGCCCTACATTCTTACCACCGGCGGCGCGGGGGGCGATCCCTTCTATACAGAAAGCGAGGTCGGCCGTGCTTACCTCGCCCAACACGGAGTTCCTTCAGAGGCCATTGTGGTCGAGCCCGAGGGCCAGACCACAGCACAGAGCGTCGACGCTTCCGCCGAGATCATGCGCCGCATGAACCTGCATTCCTGCATTGTCGTAAGCGACGGGTACCACATTTACCGCGTGAAGCGGTTGCTCGAAGCGCAAGGCATTAAGGTGTACGGCTCGCCGCGCCCTCCCGCCGGCTCTTTCAGCCGCCTGGAGCTGCGTTGGCTCTACTTCCGTCAAGCCGCCGGCTTCGCTCTCTGGCAAATCGGGGTCAACATTTAAGTGAAATGCGGAAGGATGCGAGGCGTTACGCTTGGCCAAACTCGACTCCGGCGCTTTCGCGCCCCAATCCAGCGACTACAGCCGTAATCACGAATATCGTCACAGCAGTGAGCGCCATGGCCGTTGCGTAGCTCATGTGCTCCGCTAATACCGCTTCCACATACCCCACTGAACCCGCCAGCAACACGCCGCATTGATAGGCGAATCCCGGCATGAAGCCGCGTATCTGGTTTGGCGAAAGCTCGCTGAGGTGCGCCGGAATCACTCCCCACGCGCCTTGGACACAGAACTGCATCACGAATGCGCCCGTCACCAATAAAGCCACGCTCGGAGCATACGCCCACAGTGGCGAAACAAGAATCGCTGCCACGAGAGAGAGCACGATCGCTCGTCTGCGCCCGATACGATCCGAAAGCAAACCCACCGCAATTCCTCCGATGATGGCGCCGATCATCGATATAGCGGAAACTGTCGACCGCTCAACGGGGCCGAATTTCCAGAACCGTTGCAGAAACGTCGGGTACATATCCTGGGTACCGTGGGATGCAAGATTCATGCCGGTCATCAGCAGCGTGAGATATACAAACAGCTTCCAATGCTTCAGCAGACTGCCGCCAAGATCGCGCCAACTTTCCTGCTTCGATTTCTCCCAGACCTCCGATTCTTTTACTCGAAATCGGACAAACAACGCGAGCAATGCCGGCAGCCCGCCGATAAAGAACAGCGGCCGCCAACCCCATCTCTCGAAGACGAGTAAGTAACAGACGGCGGCGAGCAAGTATCCGAGCGCATACCCTTCCTGAAGCACGCCCGACAATACGCCGCGCCACTTCGCCGGAACTTTTTCCATCGCCAGCGAGGCTCCTACGCCCCACTCCCCGCCCATGCCGATTCCGAACAGCGCACGTAGGATCAGAAACGTCGTAAAATTCGGCGAGAAGCCCGTCGCTATCTCCACGACAGAATAGAAGATAAGGTCGATCATCAACGGCAAGCGCCGTCCGTAACGATCGGCGATCAGCCCGAAAATAAAGGCGCCCACGGGACGAAATGCCAGCGTGAGCGTAATCGAGAGAGCGACGGCCTTGTCTGCCTGACCAAACTCTTTGCCGATAGCGGTAAGGCAGAACGCTACAAGAAAAAAATCGAACGCATCGAGCGTCCACCCGAGAAAGCTGGCAAGTAAAGCGGCCCAGTAATCCGCGGTTGCTGCTGTTGTTATCGTCCGCTCGCGGCCGCGTTCGGTTCCCATAGAGTCTCTGGAGCACCAAGCGCGCGATTCACCCAGCGGCTCCAGACGAAAAACGCGTCGCTCAGCCGGTTCAGGTACTGTATCGCTTCAGCGGGAACGCTCTGCTCTTTCGCCAATGCAACGAGCAGCCGCTCGGCTCGCCGGCACACAGTGCGACAGACATGCAACTCGGCATCTAAGCGGGTTCCTCCCGGCAACACAAACGATCGCAGCGGCTCAAGCTCTTCATTCGTGCGATCGATTTCCCGTTCGAGCTGTTCGATCTCTGCCTTCGTGATGCGCGGCTGTTTGGGATGGACATCCTCGGGCAGGGTAGCCAGAATAGAGCCCAGGTTAAACAGCTCATGTTGGACGCGCCTCAAGCTTCCGGCGAACGGCGCGAGTTGTTTAACGCTGCCCGATAACTCTTCGGCGCTCGTGCGCGCGATCCCCACAAACGCGTTCAGCTCGTCCACCGTTCCGTAACAATCGATGCGCAGATCGTTCTTCGGTATACGCTGCCCGCCTACTAAGTGCGTCTCGCCGGTGTCGCCCATCCGCGTGTAAATACGGTTGAGAGCGAGCCGTGGCTCATTGAATGTTTTGTCGCTCATATTCGCAGTATGCTTTGATAGTGAACAGACCGCTGATCGAACCGGGACAGCAGCTTGCGCGCTTCAGGCAGCACAACAGCCGCCTCATAATCTTCGCCGGCGAACTCGCGAACGGCTTCCATTGAATCGAACAGCGTCAAAGTCACAAACTCGATTTCATCACCTGCTTCGCGGCGGAGAAGCTCCGCGCCCCGGAATCCCGCAATACGATTGATGCCGGGAAGAATCTCGGATTTGAGTAGGGCCTCATATTTATCCGCGTTTGCGCGATTCGTCCAGCCATGCCACATTCTGACGATCATCGTCCAATTCTATTGCGCTAAGGATTGACATCGCTTGTAAACAATGCTTCTTTTCCTCGCTGCCGTAGTGAAGCTCGGGCGTCAAGTGTAATCATCGAATGAGCAGCGCATCCCTGCGTTATGTGGACCATAAAATCGCTGGACAATTTCATCCAGGATCTGATGTACGCACTCCGAACGATGCGCAGGAATCCGGTCTTTGTTGGCACAGCGGTTCTCACGCTTGCGCTGGCCATCGGAGGGAATACGGCCATGTTCGCGATCATTCGTGGCGTGCTTCTCAAACCTCTCCAATACCATGATTCCGACAAGCTCGTGCTTGTCTCGGGAGGCGCCACGCCTACCCGATTCGCCGAAATGAAAGCCGCAGCGCGTTCCTTTGTGGAGCTTGGAGCTTATACCAGCCAAGCGAACGTTACGCTTTCGAGCGTCCGTGAACCTGAAGTCCTAAGAAGCGTTCACATCTCAGCTAGCTTTCTTAGAATTTTGGATGTAGCCCCACTGCTCGGCCGCGGCTTTCGTCCTGACGAAGATTCGACTGGCGGCGCTCCCGTCGCAATGATCAGTGCCGAATTATGGCAGCGGCGCTTCGGTGCTGATCCGGACGTGATCGGCAGGGCTGCAACAATCGATGCAGCATCCTACACCATCATCGGCGTTCTTCCGCCTCGTTTTCAGTTTCCATCGCCTGGTCTCGATATCTGGATGGCAGCGCCCTCCGACTTGCAAACCATGCCCGCAAAATCGAGAGCCCTCAGCCCATTCCTAACCGTGTTCGGCCGGCTCAAGCCGGAAGTGACCCTGGAAGCGGCAGATGCCGAGATGCGAGTGATCCGGCGGCAATATGCGATGGCTCACCCGGCGATGCTCGATGCAAAACCGAAAACACCAAAGGAACTCGCTCCGCTAAAAGATGTACTGGTGGCCGACGTACGCTCCATGCTTTGGATGCTGTTCGGCGCGGTCGGCTTTGTGCTGATGATTGCGTGCGCTAATCTGGCCAGCCTGCTCCTGACGCGCGCTACCGTCCGTCAACGAGAATTCGCGGTCCGGTCGGCACTTGGAGCTGCTCGAACCCGCCTCATCGGTCAATTGCTCTCGGAAAGCATTCTTCTGTCCCTTATCGGAGGCGCAACGGGCGTTCTCTTCGCCGCTCTGTGCCTGCGGATCGTTCCGCATGTCGCGACTCTTGACCTGCCGCGAGCGGCCGAGATCCGCATGGACTGGCTGGTCCTTGCAGTCGCCGCAGCTCTTTCGATCGTAACGGGCGTGCTTTTTGGATTAGCGCCTTCTCTGGGCTTATCCAGGCCCGACCTGATCCAGGTGTTACGCGCGAGCGGAGCGGCCGCGAACGGAAGCCGTCTCGCGAGCCTCGGGGCTGTCTTCAACGCGCGCCGCCTACTGTCCATGGCGCAAGTTGGTCTTTCTTTCGTCTTGTTGGTCGGCGCTGCGCTCCTGATCGAAAGCATCGCGAATCTGCGCAACGTTTCAGTGGGATTTAACTCAAGAAATGTTTTGACTGTCAGCGTCAGCCTGCCTCCGCTGCGCTACGACACTGACCAGAAGATATCCTCCTTTTTCGAGGAAACCACCCGCCGCTTAGAATCCTCGCCCGGCGTTCAGAGTGCAGCAGCGGCCATGTCTCTTCCTATGATGATGAATTATCCCGGCATTCCCGTGCAGAATGCGGCCCAACCTCCGCAACCATTGAATGAACGTCTGATTGCGAAATACTTTCCGGTTACGCCAGATTACTTTCGCACTCTCGAGATTCCACTGAAGCGCGGCAGAGAATTTACTGATCACGATTCGAAAACTACCCTACGCGTCGCCATCATTGACGAGAATTTAGCTCGCAGGCTTTGGCCGGCGTATCCGTCTGGTTTCGACCCGATCGGACAACATCTCCTGGTGGGAGGCGTCAACCCGAAACCCGCAGAAATCGTCGGTGTTGTCGGCAACGTAAATCAGAACCTTGATATCAGAGAGGACTGGCAGGAGAGCGTGTACGTATCATTCGGGCAAGCACCCGTGACTTCGGCAATGGTTGCCGTGCGCACGCTAGGCGCTCCGCTCTCTTTGGTCGGCGCCGTTCGCGAGCGGGTCCGCAGCGTGGACCGCAATCAATCCATTGGCGCAGCGCAAACCATGGAAGACTTGATGGAAGCCCAAATTGGCCAACGGCGTTTATTGGTAAAGCTTTTAGGCTCGTTCGCCGCTGTTGCCTTGCTGTTGGCCCTCATTGGAATTTACGGTGTAGTTGCATACTCAGTGGCGCAGCGGGTTCAGGAGATTGGAATCCGGCAAGCGCTCGGAGCGCAGCAGAGCGATATTCTCTGGCTTGTCCTCAGTCAAGGAGTTGCTCTGACACTCGGCGGAATCATGCTTGGTCTCGGCGGGGCAATCGCGTTAACGCGCGTTATGGGAAGTCTGATCTTTAACGTGAGCGCGACAGATCCAGCAACCTTTATAAGTGTGGCCTTGCTATTCCTGTTTGTCGCAGTGGCCGCCAGCTACATTCCGGCACGGCGTGCGACCAGGATCGATCCCATAGCTGCCTTGCGGGTATGATCGAAGTTGTGCACTACCATCGGCTAGTTCGGAAGGGGTTCAGACGGCAAGGGGATGGATTCTAGCTCTTCAAGAAGCACTTCGGCCGCTATCTCCGGCTTCTCAAGCTCGATCGCATGTTGCGGTTTTAGTTCAATGACAAGCGCTTGCATCCTAGCCTGCCGCCGTGCCTTCGGGCCGTGGTCGATCAGAACCTGTCGAACGCCGACCACCAGGTAAAGACCTCCGCCGTGCTGACGATCAGCCCGCAATTCGATGTGCTCGCCGACTCGAGGGCAGATGGTTGCAGAGGAGAGCGGCAAGCGGCGTAGTTCTGCTTGCGCATCTACATCAAAGAAGGAACAGTACTTACTTTCATTCCTATAATCTTCGGGCATTTTGCCTACGCTAGCACGCTTCATCCTGTGTCAAAGCAGTAATCGCACTAGCGGCCAATCGCTACATTTTGAGGAGGTGTGCCGGATCAACCGACACAGCGCGTCGCGCAGGTAGGTAGCTAGCCAAACAAGCCGTAATCGTCAGAATGAGCACTACTGCACCGAGCGCGGCAAAGTCAGTCGCCCCTACTCCGAAAAGAACGCTTCGCATCGCGCGGTCTACGAAATAAGCGCCGATAAGTCCCAAGCACATTCCGACGCAGGCGAGGCCGACTCCCTCTTTCATCACTAGACCGATTACGGCCCCCCTGGTCGCACCTAAAGCCATGCGAAGCGCAATTTCGTGGGAGCGCTGTACCGCAGCAAATGCCATAACGCCGTAGATGCCGAGCCCGGCGAGTAACAGCGCAATCGCTGCAAAGCTAGTAAAGAGAATGGCAGTGAAATGATCGCTCGCGAGAACCTCGTCGCGAACCTGTATCATGGTGCGCGAATTCGCGACGGCAATTTCTGGATCGACGGCGTGTACGGCTGCAGCGACACTGCTCATCATGGACGCCGGATCGCGCTCGGTCCGAACGCCGATCGCCGCACTGGGCCAAGGCGACTGCCAAAAAGGAACATAGATTTCGGGTACGTCCTGACGAAGTCCTCGGCTTCGTATGTTGTGAATGACAGCGATGATCTGAAGCGGAGAGGGAGAAGCCGGCACTGCTGCACCGGGAACCGGCTCCGGCGCCAATATGACGTGTCCGAGCGGGTCAGTTCCCTTCAGGTATCTGCCGGCGAACGCCTCGTTCACAGCAGCGACTCGCAAGCTGGACCGCGTGTCCCGCTCGGTAAAGGGCCGCCCTCTGTCGATCCGTACTCCAAAAGTCTGAAAGAACTCTGGAGACACCATCCCGAATCCGGCAGTTGGGCGTTGTGCTGGGTCTTGCGACACCGCCTGACCTGCAATGCTGAAAGGTACCCCAAAACCCGGCCTTTCCATCGGAATCCCGGTTTCCACTGAGACGTAGGACACGCCCGGAGTGGACCCGATGCGCGAAAGAAGACGGCGGTAATAGGCCTCGACCCATTCCGGATTGTTGGGCCGGGAATCGGGAGACGAGAGAGTGAAAGTCAGCACGTGGTCCGTGCGCACGCCGAGGTCCACGTGCAGCAGGTTCCAGAAACTGTGAATCGCTAGTCCAGCTCCAGCAAGCAAGGTGAGCGCAAGCGCCAACTCGCCCATGACGAGAAGCTGTCTAAGCCGACGCCGGCCAACGCTCGTGCCAGTCCGTTGCCCCTCCTTCAGCGCCTCAGCAGCGTCCGCGCGGGCGGCAAACCACGCCGGTGCACAACCGAACAGCACGCCGGCCACCGTGGTCACTGCCAGGGTGAACAGCAACACCGGTAAATTGAGGCGGATATCGGCTTCGCTCGGCAACGTGTTGGGCGGTGTCAGCGCCACCAGCCCCTGCAACATGGCGTAACCGGCGGCGATACCAAGCGTCCCGCCCGCTCCCGCAATCGCCAGGCTCTCGATGAGAAGCTGCAAAAACAGCGTGCTCGGTTGCGCTCCCAATGCACTGCGAACCGCCAGTTCTTTCTGGCGGCTCAGGCTTCGCGCCAGCAACAAGTTGGCCACGTTCACGCAGGCGATTAACAAGACAAAACCGACTGCGCTCAGCAGCAACCAGAGCGTGACAATTCTCTCACTCGGGATGAAATCATTCTTAAACGGTTCGACCGACACTTGCCACCCTTTATTGGTATTGGGATACATCTCCGCGAGATGCGCTGCCAACGAATTCATGGCAGCCTGAGCCTGCTGGAGAGTGACGCCCGGCTTCAGCCGCCCCATCGCCACCAGCCAGCGGCTTTCATGATTGATTTGTTGCGGCTGCAACGCGAGTGGCACAACGATTTCGCCCTGTCCGCGGTCCGTAAGACCTGGCCCCAAAACTCCCACTACCGTGTACGGCTCACTGTTGATGCGCATCGTAGTCCCGACCATTCGAGGATTGGCGCCAAGCCGTTTCCAAAACTTATTCGTAAGTATCACTACGTGACTCCCGCCCGGCTGGCCTTCTTCCCGGAAGAAAGTCCCGGCCAAGCGTGAACGGGTTGCCCAGCATATTGTTGAGGCCCGGTGTGTCGATCCTTGCGCCCACGTTCAATGGCTCATCGCGCGTCGCTATGTTGAATGAGCCATCAGTCCAAGCGTTCAGATCCCGGAACACGGTGTTCTGGCGCTTCCATTCGAGGAAGTCTGCCGCTGAAATCTCCTGCCGGTGTCCTTGAAACTTCGACCAGACAATCACCAGTTCGCCAGCCTGCGGATAGGGAAGCGGTGCGAGCAGGGCGGCGTAGTCGACGCTGAACACCGCCGTGTTCGCACCGATACCGAGCGCCAGAGTCGTAACCGCCGCAATCGAGAATCCCGGAGCCTTGGCGAGCATTCTCAGCGCATGTTTGAAGTCCTTGCATAGCCGCTCGAACAAACCCAGCCCCCACATGCTTCGCGTGACCTCTTTCACGAGACCTACATTGCCAAAGACCCTGGCGGCAGACTGCTTCGCGCTTTCCAACGATTCGCCCGCCTCCATGCGCTGCTGCATCTCAATTGCAAGATGAGCGGCAATTTCTTCGTTCAGCTCCTCGTCGGCACGCACGCGCCGGCCTTGAAATACTTTGAGAGCCCACGAAAAGCGCTTCACGATTCAACCCTCCGTTAGGCCGGCTTCATGATTGTGGCGATCGTCGCGACAAGAGCGTCCCATTTCGACTCTTCTGCAAGCAGCTGCTTCTTTCCGGCGGCGGTCAAGCTGTAATATTTGGCCTTCCGGTTTGCCTCTGACGCTTTCCAGTCAGACTTGAGCCAGCCTTGATGTTCCATCCGATGAAGGGCTGGATATAACGATCCGTGTTCGATCTGCAGAAGATCAGCGGAGTTGGCGCGTAAAGCCTGGCCGATGCCATGCCCGTGTTGCGGACCCCACTGCAACGTCCGCAGAATCAACATGTCCAAGGTGCCTTGCAGGATCTCGATGCGGTCTTTATACGGTTCGCGTTTCTTCATGCACGTTACTAGCAGACATCCTACCACGAAAGCGTATACTCTGGAAGAGTGTCTTTAGAAGATTGCCTGCTACAGAAGGCTGCCCCGCAAACCCGGATGCCAATCAGCATCGCCGCCGACTCCTTCCCCAATCTCTTGGAGAAATGTAACTTGCTGACCGGTTATGGCCTGGTGCTGCGGAACATCGGACAGAAGAAAAGGGTAAGACTATCAACAAGCAAAAGCCACTCGCTCAGAAATCTTTAAACGCAATCCTGCTCAGCACTATACAGTCGATATGAGAGCGTTGATTCCGAGGCCGTGATGAGTCCGCTTATCTGAAGAATTACTCAACAGTGTCAAACTGAGCAAGAGACAAGAAGACTCTCCTTTATGAACGCCGCCGTGGTGCATGCATTTGATGCGCCTCCGCACTACACTTCCTTTGCCGAGCCGCTCGCCGGAGGTGTGGAAGTACTTGTCGACGTAATCGCAGCCGGTCTTCACCCGATCGTCAAAGCACTGGCAAACGGAACTCACTACAGCAGCCCAGGGATATTGCCATTCATTCCCGGCATCGATGGGGTAGGAAGGCAACAGGATGGTACACACATCTATTTCGGCATCTCACGAAATCCATTCGGCACATTTGCCGAGCGTACTTTGGCGTCGCGTCGGCTGTGCTTACCAGTTCCAGAGGGTCTGGACCCGGTCACTATAGCCGGGATGGTAAACCCAGCCATGTCGTCCTGGGTGGCGCTTACCAGGCGAGCCAGATTTGTTGCCGGAGAGAACGTTTTGATTCTTGGCGCGACGGGAGTAGCCGGGCAGCTTGCGGTGCAAATTGCAAAGCATTTGAACGCTCAACGCATAGTCGCAGCAGGCCGCAACCGAGAAGCGCTAGTAAAGCTCAAAGAGCTGGGCGCAGATGCGATTATTCCACTCGATCAGGAGCGCGGTTCGCTCGTTTCTTGCATTCGCCGCGAGTGCGCTGAAATTGGCATAGACGTCGTGATTGATTATCTCTGGGGCCATCCAGCAGAGGCTGTACTCGAAGCGATGTCGCAAAAAGGTTTCCGGCACCCGGTCTCACGCGTGCGATTCGTTCAAGTGGGTGAGAGTGCCGGTAAAACGATTTCGCTTGCAGCAGCTATTTTGCGCAGCTCCGCAATTGAGCTTCTGGGAAGCGGTTTCGGGAGTGCATCAGTCGATGAGATTTTCCAGGCGCTGGCAGGCTTTTTTCAGCTTGCGGCGAGGTCGCCTCTGAAGATCAGCATAAGACCCGCTCCGCTGCGAGACGTGGAAGCGCTGTGGAACTCTTCCGAACCAAGCACGCGCTTAGTTTTTCTTCCATAATCGGCACAGCCTCGATCGCCACTCATTCGTCAAGTCAACTCGAAGCGCATAAGAGATTTTTTCAAATACCGGCATGCGCGTACCGTTTAAAACCATGCACCGCTCACCTTGCCGGGAACACTCTCGACCGCAGTACATTGTGACCAGTCAAGTGACCCCATGGTTCGACGAATTTCAGAGTAGCGCTCCGGCTATCAAATCCTCATGGCCATCGTGTTCACTTGAATCTCACATCTTGACAACCAAGACTAGGGTAACTATTCTGGCCATATCTCGCCTTTTCGGAGCATCCATGAACGCGCCCAATACAGACGTCATCCAGGGCACGCTCGACATGCTCATTTTCAAGACGCTCAGCCTTGAGCCCATGCACGGCTTCGGCATTGCCCGCCGGATCGAGCAGGTCTCCCGCGGCGTCTTCAGAGTCAATCCCGGGTCCCTGCTCACCGCATTCCAGCGGCTTGAGCGCATGGGATGGCTGAATTCCGAGTGGCGCCAAACAGATAACTCGCGCCGGGCTAAGTTTTATTCGCTCACTCGCGCGGGACGGAAGCAGCTTGAAATTCAGACGGCGAACTGGAACCGCCGGGCGTCTGCAATAGCGCGTCTCCTGAAGGCGGAGGGATAACACAGTGTCGCTCTGGCGTCAGCTCACCCGAGGGTTGCGCGTGCTCGGAAAACGAAAAGCCGCGGACCAGGAGATCGCCGACGAGGTAAATCATTATCTCGAAGAAACCACCGCTGGTCTTCATCGCCAGAGGACTCCCTCCCGATGAGGCGCGCCGGGCCGCACGGCTCGAGCTGGGCAGCGCGACGGCAGTTCGCGAACAAGTGCGCGGCTACGGTTGGGAGAACGCGCTCGACATCTTATTTGCCGATCTGCGCTATGCCGTTCGCACGCTGGCCGGAAATCCGGGTTTCACGGTGGTCGCCATACTCACTCTGGCGCTCGGCATCGGCACATCCACGGCAATTTTTTCTGTTGTGGACGCCGTTCTACTGCGCCCGCTTCCTTACCCCAATCCTGAAAAAATCATGCGCGTCTGGGAACAGGCGCCTGACGGTCACCGGATGAATCTCGCGGACCCCAATTTCGACGACTTCCGCAACCAGAACGACACCTTCGCCGCCTTGGCCGTGTACGGCTATGGGCTCTCCTCTGTTTCCGGCGGCAGTGAGCCTGTCCGCGTCAATATCGCCGCAATTTCCAGTGGCTTTTTCAAAATCCTCGGTGTCGAGCCTGTTCGCGGCCGCGCCTTTGTCCCGGAAGAGCAGCGCGTACACGGCGCACCGGCAGCGATCGTCAGCTATGCCTATTGGAAGCGCTACCTCGGTGCGGCAACCGAGCTCTCCAAATTCCAGTTGAGGATGGAGGGAGCGGTTTACCCTGTTGTCGGCGTGATGCCGGAGGGTTTTGATTTTCCGCCCGGCGTCGCCATATGGATTGCGCGTGAGCTCGATCCGGAACTTCCCAGCCGCACAGCGCATAACTGGCAATGTCTCGGCCGCGTCCGCGATGGGATTACCGCTGCCCAGGCACGCGCCAATCTCAGCGCCATTGCTCATCGCATTAAAAACCAGTACGGGAAAAGGGTCGATCTCAACAGCGCTGCAGTCGTGCCGCTTGCGGACGCGATGGTCGGAGATGTGCGCGCTGCTCTCCTGACCCTGCTCGCGGCTGTCTTCCTGTTGCTCGTAATCGCATGCGCCAATGTCGCCGGATTGCTTGTAGCGCGCACCTCAGCCCGCCGCAAAGAACTCGCTGTGCGCGCGGCGCTCGGGGCGGGGCGGGGCCGCCTCGTTCAGCAGTTCCTCGCCGAATCGTTTTCGCTTTCGCTCGCCGGAGGCGTCCTGGGCGTCTTGATTGCGGCTTGGGCCGTTAGGGTGCTTCCCGCAATTCTTCCGGCCAATTTGCCACGCCAACAAGAGATCGCCCTCAACACATCGGTTCTGCTCTTCGCTTTGGCCGCGATTGTAATGGTCGCCGTTTCGCTCGGCCTGTTTGCCGCGTGGCGCGCCGCTACAGGCGATCTCCAGGAAGCGCTCAGCGCGGGTTCCCGCAGTTACAGTGGTACGGGCGCCAGCCACAGGCTCCGCGCTTCCTTGGTCATCGGCGAAATCGCCGCGACCCTTGTCATTTTGCTCGGAGCAGGGCTTCTCGGCCGCAGCTTTTTGCGCCTCATCTCGACGAGTCCTGGATTCACGCCACAAAACCTGATCACGATGGAGTTCTCGCTCCCCGTTCCGCAAGGAATGGAAGGCATGGACGAGGCCGCAGTCGCGCGGCAAGTCCATTTAATGGACGACATCGTCGCCCGCCTTCGCGCAATCCCCGGCTCGGAAAGCGTGGGTTTGGCCGGAGCCCTTCCAGCGGCGGGCGGCGATGATCTCGCTGACGGACAATTCCTCATACTCAATGGCCAAAAGCCGCCCACCAATTTTGACGAATGGGACCGTATCGGTCAAAATCCGTCGCAAGCCGGACGCGCCCTTTATTGCGTCGCCAGCGAGGGCTACTTCCGCACCTTAGGCATCCCGCTGATCCGTGGGCGCATCTTCGGCGAACAGGATGACTGGAATTCTCCGCATGTTGCCGTTATCAGTCACGCACTGGCTCGCCAACGCTGGCCCAATCAGGACCCCATCGGTCAGGTGATCGACTTCGCCAATATGGACGGCAACCTGAAGCCGCTAACGATTGTTGGCATCGCTGGAGATGTTCGCGCGCGCGGCCTGGATCTTCCCCCCAGTCCTATCATTTATGTCGATTACCGCCAACGCGGAATGAGGGCCAATTCATCACCCACCATCCTCATGCGCAGCGCGGCGCCTCCGGCAGAAATCATTCCCGCCGCGCGCCGCATTTTCCACGATGTCGCTCCCGATGTTCCCGTGAAATTCTCCACGTTCGCAGATGAAATGGGCGGCTGGCTCGCCGATCGCCGCTTTCTGCTTCTTCTTGTGGGGTTGTTCGCCACCGCTGCTCTCACTCTTGCGGCAGTCGGCATCTACGGAGTTGTGGCGTTTTCGGTGACGCGCCGCACCCAGGAGATCGGCATTCGCATGTCGCTCGGCGCGCAACGCAGCGACGTACTGCATCTCATCCTGGGCGAAGGCACTCGGCTCGCGCTCGCCGGCGTAGCAATCGGCATTGCCGCATCCCTCGCCATCACCCGTCTTTTGTCGAGTCTCCTTTACGGAGTGAGCGCCACCGACCCAATCACATTCGCGGCAGTGGCTGTGCTTCTCTCTCTGGTCGCGCTGCTCGCGTCCTATATCCCTGCCCGCCGCGCCATGCGCCTCGATCCCAACACCGCCTTGCGGTATGAATAGCTGATCCGCCGGTACCGATCGCCACTCAACCGAACTTCGCTCCTGCGAGAAGCGTTGCCGGCAGTAAGAGCTCTGTGCCTAATGACAAACGAGTTGAGACCACGGCGAAGCTGACCATAACCGGTTGGGCGCTTTTGACCTTCTTCGCCGTGACCACGGGCTTGGGAGCGCTTCGATATGCGCTGCCGCACGTTCCGTTTCCGGCGCCTCTGCCCAACTTTTATGTCCGCCACGGATGGCTAATTGCCCATGCGGTTTTCTCGTTTCTGGCACTTCTCACCGGACCCTCGCCTCTCTGCCGATTGCCGCGCATGCACAGACCGGAGCAGTCGCTTCCGCGGGATTTCTGGTACTCGGTGCTGCGTGGTTGGGTACGACGGCCGCCGGCTACTTCACGATTCGCGGCGGCCACGTGCGCGCACATCGCGAGTGGATGATGCGCAGCTACGCCTTAACTGCCCCGGCCATTACGCTGCGCCTGTACCTCCCGCTTTTGTTGATCAGCCGCATTCCCTTTGCGGCGAGCTACCCGTTAGTGGCTGGTTCTGCTGGGTTCCGAACTTGCTGTTCGCCGAATGGCTGTTACGCTACAGGAGAACTCGGAGAGCCAGCTTCTCTCCTCAGCGAGTCTGGGTATGATCGCTTTCAAGTCCCTAGCTCGCGCGCGCCACTGCTGCGCGTTTGCGCCGTTGCCTTCCGATACCAGCCGCGAGTAGCAGCCCCACACCCAACAGCATGAAACTGCCCGGTTCGGGCGTCGCGACGAGGAACTCCTGTTCTGCGCCGTTCACAGTATCGGAGACGATCTCGAAACCGCTGAAATTCATCTTGCTGTAGTCCGCCAAAGCGGCGTCGATGTAGCTGTTGTCGCCGATCAGGTACTTATATGAGGAGTTGGTAATCCCGTAGGCTGTAATGTCCCACGCCGCCTCTTGCAGGCCGGTCCGGTCTGCACCGGGCTTCACAATTTGGCTGAAGAGATATGCGTCTTCCTCATACTCTTGCCCATACGTCGGATGATAGGTACCGGTCAGATTGGAGCTGCCGACGGCATTCACATACGCATTCCATGTATCGTTGACATGGCTCGCATCGAAGAAGTCGATACAGAGCGCCGCCACATCCTGCCCGTTCATCAACAGTGTGTATGGGCCGATGTAGACGTTGTTTTTTGTGTCACCATCGATCGTGACCGTGGAGGCAATAACTGAGGGGCTTCCCGCGTTCACCAGGGTCACTTGTGTAATGGGCCCGGCAGAAAGCGCTGCCGCCGCGAGCAAAAATGCCGTAAGAAGTTTCATACGTATCCCGAGCTTAGGGCCCTCGGGCAGCAACCTGCTATTGCCTATCAGGGTCTACGCTGGCCCAGAACCGTTGGTACTTCAGCGCGGGTCTGAACAGATCCGAGCCTTTGCTCCTGGTACGCATGGGACCGCCGAACATGCTCGTACGCTGCACATCCAAGTACATTAGCCCTTCTGAGCGAGATTCGTGGCGCGGACACTCGTGTCTGCCGTCTCGACAATCTTGTTGAGATAACTATGCGTCTGCCGCCACCCAGCCGTTTCCCTCCAATTCAGGTCCGTCGTCGCTACCGCTTTCGCTCCTACTTCTCCTCGTCCATGCTCTGTCGCTTCGGCAACATGCGCTGATGAAGAACACGGGATATCACGATACCCGCAGTTCCGGATTGTCGGCGAGCCGCCGGCAACAGGTCTCAAGTTCCTCGATATATCGAAAGGCCTGATCTTCGCCCCACGTGTCCCAGGTATAGGCACCGATATCCATCAGGTCGGCCTACGCTAGGCAGGTCGGCCTCGGCCAGGCGCGACCAACGGACCGTA
This sequence comes from uncultured Acidobacteriaceae bacterium, assembly GCA_963803455.1. Classification (GTDB taxonomy): domain Bacteria; phylum Acidobacteriota; class Terriglobia; order Bryobacterales; family Bryobacteraceae; genus Bog-105. The sequence goes on along the minus strand of CAWDMK010000008.1, from coordinate 24,790 downwards.
GCCACTTACGCTAGCGCCGCTTCTTAGGACGCCTGACCGTTTCCCGGACACGCGCGAAAGGATGGCCTTCGGCAATGCCGCTGGCATCGCCTTCATCAATAGCTGTACGCAGCGCGCTCAGTTTCGCCTCGTACTCCCGTTCCTCACGCTCTAGCGTTCGCAGGGCCGCACGAACCACCTCGCTTGCGTTCTCGTAACGGCCACTCTCGATTTTCGCGAGCACGAAGCTGTCCAGCTCTTCGGTTAAATTCACATTGCGGGTAGGCATAGGCGGTTAGCTGGTTAACAGAGTATACCAAAGAGTTGACAATCTTTGCCAACGAGCCGGACATTGGACTGGTAATTGTGCAATTCGCCCGCGCCTCACCAACTGGAATTTCAGTCCGTGCCGCGGCGGAGTCGCAGATTATACAAACCAGCTAACGACCAGCCCGGCGGAAGCGGCAAAGCTGGCGAGCGTCGTGATCCAACCCAGTACGTTGATCGCTCTTCCATTGACGCGCTTGCCCATGATGGCCGGATTATTTGTCATCAGCAGGATTAAGAGCATCAAAGGCGGCGTCGAAAAGCCCTGTACGATCCCCGCGAAGACGAGCGCCTTCATCGGATTGATGCCAATGAAATTCAGGCCCATCCCGATGAACGTGAAGATCGCGATAGCTACGTAGAATTTTTTGGCCTCCGCAGGTTTCAGATACAGACCGTTTTTCCACCCGGTGCTTTGACAGAGATTATAGGCGGCGCCGGTCGTCATCACGGGGACTGCAAGGAAGCCGACGCCGATCACGCCCAACGTGAACAGCAGCCCGGCCGCGTTGCCGGCCAGCGGCCGCAAGGCCTGCGCCGCATCCGCTGCTGAATTAATGTCCGTCTTACCTGCCTTGAAGAGCGTCACCCCCGTGGACAGGATGACGAAATACATCACAATGTTCGCAAAAAACATGCCAAACACGATGTCCCACATGGACTCCTTCAACTCGATCCGGCTCGCTCCTTTACGTTGCCAGAGTTGTCTCCGTCCCGCAGCGATCTTTTCCTCAACTTCTTCGTTCGATTGCCACGTGGAGATATACGTGGACAGCGAGGCCCCGATTACAGCCACGATCATCGCTAGAAAATCTTTATTGAAGCGAATGGTGGGTATCAGCGTGCCACGTAGGACGCTAGCTATATCCGGGTGCGCGAGCAGCGCCGACCCGATATAGGCCAGAAGTATGAGCGAAAGCACTCGAAATATATTCCGGATTAGCGTGTAAGAGCCCCAGATCTGCAAGCCTAAGATGAGCAGCCCCAGAGTAACCACCGTCCAGCCGATTGGAATGGGAACGAAGAGGTTCAGGGCTGCCGCCATTCCGCCCATGTCGGCCCCGGCTTCGATGGTGTTTCCGATGACCACGCCTGTTAGCATCGTGAAGAGAAACCAGCGCGAGTAATTTTGACGGATGATGGCGAATAGACCTCGCCCGGACACCAGCCCGAGCTTCGAGGATAGGTAGACAACGCACACCATCATTGGCAACAACACCGGGGCGGTCCAGAGGAAGCCCGGCCCAAACTTAGCGCCTGCGCTGGCGTAGGTTCCGATCGCTGACGGGTCGTCGTCCGACGCCCCTGTAATTAGTCCTAATCCGATCGTTCGTGCGATGCCGCGGCCCTTGCCTGATCGCTGAGCAGCGGGGCGTTCTTCTGGTGGCTGAGAGCCTTCAACCGGAGGGATCTCAGTAATGCTCATTATTGAGTCTCTGATTAGATGAAAACGAGAGCTCATCTGGAACTCTGATTTTCGAGCTGGAACATCTACCAGCGGAGTGCGCGCATAAAACGGAATTGCGCTCTGCTGTCGGATGAGCCATTGGCCCCAACACGCCCCCGAGTTCGTTCGGCAAAAATGCCGCATCCCGGTCCGCGCATTCTCACCGCAGGTCCGGTCACCGATTCCGAAAATCTTCCATCCCACTCTGAATCAATCGCTTGCCCTACGCTCGCGCCGCTGTCTTGCACTCCCGCCCCGCCACAATGACGCGAAACCATGCCGATGGACGACTTCATCATCGACGAGCTCCCGCCCGAGCACCGCACCGGTCCTACCGGTCCGCGCAGCCCCGAAGGCAAAGCGAAATCCAGCCAAAACTCCCTCAAGCACGGCTGCCGCTCCGAGAAAACCGTGCTGCCCGACGAAGATCCCGCCGAATTTGAAGCCACCGTCCAGGCCTGGTTCGATCACTACCGCCCCGACACCCAACCCGCCCTCGGCTTGGTCGAACAACTCGCGCTCGCGCACTGGAAGCTCAAGCGCAACACCAAGCGCCTCGAAGAGATCGAATGGCAGCTCCCCGGCAACGCCCACCTCTGGACCCCTGAGCACCACAAAAGCTTCGCCACGTTCACCCGCTATCACACCACCGCCGAGCGCTCCTTTCTGCGCTATTACAAGGAAGTCGAAGCGCACTACCACCGCATTCACCGCGACGACCAGGCCCGCGAGCTCGCCTTCGCCAAACTCGCCGCCATCGAATTCAAACGGCTCGATAAATCTGACGCCGCGGCGCTCAACCAGATTCGCTTTACTCAGGCGGTTGAAGTCGATGCCTCCACTGGAATCACCCGCACCTATGGTTATCCGAGCAATCAAGAGCTGCTCGACGAAGCGGCCAGCCAACCCGCGCCTCCCGCTCTACATCAGCCGCAGCATTCTGTTCCCCGACGATGTCCCGCCCGAATATGCCTGGGCGAAACCGACACGTCCGTCGCCAGGTGCCGATCTCAGAGTCGTGCAAAGAATGTTATGGCCGCAATGGCTCGAGCTCATCCAGCGCGAAAAATCCTCCGGCACCGGCCACGCCGGCCCCCTCCGCCCTCCCGACTCCCCCTGACCTGAACGTGGAGCGGCCTTTCAGGCTGCCATGCCGGCTTTCGAGCCGGCATGCCCTGCCCGATGCCCGACTTCCCTCTCGAACGCACAAAAACCCGTATCAGGTTTGACAAGAAAATCACATTTCAGTAGACTGCCTTAGTAAGGCTATCTATGGCAGAGCCGCTGCGCGATGAAATCCCACCAGGAACTCTCCACCTCCTGATCCTAAAAATTCTGGCGCGCAGTCCAAATCACGGATACGGAATCGCTCAATTTGTGGAAACCGCGTCACGCGATGTCTTCCGGGTGGAAGAGGGATCGCTCTACCCGGCTCTGCAACGCATGCTGCTGAAGGGCTGGGTCAAAGCGGAGTGGCAAGATACCGAAAATAGGCGCCGCGCTCGTGTCTATTCGCTTACCGCTCTGGGCCGGAAGCAGCTCGATTTCGAGCTAAGTAGATACCGGCGTGTTTCGCAAGCCATCGGGCGCGTGATCGCGGCTTCGTCGTAGCGAAATATGCCTCACCTGATTCTGGAACTCGTACGCCGGCTTCAATACTTCCTGCGAAAACGCCACGTGCAGGCCGAGCTCCGCGAGGAGATAGAAACCCATCTCGCCATGCTTGCTGAAGACACCGACCTGGCCTCCGCAAAGCAGCGGCTCGGGAATGCTACGCGCTGGCAAGAAATCAGCCAGGAGGTATGGGGATGGAACTGGCTGGAGTCGCTGATGCGAGACGTCGCTTATGGTGCTCGCCTTTTGACCCGGAGTCCTGGTTTCACCGTAACGGCGTGTCTCTCGTTAGCAATTGGGCTTGGGGCGACAACGGGCATTTTTTCCTTACGAATGCACTGCTCTTCAAGACGCTACCGGTCCCACAACCCGAAGAATTGTGGGAATTGGGCCACCATACACCCGACGAAAAGGACGATACACTTCTCGTATCGCATGTTCGAAGCTCTCCGCAAGGCCAACCGCACAGGAGTTCCTCTCTTTGCTTTGGGCGGCGATTACGTGCAAGTGAATTATGGAACTGCGACGCGCAATACTCCCGCGCTGATCATTTCCGGGGACGCGTTCCGGATTCTAAAATTGAAAGCTCACATAGGGCGCTTGCTCACGCAAGAAGACGACATCAGAGGCCTTCCTCACGGGGCAAATTGCGTTCTGAGTTACCGCTTGTGGCAATCTCAATTCGGTGGTGATCCGGACGCGCTGGGAAAACACCTCTCGATCGGCGCGCAGCCTTTCACCATAGTGGGCGTTGCGCCGCCGAGCTTTTTCGGCTTTTACGTGGGCGCGTATTCCGATCTCATTTTGCCGATTGCGGGTTACGCCGCAACCAACCCTGCCCAACCGATTTTGGATAGCGGCGGCTGGTCATGGCTTAACATTCTGGCGCGCGTGCCGCCAGGCGTGCCGGTCCGAAAACTCGCCGTCAACCTGAACACCGTCTATCCCTCCATTCGAAAGCAGATCGATCCATCCTCGTCGGAAACCGCAAACCGGGATACGCTCTATACGGCATCAGTGGCAACTGGCGTGTCCGCTGTTCGCGAACGGTTCTCGAGACCGTTATACGTTCTGCTAACAATGACGGGCTTCATTCTTCTAATTGCCTGCGCCAATCTGGCGAATCTCCTGCTGGCCCGTTCTGTCGTGCGTTACCGCGAAATCGCGATCCGCCTCTCCATAGGCGCTCACCGGGGCCGCATTCTGCGGCAGCTGCTCACAGAGAGTGCGCTTATCGGTGTTCTTGGCGGCTGTGCAGGCATTCCCGTCTATTTTGCGTGCACCGCGGGATTAGTTGCTTTTCTTCAGTCGGGCTCCGATCCGAATATTTTTCTCGATACCAGACCGGATTGGCGCCTGTTCGTCGAAGTGGTTGCGCTGCTCTTTTCAACCGTTCTGCTGTTTGGCTTTGCGCCGGCATTGCAAGCTGTACGCTCTGACCTAAATTCGGCGCTGAGTGAAGGCAGTCAGCGGCTCGCGTCGAAGACATCTTTCGGCAAAGCGATCGTCGCGGTCCAAATCTGTCTTTCGCTTGTGCTGTTGCTTGGAGCAGTGCTGTTATCACGAAGTCTCTTTGATCTGCGTACTTTCAATCCGGGGTTTCGGCGTGATCACCTTCTGATTGCCGACGTAGATACTAGTCAAACGATCCACAAGAATGCAGACGTCGCACGGTTCTTTAATCGCCTCCTCGAACAGGTGCACGCAATTCCAGGCGTTCGCTCCGCCGCGGCCTCCGTCGTCGTGCCACTGACAGGCCAAACCTGGCAACAAGAGTACGAAATTCCCGGCCACCCCAAAAGAGGGCTGCATACGTATCACAGCTTCGAGAATTGGGTGACGCCGGATTATTTCGAGACTCTCGGAACGCCTTTAATCCTAGGCCGAAACTTCGACCGCCACGATTCAGCTAAGACGGCTCAGGTGGCGTTAGTGAATCAGACCTTCGCGGCACGCGCGTTCGGCTCTGCGAATCCTATCGGTTATCAGGTTTACGAAAAAGGGAAAAAGGACCTGATCACAATCGTAGGCGTCGTTGGCGATGCGCGCTACCGTTCGCTGCGCGCAGATGCTCCTCCGACGCTCTATCGCCCAATCGCTCAGCTCCCTCCTTCGTTCGAGTTCCTATTGACGCTGAATCTGGAAGTTTGGACAAGTTTACCGGCGAGCGATCTTCAAAAGCCGATTGAGCAACTGGTGAGGCATCTCGACAGTCAGGCCATTGTGGCTTTCCATACCTTCGATTCCTTGATTGACTCCAATCTCCTCTACGAACGGCTGTTGACAGCGCTGTCTGTGGGTTTTGGTCTGATCGGGCTCTTTCTCTCTGCCACCGGCGTCTACGGCTTGTCCGCTTATTCCGTTGAACGGCGCACTTCGGAATTTGGCATTCGCATGGCGCTTGGCGCCAGCCCAAAGAGCATTCTGAGCCTTGTGTTTTCCGAGCAGGTTCGACTCCTGGCTATCGCACTCGTGGCGGGGTTATTGATCTCGCTCGCATTGACTCGGTTTCTTCGCGCGTGGTTATTCGGTGTTTCCGCGACCGATCCGGTTTTGTACTCTCTTGCTCTCTTCACGATTACTGCTCTCGCGCTCCTTGCCGTCTTTGTGCCGGCCCGCCGCGCCGCCCGCCTGAACCCATTAACCGCTCTTCGCTGTGAGTAGGCGCCTGTTACCTCTCGCACTCTCTGTTTTGACTTTGACCAACCGCCGCCGCCAACTCCCGAAGCCGCCGATTCAGGAACTCCCGTTCCACGGAATTGGTAACCAGCGCCGCAGCGCGGCGATACGCTTCAACGGCCTCCGCGCGCCGGTCGAGGCGCCGAAGAAGATCAGCCCGCGCGGCATGGAACAGATAATACTGCTCGAGTGGACCGGCAAGGGCGGCCATCCGCTTGAGGCCTTCTTCCGGGCCTATGCTCATAGCAACCGCGGCCGCATGATTGAGCGCGACCACGGGAGAAGGATTCCATGCCATGAGCGTTTCGTAGAGCCTGGCGATCTGCTGCCAATCCGTTTCGTCCGGCGTACGCGCTTCTGCGTGCAAAGCCGCGATAGCCGCCTGCACCTGATACGGTCCGGGCTCCCGCATACCGAGCGCTCGCTCGAGCACGTCGAGACCCTCACTAATCGCGCCGCGGTCCCATAGCGCGCGGTCCTGCTCCTCGAGCGTGACCAGCGCGCCTCCACACACCCTCGCCGCCCGCCTGGAATTCTGAAGCAGCATCAGCGCCAGCAGCCCGAAGTTCTCCGCATCTCGCCCAAGCAGCTCGCACAACACGCGAGCCAGGCGGATCGCTTCACCGCAGAGATCCTCACGGACCAGATCATTGCCGGAAGTCGCCGCGTACCCTTCGTTGAAGATCAGATACACCACCGCCTGCACCGCCTCCAGACGCTCGTCCAGGCGTTCCGGGCCCGGCACTTCGTACGGGATCCGCGCTTCGTGAATCTTTCGCTTCGCACGCACCAGTCGCTGTGCAAGCGTCGCTTCAGGCACCAGGAACGCCCTGGCGATCTGCTGAGTACTCAAGCCGCCGAGCGTCCGCAAAGTCAGCGCAACCTGCGCCTCCCGGTTGAGCGCAGGGTGGCAGCAAGTGAAAATCAGACGCAGCCGATCGTCCGGGAAATGCACGAATTCCTCCTGAAGCTCCGAGCTTTTCGAAGCAGCCGATTCGATCTGGTAGCGCAGCGAATCCTGTTTCTCGCGGCGTGTACGATCCCTGCGCACCGCATCGATCAGCTTTCGATGCGCCGTGGTGCTGATCCAGGCCGCCGGATTGTCTGGGATGCCGTCTTCGCGCCAGGAGACGAGTGCGGCGGCAAAGGCCTCCTGCATCGCCTCCTCTGCTCGGTCGAACGATCCGGAAATGCGGATCAGGCTCGCGACGATCCGGCCCGATTCTCCCCGGAACACCTCTTCCGCCAACGAACGGACGTCAGTCATCCGTCTGCAAGCCGGGTAACGGGCGGATCTCCACACAGCCTTCGCCGCCTTTGCACGCCGTGGGAATTCGCGCGGCCCATTCGATGGCTTCGTCCAGGTGTTCGCAATCCAGGATGTAATATCCCGCCAGTTGCTCCTTGGTCTCGGCGAACGGGCCGTCCGTGATCAGCGGCTTCCCATCTTGCATACGCACCGTGGTGGCGCTTGCTGTCCGTGACAATGGTTCGGCGGCTACCAGAATGCCCTTGCGCGCGGCTTCCTCAATCACCACGCGATGAGCGGCCTTGATCCGTTCCCCTTCCTCGGGCACGGGACCGCCCTCGACCTCTCTCGTATAAATCAGCATCATGTAGCGCATCGCGATCAGCTCGCAGGAAAACCGGCCTCGGCTTTCACTTCGAGAATCTGTCGAGTATGGCGATCGGTGTGTGCGGCCGCAGCAAGAATCCACTGGTAACCGTCCATCAACTTGTGTTCGCCATTCGTGACCGCGTTGATCGGCGGCGAGGGCACGACGTGCTCCCGTAACCCCGGCGCGGATTCCAGGCGCTCGATCAGCCGTTGCGTATTCGCCGATAGCCGTTTCAGCGACTCGCAAGAACTCCACCGGCCAGTAGGATGCACGGACTCAGGCGCCTGAAATTTTCGGCTCCGATCCGGAATCTTGGTTTTGATAATCGCATCGATTGTTTCCGGCCCAGCGCCAGAAGCTTCGGGCGAGTTGGCGAGCGCCTCGGCAATCGGACCCAGAATCAAGTCCTGAATAACCACCATGTGCTCGACGATCCCGGCAACCGGCCAGCCGCCCGACGCCGGCCGATAATTCCACTGCGCTTCGGACAGCCCGTTTGTGGCTAAGAATACGCCGTCGCGTGCCTCCTCGAGATATCGGCGCGCCTCTTCGACCTCGTAGGCCGTGAGTTCTCCACACATCGCACTAACGTTTGTTGTCAACATGTATTCCCTCCTGAAATAAGCTTCACCAGCTACGAAAATTTCTGGACAGGGCGAGCCTCGACGGAGCCGAAACGCGCACCCGGTATCTTCGCGGCAACGGCTATCGCCTCATCCGCAGTGGCAGCTTCGATCAAATAGTAACCGCCAAGCTGCTCTTTCGTTTCGGCAAACGGCCCGTCGGTGACTAGCGGTTTCCCATTGCGCACGCGCACGGTTTTCGCGGCACTCGTCGGTTGGAGTGCGTTGCCGCCCTTAATAGCCCCCGCAAACTCTTGGCCGAATGCGCGGTACTCGCCAAGCTCGGCTTGTAGCTCGGGCGACTTCAGGTCCGCCCATCGCTTTTCATCTTCGTAGATCAACAGCAGGTATTGCATTTGGTTCCTCCTGCCAGTACGACGGGCGACGGACGCAAAATCGACACCTCCCCGACAGACCATTTATTTTTTTTCGTCCCGAATAGCCCCTGACCTCTAACCGCTCGTAGGGGCCGGTCATGACCGGCCCGGCCTTCTACACGGCCACAAAACATGCTCTAATGGAACTAGGGTCCGTCCATCTCAGGATTCACTCGCAGCTCCGACCTCTCTTTAGAGTTCGCATCAGCGATGCATCCCAGTGTTCGCGGTCTTATAATCTGGACAGTGTAAGTATGAGCATTCCAATACGTGTACTCGTGGCCAAGCCTGGCCTCGATGGACACGACCGCGGCGCGAAAGTAATTGCACGCGCTCTCCGCGACGCGGGAATGGAAGTCATTTACACCGGTCTCCGGCAAACTCCGGAGATGATCGTGAACGCAGCGTTGCAGGAAGATGTCCAAGTCATTGGGCTATCGATTCTCTCGGGCGCGCACAATGCGATTGTGCCCCGTCTCATGGAGCTGCTGCGTGAAAAGGAGATGACCGATGTTCTGGTGGTCGTCGGCGGGATTATTCCCGACGAGGATGCGGCGGAACTCAAGAAGCTTGGAGTCGCCGAAGTTTTCCAACCCGGCGCTTCACTCGAAAAAATCATTCAGTTCATTCGCGAGTCGGCGAAACAACCCGCTTGAGCACAATCTCCCGTCAGATTACAAGAGATAACGCTGCGCCTCACCTCGAGCCGGCGCGCGATGGACAGAGAAGGGAATTCATGCAAGACAGACTGAACATTGCGGTGTTCGTCGATTACGACAATATCGAGATTGGAGTGAAATCGACGCTGCGCCGCGAATTCGACGTATCGCTCCCGCTCGGAGCACTGAAGGAGCGCGGCGATATCGTCGCGAAGTTCGCTTATGCGAACTGGGGGCGTCAGGAAGGAGCGACTCGCCAGATGGCCGAAAACGCGGTGCAAATGGTGCAGCGCATCCCCTCGCCTCGTGGCGACAAGAACGGCGCCGACATCAACCTGGCTCTCGATGCGCTCGAGATGGCCTTCACGCATGCGCACGTCAATGCGTTTGCGATCGTCAGCGGCGACAGCGACTTCATTCCGCTCGTCAACAAGCTCAAAGAGTACGGCAAGACGGTGTTCGTCGTCGGAGGTAAAGCCTTCACCAGCACCATTCTTCAGCAGAATTGCCACGAGTTCGTAAGCTACGAATCACTGCTCGAAGATGGCGATCGCATCATCGCGCAGCCCATGCCCGATCGTCGCGAGCGTGGCGAGCGCGGTGAGCGGCCCGATCGTAGAGATAAGAGAGAACGCGGCCAGCGTCCCGCTCCTTTGGATTTGACGCAGGTGATGCCGCTCGTCGAGCGGGCTCTGCAAGTGCTTGAGCGGCGCGCCGTTCAACCTCAGCTGGGTCTCTTAAAGAGCACCATGCTGCAGCTTGATCCGGCCTTTAGCGAGCGGGCCTACGGTGCAGGCAGCTTTTCCGATTTCGTTGACAAGCTGAAAAAAGCCGAGTTCATCAACGTGAGCGGTTCCGGCGGCCGCTACGTCATCGAGCGACGCGGCGGCCATGCCCCGGAGAAAGCTGCTCCCAAACCGGAAGAAGCGCTGCCCATTCTCCGTGACGTTTTGGAAACGCATCGCATGGAGCTTGAGAATGGCGCAAGCGCCGAGGAGCTCGAACAATGGGTGCAAGCCGAGCGCCCCGACTTTGATCTCGCGAAGTATGGCTTCCAACAATTTTCCGAATTCCTGAACTACGCCCAGGACAAGACGGTTGTGCGCACCGAACCCGATGAGGAACGCGGACTCATCGTGCAATTAGGCGCCGAATTCTATCCGCCGGCTTTGCCTGAAGTCGCCCCCGAAGCCGTCGTTGAAGAGGAGGACGAGCCGCAACCGATCGTCGAGGGTCAGCCTACTATCTTCGAGCCGAATCCGCCGCCGCCGAAACCGAAGAAAACCGCGCCCAGGAAGCGCCCGGGTGGGCCCGGTGCCGGCGCAAACCGCAGGCCTCGGAAGCGGAAGCCCGAGTGAAGACGACCAACCTTCCACAGGAGCCCTATGAGATCGACGACCCCGATCGCGTCATAACTCCTGCACTGCTCATCTACCCTGAGCGTGTTGACGCCAACATCGAGGCTACCGTGAAGATGCTCGGCGGCGACCCGAATCGTTGGCGTCCGCACATCAAAACCGCGAAACTCGGCGCCCTCGTTCACCGCATGATCGATTACGGAATCGTCAACTTCAAGTGCGCAACCACACTGGAACTGTTGACTGCCTGCCAAGCTGGAGCAGCCGACGTTCTTCTCGCCTATTCGGTCATGGGCGCGAATGCCCGCCGCACGCTGGACATCGCGGAATCTTTCCCGGATACGCGTGTCTCCGTCCTGATTGAAACGCTGGCCCAAGCCGCCGCCTGGCACGGCTCCAAAATTGGCGTCTTCATCGATGTAAATTCGGGCATGAATCGAACCGGCATCGCACAGGAACGCCTTGCCGAGATCGTTCAACTCGCTCGCCACCTTGGCAATCAGTTTCGAGGTCTCCACTATTACGACGGGCACGTATCCTCATTTACTCTTTCGGACCGTGAACGGTACGTGCATAAAGGATACGATCAGCTATTAAAAATTGTGGATGCTCTGAAGGCCTCCGGCCTTGATGTCGATGAGTTGATCACGTCAGGAACTCCGGCAACTCCCTTCGCTGTAACCTATCCCGCGTTTCAGCGCGGCTCGCTGTTGCATCGCGTTTCACCGGGAACCGTCGTTTTTAACGACATGAGCAGCCTCGAGCAACTTCCGCCCGAATACGGCTACGCGCCCGCGGCGCTCGTTCTGACCACTGTCGTCAGTCATCCCACACAGCGATCGATCACTTGCGACGCAGGGCACAAGAGCGTTTCGGCCGACGCAGGCGTGCCTACTTGCCGGGTAGCCGGCCATCCTGAGCTGACTCCCCTGAGCCCCAGCGAAGAGCACCTTCCCATCGAAAGGCGGACAGACGGCAAACTCCCCGCTATCGGCGAGAAGCTTTATCTTTTACCTCGGCACATCTGCCCAACAGTAAATAATTTTGATCAGGCCCTGTTCATCGTGAACGGACGCGTACGCAGCATCGAGCCGGTGACAGCGCGCGGTCACGAGTCGCCGCTCGCGCTTCAGGATAAACGGCGGCCGTCTAGAACGCCGTTGCTAAAGCGGAATATTGCCGTGCTTCTTGCGCGGCATCGTGTCGCCTTTATTCGCCAGCATCCGTAGCGCGCGAATCACCTTCGGCCGGGTCTCGTGCGGCTCGATCACATCGTCGATGTAGCCGCGCTCAGCCGCCACAAACGGATTCGCGAAGCGCTCGCGGTACTCTTCGATCTTCGCCTGCCGCACCTCTTCGGAATCGCTGGCGCCTGCAGCTCACGCCGGTAGAGAACGTTCACCGCGCCCTCGGGACCCATCACCGCAATCTCCGCCGTCGGGTATGCGAAATTCACATCGGTGCGCAGGTGCTTTGATCCCATCACGCAATACGCGCCTCCATAGGCTTTCCGCGTGATCACTGTCACCTTCGGAACCGTCGCTTCCGCATAGGCGTAGAGCAGTTTCGCCCCGTGGCGGATAATCCCGCCGAACTCCTGCGCCGTTCCCGGCAGGAAACCGGGCACATCCTCGAAGGTCAGAATCGGAATCTGAAACGCGTCGCAGAAGCGCACGAAGCGCGCAGCCTTGCTCGAAGAATTGATGTCCAGGCATCCGGCAAGATGCGCGGGCTGGTTCGCAACCACTCCAATCGCCTCGCCTGCCATCCGCGCGAACCCGACCACGATGTTTCGGGCGAAGTGCTCCGCGATCTCAAAGAAGTCGCCATCGTCAACTACGCGCGTGATCACGTCCTTGATATCGTAAGGCTTGTTCGATTCGGCGGGTATCAACGTATCGAGCTCTGTATCGGCGCGCTCCTCGGGATCCTTGCTCGCGACTGCGCGGCACGCCATCCAGATTGTTCTGCGGCAAGTAGCGCATCAATTCCCGGATACTGCGCAGGCAGTCTTCATCATCGGCTGCCAGAAATTGTGCGACCCCGCTGGTCGCATTGTGAGTCAGCGCGCCGCCCAGATCTTCTTTACTCACATCTTCATGCGTCACGGTCTTGATCACGTCAGGACCGGTCACAAACATATGGCTGGTTCCGTCCACCATAAAGACGAAGTCCGTGAGCGCCGGTGAATAGACCGCGCCCCCCGCGCACGGGCCCATAATGGCGGAGATCTGCGGAATCACGCCGCTCGCGAGCGTGTTGCGCAAGAAGATGTCTGCGTAGCCCGCGAGCGAAACCACGCCTTCCTGAATGCGGGCGCCTCCCGAGTCGTTCAGGCCAATAATAGGAGCGCCCGTCTTCAGCGCAAGATCCATGATCTTGACGATCTTCTGCGCGTTGGCCTCCGAAAGCGAGCCGCCGAAAACGGTGAAGTCCTGAGCAAATACGAAGACCTGCCGCCCACGAATCAGCCCGTATCCGGTAACGAAACCATCTCCGTCGACGACGTTCTCTTCCATGCCGAAGTTGTAGCAGCGGTGGCGCACGAGCTTGTCCAGCTCTTCAAACGAACCCTCATCCAATAGCAACGCAATGCGCTCACGAGCCGAAAGTTTTCCCTCCCGATGCTGCCGTTCTTTTCGCTCCGCGCCTCCGCCCTCCTCGGCCCGCGCGTGGCGTCGGCGCACTTCCTCCAGTCGATTTGTGCTCATGTCCTCTGCCGCGTCCCGAATGCGACCATAAAGATCAGCTCCCGCATGTCAGATAGTAGTATGGCCCGGCCGGGTGGAGTCGTTGTCGGAACGGCCGGCCACATCGATCATGGCAAGACATCTCTCGTCTACGCGCTTACTGGCATGGACACCGACCGCCTGGCCGAGGAGAAGCGGCGCGGCATTTCAATCGACTTGGGATTCGCTCACTTCACTTTGCCAAACGGCCAAAGCATCAGTTTCGTCGACGTTCCGGGCCACGAGCGCTTCATCAAGAACATGCTCGCGGGCGCCGTTGGCATCGAAGCTGTTTTGCTGGTGGTTGCCGCTGACGAATCCGTAAAGCCGCAGACCCGAGAGCACTTCGAAATTTGCCGTCTGCTCGGCATTCAAGCCGGTATCATCGTGCTGACCAAGATCGATCTCGCCGGTCCTGAACAAATCCGCGCCGCTTGCGAAGACCTGCGGGCGCTCTGTGCTGGCACCTTCCTTCGGGATGCGCCCGTAGTTCACATAAGCTCGCTGACCGGTGAAGGGCTGCCTGAACTGAAAACGGAGTTATCAGTACTGACACAGCGCCTCGAACCACGGCATACCACCGGCGTAGCGCGATTGCCGATTGACCGCAGCTTCGCACTGAAGGGTTTCGGAACCGTTATCACCGGCACGCTTTCGAGCGGCAGCTTTCATACAGGCGACAACGTGCACGTGCATCCGACGGGCAAACAGGCGCGCATTCGCGGACTGCAGGTGCACGGGCAGCCTGTCGAGATCGCGATTGCAGGACAGCGCACGGCCGTGAACCTCGCCGGAATCGAGAGCTCTGAAATTCGGCGGGGCCACGTGCTGACGCATTCCGGGGCGCTCGAAACGACGAGGCTCCTGGACATCCAACTCGAATGGCTGGAAAACCAAGAGGTTCCTCGAGGCCGCGAGCATGTGCTCCTTCATATAGGTACAGCGGAGGTGTTCGCGGTAGTAAAGGTCCTGCACACAATTGGCGCATCAGAAACACTCACTCGTCTCTGGCTATCGGAACCGGTTCTGGCGCTTCCGGGTGATCGACTTGTACTCCGGCGGCCTTCGCCCGCCAGCACAATTGCAGGCGGTTTTGTGATTGACGCGTTTCCTCCCGGCCGCCTGAATCGGTCGAAAACCATCGCGCGTTTGCACTCGCTCGCACAAGCCGACCCCGCCAAGCGTATCCAGTTCCTCATCGAAGAGAGTGGGCGCGGCAGGCGCATCCATGATCTCGTGCGCCTTACCGGTCTGACAGAGGCGGAAGTGAGATCCGTAGTCGCGCGAAACACCTCGCTCGTACTGGTTGAAGCAGCGCGCCATGTTCTAACGACGCAATGGATCGCGCAGAGGCGCCGTCAACTGGCAACTTGGCTGGGCGCTTTCCATGCCGCGAACCCCTCAGCCGCCGGTGCTCCTATTGCGCTGGCGCGCCTCGGTCTCGAGCCGTCCCTCGCAGCCGCTGTCTTCGACGGCTTTCCCGAAATTCGTGTGAGCGGTGATTCCGTCGCGCTCGTAACCCACAAACCTGCTTTCAATGATCGTGAGCTTCGAGCACTCACGACCCTGGAAGGCGCATTCCGCCAAGCCGGCTTTCAGCCCCCCGCTCCGAAAGATGTTCTGAGCTCTGCGGCTCTGGATTCAAAGCAAGCCCGCGCACTGCTTGAGAAGCTCATTAAGCAGCACACGCTCGTGCGAATCTCAGACGATCTAATCTTTCATGCCGACGCGATCGCTCACATCCGGAAATCGCTCGCCGCGCACAAAGGCCGCAAATTCTCGGTCCCCGAGTTCAAGCAATGGACTCAGATCTCCCGCAAATACGCCATTCCGCTGCTCGAATATCTTGACCGGGAGCGCGTTACCCGGCGCGAAGGCGACATGCGCGTCGTCCTTTGAAACAGCTTCGAGCCACGACCGTGCAGTGTTACCTTAAACCACTTCCAAAATCAGGCACTTTAAATAATGGGTCTCGGGCACGGTCAAGAGAATCGGGTGGTCTCTTGCCTGCGTGCGCCGCTCGATGACACGCAACTGCTTGCCGCAATCGAGCGCCGCAGCCGCAATCAGCTCCAAAAACCGCGCTTCGCTCATGTGATGTGAGCACGAACAAGTGATCAGGATCCCGCCCCGTTGCAGCAATCGCAGAGCCCGCAAATTGATCTCTTTATAGCCGCGCGCAGCACTCTCGATAGCCGATCGCGACTTCGTAAACGCAGGCGGGTCGACAACCACAACGTCGAAGGCTCGATGCGCCGCGACGAGGGTCGGAAGATAATCCAGCACATCGGCCTCAACGAACCCAACATTCTGGATCCCATTCGCAGTCGCATTCCATTTCGCAATTTCAAGCGCCACCGCCGAGCTGTCGATGCCTTCGACAGATTCGGAAACAGCGGCCAGATGCAACGCGAATCCGCCCGTCCCCGTGAAACAGTCCAAGACGCGTCCGCGCGCATAACTCCGAGCAGCCAAGTAGTTCTCGCGCTGATCGAGAAAGATGCCCGTCTTCTGGCCCTTCAAAAGATCGACGCGCCAGAGTAGATCATGCATGTGAATCTCGACCTGCTCGGGCACTTCGCCCGCAAGTACGCGAGTTTCTTGGGGCAGGTTCTCTTTCGCCCTGCTTGCGACATCATTCCGCGCCACAATGCCCCGTGGCGTGAAAAGCTGGGTGCACACGCGCACGACTGCAGGCGTCAGCCGGTCCATTCCCTGATCGAGGAACTGTACTGCCAGCCACTCACCGTAGCGATCCACGATCAAGCCCGGAAGCAGATCGCCCTCGGCGTGGATCACGCGGTATGCGTCCGTGCCCGAGACCACACGGTGCCGGTAAGCTTCCGCCGCCTCGATACGCCTCAGCAGAAACGCCTCGCCAATCTCTTCCACATGCCTGCTGAGAAGCCGCAGAGCAATTCGCGAGCTGGAACTGAAATGCGCAGTTCCAAGACTTCGTCCCTTGAAATCAATGACCCGCACTGCGTCGCCCGGCATCGCTGAACCGCGATCGGTTACATCATCGGCAAAGATCCACGGGTGCCCGGACGCAACACGATCTGCCGCTTTCCGGTTCACGCGCACAGCCGGTAGCGACAGCATGGCCCATTAGAACAGACCCCGCGGATCATGTTGATAAGCTCATACCAACGGGGAAGAGACCAGCATCGTATCGTGGCTCGCGGCTTTGATGCACGACATTCGTTATGCGCTGCGTATAGCGCGGCAGAATCCAGGGTCCACGCTCGCCGCCTTTGTCGCGCTGACGCTCGGAATCGGCGCGACCACCGCAATTTTCAGTGTGATTGACAGCGTCATTCTGCGCCCTCTGCCCATCAAACAAGCAGATCGGGTCGTTCAGATCTTTGAAACCAAGCCCGGAAACGATCGCGCCGAGATTGCCATGCCGGATTACGTCGACTGGAAGGCGCATCTGAAATCCTTTGACAACCTTGCGCTTTACCGGGAGAGCCAGGCCAATCTTACCGGCGCCGCACATCCCGAGCGAGTTCGCCTCTTCTTGTGCGAATCGACAATGTTGCCTTTGCTCGGTCTGAATGTCATTCGAGGAAGAAACTTCACCGCCGAGGAAGACCGGCCGGGACATAATGACGTCGCGATTTTGACCTGGCCTTTTTGGCGGAATCACTTCGGCGGCGAGAATGTCGTCGGCCGGAAAATTATCTTGGACGATCATCCGTACACCATAACGGGTGTCTTGAAAACCAGCTTCTTTGACTTTGAAGACGAAGACATTTTGGTTCCGGTCGCCTTCGATCTGACGCAATTCGAGAACGCGCGCGGGTATCACCAGTATTCGGTGCTGGGCCGCCTTCGCGCAGGCGTCTCTCTCTCTCAAGCCCAGGCTGAGTTGACAGCCTTTTCCAGGTTCTTGGCTACCGAATACCCGAAGGAGGACGGCGATGTTGGCGCGGTCGCAGTAAAGTTGCGCGACACCATTACGGGCGACATTCGGCCGGTCTTGCTGCTGTTATTCGGGGCCGTGACATGCGTGCTGCTCATCGCGTGCGGCAATGTGGCGGGTTTATTGCTCGCCCGCGCCTCGGGCCGGCAGCGTGAAATCGCAGTACGGATGGCCATTGGCGCCAGCCGCACCAGGCTGTACCGGCAAGTGCTGACGGAAAGCATCTTGCTCTCCTGCTCCGCAGCAATCGCCGGCGTCGGGCTGGCCTTCCTCGCAGTCCGGATTGTGCGAGGTCTGAAAAACACTCGCATTCCCGACCCCGCAAGCATCGCTATCGACTGGCGCGTGCTGGCCTTCGCCATCGGCACGGGCGTCTTGACCGGCATTCTTTTCGGGTTAGCTCCGGCGCTTGGCTTTTCGAGCGACCATGTCAATGATGTTCTGAAACAGTCGAGCGGAAGGGTCACGGAATCGAAGGGTCAACATCGACTCCGTCAATTGTTCGTCGCACTCGAGACCGCCGTGGCAGCCCTGCTGCTGATCGAATCCGGACTGCTGCTCAAGAGCTTTGTAAAGGTTACCAGCGTCAATCCGGGATTCTCGACAGATCACGTCCTCACCGTACAAATCTCTCTCCCGAAATCGCGTTACGGCGGGCCAGGCACGGTCGGTCCTTTCGTGCGGGACGTTGTCGACCGAATTCGATCCATTCCCGGTCTGCACTCGGTTGCCGTCACCTCGAACTTGCCTTTGCTCGGCAGCGGTTTGTGCTCCATTCTGATCGAGGGAATGCCGCCCGCCAAAACCGCCGACAACCGCTTTGTTCAATTCAACGGAGTCTCGCCCGGCTATTTCCGGACGCTCGGGATACCTATGTTAAGCGGACGCGACTTCACGGATCGCGACACCGTAACACTCGACGCCGGTTGTGATCGTGAATGAGACCTTGGTTCGCCGCTTCTTTGCGGGGCAGAATCCGATTGGCCGCAGGCTGGCATATTACTCGAACGATCCGCATTGGAAACAGATCGTCGGAGTCGTGGCGGACGTGAGGCAACACGGAATGGAGGCGCAGCCGGTTCCCGAAATGTTCACCCCGCTCGCTCAGGACGAGTTCAAATGGCTTGCGATTGCGGCTCGCACCGCCGGCGATCCGCTCAGCTTTACGAAAGCCATTCAAACCGCAGTGCATCAGGTCAATCCGGAATTAGCGGTCTTTCTGCCCCGGAGCATGGAACAGATCATCACTCGCGAGCTCGGCTGGCGAGCCTTCCATACGTCGCTCTTGGTGATTTTCGCGGGCATCGCGATCACCTTGGCCTCGATCGGCATCTACGCCGTGATTGCCTACTCGGTCGCGCAGCGCCTCGGTGAAATGGGCGTGCGAATGGCGCTAGGCGCCGAGCGGTCACACATCTTGCGAATGATTCTATGGCAAGGCGTCACGCCCGCGCTCATCGGCGCGGTTGTCGGGGCGACCTGCTCACTGGGAGTCTCGCGCCTCATCTCGCGCCTCCTCTATGGAGTGCAGCCGATAGATCCCGTCACTTACGTGCTTGTTGTACTGCTACTGCTCATCGTAGCCGCCGCCGCAGCCTACTTCCCGGCCCATCGCGCCGCGTCCGTCGATCCCGCGGAGGCGCTGCGCTACCAGTGAGAGTGCGTTACACGTCCAAATTGCGGACATCCAGCGCGTTCTCTTCAATGAACTTGCGGCGGCTCTCCACATCTTCTCCCATTAAAGTCGAGAAGATCGGCTCGGTCTCCACGAAGTCCTTGAGGTCGATCTGCAGAAGCGTGCGCGTTTCGGCGTTCATGGTAGTTGCCCAGAGCTGCTCGGCATTCATCTCGCCGAGGCCTTTATAACGCTGCACGTTCACCTCTCGCGTGCCCTCGTTCTTTACCGTCGTGAGCAGATCGCGCCAGTTCTGCAACACCTCGCGCTGCGAGTCTTTGACGATCGTGAACGGCGGACGGTTCAACCGCGCGGCTTGCTTGACCATGGCGCGCAGGCGGCGAAATTCGGGCAACGAAAAGAACTCGGTGTTGATATAACGCGTGGCGTTGGTCGGATCTTTATATCCGATCATCCAGGCAGAATGCTCTTCCTCGCGCTCCACCGAGGCCTCCAGCTTCGCCTCGCGCAAACGCTGGGCCACTTTCTTTACGCTCTCCTGGTTCTGTAAATCGGCTTTCGTGTCCATCGGCAGACTTGCGTCCGAGAGCACTTCGACCACGCGCGAATCGCGCACACGGCGTTCTAACCGGCGCCAGATTTGCTCCAGTTCATCGAGCGACATCAGAAATGCGCGCAGCTCGGCGCCCTCGATTCGCACCGGCGCACCCGGATCTCCGCCGATCTCAACGGCCAAATTTTCCGTGGCCCGACGCAGGATCTCACGGGTAAACTCCTTGTCGTCCTTGATGTACTTCTCGCTTTTTCCCTTCTTGATGCGATAGAGCGGCGGCTGTGCGACAAACACCTTTCCTCGCGTGATGAGCTGCTGCATATGTCGAAAGAAGAATGTCAGCAGCAGGGTGCGGATATGCGAGCCGTCTACATCGGCGTCGGTCATGATGATGATCTTGCCGTAGCGCAGCTTGGCCAGCTCGAAATCCTCGCCTTTCCCGATGCCTGTCCCGATGGCGGTAATCATGTTCCGGATTTCTTCGTGCGCCAGCATCTTGTCATAGCGGGCCTTCTCGACGTTCAGGATTTTGCCTTTCAGCGGCAGAATCGCCTGGTAACGCCGGTCGCGTCCGGATTTGGCTGTGCCGCCGGCCGACTCGCCCTCGACTAAGAAAAGCTCGCACCGCTCCGGATCCCGCTCCTGGCAGTCATACAACTTGCCTGGCAAGCCGCCCGAATCGAGCGCACCCTTGCGCCGCGTCAGATCCCGCGCTTTGCGGGCCGCCTCACGGGCACGCGCAGCCTCGATCGCCTTCGTGCCGATCTTTTTCATCACGGCGGGATTCTTGTCGAAGTACTCGCCCAGTTTCTCGTTAATCAGTTGCACCACGTAGCCCTGGATGTCCGAATTGAGCTTGCCTTTGGTCTGGCCTTCGAACTGCGGCTGAGGCAGCTTTACGCTGATCACGGCGGTGAGTCCTTCCCGGACGTCGTCACCCGTCAGATTCTCCTTCGGATCCTTGAGCAGACCCGCTTGTTGCGCCGCCGTATTGATCGTTCGGGTCAGGGCGCTGCGAAACCCGCTGAGATGCGAGCCTCCGTCGACGGTGTTGATGTTATTGGCAAAGCTGAAAACGTTCTCCGAATAGGAGTCGTTATATTGCAGCGCAACTTCGATAGTCAGCTTCCCGCCGCTTGGAAGTTCGCGGTCGCCTTCAAAGTGAATGGGCTTGTCGTGCAGCACCGATTTGCCGCGATTGAGGTGCTTGATAAATTCGGCAATCCCACCGCTATAGAAGAACTCTTCGGTGCGGATGTCTTCGCCGCGCTCGTCCGTCAGCGTGATTTTGAGGCCTTTGTTGAGGAACGCGAGTTGGCGAAGACGCTGCGCCAGAATATCGAAATTGAACTCCGTCGCATCCATGATGGTGGCGTCCGGTTTGAACGTGATCTTGGTTCCTGTCTTGTTCGATTTGCCGGTTCTTGCCAGCGGCGCCTTCGGAATCCCGCGCTCGTAGTCTTGCTCCCAGGTCGCGTTTTTTCGCCAGATCTCAACGTGCAGCGTTTCGGCGAGCGCATTCACGCAACTGACGCCCACGCCGTGCAGGCCGCCCGACACCTTGTAAGAGTTCGAATCAAACTTACCCCCGGCGTGCAGCTTCGTGAGCACAACTTCAGCGGCCGAAACCCCTTCTTCGGCGTGTAGGTCCACAGGTATCCCGCGGCCATTGTCAACGATGGTGATCGAATTATCGATGTGGATGGTTGCGCTGACTTCCGTACAGTAGCCGGCCAACGCTTCATCGACCGAATTGTCGACAACTTCATAGACGAGGTGGTGCAATCCTAGCTCGCCGGTCGAGCCGATATACATGGCCGGACGCAGACGAACCGCCTCCAAGCCCTCCAGAACCTTGATACTGGTCGAGTCGTAAGTTTCGTTTGGAATTACTGTAGCCATAGTTTCGAGAGACAATAACGCGGCAAAGAACCGCAAGCTGCCATGCAGCCGCGTCGAGCCTATTCACTTACCTTTCCGCGCGCGCATCAGATACGCATGGGCATGACCACGTAGCGATACACCGTGTCAGGGCTGCCGCCATGAGGCCGCAATTCGCCGGCGCTGTTGGCATCTTTGAAGTGAAACTCCACTTCGCTCTGATCGACTGAGCGGAGGAAATCGAGCAGATATTGAGCATTGAATCCGATCTCGAGATCCGGACCGCTAAACTCGATGGGGATCGTTTCCTCGCTCTCGCCCGTTTCTGAAATCGATGAGTGAACCTTCAGCTCCCCTTTCAAAACCTGCAGGCGGATAGCCCGCGAGCGCTCGTCCGCAAACTGGGCCACGCGCTCGATCGCGGATTTCAGCTCCTCGCGCTGAATCACGAGCGTGTGAGGATGCTCCTTCGGCAGCACGCGCTCGTAATCGGGGAAATTGCCTGTTAGCTTACGGCTCAGCAGCAGGCGCTTATCGATGCGAAAGAAGAGGTGATTATCATTGCCCGAGAACTCAATCTGCTTGCTCGAATCGTCGCTGGCGAGCTTCTGGATCTCAGCCATGGCTTTCCTGGGCAGCAAGGCGCGGTAAGAGCCGCTCAAGCCCGGAAGAGTCACTTGCTTCTCCAGCATGGCCAATCGATGCCCGTCCGTCGCGACCATGATCAGTCCGCTGTCTTTTAAAATGAGCAACGCTCCGTTTAACGTGAAACGCGATTCCTCCGCCGAGATCGCGAAGATCGTGCTCGCTATCATTTGCGCCAGCACACTCAGAGGGATTTCGGCGAGCGGTTCCGGCATCTGCGGCAACTCCGGAAAGCTTTCCCGCGAAATCCCTGCGATCCGTGTGCGCGACCGCCCACACACAAAACTCGCCCATTGGTTCTCGCCCACCTTTACCTGAAGCTCGCTGTCGGGAAGCAGGCGCACATAATCCAACAAGCGCCTGGCCGGAATCGTGCCCGCGCCCTCTTTTTTGATACGCGCTGGACACGCACAACGAATCCCCAACTCCAGGTCCGTCGCCGTCAGCCAGACCTGATCTTGATCTGTCTCGACCAAAATATTTGAGAGGATGGGAATCGTCGTCTTCTTCTCCACGACCCCCTGCGTCAGTCCGAGCTCCCGAACCAGATCCGATTTACTAACCGAGAATTCCATAGTGGCTTTGAGTAAAGCTCCTCGCTGTCTTGCTTTCTACTCTTCCTAGAAAAATAACTAGTACTAGAAAGAACCGTATTAGTAGGGACTGTGGAATTGTTGAAATCCTTCTAAATTATAGCAAAAACTGTAGGTTGGTGCACTTGTGGGCTGTGGATCAATTGAGGCTCTTGGGCCTAAACCCGGGCGCGGGATCTATTTTCCAGCGGGCCGCGTGACCTTCCATAGCGCTCGATTTCGTGACATTTCGCACAAGCCTAGTGGATGCCGGCGATTAGACCGTGGATTAAGTTGTCTAAATCCTGATCATGCAGCCGTTGAGTCTCGATTTTGTGAATCGAATGCAAGACGGTCGTGTGATGCTTGCCTCCGAAGTAGCGCCCGATCTCAGGCAAGGACGCACGCGTCAGTTCCTTGACCAGATACATAGCGATCTGGCGCGGAAACGCGATCTGGCGGGTATTGCTCTTCTGCTTCAATTGAGCGGGCAGCATCGAGAACCGCTCAGCGACGGCCCGAACAATGGATTCCATAGAAATTTTTTTTTCCGAGCCGGTGTTGAGGTACTTCAATGTCTGGTGCGCCATGTTGAGGTTGATCGGCTGCCCGGTCAAGGAGGACACCGCTATCAACCTCGTCAACGCGCCTTCGAGTTCCCGCACATTCGATTTCGTCTTCGTCGCGATAAAAATCCGCACATCCTGAGGCAGGATCACGCTCTCCGATTCAGCCCTTTTGTCGAGAATAGCCATCTTGGTTTCGAGATCCGGCGCTTGCACATCGACCATGAGACCCCATTCAAAACGCGAGCGTAGCCGCTCGACTAGGCCGGCCAACTGGTTCGGAGCGGAATCACTCGAGATGACGATCTGCTTGCGATGATCGTAGAGCTCGTTAAAGGTGTGAAAGAACTCCTCTTGCGTGCGTTCCTTTCCTCCAATCACGTGGATGTCGTCGATCAGCAATACGTCCGCGCTCCGGTAGTGGCGATGAAATAACGAGATACGGTCGAGCTTGATCGACGCAATCATCTCGTTCATAAAGCGTTCGCTCGATGTGTACACGACATTCATCCCAGGGTAGTTATCGAGTAATCTGCGCCCGATCGCGTGGATCAGATGGGTCTTGCCGATTCCGACCCCTCCATAGATGAAGAGCGGGTTGTAGCTGCAGGAGGGCGTTTTCGAGACCGCCTGGGCGGCAGCATGCGCCAACTGATTCGATGAGCCCACAACGTAGGTATCAAAGGTGAGCCGGGGGTTGAGCCACGAGGCAGATTTTTCGAAAGTCGGCTCAGCCGGATGTACCGTTCCGTTCGACCCCGTGCTGACAAACGATGTTCCTGCCGCTGCGGCCAACGCGAGAGGCGCATCCACGGCGTAGTAGATGTGACGTACCGGCAGATTCAGTTCTTCAATGACCGACCGGATTTGGTGCGCGTATTCCTGAGCAATCCATTCTTCGGTTGCGGCATCAGGCACGCGCACCGTGAGCCGGCCTTCCTGGAATGAGCTCAGGGCAGTTCGAGAAATCCAATTCTGGTATGCTCCGCCGCTGAGCTTAACAGCCAGCCTGCTCTTAATTTCTTCCCAAACGTCACTCACACCGGCGCTCCTCAACATGCATACGGAGGCAACTTTCCCACAGCTTTTCCACTTATGTGGAAAAAGGCAAACGATCTCAGTTTTTCAGGTAAGCTACGCTCGATAACAGCAACGCGTTACGGGCTGGGGGAAACCGTTCCGTCTCTTCGGAAACCCTAGTCTAACAACAGCCCCCGGCTTTTCAAAGACAAATCTAAAATTTGTTGAAGCGATTGAAAGCGGGAGACTTAGGCGTCGCGCCGAAAATGCCAGTGTGGTCGGAAAAGCGTCTCGAGTCACGCCCGGTTTCACCTAAGACTCAGCGTTACAATTAGATGAATTGACTTCGCAACAAAGTCATTCGAGAATGTCGAATAGCCGTACGCGGGAGTAACTCAGCTGGTAGAGTGCAACCTTGCCAAGGTTGATGTCGCGGGTTCGAATCCCGTCTCCCGCTCCAAAGGCGCGTTTGTCCGTTCCTCCGAATACAAGGAGAAAGCATTTCAGCGGCCGATAAGGTAAGCGGCTAGTACTGCGCGCGGCAACGAGTTCGGGTGCCGGAACGTAAACAATGATGAGGC
>CAWDMK010000007.1:0-8044 GCA_963803455.1 uncultured Acidobacteriaceae bacterium | reverse complement strand
TGGTGCGCATGCCGACCGCTGCTACGGTCGGAAAATATACTCCACCCGATCCACTGTGCTTTGAGTTCTAACTGCCGATACAGGTAAGCAACCTGTGAATCACGAGCGGCGGGACGTTGCCGCAATCCGCTATGTTTATATGTCCGCCACCTACGATGTCCCCGGGCGTTCCGCCGGGATTACACTTTCGTACCATCACAAGGTAATAGCTTTTTGAATCCGGCACGGCCCGAAATCTATCTTATTGTCATCGACGAACCGTTATACGCACACTGGCCCGCAAACTGCATGTTGGAGCCGTTGCTGCTGCAGATGTATACCCACGGAGGTCCATATGTGTCATCGATTCCAGAGCCGGTAACCGTGACCGTATAGTCGCCGCCTTCCTGAACTGAGGTAGGTGAGATACCCATCATCGTAATGGTTCGCTTGCGACGCATATGGTGGAAACGGGTGCCGAGCTTGGCTGCATCAAAAATATTGTCTGATTGTTAGGCGGAAAGGTAAGGGTCTTGCCCTTGCATTCTGCTTGTCCAGAATCTTTGAACTTGTAATAAGCAGGTGTTTCTGACCCTTCCCAGACGCGACACCAAGGTCGTCCGTGGTCTCAGTCCCGTTGTAATAGCTGCCAGCAGCACCTGGTGCATCGCACGAGGCGGCGCCAGGCGGGGGGGTAGGGGCACTGCGCATAATAGGTTCCTTTTATAAAGGACATTTGCAAATAGCAAGCCGGTGTTACTGTTGTAGACCAAGAGAGTGACTTCGATTTTGAACTCGTAGCCGGGCGGTTCTGTGCACGCTGACGATAGCGTGGAGGCCGCAAGCAAGCATAAGAAAACACGTACCAATTTCATCTGGATTTCCCTAATAGAGTCCAACGTCTCCCGAAAAATTGCTCTAGCGCCTTAGTCACGCCCGGTGATCCGGCGCTGATTTCCTGCTGCAGGCGGTAAGAGAACGCGAGTTTTTCATTGCTAAGCTTCCATTTACCGTGCGAACATTCCAGCCCATCCGCGGCAGATCAGCGGTGTTAAACGGGAGCTGCATTTGTTTCACCCATTCGTCGGCGGTCAATTGGTAAACCGGGTTGATGGCTTTCTGCTGAAACAACATCAGCGCTAAATAGGTTCCGCCGGCTGGTGTCATCTCGCGAGTTACTACTTGGTCGGTTGGCGTATTGGGCGAGGTAAGGATCGTGGGTGCGAGCGGGATAAATCGCGCATCCGAATATCCTCACCTGCTCACCAGTTGCCGCGAACCAACCAGGGCAATATCGCAACTCACTCGCTAACCGATTCGTTGCTTTAGTCACCTGCGATTCCGTCACTACATGGCCGAACCCGCTATCGAAATCAAGGGAAGCGCGCAGCAGACGCTCATGAATCGCCTCCGGCAACGCAGCGAACCATGTTGCCTGCAACACTGCTTCTACTAAGGCCTTGGTTGACATTGCGTCTTTGGAAGAAGCAGCGCGCGCTGCTCGCTCAACGTCACCAAAAGTGCGCTGCATGTATGTGCTTTGAACAGGCGTCTGCTGACCTCCAAAGAGCGCCAAGCCGCAAAAACTGAAAGCTGTTATTAGTTTGAAAACATGGAAAGTGGTTATCATCGCTCCTCGCTCCATCAATCGTTTTACATGCGGTGTGCTAAATATAGACTCCGACCGCTATCCATAGCTACGGGATCTACGCGGAACCATCGCGTGCTGGCAATCCGTGCCCCGTTGTAGGGCGGCGTAAAAATATCGATAATCTCAGTAAATGCATGAGCAGCTACTGCACGGACGTTGCCCCTCTTTTCCGTGAGCGTACTGGTCGCTCCCGGCAGCAAAATACCGCAGCCGATCTTCCTTAAAACACAGTTGCGTTCGTTGTTTTCAACGAAGTCATAGCTCGTCACGTCAAGTTCGCCCACCGCACAGGCAGTCACTCCGGTCATATGGGGATGGTCGTGATGAGGAAGGGATTCTCCTGGCTCAAATGTAATTAAACTCACCTGAACGTCTCTTGTATGCATCAGTTGTTGGAATTCAGGGTAGAGAGGATGGTCATCACGATACTCCCTACGTGCTTGCTTAAAACGAGCGTCGTCGAAATCGAGAGTTGCAGCCAAATGGGCTATTTGGAGGACATATCGTCCCTGGTCCCAGGTATCCAGGTGTTGTTCTTGCGCCTGCAGCTCAAGTTGCTCAATGAAAGCATCCCAATTGAGCCGACGCGGCGTAGTGCCGTTTGCCGCAACCGCGGCTGCCGCGATTGCGGGTAAAGCTCTGCAGCAGCTGACAAACTTGCCAGCGATGTCCTGAGCACGTAACGTCTTGTGCACTCGTTCATGCTATTTACCGGGACGCTGGAGCTTGAAGCGGTAGCCCAAAGATACACGCCAACATGGATGCGTCAAGCCACTCTTTCGATAGAAGCACTATATCACTGCTGGTAGGAAACGCGGCTCGTCCGGGTTGCCGCTCAGCTCCGGTACCGGCAAAGGCGAGAAGAAGACGGGAACGCCGGTTTCCACCGCTCAGCCCCAAACAGTCGAGAAGATTGTGTATCGTCCGGTTCGCCGGAAGCTGCCCGATGAGCGCCAATCCGTGACGCATAAATTCTCCATCGCGGGGCATGAGGGCTACATCACCGTAGGTCTGTATGAAGACGGCACGCCGGGCGAGGTCTTCATCTCGATGGCGAAGGAAGGGTCGACCATCTCTGGCCTGATGGATACTCTGGCGACGTCTATCAGCTATGGCTTGCAGTATGGCGTGCCGCTCAAGTTTTTCGTCGACAAGTTCAGCCATGTCCGGTTCGAGCCCAGCGGCTGGACAGGCAATGCGCAAGTTCCATACGCGAAATCGATCATCGATTACATCTTTCGGTGGCTGGGAGCGCGCTTCCTCGGGATTACGGAAGCGAGCGAAGCGGGCGAGGCGCCGAAGCTTCGTCCGACGGAAGCGGAGCCGCAGCAAGCATTGCCTTTCGATGCGTCGGCCGGCGATGCGCCGCTGTGTTCGGAATGCGGCAGCATCATGACGCGAAATGGCTCCTGCTACAAATGCGAGAACTGCGGGGGCACCAGCGGTTGCAGCTAAACTGAAGTCGAGTTGAGTGACGTAGCAGCGGAGCCTCAGAAACAAGCGGCGGCGAAGATTGCGTTCGCGGTTCTCGCCGCCATCAGCTTCTGTCATCTGCTGAATGACATGGCGCAATCGCTGATTCCAGCGATTTACCCCATCCTGAAAGCATCGTTTCACCTGGGCTTCGCGCAGGTGGGGATGATTTCGTTCACCTATCAGTTGACTGCATCCCTGCTGCAGCCGTTCGTGGGGATGTATGCCGATCGCCGGCCGAAGCCGTACTCATTGGCCGCGGGAATGGTCTCCACTCTCGTTGGGCTGATTCTTTTATCGATCGCTCCAAATTTTGCGGTGATTCTCGCCGCCGCTGCTCTTGTGGGAGTGGGCTCGTCTGTGTTTCATCCGGAATCTTCGCGGGTGGCGAGAATGGCTTCGGGGGGACAACACGGGCTTGCTCAATCGCTGTTCCAAGTGGGCGGGAATGCGGGGTCCGCGCTGGGCCCTTTGCTGGCTGCGTTCATCGTCGTACCAAGAGGGCAGCACAGCATCTCCTGGTTTTCGCTTGCCGCGCTTGCAGCCATTTTCGTGTTGATGAGAGTAGGGGGTTGGTACAAGGAACATGTTTTGCGTACGGGCAAAGTGAGATCGAAAGATATACATAGCGGGGCGGAGCTGGGCTCGCGTAAAGTTTTGATCTCGATTGCGATTCTGGGCGCACTTATCTTTTCGAAATATTTTTATCTGGCGAGTCTCAGCAGCTATTACACCTTCTTTCTGATCAGTAAATTCGGCGTTTCGGTTCGGGTGTCGCAGATTTACCTGTTCGTATTTCTAGCAGCCGTTGCCGCGGGAACCGTCATTGGGGGGCCGATCGGCGATCGTGTCGGCCGCAAGTACGTCATTTGGTGCTCGATCGTCGGCGCGCTCCCGTTTACGCTCGTGTTGCCGTACGCGAATCTCGTATGGACGTGCATTTTGAGCGTCCTCATCGGCCTGATTCTCGCGTCGGCGTTTACCGCGATCCTGGTGTACGCGCAAGAGCTTGTGCCGGGAAGAATCGGGATGATTTCCGGCCTGTTCTTTGGATTCGCGTTCGGGATGGGCGGAGTCGGCGCGGCTTTGCTGGGAGTCTTGGCCGATCACACGAGCATTCGCTTCGTGTATCACGTGTGCTCGTTCCTGCCGGCCATTGGACTCTTAACGGGTTTTCTGCCCGATATCGACCGGAGAAATCTCCATCGTCACCGCTCCCTGAAGCCCCAACTTTCATAGTGCGACATTTGGCGCTATCATGAGCGTCAGAATGGTAAATGAATTCAACGCCGTTATCGAAGAGCTGGGCGGTGAGCCGGTGCTCGGACGTCTTCTGCGTAATCAGGTGGATCTTCAAGAGGCCATTCGAGACGGTTTCCCTAAAACTGTTGTGGAAGAAGTGATGCAGGGCGCTCACCTCACGCTGAAAGAACTAGCTGCGAGCCTGGATCTGTCGCCACGAAGCTTGCAGCGGCGGCGCCGGCAAGGACGGCTGGCCCGGTTTGAATCGGACCGGTTATACCGGCTGGCGCGCATCATCGCTCTTTCGAAGCGCTATTTGGGTAACGATGACGTCGCCGCACGAT
The DNA here is from genome assembly GCA_963803455.1 of uncultured Acidobacteriaceae bacterium. Lineage (GTDB taxonomy): Bacteria > Acidobacteriota > Terriglobia > Bryobacterales > Bryobacteraceae > Bog-105. The sequence goes on along the minus strand of CAWDMK010000007.1, from coordinate 3,355 downwards.
GGCTGAAACGTCCGAATCGCGCGCTTGGAGGCAAGGCTCCATTGGATTCCATCGATACGGAGCCGGGTGCCCGCGCGGTTGAGAACGTACTTGGTCGCATCGCCTACGGCGGAGTGAGTTGACCAGGGTCTACCGCATCCTGCGCCGCCCGTATTCGAAACAGCCGTTTGATGGTGAGGGTGCCTACCGCTTCGGCGGGCGCTGGTCCAGTCCGGGCACTCGCCTGGCGTACGCTTCCGAGCATCTCTCATTGGCGATGCTCGAATATTTCGTTCACCTCGATGCCGATTATCCGCCCGAAGACCTGGTGTTAGCTACGGCTGAGATTCCAAACAGTTTGGCGCGTTTGAGACTTTCAGCCACCCGGCTACCCGCGAACTGGCGCCAAACGCCGGCTCCGCCGGAGCTTGCCCTGATCGGAGACGAATTCGTCCAAAGCGGACGGGCGTCAATTTTGACTGTTCAATCAGCTCTAGCGCCTGCCGAATCGAACTGGCTCATCAATCCCGGCCATGCGGGTTTTTCAAAGATCAGGCTCAAGCCTGCCGAAGCTTTCGAATACGATTCGCGAGTCTTCCGCCGGTCGTGAACACGCGCGCCCGCATTTAACTCAGGAGAGTTAGGGGCGAGTCGCTTTCTTTTCTCACCTGCTTCAGCGTGCATTCGCGCGGACGCTTGTCGGGTCGCCATCGAATGAGCTTGGTACCGTGGCGGAAACGGTCGCCGGAGAAGTGGTCATATTGCACTTCGACCACCAGCTTGGGAGCGAGCGGCTCCCATTCGGTGCTCCGTTCCGTGCTCCAGCGGCTTGGACCGCCCGGCGCAGCGCCCGTAAACCCGGGAGGTCCGATGAGCGATTCCAGCCGTTTTGTTAAGGCGGCTTTTTCGGCTGCGGCGAGTCCCGACGTGAATCCAACGTGGTTCAGCTTCCCGGCATCATCATAAAGCCCCAATAGCAAGGAACCGACGACGCGGGCTTTGGAGCCGTATCGGAAACCGCCCACGACGCAATCCGCCGTCCGGAGATTCTTGATCTTGAGCATCGAGCGGCGCTCGCCCGAACCATAGGCGTGATCGAGGCGTTTCGCGATGACGCCGTCGAGCGGCCCGGCCATTCGCTGGAACCAGCGTTTCGCAGTCTCGAAGTCGCGCGTCGCGGGCGAGAGCCGAATGCGATTCTGGTCACCGAAGAATGTTTCGGCAAACTTCTCGAGCTCTTTACGGCGGTCGTCCAGAGTGCGGCCGGTGAAATCCACGCCTCGATCATTCACCAGAAGATCGAATACCACCAGCGTCGCCGGAGTCTCTTGCGCGAGTTTCCGAATCCGTCGTTCCGCAGGATGGATTCTCTGGAGCAATTCATCGAAGCTCAGTGTTCGCTCGCGAGTGACGATCAGCTCGCCATCCAGCACAAATTTTTTCGCGGCGAGCGAAAGCAGCGCTTCTTTTGTCTCGGGGAAATAGCGCGCCAGCGGCTGCGAGGATTTCGACATGATGTCGACGCGCTCGCCGTCGCGAAACGCGACACACCTGAAGCCGTCCCACTTGGGCTCATACTCCCATTCGGCGCCGGTTGGGATCTCGCGGGCGGTCTCGGCCTCCATAGGGGCATATTCGATGGGGATGGGCAGGCTCATTCGAGTGCTTCCAAGTGGAAGCGTCCACGTTTGCGCAGAACCGGCTTGAAGAGGTCGCCGTGTGCGGCAACGCGTGCCGGAACGCTATCCATCGACAGATCCGAAATCGAAATGCCGGCTTCGATCTCTTCCCACGTGACGGGCGCGGAGACGGTGGCTGCTGGTTTCGGTCGAACGGAGTACACCGAAGCGAGTGTTCTGCCCCAGGCGTTCTGGTTGTAATCGACCAGGACGCGCCCCGCGGGACGATGCGCCACACGATACTCCGATGTGACGAAGTCGGGATACTGTTTCGCAAGCTCGACTGCAATGCGCTTCGCGACGCGCCAGACTTCCTTCTGCACAGGCTTGCGAACGATGGGAACGTAAATGTGAATCCCGCGCGATCCGGTGGTCTTGGGAAAGCTTTCCATTTGACGCTGTTCCAGATATGCCCTCACCAAAAGCGCGACTTCGCGGACCTGCGGGAGGTCGGCAGGAGGGACCGGGTCGAGATCGAAATGCAGGAAATCAGGCCGGTCCACATCATCGCAACGCGAGTACCAGGGATTGAGATCGATGCACCCAAGATTCACGATCCAAAGCAGAGAGGCGAGGTCATGCACAATTGGGAAATCGATGATGTTGCCGGAGCGATGCGGAACGGAACACATCTCGAGCCAGTCCGGCCGGTACTCGGGGGTACGCTTCATGAAGAAGAACTCACCTGCAATGCCGTGCGGGTAACGTTTCATTACCATGGGGCGCTCTTTCAGGTGCGGAAGAAGGGCGCCTGAAATGGCGGCATAGTAACAGAGCAGATCGCGCTTTGTTTTGTTTAACTCCGGCCAAAAGATCTTTTGAAGATTGGTGAGCGTGACCTTCTTCGTTCCCAGTTTTGCGACGCAGGAATCGACATTCGGAGGAATTTCGACCGGCATGGAGATCGGCTGATGTATCGCCCGAGACAAGCTAACAGTTTAGGCTGGGCCAAAGGGTAACGTAAGCGCGACCGAGCCTGTCCTAGCGTATCGTGAGGAGGGAGCATTGCTCCATACAGGCCGCCTCGCAATCGGTGACGAACGGGGTCGTGCGGTATTCGGGAGGGCATACATGAATCGAGAACTGGTTCTAAAAATCGTGTTGGCGTCGGTGGGATTGCTCTTTTTGGCTTTAATCTATCCCTTGGCGATGTTTATGCGACAAGAGCCCGCGTTGTCTATGATGTTCAGCCTTTACGTCGCGCTCGGTGTTTTCTTGCTTCTGGCAATCCGCAAACCCTCGGAGAATCGCAGCCTGATCGCCTTCACCGCATGGTCGAGCTTCGCTCACGCCGCTGTTATGGGCACGCAAGCATTGCGCAACATGATTTCACGTGGAGAACTGATCGGTGTGGCTGTTCTCGTGATCATCGGCGCAGCGCTAATCGCGCTCGCACCAGCGAAGCAGCCTACCATCGTTGCCAACGAAGCTGAAATATCACCGGCGGCTTAACTCATTGGTTTGACAAGTGGACGGGCGTTGAGGAGCAGGTCCAGTGAGTTCCATCGAAACAGCAGGTAACGATCATGGAATCACGCTTTGACTATTGATCAGAGATTGGAAAATCCGCGAGCCGACGCGCGATCTTAAGCCCCACCGAGATTGTTTCTTCGTGATCTATGTTGCGGATTCGAACCATCACCAATGTGTACGGCAATACGGCGATCACCCGTGCCCGCGAGCGGCCGATCCGGTCA
>CAWDMK010000006.1:0-225982 GCA_963803455.1 uncultured Acidobacteriaceae bacterium | reverse complement strand
CCAGAAGTCTCCAAGTCGCTAATTCGGTCGACCATCTGATGGGGGACCGCCTCGCGATTGGGGTGTCAAGCCGCAACCGCTGCTCGCGGGACCGGTCATTGGCGAGCTGGAAGTTCTGTCCGAAGCCGGAGCCGAGCGTGCCGTTGTAAACGGCACAGCGAACCTGGCGCAGAAAATCAGCTCCTCGCCACAACCAGCGCAATCTGCTGCGATTTGTTCATCCGGCGGTTTACCAGGAAGTTGACCGTGTCTTGGGTGATGGTCGTCCCAACCCGTGATCCGGCCCGGCGCCGTTCGGCATAACTGAGATCGGTTGAGGATACGCACGAAAATCACCCACAACCTGAACTACCAGGACTGCTGCTTGCAGGTGTCCGAAGTGCGATGAATCTGCTCGGGAAATTTCAGGTGAAAGCAGTTGCGGGTCGAGCGGTGGTGGGATGTCGCCTTATCGAGAGCGTATTGGGCGAAGCGTAGAATGTGCCCGCGGATGGAGTGGCTGGCACAGGCGACCAGGTCGGGTGTGAGGCTCCACGAAGTGACAACAGTCTTCTACGCCTTGATAGATGCTCAGACTTGGTCCTGCCTTGGAGGTGGGACCGTCCCGGCATCTCCTGGACGGCCTGTGATTGAGCGTTCCCTCGGACCTTTTCGTTCGCCTTGAGCTCCTCCTCGGTAATGATCCCCTTGGAGACGAGCAGCGCAATAAGAGCATCGAGCCGGGACGCGGTATCCGCGGTTGCCTTCAGGCGAGTGGTCGCCTTTTCAAGTGTGGGGGAGACCCTCTCGGAGACGAAGCTCTCGATTTGCCCACGCAGTTTCCTGATCTGTATGGATATCTCATCCTGGAAGTTGCTCATGATCCACCTCCACAGTTCGGGATCATTGTAACTGAGGCGCATTATAGTCGTCCAGCGCCGGGCCTTGCCAACGATTTTCTTACCCGCCGTACGGAAAGGCCGAACTTGCTGCCGCCGAATTCCGCGATCGACGTTGTCTCGCGCGAGGTCGGCGTCAGCGTAGGGACGCTGAACGTTGGCGGTGCGACTGCAGGGGGTGATCGGCATGGCTGACAAGCCCTTTATCTTGCTGAGAGGCAAAAAAGTCCTGTCACGCCGCCAAAGCATCCGTTCCTTTAGTGATCGAAACCAGACACTACCGGATGTACTCCGGCAGCGTTTGGAACTCCCATTTTTGCATACCAGCGATTCCGGTCAGGCTGAATGTGCTCCAGGTAGGTAGAGGAGGCGGAAAAATGCCTCGTTGCGACTTGGCTCATATCCAAATACCCGTCCTGGGCACGTTGCAAAACGATAATATTACAGGAACTTTCTGCACGTTAGAAAGGTCACGGCACACGTAGTCCTTCGCGCGGACCGACGTTTTGAGCCAGAGGCGGAAACAGCGCAACGAGGAGAAGGCGAAATGAGTGGTATGCCCGAACACGAGGCGGAAGCAGCCGACGTCCGAAAGACGTCTGAAACCGGTCAAGATCGTATAGAACAGGGTGAGTGGACGGATTGCTGGATATGTGAAGACGTGTTCCGGCGCCGAACGCAGACCAAGCGGTATTGTGCCAAATGTCACCGTGGCTTCTGTGAAGGATGGCATGGCAGCCTTGATCGGGGCTATGGAACATGCATCATCTGCTGGGCAGATACAGGCTCGGGTTAGTTCCTTATGGCGTTGGAGAACTTCAATCATGGCCTGCGTAAGGTGATCAAGACGCGAGGCGGTTTCCCATCAATGAGGCGGCGCTGAAATTGATGTATCTGGCCATCCGGCACACCGCATCGCAATGTGGAACCAGTCCAAGATCGGCGGCTTCGTCACACCTGCATTAGCCAGAACCGTGCGCAGGCCCGCACAGCCGTCGGTGAAAGCGGTCACCTCGGTCGTGTCGGTCGAGAGCATGCAGACCTGTGGGGTTTGTTCCGCTTTACGTAGGGTTTTGGGCTCACGGGATGAGGGTGAGCCGGTGGCGAAGGTGGCGTTGCGGGTGAAGCTGGTGACCGAGTTGCCAGCCGGAGAGTCGACGGAGGTGGAGCTCGCTTGTTTCGAGCGCGATGAACAGGCTCGGCTTGGCCGATCTTGGGCTCAGTCTCGCGGAGGCGAAGCAGCTCACAGCCGCGCTCCAGGCAGAGATGGTCCCGACGCAGGTAACCGTCGTTGGCGAGCGTCGCCGCTGGTGCAAGGTCTGTGGCGGCTGTCCTGGCCAGCAAGGGCCATTACAACGCGACGTTCCGCTCCCTGTTCGGCGACGTGCCGGTTCGGGTCCGGCGGCTGCTTGCCTGTCCCTGCCAGGCTGCGGGCGAGGCCAAGAGCTTCCCGGTGCTCGACCTCGAAGCGGCGACTGTGGCGCCTGAATTGGCGTATGTGACGGCGCGCTATGCGGCGCTGGCACCGTTCGGCAAGGTCGCCGCCCTGCTGTCGGACTTGCTTCCGATCAGCGGGGCGCCGAACGCCGGCACGGTTCGAAACAGGACGTTGCGGGTCGGCGAGACCGTTGTGCAGCCGCCGTCCCGTCAACATGACGCAGCCAACCGAACCGGTCGTGGTCGGACTTGATGGCGGCTACGTCCGCAGTCGGCACCGCCAGGAGGAGCGCCACTTTGAGGTGGTCGCCGGCAAGGTGATCGACGCCGATGGCATCCAGTCGCGCTTCGCGTTCGCGCGCAACGGCCCGACGATCGCCTCCGACGCGTTCAAGCAGGCGCTCGCCGTGGCCGGCGTGCAGGCGGACACGCCGGCCACGGTGCTGTGCGACGGCGATGCCGGGCTGTGGCGGATGCAGCGCGAGGCGCTGCCAGAGGCCGACGATCGTGCTCGACTGGTGGCACGTCGCGGTGCGCTTCGAGCACGCGCTGCAGGCGGCCCGTGGTCTTGGCACAGGCACGGCCGACACGGACCTTGCCGACGAGGCGGTTCGTGAACTGGAGCGTGCCAAGTGGCGCTTGTGGCACGGTCGCTGGCCGGGATGCCGGCGCAAGCTCACGGCCCTGTGTCGCTGGACGCAGCGCAAGCATGTGCGTGGCGTGGCGGGCATCGAACGTTTCCAGCGGCACGTCGGTGAGTTGCTGGGCTATCTCGAGCGGAACGAAGACGCGCTGGTGCATTATGCTGCCCGGCGTCGACGCGGCGAACCGATCTCGACAGCGTTCGTCGAGAGTGCGGTCAACGAGATCGTCGCCAAACGAATGAACAAAAAGCAGCAGATGCGCTGGAACAGGATGACAGTGCAGCCTTTCCTTGACGTTCGCACCGCCGTTTTGAATGACACGCTCGACGATGCCTTCCGCAGGCGTTATCGCGGCTTCCGCGCCGCTCATGACGAAGGGATAACCGCAGCGGCTGCGTAATGAACCCCAGGGGTTTGCATGCTCCCCATTGCTCACGGTACCTTTGGCCGTTCAGGCTCAGCAGACAAACCCTCCGCCTGTTACAGGACCGTATCTCAGCATTGGCGCAGGCGCCAACATACTGCGCGACGAACACCTGGTTAACGGCAACGGTACGACATCGGACGCGAGATTACGATCGCGTCTCGGGCCGGCTGCCGTGGTGGCGCTGGGATATGGCCTTGGCAACGGCCTCCGGGTCGAACTCGAAGGTGACTATCGCAATAACCGGTTTTCCGAGGGCCGTGGCTTCGGTTATCCAGCTGCTGCCGGCGGCAACGAAGAAAAATACGGTCCTATGGTCAACGTTGTATACGACCTAACGGGCCTTATTCCGTTTCCCTACGCGGCTCCCTACGCGGGCGTGGGCGCCGGTTATCAGTGGGCGAAGTTCGGCGACGTGCATACCTACGGTGTGGGTGGGTTCCCGCGCTTCGATTTGAACGATACCCGCGGCGCCTTTGCTTATCAGGCGATCATCGGCGCTGTCATTCCGTTCCAAATTCTGCCTAGCTTGGCAACGACGATTGAATATCGCTTCCTCGGTATGACCGATCGAACCTATGATTTTACGCCAGCGCTTCGAGCCAGGCTAACAGCTGATTGAAATGTTTTTTGGGCCTGGATGAAGTGGCCCATCCTTCTTTGCTCTTCGCCTTCGGAGATTCGCGTTTTAATCTGCGGCACGGGAAGCTTTTCCGCGTAGCTTTGGAGCGTGGCAGGCAAGCTGGTGAATGCGAGATAAACCGCGCCCAAGCAACGAGTGGTTCTAAGGCAGGCGTGGAACAAACGGACCATCGCCCACGGGCCAGATGGCAGATATTTTCCTGCGACAGTAAAAATACTGTTCGTGAAAATAATCTACCACCCTTTGGGCGTAATGACGATCTATTTTGCGCTGTTTGCTACGCTCAAGAGAACCTGGTAGCCGAATATTTCCCAAAGAAACTACAGGCCGAAAATCAGTCCTAGAATCCAAGCAACTTCGCAGGTCACGATTGGTTGACGCATAAGGTTGAACTCCTTTCGCACACGAAGGTACCCAGAGCGAACCGCATTCCAGCTCCACAGAATCCCACCAAGCTATTGATTTCATTGGGGAAATTATTTCTTTGGTTTTTGTCACCGCGTAGGGTTGCCGGTGCAATCCGGGAAGAATGCCGTTTGGGGTCCCGCTTCGGGAACACGCTTCCAGCAATCCGCTATACTCGTCCTGAAAGTAGGCTCATGCCCATCCGAACCGTCAGTTCACAGGCATCACAGCCGTAAAAATCTAGCCGAATCAGGTATCTGCAGGCGTAACCCGATGTTCGATAACCTATCTGACAAGCTGCAGCGGATCTTTAAAAACCTCCGCGGCGAAGGGAAATTAACGCCCGAAAACATGGAGGAGGCGCTCCGCGAGATCCGCGTGGCGCTGCTTGAGGCCGACGTTCATTTCAAGGTCGTCAAGCAGTTCATTGAGCAAGTCAAACAGAAGGCCATGGGGGAAGAGGTGCTTACGGCTCTCTCGCCGGGCCAGCAAGTCGTGAAAATTGTCCGCGATGAGTTGATCAAGATGCTCGGCAGCCATCCTTCGAGGCTGCGTTTCGCGAATGAGCCGCCCACGGTGCTTCTGATCGTTGGGCTCCAGGGTTCGGGCAAGACCACGACTGCCGCAAAACTCGCTCGTTTGCTGGGGAAGGAAGGGAACCGCCCGCAACTGGTTTCTGTGGACGTCTACCGGCCGGCTGCCCGCCAACAGCTCAACATTCTGGCGAAGAATGTGAACACGCCTATTTACGAGGGATCGGCGGACGAGAATAAGCCGCTTGATCTCGCCAGATCCGCGCGCCGGGAAGCGATGCAGTCGGGCCGTGACGTTCTGCTGGTCGATACAGCAGGCCGGCAGCACATCGACGATCAGTTGATGCAGGAGCTGCATGAGCTCAAGGAAGCGCTGAATCCTACGGAAATTCTGTTCGTGGCGGATGCCATGACCGGACAAGACGCGGTGCGTTCGGCGGACGAGTTCCACAAACGGCTCGGGATCACCGGCATCGTCCTCACGAAAATGGACGGCGACGCGCGCGGCGGTGCGGCGCTTTCGATTCGCTCCGTGACGGGGCAGCCGTTGAAGTTTGTCGGCATCGGCGAAAAGCCGGATGCGCTCGAGGCTTTTTACCCCGACCGCGTAGCATCGCGGATTCTCGGAATGGGCGATGTCCTGTCGTTGATCGATAAGGTCGAGCAGGCGATCGATCAGAAGACCGCCGAAAAAATGCAGGAGAAGCTGCTCGGCGATGACTTCACGCTCGAGGATTTCCGCGACCAGATTAAGCAGCTTCGAAAATTAGGGCCGCTCGGCGGGCTGCTCGAAATGATGCCGCAGATCGGTCCATTGAAAGAGCTCAAAAATGCAAAGATCGACGAGAACGAGATCGGCCGCGTGGTAGCGATCATCGATTCGATGACTCCCAAGGAGCGCCGGAATCATATGTTGATCAACGGATCGCGGCGGCGACGAATCGCGAAAGGTAGCGGCACCAGCGTGCAGGATGTGAACAGCCTTCTGAAGCAATATGCGCAGGCGCGTAAGATGATGAAGAGTTTTACGGATCAAGCCGGTTTGCTGGGAAAGAGGCTGGGCAAGATGAAGCTGCCCGGCATTCCCGGATTTTAGAAGTTTGCAACAATAGAGAAAAAAGAAAAGGTAAGAGATGTTAGCAATCCGCCTGGCGCGGTTTGGGGCGAAGAAGAAACCCAGCTACCGCGTCGTCATCATGGAAAAAGAACGGGCGCGCAATAGCCGCTCAATCGAAGTTGTGGGTTATTACAACCCGATTGCCAAGCCGGCGCAGGTGCACCTGGATCACGAGCGCATCGAGTATTGGATGAAGAATGGAGCGCAACCGTCCGATACGGTGAATCGGTTGTTGAGAACGCACCCTGCTACGGAGCGGGCCCCAGCTTCATAACAAAAGCAGTTTGTTGGCAGACCATGACGAATCAGGATGGCGTGAAAACGCTGGTTGAAGAGATCGCCAAGGCGCTGGTGGACGTTCCGAGCGAAGTGTCGGTTCACGAAATTGCGGGAGAGCAGGCCAGTGTGTTTGAACTGCGGGTGGCTCAAGGCGACCTCGGGAAAGTGATCGGCAAGCAGGGGCGAACGGCGCGATCCATTCGGACGCTGCTCGGAGCGGTGGGAACCAAATTGAATCGGCGCTTCTCGTTGGAGATTTTAGAATAGGCCTCCGCGCGCCCACGCTCGCGCGGCGCATTCATCATGAATCGGGAAAGAGTAGTTGTTGCGGATATTCTGCGGCCGCGTGGAAATCGCGGTGAGCTGCTGGCGAAGTCTCAGAGTGACGTGCCTGGTCGGCTCGAAACTCTAAAGCAGGCGGTCGCGACGTGCGCAGACGGATCTGAAATACCGGTTGAAATCGATGACGCGTGGCCTTATAGAGCCGAGTGGGTATTCAAATTCAACCGCGTCGATTCGATTGAGAGCGCGGAGCGGTTTCGTGGCGCGGAGATCTGGATTCCGTTCTCACAACGAGGCAGGCTGGCGGATGGCGAATTCTTTCAGTCGGATTTAATCGGCTGTACATTGATCGATGCTGAAACGGGCAGCTCCCTAGGATTTGTCGAGGGTCTCGAACAGTACGGCGGCCCGCCTTTGATGCAGGTTCGGACCGGCGCGCCGCGAGGTGCTGATTCCGTTCGTGCCGGCTATTTGCCGCGGCATTGATCTGGGCGCCAAAGCGATAACGGTCGATTTACCCGAAGGCTTGTTGGAGTTGTAAGCAATGCATTCCGAGCGCCACAGCCCTCATGCAGTTCCATATCGTCACCATTTTTCCTGAGTTTTTCGCTGGCCCGTTTGATCACGGCGTGATCGCGCGCGCCCGGGCTGCCGGGAAATTGAAAATTCACGTTCATGATCTGCGACACTGGACTTACGATCGCCACCGCACCGTAGATGACCGGCCATTCGGCGGGGGCGAAGGCATGCTGCTGAAACCGCAGCCGCTATTTGAGGCTGTGGACACAATTTTTCCGGAGCGAACAGCGGATCGTAAGGTGATTCTGCTTTCGGCTCAGGGAAAGCGGTTTGACCAGGCGATGGCGCGCCAGTTCTCCGGTTTGACTGAGCTGCTGCTCCTATGTGGGCGCTACGAAGGCGTGGATGAGCGGGTTTGCGAGTATCTGGTGGACGACGAGCTGTCGGTTGGCGATTTTGTTTTGAGCGGGGGCGAATTGGCAGCCGCTATGATCGTGGATGCAGTGGCGCGGTTGCTGCCGGGAGTTCTCGGCAACCAGGATTCTTCGCGGAATGAGAGTTTTGGCGAAGAGAATCAGGGATTATTGGATTATCCCCAGTACACCAGGCCGGCGGAGTTTCGGGGCTGGAAGGTGCCGGAAGTGCTGTTGAGCGGCAATCACGAGGAAGTTCAGCGCTGGCGTCGCGCGGCGTCGCGTGAGAAAACTGAGCGGCTTCGCCCGGATCTGATCCGCGGCGCCGATCACACGCAGAAGAGATAGGGCAGAATTATCATGCAAAATGCTGTCGTAAGCAAATTCATTAGCAAACACGCACGCACCAAGCCGCATCCGGAATTTCGACCCGGCGACACGATTCGGGTGCACGTGCGAATCAAAGAAGGCGACAAGGAGCGGCTGCAGGCCTTCGAGGGTACCGTGATTGCTCGTAAGAACACCGGATTGGGCGAAACGATCACTGTCCGCAAGGTGAGCTTCGGGCAAGGCGTAGAGCGCATCTTCCCGGTGAATGCGCCAGTGATCGATCATATCGATGTGATTCGCACCGGGCGCGTACGCCGCGCGAAGCTGTACTATCTCCGCGGGCTTAGAGGCAAAGCGGCCCGTCTGCGCGAGCGCGAATAGTCCGGCTGAGCTGTGGCGGATGAGCATCCGGTGCGTAGGTTCCTTTGAACGCCTGGCCCGTGAGCGCGGGTTTTCGCGGATCGCCGGCGTCGATGAAGTTGGGCGCGGATGCTTATTCGGTCCTGTGTTTGCCGCGGCGGTCATTCTCGACCCGCTGCGTCCCATTCGCGGCCTGCACGACAGCAAGATTCTGGAAGCTGAAGAGCGTGCCGCACTCGCGGCGCAAATCAAAGCCCGTTGCGTGTACTGGGCCGTCGGAGGCGCCGATGTTTTTGAAATCGATCAGATCAACATCCTTCAGGCATCCCGACTCGCGATGCGGCGCGCCGTCGAAGCTTTGCCGGTCGCGCCCGACTATCTCCTCATCGATGCAATTACGGTTGATCTGCCTATCGAGCAATTACCGCTGATCGACGGCGATGCACGCTGCCGTGCGATTGCGGCCGCCTCCATCGTTGCCAAAGTGCACCGCGACGCATGCCTGGAACAGTGGCATCAGGTCTTCCCGGAGTACAATCTGGCCTCGAACAAAGGCTATTCAACGCCCGATCACCGTCGCGCGCTTCGCGAGCATGGTCCAACGTTGCTGCATCGTTTCAGCTTCGAACCTGTTCGCGCGAGCAGCATCCGAACGCATTGGACGGGATATATTACGGATGCTGTGCAGCCTGGACTGTTCGATGATGACCGGACCGGATTTGATGTCTCCGAACTGAAGCTCGCCGAACTGACGCAAGCCGGCATTCAAACCGAGGCGCCAGAATGACGAGCCGGGTTCCGCAACCGACCGTAACTCCCGAGCCGCCGCGCACTGATAAATCCACTCGCTTCATGCGCTGGCATCGGCGCGTCTTGGGGTTCTGTCTGGTTCTGTTTGCTCTGGAGCTCGGCCTATTTTTGTTGATCTTTCCCTGGTTGCGTTCCTGGGAATTGAGCTGGGTGCCTGTGCATTCGCCTAAGCTCGTTGCAATTTGGATGAGCCGTTACTTCCGGGGCGCGCTGAGCGGTCTCGGCCTTCTCAACATCTACATCGCCGGAGTTGAATTCGTGCGACAGGTGAGAGCTCTCTTCGGATAGTCTGCCGGAACTTAACCAAGCCATGCGCATTACTGTTTCACACAACCGGACGAAAGAGGAAGTCATGCGAGCGGTCGATCGCTCCTTCGATGATCTTCTGCGAGCCCCGGCGCTTCCGGCACTGAAGATCGTGAATGAACGTAGGAGTTGGCAGGGATCGAGGCTTACGTTCTCCTGTGAAGCGAAGATGGGGATTCTGAGCGCGCCTATTAAAGGCTGGATCGAGGTTACCGAAAAAGACATCACGATCGATGCCGATTTAGGTTTGCTCGAATCGCTCATTGCGGGGAAACAGGCGCGGACGTCGATCGAGAACAGGATACGGGGGCTTCTGAAATGAGGCCGAGTACAAAGATTTTTTTGCTGTAATCAAGGTCCCGCGTGGAACGTCACTCGGTCAATGCGGCACTTCTGTGTTCCACTCCTGCTCGGATTACTCTCGGCTTCAGTGAACGCGTTTTGCCAGGATTCGAACAACGCGCCGCCAGTCGGAGCCGGCGTACAGATACCGGCGCTGAAATCGGTGCAGCAGATCGAGTTTATCTGCGCACACAGCGAAGGCCCGGTCTGATTTCGTGAAGAATCTCACGATTGAATCGTTCGGGTTTTCCAGCGAGCCGACCGGCCAAGGCTTCGAATTTCCATCGAGGCTTACAAGCGGCCCATTCACGCCCGAAGGCCTGGAATGTCCTCGTTGTATCGTGCGGCCGGTCACCGATCGGGCACGGTACACAATTCCGCCGTTTGGAGCGCAGGCAACCTGGTCCGCATTGAACAATCGCATCCAACTAGTGAACGGATTTGGCGGTGTGAACGCCTGGAGAGTAGATAACGGAGCGATCGAGCTAGGGCCAGGCGGTTATCGACGGGATAGCTCCTTCAATGATGTTTGGTTGGCCCAAGGCTGGGCGGGCGCGAGGGTTGCAGTAGATCACGATCGCCGTATTTGGCTGGGCGGTATAGGCCGCTACGTATCGAACTTCGGATATGGCAAGAAACACTGGAACACATTTGGCGGGACTGCAACCTTCCAGTTAAGCCATTGAGGACGGCGTAGACCGGGCCTTACTCGATATCGAACTTGACACCTTGCGCGAGCGGCAGTTCTGTTCCGTAATTGATGGTGTTGGTCGCGCGGCGCATATAGAGCTTCCAGACATCCGAGCCGGACTCACGCCCACCGCCGGTTTCTTTTTCGCCGCCGAATGCGCCGCCGATCTCTGCGCCTGATGGTCCGATGTTTACGTTCGCGATTCCGCAGTCGGATCCCTCCGCCGATAAGAAGCGCTCCGCCTCGCGCAGGTCGGTGGTGAAAATCGAAGAAGAGAGACCCTGCGGCACGCCGTTATGCATCCGCACCGCCTCTTCGAACCCGTCGTACTTCATCACGTAAAGAATGGGCGCGAACGTCTCGCATGTAACCGGCCCGGTCTGATGCGGCATCTCGACCAGGGCCGGGCGGACGTAAAAACCGTCAGGGTTTCCCTCGATTTGAACGCGTTCGCCGCCGGCAACTCTTCCGCCTTGCGCCTTGGCTTCTGTGAGGCTCTTCTGCATCGCTTCAAACGCCCGGCCGTCTATGAGAGGACCGACCAGGGTACCCGAGTCCCGTGGGTCGCCGATGCTTACCGACGCATAAACCTGCTCTTAGCTTCGGCACCAGTTGATCGTAAATGTCCTCATGCACGATCAGCCGCCGCAGCGTGGTGCAGCGCTGTCCGGCGGTGCCCATTGCGGCGAACGCTATGCCACGGAGCGCCAGATTCAGGTCCGCGCTCGGACAAATGATGGCTGCGTTATTCCCGCCCAGCTCGAGAATTGAGCGCGCGAAGCGGGCGGCAAGGCGCGGACCGACCTGCCGGCCCATGGCGGTCGAGCCGGTAGCGGAAACGAGCGGTACTCGCGCATCGTCGACCAGCACCTCTCCCGGCTTCGCGTCCTCCGATGAGAACCGTCGACAGCCCGACCGGCACGCCTCCAAATCGCGCAGCCGCCCGGTCGAACAAGGCTTGGGTCGCGAGCGCGCATAGCAGCGTCTTTTCAGACGGCTTCCAAACCACGCTGTTGCCGCAGACAAAGGCGAGCGCCGCATTCCAGGACCAGACAGCGACGGGGAAATTAAACGCCGAGATGACGCCGGTTACTCCGAGCGGATGCCAGGTCTCCATCATTCTGTGACTGGGGCGCTCGGATGCGATGGTGAGGCCGCACAACTGCCGCGAAAGGCCCGCCGCATAAATGCAGATGTCGATCATCTCCTGGACTTCACCCAGGCCTTCGGAAACGATCTTGCCGGCTTCGATCGTGACAAGCCGCCCAAGCGCCGTCTTTTCACGCTGCAGTTCTTCACCGAGCAGGCGAACCAGCTCTCCGCGGCGGGGCGCAGGCACCTTGCGCCATTCGAGGAACGCCTCATGCGCTGCACCGACGGCTTGCTCCGCCCCGGTTCGGCTGGTCGTCTTTACGCGGGCGATCACTTCGCCGCTGATGGGCGTCCGTATCTCGAGCGCGCCGTCCGCAACGAGCTTGCGGGGCACGCCGAGGTCGGAAAGCAGCTCGAGTGCTTCGTCAGCTACGGAAGGGGTCTGGACATTCATGGCGATGCGGTTCAACTACTCTAACGATACCTGGAACCCGCGCGGGCTCGCTTCGTTCGCAAAGCGATACAAACCAACACGCCCCCGCACTAGAGCAGTAACGCGGCGCACGCCCGTTAAATCCCGATTGACACCAAATTCGCGCTGCGATAGTCTGACAAAAAAATCGGACGGCTTTGGTCGCGACCAGAACCGTCCGAACTGAAGAAAGCAAAGGTCCGGAAGGAACAACCGGGCCTTTGCCCAAATTGCACTTAGCTGATTGTTCTACATTCCTTTGTCCTAGTCAATAATGAAAAAGCTTAACTGGTACTTTTGTCAGTGCTGCAGCGCAATTTTGAGAAAGGTCGGGATAAATGGCCAGTAACCGTGGAGTCGCATACGTCGGAACGGGAAAGGTGGAAGTAAGGTCAATCGACTATCCTAAGCTCGCTTTGGGCGATCGAAAATGCGAGCACGGGGTTATTCTGCGGATCGTTGCCACGAATATCTGCGGCAGCGACCAGCACATGGTGCGCGGCCGCACGACCGCGCCCTCGGGCATGATCCTGGGCCATGAAATTACGGGCGAGATCATCGAAAAGGGCCGGGACGTCGAGTTCTTGAACGTCGGAGACCTGGTCTCGGTACCTTTCAACATTGCCTGTGGGCGATGCCGCAATTGCAAGGAAGGGAAGACCGGCATTTGCTTGAACGTGAATCCTGCCAGGCCCGGTGCCGCTTACGGCTACGTTGATATGGGCGGCTGGATCGGCGGTCAGGCGGATTACGTCATGTGCCCGTACGCCGATTTCAATCTGCTCAAGTTTCCCGATAAGCAGCAAGCCATGGCGAAGATCCGGGATTTGACGCTACTCTCCGACATCTTTCCCACCGGATATCACGGTGCCGTAACTGCAGGTGTAACCACGGGCTCGACCGTCTACGTCGCCGGCGCGGGACCGGTCGGGCTCGCCTGCGCGGAAGCCTGTCGGCTGTTGGGAGCCGCGGTCGTGATTGTCGGGGACATGAACCCCGAGCGCCTCGAACAGGCCAAGAGTTTCGGATGCGAAACGGTGGATCTGCGGGAGAAGGCCTCTTTGGGCGATCGTATCGCTCAGATTCTAGGCGTGCCCGAAGTCGATTCCGCGGTCGATTGTGTCGGTTTCGAAGCCCGGGCGCACGGTCGCGAAGGCGAGGAAGCGCCCGCAACCGTTCTGAATTCGTTGATGACGGTGGCGCGCGCGGGAGGCGCAATCGGCATTCCCGGTCTCTATGTCACAGATGATCCTGGCGCTAAGGACCAGAACGCGAAAAGCGGAGTGCTCGGAATCCGCATCGGCCTCGGGTGGGCCAAGTCGCACACCTTCGCCACGGGCCAGTGTCCGGTCATGCGCTACCACCGGCGGCTCATGATGGCGATTCTGCACGACCGAACGCGCCCCTCAAAAGCGGTTAACGTTACCGTCATCCCGCTCGAAGAAGCTCCGCAAGGCTACAAAGACTTCGACAAAGGCGCGGCGAAAAAGTTCGTTCTCGATCCGCACGGGCTTTTGAAAGCGGCAGCTTAGCTGGGCGAGCGGACGTTCTCGTCCTTTTGACGGTCACAAGCGGCGCGAAAAAAGTAAGTTCGAAGTAAGTTGCGGGTCAGCAACGGCTTACGGTAACCCGCCCAGGGTCCGGCACCCGTCCCCGCTTGGCGCCTCCATGCGCCTCGCCTATCTTTGAGGCGATGCAGAAGCCGGGTGTAGGCCGTCGGCATGCTTGAATTCTTCAGAAAGCTGTTCTGGAGCGACTTCATGCCCCACGGCATGTGTTATCTCTGGAACCCTGCCGTTCTGTGGCTTAATGCGGCTTCCGATGCCCTCATCGCGCTCGCATACTATACGATTCCAATCTTGCTGTTCGCTTTCGCACGCAAGCGGAAGGATCTGACCTTTCAATGGGTGTTCGTGGCATTCGGCGCTTTCATCCTCGCCTGCGGGACCACGCATGCCATGGGCGTGTGGGTCATCTGGCACCCGGCTTATCGGCTCGACGGGCTGATCAAGGCGATAACGGCGGGTCTTTCGGTCATGACAGCGGCCCTTCTGTTTCCGCTGCTCCCTGCATTGATTCACCTTCCCAGCCCCGCCCAACTCAGGGCGGCGAACGAAAAGCTGGCGCGCGAAATCGAGCTGCGCAAGGGCATGGCGCGCATTTTGGAGCGGCAGGCCGAGTTACTCGAACTGGCCCAGGATGCCATATTCGTACGCGGGCTGGACGGCACGATACAGTTCTGGAACCGGGGCGCCGAGAACCTTTACGGCTGGCCCAAAGCGCTGGCCGAAGGCGCGATAAAGCAGAACCTGCTGCAACCTGTATTCCCGGAGCCGTATGCAGACATTCAACGCGAGTTGATGGAGATGGGCCGCTGGAATGGCGAGGTCTGTCACACAAAGCGTGATGGAACCACGCTCGTCGTATCCACATGCTGGGCGCTGCGTGCGGACGACATCGGCGTGGAAGTTCTTGAAATTAACCGTGACATGACCGAGCAGAAGCAGTACCAGGAGGATCTCCGCCGTGAGATGCTCGAGCGCCGCCGCGCCGAGGAACAGTTGCAGTTCGAGATTGTGTTGAGAGAAAAGAATCGGGAGCTTGAAACAGCAAATCAGGCAAAGGACCGTTTTCTCGCGAGCATGAACCAGCAGTTGCGTACTCCACTGAACGACATTATTAGCGCTGGTACGCTGTTGACGCGCTTATCCGGCAGCCTTACGGCCGACCAGGAGAAACAAGTAAGGACCATTCAAATCAGCGGCAAACATTTACTCTCGCTTATTAACGACCTTCTGGATCTCGCCAAAATCGCATCCGGAAAACTCGAGTTACGGCGTGAAACAGTGAACTGCGCGGAGCTGCTCGAGGAGATTGCGAGCCATATGCGGCCCATCGCTGAGGGAAAGCACCTTGGCTTTTCCATTCTTGCGGTGCCCCCGGAACTGACGCTTCAGACAGACCGGCGAGCCCTATATCAGATCCTGCTGAAACTTGCCAATAACGCCGTCAAATTTACGCGACGTGGATCCGTTCGACTTGAAGTTCGAGAGAAAGTCTGCGGCAGTGACGTCCTCATCGAATTCACAATCTCAGATACCGGAAGGGGTATGCGCGCGGAAGACCAGCGGAAGCTCTTTCGCGCTTTCAGCAAATTGGATCTGGTGGGCGGAGGAACGCACGAAGGGACGGGCCTTGGTTTGCATCTCAGCCAAAAACTGGCCGACATGATACGGGCGCAGATCACGCTTTGAAACTAAGTTCGGTAAAGGCAGCACGTTCCGCTTAACGGTTCCGAAGGAATAGCTCCATACGTTAACGCGGAAACGATAAAAATAGCTTGCATGTTTTTCGCTACTTACGCGCTTTCTCTGTGTCCTGGATTACGCTTCTAGTCTACTTTCGTGACTGAACGGAGTCTGTGTGCGCAAATCCAAACGTCACGTGCTGATCATCGATGACGACGTCTTCTATTCGTACTACGTCGCTAACTTGCTCACCGATCTCGGCGGGTACGTTGTCACTCAAGCCAATTCCGTCGATGAAGGGCTGAAGCTGGCGCGCCAGCGCAAGTTCCCGCTGGTGATCGTCGATCTGAGAATGCCTCCCGGCGAGTCTTTCGATTGGCTCGAAACCTGCGGCGGCCATAGAACTGGATTGGTCTTGGCGCGGGAAATCAGAAAGGCTTCTCCCTTGACGAAATTGATTGTCCAGTCCGGTGCGCCCGATGCAGAAGCCGAGCAAGTTTCCTTTCAAATTGGCGGTGCGACATTCCTGCGCAAATCTCCCAATGCGGCAGAGCTGATTCGGGCAGTCAGGCAGATTCTCGACCCCAAGGAAGCACGCGCAAGGTCATTTATTGTTCACGGCCGTGATAAGCAGACCGCACTCGAGTTGAAAAATTTCCTGCAGAATTGGCTGGGGTTCGATGAGCCCACCATACTTGCCGAGCAAGCGTCACGAGGCGCCACCATAGTTGAAAAATTCGAAGCCTATGCGGCGGATGCGGACTGGGTGTTCGTCTTGTTAACACCGGACGATACCGGCCAACTCGCGGGTTCACAACTCGGTTCCGCTCAATCCAGGGCCAGGCAAAATGTAATCTTTGAGCTTGGGTATTTCCACGGCCTTATGCGCCGACAGAGCGGCCGCATCATCTTGCTCTATAAAGGCGCGCTTGAGATACCCTCCGATTTGGCGGGCGTAGCTTACATCGACATTACACATGGAATTGAAGCTGCCGGGGAAGAGATCCGGCGCAATTTGGTCGAGAAATCTCCTTGGCGCTGAGCGCCATTCTTTCGATGCGAGTGCTGCTAGCTCTTACTGCCGAGCTTTTTCCTGGCCTCGTGGGCCAGCTTTGAATCTGGAGCGAGCCGCATCACCTTCTCGAACGCTGCTCGGGCTCCGTCTTTATTTTTGAGTTTCTCTTCTGCTTCACCCAAACGGAAAAACGCCTCGGCTGAATTCGGGTTGTAGCGGGTTGCGTCCTGAAACCGCCCGAGCGCAGCCCGGTAACCCCGCGCCGTGCCTTGGCGCATGTAGAAGTTCCCCACTTTAATGTTGCGATCGGATTCTAACGGATTGAACGGATATACCTTCGGCGCAACGGAAGCATCCTCTTCAGGAGGATTGTCCTCCTCTGGCGGCGGCTGTGCGGATTTTCCGGCATTTTGTTGGGGAGGAGTGGTCTTCGACTGCGGTAGAAAACTGGCTTCGAGTGCCAGCGCAACGAAAAAAGCAAGCAGCGGCGTGCGTGCCACAATTGAATTATAGCTGCCGATGGAATTACGAGAAAAAGTTGCGCAGCTTCCTACCCAGCCGGGCGTTTACCTGTACAAGGATGCCGAAGGAAATGTGCTTTACGTCGGTAAAGCCAATAACCTTCGTAGCCGCGTAAGAAGCTATTTCAGCGAAGACAAGCTGGCCGAAGCGAAGACGGGAACCCTGATCGCCGAAGCGCGTGACATCCATTTCATCGAAGTCGACAACAACAAGGAAGCGCTGGCGCTCGAAAACAATCTGATCAAGCAGTACAAGCCGCGGTTTAACGTGCTGCTGCGCGATGATAAAACTTTTCCGTATGTCAAGCTAACCAGCGAAAAATATCCGCGCGTTTACGTCACGCGCCGCTTGTTGAAAGACGGGTCCACGTACTACGGCCCTTTCTTTCCCGGGAATCTGGCGCACCGTCTGGTTCATTTCATTCACCGGCATTTCAAAGTTCCGTCCTGCAAAATCGATTTCGAGCGCAAGCACACGCATCCGTGTCTGCAGTTCCACATTCATCGCTGTCTCGGGCCCTGTGTGCTGGGTCTCACCACGGATGAGGCGTACTCGGCGGCGGTTCGAGACGTGCGGTTGTTTCTCGAAGGCCGCCACCGTGATTTGGCGGATCAACTCGAAACCCGGATGGCTGTTGCCGCTCAAGAAATGAGATTCGAGGAAGCGGCTAGCCTCCGTAATCTCGCCTCGACGGTTCGCGAGATGGAACAGAAGCAAAAGATGGCTGCCGTCGAAGGCGAGAACATCGACATCTTTGCCTATCATGCGGAGCCGCCTCTGATTGCTGTCAATCTGTTTCACCTCCGGAATGGCACCATCGTCGATCGCCGCGAGTTCTTTTGGGAAGACCAGGTACACTTCGAGCCGCCGGAGTTCTTTGAAGCATTGCTGAAGCAGGTCTATCTCAATACGAAGTACATTCCGGGCCGGATTCACGTTCCTTCCGATTTCGAAGGGCGCGAGGAGCTCGAGGAGTTTCTGTCTGAAGTGCGCGGCAGAAAAGTCGAGATCGCGACGCCGCAGCGTGGGTCGAAAAAGGCGCTTTTATCGCTTGTCGAGACTAATGCGAAGCACAGTTTCGAGCAGCGTTTCCGCGTTCTCAAACCGAGCTCGAAGGCGATTCAGGAGGCTGTCCAAGACGCGTTTAACCTGCCGGAGGCGCCGCGTCGAATCGAGTGCTTCGACATTTCGCACGTGCAAGGCACAGACAAAGTGGCCAGCATGGTGGTTTGGGAAGACGGGAAGATGAAGAAATCGGATTACCGCAAGTTCATCATCAGGACCGTGCCGGGTAACGATGATTTGCGTCCATGGCCGAGGTAATTACACGGCGTTATTCAAAGCTGCACGAGGAAAAAAGACCATTTCCCGGACTCGTGCTGGTCGACGGAGGCCTAGGACAGCTGCATGCGGCTGCAACCGCGCTGCATCACATCGGCATAACCGATCAGCCGCTTGCCTCGATCGCGAAGCGCGAGGAGTGGATCTACGTTTACGGTCAGGAAGAAGAGCCCATTGTTCTCGACAAGTTTTCGCCGATACTGCATCTGATCCAGACCATTCGCGACGAAGCGCATCGCTTCGCTGTTACCTTCCACAGAACACGCAGAAACGCAGTACGCCTCAGTTCGGAGCTTCACGAGGTCCCCGGCGTGGGTCGTAAGACGGTCGAGAAATTGTTGCGAAACTTCGGCAGCCTCGAGCGTGTGCGGCAAGCCTCCACGGAGGACTTGTCGCGGATCGTCGGTCAGCGGGCGGCAACCCAGCTTCAAGCGTTCTTCGCAGGAAACACTACGGCGAGTTCGCTCCTCCAGATCGCTCCGGCAGAGCGGTCCGAAAACCTACATCCCTTCAAAGAGACGGAACGCGAGCGCGTCGGGTAATCCGGCAGCAAGGACTTCCTCTGCCGTCTTTTGGACGGGATACGCAACTCTTCGCAACGCCACGGTGTTTTGTTCCGAATCGAAGATCGCGTAGCCTGCGCGAGGATCTCCGTCGCGCGGTTGACCCACTGAACCCGGGTTAACCATGTAAAGCGTGTCCGGCTCGAGCGCGATACACCGATTCCTGCTGATCTCCGGGTACCTGAGCGATGCGGCCGATCCGCCGCCGTCGTAGAAAGAATCCGCCTTGCAGGTGGGTATGCCCGAAAAAAGCCAGCGGCAGCTCGAAGGCCGCAAAGCAGCGGCTTGCCTCGCGTGGTGTCGTGATGTACTCGTCTTCATCGAGCGGCGAACCGTGCCAGATATGAAAATGTTCGAGTCTAGCCGGGCCAGCCTTCAGCGTGCGCAAGTACTCGTAGCTGTTCAGCCTCGAGCTGTTCTCTTGTCCACAGCGCAGCCGCTTGTGCAATCTCGTTGAACCACTGATGTCTTCTATCCCGGCGACGACTTTGTCGTGATTGCCTCGAATCACGTATTCACAATGGGCTCTCGTCCATTCCAGCGCTTCAACGGGTCTCGCATTGTATCCGACGATATCGCCGCAACAAATAATCTGCTGAAATTTGTCCTTCGCGTCAGCGAGCACCGCTTCGAGGGCATGCCAATTGGCGTGAATGTCGCTGAGGATCAGGAACTGCACAAGCGTATTAGCGGACTCGCCTTGCTCCAGTACAATGCAAACACAATGTCCTTAGTCGTTGTTGGGTCTGTCGCTTACGATGCGATTGAGACGCCACACGGGAAGAGAGAACGGACGCTCGGCGGGTCGTGCACTTACATTGCCCTCAGCGCAAGTTACTTCGTGAAAGCTTCCATCGTGGCCGTAGTTGGCGAAGACTTTGCCGCAGAAGACCGGTCCCTACTCGCGAGTAAAGGCATCGATCTGGAAGGCCTCGAGCAGGTTCCCGGAAAAACGTTCTTTTGGTCGGGCGTCTACTCGGCCGACATGAACGATCGCACGACGCTGCGAACGGATCTGAATGTGTTTGCGGATTTCCAGCCGAAACTCCCCGCCTCCGTATGCCAGCCAGCCATATCTGTTTCTCGGTAACATTCAGCCGGCATTGCAAACTGATGTGTATAACCAAATGCGTCAGCCTCGATTTGTCGGCGGCGACACGATGAATTTTTGGATTACAGGCAATCGCGCCGAGCTTATCGAAACCATCCGGAACTGGGATTTCGTGCTCATCAATGATACTGAGGCCCGAATGCTGGTTGACGAGCTACAATCTCAGGAGGGCTGCTC
Organism: uncultured Acidobacteriaceae bacterium; assembly: GCA_963803455.1. Classification (GTDB taxonomy): domain Bacteria; phylum Acidobacteriota; class Terriglobia; order Bryobacterales; family Bryobacteraceae; genus Bog-105. Next base: position 206,028 of record CAWDMK010000006.1, on the reverse strand, counting down.
AGAAAATTCTCGATTTGGGTCCTCACACTCTGGTCATCAAGCGCGGCGAATACGGCGCGCTGCTGTTTCGCCGCGATACGCTGTTCATGGTTCCCGGTTACCTGCTCGAAGACGTATTCGATCCGACCGGCGCGGGCGATTGCTTTGCGGGCGGATTCGTGGGCTATCTGGCTGAACGTGGATTCGATCTCCATAGCGGCAACGCCGATTGCCAGGAGTTGCATCGTGCCGTGATTTATGGGTCCGTTATGGGAAGCTTTTGCTGTGAGGAATTTGGAGCGGAGCGTTTCCGAACACTGACGCGAAGAGAAATCGATCAGCGCTTTGAGGAATTTCGGCGATTCACCGCGTTTTAATCATCGAGCTCTTGTCGCGCAGACCGCTGATAGTCTGCGTTTCACTGTGCGCGCTAGTCGCTGCTATGGCGTTTTGGTGCTTTCGCGACGGCTACATCCTCTACTACGGCGACGCGCAATCCCACCTCAATCTCAGCCGCAGTATCATCGATTCGCGAACGCCCGGCTACGACCAGCTCGGCACTGTATGGCTGCCTGTGCTGCACGTCCTCTGCCTTCCGTTCGTAGCGAACGATTCGCTTTGGCACACCGGGTCTTGCCGGAACCATTCCCAGTCGCGGCTTGTTTTGTGGTTGCCGGGACGCTGCCTCTATCTGGCGGCGCACCGATGCGTACCGGGACTCACTTGCTGCAGCCGTCGTAGTCTCCTGTTTTGCCCTGAACCCCAATATTCTGTACTTAGCATCGATTCCCATGACCGAGCTCGTGTTCACTCGCGGGACTCGCCGTGCTGTTGGTCGCACTGCTTCGTTTCCGCGCCACCGGGCAAATTAGATTCATCTGCCTCGGCATGGCCGCGTGTTGGTCAATCAGCCTGACGCGGTACGAAGGTTGGTTCTTTATCCCGTTCGCAAGCGCCGCTTTCGCCTTATTTGCCAAGCAGCGCCGCTGGATTGTCCTCGCCGGGTTTGCGACACTCGCAAGCCTTGGTCCCGCTCTATTGGATTGTGCATAACTGGTGGGTCGATCGGAAATGCACTTGATTTCTATAACGGCCCGTACTCGCCAAAAGCGATCCAGGGTTCAAAGCCCTATCCGGGTTATCATGACTGGCCTTTGGCATTTCTCTACTACGCGAAAGCGGCGCAACTGTGTGCGGGCTGGCCTTTGCTGCTGCTGGGACTCATCGGTTCGGTTTGCGCCGTGGTCAAGAAAGTGTTTTCCCCCTTGCTGTTTCTCCTGTTGACGCCTATCTTCTATATCTGGAGTATTCATTCTTCCGCACACGCCCGTTCATGTGCCCCAACTCTGGCCTTTTTCGTACTACAACACCCGCTATGGAATCGCAGTGATACCGCTGGCCGCCTTTGCAGCGGGCGCCATCGTGCTTGCTCTTCCTACTGAGCTGAGGCGGTTTGCCTTCCTTCTGCCTGCGCTTTCAGTCGCAATTTGGATTGCGCGCCCCTCGCCCGAAAATTGGATCTGCTGGAAAGAGTCACAGGTGAACTCGGTGGCCCGGCGTGCCTGGACCACAGCTGCAGCCGGTTTTCTTCGCGCGGAGTATCAAAACGGCCAGGGCATTCTGGTTCCGACCGCATCCGGAGATCTGGTAGGTATTTTCTGTGCGGCGCGTATTCCGCTCGCCGATACTCTACATCTGGGCAATGGCCCCGCTTGGATTGCGGCCACTTCGCGGCCCGATCTTTTTCATCCCCAGTTATGGGCGGTGGCGGAGCATGGCGATCCTGTATCTTCAGCCATAACCGCAGTGCGCATGCCCCGTACCGGCTGGTGCATGAAATTCAGGTCAAGGATGCGCCCGGAATTGAAATCCTTAGGCGAAATTTTTAATGATCGAAGTTCCATTTACGAAGCTGCACGGCGCGGAGAACGATTTTCTGCTGACTTGGCGAGAGCAAGCGCCGCATGCCGGTTTAGCGAAAGTCGCCCGTTCTATATGCAGCCGCACCACGGGCATCGGCGCTGATGGATGGATGCTGGTGTGGCGGGAAGACGCCGGGCTCGGCACGCGTCTATTCAATTCCGATGGCAGCGAAGCCGAGATTTCAGGAAATGGCACTCGTTGCGCCGCCGCATTCGCCATTCTCGAACGCGTGGCCCTGCCACCCAACATTTCGGTAGAGACAGGAGCCGGCAAAAAGCAACTTCAATTGTTGTCCCGCGAAGGGAATCGGTTTCTGTTTGAGATGAGAATGGGACTGCCAGCAGTCGACCAAATCCACGCTACGCTGCATTTGGGCGGAACGGATTTCGATGCCACCGTTCTCAATGTCGGAAATCCGCAGTGCGCCATTTTCGTGGAGCGGATTCCCGATGACTGGCAGGCCGCAGCGCAAGAGGCGGAACGGCATGAGCGGTTCCCCCAGCGCAGCAACATTTCTTTTGTTCGAGTCGCTCGACCGGCATACGATTGAAGCTGTCTTTTACGAGCGCGGAGCGGGCGAAACGAGAAGTTCCGGGACGGGCTCGACGGGCTGCTGCTGTGGCTGCTATCCTCAGGAATATAGCGCAAAGCCCCGTCGTGGTGCGTACGCCGGCAGGAAGCCTGAACGTGCGGTGGGACGACGATGTTTTTCTGACCGGGCCGGCAGAGCTAATTGGGGAAGGCAGGTTTTTTCTTGATCTCTGAAACCATGGAACGTACGGACGCAGCAGACCTCTTCTGCGGCTGCTGAGTTACGCCAGAAAATTTCGAACAAGACGGCGCGGGTTGGCGTACTTGGGCTTGGCTACGTCGGACTGCCTCTTGCAGTCGAATTTGCCCGAGCCGGTTTCGAAGTGGTCGGCATCGACGTCCAGCAAGCCAAGGTGGATGAGTTCAACCGCGGTAAGTCCTACGTGAAAGACGTAGAAGACAGCGTATTCAAGCCACTGATCGAAAGCGGCAAGCTGCGCGCGACTTCGGACTATTCGGCCATCGAGGAGCTCGATACCATCGACATCTGCGTTCCGACGCCGCTCCGGAAAACCAAGGATCCGGACATGAGTTATGTTGTCGCGGCCACCGACGCCATCGCGGACCACTTGCATCCCGGATTGCTGGTCATGCTGGAATCGACCACCTATCCAGGCACCACGGACGAGTTAGTGCTGCCGAAGCTCGAATCAACTGGTCTTACGGTTGGCCGCGACTTCTTTTTGTGTTTCTCACCTGAGCGCGTTGATCCCGGAAATCCGAAATTCCATACGCGGAATATCCCCAAGGTTGTGGGCGGAATCACTCCAACCTGCACCGAAATGGGAGCTCTGTTCTATAAGCAAGCGCTCGAAACTGTAGTTCCCGTCAGCTCGACTCGAGTCGCCGAGATGGTGAAGCTGCTCGAGAACACGTTCCGCATGATCAACATCGGCCTGGCGAACGAGCTCGCGCTGATGTGCGACCGGATGAATATCGATGTCTGGGAAATCATCGATGCCGCGGCCACTAAGCCCTTCGGCTTCATGCCGTTCTATCCCGGTCCGGGCCTTGGCGGTCACTGCATTCCGATCGATCCGTTTTATCTTTCATGGAAGAGCAAGCAGGCCGGTATCGAAGCTCGTTTCATCGAATTGGCCGGCTACATCAACGGCCAAATGCCCGAGTTCGTCGTTGAGAAGATCCAGGGCGCGTTGAACGATGTCTCAAAGCCGCTTCGAGGCTCGCGCATTCACATTTTAGGCGTGGCGTATAAGCGGGATATCGAAGATGTACGGGAATCTCCCGCACTCGATGTGATCCAACTGCTTCAACGACGGGGCGCGGTCATTAGCTTCTCCGATCCGCACGTCGAGCGAATTCATGTGGACGGAACGAGTCTTCAGTCCGAAGACATTTTGCCGGCTATCCAAGATGCCGATTGCGTGGTCGTGATCACGAATCATACGTCCTTCGATTATCCGGCGATCATCGATGGCAGCAAGTTGATTGTGGACACCAGAAACGCGCTCAAAGGCCATCGCTCCGAAAAAATTGTTCGCCTGTAAGAAGCGGGTTGCCGTCTAGCTGATCGCAGACGACGCTTCGCCATCTTCTGCCGCGCCGCTGTCCAGTCCCATTTGAGACAGCCGGTACCGCAACGCATTCCGGGTCAGCCCGAGCATTCGCGCAGCTTGGCTTTTATTGCCGTTCGCTCGCCGCAGCGCCTCGCGAATCATCAACTGCTCCCAGTGTTCGAGCGTTTCGCCCTCCGGCAAAAGCGGGGCTTGCTGCGAACCGAGAGCAGACGCGTTTCTTGGAGCCTCAATTCTGATGTCCGCAGGCTGCAAGACTTCGCCGGAAGCCAGTACAAGGCTTCGTTCGAGTCGTGTTTTCGAGCTCTCGCACATTGCCCGGCCAGGAATGGTTCACGAGGCGATCGAGTGCAGCGGCGCTCATCTCATGTGCCGAGGACCCCAGCTCCTTTGATAGCTTGTGAACAAAATGAATCGCCAGAAACGGAATATCTTCCTTGCGGTCGCGTAACGGAGGAATGCTGATCGGAACCACATTCAGCCGGTAATACAGGTCTTCACGGAAGCGGCCCTCTTCGAGGGCAGCGCGCAAATCCACATTGGTGGCAGCGATCACTCGCACGTCCACGTTGCGGGTGACGTTCGAGCCTAGGCGCTCGAACTGGCGCTCTTGCAAAATTCGTAAGAGCTTCACTTGTATGTTTCCCGGAACGTCTCCTATTTCGTCGAGGAACGCCGTACCCTGATCGGCTTGCTCGAACTTACCGGGCTTGCTCGCCGTCGCGCCGGTGAACGCCCCCTTCTCATAGCCGAACAGCTCGCTCTCCATCAGATTTTCCGGCAGCGCGGTGCAGTTGATTTTCACAAATGCGTGGTTCTTGCGCGGCGAGTGCTGGTGGATGGCGCGCGCAATCATGTCTTTTCCAACACCGCTTTCTCCTGCCAGCAAAACCGTAGCTCGAGTGGGCGCGACTCGTTCGACGGTGTGGAAGATCTCGCGCATTGCGGGACTGCGCCCGATAATGTTGTCGAACTGATAACGGCGGTCCAGCTCTTCACGCATGCGCTGATTCTCAGCGCGAAGCGACTGCACGGCCATGACCTTCTGCACGGTCGTGGTTAAATGCTCGAGCGAAAAGGGCTTTTGCAGAAAGTCCGCGGCCCCGAGCTTCATGGCTTCAACAGCCGCCTCTACAGAACCATGCGCCGTCATCACGATAATCGCTGCCTGAGACCCGCGAGCCTGTAATTGCTGAATGAAGTGCAACCCGTCCATCCCCGGCAAACGGAGATCCGTAAGGATCAGGTCCGCTAGTCCCACGAGAGGCATGGCTTGTTCAGCACTAGCTGCGCCGTCCACCTCGAACCCGGCCGATTCGAGATGCAACTGAATCACGCGCCGCAGCTTCTCTTCGTCTTCGACGACGAGTATTCGTCCGGCGGACATGGTCAAATCGGCTGTCCTTTGGGCAGCGTCATTTCAAAGGTTGTACCGGCTCCGGCTTCACTGAAAACCAGAATGCGGCCTGCATGCTCGTCCACGATTTTCGAGACAATCGCGAGCCCGAGCCCAGTGCCCTGTGGCTTGGTTGTAAAGAATGGATTGAAAATGCTTTCTAGATTCTGCGGCTGAATCCCCTCCCCATGGTCGGTTACGAAGAGAATGACGTCTTCATCCCGGTCCTCAACCCGGATCTCGACAGATTGTCCGGAAGCGCTTGCCTCAATCGCGTTCTGCACAAGATTTGAGATGGCGAGTTTCAGCAGGTCGGGATCAAACGTGAACGACAGCGGGCCGCCATCTATGCGAACCGACAGTTCTACATTACGGCGCTGCGCCAAATCCGATTGCTGCCGGACTACATCTTCTATGGTGGAACGCAGATCCGCGGGAACGGCTCGAATTTGTAGCGGCTTCGCGAAATCAAGGAAACTTGCAATTAATCCATTCACGCGGTCGACCTCGCTTACGATGTAGCCCGTCATCTCCGACATCACTTCGGGACGCGCTCTTGTAGCATCTCTTGTTAGCATCTCAGCCGAGGCCTTGATGGTTCCCAGAGGATTGCGCAGCTCATGCGCCAGCCCGGCCGTTAGCTGGCCGAGCGCGGCCAGGCGCTCACTCCGGCGAAGTGAGGCCTCGGCGAGGCGAAGATTGCGATTCGACTCAACCAGACGCGCGGCTGCCTCCTCGGTTCGCTTCATCTCCTCTCTTTTTCCGCTCGCCTGCTCGTAAACCACATAGGCGACGATCGCGAAAAACGAGACTTGGAGGAGCATCAAGCTGATCTGCCCTTGAGCGACATACTCTTTCCAATAGACGAACAGCAAAGGGACAAAGGAAAAATACGCCAGCGAAGCGATGGCAGTCACAGCCATCACGCCCCAGAAATTGAACACGGTCGCGGCAGAAATGATTGGAATTAGAAAGATCAGGTAATAGAAGCTATCAATCGGATGGGAATATCCGATCAGCAGATAACTCAAAATCATTTTGATGCCGATCGAGGCGAGTTGGCCACGGCGCGAAGAAAACCATCGCAATCGAGGCTCGGCAATCTGAAACGCCCCTATACAGACGATGACGATGGTCGCGCTATAGTTTGTCTCGGGGTCGAAGGCGATGAGAGCAGCGGCAAAAAGCAGCCAGGCAAAATCACGCGGCTGAAACAGGTTTGTCCGTCTCGTCATGACAGAATAAAAGCAATCCCCCCAACGCCATGAGCAATTTGAATTCGGATCCCTCTGTCCCCATTCAGGAAGAGTCCAGCTTTGCGGAGATGTTGTCGAGCTTCGATCAGCAACATGAGCGAAGCACTGGCGGCACCGTTACGGGGACCGTGGTAGACGTCGGGCCTGAAGTCATTCTCGTCAACGTCGGACGCAAAATAGAAGGCTCGCTGCCGATTGCAAAATGGCGTGAAACCGAGCAGGGCGACCCTCAAACCGGCGCCACCCTCAGCGTCAGCATCGGACCGCGAAACGAGGAGGGCTATTACGAATTATCCATTGTAAAGATCGAACGTCCCAAGGATTGGACCGGCCTGCAGAAGGCGTTTGCGGAAAAGCGCAACATCGCGGGAGTTGTCACGGAGCAGGTGAAAGGCGGGTTCCGAGTCGATGTCGGTGTCCGCGCGTTCATGCCTGCTTCAAGAAGCGGAGTCAGAGACGCCGACGCAATGGAAAAGTTGGTGGGGCAGGAAATCGAATGCCGAATTACCAAGCTGGATATTGAAAAGGAAGATCTGGTCGTCGACCGCCGCATCGTCTTGGAAGAGCAGGAAACGGAGCGCCGCGACCATGCCTTTGAAGGGCTACGCGAGGGCGGTGTCGTGCACGGCAAAGTGCGAACCGTAATGGATTTCGGCGCATTCGTTGACTTGGGCGGTGTAGACGGATTGCTTCACGTGGCTGACATTTCCTATGCGCGCGTGGGTAAAGCGGGTGACGTGCTTAAACCCGGCGACGAGCTGGATATCAAGATTCTCAAGATCGACCCGGCTTCAAAAAAGATTGCGCTTGGCCTGAAGCAACTGCAGGAAGATCCGTGGACCGTAGCGGCCCGAACGTTCCACGTGGGCGATCGCGTGAGCGGCACCGTGTCCAGGCTTACGGATTTTGGTGCGTTCGTCGAACTGCTGCCGGGAGTCGACGGGCTGATTCACCTCTCCGAGCTGTCCTGGGACAAACGTGTGCGCAAGCCCGGGGATTTGCTCAAAGTCGGCGAGCGCGTTGACGTCGTAATTCTTCAAGTAAACGTTGAAGAGCGCCGCATCAGCCTGGGATATAAGCAAGTGCTCGGCGATCCCTGGGAAACGGCGCTTCAGAAGTTCGGGCCAGGCTCGACTGTAGAGGGGCCGATTTCGAACCTTACTCCTTTCGGGGCCTTTGTCGACCTCGGGCAGGGCATTGAAGGCATGGTTCACATCTCCGATATCACGAACGAGAAGCGGCTCACTCACCCCCGAGAGAAGCTGGCCAAAGGACAGGTGGTCAAGGCAGAGGTGCTCGAAGTAGACCGTGAAAGGCGGCGGATCCGCTTGGGGATGAAGCAGCTCGAACCGACGACGGTCGACACGTTTATCTCCGAGCACAGACCGGGCGAGACCGTGAGCGGACGGTTGGTTGAAGTGCGCGGGAACAAGGCTACCGTTGAACTGGGCGAAGGTATAGTCGGCACCTGCCAATTGAAAGCGGTCCAGGATGCGCCGACGGCGGCCGAAACGGCCAAGCCGGCGGATGTCTCGTCCCTGAGCGCGATGCTTGCGGCAAAATGGAAGCAAGGCGGCGTGAGCGGGTCAGCACAAGAGCTAGCCCGGGCTGGCCAAGTCAGGAGCTTCCGGATCTCGAATCTAGACGGGCCAAAACGGCTGATTGAGCTCGAATTAGCGAGCTGATTAACCGAATTGGCCGATCATTCTGCCGCGCCCGTGACGAAATTGAAACTCGTACGTCCATCACGTCGGTGGAGATTCGAGCAGAAGCCCTTGGAAGCCTAGCCGTGCGGGGCGCGACGGACCGGCTGGACGAATCGGAACTGATCCGAGCCGCGCAGCGCGGCGATTCGGAAGCTTTCGAGCAGTTGGTTCGCACCTACGACCACAACGTCCTCAGGATGGCGCTGAACCTGCTCCATTCGGAGGAAGACGCACGGGATGTTTATCAAGAGGCCTTTCTTCGCGTGTATCGCAATCTGCCGCGCTTCCGGTTTGATTGCAGCTTCAGCACCTGGCTGTATCGAATTGTCGCGAACCTCTGCCTCGACCAGATCCGGAAACGCAAGGTCCGGAAGGAAGACTCGGCAGCGGTAAATACGGCAAGCGGAGAGCTGGACCGTTTTCAGTTTGTGGCCGAAGATCGCGCGGATGTGGATCCCCAGCGGCAGCTCATGAGCTCCGAAGTGAACAGGCGGGTGCAAGAGGTTTTGAGCCGCCTCACGCCGCGCGAGCGCGTAGTGTTCGAGATGCGGCATTTTCAAGGCATGCGGCTGCGCTCTATCGGAGAAGCGCTGGGGGTCAGCGAAGAGGCCGCGAAGAACTGCCTGTTTCGGGCCACGCAGAAGATGCGGGCGGCTTTGGGAGATTTCGTATGACGTGCCAGGAGGTACAACTCAATTTATCCCTGTATCTATACGGCGACCTGGACTTTTCGCAAGAGGAAGAACTGGAGCGCCACGTAGAGAGCTGCACTTTGTGCAAACGGGCTCTAGACCGCGAGAAGGCATGGCACAGCCTGCTGAACGCAGAACACACCGATGTGCCGCTCGAACTGTTGTCGGCGTGCCGGCGCGACTTGAGAACCGCCATTTCGTCGGCGAAATTGAAGCGGAAGCAATCGGTTCCTTTCTGGGAGCAGTTGACACGCCAGCTTGGCTTTTCCGCTTCAGCCTGGTCAATGCGGCTCGCGGTCGCGTCCTTTCTGGTGCTCGCGGGATTCACTGCAGGGCGTTGGATCGATCTTAACGGGTTGCCGTTCGGTTCCGTTGCAGATGGCACGTCGGAGGCAAGTTTGCTTGATCCCGCAACAGCGCGCATCCGCGACATTCAGCCCAGGGACGATCACCGTGTGCGCATTGTGGTGGACCAGGTTCGCGAACGGGAAATCACGGGGCGAATTGACGATTCGGACGTGCGGCGGCTTCTGTTCGCGGCGGCTAAGGATCCGGGAGACCCCGGGATACGCGTCGATTCTGTCGAAATTTTGAAAGATGAGAACGGCAGCGACGTACGCGATGCGCTGCTCTATGCGGTGCGGCATGATTCGAACGCGGGTGTCCGGTTGAAGGCGTTGGAAGGTTTGCGCCGCTTTGCCGATGATCCCGCCACGCGAGAGAGCTTAGCGTTTGTTCTCGAACACGACGACAACCCCGGTGTACGCTCGGAAGCCATCAATGTGCTTGCGCCACTCACGGGAAGAATAGAGCTTGGCCCGGAGTTGACAGGTACGCTTCAGGACATCGTGCGGGCGGATCAGAGTGACGATTATGTCCGCATGCGGTGTATGCAGCTGCTTCGCGACATGAATGCATTACCGGACGTGTATTGATTCTTATTGGACGAATTCGAGGAGATTGTCATGCGTTTTTCTATGTTGCTGCTTGCGCTCGTTGGAGCGACGGCTGTAATGGGACAGACTCGATCTGACCCCGGGGACGAATTCTTTTTTGGCGGCCAAGCTTTCATGAGCGGCAGCTATTTGGGCGTTAGTCTGGCCGATATCGATGCCGATCGCGCCAAGGCCGTTAAGTTAGATGAGCCACGCGGGGTGGAAGTGACAAGAGTTGAAGAAGGGAGTCCTGCCGAGAAAGCCGGCATCAAACAGGGCGACGTTCTGCTTAGCTACAACGGCGAAAACATACTCGGCGCACAAGAACTCGGAAGATTGGTGCGAGAAACGCCGGAAGGAAGGAGAATTAAAGTCCAGTTGTGGCGCGATGGCAAGGCGCAAACGCTCACGGTCGTAACTGAGGCGCGCCAAGGCCGCGATCCCGAGATACCCGCGCGTTTGATGCGGCTCGACATGGCCGACATGCGAAACTTCGTGATGCCTGACATCCCCACGCCTCTGATGCTGTGGAAGAGTTCTGCGCTAGGAATCGAATGCGAGCCGCTCGATTCGCAGTTGGCCGACTACTTTGGCGTGAAGAGTGGGGTGTTGGTGCGTTCTGTGGCTGCTGGATCACCGGCGGAAAAGGCCGGGTTCAAAGCAGGGGATGTCGTGACGTCGATCGGAGGCACGGGTGTGGCTGGGCCGCACGATCTGACCGGATTTTTCAGGACACAACGCCAGCCCGGTGGCTCGATTCCCGTGGTGGTCGAGCGCGCGCACCGGCAGCTTACTTTGAATGTTGCGCCGAATGTCGCGCCGCGCGAGTATCCGCAATAACGCTTATGCGCAACCGCGCTTGACTGGCCAGCGCTTTTGCATATACGAGCGCAAGCGCAGCACCGCTTGCGTTTTGAGCTGCGAGATTCGGGATTCGTGCAGGTCCACAATCTTCGCGATCTCGCGAAGCGTCATCTCTTCGTAGTAATACAGGCTGAGAACCGTTCGCTCGAGATGCGGCATTCTTTGAATCGCCTCGGCAAGAATGCGCTCGAGTTCGGCGCGCTCGACGATCTGTGATGGCCAGTGCTCGTCTTTATCTGCCAAATATCGGAGCAGGTCGCAGCCTTCCTCCTCCGTGCCGGCATTTTCGAGACTGCCGAGAGTGAGCCCGCGCGAGTCGGAAAGCCACGCTTGGTATTCCGCGACGGAAAGCCCGAGATGCACCGCGATCTCTTCCTCGGCGGGCGTCCGCTGGTGGGTCTGTTCGAGCGATGCAATGGCGCTTTCAATGAGTTTGGCCCGCCGGCGTTGCTGCCGCGGAGCCCAATCCAGGCCGCGGAGGCTGTCGAGAATCGCACCGCGGATCTTATATTCCGCGTAAGTCTTCAGCTTGACGTCGTGCCTCGAATCGTACCGGTCAATGGCGCTGATCAGGCCTACGACTCCGGTCGAGATGAGGTCGTCCAGGCTTACTGATCCGGGCAGCCGTTCATGGATTCGCCGTGCGATCAACTTGACCTGAGGGAGATGCTCTAGAATCATTTGCTCCCGCATTTCTGCTGTGAGAGCCGGACTTTCCTGGGCCGTTAATTCGATTGCTTTTGCAGTGCTCATGGGTTACGTTCTTAGCGCCTACTGAACCTTCGGCGAATGTGAGGCAAAACTTGAGTACCGGAAGCCAAAGATGCGGTGCGAATCAGGCTGAACTGCCTAGGAACATCCCGTAGAGTACCGGCCGTGAAATACCGAAGGATCTCGCACAATAGAAAGAACTATGATTCTGGTCGAGCGGTTTCCTCGACTGCGTTCCCGGTGGATCGCTTACGCCTCTGCGGTCGCGAGCGTTGCGCTTGCGGCTTTCTCGTTCTGGTGTGTCAACGGCGCGCTTAGTGCTCCTTATCTGATCCCGTTTACGCTGGCGGTGGTCTTTTCGGCGCTCTTCGGCGCTGGTCCGGGCGTGCTTGCGTGGCTGTTAGCGATTGTTGTTACCGATTACTTCTTCGTTGTTCCAATAGGTACGCTGGGCCTCAGCCGAGTTGTCTGGATCGCCGCGGCTGTTTACGCGGCCGCGCTGCTGTGCACGCTTTTCGCCGCCCAGCTTCTTCGCCACAAACTCGCCCGATCAGCCCTGCCACGGAATCTTGTGCAAACGGGCAACACGGGAGCATACAGCACGCAGGAGTTAATTGGCAGACTCGACGGAGAGGCGGAAGGTGAACTTTACGGGTGGGCGCTCGACAAGCAGCAGCCCTTGATTGCGCCGAAGATCACGTTTTATGTAGACGAGCGCCCGGCAGGTGAAGCGCTGGCCGTCTATTACCGTCCGGATGTGATGGAGCACAGCTTCTTTTTCGACTTAAGCGAGTGCTGCGCGCCTCAATCGAGCGTGCGGGTCGAAGCGAGATTTTGGGATGGAAGGCCATTACCCAATTCTCCGCTTATCGTGAAAATGCCGTCTAAAGACGAACCTCGCCATCGCGAGACGGTTCTGTTCATGCACATTGCGAAGACGGCCGGCACGGCGTTTCGCGAGACCATGAGCGAGAACTATAAACACTCGCAAATCGCGTATCTCTATCCGCATCCGCCCGGCCTTTTGGTTTCAGCATTAGGCCTGTTGCCTTTGGAACAGCGCGCCAGATTCCGGCTGGTGATGGGGCACTTCCAGTACGGAATTCATGAGTTTCTTCCACAGGAATCGACGTATGTGACCATCGTTCGCAGGCCCGTAGAGCGGGTGGTTTCGCATTACTACTACTTGCTCGAGATGCAGCCTGAGCTCGCGTTGAATGCCGGCTCAACGATGTCGCTCGTTGAAATGCTCGAAGCGCGCAGGACGACCGACCTAGACAATCTGATGGTCCGCTGTTTCAGCGGCGTAAACGAATTCGAAGTTCCCGTCGGACATGTTGACCGGCGCGTGTACGAGCTTGCCGTCGATCATTTGCGCACCCGCTTCAAGTTCGTTGGATATCAGGACAGAGTGGATGAAGCGTATGCGGAGCTTCAGAAGTTATTCGATTGGCAGGCGAAAAAATCTTTAGAGATTGTGAACAGGGGCGCGCGGTCCGGGGCTGAGATCGATGAAGCGACGCGCAAGGCGATTGAGCATTGGAACCAGTGGGACTGCAAGCTCTATTCTGAAATTCGCGAGCTGTTTCCTTGAAGCGGCGTTCCAGGCGTGGCTAAGCTTAGAAGAGGCGATGATCACCGCGGTCCCGCGTTTTGATAGCACGCTTGAGCGCAATCGGCTGCCGCTTCTCACAAAAGCCGAGATCACGACCATTCAAATCAATGTCGGGAAGGTGTGCAACCAAGCCTGCCAGCATTGCCATGTCGAAGCCGGTCCAAAGCGAACCGAGAGCATGTCAGCGCAAACAGCGGAGCGAGTTTTACTCTGCTGAAGAGGAGCGCAGGGATCAATACGGTCGATATCACGGGCGGCGCTCCGGAGCTGAACCCGAATTTTCGGAGGCTGGTCGAAGAGAGTCGAAGGCAAGGATTGCATGTGATCGATCGCTGCAACCTGACGATTCTGTTTGAACCGGGATTTGAGGATCTTGCCGAAGTTTCCTGGCTGCCAACCGGCGTGGAAGTGACTGCGAGCCTGCCTTGCTATACGCGGGAGAACGTGGATGCGCAGCGCGGCCGCGGAGTGTTCGACAAGAGCATTGAAGGGCTGCGGCTGTTGAACCGGCTGGGATATGGAATCGATCCCGGTCTGCCGCTCAATCTGGTTTACAATCCGCTCGGCGCAAGTTTGCCTCCGCCGCAACAGGCTCTCGAAGCAGACTACAAGCGGCATCTGTTCGAGGATTTCGGCATTGTCTTTGACCGGCTGTTCACGCTCACGAATATGCCGATCAAGCGCTTTGACGAGTTTCTCGCGCGGACCGGTCAACAGGAGAGTTATCTTAGGCTGCTATACGAGCGCTTCAATGCGGGCACGGTCGAGCACCTGATGTGCCGGTCTCTGGTGAGCATCGGTTGGGACGGGCAGATCTATGATTGTGACTTCAATCAGATGCTTGAAATTCCCGGCATGGAATCGAGTCAGTATCTGGGACATCGAATCCTTCGATGTCTTAGGAAAACAACGTATTGCGACAGCGCACCACTGTTTCGGCTGCACAGCGGGTGCGGGATCGAGCTGCGGAGGCGCACTGCAATGAGGCAAATCGCTGTAATTACTATCTTGGCCGTTCTGGTTTCGTGTAGCTCGCGTAAATCGGCCGAGCCCGGCCCGGCATCGACGACAACGGGAGGCACGTCGGCTGCACCGGCCACCTACACGCCGCGCATCGGGATAGCTGTGAATACGGGTGGCAGAACCTGTATGGCGATTCACAACGCAAATATTGCGGCGAGTACGCCCGTAACTCTGGTATCGCCCATGCCTCCCCAGGCGTTTGTTGAGGGCCAAGTGACCGGGCCATCTTCGAGTGCTTGTCCGGTCACCCAAGAGGTGGACACGACGGTTTCAAATTACGACATTCACCTGACGCAGGCGCCCGCGCAAAAATTGACGCCGCTGATCGCGGTGCTTGGCGCTTCGGCTCCCTTTTCGATGGCGCCCAACGGGGCCGTGCAGGCCGACCTCGATCAGAACCATAAGAGCGAGTCCTTCCGGGCCTGCAGCGCGAGCGATGGCATTCACTTGACCGTGTGGTCCGGAGATCCGCTCAGCAGCACATTGCTGTGGCACGGATATTATTACGAACCGAGTAATCCGGGCCTTGGACCGAGCTGCACTGCAAGGGAGATGGCGGGTCCGTAGCTCGAGCTGCCGATTATTGGATGCCGGGTTGCATAGAATGGATGCGGCTAAAACCGAGATGTTTTATGAATCGCCGTGATGTTTTACGTTTGACCGTGTTCGGAGCGCTGGGCGCTACTGCGCATCCATTCCACATCTTTGCTCGCGAGTTTCCGCCGGGCTATGACGCCTCGAAAGAGCTGGAGCGCCCGGACTGGAAGCCCGTGTTTGTTGACGCGCATCAGAATGAGACCCTGATTGTCTTAAGCGATTTGGTGGTTCCAGGATCCAAAGAGGCTCTGGTGAATCGGTTTTTGGATCTGCTGATGAGCGCGGAGTTGCCGGAAACGCAGCGAGCATTTTTTTCGGCGCTTTCCTATATCGACGGCGAATGCATGAAGCGGTACAAGGCGGCGTTTCTGTATGTCCCGCGGCGAGCAGCAGCTCGAATTTCTCACGTTTATTGCTTATCCGCATTCGCTCGAAACCTGGGGTGAAGGCGTTGCCGAGTTTCCTGGGCATGCGCATTTCGAGAAGCTGAAGAGCTGGATTGTGGGCGCGTATTACAGCTCGCCGATTGGTCTCAAGGAATTGGGTTGGGATGGCGGTTTTCCGCACGGCGTGTTCTCTGGATGCGATCATGCCGGTGATCAGCACGCCGGCTAGGTAACAAACATGTTCCAGGATGAATTGACGAAGACCTACGATGCCGTGATTGTCGGATCGGGCGCGACGGGGGGCTGGGCGGCAAAGCGGCTTTCGGAAGCGGGCCTTACGGTTGCGGTGCTCGAAGCGGGGCGCAACGTTTCGCCGAAAGAGTTTACCGAGCACATGCCGGCGTTTCATCTGAAGTACCGGAATGTTTCTCTTGACTGGCTGAAATCGCGGCCGGTGCAGAAGCAGTGCTACGCGTGCATGGAGTACAACTACGACTGGTTTGTGGATGATCTGGAGAATCCGTACAGCACGCCTCCGGGTAAACCTTTCACATGGCAGCGGCTGCGGATCGTAGGCGGCCGGACGCTGGTGTGGGGGCGTCAAAGCTACCGCCTGAGCGACTTGGATTTTAAAGCCGCCAGCCATGATGGCTATGGCGATGACTGGCCATTTTCGTATAAAGATATCGCGCCTTACTACGACATTGTTGAAGATTATGTGGGCATCAGCGGGGCCGCGGAGGGGAACGACGCGCTGCCCGACGGCCATTTTCTTCCGCCGATGAAGATGACATGCGGCGAGATGCAGATGAGGGATCGGGTGCAGAAGCAGTTTGGGCGCACGGTGACGATCGGGCGAACCGCCATCCTGACGAAGAATCACAACGGCCGTGCGGCATGCCATTACTGCGGGCCTTGCGAGCGCGGCTGCAGCACGTTTTCGTATTTCAGCAGCCCTTTCACGACGTTGAAAGACGCGTTGAAGACGGGGAAATGCACGCTGATCACGAATGCGGTTGTGGCGCACGTGAATATGGATCACGCAGCGAATCGAGCGACGGGCGTCACGTTTGTCGATGGCATGACGCGGCAAACCAAGAGCGTGCGCGGGAAAGATCGTCATCTTGTGCGCTCAGGCGATGGAGTCGACGCGGATTCTGCTGAACTCGTCGACACGCGAGCACACTGCGGGGCTGGGCAATTCGAGCGGATTATTAGGGCGCGGTTTGATGGACCATTCGACAGGAGCGGGAGCGGCGGGTGAGCTACCGGGCTTCGAGGTGAAGCCAACTCCGTATAGCGGCCCGCATCGGCCGAACGGGATTTATGTAATCCGCTTTCGCAATCTGGCAAAGGGACCGCAGCATCCGGGTTTCATTCGCGGCTACGGGTTTCAGGGCGGCGCAGAAGCAGAGTTTGCCTTCGACGCGCCGGGATATGGAGCGGCTTTCAAGCAAGCTGTGAAGAACGGCACGTACGGAATCAGCCTGGGAGCGTTCGGAGAATCGCTGGCACGGAATGAGAATTACGTCTCGATTGATCCGGAGCTGAAGGACGCCTGGGGAATCCCAGCGCTGCATGTTTCGATGACTCACGGGGAGAACGAAAAGCTCATGCACGAAGACGCGGCGGTGACCGCGGCGGAGATGTTAGAGGCGGCGGGCGCGAAAAACATTCGAGTAAGCTCATCGCTCGCCGAGCCGGGGATGGCGATTCACGAACTGGGGACGGCACGGATGGGTGGTGACCCGAAGAAGTCGGTGACCGATGCGTACTGCCAGTTGCATGATGTGAAAAACGTGTTAATCACCGACGGCGCTTGTTTTGTGTCCTCAGGGTGCCAGAACCCGACGCTCACGATGATGGCGATTACCGTGCGCGCATGCGACCGTTTGGTCGAGCGTTTTCGGAAGAGCGAAGTGTAGGGCGAGTGAGGGCAGCGAGTGCGGATCGGCTGCGCCACAAACAGGCAGACGACGCAAGGCGATCGTCCGCCCCACGCATCACAACGCGGTCAGGCGATGGCGGCGAGCTCGTGTGGATGCTGTTTTGGGCGGCGCGTTTCGAGGTGGGTGAGACGGGCGCCTGCGCGTCCGCATGGGCAAGCAGCGGTTTCCAGATGCGCGGAGAATCCAGTGTGGAGAGTTTTCCGACCCCGGGAATGTACGATGAGCTCGCCATTGAGCAGGGTGAATTGCGAATGCGGCTCGACATGCCAGCCTTCATTGGCTTGACACTCGGCCGCGAGAAGAACGCCTTCGAGACTCATCAACAGCTCGTATACGGGAACTCCGAAGCGTTGCCAGAGGACGACTCGTGCGATGTCAGAAAGCGGCTTACCACCTAGCGGCGTGAGGACAAAAATGGCGTGATCGACGGAAGAAAGATTTCCGAGCCTGTCGAGATCGGCTGCAGCGCCGACCAGCACTCGAGGGCGATAGATTTCGAGTTCGCTGCAGTTCTCGGGGGGAAAGGCCACCACCCGATCGAAGGAGCTTACGGTTGACAGTTGAGCGATCCGCAAAGTGGGGTTGGCAGGAAACGGCAGCTGCTGGCGGCGCGTACTCGACGCCCCGAATCGCCTGATATTCACAGGAACTCGCATACTCTATTGGAGGTTCAGGAACAAAGTGGATGGCAGGGGCGGAATGTGAATGTCAGGTTATTCCGACGTTAGGGTTCCACTTTGGGCAGTTGCTGCGCCGCGGCTGAAGACGCGTTCGAGATTGAGGAACAGGATCTGTTCAGCCTGTTTCTTATTCAGGCCCAATTCGTAGAGCGCGGTGATTTGCTGGGTAAAGATTTCGGCGTTCCACCCTCGCGGGAAGAAGCTTGAATCCGTCCCAAAGAGGAGGCGCGCTTCGCCCAGCAGATCGATGGACCGGCGCAACACCGCGCGCAAATCGAGATTCTCATAAAGCATCCAGCGGTTGGAGCTGGAGGTGTCGAGCCACACGTTGGGGCAGAGATCCGCGAGCATCAGCGCTTCACGGAAAAGGCCTGCGCCGAGATGCGGAACGATGAATCGTATGCGGGAGAAGTGCAGGGCGACAGGATGAATATCGAGTGGATTCGAGAAACGCATGTCGAATTGCCCAGGCAGTCCAAGCTTCTTCTGAACGCCTACGCTGATGGCTCCGCAATGGATGAATACGGCGAGCCGGTGATCAGAGGCGAGCTCGAGGAGGGGGATCAAGCGGCGATCTGCTATGGAGTACGCGTGCATGGCGGGGAACAAGCACACGCAGTGCAGGTGCGGATTAGCAGTGGCCGAGTGCATGCGATCCAGAGCGTCAGACTGGAGGGGATCGAGCATGAAGGAGCCGAAGAAGCGGTCAGGGTAGGCGGCGACAGCGGACGCGACGCTGTCTTCGTCGCCGTGCGTGCTGGCAATCAGAGCGGCGCGATTGACGCCGTTGCGGTCGAGCTCGGAGACCCAGCGTTGCGCGAGCGCCCGGGGATCGAGCGGCGGAATGTCCCAGTTGAGGAGAGGCCTGAGTGCTTCGGCATTTTCGGCTTTGGTGCGGCACGCGAGTGCGGAGTAAAACGAATGCGAGAAAAAGTGAACATGCGCGTCATTGACGGGCAGCTCACCCCAGGGAGTTTGCGCCATGCAGAGTCGATGATAGCGGACCTATTCGAACAGAAAGATCTTAAGAACCTGGAGAGAAGCCGAAGAGCAGAGGTCAGAAATAGCGGCGTAAACTATAACTGCCGAAGCTGAATGCAGAGGCTATGCGTTCTTTCAGAGTCCACTACTCCTATGGAATGTACGTTGAATGGAGCGCCATCGCAAAAGCTGAATCATTTTGTGATAGCGCTTCAGTTCATCACGATTATCTGGATGCTCGTGGAGTGCGCGGTATCTTTATTCAGCGCGAAGGCTGCTCACAGCCCTGCTCTGCTAGCTTTCGGCGCAGACAGTTTTGTAGAGCTGTTTTCCGCAACGGTCGTGCTGCTTCAGTTTGTCCCATTCGTGAGGCTGGGCCGAAAGAAAGCGGCACGATCTGCGGGCCTTTTGCTCTTTGGTCTTGCGGGGATCGTTGCCATTACCGCCGTTGGCGCTCTAGTGGAGCGCGTCCAGAGTCACACGAGCCACGCAGGCATGATAATAACCGCTGCTGCACTGCTGATGATGCCCACTTTGGCATGGGCGAAACGGAGGGCGGCCCAGCGGACGTGTGACCGTGCGCTGGCGGCGGACGCCGTGCAGTCCGCAACCTGTGCTTACCTTGCCGCGATAGCCTTGACTGGACTTGCTACCAATGCTGCCTTTCGTATTCCGTGGGTCGATTCGGTGGCTGCATTGTTGATTCTGCCTATACTCGTGATCGAAGGCAGAAAGGCGTTAAAGGGAGAAAGCTGCGGTTGCCAATAACGGCTACTCACGTTTTTAAAGTAGCCCAGCGCCGGGAGAATAGACGCGCTACACTTTGAGCAAGCTGCCATTGCAGATGCACGCACGTAGAACCTCGAGTTCCAGCACTATTCGCCTCGCTCCGTTTTGGAGGGCGGTGCTCGTCATTTGCGTCGCGATCGGATTCCTTGGGATCCAGATTGCGTCAGTGTCCCACCCGCACGATGATGCCACCGAGCACGGACATTGTTGCCCAGTTTGTCACGCTGGGCACGCGCCTGTTCTTCGGGCGGTTGCCGATGTGCGGTTCTTCCCGCCGCGTATAATTCGCTGGCAAGTTCATAGCGAGCAGTTTCGACCTGTTCACTACAACCTTCCTGCCTCTCGATCGTCTCGAGCTCCGCCCGCCTAGTTTTCTTCCGTAGCCCTGTTTATTTGCCCCTTTGCTGCCCGATGCCGCTCCGCGGTTATAGGCCAGCATTGAGGATTTTTGTAGTTAAAAACATCTTAAGGAGAGAATTATGCAACGTAGGCTGATTATTTTATGTTGTGCTTCTTTATCAACTTGTCTCCATCTGCATGGTCAATCTATTAGCAGTGGAACGGTGACAGGAACTGTTCTCGATCCGAGCAACGCTGTGATTCCAAAGGCCCATGTGGAAATATTGAATCGCGTGACCGGATATCAGCAAGCGTCGGACACCGATCCGAGCGGCACTTTCCGATTCAACAATGTCCCGTTTAATGGCTACGAACTGACAGTGACATCACCGGGGTTCACTGCGGCGAGACGGGATATCGACGTTCGCACGACGCTTCCAAGCGAGGTGACGATTTCGCTCCAAGTCGCTGGATCGAGCCAGGCAGTAATTGTTGAAGCAGCGGGCGCCTTGGTTGAGAACGAACCGTCAGCTCACACTGACGCTGATTCCGGAGCGTTCTCGAAATTGCCCACCTTCGATCCCGCAGCAGGGCTGAGCAGCGTAATCAATTACAGCACTGGCGGCACTGCAGCGGATGCCAATGGATTTTTCCATCCCTTGGGTGATCACGCTCAAGTAAGCTTTGTGATCGATGGGCAAACGATCAGCGATCAGCAGAGCAAAGTTTTCTCGACGCAGTTGCCTGCCGATGCGATCCAGAGCATGGAAATCATAACTGGGGCGCCGGAAGCGGAGTACGGCGACAAATCCAGCCTGGTCGTGAACGCAGTGACAAAATCGGCGCTCGGAGCGAGTCAGCCCTTCGGCAGCATCGAGACATATTGGGGTTCGTTTGGAACCTGGGGAGAGAACCTGACTTTCGGATATGGCGGTCCTAAGCTGGGCAACTTCATTGCAATAAATACGATTCGAACGGGCCACTTTCTGGACACGCCGGAGTTCGTTCCTATTCACGATATCGGGAACAACGAGAACATCTTCGACCGGCTGGATTACCAGCCGAATGGGCAAGATGCGCTGCATCTCGATCTGTTTGTGGCACGCAACTGGTTTCAGGTGCCGAACAGTTATGACCAACTGAGCCAAGACCAGAAGCAGCGGGTACTGACGTGGAATATAGCGCCTGGATATCAGCACACGTTCAGCGCGAAAACTCTATTGACCGTCAACGCTTGGAACCGCCGGGATCAGGTTAACTATTACGGAAGCCGAGATCCTTTCGACGACACGCCGGTAACGGAATCGCAGACTCGATTCTTGACAAATTATGGCCTCAAAGCCGATATCTCTACGGTTCGCGGCAAACACAATCTGAAATTCGGCGCTCAGGTGCAGCAGACTCGACTACTTGAGAATTTCGCATTGGGGGTGACAGATCCGACTTTTAATCCTGTGTGTCTAGACGCCAGCGGAAACGCTTTGGGTTTGCCGGGAGTCACCGATCCCGCTGAATGCAGCACGATCAACCCGAGTTATCAACCGAACCCTGGACTGCTGCCCGGGCTCGTGCCATATGACCTGACGCGCGGAGGAAGCCTGTTCGACTTTCATGCGCGGCACAACATCAACCAGGCGGCGTTTTATGTGGCGGACCAGATCACGCTCGGCAATTTTACGATCAACGCGGGATTGCGTGACGATCAGTATAACGGGCTGGTATCTAAGAACGGGATTCAGCCGAGACTCGGCGTCTCGTACTTGTTGAGATCGACGGGAACCGTATTCCGGGTTGCCTATTCGCGAACCTTTGAAACACCATTCAACGAGAACTTACTGCTCTCAAGCTCGACGGGTGCGGGAGGGTTGGCGCAGAACATATTCGGCGCGACGGGCAGCGTCGCAATTGAACCGGGGTTTCGCAACCAGTTCAATGCCGGCCTGCAGCAGCGGGTTGGCAAGTATCTGTTGATTGACGGGGATTATTTCTGGAAGTACACACACAACGCCTACGATTTCGACGTGCTGTTCAATACCCCGATCACGTTTCCGATTGCCTGGCACAACTCAAAACTCGACGGCGTAACAGGGCGGGTAAGCACGACCAATCTGCACGGGTTCCAGGCGTATACGACGTTTGGGCACACGCGGGCGCGCTATTTCCCACCAGAAGTAGGCGGCCTCATCTTCCAAGGCACGGCATCGTTGCCGGGTGTTTTTCGTATCGATCACGATCAAGTTTTCCAGCAAACCACGAATCTGCGCTATCAATACGGGAAGAACGGCCCGTGGTTCGATTTCATCTGGCGCTTTGACAGTGGATTAGTGGTCAGCGGGGTGCCGGACGTGGCGGCGGCAACGGGGCTGACGGCCAACCAGCAAGTAGACATCGGATTTTCTTGCAATGGAGTCTTCGCGACATCTCTAAATCCGATCACAGTTTGCAACGGCGTGGGCAAGTCAACGTTGCTGACCTTGCCGCAAACTGGAACGGAAAATGATGACCACAATCCAGACCGGGTAAGGCCGAGAAACCTGTTCGACGTTGCGGTGGGAACAGACAACCTTCTCCGCAGCGAGGACCGAAGAAGGGTAACGCTTCGATTTACCGTGACAAACCTGACGAACAAGCTGGCGCTGTATAACTTTCTTTCAACGTTCAGCGGAACGCACTTTGTTGCACCGCGGACTTACCAGGCTGCCATCGGCTATTCGTTCTAGCTGTTCGCGGGGACGCGAATTAACGCGAATTCATTGGGAACCACTGCTTTTCGTGCAGCGATGAGCGGGTGCGGACACGTCCAAAAATCAGGAAGCCGGATACTTCCGAGGAACCACGAAGGAGGTTCGTCATGTTGAAGAGACTTGGTGTCCTTGCATTGATTTTCTCAGCGGGTGCGATGTTCCCAGCAGCGGCATTTGCTCAGAACGGTTACCGTGATGGCGGTTACTATCGCGATGGCCGGCGTGGGCATGAGTACCGCGAGAGCCGGCGCTACGAGGATCGCGGCCGGGCTTGGCGCGAGCACGAGCGGGCTGAGCGTTACTATGGCCGCAGTTATTATGGGCCGGCGTATAGTTACGCGCCGAATTACTATTATTCGCCGCGACCGAATTACTACTACGCTCCGGCGCCCCGCTGCCCGTATCCCTACTGACAAGTTCGGGTGTTCGCTTTCGCACAGTAGCGTTCCGAGAGTGCTACACAGGCCGGAGCGCCCGGCCTTGATCCTGTTAGCACTTGCAGCGCGACAGCGATTGGCCTGGACGTGCAGTAACAACAGGCTATGGATCATATGACCTCGGACCTGAAGTTCGTGCTGCGAAGCCTGGGCAGAAGCCCGCTATTCGTGATCGTGGCGGTTCTGTCGCTCGCGCTCGGGATTGGCGCGAACTCGGCGATTTTTTCGTTGCTCGATCAAGTGATCCTGCGGAGCCTGCCAGTGAAAGATCCACAGCGGCTGGTTTCGATGGATTGGGACGGGACGTTTTCGGGGTCGGCCCGCAACGATCATTCGTTCTCCTATCCCATGTATGCCGCGTTTCGGGACAAGGCGACAAACCTCTTCGACGGCGTGATCGCCCGGTTTCAAACGCCGGTCGACCTTGGCTGGCGAGGGGCGGCCGAAAGAGCGAACGCTGAGCTCGTCTCAGGAAATTATTTCGAGGTGCTTGGCGTGCCCGCCGCAATCGGCAGAACGCTGACCCCGAATGATGACAAGCTCAAGAACGGCGAGCCGTACGCCGTGCTCAGTTACGCGTACTGGCAGAAACGATTCGGCGGAAATCCAGCCGTACTGAACCAAGCCATCGACATCAACAATCATCCGATGACGGTGGTGGGGATAACGATGCAGGGATTTAAGGGGACGGAGGTGGGAAGCCCCGCCGATGTTTTCGTTCCGATGATGATGAAAACCGAGGTGACGCCAACCTGGGACGACATGGAGAACCGGCGCAGCGTTTGGCTAAACATTTTGGCGAGATTGAAGCCGGGTATTTCGCTGAAGCAAGCGCAAGCTGCGATGACGGTTCTTTACCATCAGGAGCAGTTGGAAGACCTGAAGGTGAATACGGAGTCGCCGGCATCGTTTCGGAAGCGGTTTCTGAAGAACACGTTCACGCTGGCCCAGCGGGTAGAGGCTTCTCGAGCTTACGGGAAAAGTTTTCGACGCCGCTGATTGTGTTGATGGCGATGGTGGGGACGCTGCTGTTGATTGCGTGCGGGAATGTGGCGAATCTGCTTGTGGCGCGGGCGGCGACGAGACAGCGGGAGATTTCGATCCGGCTTTCGCTCGGGGCAAGCAAAGGGGCGATTTTCCGGCTTGTGCTGATCGAGAGCCTGCTGTTGTCGCTGGCGGGCGGAGGCGCTGGGATTGCTGGTTGCATCCTGGAGCGGAGCGGCGCTGCTGCGATTCTTGCCGCTCGAGAATGCGACGCAAGTGTTTTCGACTTCACCCGATGCGCGGATTCTATTGTTCACGCTAGGGTTGAGCGTGATCACGGCGCTGGTTTTCGGGTCTTTGCCGGCGCTGCAGATTGCGAAGCCGGACGTGGCGTCGACGCTAAAGAATGAGGCGACATCGGTAATCGGCAGCGGGCACGTGAAGCTTCGGAAGGCGTTGGTTGCGGCGCAGATCTCCCTCTCGCTGCTGTTGCTGATCGGCGCGGGCCTGTTCGCGCGGAGCCTGTACAACTTGATGGAAGTGAAGACGGGAATGCGGATCGAGCGGGTGCTGAGCTTTTCGGTAGATCCTTCGCTTGCGGGCTACTCCGAAACGAAAGCGCGACAGGCGTTCCGAGGATCTGCAGCAAGGCGCTCGAGGGCGATACCGGGAGCGCAGGCGGTCTCCGGGTCGGAAAACCCGGTTTTGGCGGATCAAAACTGGATATCGACGACGCGCGTGGAAGGGTACGTGGCAAAAGACCGGGAGAACGTGAATCCGAACGTGAACGGCGTCATGCCGGGATTTTTTTCGACGATGGGAATCCCGCTGGTCGCGGGAAGGGAATTCACGGAACGGGACAGTTTTGGAGCGCCCAAAGTGGCCATCGTGAACGAGAGCTTCGTAAAGTACTTCTTTCATGACAGGAATCCGATGGGGCGTCACATCGGGTTCGGGTCGCCGCAAACCGCGAAGCTGGACATGGAGATCGTGGGAGTGGTTCAGGATGTGAAGGCTCTTACTCTGAAGCAGAAGCCGACGCGGGAGGTGTGGGTTCCTGCGTTGCAGGAAGAGCACCCTTCGAGCCTGACGTTTTATATCCGAACGGAGAATGATCCGGCGGCGATGACGAGGATGGCGCGACGAACGGTGCGGCGGCTGGATGCCGGGCTACCGATTTACGATATGAAAACGCTCGAGACGCAGATTCGGGAAACGCACTATATCGACCGGTTGATTACGATGCTCTCGGCGGCGTTCGGACTGCTAGCGACATTGCTTGCGGCGATCGGGCTATATGGCGTGATGGCGTTCACGGTTTCGCAGAGGACGCGCGAGTTGGGCATCCGCATGGCGTTGGGAGCGCAATACGGCAATGTATTGAGGCTCGTGATGCGGGAGGTGGTGATTCTGACTGCGATCGGGATTGGCGTAGCGCTGCCGCTGGCGTTCGGGTTGGGAAGGCTGATTGAGAGCCAGTTATTCGAGATGAAGGCAACCGATCCTTCGGTGTTGATTGGGGCGACGGTACTGCTGGGTGCTGTTGCCCTGGCGGCGGGATATATACCGGCGCTGCGAGCGACGCGGATCGATCCGATGAATGCGCTGCGGTGGGAGTAGGGGAAGATCGCAGACGACGAAAGGCGATCGTCTGCGCCACTCTGCTCCCATCCGCGCCACAATCGGTTTGGCACACTGGCAGTGATGCGCATCCTTCTGGTTTGCTTTGCGGCACTTTTCATTTCGGCAAGTCCGGCGAAGAAACCCATAACAATTGATGACGTGGTCGCGGCCCATGGGCCGCGGGTCTTAACGCCGATTTGGGCTCCCGATGGAACGGCTTTTGCGTACGTCGAGGCGGGTAAGGTATACCGCTATGACATTCCATCGCGGAAAGCGAACGTTTGGTTCGAGACCGGGCCGCTCGAGAAAGCGGCCAAGCGGCCCGTCGAATCGCAAGCTTTTGGCTGGCAGAATCGCCGCGTCTCGTCCGACAGCTACCAGTGGTTTCCGAACGGCAAGGACCTGCTCGCTTCTGTGAACGGCGATCTGTTTGTGGTGCATGCGGACGGCAAATACGATCAGATCACCGCGACAGAAGCCGACGAAGAGGATCCGAAACTTTCGCCGGACGGGAGCGCGATTCTGTATCGGACGAGCGCCAACCTTTATGTGATGGATGTGGGGACGAAGAAGTCGCGGCAATTGACGAAGGATGGGACGCCGACGCTTTTGAACGGGGAACTGGACTGGGTCTATCCGGAAGAACTGGATCTGGGAACGGCCACGTGGTGGTCTCCGGATTCGAAGCGCATCGCGTATATGCAGTTTGACGTCGGCCATGAATTCGTGTATCCACAGGCGGATCTGCTGGGAGTGCGGGCGGTGAGCGAGCCGGAGCGGTATCCGCAGGCCGGAACACCGAATGCACGCGTGAAGGTGGGAGTCATCGATGCGGCGGGCGGCGAGACGAAATGGATGAACGTTGGCGACACTGCGAATGCTCTGTTGGCGCGCGTGGCGTGGCTGCCGGATTCTTCGGCGGTCGCGATTGAGCGCCTGACGCGGGTGCAGGATCAACTCGATTTGTTGTTTTGCGATCCGGCAAGCGGGGCGGCGCGAACCGTGATTCACGAGCAATCGAAGACGTGGATCAACATGGCGGATAATCTTTTCTTTTTGAAGTCGCGGCCGCAGTTTTTGTGGACCAGCGAGCGCAGCGGGTTTCGGCACATCTATCGTTATTCCTACAATGGCGAGCTGCTCGGGCAACTGACGAAAGGCGATTGGGAGGTGTTGACGGTAGCTGCCGTGAATGAGGCGAACGGGCGTGTGTATTACACCTCGAACCAGGCGAGCCCGCTCGAATCGCAGCTGTATAGCGTGGGGCTTGATGGCGCAGATTCCAGGCCGGTGGCAGCGGAGGCTGGAACGCATTTCATCCACGCGAACACGCAACGGCACTTACTATCTGGATACGTTTTCGAGCTTGCAGCGGCCGTGGGAGACCGCCTTGCGCAGTACGGCTGGAGAGAAAGTGGCGACACTGCGACCGGCGGATCTGAAGCCGCTTGAAGAATTTGATGTGATTCCGGCGGAGATCGTGCAGGTGAAGGCGGCGGATGGAACGGTTCTGTACGCGCGTTTATTGAAACCGGCGGGGTTTCAGGCGGGAGTGAAATATCCGGCGATTGTGGACGTGTACGGCGGGCCCGGTGTGCAGACGGTGCACAACATGTGGTACGGGCTGGGGTTCGAGCAGGTGCTGGCGCATCGCGGTTACGTGGTGTGGCAGTTGGATAACCGGGGATCGAACGGGCGCGGGCACGCTTTTGAAGAACCGATTTATCGCGAGCTGGGCAAGCAGGAAGTGGCCGATCAGCGCTTAGGAGTAGAGCACCTGATCAGCATGGGCTTTGTCGATCCGAACAAAATCGGGATCACGGGCTGGAGTTATGGCGGCTACATGACGATTCATTCGCTGCTGCTTGCGCCGGACGTGTTCAAGGTGGGAGTCGCGGGCGCGCCGGTGACAGATTGGCACAACTACGACACGATCTACACGGAACGCTACATGGGATTGCCGGACGAGAACAAGAAAGGGTACGACGCGAGCTCGAACGTGAAGAATGCGGAGCGGCTACAAGGCAGGCTGTTGATCGTGCATAACCTCGAAGACGACAACGTGCTGTTTCAAAATACGATGCAGATGGTGAATGCGCTCGAGCGGGCAGATAAGCAGTATTTTCTGCAGCTCTATCCTTTCAAGAGTCACGGAGTGGGCGGAGCATTGCGGAAGCCGATGTATCAGGCGATGGCGCAATTTTTCGATGAGCACCTGAAGAAGGGCGACTAGGCCGCTCACATTCGCGGTTCAGAGGTATTTGATCATAATGACCTCGTTGCCTTGCTCGTTGTAGATCAACTCGTCGGCGATTTCTTTCACCATCATGATTCCGAAACCTCCCGGGCGGAGACCGTTCTGGGATCGATATTCGAGGTGCTGAAGAGGCTGTTCGGGCGGATTGCTGACGGCCGCATGCGGGATTTTGTCGAGGGAAAAACCGCAGCCGGCATCCTTGACGTGAAAGAGGAGCATTCGGTGGGTCCTGAGGAAAGCGAATTCGACAGGGGAGGAAGAGGGCGCCTTGCATCCGTGCTCGATTGCGTTGCCTAGAAGCTCGTGCAAGGCGATAGAGAGTTTTTCGCACAGCTCGGCGGGCAGGTCTTCAAGGTGGGCGCGGAAAAATTCGACAACCTTGACGACCAATTGCATTTCAGGCGCGATGCGAAGTCTGATCCAGTCAGGCGAAGCAGAGGTAACCTCGATTTGGGATTCGGCCTGGAAGGCTTCGCGTACGTTTACCACATGCTCCTGGTTTACTAGGCGTATCTTCTCACTATGTGGGATCATAGCCCGGCGGCTCTCGCTGGCACACCTAATTGTTGGACGGCGGCGCGCGGTGGCGGGGTGCAACTATGAAGGCGCCAAGCGGTTCGGGATACGCTACAAGTAGCGGGATTGGTATGCGGTATTTGACACTTTTCGGAGTTCTGGTTTTGGCGGCAGCGAGCGCGTTCGGGGCGAAGAAGGTGGTTTCGCCGACGACGAGCGCAAGCAACGATCAGATTGATGTCGAGGCGACGATTTCGCTCGGCGAGGAAGCGGTCGCGCAGAAGCTCGGCGCGGATCCTGGGCCGGGCGTGGCGCTGCTTGAAGTGCGGGTGACGCCGAAGACTGACAAGCCGGTTGAAATCAGTCCGGACGATTTTATTTTGCTGGCCTACGACGATGGGGAGCGATCGAAGCCGTTCGATCCGGCAGAGCTTGCGGGCAACGGAGCGCTGGTGGTGAAGGCGACTCCGAATGGAAACGTGAGCCGGACATCGGGGTTCGGCGGGCTGGGGCCGATCGGGATGGGCTCGGGGCCGGAAGCAGGAAGGAAGAAGGAGACGCTGAGCTCGAAGATGGATACCAGCGTCGAGGGGAACAAGAAGCTGCTGCGGCTTTTGAAAGAGAAGCAGTTTCCGCAGAAGGAGACGGCCGATCCGGTCGAAGGATTTTTGTATTTTCCGCTAGACGGAAAACACAAGCTGAAGAATCTGGCGGTACTGTATCGCGGCGAAACGGGGAAGCTGAAGCTGGTGTTTCAACATTAGCCCGGTCTGGCCGGGCGTGCCTAGTTTGGCCAGGCGTGCCCGGCCACTACTTTGCGGCTTCGTTTTCGATGGATGAGATGGTAACGGTATCGCCGCTGAGGGTACCGTCGATCTTTACGTTCTCACCGGCGTGAGCGACTGCCTTGTCTCGTGAAGCGGCATCGAATTTATAGACTTTGCCGTTGCTGACGAGCACGGGGTCAGAGCCGCCCTTCAGGCACGTTTGGATGCACTTGGTATTCGCGGCGCTAGGGGCATCATGCTTGGCGGCGCAATGGGACTCAGAAACGTAGCCCGTCAAATTATCTGCGAAAGCGGCGAACGAGCCAAGGGAAAGGGCGAGAACAGAACCGAAAATCAGCTTCTTCATGGGAACACTCCTCTAATAGATGTACGGAATCCATTCTAGTACGGATTTAGATCTCGAGGATAACGGGCATGATGAGGGGGCGGCGCTGGGTTTCTTTGGCGAGAAAGCGTTTCAGGTCGGTCCGGATCTTCTCCTGCATGACGCCCCAATCCCCGCGCTCTTCCGGGGTGGAATTTTCGAGCGTACTGGCCACGACGCCGCGAGCGTCCTGGAGAATGCCGGAGCCGTCGCTGCCGACGAATCCACGGCTGACGATTTCGGGAAGGCCCTCGCTTTTGCCGGTGTGCTTGTTGATGGCGATGATGGGGAGCACGAAACCGTCTTCAGAAAGGTGGCGCCGGTCGCGGATGATGATGTCTTCGACCACGTCGTCGAGCGAACCGGAGTCGATGCAGACGCGGCCGACCGTGACGGGCGTGCCGCGGCGCGCGCCGAGAGGGTCGATCTCGAGGGTCTCGCCGGTTTCAAGGACGAAGGTCTCCTTGAGGCCGGAAGAGCGGAGATGCTCGGCGAGGGCCGCGTGACGCGAGAGCTGCCGGTACTCGCCGTGAATGGGGATGAAGTATTTGGGGCGCACGAGATTCAGAACGAGCTTTAATTCCTCTTCGCTGGCGTGTCCGGAGACATGGACGGGCGGATTCATCGTGCCGTAGACCAGATTCGCGCCGCGCCGCGCGATGTGATTCATCATGCGGTAAATGCTCTTCTCGTTACCAGGGATTATGCGGGCGCTCAAGGCGACGGTATCGCCGCGCTGCAAATAGAGGTGGCGATGATTGTCGACGGCAACGCGCGATAACGCGGACATCGGCTCGCCTTGCGTACCGGAGACCACGACAGCTACTTTCTCCGGAGCCATTTGCATGATGTCCTGAGGACGGAGCAGGGTGGAATCGGGGATGGTGAGCAATCCGAGGCGGTGCGCGATCTCGGTTACGTTCAAGATGCTGCGGCCGAGGAAGGCGACTTTGCGGCCATATTCGTCGGCCATATCGAGAATCTGCTGGAGGCGATGAATCGAGCTGCTGAAGCAGGAGATGATGAGGCGTCGCTCGCTGCGCGAAAAGAGGTCTTCGAAGCGTGGCGCGACAGCGCGCTCGCTCTCGGTATAGCCGGGGCGATCGACGTTCGTTGAATCCGAGAGGAGCAGAAGGACGCCGCGCTTTCCATAATCGGCGAACGTGTGGAGATCGAAGAGCAGGTTGTCGGTGGGCGTTGGATCGACTTTGAAGTCGCCGGTGTGAATGACGACGCCGAGTGGCGTAGTGATAGCTAAAGCGACCGAGCTGACGATGGAGTGGGTGACGCGAATGAACTCGATCTCGAAGGGCCCGAGGGTGAGGCGGTCTCCCGGGTTGACTACGTTGAGGCGAGCCTGGCTGAGCAGCTCATGCTCTTCGAGGCGGCGCTCGACGAGGGCGAGGGTGAACTCGGTGCCATAGACGGGGAGATTCAATTGCGCGAGCAGAAATGGAACGCCGCCGATGTGATCCTCGTGGCCGTGAGTGAGGATGAGGCCGCGAACCATGCTCGCGTGCTCCTCGAGATAGGTGAAGTCGGGGGTGACTATATCGACGCCGAGCAGCTCGGATTCGGGGAACATCATGCCGGCATCGATGACGATGATGTCATCGCCATAGCGGAGGGCCATGGAGTTCATTCCGAACTCGCCCAAGCCTCCGATGGGGATCACCTGGAGCTTCTGATCAGGCATTTTTATTCGTTCACGCGCTCAACAGCAATTGTAGTAAGCCAATTGTAGTAAGCATGGACAAAGGTGATGGGACATGAATAGGCGGGTGCTGCTGCCGTACCGGCACGCGAAGAAGGCGGGACCGTACGAGGAGGCGGCGCGAGCGGGTGGGGTGGAGGCTGTGCCTGTTTTGACGGCGGGCGGGGTTTCAATAGACGGGTTTGCAGGGCTGCTTTTAATGGGCGGCACGGACGTGAACCCGCAGCGGTATGGCGCGGTAGCGCAACCCGAGACAGAGCGGCCTGACGATGAACGCGATGAGATCGAGCTCCGGCTGATTAATGAAGCGATTGAGCAGGATCTGCCGATTTTTGCGATATGCAGAGGGCTTCAGATTCTGAATGTGTATCACGGTGGGACCTTGATTCAGCATCTTTCGGCAACGGAGCGGCATGTCGCGCGTGGCACGGATCCGGCGGCGCCGGTGCATGAGGTCGCGATCGAACCGGGGAGTTTGCTTTGCGGTGTCGCGGGCGCAGATTCCTGGCGCGTGAATTCGAGACATCATCAGGCAGCCGACAAGATAGGCGCCGCGCTGCAAGTTTCCGCGCGTGACAGCGTGGACGGAACGGTGGAAGCGCTGGAGCGGGCGGACAGGCGGTTCGTGTTGGCCGTTCAGTGGCATCCTGAAGACCAGGCGCTCGCAGATTCGGAACAGTTGAAGTTGTTTCGAAGGTTTGCGGAGGCAGTTCGGGGGTAAACCCGTGTTAACGCTTCGAAGATTTGGAGTCCCGATATCAGGCCGCGCTACTGATCGGGATTCTGGCAGACGATAAAAAGCGATCGTTTGCCCCACGCGTGCTGTTGAGATAGGCTTCGATATCTTGGGTTGAAAAATCGAAGCCAAATTCGGCCGGATCGAAGGAAGCGTGGTCGTGCTGGGCCGCGGTGTAAAGCTTGGCTGCGGTGTCGAGATCTTGTTTTTCCTGGCGGATGCGCTCCTGCTGGAGCTGGCGCAGCTCGGCTGTGTCTTTTTCGCGGTTGCGGCGCAGGCGTGCTTCCTGAAGCTGCAGATTGCGGAGCTGTTTTTCGTAGGTGAGGTGGGTACGGAGGTCGATCAGCCGGCGGCGGACGGCGGGGTCTTCGCTATCGAACTGAGCGGCGAATTCGATATGGCCCTGAGCATAGATGGCCATTTCGAGTGAGCGGATGCGATCCAGACGCCAGGCGGTGTCGGCGAGTGATTGAGCGAGGGCGGATTCGCACAGGCCTACGGGCTTGAGCTCGTCGAAATATTGGCGGACGTGGCTCTCGTAAGCCGCGGCGTCGTCGCTGGGAAGGAGAACGGTGCGGCCGGTGAGCCCGGTCTTGACCGCGTTGAGAGAGGATTTGGCTTTTCCTTCGGGAGAGGTGGGCCCGGTACTGAGCTGGGAGTTGGCGCGGTTGGCGGCGAGCTGGGAGTCGGAGACGAGCCTCTCACTTGGTTCGGGGTTCTGAGCCGGTTGAACGGTGAAGTTAGCGGCGGCGGCTTTGAGTTCTTGTTTCCGCTGTTTGCGCTCAACAGCGCGGCGGAGTTGTCGGGGTGTCATATTTTTTTCCTTGGGCGCGCTGAGAGGCGCGGCCTCATAGGCGGCAACAAGGTAGCACGCGAAAGGTCGAAAACGTACTATGAAGGTTTGAAATTGGCTGTAAGTCGATGAGCCGGGCCAAGAAATAAAATCGGCCTGATCTGTCACCGAGCCGGGTTGCGAAATAAATCGCAACTTTACGAATTGCCTTGTGAATCGAACGTATGTGCAACAGTTGGGAGAGTAAGCCCGGCATCTATGGCGAACCAGGTGGAGCAAGACCAAGAACAAGACCGGCGTGTAGAGGAGCCCCGTGAAGGAGGCCGGGAGGAGCGCCGCCCCGAAGAAAGGCGAATGAACCCGGGGCGGAAGCGAACGATCCGGTTTATTATCCTGGCATTCCTTGTGGTCGCGCTGATCGCGGCGATTCCGATTTACGCGTACTATTCTGTGCGCGAGTCAACAGATGACGCGCAGGTGGATGGACATATTGTGCCGATCAGTCCAAGGATCAGCGGCACGATTTTAGAGGTTCTGGTGAACGACAATGAGCCGGTAAGAGCCGGGCAGGAACTGGTGAAGCTCGATCCGGCGGATTACCAGGTTGCGTATGAACAGGCGAAGGCGCAAGTGGACAACGCGGCGGCGAGCGTGGCGGAATCGAGCGTGAATGTTCCGCTTACGTCGATCAACACGCGGGGCCAGGTGCGCACCAGTGTTACGCAAGCGGACCAGTACGTCGCCGGGGTGAATTCGGCACAGCAGGCGGTGCGCGCGGCCCGAGCCAGGCTGGATACTGCAAACGCTGCTTTGGCCGAGAAGCAAGCAAACTATGTAAAGGCGCAAAAAGACCTGGCGCGCATGAAAGATCTGGTAGAGAAGGACGAAGTCTCAAAGCAGGAGTACGATGCGGCGGTAGCGGCAGCCGAAGCGAGCGCCGCGCAAGTGAACTCCGCGAAATCAGACATTGTGGAGGCACAGCATAATGTCGACCAGGCGCTGGCGGAAGTGGAGCAGGCGAAGGCGAGACTGGCGACGGCGGTGGTGCAGAGACGCCTGAGTGAGGAAGTCAGGCCGAGGCAACAGGCCTTGAGCGAAGCTCGTTATAAGGCGGCACAAGCTCAAGTCCAGCAGCGGCAGGCGGATGTTGATCAGGCGAAGCTGAACCTGCAGTACACGATCCTTAAGGCGCCGATCGACGGGCTCGTCAGCCGTAAGAATGCAGAGCCGGGAATGCAGGTTTCCGCGGGCCAGCAGATCATGTCGATCGTGCCGCTCGATGATGTGTGGGTGACGGCGAATTTTAAAGAAACTCAATTGCGCAAGATGCGGGTCGGACAGAGCGTGCAGATCGAGGTGGATACTTTTGGGAGCAGCCGCAAATACAGAGGGCACGTGGACAGCATCGCCGCGGCATCGGGTGCGAAGTTCAGCCTCTTGCCCCCGGAAAACGCGACTGGCAATTACGTCAAAGTTGTGCAACGGGTGCCAGTCAAGATCGTTCTTGAACCGGGCGAGAACCGGGACCACCGGCTGTTACCGGGCATGTCGGTGACGCCGACGGTGCTTCTGAACACGGGCCGATAGATCCGTCACTTCAGGCAAGAAGTCCGCATTAAAATCTAAAGCTTTTTCGGTATAAAATCGGCGCGGGCGTCGTCCACAGACTGGAAGTGGACTACTGAAGGAGAAGAATATGGCAACGAGAACACAGGCGACGGTGGTAGCCGTCTTTCGCAATACTTCTGACGCGCAAGCTGCGGCCCAGGAGTTAGAGGCGAATGGATTTAATGAGGGGGACATATACGTCAGTTCGGCAGATTACACAGGAAGCGCAACGCAAGCGGCGCACCACGAGGGGGGGATTGCGGGTTGGTTCAAGCGCGTATTTGGAGGCGAGGACGAAGCTGACAGGAACTACTACGAGCAGGCCGTAAGCAGCGGGAACGTTTTGCTCAGCGTGGATACGGATGAGAACAACGTCGACCGCGTCGCGGACATTCTGGACCGCTACTCGCCGCTGGACATGCATCGCGGGGATGAGGGCAGTGCGAGCGCGACGAGCAGCAGCAAGAGGAGCGGGGCGCAAACCACGAACGCCACCGGGCAGTCGAGGGCGATTCCGGTCGTCGAGGAAGAACTCAAGGTAGGCAAGCGCGCGATTCTTAAGGGCGGTGTGAGGGTCTATTCGCGAGTCGTGGAGCAGCCGGTCGAAGAAACGGTGAATCTGCGGGACGAGCGGGTACGAGTTGACCGGCAGCCGGTGAACCGGCCGGTGACTGAGGCGGACCTGCGAAGCGGCCGCGATGAGGTGATCGAAGTTCAGGAATTCTCGGAAGAACCGGTGGTTTCGAAAGAAGCCCGGGTCGTCGAGGAAGTGCGCATTAACAAGGAATCGAACCAGCGGACAGAGAAGGTCAAAGACACTGTCCGGCGCACGGAAGTAAATGTCGAGAAGCTGGATCAGCAGGACACGAGCAGGCACCTCGCGAGCCGCCTACCCCAGTGACATCGATGAGGACTTCCGACGCGATTTCACGAGCCGGTACGGAAGCTCCGGTGTTAGCTACGATACGTATGCGCCGGCCTACCTCTACGGATATGAGATGGCGAGCGACCCACGCTACCAGGGAAGAGACTTCAGCCAGGTAGAAAACGAGCTTCGATCGGATTATGGGCGGCGGTATCCGAACAGCACCTGGGAGAAGATGAAGGACTCGATCCGGTACGGATGGAACAAGGTAACCGGCAAGTCGAGCTCGGCCAGCACCTCGCGGTAAGTCCACCCCAGGTTAAACCATGGAGCCGAGCAACGACGACCTGGTGGTTCCGGTCGTTAGTGAAGAACTGCATGCGGACGCGCTTCCGGTACAAACCGGGAGTGTCCGCGTCACCAAGCGCCTCGAGGGCCACGACGAGATCCTGGAACAGGAACTCAGGCACGGCCGGGTCGAGGTCAAGCGGGTAAAAACCGAGCGCGTGGTGGACGGGCCCCAACCCGTCCAGCGCCTCGGGAATCGGTTGATCATACCGGTGGTGTCCGAGGTCTTGCAGGTGGAGAAGCGGTGGGTGGTGACAGAAGAGATTCACTTGACGCAAGTTGAAGAGCGTGAATCGGTTCAACAGACGGTGCGGGTGAATCGCGAAGAGGCGCGAGTGGAACGACTGGATGAGAACGG
The DNA here is from genome assembly GCA_963803455.1 of uncultured Acidobacteriaceae bacterium. Classification (GTDB taxonomy): domain Bacteria; phylum Acidobacteriota; class Terriglobia; order Bryobacterales; family Bryobacteraceae; genus Bog-105. The sequence goes on along the minus strand of CAWDMK010000006.1, from coordinate 169,946 downwards.
GAAGGTGATTTCCGAAGTCGCTCCGGAAAGCGACCGTTACGAATCCGAGGGGGAAAAATACACAGAGAGCCGCGCTGAAACTGTTCCCCAACCTGAGAGCTTGGTCGCGCCAAAGAATCCGGAGCTTGCGAGAAAATCACCAGCCGCAAAGGCAAGAATACTGTCGCGATCTCAGAGCATTTTGAAGAAGAAGTCATAAGCCCACGGCCCCCTTCACAGTGGCGGCTCTGTTTCGACGTCGCCCTCTGAAACATTTTTACCCGTTCTTGTAAGTTGCGTAATAAACGGGTATACTGTTCCAAATTACCTATTCAGACCTCTATACCGATCTCAGCACGCGAGCGGCCGCTGAGTTATCGATGGCCGTTCAAGCCGTCTTTCTAGGCGAAGTCCACGGCGCAAGAGCACTGCGCTATGACTGGGCAGAAGATGGAACGATCGTGCTGGCTTTAGATTGCCACGCACGCGATTCAACGGAGCCGGTGATCACCTTCGGCGAATTGCTGAGAGAACTACGCGTTCTCTGCTCGTGGCAGTTGGCCACGGCGGTTGTTATCGGGTGTAAGACGGCGTTCGTCGAGGTTCTGACCCTGTATCACGAATTCGATCTAGCGGCAGATGCGAGTGACAGTCTCATGTTGATTTGCACGCCTCCCGACGAATATTTCGAATTCACGGCAGCTTAGCAGTTTGCGAAAGATCAGGCGGCGGAAGTACCGGCGTGCGCGGCGGTAGCTGTTACAGCCGGTCGTGATTCTCTGAAGAAGAGCAGTTGGCCGGATTCAGGCGCAGCGTCCACGACGAGCCGGTCTCCGCCATGTAGTTGGCCGCTGGCCAGCAGGTTCGAGATGGGCTGAACCAGCAGCCGTTCGATCGCGCGCTTCAAATGACGCGCTCCATACCGCTCGTCGAAGCCTTGTTGCAACAGTAAATTTCTGGCAGCATCCGTCACGGTGAATGAGAAGCAGGCTGCTCCGGTCGCACCGAGCACTCGATCCTGCAGAAGTTCGAGCTCGAGTTGGAGGATACGTTGCAGCTCGGGTTCGCGGAGCTGTTTAAAGACGACAATCTTGTCGAGGCGATTGATGAACTCCGGAGTGAATTTGCGGCGAGCGGCTTCGAGAGCCGTATTCGCGGCGCGCTCCTCGATGCGGTTTCCGGCTGGCTTGCTGTATGCGGCGAATCCCAGCTTCGGATGAGCGAGCGCGCTCATTTCCTTCGCGCCGAGATTACTCGTGAGAAAGATCATGGTGGAAGAGAAATCCACTCTTCGGTTATCGCCTAGCGTCAGCACGGCCTTGTCTAAGATGCCTAGCAGCAGGTTCCAGAGGGCGTCGCTTGCTTTTTCAATCTCGTCGAACAGAACGAAGCTCAGCTTGGTTGTTTCGGTGTGATATTTCGAAAGCACTTCCTGGCTCAGCGCCGGATGAGTTTCGCGATGGCCTAAGTATCCAGGCGGCGATCCGATGAGCTTCGCGATCTCGTGGCTGTGCTGGAACTCCGCGCAGTCGACTTTCACGACCGCAGCAGGAGTACCGAGCAGCGCCTCTGCGGTAGCTTCGACAATGCGTGTCTTGCCGGAGCCGGTCGGGCCTAGAAAGAGAAAATTTCCGACGGGGCGTCCGGGTGTCCGAAGCCCGGTGAGAAACATTTGATACGAAGTCGCGATCTGCCGGACGGCTTCGTCCTGCCCGACGATGCACTTTCGCAGGCTGTCCTCGAGCGATTGCGCTTGCCATCCGAGATTCGCAGCATCCAAAGCTAAATTGAGCTGAGGCACGTGAGGCCTCCTTCTGCTCGCTTGGACGCACAAGCCGCGAAGAAGATCCAGGAATCGTGTAAAAGTTTCTACATGATTATGCAGAAGCAAATGGGAATCGAAGGATTTGCGCGGATGCCAAGCCATTGAGAAGAATTCATTGTTGTCGCGAGCTATGGCACGCCCGCCTGGTGCAAAGCGGCGATGAATTCGCTCTCTTCACGGGCTCCGACGAAGTGGCGGCGGACGGTTCCATCCTTTCCAATCACGAAAACTGATGGAATCGCATTAGCCCGGTACGCGCGATAGACTTTGTCTTCTTTATCCTCGAGCGTGGTCAGAGTGTAATTGTATTTTTTGTTGAAGCTCTTGACGGTTCCCGCGCCTTCATCATTGATGCCGAGAAAAACGACATCCTTGTCCTTGAAGCGTTCAGCGAGTTTGTTCACTGTGGGCAACTCGCTGCGACAAGGACCGCACCACGTGGCCCAGAAATCGAGTATGACGATTTTTCCGCGGAGCTCGCTCAGCCGGACGGATTCGCCGTCGAGACTCTTTAGGGCGAAATCGATGGCAGGCTTACCGATCAGGCTAGCCTTGCTTCCGGGGATATTCAGCTCATCGACCAACTTCGCATGCTTGCCTGGGATGAACGTGAATTCATCTGGAGAGGGCGGCTCCGTCTCAAAGCGCTTGATTGAGAATTTCATTCGAACGCGCGTACCGCTTTGCTCGAAGTTGGCCTCTGAACGCAGTACGAGATAGCGTTGCTGATCGACCCAGAAACTTTCTATGTGCCCGGACACTGCAGCCCGTATCACCCAGCATCGCGATTTGCCTTCGCTGGTCTTGACCCAATCTTCTCCGGCCAGTTGCGGTTGAGAGGCAAACTTATCGAGATTCGAGTAGCGCTGCACGGCGAGACTATAGGCCGTCAGAGCAAGGTTGTCGTTCCGATCGGCATCATCGTCTTGGTCATCGCCCTGGCCGGCTGTTTGCGCACCGTCAACTTTCGTGTAGACTTTTTCGCGTGGCGCGTAGGTCCATATCGTAGAACCATTGGTTATGAAGACGAGAGAGGCATCAGGAGTCTGATATTCGAGGTGAAGCTTTGGCGGCGCACCGTCGGCCTCGATCAGAAATTTTCCTCCGGTGGTGGCAGTTGCGGGGCCCGCACTGCGCGAGATCTCCACCGTACCTTCGACCCGGTAACTCTGGAGAGCTTTGTTTCGCTCGACAACTTTCTGGATGATCGAAGCGGCGTCCTGACCATTCGCAATCAACCCAAAAGAAAACGACAACAGGACGACAACGAGACAACGCATGAGGTGAGTGTAGAACGAGAATGGAGCGGCACGGAATTGGCCTAATGAAGCGCGGAGATAAGCTATTTCCGGGGTGGGCGCACAGTCGTAACAAGCCCCATCGTGGGATTTTGCTTAACTTGCATTTGCGGCCAACTTTTCCAGTCCGGCCAGTTCGGCCGACGTGCCTAAAGCAACCAAGACATCGCCGGTGGAAATGATTTCACTCGACTTCGGATGAAACTTGAGTTCGCCACCCTTCCACCGCACGGCAAGGATCGTGACGCCGAGCTGAAAACGCGACTCCGTTTCAGCTAACTTTGTGCCAACCAGAAGCGAGCCAGAGTTTATGGTCACTTCTCCAATTTGCAGGTCCAAACTCTCGTCGATTAGGGTGGCGAAGGTCTGCTCGACAAAACGCTGGATTTTGGGACGCGTTAAGAGGCGCGCCAGCCGCTGGCCGGTGGAAGCATAAGGAGAAATCACGTTGCTGGCGCCGGCTTTCACCAACTTAGATTCGGCTGTTTCCTCACTCGCTCGTGTCACAATCGGCAGGGTGGGCGCCATTCCCCGGGCAGTCAGAACAATGTATACATTCTGAGCATCCGAACCAACGACACTTGCCAAACCCTTTGCCGACTCGATTCGGACCTCGGTCAGGACAGGCTCACTAGTGGCATCTCCGATAACTGTCAAGAACCCCTGGTCCTGCGCCCAGGCGGCTTTTGCAGGATCTTTTTCGATCACGACAAAGGGCAGTTTCCGGATCGATAGCTCTACGGCAATGCGACGCCCAACGCGACCCACTCCGCAAATAATGAAGTGATCCTTCAGCTTGGCGATCTCGCCTTTCATCTTGCGGCGACCGAAAAACGAGCCGAGTTCGGATTGTATCACCGCATGTGTGAACGAGCCGATCGTAAAGCCGACTACCGTTAGGCCAGCCAGGATGAGGAAGGCGTTGAAGATCCGGCCCCCCCGGGAGAGCTGATTCTCGGGCTCTGCGCCGATGGTCGAAATTGTCATCAGCGTGCCGTAGAAGGCCTGAAACCATTGCCAACCTTCAATGAGATGGAATCCGACCGTGCCGGCCGCGATTAGGGTCAGCATCAGTCCAGCAACAAGGAACACGCGGTAGCCCGTCTTCAACCGCAATCTCCAATTCCAAAATGTCTGCGGACCGAGTATACATTGATCGCGACAGATTACAATCGCGGGATGCTGGTCTTCGCTCTAGCGGTACTTGCGCTTGCCTCTGACTGGGGCTACTACGGCGGGGATCCAGGCGGCACACGCTTCTCGCCGATCAAAATAATCAATCGGAGCAATGCCGTCCAGTTAAAGAAGACCTGGGAATATCATACGGGCGCGCTTCAGCCTGAGACAGATCTGAATCACAAAGCAGCGTTTGAGTGCACGCCGATTCTGGTGGACGGGATGCTCTATGTGACGACTCCGTTCAACCAGATCATCTCGCTCGATCCGGTTACGGGCGCCGAAAAATGGAAATACGACCCGCACGTTGACCGTAGCTGGGACTATTCGGAAGTGACCTCGCGGGGCGTTGCGGCTTGGACGGACAGCAAGGCTCGTGGGGGGAGCGCGTGCCGCGAACGGCTGTTCGAGGGCACGATCGATGCACGCTTGATTGCGGTCGATGGAGCGACCGGCCAGGCATGCGAGGGGTTCGGAGATCGCGGCCAAGTAGATTTAACGAAGGGCGTGCGCTTGCGTGACCGCGGCAATTATCAAGTGACGTCCGCGCCGACGGTTGTGGGTGATGTTGTGATCACCGGGTCATCGATCGGCGACAACCGTGCGTTTGATGTCGAGCGGGGCGTCGTCCGCGGATACGATGCGCGAACCGGGGCGTTGAAGTGGAGCTGGGATCCGATTCCGTGGAGTCCGCAGCGGCCGGCCGAAACTGGCGCGGCAAACGCCTGGAGCACGATTTCCGCGGATCTCGAGCGAGGTCTGATCTTCGTTCCGACCACCAGTCCGAGTCCTGATTTCTACGGAGGCATGCGGCCCGGCAAGGATGAGCATGCCGATTCCGTAAGCGCACTGCGAGCCTCGACGGGAGAGATGGTCTGGAGCTATCAAGTTGTCCATCACGATTTATGGGATTACGATGTCGCGGCGCAAGCGGCGTTGATTGATTTTCGGGGGCGGCCCGCCGTGGCTGTCGCGACCAAGATGGGATTGTTGTTTGTGCTTGATCGTGAAACGGGAAAACCATTGCATGAGGTGAAGGAACGGCCGGTACCGAAGAGCGACATTCAAGGAGAGGACGCTTCCCCAACGCAACCGATGCCGGCGTGGGATGCGCTGGCGCCGCTAGGGTTGAAGCAGGAGGAAGCGTGGGGGCCGACGCCCGAAACTCAGAAGTGGTGCACCGACGCGATTGCGAAGTTGCGAAACGAGGGATTTTACACGCCGCCGAGTCTGGAAGGCACGCTGGTTTTTCCGGGAAATGCGGGCGGGGTCAATTGGGGGAGCGTGGCGGTCGATACGGATCACGGGTTGCTGTATGCGAATACGAACCGGTTGGCGGGAATGGTGCGATTAATCCCGCGAGACGAGTACGTCAGCCAGCGGGAGAAGGCGGAGAAGAACCGGTTCTTGGGCGAGTTCGGAAGGCAGACCGGAACGCCGTACGCGATGTACCGCGAGTGGTTGATTTCACCGCAACGGACGCTATGTAATAAGCCGCCGTGGGGGGCTCTGGTTGCGTTTGACCTGAATAGCGGAAAGGTGAAATGGCAGGCCGCTTTGGGCACGATGGTTCCGGGCATGCAGACGGGCACGCCCAACCTCGGAGGGCCCATGGTGACCGCTGGAGGTCTGGTCTTCTCCGCGGCGGCGATGGACACCTTCTTGCGGGCGTTCGATGCGCAGACGGGCAAGGAAGTGTGGAAAGGCGAATTACCAGCCAGCGCGCAATCGACTCCGATGACGTACCGCATTGGGAAGAAGCAGTACGTTGTGATCTGCGCGGGAGGCCACGGAAAGCTCGGGACGAAGATGGGCGATTCGGTCGTGGCGTTTGCGTTAGAGGAACCATAAGCGCGTCGCGGACGGAGCATGCCTCATGCGCTACTTCTCATGCGCTCTTTTCAGATGTGCCCGTTTTGAAGCATGACAGCGTAATCACCGCCGATGCAAGGCAGCAGAAGCATAGCAACAATAACGCAGGTACCATGCTGTGAGTGGCATCGCGCATCCGACCGACCAGGTAAGGGCTCACGTATCCACCGAGATTGCCTACCGAGTTGATCCATGCGATTCCGACCGAAGCAGCAGTTCCCGACAGGAAGGCGGTTGGCAGCGACCAGAAAGTGGAGTAGGCCGAGGTGAGCCCGGCAGTCGCGATGGTGAGAGCAGCGAGTCCGAGCGCGCCAGAAATATTCGGGAGTGCCGACACGGCGAACGCCACAGCCGCGGTAATAGCGGCAAGCGCGACATGCCAGCGGCGCTCACCGGTAATGTCAGAGTGATGTCCGACCAGCACCATCGCAATCGCACCGATACCCCACGGAATTGTCGTGAGCAGACCGATCTCCCAGGGATCCTTCGTAAGGGTATCTTTGACGATTTGCGGCAGCCAGAAACTGATACCATACCCACCCATAACGAAGCCAAAGTACACAAGGCCGAGCAGCCAAACTCTGTGACTCCGCATGGCGTCGCCTAGACTGTGATGAATTGTTTTAGCAGACATCAGAGTGTCATCTTCATTCAAACGTTGCAGGAGAAGTGATCTCTCACGATCCACGAGCCAGATTGCCTTGTGTGGGGAGTCTTGAAGGAAAAACATGGCAGTCGTGCCGGCGAGAATCGAAGGCAGGCCCTCAAGCAGATAAAGCCACTGCCAGCCATGCAGACCGCCGACGGATGACATTCGGTGGAGCAGCCAACCCGATAGTGGACCGCCGAAGACACCCGAGAGTGGAATACCCGTCATGAAGGCGGCAATTACTTTTGCGCGGCGTTTACTCGGATACCAGAAGGTCAGATAGAGAATCACGCCTGGGAAAAAGCCGGATTCCACGACGCCGAGGAAGAAGCGGAGTATGTAGAAACCGGCTGGGCTCTTAATAAACATCGTGCAAGCAGAGACAATGCCCCAAATCACCATGGTCGGGCCCAACCAGTACTTTGCACCGATCTTTTGCAAGGCTAAGTTACACGGCACCTCAAAAAGGACATAGCCGATGAAGAAAATACCTGCCCCGACTCCATAAACGGAGTCACTCATTCCCAGATCCTGCTGCATCTGAAGTTTCGCGAACCCAACATTCACGCGATCGAGGTACGCAAATATGTAGCACAAAAACAGAAATGGGATCAGGCGCCGGGTGACTCGCCTATACACGGCATTCTCAAACTCGGGTGCGTATTCGGTCTTGCTACCCGTGAAAGGCGATCGTGCATTGTTCAGACCCCTATGCATCACATTTGTCCTTGCAAATGCAGCGAACGGCCGGACTCGGTGAGACTTCATCAGCGACGTAATGAAACATGCGAGCCACAGCCGTGTAGTCATTGTAAGAGGGCAGGATTTACTTGCGTCCTGGGCTGTTGGAAACCCGGAGTGGAAACCGTTGAGCACTACCTGCATCTACGCTTTGCAGCGATATGAACTCCTGGCCCTACGTGTAGTTGATAATTATTGTTTTGGACGCTCGACGGCGTTGAGATAAGCTGGGCATCCCCGGCGTCTACGGTTGCGGGCGACATCCCAGGAGTGAAGTATGTGGATTGTTCGCCTCGCATTGCGGCGACCGTACACCTTCGTTGTCCTATCGCTCTTGCTGTTTATTCTCGCGCCGGTAGTGATCCTGCGGACGCCGACTGACATTTTCCCGAACATTGATATACCGGTCGTCAGCGTGGTCTGGCAATACACGGGGCTATCGGCGGAGGAGATGTCGGACCGCATCGTGTATATCACAGAGCGCGCGCTTACGACGACGGTCAACAACATCGAGCACATCGAATCGCAGTCGATGGATGGCAGATCGGTTGTGAAGATTTTTTTTCAGCCGCATTCGGACATCGCATCCGCGATTGCGCAGGTAACCGCGATCTCGCAAACCCAGTTGAGGCAGTTGCCGGAGGGAACGACGCCGCCGCTGATTATCACTTACAACGCTTCTACGGTGCCGATTCTACAACTGGCGTTGGGCGGGCAGGGGCTTACTGAACAACAATTGAACGATTTCGGCCAGAACTTCATTCGCACGCAGCTGGTGACGATTCCCGGCACAGCGATTCCGTATTCATACGGCGGCAAACAGAGGGAAATCATGGTGGATCTGAATGTCCAGGCCTTGCAGGCAAAAGGCCTGGGGCCGTCGGACGTTGTGAATGCGATTGGCAACCAAAATCTGATTCTGCCGGGGGGCACTTCGAAAATCGGCTCGCTCGAATACGATGTGCAAATCAACGGCAGCCCGGGAAACGTGAACGAGCTGAACAATCTGCCGATTAAAACTTTAAACGGCGCGACGATTTACATTCGCGATGTGGCGCACGTGCGGGATGGGTATCCGCCGCAGACGAATATTGTGCGGTCGGATGGCGGGCGTGGATCTCTCATGACGGTTCTGAAATCGGGGGACGTCTCGACGCTCGACATTGTGGCGGGGATTCGCAAGATGCTGCCTTCGATTGAGGCGACGCTGCCACCGCAGCTGAAGATCATTCCGATTTCGGATCAGTCGATTTTCGTGCGCGCTTCGATCAGCAGCGTCTTGCGCGAGGCTGTGATTGCCGCCTGCCTTACGGCCATCATGATTCTCGTGTTTTTGGGGAGCTGGCGGAGCACGCTGATTATTGCGGTCTCGATCCCGCTTTCGATCTTGTGTTCGTTGTTTCTGCTGAGCGCTTTGGGCGAGACGATCAACATCATGACGCTCGGCGGATTCGCGCTGGCGGTGGGAATTCTGGTGGATGACGCGACAGTCGAAATCGAGAACATCAATCGGAACTTCGAGATGGGCAAGGAAATCGAGCAAGCCATTCTCGATGGGGCGGCGCAGATCGCGGTTCCGGCCTTCGTTTCCACATTGAGCATTTGCATTGTGTTTGTGCCGATGTTTTTCCTGACCGGAGTGGCACGGTACCTTTTTGTGCCGCTCGCCGAAGCGATTTCGTTCGCGATGCTCGCGTCCTATCTGCTATCGCGCACCATAGTTCCGACGATGGCCAAGTATCTTCTGAAAGGACATTCGCATCACGATGCGCTGGCGCATGCGGACAGACGGAATCCGTTCGTCCGCTGGCAGACCGCCTTTGAAACGGGATTCGAGAAGGTACGAGTAGGGTACCGCTCGCTTCTGGAGCTGTGTATGCGTCACGCAGGCGTATTTGCGCTGTGTTTTTTCGCGGCTTGTCTGGCGTCGTTTGCGCTGTTCCCCTGGCTGGGGCAGGATTTCTTCCCGGCTGTTGACAGCGGACAGTTCCGATTGCACGTCCGCGCGCGGACCGGTACGCGCATCGAGGAGACGGCGAAACTCTGCGACATCATTGAGAACAGCATTCGGCGAAGTGATACCGCGGAATGAGGTGACCAATATTCTCGATAACATCGGGCTTCCCTACAGCGGCATCAATACGTCATACAGCAACTCAGGCGTCATCGGTCCCGCGGACGCCGACATTCAGGTATCGCTGGCGGAGAAACACCGGCCGACCGCCGATTACGAGGCGCGCTTGCGCGCGCTTCTGCCAGAACAGTTTCCGGGCGTGACGTTTTATTTCCTACCGTCCGACATGGTGAGCCAGATTCTGAATTTTGGGCTTCCGGCGCCGATTGACGTTCAGATCGTGGGGCACGATCTGGAAAGGAATCGTGATTTTGCAGACCGGCTAGTTGCAGCAGATGCGGTACATCCCCGGCACGGCTGATCTTCGGATCCAGCAGCCTTTCAATCAGCCCAAATTCTTTTTGGATATCGACCGTACGAAATCGCAACAAGTTGGCTATAGCTCGCGCGACGTTGCGGGAAACGTGCTGGTTGCGTTGAGCGGCAGCTTTCAGACCGCTCCGACCTTCTGGCTGAATCCCAAAAATGGCGTTAGCTACAGCATTGTGACGCAGTCGCCGCAGTACGAGATGGATTCTCTACAGGACCTTAGAAACATCCCGATATCCGGGAACGGCATGCCGCCGCAACTGCTGGCGAGTGTCGCCTCGATCAAACGAGGAACAGGCCTTGCGACCGTGTCACATTACAACATTGCGCCCGTGATCGATATCTACGGTTCGGTTCAAGACACGGATCTGGGAGGCGTGTCCCGCGAGCTCGACCGGCTGATCGCGAAAAGTAAGAAAGCTCTTCCGCGAGGCTCTACCGTGGTTGTCCGCGGACAGATCGAGACTATGCGGTCTTCGTTTCAGGGGCTGATAGCGGGACTGTTGTTCTCGATCGTTCTGGTATACATGCTGATCGTGATCAACTTCCAGTCCTGGCTGGATCCGTTCATCATCATCTCGGCTTTGCCCGCAGCGTTAGCGGGAATTGTCTGGCTCTTGTTTATTACGCACACCACTGTGAGCGTGCCCGCGCTGACCGGATCGATTATGTGCATGGGCGTCGCGACAGCGAACAGCATTTTGGTCGTGAGCTTCGCGCAGGAGCAGCTGCCCGATGCGGAGAACCCGGCACAAGCGGCAATCCTCGCCGGATTCACGCGCTTCCGCCCCGTGTTGATGACAGCACTCGCGATGATCATTGGAATGCTACCGATGGCGCTTGGGCTAGGAGAAGGCGCAGAGCAGAATGCGCCTCTCGGACGTGCGGTGATCGGGGGCCTGCTGTTTGCAACCGTGTCTACCTTGTTCTTCGTGCCCGTGTTCTTCAGCCTTATGCATCGAAACCGAAAGCCTGCATGAGGGGCGGTCGGGGAGCATCGCGACTGCGGTTTCTGCTGATTCTTGTTGCCGCTGCGGCGGTGGTTGCGATTGTGGTGGCAATGGGCATCGTGCCCAGAGTGCGTGCGCGGCAATCTTTGCGTGAGCAGGCGAACCGTTCGGCCGCGCCGATCGTCACGGTCGCGCATCCGAGGCGCTCCTCGCCTGCGGAAGAAGTGATTCTTCCAGGGAACATTCAGGCGTTCATTGATGCGCCCATTTATGCCCGCACGAGCGGGTATCTGAAGAAGTGGTATGCCGACATCGGCACGCATGTAAAACAAGGCCAACTGCTTGCCGACATCGAGTCTCCGGAAGTTGACCGCCAGCTCCAGCAGGCACGGGCGGACCTGGCGACGGGAGAAGCGAATCTGAAGCTCGCGCAGATCACGGCCGCGCGTTATATGAATCTTTTCAAGACCGATTCGGTGGCGAAACAGGATGTTGATAACGCGGTTCAGGATGCGGCTGCAAAAAGCGCCACCGTTAAATCGCAGCAGGCCAATGTTCAGCGGCTCGAAGAACTGGTTTCGTTCGAGAAGATTTTTGCGCCGTTTGATGGCGTCATCACGGCTCGGAATACGGACATCGGCCAGTTGATTGATTCCGGCTCTTCAGGCGGCCCCGGCCGTGAGCTGTTCCATATCGCCGCGGTGCGGAAACTGCGCGTGTTTGTGAACGTTCCACAGATCTATTCGCACGATGCGGTTCCCGGGATTAAGGCTGATTTGACATTACCGGAGCTGCCGGGGCGCCGTTTTGAAGGCACGCTGGTCCGGACTGCCGATGCGATCGATCCCGCTACGCGCACACTGCTGGTGGAGGTTGACGTAGTCAATTCGACTGGGTTGCTGTTTCCGGGCGCCTATACAGAAGTGCATTTCAAAATCAGGAATGGCGTGTCTACGCTGCTGGTGCCTGCCACGGCGCTGATCTTCCGATCCGAAGGTCTCCGCATTGCGACGGTGGGCAACGGCAATCGCGCGGCGCTGGCGCCCATCACCGTGGGGCGCGACTTTGGGAATGAGGTGGAAGTCGTTTCGGGCCTGTCCGACGATGCACTGGTAATCCTCACGCCGCCCGATTCGCTGGTCGATGGGCAAGTGGTTCGGGTTCTCGAACAGAAAGCCGAGGCAGCGTCGCACAAGGCTCAGCCTGGATCACTGAAGGCGGTGATCCCGAAGTGACGGGCCGGTTTTGCGCGCTTAGCTTTGAGGCACGGCTGCGGCGTGCGTCCCGGAAATATAGCGCTCCAGGTGCTCTATGGCCTCGTGCTGCGAGGTGAGGATCCAGTTCACGAGATCGCCGATGGACAGAACTCCGGCGACACGTCCGTCGTCATCCAGCACCGGCAAATGCCGTATGCGGTGCGTAGTCATGATGCGCATGGCTTCATCGACCGAGGCGCGGAGTCCGATGGTGATGGGCGATCCGGTCATAATGTCGCGGACCAGCGTCTCTTTCGAGGACCTGCCTTTCAAAATCACCTTGCGCGCGTAGTCGCGCTCGGAGATGATTCCGCAGAGGCGATCATCGTCGATTACGAGCAGCGCGCCGACTTGCTTATCTGCCATCATTTCAATCGCGGAGTATACCGACGCGTCAGAGCGGATGGAGACGACTGTATCGCCTTTTTGGCGAAGCACCATCTCGACATGATCCAGAACTTCCATAGCATCCTCCGGCACTCAAGCCAGATTCACGATAGCAGAATTGGGCGGTTAACGGGTGGCGGGATTTATTGGCGTGGCTGTGACCTCTAGCTGCATTTTCCGTTTGCTAGCGACATCATCAGAAGAGAAGACAAGCGTGGGCCTTCTCATCGGAATGAGCACATCGGCAGCCCATCTGTTCATGCGTAACAGCGGTAACGTTCCATTCTCGGGCGATGCCGGCGCTGCCGAACTGCTTATCTCTGTAGTAATCTTGATCGCTAACTGATTCTGTAGCTCTCTCGCCCCACGGCAATCGATACTCACGCCAACGTCTTGGTATTCATATTTTGCTTCTCCGCCAAACGCGGTCCGATATGGTACTTTGTTGCCCGTTCGAATCGAGTCAGGTGTCGCCGATCTCCCGGTCGAAGTGATCATCGAATAGGCCCGACTGTTAACTACTTTCGCCTCGTCGAGTTCTCTGATGACGAAATCGAGCCGGTAAAAATGCTCTTCCTCGTCCTTCGGTGCTTGGGCGAAGCAGGTTCCTGCGATCAGCGCACCTATCAAAAAAGCCACGCACACGTTCGTGGTGTTCCGCATATTAGGCTCCTTATTCCCCGCCGCGACTCTGCAGCGGCTCTATGTGAAGTTCTTCGATTTGGATCGGCTCCGAATTGGGCTTCTGCAGCTCGGCAAATACGGATCGGGTTTCGTTCGGCGGCTTGCGCATGAGTGCCAGGAAGAGCCGTTCCTGGTCCGTCAGGGGGGCAGGCGTCGGGAACTGCTTCGGTTTTGGCAAGTGCCGAGCGCGCTGTGGCAATCTTGCTGGGGGCTGCGTGTCCGATACGACCGGGAGATCGAATAACACGGCCGATGTGTTCGGGGCGATACGCGGCGGATTTGGAAGGGGCTCGGGCCGCGTGAACAGCATCAGGAGCAGGCAGGCGAGCGCAAGCGCGGGCGCTACGAATATCCAGTGCATCCAGCGAGAGCTGAACTTATCGCGGCGAGCGCGCGATCCCATGCAGGATGCGCGAGTCGAGTTCAGGCCGGGGGTCCTCGAGCGAGTAGGCGGAGAGCGCGTCATCTAGAATTTTGTCCAACTCGTCACTTTTCATAGATCAGAGGTTGGGGCATCCGGAGGGCCGGGCGGTGCCTCGACCTCCTACGTGGGACCGAGCTTGCATCACAGCAGCCAGTTTTTGTTTGAGGATCTGGCGTGCACGCATTAAACGGGTGCGGACTGTTCCTTCGGGAAGTCCCATAACCACCGCGATCTCGTCGGACCCAACTCTTCTACTGTTGAGAGCGCGAGTGGCTGCCTCAACTCCTCTGGTAACGCATCGATCAGCCGGTGTACTGTGGCATTCCAATTCGATGCGATCGCGGCTTGCTCCGGATTCGCATCCGTTGCTACTGGCTCGGGGCCGGGCGTTTCGTGCATGCTCTTTGCCCGCGTTTTCCGCAGCTTTCCGACGCAAACCCGGCAGGCGGCCCGCGCCAGAAACGCTTTCTCGTCTTCGATCCCTTCCCACTTCCGAGATTTGTATATTTTTAGAAACGTCTCCTGAACGGCATCCTCGGCATCTTGAGCATTCCTCAGGACCGCATACGAGACGCGAAAGACGAACCGAAATCGCCGTTCGACGAGAGCTGTAAACTGAGCCTCGCGCTCCGCACCGCTCACCTGGGCTGCCAATCGCTTCGGCTCCCGGATCGCGATCTGTGCTGAGATCTCCGTCATGCATGAGGCGCGTTCAACAGCTAAGACCGGTCGTGCAGCCCGAGCGTTCAGATCTTTTTTGCCCGGATTCGGAGGGCCGGGCAGTGCCACGGCCCCTACGTGGGACCGGGGACCTCGGCCTTGAAGACTTTTTGCCGGTGAGGGCGGTCTGATATCCTTGTGAAGATCGAGGCACTTCCGCCCGCTCTTCCGGTCATCTGAACTAAGTCGGGTGATCTGAACGTTTTCTCTTAGCCAACGGTTGCGTTCGAAAAGGTAGGATATGCACTTCGTGTATGAAGGTTTTACGCATGATGGCGGCACGCGGCGCTTCGTGTTTCGCGGTGTTGAAGAGCGGAGTCCTGCGAGTTTGTTTTCGATAGCAATCGCTCTTCCCCTGCTGGCAGAGAATCGAGTTTCCGTTCAGGATGGCCCGGCGTTTTGCCTGCAGCTTCTCACTGCGTGTGTCGACGATCCGAGCCGGCTCGAGAGATTGCACGACTATAAAGTCGTGCGTGAAGATTTTCGACCGCTGCTGATGGAGCGGGAGAGACGAGCTGCCGAAAAAGCGTTGAAGAAACCACCTAAGCGGCCTTTCCGGAAACCGCCGATTTCCTCCAATCTACGCGGCTTGGGCCGACCAGCCGGCGGACACTAACATACAGCAATAAAAAAGGCCAGACTCTTATCAAGTCTGGCCCTTGTTGCACGCCCGCGAAAGCGCTACCGCGGCTCTTTCGTATCTTTTGTCGAACGCTCACTCGCGAGGAGGCGGCGTTCCGTGCTCGGGAGCCGGCCGGGCTTCTGGCCGAGCGGCTGGAGCGGGACGTGCCTCCGGCCGTGCAGACGGAGCCGGTCGTGTTTCTGGTCGAGCCGCTGGAGCGGGCCGTGTTTCCGGCCGAGCCGCAGGAGCCGGTCGTGTTTCTGGTCGAGCGGCTGGAGCGGGCCGTGTTTCCGGCCGAGCCGCCGGTGCCGGTCTCGCCTCCGGGCGAGCAGAGGGAGCTGGCGCTGGGCGAGCTTCCGGACGAGCGGGTTCTGCAGGCCGCGCTTCAGGACGAGCGGCAGGAGCAGGCCGAGCAGCGGGAGCCGGAGTCCGTTCGCCGGGCCGCGCCGCCGGTTGGTACGGTTGCTCCGCATGTTGGGAGGCGTTCCGCGAGCAGGAGGCGTTGCCTCAGCCGGACGCTCGTTCCGCGTGGCGGGTGTAGGCGCCGGAGTTCGCTCGCCGGGACGCGTCGCGGGTGCCGGCTGGCCGGGCCGTGCAGCAGTGGCGGGCGCCGCACCGGGGCGGTTATTTGGTGCTGGTTGGCGCATGTTGGGAGGCGCGCCATGAGTTGCCGGAGCGGGCTGCCGCGTCTCAGCAGCAGGTCGGCCGGCCGGTTGACCCGGTCTTACGGCTGACGCAGGTTGGCCCGGCCTTGTTCCTGGCCTGGCAGCGGGCAGGGCCGCGACATTTCCGCCGCGCTGTCCCGGTCGAACTGCAGTCGGCCGCGCCGTTGCAGGTGAGACCTGCCGTACGGCCGCAACGGCTGGCGCGCGGGGCGCGACTGCTTGGCGCATAGCCGCGTGGTTATATGGCTGGCCAGTAGTAGCATGCTGTTGCAGATAAGCCTGTTTCGCGGCAAACGGGACGGGAGGCGCGGGCGGCTTGACTCTCGCCACGACCTGCCGCTGCATGACTTGGGCCGGAGGATGTGCCGCAGGGCCGCGGCCCGCGGTTGGAATCAGAGCCTGGCGAGTGGGTGCAACCCGCGGTGCGACGATCGCCGCTGACTGAAGCCTGGATACCGCCGTTGCGGGTACCGGGCGCGCTACTTGCGCCACTGGGCGTCCGCTTGCGAATGCGGATTGCGGCATCGCCATCACCGCGTGCGGCGCTCGCGTGTTCGCATAGGTCTGGTTGTAAGCCGTGTGGTTCACGTACACATTGTTGTACACGTTCGAGATGTTGGTCACGTTGGTGATCCTGGTGTTCGAAATGTTGACTTCTCTGAAATAGCTTTGGCTCACTGCATAGGGCGGCGTATAAACCTCGCCGTAGCCCAGGGGAACCCACCCAAGACTCGCTCCGCCTCCGAATCCGATTCCGATCGAAACACCGAAATTGGATCCGCCGAAGAAAGCGACCAGCGCGGGTGCGTAATACGGTTGGACCACTGGTCCGCCGTAGCCGATCCCGATTGGACCCGGGGCCCAGCCCCAGCGATTGCCGATGTATGCCCAACGTCCATAGTGGAACGGCGCAAAGCCCCAGGGGGAGTCGTCAATCCAGGTGTAGCCCCACGGATCCTGCCAGCCCCAGTGTCCGGTCTGATACGGCGCCCAAGTGGCCGGTACGTTGTTCGGATACCACACATTTCCGTATTGACCCCCGTTTTGCCAGCCGCCGTAGTCATCGAGGTCCTCATACCCAATTACTGTGGGCGGAAGATAGCGCGATGATTGCAAATGCGACTCGTGTTGATCGCGCTGGCGCCGACCAGTCTTCAAATTGATCCGGTTGGGGTGCAGCCTCGACGTCGTATCCCAATTGATCTGTTCCCGACAGGTTGACGCTGCTGCCTTGATCAACGGTGAAGGCCTGCCCGCCGCCTGTGACCTGGGCTTGTCCTTCGCGCACGGTCAGATAGCTCGTATTCGCATTGGCATCCACACTCACCACATAGCTTCCGTTTTGGAGAAGCGTGAGCGCGGCGTTCGGAGTGTCCACCTCAAACACCTGGTTCTGCCCGAAATTGCGGATGTGGAAGTACATCTCGCCTTCAGAAAGTTTGATCTGAACGGTTTGATTATCCAGATTCAGAAAACCGAAGCTGCGTCTGTGGCGCCATCCGCATTACGGCCACATCGAGGTGCAACTCAGCCTGCGCACCTTGATCGGTGTACAGGTAATCGCCCGTGGTAAACGGACGGTTCCTTTCCGCGGGAGCCCAATCGTCTACTCCAGCGGGTTCCATCGAAACGTTCCCGTTTGTGTAATTGAGCCGTGCCACGCGAGAGGGCGGATCCTGCTGCGCGAAAACAGCGCATGCGAACAGCCCGCAAAGACTTGCGGCAACGGTCATTTTTTTTGCTTTTCTTTTTAATGCATCCACCATACCGGTGTCTCCCTGATGGATAGATGTCACCCTCAGTAAGGCCGTTTCCCGGCACTCCTTACTCACGAGCTTTCTAAAACAAAATTAATGGGTTAGCTCTCAGTCAAGAACGCTGTGGTCTTGATTCCGGAGATGTCGAAAGTCTTGCGGCAACGCTGGTTTTTGCATGCGGCTTTGTCGTCCAAGAGGACCATGTAGCTCGCCGCTTTCGCAAATTTGGCCCGGTCGCGCTCGTCCGCCTGGCGCGGGAGCCTGTCGATTTTGCGGCGCACTAACCAGCGCAACTCGTAGGTGTCCGAAGTTCTGCAGTAGGGGCAATTGAGGGTTGCCGGCTTGATAATCTGCGATTCACGATAAAAGGCGCGCTCATCCACGATACTGACCTCTCGGGTCGATCGATCTCTCGCAATTCTAGCGGGGCGAAAAGCGGAAATTCGAGACCGCTATTTCATCGCTTCCGGGGATATAGAATCCGACTTTGCCCTTGGTAAAATCTGAAGCGGGATTGGTTACGGTGCCGACATCGTCCCACGCGGTCTCCGGCAATTTCACGCGCGCGCTGATGGAGTTCGGCCTGACCACGAGATCCACTTGGACCCACTCGTCGGAATCCGAGCTGAACGGGATGCGGCTAATCTCCTGCGATTTTCCGTCCTGCACTTCACGCAAACTGGCGTGCTTGCCGTCGAGCGTGAACAGCACATAATTTTCCCTGTCCAGATAGCCCGCATACCATTGCAGCTTTCCGTGGTGCAAGAAACCGCCCTTGCGGGCCTGCGCGGTGAACGTATAGCGCCCGGCCATTTTCGGCACGTGATACGGAACGAATCCGCCGCCTTTGCGGATTTGCTCGCCGTCGACCTGCATGCTGTTGTTGGCGGAAGCGGGACTGGGCATAGGTTCTGCCGCTGGAGGCGCGGGCACCGGCTTATTTTCGACGACGACTCTATCGAGCAGTACATCAGGGCCTGAGAGAACCGCGACGTCGCCAGCGTGAAACGTGCGTTCGAACTTCTTGGGAAGCGCCTGATCGCGCCGCAGCTCGACAATGTGATCCCCGGGCTTAACGTTCGAGATATCGGCAACTCCGTCAGGACCGATGGCTGCCGCCAGTTGGTTATCAACATAGACCATGGTCCCCGCCAGCGCGCCCTTCACCTGGAGTGTGGCAATCGCAGGCATCTCCTGCATACGAAACTCGACGGCGGTTTCTTCGGCTTTCTTGACCTGCACTGTCGCGGGAGGCGGGTCGATGAAGCCTGCCTTGTGGATGCGAATGGTGTACTCGCCGACGCTCAAATTCGGAATCCGGATCTGCCCGCGTTCCGTTTTGCGGCGGTATAGCTTGCCGTTGATGTAGACGTCCGCTCCATCCTGCCCGGACATGATGACGACAGTACCGGCATTCGGGTCGGATTTGACATAGGCGGTCAGTGTAGGAGCTGGCGTGTAGGTCAATACGAAACGCTGCCGGTCTTTGCCTTGCGTGACTTGTAGTTCGTGATCCACGGCGCCGAGGTCGTCGAGCATCAAACCCTCCGGGCCCACGTGTCCGGCCGGCTTGCCATCGAGGAGCACTTCAGAATCCTCAGCGTTCGTGATCAGGCGGCCCTCGCCGTCATGTTCAGAGACCAAAACGGTCATAGCGTTGGACGCCGAAGGAGAGCCGACGACGCGCGGGGCCAACCTCTCGGCCACGTCGTAACTGAAAGCGGCATCACCGCTGCGGCCGCTGATCTTAATGGAATGCTGGCCGGGTTCCAGATTGTCTAGAACGAGTTCGCCGTCTTTCAAGTCCTGCGGCGGATTGCCGTCGATCGCGACGGTGCCGGGGACGAGATCGGTGTACAGGCGCAGGGTGGGCTTGTTTGGATTCCCTGCAGGCGTATTGGATGCGTTCTGCGCCGGAGTCTTTTGCGGATTACCGTTCGGTTGACCGGTTGGAGTGGCTTGCGGGGCGGCCTCAGGCGGGACGAAATTTACTTTTCGAGCAGCCTGGATCAATAAAAATCCCGCCGCGCAGACGATAAAAGTAAAAAAGAGCGCCAAATAGATGGAACGCTGCCAGCTCTTGGCGTCGATGCGATGTACGCCGGGGGGTACTTCCGAACCCAGCGGCTCCCGGTCGGTGCGGCCAATTGCGGCGGTTCGCACGGGCTCTTCATTCACCAGAACGGGAGCCGATTCTTCGCGCAGAATGCGAGCGCGATCGATGATCTGCTCCTGAACTTCAGCTATAAAGACCTGCAGCTCAAAATCCTCCGAGTAAGAGCGCCGGAGGTTTTGTACGCGCTCGAAGTAGTGGCGCAGATCGTCGAGCGATCTTGATTGGCGCGCTTCAAACTGGATGTATCGCAACTCGTCCAGAGCGGAAGATGTGTATTGAGACGAGTCCACCGAAGAGAAATGCCCTACGGGGAATTATATCGATATTGGCGTAATTCTCAGGCGCGATTGGAGTAATTCAGCTCGTAAAAATGGCGGTATTCTCCGCTTTTTACGCGCTCGACCCAGCCTTGATGCGCGCGGTACCAATCAATGGTCGCGCTCAGGCCGGTATCGAAATCGGTTCGCGGCTGCCAGCCTGTTGCGCGCGTCAACTTGGCGTTGGTCAGGGCATAGCGGCGATCATGTCCGGGCCGGTCGACCACTCGCGTGATCAACGTTTCGGGCTTATGAGTTGCAGCGAGTATGCGTTTGACGATCTCCATGTTGGGCAGCGAGCAGTTCCCGCCGATGTTATAGATCTCGCCCGGGGCGCCCTTCTCGAGAACGGAAAACACCGCCCGGCAGTGATCCTCGACATAGAGCCAGTCCCGGACTTGTTGGCCATCGCCGTACACAGGAAGCGGTTTGTCTTCGAGCGCGTTCGAAATCATCAGCGGAATCAGTTTTTCCGGGAACTGAAAGGGACCGTAGTTGTTTGAGGCGCGGGTTACCGAAACATTCAGTTGATAGGTGGTGTGGTACGAGAGCGCGAGCAGATCCGATCCCGCTTTGGAGGCGGAATAGGGACTGCTGGGGCGCAGCGGATACGTTTCGTCCGCTTCGTGCGGCGCTTCGATGCTGCCGTAGACTTCGTCCGTCGATACATGGACGAAACGAGCGGTTCGATTTAGCCGGGCCGCTTCGAGCAGCGTGAACGTGCCGTTGAAGTTCGTCTGGATGACGGGCGCCGGCGAATGTATGCTGCGATCAACGTGCGATTCGGCGGCGAAATGAATCACTGCGTCGGGAGACTCGCGGCGGAACAGATCGTCGATGGCCTCGGGGTCGCAGATGTCGGCTTGGATGAAGCGGTAGCCGGGGTGGGCGGCGACCGCTTCGATGTTCTCAAGATTTCCGGCGTAGGTCAGCTTGTCTAAATTGATGACGTGCTCTGCCCAGCCTTCACGCAAGGCCAGGCGCACGAAGCAGGATCCGATGAAACCGGCTCCGCCCGTTACCAGCAGCTTCATTTGTGCTGTAGCTCCCAGTCATAGGCGATAGCTGTGTCGTTGTATGGGATGCGGCCTTCGTCTTTGGGATCGTACTGACGGTCGGTGACGTAAACCAACATCGAGGGCTGCTCGCCGATGATCTTGTATCCGTGCGCGACACCCGGGGGAATCAGCAACTGCCAGGGCCGCAGGGCGCCGGCGTAGAACGTGTTCTTCACGCCGTAGGTTTTCGACGCCCGGCGCAGATCGACGAGCGCAATCTGGAAGAGTCCGGCGGCGGGGACCCAGAAATCGGTTTGAAATCGATGGAAGTGGAAGGCCTTGATGATGCCCGGATAGTTCAGGGCGGCGGAGACCTGCATGGAATCGATTGGGAAATCTGCAATGAGTCCTTGCTTCAGGCGAGCCACTTCGAGGAAGTAGCCGCGATCGTCGGGCCATAACGGGAACGGGTTGACTCGCACTCCTTCGATGAGATCTGCGCTGGAAGGAGACAGAATCACTTTGCCGATGCCGGGTTGGCACGGAGGAATCTCGATTTCGATGCCGGAGCCGGTGACGCCTAAGACAGCAGTGCTCATGAGAAGTCTGCTTGCGCTACGGCCGCCAACCGAGGCTGCTTTTTTTGATGCGTCTCATGCACGAGATTTGCGGCGCGCAGCAAGGATTCGAAGGTTCCGGCATCCGTCCACCAACCGTCGAGATAGCTAAAGGTCATGCTGCCCTCTTGTATGTATGCGTTGTTGACGTCAGTGATTTCGAGCTCGCCGCGAGCGGACGGCTTCAACGTCCGAGTCTTGTCGAAAACCGTTCCGTCGTACATGTAGATACCTGTAACGGCATAGCTCGACTTAGGGCGTTTGGGCTTTTCTTCGATGCCGATGATTCGATCACCGTCGAGCTCGGCGACGCCAAACCGCTCAGCATCGGGAACCTCTTTGAGAAGAATCTTCGCTCCGCGCTCCTGGCGCTCAAAATCGCGAACTGCTGCGGCAATCGAGCCTTCGATGATGTTGTCGCCGAGAATCACGCAGGTCTTTCCACCCTCGGCGAAGTGTTCGGCGAGCGCCAAGGCTTCGGCGATTCCTCCTTCGCCTTCCTGATAGGTGTAGTTGATGTGCTTCAGGCCGAATTCTTTTCCGTTGGCGAGCAAGCGCAGGAAGTCGCCCGAATTGCGGCCGCCCGTGACGATCAAGAGATCGCGGATTCCGGCTTCGACGAGCGTCTGAATGGGGTAGTAAATCATCGGCTTATCGAAGATGGGGAGCAGATGCTTGTTCGTGATTTTCGTGAGTGGGAACAGGCGGCTACCGGTTCCGCCGGCTAATACGATGCCCTTCATGAACTTCTAGGATAGTAACAGGGTTTACGTTCGGCGGCGCGTAGCTATTCGTGGCGCAAGGCCCGCATCGGATCGATCGTGGCGGCACGACGCGCCGGCAGATAGGCGGCAAGCAGAGCGATTCCGGCGATCAGCAGAACGGAAGCCGAGAGCGCCAGCGGATCGAGCGGTTTTACGCCAAATAGAAAGCTTTCGAGCCAACGTGTGGCGCCGAACGCAAATGGGAATCCGAGGAGTAGACCGGCAAGCAGTACGAAGATGAGATCACGAAGCACAAGCGAGATGACGTGAGATTTCTGAGCCCCGAGTGCCATACGAGTCCCGATCTCGGCGGTACGACCCGCCACGGAATAAGCAAGTGTTCCGTAAATACCTATGCAAGAAAGAAGCAACGCAACCAGGCCGAAGATGCTGCAGAGACTGGTAATCATCTTCTGCTGCTGCAGCGAGTCTTCGATCTGATCGTTGAGCCTATGCTGCTCGAGTATAGGTAACCGGCTGTTGAGTTGCTTCAGAGCGGCACGGACTTCAGCGGCAACGCTGTTCGGATCGGCAGCCGTGCGCAGCAAAAGTTCGAAGCTGTGTGCCGGTTTTTGAGAGATAGGATAAAAGACCATCGGTTTAGGCTTCTCACGGAGGTCGAAAAATTTGGAATCGCTGACCACGCCGACGATTTCCGACCCGGGCGCTTTGAACGGATCGCCGTGTTCCATGTGCTGGCCGAGCGGATTCGTGCCAGAAAAGTATTCGTTGACGAATGTCTGGTTAACGACAGCGACGGGTGCGGAGGCAGCGGTGTCGCGTTCGTCAATCATGCGGCCCAGAGAAAGCGGGATTCTGAGCGTTTCAAAGAAGCGCATTCCCACAGGCAGATCCCAAACGCGCATCTCTTTGCCGGCGGCGGGACGATAGCCCTGAATTGAGAAGTTCCCGTACGAGCTGTAACCGCTTATGGGAGAGAACCGGGCAAGCGCGGCGGATTGGACGCCCGGAAGCTGATTGATGCGGTCGCTGACATCGCGATAAAGCGCCGCGTACTGCGACGGCTGATAGCCGGCGAGATCCGCATCGGTGCGGACCAGCAAAATATGATTGCGCGTGAAGCCGATGTCTTGCTCTTCGAGCGCTACAAGGCTGAGCGTAAGCAGACCGGCACCGATCAGCAGGCAAAGCGAGAGTGCGATTTGCACCGTGATGAGCGCTTGCGCACTCCCGAATCGACGTGCGCGCCAACTCACGGGCGCCGTGTTGCCGGGACGGGGGTCGAGACGGCTGAACTTCCAGCCGGGAACGATGCCAAATAAGATGCCGGTCGCGATGGATAGCACAAGCGTGAAGGCGAGTACGGCGGGATCGGGTTTGACTTTCACTGACGGGTCGAAGTGCAGCAGTACAACGAGGGTCTTCACGGACCACCAGGCGAAAAATGTGCCTGCAAGGCCGCCAAAGAGTGCGAGCAGGATGCTTTCCGTAAGGACTTGACGCAGCACGCGGGTGCGGGCCGCACCCAAAGCAAGCCGGCATATGAATTCCTGACGCCGGGCAGAAGCTCGTGCGAGTAACAAGGTAGCGACGTTCGCGCAGGCGATCAGTAAAACGAGCGCGACGGCTGCCATCAGCACACCTAACGGTTTCGAGTAGCGATAGCGCATGCCGGAGATGCCACTGCCGCCCGGTTTCAATGCGATTTGAACGCGTTCGATTCTTCTGGCGAGTGTCAGCCGTGGGATGTGCGCCCGCTTGCGCAAGATAGAACGAATGAAGCCGTGCATTTACGGCAACTTGTGCGGCTCTGAGCGTGACGCCGGGTTTGAGGCGGCCCATGCAGTTGAGCCAATAGGAATTCATGGCATGCAGCAACGGCGATTCTCGCGTCATGATCTGCGGCTGAAATGAGAGGGGGAGCCAGAAATCAGGAGATCTTCGAATCCGCTCGCCGAAGAACGACGCGTCGGCCACACCGGCGACGGTAAAAGCGGTCCCGTTGAGCACTACGGTTTTACCCAAAATGCCGGGATCGAGGTGAAAGCGGTTCTTCCATAAGCCGTAGGTCATGACGGCGACTGGTGTGGAGGCGGGTGTATCGTCGGAGTCACGCAACAAGCGGCCCGCGGCGGCTCGCACGCCGAGCACGTCGAAGTAATTGCCGGAGACGAGATGGGCCGAGGCGTATCCGACACTCGTATCGGGCTCGCCGGCGACGTGCATGATGACGTTGTCCTCGCCTTCGCGAAAGGCGCAGAGATCCTGGAAAGAATCGTTGTGGGTGCGCAGATCCTGATAGAACGGATACGAGACTGCATCACTGATGAGGTCGCCGCTCGATGTACCCTCCGAGATCGCGTCGTTAAAGAGAACTAGGCCCGCCGGATCGCGCACCGGCAAAAGCTGCAGCATGACGGCATCGATCAACGTAAAGATTGCGGTGTTGGTGCCAATGCCGAGCGCCAGTGACAGCACGGCCACAATAAGCAATACGGGCGATTTCAGCAGCTGGCGAAGGCCGTAGCGAATGTCCTGCAAACAGGTTTCGAGCCAGGCGACGGTGCTGGCGTCGCGCATACGGTCGGTAATGAGAGTGGCATTGCCAAACGAGCCGCTCGATTGCGTGCGATGGAACTCAATCTCTTCGCGGATTTCGGCTTCGACACGGCGGGAGCGAAAAACATTCAGAAATCGGCGCAGCATGACGGAATCTCAGTCCTCGAATGCGAGAAAACCTTCAATTACGGCGGTGTGGGCGTGCCACTCGTCTTCGATTCGCTGGAGACGTTTGCGGCCAGTGCGCGTGAGTTCGTAATAACGGGCGCGGCGATTGTTCTCCGAGGCCTTCCATTCGGCTTTGATAAGGCCCTCCGATTCGAGCCGGCGAAGGGCCGGGTAAAGAGATCCTTCTTCGACGCGAAGCTGGTTCTGGGAGGCGTTCAGAATGG
The DNA here is from genome assembly GCA_963803455.1 of uncultured Acidobacteriaceae bacterium. GTDB lineage: Bacteria > Acidobacteriota > Terriglobia > Bryobacterales > Bryobacteraceae > Bog-105. Next base: position 144,774 of record CAWDMK010000006.1, on the reverse strand, counting down.
CGCAAGTGATACCGTAGCCATGGGCCACGCCGCGGGCGAGCGTTTTAAGGATGAGCAGGTCGAGGGCGCCTTGGAGCTTTTCACGCGGCATGCAGACATGATACTCCTAGATGTCTGAAGGACAATCGTAAGGCCCGGCACGCGCCGGGCAGTGCCCGACCCTACGGCGAAGCTAATCCAGGTTCAGGCGGGATTGCGGGTCGGGCTGCGCGGCGCGAGGGTTCTTGGTCTTGAGGCGGCGGCTGAGCTGACGAAGCACAAGCAGCAAAATCACAACTACGATGGCCGATTTCGAGAAGAATCGGGGCGGGGCAGCGCTGCTCATTCCTAAAATCCCAAACGCAATCACGACGAGCGCCAAGCCCGCCGTCCAGATCATCATCGAAGAGCGCAGGGCTGATTTGCGCTCCTGTTCCGCGCGCTGTTCGTACTTGTTCATAAAATCGAACCGCCTTCTCTCTTCATTGCACTACAGCTAGATTCACGCACCAAGGCTAGAATGGTGAACCTATGCGTTCGCTATTCGGGCTCGCGCTGAGCATCGGGTTTGCTGGATCCACGTATGCGCAAAACGCACCGATGCGGGGGTTTCTGGCGAAGGACGTTGCGGCCGAACAGAAGCTCGAGCAGCAGGCGCGGGAAATTCCGGATCCGGCGCGGTTGCGGAAGTACATGGAGTTCATTTCGTCAGAGCCGCACAATGCAGGCTCGCCGCGTTCGAAAGCTGTTGCGGAATACATCAGGAGCACGCTGCAGGAATGGGGACTCGATGCGCACATTGAAGAGTTTGAAGCGCTGATGCCGTTTCCGACGGTGCGCGAGGTGGCTGTGCTCGGTCCGAAGCCGTATGTTGCGAGCTTGAAAGAGCCGGTGATCCCGCAGGATCCTGACAGCGGCGATGCGAACCAGCTCCCGACATTCAACGCTTATGGCGCGACCGGCGACGTGACGGGCGAAGTCGTCTATGCGAATTTCGGCGTGCCGGAAGACTATGAATGGCTCGACAAAGCGGGAATCAGCGTAAAGGGAAAGATTGTCATTACGCGATATGGAAAGAGCTGGCGCGGAATCAAGGTCAAGGTAGCGGCTGAACACGGCGCTCTGGCGTGCCTGATTTATTCCGACCCGCATGAAGACGGCTATTTTCAGGAAGAGGTCTATCCGAAAGGCCCCATGCGTCCTCCGGGAGGCGTGCAGCGCGGCAGCGTGGTCGATATGCCGCTCTATCCTGGCGATCCGCTTTCGCCGGGCTGGGCGTCTGAAAAGGGTTCCAAACGCCTGTCGCTGGCGGAAGCGAAAACGCTGATGAAGATTCCGGTGCTGCCGCTCTCATATGCGGATGCTCAGCCGATTCTCGAGCAACTCACGGGGCCAGTGGTTCCGCAGGATTGGCGCGGCTCGCTGCCGATCACGTATCACGCGGGTCCGGGCGCAACGCGGGTGCATATGAAAACCGATTACGACTGGACGAGTAAGCCGCTTTTTGACGTCATCGCGACCATTCCGGGATCGGAAGCGCCAGATGAGTGGGTGATGGCGGGCAACCACCACGATGCCTGGGTAAATGGCGCGGACGATCCGGTATCAGGGGCAGTCGCTCTGCTCGAAACTGCGCGCTCACTCGCAACACTTCAAAAACAAGGATGGAAGCCGAAGCGAACCATTAAGATCGCGTTCTGGGATGGCGAAGAGTTCGGACTGCTGGGCTCGACGGAATGGGCCGAGAAGCATCAGGACGAGCTGAAACAGAAGGGGGTCGCGTACCTGAATTCGGACAGCACGGGGCGCGGCTGGCTGAATGTAGGCGGCTCGCATACGCTGGAGGAGTTTCTGGCTCAAGTGGCTGCGGCCATCGAGCAACCCGGCACAAATCAAGGACCTGGCGGATTATGCGCTGCACCATCCGCCGCCAGAGGATCAGGATCATCCCGAGCCGGCGAAGAAGGACAAGAAGTTCACGATTGGCGCTCTGGGGGCGGGCTCCGATTATGTTGCGTTCATCGATTACCTGGGCGTCGCCAGCACGAATGAGGGGTTTGGCGGGCAAGCGAAGAGCGGCATCTATCATTCCATTTACGATTCGATTTACTGGTACACGCATTTTTCGGATACCACGTTCGTGGATGGCAGGGCGCTATCACAGTTCACAACCACCGCGCTTCTGCGGCTTGCGGACGCCTCCGTGCTTCCGTTTGAATTCGGCCATTTTGCGAATACGGTGAACGGATACGTGGACGAAATTCGCGACGAAGCCAAGAAAAGCGGGCAGACCCTGGACTTCTCGGGCTTGCAGAAGCAACTCGATCTTCTCAAAAATGATGGCGCCAAGCTCGAGGCGCTGTTAGATGCTGCCGCGGCGAAGCAATCGCTGGACAGCAGCAAGCTCGCGGCGCTGAACGAAACTCTGATGCGGAGCGAGAGAGTGTTGACGCGGCCGGAGGGACTGCCGAATCGCGAGTGGTACAAGCATCAGATCTATGCGCCTGGGTTCTACACCGGCTACGGAGTGAAGACGCTTCCCGGTATTCGGGAAGCGGTAGACAGCAAAAACTGGGCGCTGGCGCAGCGCGAAACGGTGGTCGTTCAGCAGTGCCTGACTGAGCTGAATCAGGTAGTGAATGAGGCGATTGCGGCTGCGTCCGACCTGTGACGGATTAGCGTATCGAGAATCCCGCGAAATCCTCGACAGCCGCTTCGCGTTCTTCAACGGATCGAACCTCCGCCATGCGAGGACCAACATGCAGCGCAGCGGCCAAGTCACTCAAGCGGGCTTCCGGTCCAACTGCATAAACTTCGACGCGTCCATCGCCGGTGTTGCGAGCCCAGCCGGAGAGGCCAAGCGCCGTAGCTTTGTGCTGCACAAAGAAGCGAAACCCGACACCTTGAACGCTGCCGTCGACGAGCCAGCGTTTCGCCGCTTTGCGGTCCATAAAATTATTCTGATCCACGAACTTTGCCACACTGAAGAGAAACTGATGGCATTTCCCGTTCAACGTCCACGGCGCTTGCGGTCTTCGGAACTCGTTCGCCGGCTGGTCCGCGAGACGCATCTTACTCCATCCCAGATGATCCTTCCACTGTTCGTGTGTCCGGGCCGGGGGGTCCGAAAGGAAATCGCCGCGATGCCGGGAAACGCGCAGCTCTCGATCGACAATCTGGTTCGCGAATGCGAGGAGTGCAGATCTCTGGGGCTGGGTGGCGTGATTCTGTTTGGCATACCCGAAGAGAAAGATGAGTTTGCCTCGGGCGCCTACGCGGAGCACGGGATTACGCAGCGTGCGATTCGCGCCGTGAAGCAAGAAGTTTCGGGGTTGCTCGTCATTACCGACGTTTGCAACTGCGAGTACACCAGCCATGGCCACTGCGGTTTCGTGAAACGCGGCGATGCGGAGGCCCAAATTGATGTCCAAATTGATAACGACGCAACTCTGGAATGGCTCTCGAAGACCGCTGTGTCACACGCACGGGCGGGCGCCGATATCGTTGCGCCGAGCGACATGATGGACGGGCGCGTTGCCGCGATCCGAAAGGCTCTGGATGAAGCCGGGTACACCAATCTGCCTGTGCTGTCGTATGCGGCGAAGTATGCTTCGGTATTTTATGGTCCTTTCCGCGAGGCGGCGGAATCCGCTCCTCAGTTCGGAGATCGCCGAACGTATCAGATGGACCCGGCGAACGGGCGCGAAGCATTGCGCGAGATCGCTCTCGATATCGAAGAGGGAGCGGACATGATCATGGTGAAGCCCGCACTGCCCTACCTTGATGTCCTGCGCGAGGCCCGCGCGCGCTTCGATGTGCCGTTAGGCGCGTATCAAGTCAGTGGCGAGTTCAGCATGATCACGGCTGCCGCGCAAAATGGATGGCTTGATCTCGATCGGGCGATTCTCGAATCGCTCACCAGCATCCGGCGCGCGGGCGCAGACTTCATCCTGACGTATTTCGCGAAGGCTGCGAGCCGGCTGCTTGCGTAACGCGGTCTACTCTTCCGGCAACCGGCCCGAAAGGTAGAGGCGTGTGGGCGGTACGCCCCGGCTGCCGACAGTTCCGCCGCGCACGATATGAAGCGCGACAGCCTGACCCGGTTTCAACGTCGATTGCACTCGCATGACGTCTGCGGGAGAAGAGACAGTCTGCCGGTTAATCGAAAGGATTGCATCGTTTTCCTGAAGGGCGATATCGTCCGCGAACGAGCCGGGGTCGACCGAAACCACCTTTACGCCGGTTTTGTCCTCAATGCCCAGGTCTTGCCGCTCTTTGTCGGTCAGCCTCATGATGGTAATTCCAAATTTTGCCTGAGTGACTTCTTTCGGATGCTCAGGCTCTTCGGGGCGGTTTTCTGCGAACTCCGGCCTATCTTTCCAGACCACGGCACGCTCCTCGACATTGACCTTGAAGTCGAGCCGCTTTCCGTTCCGATCCACCGTAAACAAAGCCTTCGAGCCGATGGGCGTATCAGCTACCTTATTGACAAGCTCCTCGCCGTCTCTGACCGGGTGATCGTTCATGGCCAGAATGATGTCGTCGGGCTTCATCCCCGCCTTTGCAGCGGGGCCGCTCGGTGTCACACTTTCGACCAGGACTCCGTGATTCAAACCGAATGCTTGGAGCGTGTCCGATCTGGCTGCCTTCTCTCGACCACACAATCCCGATCGAGCCACGCACGACTCGGCCTTCGCGAATGATGTCGTTGTAGACCTTTACCGCCATATTGGAGGGCAGCGCGAACCCAATGCCTTCGTATGCCCCGCTTCGGGTGGCGATCATCGTATTCATGCCGATCACCTCGCCGCGGATGTTCAGCAACGGGCCGCCGCTGTTGCCGGGATTGATGGCAGCATCGGTTTGCAGGAAGTGTTGGAAAGCCTGCGCGCCGGGCAGGTCGCGGCTGGTCGCGCTCACGATCCCGGCGGTCACAGTCGCTTGAAGTCCGAACGGTGAGCCAATCGCAATCGCCCAATCGCCCACCTCTACGCCATCCGAGTTGCCCACGTGCACGGGCACTAAGGGCCGTTTCGCATCGATCTTCAATACGGCCACATCTGTTTCGCCGTCAATGCCGATCACCCGCGCCTTATACTCAGCGCTCTCGCCATTCAATTTCACTTTGATGCGGTCGGCCTTCTCGATCACGTGCTGGTTCGTAATAATGTAACCGTTTTTATCGACAATGAAGCCCGTTCCCGTGCCTTCGGTGCGAAAGTTACGCGGCTCTTGCTTGCCAAAAAATCGCCTGAATAGGTCGGAAGGGTCATGGCCGTTGGGCGGCTGCGCCTCTCCGTTGTCTTCCTCTTCCGGATCGTTCGAGTGCTTGTGTTTGCCCGGTTTCGCGAGATAGTCGGACTCTATGTAGACCACTGACGGCTCGAGCCGCTTGGCTAGCTTTGAGAATTCATTTGAGATGGGAACTATCTGGGGCACGGCCAGAGGCGTCGCGTCCGGCGCAATGGCGGAAGTCTGCTTTTGGGCCTGCACGCCGGTATTGATCAGCGTTCCAATAATGATGCCTACGATAAGGGTGAAAAGCAGCAGCGTGACACTCAACAGTTTCTGCTGCTTCATTTTTCGGAAGAACGGCATAGCGCGGGAAGCGACCTTTCGGCGGCGGTACCTACAGTATAAGGAATTCGCGCCAGTTTCCGCTCTCAAACCGGTATGCCGGAAGCGTGGCGAGCCGCAGGATTATTCTTATTAGTCCGATGTCAGGCGCTGCGCGCGGGTTTCAGTTCTACGGTCATAATTCCGGCGAGAATGAGGCCGCCGCCGCAAACCGCCGCGAGCGTGAGCGCCTCACCCCCCGCCAATACCGCCGTCACTAACGCAAACACCGGCTCGAGAGCGAAAATCAGCGCTGTTCGCGTGGGCGTCGTGTACTGCTGCCCCCAAGTTTGCAAAGCAAACGCTAGGGCCGTGGCGAAAAGGCTCGTCAGCACCACCGCAAAAATGACCGCGCCACTCCAAACGGCTCTGGGCGGCTCGATTTCAAGAGTGAGGGCGGACAGAACCGCTGCGCAGGCAATCTGGCCCAAAGCGACGGCTTCGAAGCGTTCGCGTTGCGAGTAATACCCCAGAACCAGGAGATGAAAGGCGAAGGCGACCGCGCAGCCCACCGTAAGCAGGTCGCCTCGGTTCATGTGCAGATTGCGATCCAAGGAAGGGAGCGTCAGCAGCACCATGCCGGCAGTTGCGATGGCGATTCCCACCAGCTCCGGGACCTGCGGCCATCTCTTGTAAACACACGCACTGATCAAAGGAACCAGCACGATATATAGGCCAGTAAGAAAGCCCGAGTTTCCGGCGGTCGTGTATTTCAAGCCGAAGGTTTGCAGAACGTAGCCGAGCCAGAGGAACACGCCCGCCGCCGCGCCGCCCCTTACTCCTCGCCAAAAAGCGCGGGCGTCCCGCGCGCCGATAGCTCTGCCCGAAGATCACGAACAGGCACACGCTCGCGAACGCGAATCGAAGCGCCAGAAAGTACATGGTCGAGATTTCGTTCAGGGCGCGCTTGACCACTACGAAGGTCGAGCCCCAGATGAGAGCGACGATAGCCAGTGTGAGATCAGCTTGCCAGCGCGCGGGCGCTCTCGCCGGCACGCGTTTCGCGACGCTGGTGCTCACAACTGGGCGGAGATTGCGGGCTGGCGCGGTGTGTTGTTGGGTTCGGCCAGCGCAGCCAGAATCAGAAGAATACGTCGCAAGCCTAATTCGCGCCCTTCGGGCTGATACCATTCCTGGGGCGTATGCGCGCCGCCGCCTTGTCCGCCCGTTCCAATCGAAATCGCGGGAAGACCAAGCGAAAGCGGAATGTTGGCGTCGGTTGAAGCGCAATCCATTCGCGAGCGGATCTGCAGGTGCGCATCTACGGCAAGAACGGTTCGTATCAGCGGCGATTCTTCGGCGAGTTTTCCGGCCGGCCGCGACCCGAGCTCGCGAATCTTTGCCGTAAGCCGTCCGGCACGAGCATTTTTGTTTTGGCGCTCGAGTCCGCGCTCGACAGCGGAATTCAACAAGCTGACAAAATCGTCCAGCATGCCCGGGTCCTCTGAGCGCAGGTCAAGCTTGGCCCGGGCGCTCGAAGCGATCGAATTAATGCTGGTTCCGCCTTCGATGAGTCCGAAATTGTATGAGCATCGGGGGCGCCGCTCCCCGTTCATGCGCGCGTCAGCCGACTGAATAAAGAAGGTTATTGCCTCGCTGAGAGCGTGTATGGGATTGGGCGTGCCGTAGTCGTTCCAACTGTGGCCGCCCGGGCCAGCGAAGCTGATCTCAAACCGCCGGCTCCCGAGCGCTTGCGCGGTGATGTGATCGATTGAAGGCCCATCGAGTACCAGAAAAGCGCTTATGCCGGCGAGCTGGATCGCGACGCCCGGTTTCGGCGCGCCGATAACGGCTTGGCGGCACAAATAGCGCATGCCGTTCAAATTCCCTTCACCCTCTTCGCCGACATTGGCCACCAGCAGAACGGATGACGCGAGCTCGTGCAGGTCGGATGTCTCGCTCAGCACTCTGGCGGTCGCCAACAAAGCCACCAGTCCCGAGCCGTTGTCTGAAACGCCGGGGCCGCACAGGCGTCCATCTGCCGCGTAGTAAATCTCTTCCGCACGGCCGGGCGCGAGAACCGTATCCAAGTGGGCGGAAACGACCAGCGAGCGCCGGCGCCCCTCTTCCCCGAAAGTGGCAATTACGTTTCCAGCCCGATCTATCCTCGCGTTCCAGCCGAGCGCGTCAAACTGGGCACGAAACCATTCGGCGCGTTGCTGCTCAAAAAAGGTCGGCGCCGGAACACGGCAAAGCTGCAAGTTGCTGTTCGTTGATCCAGGCGCGCTCTCGCATCAGCCAGCGTTGTGCCTGAACCAAAGCGGCTCCCTCGGCCAGCTGTGCGATACGACGGCTATCGGCAGACGCCTTTGCAGGCGTGCGCAGGCTCTTAGGTTCCGTTGCCAACATCGGTGGTCAAAATGTGATCCGTGCCTATAGTTTACTTGGCGGATGAAGGTCGATTCGGGAAGCGGTAAGAATCCGGCGCGCCTATGTGAGCCGCGTAAAACCGTTATCGGTCCACTCTTCGCTGCCGACTCCGTGATGGACGAAGAAGAGACCGGTGGGGTCGTATTTCGCTTTGACCGCTTGCAGTCTCGGGTAGTTTGTGCCCCAGAATGCAGTCTGCCAGGATGGCTCGAAGAAGTTGCTTTCCGATACGTAGGACCCGGTTTGGGGAGCAACGCTCCGCAGCGCATGCATCGCGCCGGAAATGGCAGCGGCATCCTTTCGCGCTTCGGCGAGATCTGGCGTATGGCCGGGCACTTCCGGGTAGGCAGGCGGACTTCCTCCAGCAATGATCGCCAGTGCAAAAGCGTCGAGGACGGCGGGATTCATGGCCGTGTCTCTTGCCAGGGCAATGACGTCTGGAGCCGCGCCCGCCAGGCCCTTGTTGAAATGCAGCTCCACCTCCCAATATCGGCTGGCGTTGAACAGAGCTTCTACCAGCCGTGGCTGTTGTTCTTTGTGCAGAAGATGCGATGGAAGCCAAGCAGATTGGTAGCCATGCCAGAAAGTGCCTACTTGGCCGCCGTCTCCGGCCCACCAGAAGTGAGTTTTCGGCGCGCCGGACCGGGAGTCGATGTGGATCGCAGTGGGCAAATGCTTCTCGAGGAATTCTGCGTCCCAGAAATACTGCGCGGGAAGTGCTAGGATGGCTGGCTCTCCGGCTGACTTAAAGTCGCTCGGAGCGGTCGCGATCCAATTGAAGAACGGCCGCCAGATCTGCTCGGCTGCTTCTTTATCGAGACCTGAAGACACCAAATTCACAGATAGAGTGCGGCCATGCAGATGAACCGTTTCGCCCCAGCTAGGGTTGAAGAGGCTATCGGCATAGAATCCGACAAAGCGCGTGAGTAGACGGCGAAATGCAGCGTCGGATTGAGCTTCGATACTGAAGAAGACGGCTCCGAAAAACGGAGGAAGATCGTGAGTCTTCAGGGTAAGTTTAGTCACGACTCCGAAGCTGCCCCCGCCACCGCCCTTGAGCGCCCAGAACAGGTCCGGATTGGTGAAGGCATTTACGATTCGGACCTGACCGTCGGCCGTGACAATTTCGGCTTCCAGCAACCCGGCGGCAGCCATGCCATAACGCTTGGAAAAGCTGCCGAACCCGCCACTCTGAATGAGGCCCGCCACACCCACAGTCGTACAGCCCCCGCCCTGTACATAGCGATGCCCCTCGGTAGTCACCGCGTTGTAGGCGTCAATCCACATTGCACCCGCTTCGATGGTTGCGGCTGGGTGCGCGATCTGGCGGCCCGAGCCTCCCTGAGGCATGAACGCTTCGTGCAAGGTGACCCGGTTCATCGGCCGGGTCCAGATCAGCAGGGAATCAGGCGCGTTCGAGGTTCCCTGATAGCTATGACCGCCGCCCTTAACGACCAATCGGAGATTGTGTTCGCGGGCGAAGTTCACAGCGGCAGCAACATCCGGGGCACTGTGCGCGGCAACTGCGTACATGCTCGGGGCGGACATCCAGGCATCGACCCATCCGGAACTTTGGGTGGCACCCGGCTGATCGCCGACATAGTACGGATTTTGAAGATCGGCGAGCGCGGCACGGCACGCTGCAGCAGTCGCGTTCGTATCACAGGGGCCGAGAGGAGATCTGATCTCGATGAGATGCCCTCCAATGGCCTGCTTCAGACGCTCCCACTCGGCAGCGGACGGCCATGCAGCATCGGATGGGCGTACGCGACGCGCGGGAAGCTGCTTTCGAGCGGAGGTATTGCGGGACGAAAGGGGCCAGAGATTCGGCAGGAGGGGAACCAGGGCGAGTTGTGCAAACAGCTCTCGCCTCTTCATGCTTCTATTCTGACGCCAGCCAGTGGGTCGCCACAGGAGGCTTCTCGCCACGATGGAAGCGCTTGGCGCGCTCTTCGATTTCGCGATCGGCCAAAGTGACTCGCTCGTGCTGCCGCAGGTGCTCCGCCCAGTTTTCGACCAGGAAGCTCTCGACGTGCCTCGACGGCACCGCTGCATCCTGAAAAATGCCCCAGCGAATTGCGCCATCGCGCAGCCGGATTCTTCCCAGTTCGCGCATCGCGGCCGCGAATTGCGCCCGATCTTTCGGATCGATGTCGTATTCGACCATCACGAGAACCGGTCCACGCTCCGGATCCGGCGGCGTCTTGAACACCGGCTCGGGCCAGTGACCCGAATGCGTGATGTCGCGCTCCTCGCCGATCCGAATCGGAAATCGCTTTACGAGCACGATGCTTGCGACGGCAGCGGCGCCGGCGGCATACAGGCTTATGCGATCGCCGTAATGCTCGGCGATTGTGCCCCATAACATGCTCGCCAGCGCCATCCCGCCTTGAAACACCAACAGGTAGGCCGCCAACGCGCGCGCTCGCACCCATCCCGGGAAGCACAGTCTGAGCCGCCACGTTAAAGCTCGACATTTCCGTCACCCAGGCAACGCCTCCGACGAGCATGGCCAATGCCGAAAGCGGGAAGTTATCGAACCAACCCAGCAGAGCCGTTACGATACCCCACACTGCGCCCGCAGTCACGATGAGCTGATCGGCCGAGAAGCGCAGGCGAAATTTCGCCAGTAGCAGCGCTCCGATGACCGAACCAACCCCGAGACACCCGAGCAGCACGCCGTACATTCCCGCGGTGCCTCTCAACTCGTTCTTGGTCACGATGGGCAGAATCGCCCACAGTGCGCTCGCGCCGATGACGAAAGCTCCGGAGCGCACCAGCACTGAGCGGATTCCGGGCGAGTAGCGAACATACCGCAAGCCCGCCCAGGTTGCCGATACGATGCTCTCGTTTACAGTCGAGCTCTGCTCTTGCGGCGTCCGTTTCCACAGATAGAGCACGATGATCACGCCCAGAAACGAGAGCGCGTTGAGGACAAAAACCGCGCCGGGGTTAAACGCTGCGACGACAAAGCCGCCGAGCGCGGGTCCCACGGCACGGGCCAGGTTGAAGCCGACCGAGTTGAGCGAAATCGCCTGAGGCAGATCGCGGCGCGTTACGATCTCAGGAACAATCGCCTGCCAGGCGGGATTGTTCAGCGTTGCTCCAATGCCGAGCGCAAACGTCGCCAGCAGCAATCCGATAGGGGATGTTTTGCCGATCAGCGTCATCCAGCCGAGCACGCCTGCGGCTAGCGCCATGAATGCCTGAGTGAAGATCAGCAGCCTCCGCCTGTCGAACAGATCGGCAGCGGCTCCGGCGGGAATACCTAGCAAGAAAACGGGAAGGCTGGTGGCCGTCTGAATCAGAGACACGTAGAGCGGCGAGCGGTTCAGCTCGGTCATGAGCCAGCCCGCGCCCACGTTCTGCATCCATGTGCCGATGTTCGAGGCTATCGATGCAATCCACAGCGCCCGGAATACCGCGTTCGCAAGCGGAGCCCAGGGGTGATCGGTTTCTTCGGCGGTCAGCAGCTCGGCATTTGCGGCCATCAGGTGTCGTGGAGAGCTCGTCGCATCCAGTCTCGCGCACTAGATAGACCGCCCTTGGTCAGCGCAGGTCCTGCGTTCGCAGATCCTGTAGCTTTGAATCTTTTCTCGATATCAAGCATCTCTATATCGAGGTACATAAAAACGCCAAACCAAACTGACCCGGGAGTCCGCGGGGTTCACATATGGCTGCTGCTCTGGAAAGCCAGTAAGGCTGTAGAAGCGCAGGCGCAGCGCAGCGTGGAAGCAACCGGCCTATGTCTCAGTGATTTCGGGGTTCTTGAATCCCTTCTTCATAAAGGACCTCTGCCGGTCAGCGCGCTCGGGAAGAAGGTGCTGCTCTCGAGTGGGTCGATGACAGCCGCTGTTGACCGGCTCGAGCGGAGCGGTTTGGTCGAGCGCGAGTCCGATGCCGCGGATCGGCGTGCGCGAATCGTGCACCTGACCGGGAAAGGAAGAACCCTGATTCGCAGGCTCTTTGGCGAGCACGAGCGCGATATGGAGCGTATGTTTTCGCATCTCGGTACCAAAGAGCGGAGCACGCTGGCAGCCCTGCTGCGGAAGCTTGGCCGTGAAGCCGAAGCGATGAGCGCCGGGGAACAGGAAGCAATTGAGAAGAAGAGAAAAACGCGATGAGATGAACCAGAGTCGTCAGCGATAAGGCTTCCCAATCATCCCGACGATCTCGGAACAACTGCGAGCGGCGAAAATCGCTCGGGAAAGGAGCACAACATGTCGAAGGGACGCATGGAAGCTTTTAGCGACGGGGTAATCGCCGTCATCATCACCATTATGGTGCTGGAAATGAAATCCCCGCACGGAACGAATCTGGCGGCGTTACAGCCGCTTATTCCTGTTTTCCTCAGCTACGTCCTGAGCTTTGTTTATGTTGGAATCTATTGGAACAACCATCACCACCTGCTGCATGCGACCCAACATGTCGAAGGTGGAGTCCTGTGGGCCAATTTGCATTTGTTGTTTTGGTTGTCGCTAACTCCGTTCGCTACCGCCTGGATGGGAGAAAACGATCTCGCACCTTGGCCGGTCGCATTATATGGGGTCGTGTTGCTGTTCGCGGGAATCGCTTACTTCCTCCTGACGAAGACACTCATCGCCCATCACGGAAAAGGCTCGAAACTCGCGACATCGATTGGAAGTGACAAAAAGGGCATCGCGTCAGTGGTGATCTACGGCGCCGCGATTCCTCTCTCATTCGTGCAGCCGTGGATCGCTTGTGCCTGCTACGCCCTGGTCGCCGTCATGTGGCTGGTTCCCGACCCGCGTATCGAAAGGACACTGGAGCGCGAGTAGATGCGGCCAGGCGGAAGCAACCATGACGCTGGCAAGTAACAATTTTAGATAAAAATTTCGGATTAAAGGAGATAACAAGATGTCAGATCGAAAGAAAGTATTGGGTGTTTATGGGGCAGCATCATCGCATTGGGTGGGGGACGGTTTTCCCGTAAAGACGGTATTCCCTTCAGCTGGCTTGAACGAAATCAGTCCGTTCCTGATGCTGGACTACGCCGGCCCAGCCCGGTTCGAGCCATCCACAAAACCGCGCGGGGTAGAACAGCATCCGCATCGGGGTTTCGAGACGGTCACGATCGCCTATCAGGGCAGCGTGGATCACCGCGACTCCGGAGGGAACTCAGGCACGATTAATCCGGGCGACGTGCAGTGGATGACGGCAGCTTCCGGTGTCGTGCATGAAGAGATGCATGGCAAAGACTTCACCGCTAGGGGAGGAGATTTCGAAATGGTGCAGCTGTGGGTGAATCTTCCGGCCACTCACAAAATGTCCAAGCCGCGCTACCAGCCGCTTCTAAATGCTGAGATCCCGCGCGTCGCCCTTGGTCCCGGAGCATACGCGCGCATAATCGCGGGCGAGCTGAATGGCGTCAAAGGTCGCTGCGAAGACGTTTCACGCGGGTGAATGTGTTCGACGTCCGGCTGGAAGCGAACGGAAAGGCTGACCTGAGCCTGCCCGCGGGGCACAATTCGCTTATTGTCCTGCTGCGCGGCGAAGTTGTGGTGAACGAATCAGCGACTCTGAAGGGCGCGGCGCAAGTTGCGCCTTTGAGCGCCTCCGGCGAGATGGTCGTATTGGCGGCGAAGACGGAATCCCTGCTATTAGTTCTGAGCGGCGAGCCGATTCACGAGCCGGTAGCCAGCTACGGCCCCTTCGTGATGAACACGCAAGCCGAGCTGCGGCAGGCGTTCGAGGACTACCGGGCCGGACGGATGGGGCGCTTGTGATGAATTTCCGCACGCAGGCTCGATGGCAGTGTCCTAAGGTGCGTTCATACCTCAAAAGGGCAACGTATCCTGTTCCCCCGCGCTTGCCTCGCGTGCGGCTTTCTTGAAGCCGGAGGGGTCGATTAGCGGAATGCGGCTGCTTGCCTTCGAGCAGCTCGCCAATCGTCCGGATCTGAAGGCGCGGATACTTGCCGTAAGGTGTTTCGTAGAAGCCTTCCTTTAATGGCCTCGGTAAGCATCGGTCCGGTAGGGTCGGCCAAGGTAATAAAGATTCCATTTGCGCCTTCTCACGGGCTACCACGTGCGCCAAATCGCGCATCATCGCGACGTTCACGTCCTCGCCACCTTGACCGACACGATTGCCTTCTCGGTCACCTTGGCATCGGGCGATGAAGCTCCAGCAGGCGAACGCCCATCATGGTCAGGTACGCCATCATGTCGTTCTCTTTCAGAAACGAACGCATGGCGCGTAACAGTTCAGCGGCATCTGTATTGCCGCTTTCACCTTCATCGGGCTCTTGAAGAGTACGTTGTAATTCGCGTTCGAGTTGAACGGCGGATTGAGATAGATGAGGTCTACAGATTCATCCTTGATGTGCTCCCGAAGAATCTGGAGATTATCGCCGTAATAAAGCGTGTTCACGTGCTCCATTAGCTTACTAGGCGGTTGTCGGCGCAAGTATTCTCACTCGGCAAGCAGTTCTTGAATGGGTCCCTTCGTCATGAACACGCAAGCCGAGTTGCGGCAGGATTACCTGGGCGGACGGATGGCCGCTTGTAACGAATTTGCACTTGATTTGACCGGCGGCTTTAGCCCGCACCGTGACGGCAAGAGTCGTCACCCGCGCTCTTCGTGAGACCAGGAGGAGTTCATGGTTTTTCTTACGTCCGCGAGCCAGCGCAGGGAATCTACACGGCGGCGCATGGGTGATACGCTTGTATTACGCGGTGCGCTTCGAATGGGACGAAGAAAAAAATCGCGTCAACCTGCTCAAGCATGGCGTCGACTTCAAGACAGCAGTCGAGGTCTTCGGCGACGAGAATTACATCCTGTTTCAGGACCGGGTTGACGAAACCGGCGAGCAGCGCTCGCACGCGATCGGCCTGATCGGCGATCTGCCGCTGCTTGTCGTGCATGTTTACAGGAGCATCGAAAATGGCAAACAAGAAACCATCCGCATCCTCTCGGCCCGAAAAGCTAGTGAGCGTGAAAGCCGAAGATATTTTGGGCAAGCCCTTGAGTAGAGAGCAGCGCGCCGCGCTTGCCCGGCTCAAGGCGCTGCCGGACAGCGAAATCGACTATTCCGATATTCCGCCGCTGACCGACGCGCAACTGGCGGGCGGCTTCCGGCCGAATAAGCACCTGATCTCGGTGCGGCTCGACCGTGACGTTTTCGACTGGCTGCATGCGAAAGGCAAAGGCTACTCGACTGCGGTGAACACCATTCTGCGGGCGGTGATGGAGCACCAGAGATCCCCTTCGACCGGCTCACGCCGTCACGCGGCAGGAGACAAAAAACGGCGCGCGAGCTAACGCGTTCCGCAGGTTTGTCGAAGCGAAACGCGGTTCAGTGTTCACGAAGGACGTTGTTTCTCGCCTCCTGTAACGGGCGGCCGCCGGCACTAGCCAAGCATATACTTGTAGAGTCCCCTGTATGAACACGTACCTGAAGTTTGGGCTGCTGATTGTAGTCATTGTCGGATCTTTGGTTTGGCTGGCTGTCGGCGGTATCCGGGACACAAAGACTTACTACAAGACCATTCCTGAGCTGGAGCGCATGGGCAAGATGGCGCAGATGCAGCGGCTCCGGGTGGGCGGCGATGTTCAGCCTGGGTCCATCGTTAAGCGGGGTGCGCAGGTCTCGTTCGTTCTGCATCAGGGCGAGCGGAAATTGAACGTAGTCTATTCCGGCGCGGATCCGCTTCCCGACACGTTTAAGGACAACGCGCAAGCGCTCGCGGACGGCCGCCTCGGTCCGGACGGCGTGTTTGAAGCGAGTAAGATCCAGGCAAAATGCGCTTCGAAGTACGAGGCGAAACCCTCTCAGCGCGGCGTTTCGCATCAGACGCCCGCGCCATCCAGAGTCAGCTGAGCGCTTTATGGAAAATATCGGCGCGTTGTCTGTTTTGCTCGCGTTCTGCCTGGCGGTTTTTGCCGTCGCGGCCGCGATTGCGGGCAAGTACGGCCGCCGCCCGTTTTTGATCGTTAGCGCTGAGCGCGCGGTTTACGCGGTGTGGATCCTGCTTACAGTTGCATCCGCCGTTCTCGTCTCTCTTCTGATTCAGGGCGACTATCGAATCGCCTATGTTGCGAGCCATAGCAACCGGGCCATGCCGGGCATTTACAAGTTCACGGCCTGGTGGGGCGGTCAGGAAGGCTCGCTGCTTCTCTGGAGCTGGCTGCTCGCCACCTATTCCGCTATCGCCACTTACACGAATCGCCGCAAGTTTCGCGACATGATGCCGATCGTGATCGCGATCATGATGGCGGTCGAAGTTTTCTTCGTCGGCATGATTACGTTCGTCGCCAGCCCGTTCCAGGTGCTGATGGCCGGCCGCGGAATCATCGATGTTGGTGACGGCCAGGGATTGAGTCCTCTGCTGCAGTGGTGGACCATGGCGATCCATCCGCCGTTTTTGTATCTCGGATATGTCGGCTTCACTGTGCCGTTCGCCTTCGCGATGGCGTCGCTGATCACGAGACAACCCGGCGAGGCTTGGATTCACACGACGCGGCGCTGGGCGATTCTTACGTGGCTGTTTCAAAGCACCGGCATTTTATTGGGCATGGGCTGGGCGTACACGGTGCTCGGCTGGGGCGGCTATTGGGGCTGGGATCCCGTCGAAAATGCTTCGCTGATGCCCTGGATCACCGCGACGGCTTTTCTGCATTCCGTGATGATGCAGGAGAAGAAGGGAATGATGAAGGTGTGGAATATGGTGCTCGTCTCCGCCACATTCCTGCTCAGCATTCTAGGAACGACTCTCACGCGCACCGGCCTGGTTTCGTCCGTGCACGCCTTCGCTCAATCGCCGGTGAAGCCATACTTCACGACATTTCTCATTACCGCCACGGTGCTTACGGCCTTCGCCATCATTCGCAACTTGCCCTATCTCAGGAGCGACGTGAAGCTGCAAAGTGTCGTATCGCGCGAATCCGGCTTCTTGTTCAATAACGTGATCCTGCTCGCGAGCTGTTTCGCCGTGCTGTGGGGCACGCTGTTTCCCGTGCTGATGGAGGCGCTCACCGGAGAAAAAGAGACGATTGACGCGCCTTACTACACGCGCGTGAATGTCCCAATCGCGCTGTTCCTGCTGTTTCTCACCGGAGTGGGGCCGCTGATCGCGTGGCGCAAGAGCTCGCTCAATAGCTTGAAACGCGCATTTCTGATTCCGTCCATCGCGGGCGTTGTGCTGATAGTCATGCTCGCCGTTTTGGGCGTGCACCATCCGGCCGCTTTGATCTCGTTCGGGCTGTGCGCCTTTGTCCTGACCAGCATCATCGGTGAATTCTGGAAGGGATCGCGGGCGATTCAAGCCAAGGAACATCTGGCCCTGCCCAAGGCGGCGTTTCAGCTTACGTGGCGCAACACCCGGCGATATGGCGGATATCTCGTGCACATGGGCGTCGTGTTCATGTTCATTGGCTTCACCGGGAGCGCCTTCAATCTGCACGAGACGCGCAATCTCGGCTTGGGCCAGAGTCTGCGCTTCGGTCGCTACGATTTGAAGCTGTTGAGTGTGAATGACGGCGAAAACGCGAATTACGAGTTCAGCCATGCGGTGATGGAAGTCTCGCGGGGGGGCAAGGTGATCGATCAGCTCGATCCCGAGATCCGCTTCTATAAATCGAGCCAGCAACAGAGCTCGTTTATAGGCATCCGGCGGCGCCTGAATGAAGACCTGTACGTCAACTACTCGGGGATTTTGCCCGACAACAGCAAGGCGATTTTCCAGCTCTACGTTTTTCCGCTTGTGTCGTGGATCTGGATCGGTTACTGGGTCTTGCTCTTTGGAACCATCATTTGTCTGATTCCTCCAAAGGTGCGCCTGATTTATGCGCGTACGGAGGTGGTGGGTATTGCTGCGACGCCTGCGACAGTCGAATCGTAAGCTGGTCCTCGCGTTCTTTATTGCCGTAGCGGCGCTGATTGCGCAGGATCCAACCTCCTACTTAACGCCGGATGTAACGCGGGTCGGCAGCAAGCTGGCCTGTCGTTGTGGCGGTTGCCGAAACACGGTTGCCAACTGCCCCATGCTGCACTGCAGCTCTGCGGACCCCATGCGGCGTCGCATCCACGATATGAAGGCGCGCGGGCTGAGCGATACGGATGTCGTGAATACGATTGTTCGGGAAGAAGGCGTGGTCGCTCTCGCCGCGCCGCCCGCCGAAGGTTTCGGCCTGATTACGTGGGTCGTGCCTCCGATTGTTCTGCTTTTGGGCTTCTTTGTCTACTCCTGGTACGTGCGGCGCAACCGCCAAGAACCCCAGCTGCTCTCTCCAGGCGACGCAGCGATCATCGATCGTTTCCGGACGCAGATCGAACGCGAGTTGGACGAAAATCCAGACGCTGCGAAGGACGGTGCGGCGAAGCCGAGATGACCGTTGTTGTCGCGATCGTGCTCGCTGTCGGCGCTCTTCTCTTTACTCTGTTTGTGCGCGCGAAGGACATCCCCGAGCCTCTGCCCGTCTCGCCGATCCAGCACCTCGAAGATCGGAAGCAAGCCATTTACGAGAACCTTCGCGATCTGCAGTTTGAGTACCGGCTCGGCAAGCTGTCCGATGAGGATTATCAGCAGACCAAACAAGCCTTGCAGAAAGAGCTTGCGACGGTGCTCGCCGAAATGGAAGCGACGACCAAGAAACTGGGATTGATGCCGCAGCGCGTTCCGCCGAAACCGGCTGCAGCCAGCGCGCGCCCGGCCGCGACGATCTGCCCGCACTGCGGCGCGAAGTTT
The DNA here is from genome assembly GCA_963803455.1 of uncultured Acidobacteriaceae bacterium. Classification (GTDB taxonomy): domain Bacteria; phylum Acidobacteriota; class Terriglobia; order Bryobacterales; family Bryobacteraceae; genus Bog-105. The sequence continues at coordinate 126,103 of CAWDMK010000006.1, read as the reverse complement.
CCACAGGCGCTCAAGTATTGCGGAGAGTGCGGAAGAGCTATTGCATGACGCGAGTTGTCTATGCTCCCGCCATTCTCTTCGCCGCGGTTGCGTGCGCGTTCGCATCGATTGACGGCACAGTGATCAATGGCACTACCGGGAAGCCGCAGCCCGGGGTCAGCGTCACGCTCGTAAACCCGGGAGCTCAGGGAATGCAGACTCTCGGGACCGCTGTCAGCGACGCCTCAGGGCAATTCCGCTTCGAAAACGATCAGCCAGGCGGTGGGCCGCAATTGCTTCAGGCGACTTACAAAGGCGTGAACTACAACAAGCTGCTGACGCCGAATATCCCGACTTCGGGCGTTCAGCTGGAGGTCTACGAAGCCACGAAATCGCCTTCTGTCGCGCGCATCGCGCAGCGCATGTTGCTTATCGAGCCCTCTTCGTCGCGCATTAACGTAGAAGAAACGCTGATTGTTCAGAACGACTCGAAGACCACTTACAACAACGACGCTCTTGGCGCAGTGCGGTTCTATTTGCCCCCGGCCGCGAATGGGCAAGTCCGCATCAGCGCGCGTGGGCCGCAAGGCATGCCGTTGCCCCGGCCTGCTGAGAAGACGGAAGAGAACGATGTTTTCAAAGTGCAGTTTCCGGTCAAGCCGGGCGAAACGGAATTTCAGATTGCCTATGTGCTTCCGGCCGGTTCGCCGTTTACGTTTCATGGGCGCGTCGTCTCGGTGAAAGGCATGGCTGCAGGCCCGCTCCGTCTGGTAGCTCCGCCAGGCGTAACGCTTGCCGGAACTGACATCCAACAAGTCGGAACGGAGCCGACAACCCAGGCGAACATTTACAACGTTCTCTCGAACGGCAATTTCACCGCTGATGTGGTCGGCACCGGGGCGCTCCACAACGCTGCAGATTCGAGTTCGGCCGACGCAAGCGATAGCCCGCCAGTGACCGAAGCGAGACCGCAAATCTACACGCATTTGACTTTGCTGGTTGTGCTCGCGTTTTCGATTCTTGGACTCGGGCTGATCCTGCTTTCGAAGAAGAGCTCAGAGTCCGCGTAATTGCTGCCGCAAGCCATTGTCCTGGAGAGAGTGTGGAAGTTCTATGGGCACTATCCTGCGCTTCGCGACTTCACGCTCACCGTACCGGCAGGCTCCTGCTGCGCGTTGCTTGGCCGAAACGGAGCGGGGAAGACCACAGTGCTTCGAATTCTGGCCGGCCTGTCAGCATTTCAACAAGGCGCAGTGCGCCTGATGGGTAGTGCGCCGCGCGACGACAAGGCTCGCCTCCGAACCGGGTTTCTGGGTCACGGTATCGGTGTTTACGAAGACCTGACCGCGAGGGAGAACCTGAAGTTCTTCGCGCAGGTTGCGGGCGTGACCCGTCGCGGCAATACGGTCGAGTTTTGGCTCGATCGTGTCGGTCTCGCGCGTACCGCCAACATGCCCGTTCGCCAGTTCTCGCGCGGCATGCGGCAGCGGCTGGCTCTGGCGCGTACGTTTCTTCACTCGCCGGCGATCCTTTTGCTCGATGAGCCATTCACTTCGCTCGATGATCGCGCGGTAGCCATGCTGGCTGAGCTTCTGCTCGAAGCACGCGAGCGCGGCGCGACCACTATCATTTCGACTCACCAATTTCGCGAGGCTCTACCCATTGCTTCACAGATCGCATTGATCGAGAACGGCAGCCTGAAATATTCGGGCGAGCGCACCGCAGACATGCTCGAGGATCCCGGCCTCGTGTACCGGCTCTACATGGACGCGGGCGCGGCGTGATCGCAGTCGCAGGAGTCACATGAGGCCGCTGCGGCAGGCGCTCCTGATCGCGCATAAAGATCTTGCCATCGAATTTCGCACGAAAGAGTCGCTGAATGGCGCCGCGGCGTTCGCGGTTGTGATTCTCTTGCTGTTCAGCTTTGCATTCGATCCCGATGTGGATCTGACTCGCGAAATCGGGGGAGGGCTGCTGTGGCTGGTTTTCGCGTTTGCAGGAGCTCTGATCTTCAACCGGTCCTTTGTTCGCGAGCTTCCCAATGAATGTCTCGATACTCTGCTTTCCTCACCCCTCCGTCCTGCGAGCCTAGTCATTGGTAAAGCGGCCGCGATCTTCGTCATGCTGCTGGTCATTGAAGTGATCTCGCTGTTTGTGTTTGGAATCTTCTATAACCTGCGCTGGTGGGGTCGCCCGTTCGAGCTGGCGCTTGTGTGCTCGCTGGCAACGTGGGGCATCTCGATCGTAGGTTCAGTATTCGGCGGCCTGACTGTCAATCTGCGTCTTCGTGAGCTGATGCTTCCGGTGATCATTTATCCGCTGCTCATCCCGGTGTTGATGGCGGCAATTGAGCTGACGAACACGCTGCTCGCGAACCAGCCGCTTACGGCGGATCAATGGCTTTGGGGCCGAGTGTTGATCGTATTCGATCTGGTTTTTACTGCTCTAGCGCTGGCTCTTGCTGAGATAATTTTGGTCAGCTAGTCATGCGCGAAAAAGCCGTCTTTGTGCTGGCATCCGCAGCCGCACTTCTCTTGGCCTACAACCTGTACCAGATCTTTCTCGTGTTGCCGGACGAAGCGATGCAAGGAGCCATCTACCGCATTATCTTCTTCCACGTTCCCGCCGCGATTACGGGAATGGTCGGCTATTTCGTGGCACTCGTTTTGAGCATTCTTTATCTCAGCTCGGGTAATTTTCGTTACGATTCACTCGCTGCCTCCGTGGTTGAGGTCTCGATCGTATTCTCCGTTCTCAACATCGTGACGGGCAGCATCTGGGCAAGGATCATTTGGGGCATCTGGTGGACTTGGGATTACCGCCTGACTTCGGCGCTGGTTTGCGTGCTCATTTTCAGCGGTTATCTGATGCTGCGGCGAGCCATCGACGAGCCTACCCAGCGCGCGCGCTTGTCTGCGGCGCTCGCGATATTCGGCTGCATCGATGTGGTCATCGTATGGAAATCGATTGAATGGTTCCGGACCCAGCATCCCGGCCCGGTTCTGAGCATTCGCACAGGGGGCGGCAACATCGATCCCGCCATGGAGCGCATGTTGTACTTGAACTTTCTTGCGATACTGATGATTGCGGTGGCTCTGGTTCTCGTGCGCACGCGCCAGGAAGGCATGGCTCGTGAAATCGATTCACTGCGACGGCTCGCCAATGCAGGTTAGAGAGGAAGCCCATGGACGCCCGTAACTTTACTTTCATGTTCTACGGCTTCTTGGCCGCGTGGTTGATTGTGCTCTTGTATATCGTGGGCCTGGCGCGCCGCAATGCCCGGTTGAAGAAAGAGCTTGAGGACGTGAAACAACTCGTTAGTGCGGCTCAGAGCAGGCCGACGGTGCGCGAACAGGATCGCGTCTCGTAAGCGCGGACTACTTCGGTGTTCGGAGCGCCGCGAACTTGCCGGCGGGCTTGCTGCGGCCTTATTGATCATGTTTAGATGTGGCAGGACTGACTGGAGCATGATATGGTCACATACAAGACGATCCAAGAGGAAACACGTAGGGCGTGCGGGTTCGTCCCGAAGACCTGCTGGATCGCAGACGTTAAAGCGGAGCTGGGGCTGATTTCCAGGATTGCCGCGAACCGGATTGACCCGGAAGGTCGTGCCCAGCCATGCCCATCAACGAAGCGATTATGTCTCACTCAAGTGATCCGACATCTGATCTCCACTTAAAGAATTCGCTACGCGGCCAACGCTGGCGCTGGTACCGGTAGTGTCCTAAAGCTGCGGAGCTGGCATCAGGAATAAATACAGCAAGGGGTTGCTTTCATGCTAGCGTTAGGGGATGGCAAGCAAGCAAAGAGATCTGAAAGCCCTGCATCGTATCGTGTCGCAAGCGGATTTAGTACTCGACACGATCTCCGATCCGCATCCCTCAATTAAACGTTGCCGGGAACTTCTGAAAGCAGCTGCTGCGCTTTCCAAGGATCTAGCCGCGAGGCCTCCGGAAGCTGTAGCGTTAGGCGCGATTGGTGGTCGCAAAACCGCAGAACGCGGGCCGGAGTATTTCGCCAAGATTGCAGCGATGCGGAAGGTTCGAGCTGGCGGAAGGCCGCGCAAAGAAACTCGTTAAAATAGTCTCCGAAAACGAAAAGCCCGGCGCGATGGCCGGGGCCTTTCCGATGAGACTTAGACACCCTCATCGTAGCCCCTCTGCGCGTCCGGCGCAAGGGGGCTATGTCGCCAGAAGACATCTCCGATCCCGTACAAGCTGCCTCGCCAGCTTCGAAACCCATCCCCGGTTCGCAGAGATCATGCACGAAATTATGGAAGGAACTGATCGGATCAATGCGCGGCTGGATGTGACGAAGATCCCGCCTCGGACGAAGGAACGACTGGAGTACGTATTGGCAATCCTGGATGCCGAGGCAGGACCGCCGATTGGGTTTGTTGTCGATCTGCCATCCCTAAAAGTGTATGCTGCACTGGTCGAGGGCCTCGCCTATAGAGCTTGGGAGGACTACGCCGGGTTCATCGGGGTTCAACCAAGCATTAGCGGACGAACAGATGAAGCAGATCCGCATTCAGGCCCGGCAGTGGATCAAGAAAAGCTATAAGCGATTGATTCCGCCCAGTTCCGCCGAATCAACTCCTAGTGAGTCCTTAGAGGCCTCGCTCCCTGGGGAAGTGCAACGGCGAGGAGACTTGCTGGCTGAGTACAAGGCCTCAACCGGGAATCCGTCTAATAAACGCATTTACGAAGCCAGAAACTCGGGTATACATAAACCGGAATTTTATGAATGGCTTAAAGGTGTTCTGTCGGCTCGGTCGTCAACGGCTATTAACTTCGAGCGGTTCCTACGCGAGAAGAAACCGCCGATCCCCCGCAAGTAAGTAGCTATTTATCTACCGCTTCTACCATGGTAGAACCACTTTTCTACCATGGTAGAACTTGCTTTCTGCCACTTGAATAGCTACCGCTTTCAGGCCTCATCATAGGGGCACATAAAGTGAAAAACCGCTCACCAAAACGGAAAGGGCTTTGAATCAGCCCCAACATTCTGTTTGCATAACAGCAAGGCCTTGCAGTATAATAAGGACATGGAAACGATCACTACATCCGAACCCAAAATGATCTGCCAAACGTGTGGCGTTTCCTGCAAGCTGCGCGGCAAGCACCGCAACGGCCTTCAGCGCTTCAAATGCCCTCAGTGCGGCAAGAGCTATACGGAAGAGCAAGAGAAACTCCTGGGCAACATGACGGTACCCGAAGAAAAGGCGCTCATGGCTCTCCAACTCCTGATAGAGGGAACCAGCATTAGGGCGACTGAACGGCTCACGGGTCTGCACCGCGATACGATCTGCCGTCTGCTTATCCTGGCTGGCGAAAAATGCGAACGGCTCTTGTCAGAAAAGATCCAGCACCTCGTTGTGAGAGACGTAGAGGTGGACGAAATATGGGCCTTCGTGCAAAAGAAGGAAGGCAACAAGCCGGAACCCGAATGGGAAAACGAAATGATTGGGGACGCCTATACCTTTGTCGGCATGGAAACCCATACGAAATTAGTTCTCGCGTGGCATCTGGGCCGTCGCAGTGCCGCTTCTACGATGCTCTTCATGCGGAAACTCCGCATGGCGGTGAACCCGAGGCACTGGTTTCAACTGACTACCGATGGGTTCCCGCCTTATCCCTCTGCGGTTGCTTACCACTTTGGCCAACGCCACGTCAATTACGCAACGCTCGTCAAAATTTACCGATCTCCCAGAGAAGGCGAACAACGCTATTCTCCCGGCGAGGTCTCGGAGTGTATACCAACACCCCTCATCGGAAACCCTGATCCTGCCCGGATCTGCACAAGCCACATCGAGCGCCAGAATCTCACGATGCGGATGCAGATGCGTCGGCTCACGCGGCTGACGAATGCTTTCAGCAAAAAATGGGAGAACCTAAACGCTGCCCTTGCTCTTCACTTCGCCTATTACAACTTTTGCCGGGTTCACAAATCACTGCGCGTTACCCCTGCAATGGAAGCACGGGTTACCGATCACGTCTGGACGATTGCGGAACTGCTGGCAGCGTGAAATCATTAGAGATGAGCGTAAGTTCATCCCTTATAAAATGTGCGTGATGCAGCGCTATTTAACGCTTGGTTTCAGCGACCTCCAATCACTAACAATTGAGTGCGCTACTTGCGGCACGAAGACCACACTCGATATTCACAGACAGGAGGCCAGAATTCCAAGTCACTGCGCTTCCTGCGGGGAACAGTTCGACGGGGCGAGCGTGCAGAATCCTCTGCTCCATGTCAGGGAAGCATTTCGGCTGCTCTCTCAGATTAAACATACGATCACTTTTCAGACTCCCATCGACTCGCCCTAAATGGACTCAGGCGCGACCACCACGCTAGCCTAGTCAACGCGCATTTTGCTTATGGCCCTAAAGATTACTCGCTATTCGCCCTTGCTCGGTGATGCTACGAACGGGTATTACATCTTTCTAACGATTGGGGCTGGCCCTGGAGCACGCAAGCATCGCTGGTCGATTGAAGTAGCAGGCGACCCGCTATCATCCGTACCATTGCCCCTGTCTTCTATCGGTCGAGAAGACCTTTGGGTTTGCAAAGGTTATGTTTTTCGCGTGGAGGATGCCGAGTTCACTGAACACGAAGAGTTGATACTCCGCATTAAACATGCAGCACTAGCCGAACAAAAGGAACTGAAGCGCATAGAGCGCGAAGTGCAGGCATTCGAAAACATTCAGGCCACTGCGACAGCAAGGCGCGAGCGTATTCCGGATGATGTGAAACTATTTGTTTGGCAGCGAGATGAAGGCAAATGTGTTCGATGCGGCAGCAATGAACGCCTAGAGTTCGATCACATCATTCCGGTGATCGAAGGAGGCGCGAATACAACTCGGAACATACAACTGCTGTGCGAAAGGTGTAACCGCCAAAAGGGACGATCCATCTGAATGTCCTCTCTGGCAGTTACGCGCCGCCCGGAAGCTTCAGACTCCGGACATACCTAGCGATTCTTCCAATGCTCTTCGATCCATGCAACCGAGTCGGAGGGGACAAGGCCCCCGTGCTCTTTAATGCCTTCAGTAGACATGATCATTACGGTTTTGAGTCCAGGTACAGCACGGACAATCTCATCACGAAGAATTACTAACCTAGTAGACTCTGGGGCATTGGCAACCAGCCAGAGATCCTGAAACCAATGCCACACAGACCATCCTTTGCCTTCCAGAAACGCAGTAACCGCATTGCGAATATCATTCGTGGTAGAAGCGGAGTCGGTCGCAACAATGAATCGCATTATTATGTTCGCTGGTCGGAGGTGGGCTCGACCTTCGCTTCTAAAGCCGCATTCGCCGTGCTTGGTTCTAAGAAGCCTCGTAGTGTGTCTCCAGTTACGCTGCGTTCAATCGCCATCTTGGATAGGGTGAATTTTTCTGATCGCAGCGCGTCGCTATTTGTCAATGCAAAATAGATATACGCAAACAGAAAAACTACAAGAATGAGTGCCGCGAACACCGAGAAAAGAATGATTAACCAGTTCGGGGAATGGACCCATACACTAGCAACTACAGCAGATAAAATGACCGCAAACGCCCAAGCAATGGGGTTGAGCGCGGTTGACCGTGATCCTTGTGCGGTCGCCTGTTGAAGAAGCCAGCGAATGACTTCTATACCTGGCATGTGTGCACCAACCCACTATCTCATTCACCCTAAAATCCGCTGATGCCCAAATTGCGCCGCTACCAACAGCCGAGAGAGTTCTGTTCCAGGTTCTTTCACGTGAGTGATCAACGGCCTGTGATGATCGCCGCTTTCAACGGTCACGGAGAATCTTCCGGCTACCCCCAGACCTCCGCACCTTTAGGACACTACCCTGGTACCTGTGTTACGCTGTTAAGGAATAAAATCGAGATTAAGGTAAAGACGAGGAGTTCGTTTTCTCAAGCATGAGTCTGGCGTCAGAGCAGAAGTCGCAGGTGATCAGCAAGTACCGGATCAACAAATCCGATTCTGGCTCGCCAGAGGTTCAGGTAGCGATTCTGAGCCAGCGCATTCTTCATTTAACTGAGCACTTCAAAACTCATATGAAGGACCATCATTCGCGGCGTGGTTTGCTGACGATGGTGGCCCGCCGTCGAAAATTGCTCAAGTATTTGAAGGATCGCAGCCCGGAACGCTACAAGGCTCTCATTCAGAGCCTCGGCATACGCCGCTAAATTGACAGCAGTTCTTCCCGCCTCAAGCTCTAAGTTTTCACTTAATCACGATTTCAGTCCGCACGCCAGTTTTTTGGCGCGACCGGGCACAAATAGAAATAGGATGCGAATACCGCATCAGGAATGAGAAATGTCGCATACAGTTGAAATTGACCTGCATGGGTCAAAGGTCTCGATTGAGACCGGTAAAGTTGCCAAACAGGCCAACGGGTCTGTTGTGGTTCGTTCCGGAGATTCGGTGGTGTTGGTCACCGCATGCTCCGCTGAGAAGCCGAAGCCCGGAGCTAGCTTCTTCCCCCTCACAGTTGACTATCGCGAATACACGTACGCCGCCGGCAAGTTTCCAGGCGGGTTCATTAAGCGCGAAGGCCGCCCATCTGAGAAAGAGATCCTGACCAGCCGGTTAATTGATCGACCGGTCCGGCCGCTTTTTCCCGAAGGCTTTACGTTCGAGACGCAGATCATCGCCATGGTCCTGTCGGCGGACCCCGAACACGATCCCGCGGTTCTGGCCATTATTGGCGCAGGCGCCGCGCTGGCTATCTCCGATATACCGTTCCAGCATGTGCTGGGCGGGGTGCGAGTCGGCCTCATTAAGGGAACCTATAGAGCGAACCCGACTTACGAAGAGACAAAGGACGCACGGCTGAGCATTATCGTCGCGGGTACCGAGGAGGGAATTGTCATGGTCGAGGCGGGCGCGACCGAGGCCTCTGAAGCTGAGGTTGTCGACGCTATCGACTTCGGTCACGATTGCTGCAAGAAGATTGTCGCGAGCATTCGTGAATTGGTGAAGCTGACGGGAAAGAGCAAGCGCGAATTTGCGCCGCCCACGATCAATGAGGAGATGTTCGCGAAGATCTCGAGTGCGGTTCGGGAGGAGCTGGCCGATGCGCTGAATACTCAGAAGTATTCGAAGCTCGACAGCTATAGCCGCGTCGATGAGGCCAAGCAAAAGGCGATCGCTCTGTTTACCGACGAGGCCGAGCAGTTGGAGGCCGGCAAGGTCTTCGATCATTTGAAGGAGCGGATCTTCCGCGACCAGATGCTGAAGGAGCATCGACGTCCCGATGGGCGCGCCTTTGACCAGATCCGCCCGATTACTTGTGAAGTCGGCGTGCTTCCTCGCACTCATGGCTCAGCGATCTTCACGCGCGGCGAAACGCAAGCCCTGGTGACTACGACATTGGGCACGAAGGATGACGAACAGCGTATCGAGATGTTCGATCCCAGCGAGACCTCGAAGCGGTTCATGCTGCATTACAACTTCCCGCCGTTCAGCGTAGGAGAGGTCGGGTTCATGCGCGGTCCTGGCCGGCGTGAAATCGGACACGGTGCGCTCGCGGAACGGGCACTCTCGCCGGTCATTCCGGACGAGAAAGCATTCCCGTACACGCTACGTCTCGTCAGTGACATTCTCGAATCGAACGGGTCGAGCTCCATGGCGAGCGTTTGTGGCGGGACGTTGTCGCTTATGGATGCGGGCGTTCCTGTTGCGGCACCGGTCGCGGGAATCGCAATGGGATTAGTGATCGAAGGCGACTCGCACGCTGTCCTCACTGATATTGCGGGCGCCGAAGATCACTACGGCGACATGGACTTCAAAGTCGCCGGAACGAAGAACGGCATTACCGCACTTCAGATGGATATTAAGGTGCCGAACGTTACGACGGAGATCATGAAACAGGCGCTGGAGCAGGCGCGCAAAGGGCGACTTCAGATTTTAGAAACCATGAGCGCCGCTATCTCCACTCCGCGAACGCAGCTTTCGCAATACGCGCCGCGCATCTACACGACGAAGATCCCGACGGATAAGATCCGCGAGCTGATCGGACCGGGTGGCAAGGTGATCAAAGGCATCATCGAGCAGACCGGCGTGAAGATCGACGTTACCGATGACGGCACGGTGAATATCTTCGCTTCGGACGGGGAATCGGCAAAGCGCGCGCTTCAGATGGTAGGCGACATCGCCGCCGTCGCAGAAGTCGGGAAAACGTATTTGGGTAAGGTCGTTCGCATTGCCGATTTTGGAGCATTCGTCGAGATCTTCCCGGGCACCGATGGTCTGCTGCACATCAGCGAGATCTCGGAGAGCCGGATTAAGAACGTTCGAGACGAGCTGAAGGAAGGCGATCAGATTCTTGTGAAGGTGCTGGCACTCGAAGGCAACAAAATCAAATTGAGCCGGAAGGCGATTCTGAAAGAGCAGCGCGAAAAGCTGAAAGCGGGCGCAGGCGAGTAGGCTACTGTTTTCGCAACAGACACGCCGATTGGCCGAAGGTACCGAAGCTCTCAAAACGCGAACCGTTCTCTAGAGTCACGGGACGAGAGAGCGGGATGAAAAGGCTGTCGCCTGGAAAATACTGTTCCAGGCTGCAGTCCAGATGCTCCACGAAAGCGTCGATGGCATCCCGGGACAGGAATTGATTCAGCGGCCCCCTCGTGCTTGCCGAAACGATCATTGTCTCGAAGGTGAGCCAGTGGGGCTTTTGCGTGAACTCTAGAAAGCTGAACACGATTGCGCCGCCCGGCTTGAGCACGCGCAACGCGTCCTTCAGATAGAGATACGATTCCTCGTGGCGAAGGTGCGTCAACACCGAAAAGAAACAGACCATGTCTGCTTGTGAATCAGGCGCAGAGATGGAGAGCCCTGCCGGCGTTTCGAGGCGCCATCCCGGTGTATCGGGACAGAATTGTTTCGCGTGTTCGAGCAAGGCCGGCACCACGTCCGTTCCTAAATACCTTCCGTTCGAGAGGTACGCGGGAAGATGTTGCAACAGCCGCCCGGAACCGCAACCTACGTCAATCAGGAAGTGGTCCGGCTTGAGGCCGCACGCGATTAAGAGCTGAAGCTGCAGGAAACCCATGGCCTCAAAATCTCCGCCGACGGCCTGAGACATGGCTTCATCGGGCGAATGTCTGGCACGGAGAGACTCAACGTGGTCCTGGTAATCGCGTTCAATCGACATTAGATGTAAGATGCTGCACTATTCCGGATCTGCATGCAGCGTTTCGGTACTGATACGGTTAATCGGAATGAGCTTGGTTAACGGGCAGGCGTGGTCGTTGACTATCGCGATGGCGCGTACTTGCTCGGCCGGCTCAGTAACCGGGATGTAGATGTGCCATCCGATGCGGCCCCAGGCTCCTGGATTATTTTTCAGCACATCCTTGCGCCGGAAGTGCAGGGAACTCTCGGCCAGCACAGTTCCGTGATCATCGAGAATAGCGACCGCGTCGACGGGGCCGTCGGTTTGATTATTGATAGCCCAGCCATTTACGCGGATCTCGCGCGGGCCAGGATCGAAGCGCGTCACGGGCCAAATCGTATCCAGGCGGCCGCGGCAATCAGGGTTCAAGTTGTGCGTGAGAGTGGACGAAGAGATGCGGGGAGGATTGGGTCCGAGGGCAATGGAATGGGAATGCAAGTAGCGAGTCACCGGAATGATAACCCACATAGGAATCAGAAGGGCGGGCTCGTTGAACGGATCGACAACGCCGCGGTCAAGGGACTGGCCGCCGAGCGAGACGAGATCGGCCCTTTCCTGAACGATTTCGATCAGGGGGCTGAGCTTTCCGACCGGAATGAATATCGCCGCAATGGCAACCAGGTTCAAGGCCAGAACGTCGCGCCATGAGCGGAGCAGCCAGGCTGCGATGAGGAGCGCGGCGAAAGCGCAACCCCAATACAGCATGACGGGAGTCTGATAGCGGCTATCTTCGGCTTGCGCGATTCCGAGTTTTAGGCGGCCCAGGGCCATCAAGCCTCCCGTGAGCCATACGAAGATCATCGACGCAGCAATCGCTACTCCGGCGACGTGAGTCTCGCGGCGGCGAATCAGGAAAACAACTGCAGCGAACGCGGCGGCTGAAACAACGACTGCAGCAAAACCTGACTGGACGAAATAAGCCGAAAGAGAAAAGCCGATATAGGTGATCAGGTATTGCAACACGGGCCAGGGCTGCTGTATGGTTTGGAGCGGATTTGAGTGATAGGGCGGTTGCCAGTAGTTATAGAGATAGAGCGTCATCGCAAACGCGCCAATGCCCGCGAGAACGAACCTGTGGCGGCGGCGGAGAGGCATTGCAAAGCTTTCGAGGCAGAGAATCGGCCAAGTGAAGACTCCGCTCGCTAAGCTGCCTTCGGCGAGAAACGCGGCGGCGGATGCGAGGCAAACTGCCGTCCAAGGCCTCAGGTTTCCGGCAAACCAGGCGAGCGCGATGAAAGCGGCGCTCGCAAAAAAGAACTCAGCGATGAAGGTCCACTGGATGGCGGAATAAAAATTCTGATACTGGTTGGGACAGAAGAAACAGAATCCGAAAAAACCGATTATCGATAGCGATACCAAGGCAGACAGGCCGGCCGCCTTGCGCAGAAATGCCGACCACATGAGCCACTGGGCCAGTAAGGTGACGAACATCAACACATAAAGAAGGACGCCATGACCTCCGAAAAAATGGAGGTCGGCGTAGAGCGCTAATCGAAGTAACGGGATGCGATGCTCATTGTGCTGCTTCCAGAGCCAAGCGACGGAATACCACTTTTCGCCTGCTGAGATATCGTTCAGAATGGCCCACTGATCGACATGCGGGGTTGGCGTAAAGGCCATCTTCATCAACACTGGGCAAAATACAGCCGTGGCCAAACCAGCCACGAGAATGACGAGCGCGCAAGCTAGACTAAGTCGTTGTAGCTTGGCGGGGCGGGTAATAAATTGAATGAAAGCCGAACGCACATCTGCGGCTGCAGCCATCGTCAAGGCCCATTCTAAACTGGTGCAAGTTAGTCAATGAACTCGTCGCTCCCTCAATCCGAGACGCAAGCCGAACTTGAAAGAATTTATTCAGTTCGTTTTTCGGGGGCCGAAGCATACCGGAACAGTGTTTGGAGCGTTTTGGTGAACAGCTTCTTTTCGCGCTGGATTCGGCCGGAGGACTCGGTTCTCGATCTCGGTTGCGGATACTGTGAGTTTATTAACAATGTGACAGCCGCTCAGAAGTTCGGAATGGATTTGAATCCGACGGCGCGGGAACGCATGGCGCGGGGTTCCCGGCTTTTCGAGCAGGATTGCAGCGCTCCGTGGCCGCTGCCGGACGATTCGCTTGACCTGGTTTTCTCGAGCAATTTTTTCGAACATCTTCCCTCGAAGGCGGCATTGCAAGCGACGCTTATCGAATGCTATCGCTGCCTGAAGCCGGGCGGGCGTGTGATCGCGCTCGGGCCCAATGTAAAGCTGCTGAGCGGGAATTACTGGGATTTCTTCGATCATCATCTGCCGTTGACAGAACTCTCGCTTTCAGAGGCGCTGATCATGGCGGGGTACAAGATTGAGTTGGCGCGGGCAAGATTTCTGCCTTACACGATGTCGCAGGGCTTTCATCCGCCAATCTGGACTCTGCGCCTGTATCTAAAGGTTCCCGTCCTGTGGAAGTTATTCGGGCGCCAGTTTCTGGTTGTAGGCAGGAAATAGAAAGCTTGCCAGGTTAGGTCCACAACGAAGGGAGCGAGTAATCCGAGCTGCGCCTGGTCAGATTCGGGCTGTAGTAAGGATCAGCGGCAATTACGTCTCTCCACTTAGATTGCATGAACGCCACTTCCGCGGGATGAGGAATTAAGTCTTTCGGTGTTTTAGAGAAGGATTCGTGATGATACAACTGGGCGAAAGGAGTAAACAGGACGCGATAGCCTCGGGCTGCAAGCTTAAGGCATAAGTCCACGTCGCTAAAGGCGACTGCCAACCTATCCTCGTCAAAGCCGCCCATTTCCCAGAAGAGGGCCGCTTTTGTCATCAGGCATGCGCCTGTAACCGCGCTAACGTTCCGGATCATGTCTGTAAATCCGAAATAGTGGCTTACTGAACCGTCTAATCCGGCAAAGGCGTGACCACAGTTATCAAAGAGTCCCATAACCACGCCTGCGTGCTGAATCCTTCCAGTGGGCAGGAGAAGCTTGGCTCCCACTGCTCCCACTTCAGGCCGTGTTACCAGCTCGACCATGGACGCGAGCCAATCGCCGTTGATAACGGAGATATCGTCGTTGAGGAATAGGAGGATCGGAGAATCACATTGCCGCGCAGCGACGTTGTTGATTCTGGAATAATTGAATGGCTGGTCACGCCAATCGATGTACCGGACGTGGTGACCATTCGCCACGAACTCTTCGACGAGCTGCTGGATATGGACATCCCGGGAGTTATCGATCACGACGGCCTCGAAGTTCCCGTATTCAGTGCGCGCGAATAACGTTTCGAGATTGGTCTTCAATATGGCGGCATTTCCGCCAGAAGCTATGATGATACTCACTCGATTCTGTTCGGGAATCGGATAGCGGAAGCGGAAAGAACCGGGGAAGGCCCCGATTTGTATGGTGGCCGGGTTTCCTGTGCGGCGGCAAAACCTTTCCAGCGTGCGCCAGCTTGCTTCAACGGTATAAGGCTTGCTCTCGATCGAAGAAGCTGTGGAGTTAGGACCGGCGCGCCAATGATACAACACGTGCGGGATATGGACGATTTGCTTGGCCTGTTCCGAAGCGCGGAGAATGTAATCGTAATCCTGACTGCCGTCCGTCTCTGAACAAAAGTCACCCACTTTGTCCATGAGAGTTTTACGAAAGAGAGCCAAATGGCAGATGTAATTGGTCGAAAGGATAAGGTCGGGCGACCAGTCCGGCTTAAAGAAAGGCTGAAAGCGGTTGCCGCGCTTATCTAACTTGTCTTCGTCGGAGTAAAGAAGATCCGGGCGGGAATGCCGGTTGATGGCCTCGGCGCAGTAAGCCAAGGCATTAGGCGAGAGTGTGTCGTCGTGATCGAGCAAGGCGACGTATTCGCCCGAGGCTAGCTTGCGAGCGGCATTCAGAGCAGCGGAAATGCCACTCTGCCATTTTTGATAAGTGACCTTGATGTTCTCCGATCGACTTGCAAATTCTGAAAGGATGGTCCTGACCTCTGGGCGGGTCGAGGCATCATCCGCGATGCATAACTCCCAATATGGGTAACTCTGGGCAATTACTGAATGTATGGCAGCTTTCAGCTCATCCGGCTCGGTGTTAAAGACGGGCATGAGGATACTGATGAGCGGCTGGTATTCAAGATGGGCAAGTTTGAGCAACAGGATTTCGTCGGCGGGAGCTTCGAATTCGGCAATCCACTCTTCGTAATCGGACGCATAACCGACCGTGTGATCGATAACGAACTCGGTTTCGATCTCACAGAGGGCTTGGCCGTCGCCGACCAGGGTCAGGCGCGCGGCATGCTGCCCATCGGGCAAGGCTCGCGTGTCGATGGTCACTGAAAAGCCCGATCGGCCGTTCTTGTCGAGATCGGGAAAGGTCTGCTTGATATCGAGGCGAGGAGAATTAATCAGTACGCGCTCGGGCGGTAAGCCCTCGATAGCGACCTCGACATGATCCAAAGACATTTCGCCCAGAGCCCACCCGCGGACAACCAGGGCTCTGTTTCTCGGCCGCTTATCGTCGGGCGAAGGCTCGTCGCAGACGAAATAAAGCTCTTGAGGCGGGAGTACGTCGTAGCCGGCGGTTGCGTCTGCTTGCTGCGGCGGAGGCTCGGGAACCGGAACTGGGGGAGGCTGTTCGGCAACCGGCGCCGGAGTTTGCGGGGCTGGTTTCTGAGGTGCGGGAAGCGGCTGCGATTCCGCGTGCTTTCCGGGAATCACGGTGTTGGCGAGTCGCCCGAGGGCCTGCAGGGTGCGCCAGGTTCTGCCGGTGACGAGCTGGGTGGCAAATAACTCCTGCGCCGCCAAACGCTGCTTCAGTTGCTCGTGAACGATCTGGTGGTTACCGAGCACTCTGTGGAGCGAAGCGATCTCGCTCTGTTCTATTGCGCTCATTTTCTGGATGGATTCGCGAATGCGCTGATTACTTACCGCAAGCCGTTGCGCTAATCCGCCGGTCTCGGCTTGAAGCGAGTTGTACTGTTCCTGCAACTGCCGATACGCGTCCTCCATCTTCTGCATTCTGAGGCGCAGCTCTGCAATGGCGCTGGCTTGGCGGCGAGTTGCGCGCAGCTCAGCTTCCAGGTTGGCGGCCTCGGAGCCTTTACTCGCCAACGCCGCGTCTTTGTTCGCGAGCGTTGCTTCGAGGTTCTGAATATGCCGTTGTTTGTCCTGGAGCGCTTTCTTCCACTCGCTCTGTGCCTTCTCGAGATTTTGTATATGAAGATCCTTGTCGATGATGGACTGAGGCGCGATCTCGGCTTCTGAAAACTCACGAATGAGGGCGAGCACCTCAGAGAGCTGCAATTGTTCGCGACCATCAGGCCGCAATGTTTCGGCTACTTCGGCGAGCTGACGCTTGCGTCCGAGTTTCGAAACGAGGCAGCAGGCGCGATAGCCAGGCTCGCGCCAGTCACGGGGAGCATAATCGCGGTTAAAGCGCCGGTTCAGCTCGCGGAGCAAGTCGTGACTATGAATCCGGAGAGTATGGGAGGCGATCATCATGAAGAGCCAGATATCCACATTCCCGTGCTGAATAGTAGTTATCGCCAAATTGCGTGAGCTTGACCAGTTATCGAGTAAGGAGAGATCCGGAACGCCTAAGTCGCGATGCTCGTTAAGCTGGGGTATGCCGCTATGTAGAACTTCATCGAGGTATGTATTTACAGTCCGCTCTGCCCAATGGTTTCCGACTGAGTTATACGGGAAAGTTAAATAGGCAAAGTTCCGACTAACTCGAATGAGCTCGTCGAGAAAACGGATGCGGTATCGATCCGGGACGTGTTCGAGTGTGTCAAGGGCGCATACAAAATCGAACGCATTATCAGCGAACGGCAACTCGACACCGGACGCCATTACGGCTGCCTGTAACCCGGGCGTGATCTCGAGATCCGCGATGGCGCAGCGGGCTTGCGGTAAGAACGTGCTTACAAGCGAAGAAAAGCCGGGCCAAAGAGAGGGGGAATTCGCGCCTACATCGAGGATGCGAAGGCCGCTGATGCTGGGGAACAAACGTTCGACAATATGTTTGAGAACGCTATAACGCTCGTATAAATCGAAGGAGAGCTCTAACGTCCGAGACTGGGCAGGTACGGGGTCAGCGGCTAGCGCCGCTCCGGTCGAAATCGCATGCTCCGCCATTCAGTAAACCCTTAGAATAGCAATGGGAACATTTGTCCAAAGAAGCGTTGTGTTGCTTGCGAACCGGATTCTATTTGCTTTTGTCATAGCTGCATGAGTCAACCTGTCATTCGTCTGGAAAAGGTCTCAAAAAGCTTCAAGCGTTACAAGAACACAGGCGATCGTGTCCAAGATTTACTACTTCATCGATCAGCTCGGGGGCACGAGTTTTGGGCGCTCAAGGATGTCGATTTAGAAGCAGGCGAGGGTCACACGATCGGGATACTGGGACGCAACGGGTCGGGTAAGAGCACGTTGCTTCAAATCGTCGTGGGGACGATGCGGCCTACGTCTGGAACCGTCCAGGTGAATGGGCGAGTTTCGGCGCTCTTGGAACTGGGGACGGGATTCAACCCTGAGTTTACGGGGCGGCAGAATGTGTTTTATAACGGGCGGATTCTGGGGCTGACACAAGCGGAGATGGAGGCTCGGTTCGAGGATGTTGCGGCGTTCGCCGATATTGGAGATTTCCTCGATTACCCGGTGAAGACGTACTCGAGCGGCATGTACATGCGGCTGGCATTCTCGGTTGCGATTTCGGTGAACCCGAAAATCCTGATCGTAGATGAGGCTCTGGCGGTCGGCGATGCCCGCTTCCAGCAAAAATGCATATCGCGCATCAAGCAACTGCGCGAGAACGGAGTTTCGATTCTTTTCGTCAGCCACGATTCGGACGCTGTGAGGCGCCTGTGCGATTACGCCATCGTGCTCGAGCATGGGCGGGTGGTGAATCACGGGAGCGCGGTGAACATGACGAATTGGTATCTGTCGCTGATGAGCGTGAACTTCGATCTGGAGCGGCAGAAGCTGATCGAAGAAGCCGCGATGGAGCAGGACGAGCAGACGGAGGAGGTCGATTTGCAAGTGCTGACGCCTCTGGAGGAGCTGGATCTGCAACAGGCCGAGACAGTACCAGATGCTGCGTTGGATCATAAAGAGTTTGAAAACGAATTCAAATACTACCGGCACGGTGACGGGGCGGCACGAATCAATAAGGTTCTGATCCGCAACAGCAAGGGCGAGCTTACCGGGACCGTATTCATGGGCGAAATCGTGTCGGTAGAGTTCTATGTCGATTTCTACACGGATCAAGAATCGCACATTTTGGGCTTCTATCTGCGGGACCGATTGGGTACGGACATCATCGGGCTGAATACCTTTCAAGAGCGCGTTCGTGTTCCAGCGGTGCGCGCGGGCGAGCGGGTGGCGTACCGGTTTACTTTCAGGATCGACACGCGGCCGGGAGTTTACGGGATTTCGCCGGGGCTTGCGTACAACCAGATCGAGACGCGCTATTTGGATTGGATCGATAACGCGGAGATCTTGCGTGTTTCGGATCCGGATACGGCGCGGACTGTATTCGGCGCATACTTGCCGCCGCAGAGAAAGGTCAAGGTTTGGAAGGCGAGGGGTGAAGACGCGGCGACGGTGGAGGAACGAGAAGGGGCGATTGCGAACCCGATTGTCCGGTAGAGCGCGGCCGAGCCTAGCGCCCACTCGCGGTTGCAATGGTTCCCGTTAGCGGACTACTGGCAATCGCATACTCGCGCTTCGGCATGCGTCCGGCGAGAAACGCAGCGCGTCCTGCTTCGACGGCAAGTTTCATGGCGTGGGCCATGCGCTCGGAATCATCGGCTTCCGCGATTGCGGTGTTCAACAGTACGCCGTCGTAGCCGAGCTCCATGGCAATTGCCGCGTCGGAAGCAGTGCCGACTCCGGCATCGACGATGAGCGGAACTTCGGTGATGGCGTCGCGCAGGATGCGAAGATTGATCACGTTCTGAACGCCGAGACCGGAGCCAATGGGCGCGGCGAGAGGCATCACGGCCACTGCTCCGGCATCGATCAGCTTGCGTGCATTCACGAGGTCGTCGGTTGTATAGGGCAGGACGATGAAGCCTTCTTTGGCGAGCGTGCGGGTGGCATCGAGCAAGCCTTGGTTGTCCGGGAAAAGAGTTTTCTGGTCTCCTATGACCTCGAGCTTGATCCAATTCGAGAGACCCACTTCGCGGGCGAGGCGAGCAGTGCGAACGGCATCTTCCGCTGTGTAACAGGCGGCGGTATTGGGCAGAATGTGAATCTTTGAGCGATCGATGAAATCGAGCTCGGATTCTTTAGAGCGATCGGTGAGATTGACGCGACGGACCGCGAGAGTGACCATCTCGGTGCCGGACGCGGCGTGGCATCGGGCCATGAGTTGCTTGCTGCGATACTTGCCCGTGCCGACGAAGAGGCGCGAGCGGAATGAGCGGCCCGCGATGGTGAGAACGTCTTCCATAGAGACCATTATCGGCTTCAGCATTTGAGCGAGGTTCGAGTGAGGTGAGTTGGCCGTCCCTGACGCTCGGGGTTCCAAAGTCCGGTTTAGGCGGCGTTTTCGGCGAAGCGTGGAGGATTTTCCTTGAGAGAAGCGACGACACTCGAGCGCCGCACGTTGCTGGTCAGCGTTTGCTGATGATCGACCTTCGCTTCAGCGAGCAAAACGTTCCATTTGTGTAGGTCTTGCTTGCGGGTTTCGGCGGCTGCGCGGCGGGTTTGATCGGCTTGTTTGTGAGATTGCGATTCGAACCCAATCTGCTCTTTTCTCTTTTCGGCTCTGAGCCTTAGAAGCTCGTTGAGAGATTTGTAGAAGGCGCGGTCGTGCGTGGTTTGGTAGCGGATGTAGAGCGCCAGGCCCTTTTCGTCCCAACAGCCGCGCGCGTCGTGCTTGAGTCTGGTTTGCTGGAGGATCAGAGCGCGCTTGGAGAGCCAGGCGGCTTGCGCCATTTTGCCGATGAGCATGTTTTCGGTGAAGGTGGAGGGCTTGTGCTCGGCGCGGAGCTCAGCGAGCAGGTAGTTGAATTGCTCCTGCTTTTCCCAGGGGAGGACGGTGAATTCGCCGGTGAGGCCGTGGCGGAAGTTGTTCATCGCAGAGATGGCTTTGCCTTCCGGAGTTTTGGGTCCGCGCGAGAGCTGCGCATTGGCTTGGTTCGCATTCAGTTGAGCTTCGGTTACAGATTTCATGGGATGTCCTTTGTCGAGTTGTATGGGCGAATGGTTGGAATTTCGCCCGATTTGACGATTGCGTGCGGGACGTGTAGACGGGGAGGATGCGGTGTAAATGGCTGCGGTTTTAGGGCGAAGAAAATTTTGGGTTTGCTGTCACTGCGAGTGAAAGGCATTGCAGGCCGGGCAGTGCCACGGCCCCTACGGCGTGCGAGGGTTCGTGTTATTCTCAATTTCGTCGGATCGGACAGGTGGGTGAGTGGTTAAAGCCAACAGACTGTAAATCTGTCCCTCCTTGCGAGGTACGAAGGTTCGAATCCTTCCCTGTCCACCATCCCGCCTGTGCGGAAGGTTTGATTCGAGTGAGGAAGAGAGGGTGGCTCCATGGCTGACGGAAACGGCGACGACCCGCTCGCGCGCTTAAACCGGCTCGAGAAGCTGGCGGCGGACCATCTGGTAGAGCACGAACGCATCTGGAGCGCGATTGACAAGCTTCGTGAATCGCAGCTCGAAATGACGGCAAGCGTGCAGTCGCTGGTGAGCGCGATTCGTGACCTGATCGACCGCATTCCGCCAGAGAATTTGCGGTGAAGGTCAGGGTGGCAAGAAACGGAGAAACAGTAGCACCCTCGGAGGCTCACACGATGATCAAAATCTGACGACGGCGATAGTCAGCACCAGCGCTACAGCGCTGGTGGCCATTGTGGCGATACTCACGAACAACAAACGACTGGATGATGCGACCGGACGCTGGACCACACGAACTCACGTATTGGACGGTTTGAGAGCAAGCTGGATCATATCGAGAGTTTGTTGGTTGGGTATGTGCTGGACGTGGGGAGAATTAAGGAACGTCTGGACATTTCGTAAGTGCCATAATTGTTTTCTGGGTGAGCCGTTGTAGCTCAGTTGGTAGAGCGCGTCCTTGGTAAGGACGAGGTCACCGGTTCAATCCCGGTCAACGGCTCCAGGTCTCTTACAGTTTCGAGAACCGTCCTGAGGCCGCGCGTGCGCGGCCCCTACAATGGACGTCCGTCGTGTACAAGGGCAGGATCTGATCAAAGGGGTGGAACTGCAACCACGGCGAAGGAAGCGGTTGCGGTTGGCGGGATTCGATTACTCACAGAATGGCGCATATTTTGTCACAGTTTGTGCAAAGGGCCAGCGGCATCTGTTTGGGGGAATTGTCGATAGCCGGATGAGCCTTAGCAAGTCCGGCGAAGTGGTGGCGTTGTGCTGGAACGAGATTCCGGATCATTTCACCGATGTAGTCCTGGATGCGTTTGTGGTGATGCCGAACCACGTCCACGGAATTCTCTTGTTTACGGGCGATGCGATGGCCGCGCATGCGCGGCCCCTACGGACGGTTGTAGGTTCGTTCAAGTGGCAGTTAGCAATCGGATTGGCACGCGTATATGGCAGCGGAGTTATTGGGAACGTGTCATTCGCAATGAGGACGAGCTGAATCGTATTCGCACG
The DNA here is from genome assembly GCA_963803455.1 of uncultured Acidobacteriaceae bacterium. Lineage (GTDB taxonomy): Bacteria > Acidobacteriota > Terriglobia > Bryobacterales > Bryobacteraceae > Bog-105. The sequence continues at coordinate 104,345 of CAWDMK010000006.1, read as the reverse complement.
TATATCGACAGGAATCCGTTGTGTTGGGCATCGGATCCGGAAAATGTGTAAGGGCCACGCGTGGTATTCTCGATTTGAGTGTGCGAAGGAGTAGGGACGCGCGCTCGTCTGCCCCTTTTCTCTTCTGACAGAGGAGAAGAATCCAGCACTTTCAAGGTAGGACTAGCATGGCGAAAGAGAAATTTGACCGCAGCAAGCCGCACGTAAATATTGGGACGATCGGGCACATCGATCACGGCAAGACGACGTTGACGGCGGCGATTACGAAGACGCTCTCGAAGCACAATCCGAAGGTGAAGTTCCGGAGCTTCGATTCGATCGATAACGCGCCGGAAGAGAAGGCGCGCGGGATCACGATTGCGGTTGCGCACGTCGAATACGAGACCGCCAACCGGCACTATGCGCACGTGGATTGTCCGGGCCACGCCGACTACATCAAGAACATGATCACGGGCGCGGCGCAGATGGATGGCGCGATTCTGGTGGTCGCGGCGACCGACGGGCCGATGCCGCAGACGCGCGAGCATATTCTGCTGGCGCGGCAGGTGGGCGTGCCGTATATTGTGGTCGCGCTGAACAAAGTGGATATGGTCGATGATCCGGAGCTGCTCGAGCTGGTCGAGCTTGAAGTGCGCGAGCTGCTGAAGAGTTATCAGTTTCCGGGGGATGATCTGCCGGTGGTGCGAGTGAGCGCGCTCGGGGCGTTGAACGATGAAGACAAGTGGGTGAAGACGGTCGATGAGCTGATGGCGAAAGTGGACGAATATGTTCCAGTGCCGCAGCGCGCGATCGACAAGCCGTTCATCATGCCGATTGAAGATATTTTCTCGATCCAGGGGCGCGGGACGGTGGTGACGGGGCGCATTGAGCGCGGGATCTGCAAAGTCGGCGAAGAGATGGAGATCGTCGGATTTTCGGACACGCGCAAGACGGTGGTGACGGGCGTGGAGATGTTCAAGAAGCTGCTCGATGAAGGGCGCGCGGGGGATAACGTGGGGTTGCTGCTGCGCGGGATTGAGAAGACGGACGTCGAGCGCGGGCAGGTGATTGCGAAGCCGGGGACGATCAAGCCGTACAAGACGTTCAAGGGCGAAGTGTACGTGCTGTCGAAGGAAGAGGGCGGGCGGCACACGCCGTTTTTCAATGGCTACCGGCCGCAGTTTTATTTCCGGACCACGGACGTGACGGGCGTGGCGAAGCTGCCCGAGGGCATGGAGATGGTGATGCCGGGCGATAACGTGGCGATGGAGATTGAGCTGATTACGCCGGTGGCCATGGATAAAGGGCTGCGCTTTGCGATTCGCGAAGGCGGTCGCACGGTCGGCGCGGGCACGGTCACCGATATTGTGGCGTAACCGCGCTACTTTTAGAAACGTAACTTAGAAGAGAGGCCGAACCTTTATGCCGCGGGAAATTATTCAGTTCCAGTGCACGGAATGCAAGAACCGGAATTACAGCAAGACGAAGAACAAGAGAACGACGACGGAACGGCTGGAGCTGAAGAAATTCTGTCCATACTGCAGGAAACATCAACCGCACCGCGAGACGAAGTAAAGAGGGAGGCGGCGATTTTCTGATAGCCTGTAGGGGAAGCGGAAGGGGCATAGGTTTAACGGCAGACCAGCGGTCTCCAAAACCGCGAGTGGGGGTTCGAATCCCTCTGCCCCTGCCAAACACCCGGCCGGTTTCGCGCGAATCAGAGCAGAGCGGATCACGTTGAGCAGATCAGATAGAGCAGATCAGGTTTCAGGTTTGAAGTGTCTATGGCAATGAATGCAGTGGGCTGGCCGCAGCAGGCGCGGTCCTATATAGAGGACGTGCAAGCGGAGATGCAGCGGGTCACGTGGCCCAACTGGAAGCAGGTTCGCGCTACGACGTGGGTTGTGATTGCGGCAGTGTTCCTGTTTGCTCTGTATTTCTGGGTGGTGGATGCGATTGTGAACACGATCGTGACGCGTATCCTCCATTACTTCACGAAATAGATGCATGCGGCCGGATTTTGGAGTGTAAGCAGGTCAGGAATGGCAGATCAGAATTTTGACGAGGAACGGGCAGTCGACACGCTGCCGGAGGAAGAAGGGGAAGCCCTCTCGAGCACCGCGGCCGACGACGAAAATGCGCTTGAAGAGCAGGACCCGGTTCGCGATGAGGAAATTCATTCCGACGCCGATGAGGGCGTTGAGACTCTCGAACACGAATCTGAAGTAGCGCAGACGGCAGAGCGCGGCGCGGCTCCTCCACAGGCTGAGGGTCCGCCTAAGAATTGGTACATCATTCACGCTTACTCGGGGTTCGAGCAAAAGGTTGCCGAATCGTTGAAGTCCCGTGCGCAGGCGTTTGGTTTTGCAGGTCGGTTGGGGCAGATACTGATCCCGACAGAAGAAGTGATCGAGCTGCGAAACGGGAAGAAAGTGATTAGCAAGCGGCTTCTTTATCCCGGCTATGTGCTAGTCGAGATGGAGATGGATGACGAGCTATGGCACGCGGTGAAATCGACGCCGCGAGTGACGGGATTTGTAGGGGGCGGGACGAAGCCGGTTCCGCTGACAGCCGATGAAGTGAATTCAGTGCTGTATCGCCAGGCGTCGAGCGCCGACCGCCCGCGGCCTAAGATGAGCTTTGAGAAGGGCGAGAGCGTGAAGATAGTCGACGGGCCGTTCACGAACTTTTCGGGCAAGGTGGACGAAGTCAATACCGAGCGAAATACGCTGCGCGTGATGGTGACCATCTTTGGCCGGTCGACGCCCGTCGAGTTAGACTTCTTGCAAGTCGAGAAGATCTAGTGTGCAAACCGCTCCTTCACAGTCGCGGCTCTGTTTCGGTTTAGTGGAGAAAGTAAGAGATGGCAAAGAAAGTTAACGCTCAAGTAAAGCTGCAGATTCCGGCGGGGAAGGCGACGCCGGCGCCCCCGGTTGGGACCGCTCTCGGGCCCCAGGGTGTGAACATCATGGAGTTTTGCAAGGCCTTCAACGCGAAGACGTCGGCGAAGGACCAGGAAGGCTTGATCATTCCTGTGGTGATCACGATTTATTCGGATCGCTCGTTCACGTTTATCACGAAGACGCCTCCGGTGGCGGTGCTGGTGAAGCGCGCGGTGAATCTGGCGAAGGGCTCGGCCGAGCCGAATAAGAATAAAGTCGGGAAGATTACGCAGAAACAGGTGGAAGAGATCGCCAAGATCAAGATGCCCGATCTGAACTGCTTCACTGTGGACGCGGCGGTTGCGCAGGTGAAGGGCGCTTGCCGCAGCATGGGCGTCGACGTAGTGTAAACAAAGACCCGTCGCTTACGCTTCGGGCTCCGTATCACACACGGTTGCCAAATCCACTCACATTCGTATAGCCTGTTAATGCTGCCGGTACGCTGAGGCTCGTTTGGGCGGAGGCGTTGAAAAGGGAATCTGGTGAGAATCCGGAACTGCCCCGCAGCGGTAAGCAGGAACGAACGCCCATAAGGCACTCTCTCTGATTGCAAGAGAGGGGAAGCTGGGCCATTAGGAAGACAGTCTGAAGAGATTGTCCTGCCTGCAAGTCCGAAGACCTGCCGCAGCCCGCGACCAAAAAGCGGAAATTGATTTGCCGCCTCGAGGGAGGGCCGACAGTGTACACGAAATTTTTTCGCTCCGTTTCTTCTTGCGTTGGGATCGTTTGCGCGGCTGCGCTGTTTGCGTTCGCACAGCCCAAAACAGCACTGGTGAAGGGCACGATTGCTGATCCGTCGGGCGCTGCGGTTGAGGGTGCGTCAGTAAGGCTGCTCGAGATCGCGGGAGGCGCGGTTCTGACGACGAGTTCCGATCGCGGCGGCCGTTTTGTGTTTCGTGATGTGGCGCCCGGGACGTATGTGCTGGATGCTTCGGCGCCAGGACTCTCGACAGAGCAGCAACAGAGATTTGCCGTGATTGCGGGTGAAAGCAAAGACATCGCCATGCGATTGGCGGTTTCGGCATTAAAGAACGAGGTTACGGTGACGGCGGCGAGCGAGCCGCAATCTGTTGATCAAGTCTCGAAGGCGCTGGATGTGGTGATGGCGAGGGATGCGGAACAGCGTGGATTGTTCTCGATAGGAGACGCGATTCGATTCGTGCCCGGGCTTCGCGTCAGTACGCGCGGTGGACCGGGAGCGCTGACCACCATTCAAACGCGTGGCCTGCGAGTGACCGATACGGCGGTGCTGATCGACGGATTCCGATTTCGCGATCCGACGAGTGTTCAAGGGGAAGCGAGCGCCTATATTGGGGATCTACTGCTGGTCGATACGTCGCGGATTGAGGTGCTGCGGGGGTCGGGGTCGTCGCTGTATGGGACGAATTCGATGTCGGGGACTGTGAACATCATCACCGATGCGGGAGGCGGGCGAGCGCACGGCGATGTGGATGTGCAGGGGGGCGGCTTGGGAATGTTTCGAGGTGTGGCGCGGATGGCAGGAGGCGCACTGCAGGATCGGCTCGGATATTCGGTGGGGTTGGCGCATCTGAATGTTACGGAAGGCGTGGATGATGTGGGCGCGGTTCGAGACTGGAGCGGTCAGACTGGCATTACTTACGCGCTGACGCCGAAGATCCGGCTGGGGCTGGATGTGTTCGCGAATACCGGGTATTTGCAGGAAAATGTCTCCCCTTCGCCGACGAGCAGTGCGCCCGTTACGGGAATTATTCCGGCGATTCCGCTGTCAGCGGCAGGAATGCGGTTAGCGGATGCGAACCTGCCGTATGCGCCGGGGAATGCGACGTTTGTGCCGTCGCTCGGCGACCCTGATGCGGGGCGCTACTCGCATTTTGTGGATTCGCTGTTTCGCTTCGAGCACGCGGTGAGTTCCGGATTGACGTACCGCGTAGGTTATGCAATCGTTGACACGAACCGCAACAACACGGACGGACCCGCTGGCCCGAACCTGCCCGAATACTTTCAGCCGTTATTCAATACGTCAGATCGATATGCGGGACGCATCGATACGCTGCAGGCGCGCGCGGACTATTTGCTGGGATCTCATCAGGTGCTGGCAGGGGGCTATGAGTTTGAGCGAGAGCATTACCTGAATGTGTCTACCGACCAGAATCCGGATCTGGCGCAGCGCGCGTACTATCGAACCGATGCGACGCAAGGAACGAATGCCGTTTTTGCGCAGGACCAGATGACGCTCGCAAGCGGGCGGCTGCAGATTTTACTGTCGGGGCGATTTACACGCGCGACTTTAGAGCAGCCGAATTTGATTGGAGGCGCATCGCCGTATGCCGGCTCGAAGTTGCCGTCTCCTCCGGATGCGTACACGGGAGATGCGTCGCTCGCGTACTTCGTGCAGCGTACGTCGACGAAGCTGCGCGCGCATTTGGGTAACAGTTTTCGGTTGCCGTCGATTTACGAGCGGTTCGGCGGCTATTTCTATGGCGGAACGTACTTCGCGTTTGGGGATCCGCGGTTAAGTCCGGAGCGCGCGGTATCGGCGGATTTCGGCTTCGATCAGTACCTGTTCCGGCAGGCATTGAAGATCAGTGGCACGTATTTTTATTCCCATTTGCAGCAGGTCATCGGATTCCTGGATTTTCCTCCGGGTTACGTTGACCCGTACGGGCGGACGGGCGGATATTACAACACGGGAGGGGGGATTGCGCGCGGAGTCGAGCTGAGCGGCGATTTTCATCCTTCGCGGAGCACGACCCTATTCGCGTCCTACACGTACACGGATGCGCTCGATCGCCACTCGCAATACTACACGGGTACGGGCGTTGACCCATTGCAGTCGCCGCGGATACTGCCGAATATCGTGACGGTTGTAGCGACGCAGCAGTTTGGAACTCACTTGGATGCGGCGATGGATTTCGAGGGAGGCAGCGACTATTTGTATCCGCTGTTTGGATTGTCACCGCTGGCGAGCAATGCGTACCGGTTCGATGGGCCGCGTCAGTTGGGGCTTTCGGCAGGGTATTTGGTCGCCGTGACTGAGAGGACGGCGGCGCGTTTTTATGTTCGGGTTTCGAACGCTCTGAATCAGGATTTTTATGAAGATGGTTTCCGAACGCCTCGGCGCTGGGCGGTGGGAGGGATTCACTTCAGCTTTTGAGGGTCTGGAGCTGCGCTGGCTTTGCATAGTAAAGAACTTCCCGGGAGCTGGCGGGGTGCCGTATACTTGAGTTCAGACGCGCGCGCGTTAAGCATATGGCGTTTGCACAACCGATTCGGGCCATAAAGGATCCAGTTCCGCTGGAGCGGCATGCCGCCGACAATCTGCGCTTTATTCGTGACACGATGGAGCGGGCCGCATCCTTTACTGCCGTGCCAGGGTGGGGCGGGGTGGTCATCGGAATCACTGCGTTGGGCGCGGGGGCGGTTGCATTCGGGCGTCCATTGCGCGAACAGTTCTTGGTTTGGTGCGCTGAAGCGGTTTTGGCGCTGGCGATTGCCGGGCTGGCGGTGCGGGCGAAATCGAAGCGGCTCGCGCTGTCTCTGCAATCGCGGGCGGCGCGGCGAGCGTTGCTCAGTTTCATGCCTCCGCTGCTGGCTGGCGCGGTGCTCACGGGCGTTTTGTATCAACTGCATGTGTTCAGCATTACTCCCGGGTTATGGCTGCTGCTGTACGGAGCGGCGGTGGTGACGGGCGGCGCGTTTTCGGTGCGGATCGTTCCGGTGATGGGTCTCTGCTTCATGTTCGTGGGGGCGGTTGCGTTGTTTGCGCCGGCTGCCTGGGGAGACGTGCTCCTGATGGCCGGCTTCGGCGGACTGCATGTGGCGTTTGGGGTGGTGATTGCGAGGAGGCACGGTGGCTAGATCGGCGATGGCGCGTGAAGCCGGCGGTGCGGATTCGAAGGCGCGTGCCGTGAAAGGCGGTAAGGCGTCGAGTGAGCAGGCGGTTGTCGAAAGCGCTTTGCCGAATCTCGACCGGATTATTCACGAGCGGATGCGACTTGGAATTGTGAGCGCTCTGGCGGTGAACGACTCGCTGACGTTCAATGAGCTGAAAAAGCTGCTGCAAACGACTGACGGAAACCTGAGTGTTCACGCGCGGAGGCTGGAAGAAGCGAAGTACGTAGAGTGCAGCAAGAGCTTTCAAGGGCGGATGCCGAAGACCGAATACCGGTTAACGGCGGCGGGGCGGAAAGCGTTCGAGCGTTATCTGAACCACATGGAAGCTTTGATTCAGTCGTTGCGTGAGCACTAGAAGCCGGCTGCGCTGGTGGTAATCTCAGAAAAAATGCTAGCGACTGCCGAAATTGCCGATCGCATCTCGACTATTAGCGTCTCGTCGACCATGAAGGTCGCCGCGGACGCGGACCGCCTCCGTCGTGAAGGGGTGGACGTTGTCGATTTTGGGGCCGGTGAGCCCGATTTTCCGACACCCGCACACATTAAGGACGCAGCAGTTCAAGCCCTCGCTTCGGATTTCACGAAGTACACCAATACTGCCGGCACGCTCGAGCTTCGCGAGGCCATCTGCAAGCGCCACCGCCAGGATTTCGGCACCGATTATTCGCCGGCCGAATGCATGGTGACCGTCGGCGGAAAGCACGCGATCTTCAACCTCATTCAAGCACTTGTTAATCCCGGAGACGAAGTAATCATTCCCGTCCCGTACTGGGTCACATATAAAGATGTGGTGAATTATGCGGGCGGCGCCTGCGTGTTCGTCGACACGGATGAAGCGGCGGGGTTCGAGGTAAGCGCCGCAATGATTGAGCGCCACATTACGCCTCGCACCAAGCTTCTGATCATCAACTCGCCCAGCAATCCGAGCGGCGCAGTGCTTTCCCCGCAAGAGTTCCGGGCTATTTTGGATATCGCGTCGAAGCGCGACATTTTTCTACTCACGGATGAGTGTTACTGCCATTTCCTCTACGATGGCGAGCCGTTTTCGATTGCGGCCGCTCCCGGCGCACGCGAGAAAGCCGTGGTTGCAGGGTCGCTCTCGAAGACCTATGCGATGACGGGCTGGCGTGTAGGGTTCGCGCTTGCCCCGGCGCCGATCATCAACGCCATGACCAAACTGCAGAGCCATTGCACCTCGAATCCCACTTCAATCTCCCAAAAGGCGGCGGTCGAAGCGATGGTGGGGCCGCAGGACTCCGTACCCCAAATGCTGGCCGAGTATCGGAAACGCCGCGATTTCGTCGTGAATCGATTGCGCGCGATTCCGGGCGTCTCGATCGTCACGCCGAAAGGCGCTTTCTACGCGTATCCGAACGTCAGCGTCGCGTACCGAGCCGGCACAATCAAGAACTCGCTCGACTTTGCGGCTGAACTGCTGCGCCAAGCGCATGTCGCGGTCGTTCCCGGAGAAGCATTCGGCACTCAGAACCACGTCCGCATCTCCTACGCCACTTCGATGCACGAGCTCGAGCGCGGCTTGGATCGCTTACATCAGTTTATCGGCAGGGCATGAAGCGGGCCGCCCGCCGCGGCCACTTCATCAGGCGTCTGCTGAAACTTGGCATATCAGAAATTGAAGAGCGATTTCACTCCGCGCCTAGAACACGCGCGCCGGCTGGGCCTGATCTCGGACACCCACGGCCTCATGCGGCCACAAGCGCTTGACGCGCTTCGTGGCTCCGACTTGATCATTCATGCAGGCGACGTAGGCAATCTTGCCATTCTCGCCGCGCTAAATAAGATCGCCCCAACCATCCCTGTGAAAGGCAATGTCGACAAGCCCGATCTGGCACTCCCCTCAACCGCGCTCATCGAAGCTGGCGGCACGAAAATCTACGTTCTCCACGACCTCAAGCAACTCGCCATCGATCCTGCCGAATCAGGAGTGCAGATCGTTATCAGCGGCCACTCTCATAAGCCCTCTCAAATGGAATGCAACGGCGTGCTCTATATCAACCCCGGCAGCGCAGGACCGCGGCGTTTCCGTCTGCCCGTAAGCGTGGCGACACTGAACATTGCAAAACGCCCCTGGTCAGCCGCGTTTATCGAGTTGAAGAACTGAAATCGCCGTTCACAGTCCATTGAAAATTAATTAGTACGTTCTCCGTCGCCCCAAGAGTTGGGGCGATTGAGCTGCCGAGCGGACTTTTTCTGCCTCTGCCGACTTCGCCCACTCGCCAGCGACTTGTCGAGTAGTGACGTTGAGACGATTCCAGGTGTTGATCAGCGCGATGGAGGTAATCAGAGCGGCGAGCGCTCGCTCGTCGTAGTGCAGGCTAGCCTCCTCCCAGACTACATCCGGTACCGGGTCAGACCGGTCGCTGAGGCGGGTGATGGCTTCGGCCAGTGCTAAGGCGGCGCGTTCAGCTTCGGTAAAGTAAGGTGCATCGCGCCATGCGGCCACAGCGAAGAGGCGATCATCCGTTTCACCGGCTTTCTTGAGGTCGCGGCAGTGCATGTCAACGCATACGCTGCAGCCGTTGATCTGGCTTGCCCGAGGCTGAGCAAGGCCGATAGTCTTCGACGGAACACCGCCTTTTTCCGTGGCTTTATTCAGGGCGAAGAGCGCCTGCATGATCTCGGGCAACACCATCGCCGAGATTTTCATTCTGGATTTCACGGTTTTGGTTGTCTGTACTGGCACAACTGCTGTCCTTTCCAATTTCTAAGTTTGTTCTCGGCTTACTGTCCCGGAAGCCGGGCTTTCAATCTTAACGGGCCCGTGACTAGGCTGGCGGCCCGGTCACATCGGCTGGGTTTCGTCCGTCATCACAATGACGGAACGCAACGAGAGAATGTGACCGATGGACGATCGAGGCTAGCTGTCAGAAAAGTTCGAAGAAAACCGGCCTCACTTGCGGGCTGTGGCTTATCGGATGCTTGGCTCGCTAGCTGAGGCGGACGACGCCGTTCAGGAAGCCTGGTTGCGGCTCAACCGCTCCGATGCTGGGGACATCGAAAATCTCGGCGGATGGCTGACCACGGTCATCGGGCGCGTCTGTCTCGACATGCTGCGCTCGCGCAAATCACGACGAGAGGAATCTCTTGGCGAGCGTTTGCCCGATTTTATTCTCAGCCGTGAAGACCGGATCAATCCGGAACAGGAAACGCTGATAGCGGACTCGGTCGGGTTGGCCCTTCTTGTCGTACTGGAAACCTTGGCTCCCCAGGAGCGGCTGGCATTCGTGCTGCACGACATGTTCGCTGTGCCATTCGAGGAAATCGCTTCCGTCGTGGGGTGCTCCCCAGTTTCCGCAAGGCAACTCGCGAGTCGCGCTCGCCGCAGAGTGAGGGGAGCTGCGCCCATTCCCGATGCTGACCTTACTCAGCAGAGAAAAGTTGTGGATGCCTTTCTCGCCGCCGTGCGCGTCGGCGATTTCGAGGGGCTCTTGGCCATACTCGATCCAGACGTGGTACCGAGATCAGACCACATTCCCGGCGGATTGAAGGAGATCCGTGGCGCTCGGACGGTAGCCGAGCAGGCGCTCATGTTCTCGCGGTTTGCCGAGTCTGTACAACCGGTGCTTGTGAATGGCGCTGCAGGAATTGTTTCATGGCGTCTTGGTGGACAGCCGTTTTCCGTCATGGGCTTTACTGTGAGGGCGGGCCGGATTTTCGAAATCGATGTGCTGCGTGATCCGGCTCGCCTGAGCCGACTCGATTTGAGGGTCCTTAATGACTGATATTTGAGGTCGCTGCCGCTGCTACACAGGAGAAACAAGAGCCCAAACTTTTCGTAAGTATCGACGCCAGCCACCTTGTAAGACATATCTACCACAGACCCGATTCAGCGCTGCGGCGGCATCTATCGTGAGCCTCAATGACGTATGTCGGAAGGTAAGCACGAACTTGCAATCAACTTGAGTGAGACCCGGGCAGCGCAGGCCCGGCGCTTTCGTTTTCCGTCAGCATTGCTGCTCGATCTCACCCATTCGTCCCGGTCAGCAATATTCATCAATTTGAAGCTTTGAAGTTCCTGTCCGGCTATCTTAGGGGCGGTCTGCTCTGAGCGATTCGAAGTTTCGATTCAGTCGCATTAAACATTCACCATAGAACGCCGATACAGAGTTAATAGCCCGGGTCTAAAACGGCCTGGAGACCTGTAAAAGCGAGGAATTGTTTGCATATGTTTAAAGCGACCGCGGTTCTTTTCGGACTTACCTTTGGACTACTTGTCAGCCAGAGTGCAGCGACCACTTACTATGTCGATTCCGGCTCTGGAAATGACTTTCACTCCGGCACTGAGATCACGAGCCCCTGGAAAAGCTTGCGGTATGCAAGCTCTAAGATATATCATCCCGGGGATCAGATTTTGCTGAAGGCCGGTGCCGTTTGGAGCGGCGAAACGCTCCATCTGGCAACTTCGGACGAGTCTGGAGATGCAATCACCCTCAGCTCCTACGGGACGGGCAAGCAGCCCGCCATCGATGGCGCGAGCAGGTCGCATGACACGCTGATCACGCTGCGTAACGCCCGTAACGTGATCATAGATGGTTTGACCATTCAAAATTCAGGCTCCAGTCTCATCGCCGTCTATGGCGGGAGCAATAACACCGTCCGCAACTGCACGTTGCTGAACGCGGGCGTGTTTCCCGTGCAAGTCAGAGGGAGTGCGGGCTTCACTTTTGCCAACAATACTTATGCAAGTACCGGAAGCTTTAAGACCGTTGCCTCTGTTTTTATGGCGTTTGGTTCGCCTTCCACGGGTCTAACGGTTACAGGAAATACAATTACATTGAATTCGGATAGCAACAGTGCCAGAGGAATTTACATTCTCGATACTAACAACGCCGTGGTCTCGGGTAATCGTATAGTCGGGGGCTCACAAGCAATCGGCATCAAAGCGTATCACGCCAGTGTGACGGGGGCACAACTTCGCGATAACTCGGTCTATTACACGGACCGCACGGCTGGCGACGGAGAATCAATAGAGTTCACTGGAAAACCGGGCACTCCTAACCGGGTCTCCGGATCCATCTTTCACAACTTCATACAGGGTGGACCTGATACCACCAATGCCATAAGCGGATTTCAAGCGACCGATACGGCGATCTACAACAACATCATCATGGGTCCATTGCAGAATGCCGCCATCCACTGGTCCAGTTCTTCAACCGGCGCCTCCTTCTACGGAAACACCATCCACGGGGTCCGGGTTGCCTTTGCAATCTTTAGCGGCTCCTCCGCAGCGATCTTCAACAATATCGTCAGTAAGGCCGAAGTAGGAATTTCAGCGGACAGGTCCAAAGTGGCCGAGGATTACAATGATTTTTTTGAAAGCGGTGGGAGGGACGTCGCGAGAGGCGCTCATAGTACAAGCCTCGACCCGATGTTCATCTCGACAACGCCCGCCGGTCCTCTAGATCTAAAATTGCGAACCGGATCACCGGCCATTCACTCGGGGAGGACTTTGGACGATTCTTTCAAGGAAGCGCTGAATCCGGCCTCGACGGCCTTCCCTTGCGCAGTCCTCGACCAAGGCCGATACGGTTGGAATCGCGGCGCATTTGGCTCCGAGTAGCTCAACGGAGCTTGAAACGGGAGTGCTTGGTAGCGCTAAGGGGAATCGAACCCCTATTTGAGCCTTGAGAGGGCTCCGTCCTAACCCTTAGACGATAGCGCCATGGTGGCGGACCCTCTCAGTATATCGAGCACGAGTGCAAGGCGGTTTCGAATAGGTGAAGAGCTAGAGCGCCGCCGGCATCGGCAGATTGCACTTCGCCAGCGCTTTCTCGATCAGCAAAACAGCTTCGCGCTCGGAGACGGCTTTCGCAATCGATGTTTCGAGCACCAGCATGCAGCGCGCGCGCTCCAGCATCCTCTTCTCGCGAAAGGACAGCGGCTTGGTCAACTGAATCACCAAAAGCGCTTTGAATACCTGGGCGATCGCCAAGCTGCCGCCCTTCATCTTGTCCGAATTCTCTTTGAAGCGGTCCTTCCAATCCTGTGCCGTACAACAATGCCTTGGTGCGCCCAAATAGCTCAACACCCGGTTGATTTCACTGCACTTGGTCACCTTTCGCAGACCGACATCGCCCACATGGGAAAAGGGCACCATCACCGTCGTGCTGGTGGGGGAAAGCCGAAGCAGATAAAAGAGCTCTTGCCGCGCGCCGAAGGAACGCAAGCTGATGTTCTCGACGGTGCCTATGCCGTGGTTGGGGTAAACCACTTTCTCGCCGACCTGGAAACCCATTCGCCGGGACCTCTTTCCTGGGAAGACTCCCAGTGGAAGTGTAGAGCCAATCGAAATGTTAAACCCGCATTAAGATTTCGTCAAGGAGAAACCGCGTTCCGGGTGATGTCAAGAGGCTCGCGAGACAGGCTGGAACGTGCGATTGGGTAATCGAGATCAATCGCGGGCGGCGGGCCCTACAGGCGTTATGGGCATGAAAGATTTCGCAGACGACGAAGAGCGATCGTCTGCGCCACGATGAGGGGTCTCAGAGGATTGCAGGTTAGGAGACGTGTTTGTGAATCCAATCGGAAATAGCTTCCAATGCGGCCGGCGACATGGTTTCCGGGATACTCGCGTATTCGGCAGGTAAGCCAGTCTTACAGGTTTGAAATAAGTGGTTCAGCCCGGGTAACCGCACGATGGTAACGTCATGGTTATTCGCCTTTTCGAGTGCGGCTTTCATCACCGGAAGATTTTCGTCTGGAATGACCTGTAGGTCCCGGTCTCCGCTCAAGGCGAGCACCGGACATTTCACTTTCTCGAGTGCCAGCGCTGGATCGTAGGAAATGAAGTACCGGAACCAGGGGGTGTTGAAGTGCGCGAATATGCCTGCCGCTTGAGCCTGATTTGACACGACCTCTTCCATGGCCGCGCCAAAATCGGGTTCGGATTTGCCTTCACGAAGAAGTTCGACCGCTTTCGTCATCGATTTGCGAATGTCGCTTTGATCGGCTTCGGACGCCCCGCTCGCCTTCGCGATCCGAACTTGCTGCTCCACAATCACCTGATCGCCACGCACGGCTGTTCCCGCCAGCAGCACAATAAAACGCACTTCAGGCATTCGCGAGGCGGCAATTGGTGCCAATATTCCGCCTTCACTATGGCCGATTAAGCCAATGTGATTTTTGTCCACGTCAGTTCTGGTCAGCAAATAACGTACTCCCGCCATGGCGTCGGACGCCAAGTCGAGGCTGGTCACAATTGAAAAATTTCCTACGGACTTGCCAACACCGCGGTCGTCATAACGCAACACCGCAATTCCGCGCCGGGCCAAGTAATCGGTAATGACCAGGAAAGGCTTGTGTCCGAAGATCGTCTCGTCGCGATCGTGCGGTCCGGAGCCGGGTATGAGCAAGACCGCTGGAAACGGCCCAGGTCCGATCGGCTTCGTAAAAGTTCCGGCCAGCGTGATCTGGCTTGCGGTGGGATTTGAATAGCTCACCTCTTCTTGTGTATACGGGAAAGGCGGCTTCGGTTCTTGTGGCCGGGCGACCGCGATCGGCTTATCGCCTCTCTTCAGATCGAGCGGGTATGACGCGCCTTGCGTCCACGTGCCTCGAATGGTGTTTTTGTCCACCGAAAGCTTTCCCTCATAATGGCCCCGCACGATGGGGATATCGAACGAAAGTACCGATCCATCAAACTTTTCGTTTTTTGCAGCAATCGGCGCGCCTCCTTGATCGACACTGGAGAAAAGAATTCGTAGCGCTCCATCTGCCCCAGTGTGCACATGAACGGTGATCCTTAGTTTCTGCTCTCCAGCAGTAAGAAGGCCCTGCCACGCACCATCGATGATCGAAGGGGTGGCGGGCTTCAGCTCGAGCGGCCGCTTTTTAAAGTTAAGCGGAAGAGTGGCTTGCTGGGTCCACTTACCCGATAGGATCGTGCGATCCGCATTGAACGTCCCCTCGTAGGAGCCGTGCACGGCGGACACGGTGAGCTTTAGAGTGTCACCCTCCAGCACCACTTTATCTACTGGTATTCCGTTAGCTCCTTGATCGATGCTGTCGAGCGTCGCCGTGTACGTCTTATCACCGGTCGATTTGAGATGGAGCACGAGCCGAAGCTGTACGCCTCCTGCGCCAACCGCGCCGTCCCAATCACCTGCCGCTGAAGGCGCATCGGGGAACGCACAGAAGGCAATCGCGTTTAGCAGCATTCCAAAGACAATGAGCCGCATTGAAGCCAGTTTACGTCAGAATTCACGGTTACGCTTTAGCTTGAAGCTGCTCGGCCGCGATCTGCGCAATATCGAGCAGACGGGGCGCGCTTTCTGAATTCGCGAGCGCGTCCCGGAACATGGTGTTGCAGAAGGGGCAGGCTGCGCCAATCGTGTCGGCACCTGTTGCGACCAGCTCTTTGACTCGCGCCTCATTCACACGGTCTCCTGTTTCTTCGCCGAGAAAAACCAGGCCGCCGCCGGCGCCGCAGCAGAAGGACCGTTGGCGGGCGCGCGGCGGATCGATGACACTGGCGGTTTTCGCGATTACTTCGCGGGGCTGATCGTAGATCCCGCGATAGCGGCCGAGATAACACGGATCGTGGAAGACGACGCGGCGCCCGGTATCGGCGCTTGGCAGTTGCCCGGCGTGCCGGGCCATGAATTCGCTGTGATGCTCGATGTCTACAGCCGCTCCAAACTCTTTCCAATCCTCCTGAATGGTTCGCACGCAATGCGGGCAGATCGAAACCATTTTCTTGATACCGGCTTGTCCGATCGCCGCGAGATTCGTTTCGGCAACTTGCGAGAACGCAAGATCGTTGCCCAACCGCCGTACGGGGTCGCCTGTGCAGCGCTCCTTTTTAAGGACACCGAAGCTGGTACCCAGATGCTTCATCACGGCTGCGAATGCACTGATAATTTCGCGCCCACGAGGATCGTATGCGCCCATGCAGCCCAGCCACAGACAGTACTCTTGCGAGCCGTCGAAAATCGGGAACTCCTGTTTCGCGATAAACTTGTCGCGCTCGGCTTGCGAAAATCCCATGGCGTTACCATTGCGCTCGAGATTCAGAAAAAGCTTCGTTCCATGCTCGTCTTCCCAGGTTCCGGTGTTCACTGCCCCGCGTCGCAGCCCGATAATTGTCGGAAGATGCTGGATGCCAACCGGACATTGATACTCGCAGGCGCCACAAGTTGTGCATTGGAAGATTGCTTTCTGGGAAACGGTTGCGCTGAGAATCGGCGTTTCGTTGGTCTCGCCGAATTCGTTTAGGTACGATCGCACGCCGAGAATAATGAGTTTCGGGTTTAGCTCTTTGCCCGTGTTGTTCGCCGGGCAGTGCTCGGTGCAGCGGCCGCACTCTACGCAGGAATAGGCCTGCAAGGCCGTGATCTGAGTAATGTCTTTCCCCGAAACGAGACCGAAATCTTCGTCGCCGGAAAGCGGAGGAATATGACTGAAGCCATCACGCTTCAAAAAGATGGTGATAGGGCTCAATACCAGATGCAGGTGCTTGGTCTGGGGAATGAGCGGCAGAAACGCCAGTATCGTGAGCGTGTGCACCCACCAGAGCAGCCGCCCCGCGACGGAGCCTTCCGGCACCCACCAGATCGGCATATAGCTGACCATTAGGATGAAGATGAGGAGGGCAATTACGCCGGATTCGTAGGAGAGAGGTCCGAGCCATTTGGGTCGAATAATAAAGCGCCGGAACGCCAAGCCCGCAATCGAAACAGCGCAGAGCGCCGCAAAGATAAATGCAAACCAGTAGTAGAAGCCGCCGAACCAGGCGTGATAATCCAGGAACGGAACTCCGAAACCGGACGCGAGGTGATTTAGAGTGACGAGCGCAAAGGCGCAAAAAGCCCAAAACACGAATGCATGAGCGATGCCGGGCAGCGGGCGTTCGCGGATGACTTTCCCCTGGCACAGCACTTCCCAGAAGAAGTCCCAAACACGGCGGCTGACGGAGCCGAGCTTAAAATCCGGATCCTGGCGCGCGCGAAGCACTGCGCGTACGACCTTTCCAAAGCGGCGCCAGAAGAGCCAGATCGAAATAATGATCAGCGCAGCGAGTACAACCCTGGAGACAACAGCCGCATACGCCGGCATTACCGCGAGCTCATTCGGAACATGAGTGGAGCGGTCTCTCTAGTAGCATGAAAAAGCGTGCGATATGTCATTTCAGGAGCTGCTGGCTTCATTGGATCACACCTTTCCGATCGGTTGATGGAACAGGGCCATCAGGTAGTTGCGCTCGACAATCTGATTACCGGACACACCGAAAACATTCAGCATCTGTTCGATAAGTCCGGTTTCGAATTCATCGAACACGACGTTTGTAAGGCAATCAACATTTCGGGCAGCATCGACCGGGTGCTGCATTTGGCTTCGCTAGCCAGCCCCGTAGATTATCTGAATCATCCGATTGAGACTTTGGAATCCGGCTCAACCGGTACGCGTAACATGCTCGAGCTGGCGCGCCGGCATGATGCGCGCTTTATGCTGACTTCTACGTCGGAGTGCTACGGCGATCCGCTCGAGCATCCGCAAAAGGAAACGTATTGGGGCAACGTGAATCCCGTCGGGCTGCGATCGTGTTACGACGAAAGCAAGCGTTATGCGGAAGCGGTGACGATGGCCTATCACCGCGTTCACGGAATGCGCACCACCATTGGGCGAATCTTTAACACGTACGGGCCACGCATGGCGCTGAATGATGGACGCGTCGTACCTGCATTTATCGACCAGGCGCTGCGAGGGGCGAATCTGACGGTATTCGGCGATGGGTCGCAGACTCGCAGCTTCTGCTATGTTTCCGACCTGGTTGAGGGCCTATTGCTCTTGAGCGAGTCCGACGAGCGCTACCCAGTCAATCTCGGCAACCCCACCGAGATGTCGATTCTAGAATTTGCGAACCTGATTCGGGCTCGGTTCGGTAGCGAAGTAGGTATCGAGCATCGGCCTTTGCCTTCGGATGATCCAAAGATCCGGCGCCCCGATATCGCTAAAGCCAAGCGAGTGTTGGGGTGGGAGCCGAAGGTGCCGCTTGAGGAAGGGTTGGCGAGAACCATCGAATACTTCAAAAATAAGGCACAAGAAGACGGGCCGCGCGTGCGCAAGGTTACGAAGCGGGCACGGACCGATCAGCTCGAGGCTGTTTAGAAGCCTTTAGAAAACTCTCCAGATCGCGCTCGTTCACCGCCGGCTCTCCCGGCGCAACGTTGTTGAGCTTTCCCTCTTTCATCCAGCGCTCGAGGAGATGTACGGAGTCGTAGAGATGATCGAAGGAGTCGACGACAAATAGCAGCGGCTGATAATGGTCGATCTCGAAACCCTGATTGATCACCCACTCGAGCTGCAGGGGGTAACGCTGGACTTCAGGCGATTCAACCGAGTGTTGGATCTCGCCATAGCTGCTCAACAGGCCGCTCCCGTAGACGCACACGCCGTTGCCAGAGCGCATCAGGCCGAATTCAACGGTGAACCAAAAAAAGCGAGCCATTGCACGGATGATGCTCGTCATGGCCGCGTTGCGCTCGTGAACGTCTTGAAGGCCGTCGACTACATCCGCTGCCGTATGGGCGCACTCTCCAAAGCGCACGAGCGTCTCGGCAAAGGCCGGGTCAGTGTGCATCGGAACGTGCCCAGCAATGTCGTGGAAGATATCCGGTTCGGGTAAATACTCCAGCCGTTGTGAATCGCGAATAGTAATGGTAGTCGGGAACTCGCGATTACGCAAGCAGTCAAAGAACAAAAATGCCGGAACATAACCACTGACGGGCTTAGCCTGAAAACCAGTGAGGGGCCGCAGAAATTGGTTGACGTCTTCCAGTTTCGGAACCGCGTTCGGATTCAGGCACAGCGACTGAATGCCGCGCTGAAAGGCCGGGTTGGCATACCGCTTCCAGCGTGGCAGCATGCGCGAGTAAAGCTTCCGCCAGGCTTCATGATTGCGGTCCGAATATTGCTCGTAAGGCTGGCGAATGAAGAGCTGTCCTTGCTGCTGAGCCTGTTCGATAAACGGCGCCTGTGTGGTCGTAAGATCTGCAACAGTTAAGGTGGACAACCGTACGCCTCCGCCTTCTTTCATGCTAGCTCAGATTTACAGAAATGCCGTTCGGCTACGGTACCGTTACTCGAGCGCTCGGCTTCAGCGGATTTTCAGAAAGCAGGCATAACCTCGTAGGATGATGAGTTCTGGTTGGATTGCGGCCCTGCTAGTGGCCGGTCTTGCGCTTGCAGATACCGAAAGCAAGGTGCAGTTCAAAGATCTTCCCGCTCCCGTTCAGAAGGCCGCCAAGGAGCAACAGAGTAGGGGTGCTACATTGCGGGGTTACAGCAAAGAAAATGAGCGTGGCAAGACGTTTTACGAAATCGAAACTCTAGTAAATGGTAAGAGCAAAGACACATTGGTTGATGAGTCCGGGACAGTGGTCGAGACCGAGCAGGAGATCGATATGGCCAACATACCGCAGGCGGCGAGACAAGCGCTCAAGAAAGAGGCGGCGGGAGCAAAGATCCTGCGAATCGAGTCAGTGACGGAGGGCAGAACGGTCCGCTACGAAGCGGTGATTCTGAGCGGTTCGAAACGAAAAGAAATCGCAGTCACTCCGGATGGATCGGCAGCTCACGAGTAAGCTCGTAAACACGCATGAAGGTAAGCACGCTCTTTTTTTCAATCTCGATAGTCTGTTCTCTCTCCAACTCCCCGGGCCAGGAGCAGGGGCCGCTGAAGCAGGTGAACACCTGGAAGATCCCTGCAGATGTAAAAGGGCATTTCGATCATTTCGGAGTGGACCTCAAAGGGCATCGTCTGTTCGTCACGCCGGAGGACTATCACGCCGTGTTGGTTTATAACCTAAACGACGGCAAATTGATCCATACGATAGAAGGTATTGGCCGGCCTCACGCGGTGCTCTACCGAACTGACCTCAATCGCATTTACGTTACAGATGGGGGCCAGGGAGAGGTTAAGGTCTACGATGGAACCAACTACCGTTTAGTGCAAAATGTAAAACTGCTTGCGGATGCCGATTCGATCGGATATGACCCGGCCACTCACTATCTTTACGTGGATAACGGCGGCGGCGATGTTCACCAGACTTATTCCATGCTGAGTGTCGTCGATACCAGCGCCGATAAGAAGCTGGACGATATGCGAATCGATGGCGACACACTCGAGGCGATGTCACTCGAGCGATCAACTCCGAAGCTCTACGTCAACAATAAGGCCAAGAATCAGGTGGATGTCATCGACCGCCAGAAAAGAGCTTTAACTGCGAGCTGGCCCGTTACAAAGGGAAAAGAAAATGTGGCGATGGCGCTGGATGAAGCGCACAATCGGTTATTTGTGGCCTGCCGGAGTGGCGCGATAGCTATTTTCGACACGTCGTCGGGAAAAGAATTGCAGTCGCTTTCGATAGGCAAAGGTGTTGACGATCTGGTCTATGATTCAGGCCGCAAACGACTGTACGCGGCATGTGATGGAGATGTATACGTATTCCACGAAGACGCGCCCGACCGCTATGCATCCCTGGGCCATGTCGTCTCGGCGCCGCTGGCGAGAACGGCGCGCCTCATTCCAGAACTGAACCGCTATTTCGTCGCGGCTCCTGGCAGTGCAGAGCGAACGGCGTCTATCCTGGTTTACGAGGTTCAATAGCCTGGGAAGTTCGCTTTTTGAACTGATAGCGCTGCCGCTGAGCAGTTGGGCCGTGCCTCTGCTCATTGTTGGCCTGTGTAGCGGCGGCAAGTTCAATGACGGACAACGGCAAGAAGACCTGATTCGCTGTGTGGAAGAAAGGGAGACCTGGCGCGATGCGAATCTTGCCGGATACACCGTGACCGAATACTACACGGTCAAGAATTCTCATTTCAGCAGCCCCGCCCAGGCAGTCGTGAAGGCGCAGTATAAGCGCGGTGAAGGCACAAGCTATCGAGTGCTAACGCGGAGCGGGCCTTCGCTGCTCAATAAGGCACTGGAGCGCCTGGTGCGCGAAGAAAGCGATATGGGCCGCGGCAAAGAGCGCGAGCAAGCCATAATCACATCCGCAAATTACCGGATGAAGCTGATCGGCAGCGATCCGCTGAACGGCGCAGCGGCCCTGGTGCTCGAATTGATTCCCAAGCGAAAGAGCCCGCATCTCCTGAACGGCCGGATGTGGGTTAGTGCGGCCGACATGGCGATTGAAAAAATCGAGGGCAAGCCGCCGGTGAGCGTGTCGTTTTTCGTTGGGCGGCCGGACATTACACGTGAATACGCGCGGATTGGCGGATTCGCTCTCGCCCGGAGCAGCCACGCTGTATCACACAGTTTCCTGTTTGGGCAGAGTGCCGTAGATATCGAGTACCGCGATTATCACCTGAGTGCGCCCGCCCGCGCCCGGAACTCGAAGCGCTAGATGTGGCAGTGCCGAAGACCGCGCTTGGCAAGGTATTGCTGATGATAGTCCTCGGCTTGATAAAAGGTACGGGCCGGCTCAATCTGCGTGGCAACAGGACGCCGCAATCGCCCGGAATTTTCTAGAGCTGCCTTCGATGCGCGCGCAGCCTGTTCCTGCTCGGGCGTATGGAAGAAGATCACGCTGCGATACTGGGTGCCTACATCGGGGCCTTGGCGATTTACTTGCGTCGGGTCGTGCGCGTTCCAAAATATTTCGAGCAGCCGGTCATAGCTGACCTTCGCCGGGTCATACTCGACCTGAACGACCTCGGCATGGCCTGTGTGGTCAGTGCATACATCCTTGTAGGTCGGATTTGCAGTGTGCCCGCCTTCATAGCCCGATAAAGCGTCGATCACGCCATCGATCTCACGAAACGTGGCTTCGACACCCCAAAAGCATCCCGCGCCAAAAGTAGCCTTTTCCGTCATATTTTCTATTGTCTCCTGCTAATCTGGATCACTATGCTACGTGCAAAGCGCGCTGTGCATTGCGCGGCAGTATGCGCGATCTTGCTACCCTGCCTCGCTGCACCCGCAGAAAAGGTTGACCTCTATACGATTCAGCGTATCCGGGCGGAAGAACGAAGCCACTCGAAAGTGATGGACACATTGTTCTATCTCACGGACGTGGATGGACCGCGCCTGACCAATACGCCGAGTTTCTTTACTGCCGCAAATTGGGTGGTCAAGCAGCTTACGGATCTGGGTATTTCCACGAAGACAGAGAAGTGGGGTCCGTTCGGGCGGAGCTGGCGCGTCGATAAGTTTTACGCCGCGATGGTCGAGCCTCAATATCAGCCCTTGATTGGTTTCCCGCTGGCGTGGACCGGATCCACGAATGGGCCGGTTACTGCTGAAGCGATGATCGCGCCGATTTACACCGAGGCGGACATGGAGAAGTACAAGGGCAAGCTGAAGGGCAAAGTGGTGCTCAGCATGACTCCGAGGGAGCTGGAGCTCTCGACAAAGCCTTTGTCCTCGCGATGGACGGACAGTGAACTGCAGGAAACGGAAAAGTTTCCCGAGGAGAGTCCGACGAATGCAGCGGCATACCGGGCGCGGCTGCCAGGGCCGTGGCAAAACATGACGAGAGAACAGATCCGGGCGATTCGCAAGAAGATCAACCAGTTCCTCGCTTCAGAAGCGCCCGCCGCTGTCCTGACCTACGGTTATGCAGGCGACGGCGGAACCGTATTTGGCTCCTCGGGCGGCGATCGAGACCCCAAGGAGGTCGTTCCTCCGGCGAGCATTGTCGTCACTCCTGAGCACTACAATCGCATTCACCGGTTGGTGTCCCACAACATTTCCGTAAAGCTTGAGCTCGACGTGAAAACGGAAATTCTTGCGCCGCAAGACTCGGTGAACGTGATTGCCGAGATTCCCGGGGGCAGCAAGAAGGATCAGATCGTGATGCTCGGCGCTCATCTGGATTCATGGCACGGCGGTACGGGCGCAACCGACAACGGGGCGGGAAGCGCCGTAATGATTGAGGCGATGCGGCTTCTGAAAACGCTAAACCTGAAGATGGATCGCACCGTCCGGCTGGGCTTGTGGGGCGGGGAAGAGGAAGGGCTGCTGGGATCAAAGGCGTATGTCAAAGAGCATTTTGGCGATCCGGAAACCATGAAGCTCACCGAGGCGCATGCGAGGCTGGACGGCTATTTCAATGTCGACAACGGAAGCGGAAAGATTCGCGGAATATATCTTCAAGGAAACGACATGTGCCGCCCTATTTTCGAGGAGTGGTTTGCGGCTTTCAAGGACATGGATGCCGGGGCGCTTACAATCCGGGACACAGGCGGAACCGACCATCTCAGCTTCGACGCGGTCGGGTTGCCGGGCTTTCAATTCATCCAGGATGAGCTGGAGTATTCGACCCGGACTCATCACTCGAATATGGATCTGTACGACCACGTGTCCGCAAACGATCTGAAGCAGGCGGCGACCATCGTTGCGAGCTTTGTGTACTTGACGGCGAATCGGCCTGAAATGCTGCCGCGCAAGTCTCTACCTCCGCCTAAGCCTGCTCCGAAACCTGCGCCCGAGGAGCCTGCCAAGGGTAAGCCCGCTGCCTAAGTTCTGATCCTCAAAGCACTTCCCCAACATCTACAAGCGTGGCGCAGCGTGAGGCGTATGCGTAGATTTACGGTTACGCGAAATAAGGTGTTCGCGTCTAGATTACTGATGAAACACTCACGAATATCGAGCCAAATGAAAGCCTCGGTGGCGGTGGTCGCGCCGCTCCTGCTGACGGCGGTGCTCGCAATGGGCAGGGTCACGCCAAATGAACGAGTTTTCACAAACGGTCAGCAAGTCAAAGTGAAGGGCGTGATTGTTTCGAGAGATGGAAACACGTTGAAGCTTCGCGGTGATGACGATGCGCTCGGTACGATCGATCTGACCGATGCCACCAGGATTCAAATGAAGCACGGCATGTTCGGCTGGAGCAAGAGTGGCATGGACGCAAATTCGCTGGTTCCCGGCCTGCACGTGGAAGCTCAGGGAAAAGGCAACGAGAAGGGTGAGTTAGTCGCCGACAAGGTGGTTTTCGATCCGAACTCGATGCGTGCCTCGCGGCAAATTGATACGCGTGTCGCTCCGGTAGAAGCGCGAACTACGACGCTCGAGGGACGTGCGGGCCAGCTCGAGAATCGCGCGGGGCAGATTGAGAACCGGCAAGGTCAGCTCGAAGACACTCAGAAGCAAACGCAGCAGCAGGTTGGTCAGGTGAAGACGGAGGCCGATCAGGCCAACCAGGGCGTCACTGATGTCAATAAGCGCGTTTCGGATCTCGATAACTACGAGCCCAAGTACTCGAAGACGGTTTACTTTAAGCTGAACAGCGCGGTTCTGAGCCCCGAGGCAAAGAAGGATTTGGACGAGCTATCGCAGCAGGCCCTAAATGAAAAGGGATACATGATTGAGGTTGCCGGGTTCGCCGATACGACCGGAAAGGCCGCGCGCAACCAAGCGTTGAGTGAGCGTCGCGCGAACGCGGTGATTCAGTATTTGGAGCAGCAAGGGAACATTCCGCTGCACCGAATTCTCGCGCCTGCGGGCATGGGAACATCACACGCGGTTGCGGATAACAGCACGCGCGAAGGCCGCAAGATGAACCGGCGGGTAGAGGTGAAAGTACTCGTCAATCAAGGCGTGGTTGCTGCGAACGCGCCAAAGCCGGAGCCCGCGAGTAAGTAGGAACGTAAATAAGCTTTCTCGGACACTTCCATCGCTCCGAGACCAAAGGCCGGACGGTTACTCTACCGTTCGGCCCTTTTATTTCATTGCCGCGTATTCCCGAACAGCAGAGGCGCAAACTCGATTAGATTCCGGCGCCACACCATCCAGGTATGCATGCCGGGCGTTTCAATCTGGGTAAGATGAATGTCTTTCGCCTTCAGCCAAGAGACCAGCTTCCTGTTCAGCGTAATAAGGTGGTCGTCGGTACCGCACGCAATCCATAAAAGCCGCAGCTGCGTATTGATTGCGGCACTCAGGTGGGGGAAGTCGGCGGGAAAATCGTCGCCGAGACCTCCCGAACTGAACGCGCCTACCCACGCGAATTTGTCCGGGCGATTCAGGCCAGTCAATAGCGACTCGGATCCTCCCATCGATAGCCCGGCAATGGCTCGTGAGGCACGATCCGGTGTCGCCCGGTACAGCCTCTCGACTTGCGGAATTACTTCCTCGATCAGCGCCTGGCGGAACTTGTCGAAGTTCTTATCCCGGAGTACTGGATCGTGGAAGGGAGCGGCGAACTCTGGAGTTCGCTGCACAATCTCCGGAGCGCCGTACCCGAGCGGCATGACCACGATCATCGGTTTCGCTTTTCCGTCGGCAATCAACGAATCGAGAATTAAGTTCGCTTTGCCGACGGCGGTCCAGCCGCTTGCGTCATCGCTGTAGCCGTGTAACAGGTACAGCACGGGATACCGCGTTTGGCCATTGGGATCGTAGCCTGGGGGCGTGTAAACGTAAAAATCGCGATTGTCGCCAACAACGCTCGACCTGTAGAAATGGCGATGAACCACGCCGTGCGGTATATCGGTCAGCTCCCAAGGGAGCGGATGGGCTCCCGGCACGTGAACCTCATTGCTGGGGTTGAGGAGATTGGGCTTTATCTCCGGGTTTGAAGGATCGAGCAATTCCACGCCGTCCGCTTCGAACGAGTACCCGTACAGATCAGGAGCCAGCGGATCCGTTGTTACAGCCCATACGCCATCCTCGTCTTTCTGCATCGGGAGTGGCTGTTTCGCGCCTTCGAGATGCACCGATACTTGCTTCGCATTCGGATCGCGAAAGCGAAATGTAACGCGCCGGTCGGAGTGGACCTCCGGCGATGGAACGTATGTCGCGTGTTGAGCGAGGCCCATGGTGGCAGCTAGCAAACCGAAAACGACAGCTTTCATGAGTAACCCTGAATATAAGCTATGAACAGCGTAGCTCTTTCGATGCATCACATTTCGCAACCAGGCGATGACGGTCGCTGAATTTACTCCGATCGTTTTTGCCGCCGCTCTCTGTGCGGGGTTTCTTGGATCACTCACGGGACTCGGTGGCGGCGTAATTGTCACGCCGGTTCTGGCTCTGTTCCTGGGCGTGGATCTTCGTTATGCCATCGGCGCAAGTTTGGTCTCGGTGATCGCCACTTCTTCGGGAGCGGCCGCCGCATACGTCCGCGACGGCTATTCAAATATTCGAATCGGCATGTTCCTCGAGATCGCAACGACTTTGGGGCAGTATTCGGAGCGTTTCTCGGCACGCATATTCCTGCGCGGTATCTCAGTCTACTTTTTGGCATCATTTTGCTGCAAGCTGCCTGGCAAACAATTCGTCCGCCGAAGGACCCGAATACGCCGCTTCCGCCCGACCGTTTAGCGGAGCGGCTGAAATTGGGCGACGCGTATAGAACAGATGCAGGCCTGCTGCCCTATTCCGTTCACCGCGTTAAAACTGGCTTTGCGCTCATGCTGGGCGCGGGAACAGTATCGGGGCTTTTAGGAATCGGCTCAGGGTCTCTCAAAGTGATTGCCATGGATCAGGCCATGCGAATCCCATTCAAAGTTTCAACCGCAACCAGTAATTTTATGATCGGCGTCACCGCGGCAGCCAGCGCAAGCGTCTATTTGAGCCGCGGCTATGTTGACCCGGCGATCGCGATGCCAGTCATGCTAGGCGTGCTTTCAGGATCCATGGTCGGCGCTCGCTTTTTAGCTCGATTATCGGTTCCGCTGTTGCGAAAAGTCTTTGCGATTGTCGTAGTTCTGATAGCGATCGAAATGATCTTTAACGGAGTTACGGGAAAAATATGAACCGCCCGGCGATTACAGACACTACTATCGAGCGGATGCTAGGCGTGCTGTTGCGCGCCGGTGTTGTGGTCTCAGGTCTGGTCGTGTTTGCGGGCGGCCTTTATTTTCTTGCGAGACATGGACACGAATACGCAGACCATCGCACCTTCCACGGGGAGCCGAGCGTAGATCGCATCGTGGGCCAAATCGTAGCCGGCGCATTCGCGCTTCGCGGCCGCTCGATTATCCAATTCGGCCTTCTTCTATTGATCGCGACGCCCATCGCGCGCGTGGCCGTCTCCTTAGTTGCCTTCGCACTGGAGCGGGATCGCACTTATGTGGTGATTACCGCAATCGTGCTGACCGTGCTGTTGTACAGCCTTATCAGCGGAGCGCTTCAGGACTAGCTTGGCTTAGCGCCCTGTATGCCGGCGGATTCCGGTGCCCGGAAATACTTCGCTTTGGATTTGACTATCTTTCACAACCAGCGTTCCGCCTACCAGCACGTATGGGATGCCTTCCGAATACTGCGCCGGGTTTTCGAAGGTCGCGCGATCAATGACGCGATTTGGATCGAAAACTGTAATGTCGGCATCCGCACCCACCTTGATTCGTCCTTTATTGGGCATGCCGAGCCGTTCCGCGGGCATGAAGCTCATCTTGCGAATCGCGTCATTCAGTGAAAGGACATGCTGTTCGCGGACATAGCGCCCCAAAACGCGCGCGTACGTGCCGGCGGCCCGAGGATGTCCCTTCCCATGTTCCAGAATCCCGTCGCTCGCGATCATCACCATCGGATTGGCCATCGCAAGCCGGACGATATCTTCCGGAATCGAATGGACAGCAACCATTCCGCCCTGCTTGCGATAGCGGGCAAAGGTTTCGGCCGTGAGCCGCTCGCCCGTTAGCCGCCCATTGCAGATCGTGATAGGTGATTCCACCTTGCCGCCCCTCCCATCCTGTGCTCGAAGATCGCAGATGAAATGTCGGTCATGCCTGCTGTGTAGGGGTACGCTTCGGTGGTTACGTCAAGACCGCGCGCACGCGCGCCAGCAATCATCTGTAAGCAGAGCGGCGTCTCGCGGAGCCCCATGCTCGTGATATGAACCACGTGAAGCGAAGCGCCTGTCGCAGCCGCATCCGCAATCACCTCCTGAAGTGCGTCAATGACTCCCGGTTCAACCGGGCCGCCATTCCGCATATGAACGTACACCGTGGTCTTGTATTCAGCAGTGAGCCGGAATAGATCCAGGATGTCTGGGCGCGATACGTTCGGGATATAAGCGATGCCGAGCCCCACACCCAGCGCGCCCTCGTTTAAACCCTGCCGGACCCGTTTCAGAATCTCTTGGTGTTCTTCAGCGGTCGCGACACGCTTCACTGCGGCATCCCGCGGCAGCAGTGTGCCCGAGTCGTGCATGACGGCCATGCGCGCGGGAATGTGCCCGGAGGTCGCGCCAAAATTGATCAGCGCCTTCCCGTAACGCGCGGCATACCACGGCGGTACAGGCCAGACCCCGATCTCCATCTCGAGCGCGGTTGTCACGCCATCCCGCGCTTTGAAAGCATAGTTCTCGGGTGTCTGCCCGTGCGAATGGAGGTCGATGAATCCAGGGGAAACAACCAGTCCCTGGGCATTGATGACCGTCTTGCCTGTTAGCGGCGTTGCGCTGATCGCGGCGATTTTTCCGCTGCTGATTCCTACTGATCGAATCGCATCCAGCTTTGACTCCGGATCGATCACCCGCCCGTTGTTCACCACAACATCGTATTGCTGGGCGAACAGCGGCACTGCAAGCGCCAGGAGCAAGAAGCGCATCAGAGCAGATTATACGTTGCTCGTTCAGCGAAGCTGCGCTTCTAATTCATCGAACCGGCGTTTCAGTTGATCGAAATCGGATCGGAGCTGCTCGATATGTTGCTCGAGCTGGGCGATTCTGGTGGGCGGAGCCGACGCCTGTGTCTCCGCAACCGCTTCGAGCTGCGGTTCACCTGCCAGCAGATGCGCGTAGCGCGCTTCCTTTTGTCCCGGTTGGCGCGCCAGCTTGGTAACCAGCGGCTGTCCGGGCCAGTCAGCAAGTTTCTCGAGTGCGCGTTCCACTTCAGCGGGCTCTGTGAACGCGAACATCCGCTCACTGCGATCCTTAATCTCGCCGAGAGTCTGCGGGCCGCGCAAGAGCAACGTACAGAGCACCGCCAGCTCGCGCCGACCCAGATTCAAAGTCTCTGAAATACGCTGCGCGTACTTTTTCACGCGTCCGCTGCCCACGATGGTTAACGTCAGCCGCTTTTCTCGCAAGCGCTCCACGGCGTCCTGAACTGTGTCCGGGTCGTAATCGGCGACCGGATCGCGATTGGATTTCTGATTGCAGGCGTTGACGAGCGCGTTCAACGAGAGAGGATAGTATTCCGGCGTCGTCGCTTCCTTTTCGATGAGCGCGCCCAGCACGCGCACTTCGACAGGATCTAAAACGTCCATACTCCCGCTAGGCCCGAATCCTAAGCGCGAGGTTGCGCCTCGACTGTGATGGTCTGTTGCCTGGTCGCGTTGGCGGCGAACTTCGCGGCCAGATCGGGGCGCATGTAGCGCAGGATCCGCGTTGCAACCTCTTTTCCCTGACGGAAGGCTTGCGCATACAAGCGGTCGCGTTCTTCGCGGCTGTAGTGATACCCGATGCTGTAGTAGTGATCGAGCGAGAGGCCCAGCACTTTCGTGCCTGCATAAGCCACGGCCGCTTTGCCCAGCAACCCTCCCCCAAATGGGACTTTGCTCACGAGTTGCCGCGCCAGAGCCCGCCAGCCGAACGCACTCCCGATGACGGTGGCAATCTCGGATTTCTGCTCGGTGTAACCCACTTGGCGGTCGCTCGCCGCTGCGATCAGGAAAGCCATGCGGATCTGGTTCATGGTCAAGAAAGCCGTGTCAGAAGCGAACTCCGCAAGCGCCCAGGGCAGCTCAATGATGGTCGGGATGACGTCGGGAAGCGCGGTGGCGAGCGAAAACAGCGTGTTCTCCCGACAGGTTTTCTTGATCACGCGTTCCACGAACGGGCGGCGGAAAGGCGGGAAGTTCTTGGCGAGAGGCACCCCAAGCTCCCGGTGTTTATCCAGGATCCTGCTGATCAAATGCGATGTCCGGTCAGGTTCAAAAATCAGCGCACGCGGCGGAGCAAGCACGCTGTTGTCATAAATCGAGAGATCAGCGTGAGCCGCCGGTCCGCGCACCAGCGCTGCAGCCGATTCGCGGCGCCGGGTTGGACTTAGCTCGCGCAGGAAGAAATCTTCCATGCGTTCATAACCCTGCGGCGCCGCCGAGTAAAGCGCAATTCGCAGCGGGCGTTCACTCATCTCCCGCACTTCTTTAGGATTGAGCTTGCCCACCGCTTTCCGAATCCCGGTCAAAGCTGTAAGACTCATTGAAAACTCCCGTGAGATATCGGTGCTTCTGCACCTTTCAGTCGCAGCACGACTTTGAAATTGCGCTGCCAATCTGAATTTACGCCAATGCGTTCGAGCTCGATCTCTGGCGAGAAGTACTGGAGAACTGTTGTATTCGATGCGTGAAAGCAGATTGCGGGCGCAATCAGCAGCAATCGCGGAGGCCTGCCGTCGAGTGCCACGCCCGGAAACAAGTGCGCCAACTCGCCGCTTTGGCCGTGCCAGGCAATTCGCATCCAGTAATCGAGCGCTTGCATCGGCAGATGAATGTCTTCGGACGCCTTCAATTCGAGAACCGCAAGACGCCCGGAAGGCGCGACTGCGAGAAGATCGATCACGTCGCGGTCTCCGGCCGCAAATGTTAATACCTGCCCGTGAACCGGCTTTTCCAGGAGCGAAGCGTCCACCGCGGAAAGGTGCGAGCGGACACGCGATTCCAGCCAGCGCTCCGGGAAAGCTTGCAGCGCTGATGCTTTGGCGCAAGCTCCGGGTACGAGAGAAGTACTCATGTTCGAGATCTGTTCTGCCAGGTTTTCCACGTCCCCAGTATGGGATGCGCTCACCTCGCGCTTTGTTTCCATGCCAAGCAGCACGCGGCCGTTCTCGATGCGCGCAAACTCGACACCGCGGCAGCGCACGCTGATCCCGCCATCGAGCTCCGGACTATAGCCGACGCCATCGATGGCTAGAAGCCGCGATAGCAACGCAGTCAGATCCGGGCTAAGCGAAGTCTCGATGTAGTGAGGACTCACTCGCGTCTGAAGATTGCCCAAATCCCGCACGTCCACCTCTCCTGCCGAGCCATGCGCGTTGTAGCGGAACAAGCGAGTCTCAATCGGCCTGCCGGTCAGCCAGCGCAGGCGATGCGCCGTTAGAGTTCCAGCGGAATCCGGCAGAAACAAGCACAGCGAAGTATGGCTGCCCGGCTCGCCGTGGACGCGCACATGGTCATACCAGAGCAGCGCGAAGGTGAGCAGCGCGGTTTCGTCTTGCGCGTCCGGGCAGGCCAGGGCCGCAATCTGCTGATTGCCTCTTTTCAGTCGCGCCCGTGGGAAAACGGGCGAAAACGATCGTTGCAGATCCATGCCGCACGAGACCGACGAAATCTCCCAAGCGGGAAACTCGCGGCGCAGCATGCGCCGAAATTGCTCAGTAAAGCTTTCTCGAGCACCCCGCAGAGCCTTAGGAGCTGTTTGTGGCCGGTCCAGATCGAGAAAGCTGAGCCTGCCCGGCTTGCCTCCGAACCGGTGAACAGAGCAGTCGAGCGCACCCGTCGCGTGCCGTTCAATCCCGAGAATCCGCCGCGATATGCCGCGCTCCTCACGCCAGACCTCGATCCAGACTCGTCCCGAGCGCAGTTCAAGCGAGTATTGCCCTGGCGCCAGAGGAGCGATGTCTTCACCATACTCGAGAACCGCAGGGCTGCGGCACGTACTTAAAAACGTTTCAATTGCCGCGAGCAGAGCCTCCGCTTCCACCGCTTCAGACCCTTTCAGCGTGCCTTTATGATGGAGTTTTGTCACTTGATGGTTCCAGCTTTGAGAGCCGGCTAGCGCAGGTTGAAGATCGTATTCAAGCTGCCGCCGAGCGAAGCCGCCGGCCACGGTCGGACATAACCCTAGTGGCGGTCTCAAAGAAATTTTCTGCCGCCGCGATTCGCGATGCATACCAGGCTGGTCTCCGCGAGTTTGGCGAAAACTACGTCCAGGAGTTTGCCGAAAAGCGGGCCGAACTCTACGGCCTTGAAGATGCACGTTTTCATCTGATCGGACACTTGCAATCGAATAAGGCGCGCGTTGCTTGTGACCTGTTCCAAGTAATTCAGACTGCCGACTCGGCGAAACTTCTGCAGCGTCTGGATGCGGCCGCGGCTCAATCCAATAACACGCCCGATGTACTCATAGAGGTGAAGCTGTCCGAAGAAGAGAACAAAAGCGGCGCATCGCCAGAAGACTTACCCGGCCTGCTCGACACGGCTGCGAAGTGCGCCCGCATCACAGTATCGGGCCTCATGACGATGCCGCCTTGGTCCACCGACGCGGAACAATCGAGGCCATACTTTCAACGCTTGGCCGAGTTAGGCCGCCGCTACCAGCTTCCAAGACTCTCGATGGGAATGTCAGGAGATTTCGAGGTAGCGATCGAAGAGGGTGCAAGCATCATTCGGGTCGGGACGGCGCTGTTCGGAAAACGTCCCAAGCCCGGCGCTGCTTCGCCTCTCGCATGAAGGC
This sequence comes from uncultured Acidobacteriaceae bacterium, assembly GCA_963803455.1. Classification (GTDB taxonomy): domain Bacteria; phylum Acidobacteriota; class Terriglobia; order Bryobacterales; family Bryobacteraceae; genus Bog-105. Next base: position 72,181 of record CAWDMK010000006.1, on the reverse strand, counting down.
GGCAATCCTCGGCCTCGCTCTTCTACTCTCAAACGCGCTTTCGGCTGAAGCCATCAAGCAACCCCCTCAGCTGGCGGGTGTTCAGGAACAACTCGGCGTGATGATTCCCATGCGCGACGGCGTCCGGCTCGCCGCCGATCTCTTTCTGCCAACCGGAACCGCGCGTCTGCCGACGCTGCTTCTCTGCACTCCGTACGGCCGCAAATCACCGGGCGTGAGAAGCTATCGATCTTTCGCCCACAGAGGCTATGCTGTGCTGATCCAGGATGTGCGCGGGCGCTATGCCTCGGAAGGCGTGTTCGGGCCGGCGCGGCAGCAAGGACCCGATGCGAACGACACCATTAACTGGATTTCAAAACAGGATTGGTCGAACGGCCGCGTCGTGATGGCCGGAGGCTCGTATTTAGGAATCGTCCAGTGGTGGGCTGCGATTCAGGGCAATTCACACCTGGTCGCGATCTCGCCTGTGTTCTCGGGAGATGACGAGTATCTGGACAGGTTCTATTCGACCGGGCGGCGCGCTTAAGCTCGGACACCGGCTCTTATGGATGGCGGAAAATTTCACTCTGCCGTCAGAAGTTCGCCGTCCTTTCAAAAGTTACATCTTTCATTTGCCCGTGCGAACGGCGGACGTGGCGGCGGTTGGAATGCCTGTCGCGCGCTGGAGGACGGCAACCGATCATCCCTCCTACGATGCTTATTGGAAGAATCTCAGTGTCCGCGAGCGCCTGAACCGGATCACCGTTCCTGTATTGTCGTTCGGTGGATGGTTCGATAACTATGCTGAAAGCGATCTCGATGCGTTTTCTCGTCTGGCGAGCCGGCATCGCGTCATCGAAACTTGGATTGGACCGTGGGCGCATAACGCCGGCCTGCGATTTCCCACGCGAGACTTCGGGCCGCAGGCGCGAATCGGCATACGCCTGAGGCAATTCGACTGGTTTGATCGATGGCTGCTGAACGGATCCGATCGTGAGGGCTATTCGGATGACGGCCCGTTGCTGCACATCTTTGTCATGGGGCCAAACGTGTGGCGAGAAGAACACGAATGGCCGTTGTCCCGAACCCGCTACACGCCGCTGTATTTGAGCAGCAACGGCCGCGCGAATTCCCTCTCGGGAGGCGGACAATTGAGCTGGCGGCCGGTTCGGAACGCCGCGCCCGATGGCTTTACGTACGACCCGCGAAATCCAGTTCCCACCATCGGTGGAGCAATCTGTTGTGAATCGAAGGTGCTCCCGCCGGGACCCCTCGATCAATCGCGCATTGAAAACCGGCGCGACATTCTCATCTACACTTCGCCGCCCTTGCGGAAAGACCTCGAAGTCACCGGGCCGGTACGCGTTGTGCTGTATGCGGCCACGTCAGCGAATGATACCGATTTCACGGCCAAGCTGGTTGACGTGCAACTGGACAAGACGCCCCTCGCAGTGACAGACGGAATCGAGCGCATGCGCTACCGCGTCTCGCTGACGCATCCAGTATTCGTAAAACGAAATGCGGCTTACCAACTGAATATCGATGCCGGAGTGACAAGCTGGGTGTTCGGCGCCGGTCACAGAATCAGGCTGGAAATTTCGAGCAGTAACTTCCCGCGCTTTGACCGCAACCTGAACTCGACTCGCCCGAACGCCATCGAAACCAAGCTCACGACAGCGCAGCAGACCGTCTTTCATGACGGCTCGTACCCGTCGGCAGTCATCCTGCCGGTTATTCCTGAAAGCAAATGACTCGCTAAAGAATCTCGGCTGACCAGTTCTCGAGTATCGATTTCACCTTTTGGCAAAACTGGTCCGCAAGCGCGCCATCGATCAAGCGGTGATCGAACGTAAGCGCCAAGTGCGCCTGTGAGCGGATTGCAATCGCGTCGCCGTCAATCACGGCCGGCATTTTCTCGACTGCCCCAACTCCGAGAATGGCGACTTGCGGCTGGTTGATCACAGGAGTGGCGAAAATACTGCCGAAGCTGCCGAAATTCGTGATCGAAAACGTGCCGCCCTGCACTTCATCGGGCTTCAATTGCCGCGAACGCGCCCGGGTAGCCAAATCGACAATCGCGCGCTGCAGTCCCGGCACGTTCTTCTCATCGGCATTGCGAATTACGGGCACAATCAGGCCGCTCTCGAGAGCCACTGCGATGCCGATATTGATGTCGCGCAAGTAGATGATATTTTTGCCGTCGATAGACGCGTTGAAAATCGGGAAGGCCCGGAGAGCTTCCGCAGTAGCAGCCGTGACGAACGGCAAGAACGTCAGCGAGAAGCCGTTTCGAGCTTGAAATTCGGACTTCGATCGGTCGCGCAATTTGGCGATTTTCGTCATATCGACACGATGCACAGTCGTCACATGGGCCGAAGTCCGCTTGCTCATCACCATGTGCTCGGCAATCTTGAGCCGCATGTTGCTCATCGGCTCAGTTCGTGTCTTCGCAGACTCGGGTAGCGGCATAGGCGCCGGTTCGGCAGGCTGTTGTACAGGCGCGGCGGGGGCGCTATATGTCTTCGCAGCTTGCGACGACATATACGATTCGACATCCTGTTTCGTGATCCGGCCCCCTGCTCCCGTCCCGGTCACTCGTGAAAGATCGATATTGTATTCGCGAGCCATCCTCCGCACCAGCGGAGAAAGCGGCCCTTGCTCTTCCGCGCGAGTCTCGGCTCCATCCGCCTGCTGCGATGGAGCGGGAGGAGTTCCTGAAGCTTGCCGCGCCTGCGCTTGCCCGGCCGGCTGATCTGGATATGGCCCCGCGGAAGTGGCGCGAGGGGCTGGCGGAGGTTGCGCTGGCGAAGACGTCCGAGCTTCTGGAACCGTCGCCGACGGCCCAACGTCCACGTCCGGCTTGGTCGCCGGCGCAGGTTTTGTTTCGGGCTTCGGCGCTTCTTTCTGAGGGGCTGCTGCAGCCGCACCCGCACCGTTCCCTTCGCTAATGCGAGCCACTACGGAATTGATCCCTACGGTTGCGCCCTCCTGAACCAGAACCTCGCTCAGTACTCCAGCCGAGGGCGCCGGAATCTCCGTGTCGACTTTGTCGGTCGATATCTCGAACAGCGGTTCATCCCGCTCCACCTTCTCGCCCGGCTTCTTCAGCCATCGCGTCAGCGTTCCTTCTACGATGCTTTCGCCCATCTGGGGCATCACGACGTCAATCATCGGATCTCCTGCAATGCTTCCTGCGCCATCACTGGCTCGTAATCAAAGGCTCTGGCGAACGAGGCAATAATGGCCTGTTCTACCTCTTCGCGCGCCGCCCCGCAACCCAGGCTGCGAAGCGAGCAAACCGGCTTAGTCAAACCGCACGGAACAATGTATTTGAAATAGCTCAAATCGGTGTCCACGTTGACTGCAAACCCATGCGAAGTGATCCACCGGCTGATGTGTATCCCTATGGCGGCGATTTTCGCCCCATTTACCCAAACGCCTTCGTAGCCGGGCTCCGGAATGCGTTCTGCGGCAACGCCCAAAATCGCGAGCGCGTCAATGAGCGACTGCTCCACGCTTCTGAAATACGCCCGCACATCGCGCCTCCATTCTCGCAAATCGAGGATAGGATAGCCGACGATCTGACCGGGACCGTGATACGTCACATCGCCCCCGCGATCCGTCTCAAACAGCTCGATGCCGGTGCGCGCCAGAATCTCTTCGCTCGCGAGCACATTCTGCGGTTTCGCATTCCGCCCGATCGTCACGACATGGGGATGCTCGACAAACAGAAGCGTATCCGTCCCGCGGCTCTGCTTCCGCTGTTCCACCAGACGCTGCTGAATTGCGAATGCATCCGGGTAACGCATTCGCCCAAGATTCTGCACTTCGAGCAGTCTCATACCTTTGGCTTTAGGAAAAGTCGCGGAAGCAGCTTGGACTTCCTACATATTGATCGCCAAGCCGTACACGTTGTTGAACGCCTCGCCTACCGCTTCCATGATCGTCGGGTGCGCATGAATCGTCGCCATCATGCTGTCTACCGTAGCCTCCGACTCCATCGCGGTCACAGCTTCCGCAACCAGTTCAAACGCCTCCGGCCCGATGATATGTACCCCGAGAATCTCCCCGAATCGCTCATCCGCGATCACCTTCACAAAACCCTCATGCGCGTCGAGAATCGTCGCCTTGCTGTTTGCCGAGAACGGAAACTTCCCCACCTTTACTTTGAAGCCCTGCGCGCGAGCTTGTGCTTCCGTCACGCCGACACTGCCGATCCCGGGCTCCGTATAAGTCGCGCCTGGAATCCGATTGCGGTTGATCGGCCGCACGGGTTTTCCTGCAATGTGCCCCACCGCGATCATCCCTTCCGCCGTCGCAACATGAGCCAGCTGCGGCGTGCCCGCCACAATGTCGCCGATCGCATAAACATTCGGCTCGCCCGTGCGCTGGAACCCGTCCACCGTAACGAACCCGCGGTCGAGTTGCACCTTTGTGTTCTCTAGACCGGCATTCTCGGTATTCGGCTTACGGCCAACCGCAATAAGCAATTTATCGAACTCAAACTCTTCCTTATTCCCGTTAGCAAGCGCGGCCGTCAAGCTGACGCTGTTCGCGTTCTTTCGGATGTTGTCCGCTTTCGCGCCGGTCTCGACCCGAATGCCGCTCTTTTTGAAATGCTTCTCGAGCTCCTTCGAAATCTCTTCATCTTCGACCGGAACCACCCGCGGCAACATTTCGAGAATCGTGACCTTCGAGCCAAAGCGATTGAAAATCGACCCGAACTCGACACCCACCGCACCCGCCCCGATAATACCGATCGTCTTCGGCACTTCTTGCATATCGAGGATCTCTACGTTCGTCAGAATCAGATTCGGATCCGGCTCGAGCCCCGGCAGCATGCGCGCCTCTGATCCCGTCGCGAGAATGATGTTCTTCGCTTCTACGGTCTGCGCCTTTTCCCCATTCTTCACTTCGATGCGCCCGCCTCCGAGCAAGCGTGCGTGCCCCTTGATCACATCCACCTTGTTCTTGCGCATCAGAAACTCGATGCCTTTCGAGTGCTTGGTGACGATCTTGTTCTTGCGGTCGAGCACCTGCCCGTAGTTCAACTGTGGGTCCTTGCACTGGATGCCTTGGGCCTCAGGGTGCTTGAAATACTCCCAAACATCTGCCGTGTGCAGCAGCGCTTTCGTCGGAATGCAGCCGACGAGCAGACACGTGCCGCCGAGCCTCGGTTGCCTCTCAATGAGCGCCGTTTTCAGACCGTATTGCCCGGCGCGTACGGCCGCGGAATACCCGCCCGGACCGCTGCCAACGACAGCGACATCGTAAGTCATTTTCGCCTCAAGTCTAGCATTCAGCCCTTATTTTTCAGGCGTTTCGCGGCACTCGAAACCCGCACTACATGGGCTGCGTATCATGAGTTAGTACTATGCGTTTCGTCTTTTGTGCGGCGCTCGTGTGTTCCTGCGCGCTGGTGAGTGTGGCACAGCAGGACACCCCCAAATCCGCCCGAAAAAAGGAGCCGCCGCCCGGCATTCTCCATTCCATCTCGGTCAAGGGCAATCGCCTGTATTCGTCCGCCGATATCATCAATTACTCAGGTCTTAAAGTCGGCCAGCGCGTCACCGGACCCGTCATTGAGCAAGCGCGCAGCAAGCTTCAATCGACCGAGCTGTTCAACAATGTCGCCGATGAGTTTCGGTATATCGGGAATCCTCCGGCGTATGACTTGAGCTTTCAGGTCGCCGAGAACGATCAGCTCTTCCCCATCCGTTTCGAGCGGCTCGGAGTTTCTCCTGACACGCTCCGGCAATACCTTCGCGATCACGTAGAGCTCTATTCCGACCGCATCCCTGGCACTGAGGGCGTGCTCAAGCGATACACAGCCGCCGTGCAGGGCTTCGTCGCCCAGACGAATCCTTCCATAAAGGTGAGAGCTCGTATCTCGAACGATGATCCCAAGCAGCTCGCTGTTCTGTTTTCTCCTGATACGCCGCCGCCCACCATCTCGCAAGTAATCGTCACCGGTAACCAGGCCGTCGACACCGGCACGATCCTGCGCGCTGTCAATCAGGTTGCCATCGGCGTTCCGCTCTCGGATGCGCGTCTCAAATTGATTCTGGACGGCGCCATCAGGCCGTTATATGCAGCCAAAGGGTACGCGGATGTAACGTTTCCGAAGATTGAGACCGAGCCTTCCAAAACGAATCGGGGGATCATCGTAAACGTTCAGATCAATGATGGTCCGGTATTCAAATTCGGCGCCATCCATTTCCATGGCAGCGGCATGGATGAAGAGGAGATCCGCTCAAACATTCCGTTTAAACCCGGCCAGCCCTTCAATGGCCAACTGGTGGACAAGTTTCGGCTCGATCTCGTTCACCGCATGAAGCGCCGCGGGCTATTGGATGCTAGCGTCACCACCGAGACACAGCCGGACGACAGCAAGCGCGCGGTCGACGTAACCTATAGCGTTTCACCGGGCGGCGTCTATAACTTCCAGACTCTCGATATCCAGGGACTCGACGTGACCACCGAGCCGGTAGTCGCGCGACTCTGGGGCGAAAAGCCGGGAAAGCCGTTTAATCCCGATTACCCGGATTTCTTCTTACAGCGCGTTCAGGAACAGGGCCTCTTCGATAACCTGGCCGACACCCGGTCCGACTACACTGCCGATCCGGCCTCGCACGCTGTGACCGTGCATCTGTATTTCAAAGGGGGCAAGTCGAAACAGGCCAAGGAAAAAGAGAAGAAGGAAGAGGAAGAACGTCGCCAGGGCGGCGATGGGGGAACCTGGTCGCCTTATCCGCCCTTAATGTAGGGTCCGTTTTCGGCTACACTCTAATTTTCATTCTAAATGCCAAACAGGCTTGAGGCGCCTCGTTCCGAACGCCTCATCGCTATCTATCCGGGCTCTTTCGATCCGCTTACCAACGGGCACCTCGACTTGATCTCGCGCGGCTCGCGACTCTTTGATCAATTGATTGTGGCCATTTTGAGCAACTCACAGAAGCAGCCGCTTTTCGCAGTTACAGACCGCATTCAGATGATCCGCGAAGCCGCGAACTTTTCAAACGTGGAAGTCGATTCATTCAACGGCTTGCTCGTCGATTACGCGGCTTCACGCGGCGCGAACGCCATTCTCCGCGGCATCCGCGCTATCTCCGATTACGAGACCGAGCTTCAGATGGCGCTCATGAACCGCCGCATGCGTCCGGAGACCGAGACCATTTTCTTGATGGCCCGCGAGGAGTACTCATTTATCAGTTCACGGATGATCAAGGAAATCATTACGCTCGGAGGCGATGTGTCAACCTTCGTCCCTGACGCTGTTGCGAACCGCTTACGTGTTCTTGGTACTTAACTTATTTTTTCTTGGAGATGAAACGGATCTTTATCCCTAAAAGGTCATTCGCCTGCACCGCTTTCGCCGCGGCCCTCTGGTTCGCCGCAATCGATTGCGTTGACGCGCAGAACTGGAAAAACCCAGTCTGGAGCGACGAATTCAACGCCACGGTTCCGGGCACGCCGCTGCAAAAGACCAAGTGGACGTATGACGTGGGCTCGGAAGGCTGGGGCAATCACGAGCTTGAAACCTACTGTGCCGCTGGTTCTTCATCGCCTGCGCCCTGCGATGCAAAGCGCCCAAATGCTTACCAGGATGGCCATGGAAATCTGGTGATTCAGGCGATTCGCACCGGTCCGGACCCCTCGCCTGTTGGGACCTGGACCTCGGCGCGCATCAAGACGCTAGGTCTGAGGAACTTCGAGTATGGGCGGTTGGAATCGTGCATGGCGCTCCCCGTCGGCGCTGGTCTTTGGCCTGCGTTCTGGATGCTCGGAAGTTCCGGAGCGTGGCCGGTGAGCGGTGAGATCGACATTATGGAAAATGTGCCGGCGACTGGCGGGAGCGGCGGTGGTTTGGGGCCGCACGTGATCCAATCGACGATTCATGGTCCCAGTTCCGCTTCAGAAACCGGAATCTTCAGCTTGGCTGCTGACTTTACTTTTCCAGCGGACGGGAGGGTAGACGATAAGAAGCCGCACTGTCATGTTTACGGCACGATCTGGTCTCCGTTCATGATCCAGATTTATGTTGATGATTGGCGGAAACCCTTTTTCATCAAAACCGCAAATCAGGTACCGCCGGGGGGCCGTTGGGTGTTCAACGCGCCATTCTACTTCCTCCTGAACCTCGCGGTGGGCGGCGATTGGCCGGGTCCGCCAAGTACCGCCACACCGAGTCCCGCACAAATGCTCGTCGATTACGTGCGAGCGTATCGCGCCGATCGGGTGAACGCACCAAAAATATCGGCTAATCCCATCCGCTTCGGTGCTGACCACACGGGAACCACCACTCTCCATATGGAAGGCGAGACGGGAACCGGCTATGTTTATCTGGCTTGCTCGACGAATTCCAGCAACGCGACTTGCGCAATTGACACAAAGAACGCTCTAAACGCCTCGGTTCTTGACTTTGGCGACGCTCGAAACCCTACGGCAAAGGTTACGGTCAAATCGAGCGGCAATGCCGGCTCTCGATCCGGGGTTCACACCGTAACTGTCTCCGCGTTCACCGTGAGCGGCGATCAATCGACCCTTACCGTTCCAGTAAGCTAAAACAGCTGTGGTATTCTAGAAAAGTTTCAAGTCAACATGGGAGGCAGAAGGCGGTTGTTGCGCGCCTGACGCCGTTTGGACCAGCCCAATTATGAGTCAGAAGCCCGGTAAGAAGTATGAATCCGCGGCGAAGCAAGTAGATCCGAAGCCGTATCAGCTTGCTGAGGCCGTAACTCTCGTTCAGAAGATCAAATTCACCAAGTTTGACGAGACGGTCGAAGTGCATATGCGTCTCGGCGTCGATCCGAAACATGCCGACCAGATGGTGCGCGGCACGGTCGTGCTGCCGAACGGGCTTGGCAAGTCGAAGAAAGTTCTGGTGATTGCATCGGGAGACAAAATTCGCGAAGCGCAAGAGGCTGGGGCGGACCTCGTGGGCGGCGACGATATGGTGAATAAAATCCAGGGCGAAAACTGGACCGATTTCGATGCGGTGATCGCAACGCCGGACATGATGCGCTCGGTTGGCCGGCTGGGTAAGATTCTGGGGCCGCGCGGACTGATGCCGAACCCGAAAACGGGAACCGTTACAACGGACGTGAACAAGGCGATCCAGGAGATCAAGGCCGGCAAGGTTGAGTTTCGCGTGGACAAAACCGGGGTGATTCACGCGCCGGTGGGCAAGGTCAGTTTCCCAACCGACAAGCTGCTCGAAAACACCAACAGCCTAATTCAGGCGGTGATCAAGGCCAAGCCGTCGGCAGCCAAAGGCAAGTATGTGAAGAGCGCGACGCTGTGCTCGACGATGGGGCCGGGCGTGCAATTGGATGTGACGTCGTTTAACGCAAGGACGGCCGCGTAACAGGTATGAAGGATAAGGACCGGAAGAAGCAAGAGCTGGACGAACTGAAGCGGGCGCTCGAGGCGAACAAGAACATTTTTGTGAGTAGCTATGAAAAGCTGCGGGTGAGCCAGGATTTCGCGCTGCGGAAGACCATTCGCGAAGCAGGCGGAAATTATCGGGTGGTGAAGAACAACCTGGCGTCGAAGGCGGCGGAAGGCACGCCGGCGAATGAGCTGCTCGGCGGTTTGAAGGGCATGACGTCGCTCGCGTTTACATCGAACGATCCGGTTGCGCTGGCGAAGGCGCTGACGAAGTACGCGAAAGATAACGCGGCGTTCACGTTTAAGGCGGGGATGGTCGAGGGCCGCGTCATCGATGTCAAGGCGATCAACGACTTGGCCGCGATGCCGCCCAAGGAAGAGATTTATGCGAAGCTTCTGTATTTGATGAATGCTTCGGCAACTCGGCTCGTGAGCGCGATGAATGGCGTGGGCCGTAATCTGGCCGTGGTTTTGGATCAGGCAGGGAAAGAGAACAAGTTCAAAGAGTAGGGAGTCAGGAAAGAGAATGGCGGATATTAACGCGATAGCAGAACAGATTCAGGGATTGACGCTGCTCGAGGCATCGCAGCTGGTGAAGATGCTCGAAGAGAAGCTAGGGGTTTCGGCTGCCGCGGCATCGGTGGCTGTGGCGGCTCCGGGCGCTGGCGCGGCGGCTGCGGCTCCGGCAGCGGAAGAGAAGACCGAGTTTAGCGTGGTCCTAACGGCCGTTGGCGCGAACAAGATCAACGTCATCAAGGCGGTTCGTGAAGTCACCAGTTTGGGGCTGAAGGAAGCGAAAGATCTGGTGGATGGCGCGCCGAAACCGATCAAAGAAGGCGTGAATAAAGACGAAGCCGAGGCGATTCGGAAGAAGTTCGCGGACGCGGGCGCGACCGTAGAAGTGAAGTAATTGTAAGAATCAGCTGCGCTTGTGTTGTATTCTAAAGGAGGCTAGCCGGTTCGGGTTGACGTGGCTGGCCGGACTTGGTTATCCTAAGATTGACGTCAAACTGGGGCGGTCCAGCATCGGATTTGTGGTTTCAGTTTGTTAACTAGTACTCCCGCGTTTCTCGCCGGAACGACGGGAGCTTTTGCATGCCCGAAATTTTCCTCTTATCCGTATCCACTTTTCGGTCTCGTTTCGAACATTTGTTGCGCCGTACGCAGTGCTTACCTGAAGGTCATTGTCAGGCCCGATCTTTCTCATCAGTTTTTCTGCCCGTGCGGCCTACTTTTGCCTGTGCCGCGCCAGCCTTGGCGGGTGGACTGCCTTAGTTCACCGCTGCCGGCCGAAGCCGTATAGAAACCGCGGTTCGGTCTCGTTACTTTGCGAATTGCTAGATGCCGACATTGTTGTCACTGGTTTCCAAAAAAGGACAATCCTAGATGCCCAGCGTTTTAGATGGATCTCTCCGCGAGAGAGTTGATTTTTCGAAGATCAAAACTTCAATTCCGATTCCGAACCTGATTGAGGTACAGAAGCGATCGTACGAGCGCTTTCTGCAGATGGACCTGCTTCCGAAAGAGCGCGAGGATGCAGGGTTGCAGAGCGTGTTCAGCTCTGTCTTTCCGATTTCCGATTTCCGGGGCTTGAGCCAGCTCGAGTTCGTCGATTACTCAATCGGGAATTGGGAGTGCAAGTGCGGCAACCTGAAGGGGCTGCATCACCTGCGCACGATTTGCCGGAATCCGAACTGCGGGGCCGAGATCCGCACGGATCCTTTTCATGCGGGCGATGTGCTGTGCCACAAGTGCGGCACATTCAATAAGAACATTGTCACGTTCTGCAACCGCTGCGGAGATCCGGTGGCGCTGCAATTGAAATACGACATGCCCGAATGCGAAGAGCGCGGGATGACGTATGCGGCTCCGTTGAAAGTGACGATCCGGTTGACGGTTTACGACAAAGACGCGGAGACGGGAAACAAAACTGTCCGGGACATCAAGGAGCAGGAGGTCTTTTTCGGCGAGATTCCGTTGATGACGGACAACGGGACGTTCATCATCAATGGAACGGAGCGCGTGATTGTCTCGCAATTGCATCGCTCGCCGGGCGTTTTCTTCGAGCGGGTGCAGGCGCAAGGTTATTTTCTAGGTAAGATCATCCCCTACCGGGGAAGCTGGGTCGAATTCGAATACGACAACAAGAACCTTCTGTATGTGCGGATCGACCGCAAGCGCAAATTTTACGGCACGGTGTTCCTGCGGGCGCTGGGGCTGAAGACGGATGCCGATATTATCCGCGCGTTTTACAAAATTTCGACCATTTCCCTGAAGAACAAGAAGCTGCTGTGGGGCGTAAACGAGAGCCTTATCGGGATGAAGCTTTCGCACGCGATCACAACCAAGGGCGGTGACACGGTCGTGCCGCAAGGCCGGAAAATCACCAACTCGCTGTTCCGGGAGCTTCAAAAATCCAAAATCGAGAACGTGGAGGTTGCGCCGAACGATCTGGAAGGCGCGTATGTCGCGGCGGACGTGATCGACATGTCTACGGGCGAAGTGTTGATTGAAGCGAACCATGAAGTGACGGCTACCGCCATTGGAAAGCTTCTCGAGGCAGGCATTCAAAATTTTGAAATCTTCTTTCCGGACCGCGACGATGCGGGTAATGTCATTTCGGCCACACTGCGCAAAGACGGCGTGAAGAGCCAGAATGACGCGCTGCTCGAAATTTATCGCAAGCTCAGGCCCGGAGATCCGCCGACTCTCGATACGGCTACGCAACTGTTCCAGGGCATGTTCTTCGACCCGCGCAAGTACGATTTTTCGCGCGTAGGACGGATGAAATTCAATATCAAGCTGCACGACAAAGCGGACGCGACGCCGCTCGATAAGCGCACGCTCGATGAGAAGGATTTCACAGACACGATTCTGTACCTGCTGCGGCTCCGCAAGGGACTCGGTGCGGTGGACGACATCGATCACTTGGGGAATCGGCGCGTACGTGCAGTGGGCGAGTTGCTCGAGAACCAGTTCCGGATCGGGCTGGTGCGCATGGAGCGCGCGATTAAGGAAAAGATGTCGGTTTACCAGGAGATGTCGACGGCTATGCCGCACGACCTGGTGAACGCGAAGCCGGTGATGGCGGCAATCCGCGAGTTCTTCGGATCGAGCCAGCTGTCGCAATTCATGGATCAGACGAATCCGCTGTCAGAGATCACGCACAAGCGGCGGTTATCGGCGCTCGGGCCGGGCGGCTTGTCTCGCGAGCGCGCGGGATTCGAAGTTCGCGACGTGCATCCGACGCATTACGGCCGGATCTGCCCGATCGAAACGCCGGAAGGTCCGAACATCGGATTAATTTCTTCTCTGTCCTGCTTCGCACGGATCAACGAATACGGTTTCATTGAGAGTCCATACCGGCGTGTGAAGAACGGAGTTCTGGTGGACGAGGTCAGGATCCTGAATCCCGGCGGCACCGACTTGAGGGTAGGGGACGTGGTTTCGCGGGCCGAGCTGGACAAGGCGAATTCGAGCAGCGGGGGCAAGAAGCAACCGGCTGAATCTGAAGCGCACTCCGATTATCTGTCCGCTTGGGAAGAAGACAAATACATCATCGCCCAGGCAAACGTAGCGATTGACGACAAGGGACGCATTGTCGACGATCTCGTAAACGCGCGCCAGGCGGGTAACTTCGTGCTGAAGCATCGGGATGAGATCGAGTACATGGACGTCAGCCCGAAACAACTGGTCTCGGTCGCGGCAAGCCTGATTCCGTTCCTCGAGAACGACGATGCGAACCGCGCCTTGATGGGATCGAACATGCAGCGCCAGGCGGTGCCTTTGCTGCGGGCGGAAGCGCCGTACGTGGGCACGGGCATGGAACGCGTTACAGCGCGGGATTCAGGAGCGGTTGTGATCTGCAAACGCGCCGGAGTCGTTGATTCGGTCGATAGCGAGCGCATCATCGTGCGTGTGGAAGGCAGCGCGCACGAGGGGCAGATGTCCCGTGAAGTCGGGGCAGACATCTATCAGCTCACGAAATTCAAGCGCTCGAATCAGAACACCTGCATCAGCCAGAAGCCGATCGTTCATCAGGGTCAGAAAGTGAAGAAGGGCGACGTGCTGGCGGACGGTCCCTGCACAGAAGCGGGCGAGCTGGCGCTTGGCCGCAACGTGCTGGTTGCGTTTATGCCCTGGCGCGGATACAACTTCGAGGACGCGATCGTGGTCAGCGAGAAGCTGGTGAAAGACGATTACTACACTTCGATTCACATTGAAGAGTTTGAGATCGAAGGCCGGGACACGAAGCTCGGACCCGAAGAAATCACTCGCGACATTCCTAATATTGCCGAATCCTTCCTGCGTAATCTCGACGAAAGCGGGATTATTCGGATTGGGGCCACGGTAAAGCCGGGAGACATTCTGGTTGGCAAAGTGACGCCCAAAGGCGAAACGCAACTGACGCCCGAAGAAAAGCTGCTGCGCGCAATTTTCGGCGAGAAGGCTGGCGATGTAAAGGACGCGTCTCTCTACTGCCCGCCGGGCATCGAGGGCACGATTGTGGATTGCAAAGTCTTTTCGCGCAAGGGCGCTGAGCTCGACGAGCGCTCCCGCCAGATCCTGCAATTGCAGGAGGAGCGGATGCACCGGAACCTCGAGGACGAGAAGCGCATTCTGAGTGATGAGCGCGCCAAGCGTCTCGAGGAGCTGCTGAAAGGCAAAGAGCTGACCGCCGATCTGCACGACGAGAAGACGAACAAGAAGCTGCTGTCAAAAGAGGTTCCGCTCACGCGTGATCTGCTCGAGAAGCTGCGCGCTCGCGATCTCAAACGCATGCGGCTTTCGGTGAGAGATCCGCGGCTGAATGAGCAGATCGACGAAATCGAAGAGATGACGTCGCGGCAGATTGCGGTGCTCGAAAAGATTACCGAAGAGAAAATCGCGAAGTTGCGAAAGGGCGATGAGCTCCCTCCGGGCGTGATCAAGTTGGTCAAAGTTTATATCGCCATGAAGCGCAAGCTTTCGGTTGGCGACAAGATGGCGGGACGGCACGGCAACAAGGGCGTGATTGCGCGGATTGTGCCGGAAGAAGACATGCCGTATTTGCCGGATGGTACTCCGGTTGAGATCGTTTTGAATCCGCTGGGCGTTCCATCGCGTATGAACGTCGGCCAGATTCTCGAAACGCACTTGGGGTGGGCAGCCGCGAAACTGGGGCTGCACTTCGCCACGCCGGTCTTTGACGGCGCGACGGAGAAGGACATAAAGGCACGGCTGACCGCAGCCGAGTTGCCTACATCAGGGAAGGTGCAGCTATTCGACGGCATGACCGGCCAGCCCTTCGAGCAGCCGGTGACGGTCGGCTACATCTATATGTTGAAGCTGAGCCACCTGGTCGATGACAAGATTCACGCGCGCTCCATTGGGCCATATTCACTGATTACGCAGCAGCCGCTGGGCGGAAAAGCGCAGTTTGGCGGCCAGCGGTTCGGCGAAATGGAAGTCTGGGCGCTCGAAGCTTACGGCGCGGCATACATCTTGCAAGAGTTGCTTACCGCCAAATCCGACGATGTTTATGGGCGCGCAAAGATTTACGAAGCCATCGTGAAGGGTGAGGCGGCGGCCGAGCCCGGCGTGCCTGAGTCATTCAACGTGCTGATCCGCGAGTTGCAGAGCCTGTGTCTCGATGTGGAGTTGATGAAGAAGCCACGCGAGATCGAGGACTTGGCGATCGCAGCGGATTAGCGAAGCGGGATAGGGAAAGTAGAAAGGAATTTAAGGATCATTCATGTATCGTTCCTCTCCGTACGATAGGGCCAATCTCATTGCCGACTTCGATTCGATTCGAATCAGCCTGGCCTCTCCCGAGAAGATCCGGAGTTGGTCGCATGGTGAAGTGACCAAGCCGGAAACCATCAATTACCGGACGTTTAAGCCCGAGCGCGACGGACTTTTTTGCGCCCGCATCTTCGGGCCGGTGGCCGACTGGGAATGCCTCTGCGGCAAGTACAAGCGCATGAAACATCGCGGAGTGATCTGCGATAAGTGCGGCGTAGAAGTAACTCTTTCCCGCGTGCGCCGCGAGCGGCTGGGCCACATCGAGCTGGCTAGCGCCTCGTCACACGTGTGGTTTTTTAAGGGCCTGCCGAGCCGCATCGGATATCTGCTCGATATCACGCTTCGCGAGCTGGAGCGGGTGTTGTACTACGAAGCGTTCGTGGTGATCGATCCAGGCGAAGGCTACCGGCCTCAACATGGGCGAGGTGATCAGCGACGAGCGGAAGCGGCAACTCGATCAGGAGTTCGCCGGAAAGTTCGTCGCCATGATGGGCGCGGAAGGCGTGAAGGAGCTGCTGAAGCGCATTGATATCGAAGCGCTCAGCCTCGACATTCGCGAAAGGATGAAGACCGAGACTTCGGCGCAGAAGAAGCTGAAGTACGCGAAGCGTCTCCGTGTTGTAGAAAGCTTCCGAAAATCGGGCAACAAGCCGGAATGGATGATTCTAGATGTAATTCCGGTTATTCCGCCCGAGCTGCGTCCGCTCGTACCGCTCGATGGCGGCCGGTTCGCGACTTCGGACCTGAACGACCTGTACCGGCGCGTGATCAACCGCAATAACCGCCTCAAGAAGCTGATGGAACTCCATGCGCCGGATGTAATCGTGCGCAACGAAAAGCGCATGCTGCAGGAAGCCGTCGACGCTCTATTCGATAACGGACGCCGCGGGCGCGTGCTGCGAGGCGCGAATAATCGTCCGCTCAAATCGCTTTCGGACACGCTCAAAGGCAAGCAGGGCCGTTTCCGGCAGAACCTGCTCGGCAAGCGCGTCGACTACTCGGGCCGCTCGGTCATCGTGGTCGGACCGGAGTTGAAGCTGCATCAATGCGGCCTTCCAAAGAAAATGGCGCTCGAGCTTTTCAAGCCCTTTATCTATCATCGGCTTGAACAGCGCGGCCATTGTACGACGATCAAGCAAGCTAAGGAATTGGTCGAGCAGCAGGATCCGGTGGTTTGGGACATTCTGGAAGAGGTCATCAAGGATCATCCCATCCTGTTGAATCGCGCTCCCACCTTGCACCGGCTGGGCATTCAAGCCTTCGAGCCTGTGCTAGTCGAAGGGAAAGCGATTAAGCTGCATCCGCTGACTTGCACGGCCTTTAACGCGGATTTCGACGGCGATCAGATGGCGGTTCACATTCCGCTTTCTCCGGAAGCGCAGATCGAAGCCGCCACGTTGATGCTGGCGTCGAATAATATTCTTTCGCCCGCGCATGGCGCGCCGATTGCAATTCCTACCCAGGACATGGTGCTCGGCCTGTATTACCTGACGAAATCGCGCCCGAATGCGAAGGGTTCTGGCCGCACATTCGCCTCGATTGACGATGTGCTGATCGCGCTCGAGATGGGCGAAGTCGAGACGCTCACTGAGATCAAGCTGCGATATACGGGTAAAGTCATCGATCTGACGAAGGCGTTCGACAATCAGAACATTCTTCATACCGAGCCGATCGAATTCAATAAGCAGTACATGGACACGACGGTCGGGCGCGTGATTTTGAACGATGTCCTTCCGAAGGAGATGCCGTTCATCAACGGCTTGTTGAAGAAGAAGGGCGACACGCAGCTGGTTCAATACTGCTACTTGAAGTTCGGTCTGCAAACGACCGTCCAGATGCTCGATGAAGTCAAGAAGCTTGGGTTCCTGTACGCCACGCGCGCGGGCATTTCAATCGGCATCGACGATATGGTGGTTCCCGAGGACAAGGGCAACCTGGTTCGCGAAGCCGAGCGGCAGGTGATCGAGGTTCAGCAGCAGTATCAGGAAGGCGCGATCACCCAATCGGAGCGCTACAACAAGATCATTGAAATCTGGTCGAAGGTCACCGAAGCGGTCTCCGAGAAGATGTTCAAGAACATGGAGGAAGACGACCGGACAGGCCGCAATCTGAATCCGATTTACATCATGGCCGACTCCGGCGCCCGCGGGTCCAAGCAGCAGATTCGCCAGCTTTCGGGTATGCGCGGCTTGATGGCGAAGCCTTCGGGCGAGATCATTGAAACCCCGATTACGGCGAACTTCCGGGAAGGCTTGAACGTGCTGCAGTACTTTATCTCGACGCACGGCGCGCGTAAGGGCTTAGCCGATACCGCTCTGAAGACCGCCGACTCCGGTTATCTCACCCGCCGGCTGTGCGACGTCGCGCAAGACGTCATCATTACCGAAGACGACTGCGGCACAAGCGACGGCATTTATGTCGAGCCGATCATCGAATCGGGTGAAATCATCGAGCCGCTGCGCGACCGCATTGTGGGCCGCGTCGCTCTTGAGGACCAGCGCGATTACGAAAACAACGTGATCGTCAGCGTGAACGAGGAGATCACAGAGGATCTGGCGAGCGCCATTCAGGCGGCCGGTATTGAGCGCGTGAAAATTCGCTCGGTGCTGACGTGCGAATCGAAGCGCGGCGTCTGCCGGCTGTGCTATGGGCGCAATCTTGCGACCGGCCGCATGGTCGAGCGCGGCGAGGCGGTCGGCATTATTTCGGCGCAATCCATCGGAGAGCCTGGAACGCAGCTCACGATGCGTACCTTCCACATCGGCGGCGCGGCGACGCGCGTCAGCGAGCAATCTACGCAAGACGCGAAAAGCGATGGGTTCATCAAATTCAGCAACGTCAACACAGTCCGCAATAAGAAGGGCGAGCTGATTGCGATGAACCGCAACGGCATTCTGATCATCGTCGATGAGAAGAACCGCGAGCGCGAACGGTATCCGATCGTGTACGGCGCGAAGATCAACCTGGAAGACGGGGCTCCCGTAAAGGCGAACCAAGTATTGCTGGAATGGGACCCGTACACGTTCTCGATTCTGACCGAGGTCAGCGGCACGATTCACTTCAAAGACCTGATCGACGGCGTAACCACGCAGGAGCAGGTCGATGAAATCACCGGCAATATGCAGGTAGTGGTGACTGAATCATCGGATGAGAAGCGCTTCCCGACCATCATCGTCCGTCCGCAGGGCGGCACAAAATCCGAAGAACGGCGCTACCTGATGCCGACCCACGCGCACCTGATGGTGTCTGACGGGGAAGAGATGCACGCGGGCGACGTGCTTGCGAAGATACCGCGCGCTACAACCAAAACCAAAGACATCACGGGCGGTCTGCCCCGCGTGGTCGAGCTTTTCGAGGCCCGCAAGCCCCGCGAAACCGCTGTGATTGCGGAAATCAACGGAGTCGTGAAGTACGGCGAAGTCACCAAGGGTATGCGAAAGCTGTATATCGTCGGTGATGACGGCGTGCAGAAGGAATACTCGATTCCGCGCGGGGTTCACATCAACGTCCAGGAGAGTGAGCGGGTTCGCTCGGGTGATCCATTAATGGATGGTCCCCGCAATCCGCATGACATTCTGGCGGTGCTCGGCGAAAAGGAATTGCAGAAGTATCTGGTGAACGAAATCCAGGAAGTCTACCGCTTGCAGGGCGTGAACATCAACGATAAGCATCTCGAAGTGATCTCGCGGCAGATGATGCGCTGGATCAGAATCGAGGATATCGGCGATACCGAGTTCCTGCCTGAAGAAGTGGTGGACAAGTTCAAGTTCCGCGAAGAGAATAACCGAGTGATTGAGGCCGGGCAGCGTCCCGCGACCGGCAAGCCCATCCTTCTCGGTATCACGAAGGCTTCGCTTTCGACGGACTCGTTCATCTCAGCGGCGAGCTTCCAGGAGACCACTCGCGTGCTTACCGAAGCAGCGATCAATGGCAAGGTGGACTACCTGCGAGGCCTGAAAGAGAACGTGATCATGGGTCGGCTCATACCGGCCGGAACGGGCATGGAATACTACCGGCGCGTGAAGATCGCGGGCGAGGATGTGGTCGAAGAAGAACCCATTCCCGAGCAAGATCTTTCGCTTGCCGATGGCCTTCAGGACTACGGCGACGAAGCTCGCGGCATCTACGCTGGCGGGCTATCGGAAGACCTTGGCGAAGACGCACTCGCGGCGGAAGAAATATAAGCTAGAAAACACAACTAACCCGGATGGGCGGCTCTCAGGGGCCGCCCTTTTCTTTTACCTTCCCACGCCGCTTAAGTTGGAGTATTATCAAGCCGGGGGCGGCCACGTGTCTCAGGCCCGGCTGGCGAAAGCGAGCCCATGACCCCGGCCGTGGCACGACTTCCCGCACGAAATACCTGGGAGGTGTGACATGGCCCTTGATCGACTCGAAGTTCGCGTTTCAATTACCAAGCTTCTCGTAACTCTCCTCATCGTCATTGTGCCCCTGAGCATTGTTGGGTTGATTCTGACGGCGCGCAGTGACAAAGCTCTCGACACGTCGATAGGCAATGATTTCAAGACTGTTGCCGACATGTACAGCAATGACGTTTCACAGTTCATTCGCGATCGGGTAGCGGATGTAAATATGATGGCGGCCGAGCCGGCTCTGGTAGAAACGGTCTCTGCCGGTGGTCGAAAAGCTGGAGCGCAGGGTGTAAAAACAGGAGCCGGGGAAGCGGCGGCTGGCACGCCCGTAAATGCGGCGGGGGCCGAGACGAAAGGCAAAGGAATGCTGGGCTCGAATGCGTCCGAGCTATTGCGGAGGCGCAGAGAACTCGATCCGCGGTTTTTGGATATCGTCGCCACGGACCAGAGCGGCACGATCACGGCTGCGAGTCAGAAGCAGACGAAAACTTCCTATGCGCAGGACGCTGACTGGCAGGCAGCTTACAAGGACGGCAAGGGCGCCGTTAAGGTTGGCGGCATACTGTTTGACGAGTTTACGAATTCCTATTACGTCAACATGTATGGGCCGATCTTTGATCCCGCTTCGTCGCGTTGTATTGGTGTGTTGATCGCGGGAGTCAATGTCTCAGGCCTGCTGTCGCGATTTCAACAAGGCCAGATCGCTAACGGCGCACAGGCCGAACTCGTCAGCGATGATGGCTCGATTATCAGCGCACCGAATGCGAATGTCTTCGCGCATTTGAAATCGCAACAGTTCGACGCGATTCGCGATTCTCTCGGTGCTGTCCAAGGGCGGCAGACCGGCGCACTGACGGCCCCGCTTAGCTCGGGCCCATATATTATCGGTTTTGCCGACACTGGATTGAAGCAACACTACGAGAACCTGGGCTGGATCGTAATCGTGAGCCAGGAGGAGCATCGGGCTGCCGCGCCTATGCGGCAAGTGGAGCACTTCGCCCTGGTCATGGTGATTCTGGGCCTCTTGATGGTGACATTGCTCTGCGTCTACTATTATCTGCATCGCGCGCAGAAGTTTTCAGACATCGAGAGCGTGCTTCCGGCAGCAGGTGAAGATCGCACGAGAGCTGCCTCTGTATAGCGGCATAGCTTCTGCCGCACGGATCTTATTCGTTTTTCTGAAATTCGACGCCGTCCGCGATCTCGGCTTTGAGTCGGCGGAGGCGAGTGTGAACCTCTTTGATTTGCTGCCATTGTCTTTCGACAAGCATCCGTGTTTTGCCAGAGATTCCACTGTCCACGGCGCGAGCATAGGCGGCTTCAGCGGAATCTTCGCCGCTCTCGCAAGCCGCGATGATGGCCCCCGCGCTGCCTCCGGAGAGCGCGGCCTTTAAGTCCATCCAGCCGCGATGCGCAGCGCCTCCCAAAGTCCCCGAATCGTCAGGCTCGCCACCTAACCGTTTTATCTCGGCCGCCAGATCCCGAGCGAACGCGGCGCGTTGTTCTGCGTATCCGCTAAACACGGTGTCCAGCTCGGAATTCCGCACATTTTCGGCAGCGGCGCGAAAACCCTCTTCGCCGTCTCTCGAAATCCGGAGCAATCCATTTAATAGATCAACCACATTTTCGTCCGCCATTATTTGCCTTTGCTGAAGCTGCTCGTCAGGAGGCGGCTGTTGCTGCTGCCGTCCAGAACTTCGTCGAGGCGATCACGCCCAACGCCTCGGCCAACTCGCAGCCATACCAATTGCCGAGCTCGTTTCTCAATTGCGCAAGTTTACTGGAATCGCGAGCGAGCGGTGACAGGGCGGACGTTTTCGATCTCGATGCTAGGGAGAGTACTCCGACGCTTCTCCCCAGATGCCCGGCATAAAAAAGCGGTATCGAGATTAGGATCCAGGGGCGGCTTTCGTAATCTTCACCGGGAACCGTTTCGTAGCGGTCCGGTACGTCGGGATTCGAAGCTTCCGGCCTGACATACGATACGACTTCGAGCTGACGGAAGGCGTGGCCGGCGATCCCGCGGCCGGGCGTGAACGCGTACGCTTCCCAGTTCTTTTCGACAGCCTCCGCGCCCAGGGATGCTACGCACACGAGCGCGCTCTTTTGGCGATCGTAAACATAGAGCGTTACTTCAAGGTCTTCCGAAGCTCCTGCCATACGCAGCGCGCACTCGCATGCAATTGACAGCGCTCGCCGCGCCGTTATCGAATGGGACCGGTCCACTGTGCGCAGCGCCAGCAAACGCCGCGTCATCTCTTCCACGAATCCGCTCTCGACGGCATTGAACGGGCTCTCGCTCCTGTCTTTCGGTACATCCCAATTGATTTGGTAGGTGTAGCCGGGAAGCGGGTTCGCAAGGTTAAAGCTCAAAATTCGAGTAGCGGAAAACTCGGTCATCTGGCGTTTCGCGAACTCAGTTTCCTGGTCGTCCCGCTTTCCATCCGGGCCAAAGGTGGTCAAGCGAAAGCCAGCCGGGAAGCGGCCTTCGGGAAACAATAATTGATAAACGTAACTGTCGTAAATGTGCGAGAACATCACTTTAATGGACTCATCGCTTTCGCCGGTAACGTCACGCCGCTGCAGCTCTGTGAGTGCAATTCCGCTTAGTACGGTACGCTCGCGCTTATAGGATACGGGTCTGCCCTTCATCAATGGCGGGCTAAAGACAACCATCCCTACGCGCTCGTTTTGATCCGGGCTCTCATCGCTCCACTCCCAGGTAATGGACTGTCCTGCAGTAAGCGATTCGTAGCGCGGGGCCGTTGTGCGGCCCGCGCGTGAGCTGAAAGTATGGGAGATTTGTTCTACCGGCTCGTCGCCGATAACCTCCACGTCTCCGAAGTTTTCAACCGTCTTTACGTCACCGGACGGCAAAATCGTGTCACTGCGCGTGCATTTGGCAATGTGCAGGAGAGCGCCCGAATCCTGCTTGGCTTTGATCAGCGCAGCCTGCCGGTCGTAACCGATTTGTGGTTTTGTGTTTGCGGCTTGGCTGCGGCCTTCGGTCCGACTCTCTGCATCTTCTTGAAGATGTCCCGAGTTGGCGTGAGAAGCGCGAACTGGATGTCCGGATCGTCGTTGAAGTCGGCTGGAGTGATTCCCGCCAGGTCCGTAGGCAATGAAGTTCTTGTCCCCTCGGCTTAAGAATGAAAGCCCGGCTCCTTCCAAGCCGCCCCATGAACATGCCGAGTTCGAAGATGACGTTATCGCGCGCGGCCTTGCTTTCGACCTTCGCGTTCTGGCGGTTCATGATAAGAACGTCCTCGGGGAGGCAAATGAAGGCGCCGAAATCGGATTTGTCGAGAGTCTGAAGAAGATCCTCGATAGGGTAGTTCCCGATTTGGAAGATTCCATTCGGCCAGGGGTGCACGTGTGCATCGTGATCCAAAATCGCTGCCACAGCATAGGCATGTTCCAGGCCGCCTACAGACGAACCTACGAACAATTTCAGCTTGTTAGCCATGCCGCCTCCCGAGCGCGCCCGGCCTTTGCGTAACGGACGCTAGCCTGCTACATCATATACTCAGCACATAAAGCAATGGAAATGGAACATTTCAGACAACGGCTGCTCGCCCGTGAGCAGGAGCTGATCGACTATATTGCACGATTTGAGAACGAAGCGCGCGAATCCCGCACAGCGGAGGTTGAGGACCCGATCGATCAAGTCACCTCTTCTGAGATGAAAGCCGCGCGGTTCCAGGAGAGCACGCTGGCTGCCGAGACGCTCAAGCAGGTGCGCGATGCGTTACAGCGCATCAATGAACGCAGCTACGGCAGGTGCATCGACTGCGACCGGCCGATCGAGCCGGCACGTCTCGAAGCCGTGCCCTGGACGCCGTACTGCCTTGAGGACCAGGAAAAGCACGACCAGGAAAACGCGTCTTCGATCGGGAGTGAGTCCGTAGCTTGATTGCATACTGGATTCAAAGGCGCTGCGGTACGTTGAACGCGTGAGTTCGAATGTCGTAGTCACATCCGAGCAATCTGGGGCACCGCCTGTTTCCGGGTGGCGCCGATGGCTACGCGGTTCGGAATCCATTGGCTCACATCGCAAGCCCGAGGACAATACTCAGCCCTGGTATCTGGTCATCTGGCTTACAGGCGTTGATTACTTTTCTACTCTCGGCTATCAACCGGGCATCGCATTGCTCGCGGCTGGTGTCATCTCTCCGATTGCGACTGCGGTGCTCGTTGCTGTGACCTTAGCATGCGCAGTGCCGATCTATTCGCAAGTCGCTGCGCGGTCCTACGTGGGCCAGGGTTCGATAGCCATGCTCGAAAACCTGCTTCCCGGCTGGTGGGGGCGCCTGCTGGTTTTGGTTCTGCTGGGTTTTGCCGCTACCGATTTTGTGATTACGATGACCCTGTCGGCAGCCGACGCAGCTACCCACGCGACCGAAAATCCGTACCTTCATCCGTTTCTCCATGACGCCCGAATGAGCGTCACGCTGATTCTGCTGGCGCTTTTGGCCGGTGTGTTCCTGAAGGGATTTAAAGAAGCGATTCGCCTTGCGACTGCTGTCTGCATTCCGTATCTGCTACTGAACGTGATCGTGCTGGCGCGCACGCTGTACGTTCTAATGTCGCATCCTATCGCGTTGCCGCATTGGCGCGATGCCCTGAACGCACAAGGCAGTTGGACCCATGTGGCTGCCGCTGCCCTCATCCTGTTTCCCCGGCTGGCTCTGGGATTAAGCGGATTTGAAACCGGCGTCTCGGTAATGCCATTGATTCAGGGCGATGAACATGACGCGGACCCGCCACAGGGCCGCATTCGCAACACGCGCAAGCTGCTGGTCTCGGCGGCGGTAATTATGAGCGTTTTACTCCTGGTCTCGAGCCTGGTAAGCACGTTGCTGGTTCCGCCTGATGCCTATAAAGAGGGCGGGCCGGCAAGTGGCCGCGTGATCGCCTATTTGGCGCACCAATATCTCGGAAACATTTTCGGCTCCGTCTACGATATCTCGACTATTCTGATTCTCTGGTTCGCTGGAGCTTCCGCCATGGCCGGTTTGCTGCACCTGGTACCGCGATACCTTCCGCGGGTCGGATTAGCGCCGCACTGGGTCGCTTACGCGCGCCCGCTCGTGTTGGTGCTGTTCGGCTTCGACGTGCTGATCACGCTGGTGTTCCGCGCGAATGTTGATGCGCAAGGCGGCGCCTACGCGACTGGCGTGCTGGTATTGATGTCATCCGCCGCAGTGGCTTCCGCCATTTCACTGTGGAGAGAGCGCGCCTTTGGCCTGGGCTTTTACTGCTGGGCCGTGGTCATCGTGTTCGCGTACACCACGATCGCCAACATCGCCGAGCGCACCGATGGTATCATCATCGCCGCATTTTTTATTCTGTTCATCTTGATTCTCAGCGGGATCAGCCGGTATATGCGGTCTACGGAGCTGCGAGTCGAGGGACATCGAATCTGTGATGCCGAATCCGAGCGGCTTTGGAACGAGCTTCGTGCAGCAAAGGTGAATCTGGTTCCAGTAGATAGCCTCGATCCGGAGGTTCGAACCAGTCACGCGAATCAGATTGAGCGCTACTATCACGTGACGGGCCCGCTTGCTTTCGTACGTGTAGACCTCCTTGATAATCGAAGCGAGTTCCTTTCTCCGATTGAGATTACGGTTCGCAAAGAAGCCGGACAGTACCTTATTAAGGTGTCGCAGGCCGTCGCGAAAGCAAATACGATCGCTTACTTGAGCGAGCGCATTCATCCGGCGGCAATCTTTGTCCGCCTGACGCGCTTGAACCCCATGCGCCAGTCTTTCCGGTATTTGCTGCTGGGGGAAGGCGAGACGGGGCTGATGGTCTACTCGATCCTACAGCGCTATTGGGAAGTCGCGCATGCGCAAAACGAGCGCCCCTGCATCTTCCTCATGAGCGATTGAAGTAACAGCGGTTTCTCTGATCCGCGGTACTCGTGGTCCCGCTTAGTCCGTTGCCGCGGGATTCTATTCGCTGCTACTTTCGGTTGAAACCGTTCCAAGCAGCCTAATTTCACTGCAGAAAAAGAGAACCAATGTCTCGAAAAACTCGAAGTGTGTCCATCCTCTGCTTTGCCGCCGCGTTCACGTGCGGCTCCCTGGCGTTTGCTCAAGCCGGCCGGAATGCGCCGGTCCTTGTCAGCCAGGGTATCGATGAGCATCAACTCATCACTCGTACAGGCAATGTACACCCGGCGTTGGCTAAATCTACCGATCTGGGCAAAATGGCGGACGACCGGCCGTTGGAGCACCTGCGTTTGCAATTGAAGCGGCCTGCCCGGCAAGAAGCCGCATTGCAGTATTACATCGAGAGCCTGAACGATCCGAAGTCCCGAAACTTTCACAGGTTTGGGAATGCAGCGCAGTTCGTCCAGAGATTTGGTCTAGCTGAACAGGATATCGATGCGGTCAAGGACTGGCTGGCATCGCATGGATTCAAAGTGAATTCTTTGAGCCCCAGCATGGTGATCGATTTCTCGGGTACGGCGGGCCAGGTAGAACACGCGTTTCACACCGAGATTCACTATGTCGAAGTGAACGGAAAGCGGCACTTCGCGAACGTCAGCAATCCGAAGATTCCAGCCGCGCTGGCCGAAGTTGTCCTTGGGCCGGTAGCATTGCACGATTTCAAGCCGAAGAAGCTGACCACAAAAGTGAAGCCTCCGGTTACGGAGTACACAGTAAGTGCAGACAACCAGATCGTAACGCCGCTCGATCTGCAGACAATCTATAACTATAATTCGCTCTATAGCTATTTAGGCATTTCAGGGCAGGGACAGACAGTCGTAGTTTTGGAGCGAACGGATCTGTATTCGACGGGAGACTTCGTGACGTTTCGGAACGTGTTGGGCCTGTCGAATAATTTCCCGCAAGGCAAGCTGATTACGGTACATCCGCAGCCGATGGGCAAAGGTACGACCGAGAACGGAATCCCGATCGCGCCAGAGACCTGTTCGGATCCCGGGGTGGTGGTGGGTGATGATGCCGAAGCGGCTGTGGACGCCGAATGGGCGAGCGCTTCCGCTCCGAACGCCACGATCGAGCTTGCATCCTGCGCGGATACGGAAACCAACTTTGGCGCTTTTATAGCGCTGGAAAACTTACTGAATTGCGCGGCGCCGCCCCCGATTATGAGTTTGAGCTATGGTTTGCCGGAGTCCGGAAATGGCGCGAACGGGAACGCGTACGTCAATGCACTGTATCAGCTCGCCGTGTTCGAAGGCGTTTCGGTATTTGTTTCAACGGGCGATGCGGATGCTGATGTTACAGATCAGAACCAGCCCTATGCCATGTACGGGATCAACGTCAATGCGCTCGCGTCCACGCCGAACAACGTGGCGGTCGGCGGTACAGATTACGGCGATACCTTCCTGGGGCAGACTTCAACTTACTGGAGCGGAACGAACGGTCCGAGTTACAACTCGGCGCTGTCTTACATTCCGGAAATTCCATGGAACGATTCCTGTGCCAGCCAGTTAATCGCCACTTCCTTGGGTTATCCAACGACGTATGGCGCCGGAGGCTTTTGCAACAGCACGGTAGGCGAAGAAAACTTCTTGACGACAGGCGGCGGAAGCGGTGGCCCGAGCGGATGCGCATATGGACAGCCCGCCATCCCCGGCGTGGTCAGCGGAACGTGCACCGGTTACACGAAGCCGGCTTTCCAGGGGCAGGTCTACGGCAACCCGAGCGACGGCGTACGCGACCTTCCAGACGTTTCGATGTTTGCGGCGAACGGGGTATGGGGACATTACTTCGTCCTCTGCTATACCGATCCATTGGGTGGAGGCGTGCCCTGTACGGGCGCCCCGAGCGGCTGGGCCGGAGCGGGCGGAACGTCGTTTGGCGCGCCAATTTGGGCGGGCATTCAAGCCCTCATCAATCAGGCTACCGGCTCTCGCCAAGGCAATCCTAACTTCGGCTATTACCAGTTGGGCGCGGCCGAGTACGGCGCGAGTGGAAACGGCGCGTGTAATTCCACTCTCGGCAATGGCGCGTCATCGACCTGCGTCTTTTACGACATCACGCTCGGCGATAACGATGCCAACTGCCAAAAGTTGAACGGGATTAGTTACGGTTGCTACTATCCGTCGACACAACCGGGCACGAACGGCGTCCTCTCGAGATCGAAGACGTCTTACGAACCGGCGTTTGCGACGACGGTCGGTTATGACTTAGCAACCGGGATCGGAACGCCCAACGTTTATAACCTCGTTTCAAGCTTTCCCGGAAGCCGTGTTTGCGTGAATACTTACAAGCAGTAAGCAGGTCTTTCGGTGTTTGAGGGCTGTGAACGATCCCGCATGCCCCATCCCGAAAGCGAACACTGAACGGCGCTAGATCGTATGAGAATCGCAGGCGGAAGTGGCTCGAAAATTGCGCTTGTAACGCCGATGCAGCTCACACAAGACCTCGTTTTCGCGCTGCGGAGCGCTCGTCAGCGGCCGGCGTTTACCGTGGTGCTGGTCGGAGCGCTGGCTCTTGGGATCGGCCTCACGACCGCGATTTTCAGCGTCTTTTACGGCGTTCTCCTGAAACCCTTGCCGTTTCACAATCCGAGCCGGCTGGTGCTGGTTCGCGAGAAGCTGCCGAAGCTGGTACCGATTCCGATTAACCTGCCGGCTTCCGACGCGCTCGAGTTCGCACAAAGTCCTGCGTTCAGCGATACAGCGATGTTTGTTTCTACGGCAGCGCAATCTTGGGAAGCGGAGATCGCCCGGAGCGAGTCGATTGCCTGCGGGCATCGTTTCGTTTGCTGCGGGTCCTGGGTCTCTCGCCCGCTATGGGCAGAGATTTCACTCGCGGCAGGAAGACGAGCGCGCCGTTCCCGTCGCAATGATTTCTGAGAATTTGGCGCAGCGGCTTGTTCGCAGGCCAGGCGCCTCTCGGTAAAACTCTGCTGCTTGATGGGCGGCCCTATCAGATCATTGGTGTTCTGCCGCGCGGCCTTGTGTTCCCGACACACGGGATGCTGCAGGGGCCAACAAACGCAGATGTCTGGATTCCACTCAGTCTGACGCCGGAGGAGCGCGCCGTAGAGAACGATAATTACAACTTCTCGTTGATTGCGCGGGTTCGAAACGGCTTCACGCTTGCACAGGCAGAACAGGCCGAGCAGTCTGTTGTCAATCGCATCGTGAGCCGCATGCGACCCGAAATTCGAGCCCAGTTGGATCTTGGAGTCGCTGTTCTGCCGCTCAAAGACGAAATCGTTGCCGATTCGCGCCGCCTGTTGATCCTGCTGATGAGCGCGGTCGGAGCCTTGCTGCTGATCTCTTGCATCAACATCTCGAACATGCTTCTCAGCCGGGCCATTGCGCGGCGCCGTGAGCTTGCGGTCCGGGCAGCGATTGGCGCTACAGCGCGGCGGCTCGTCTCGCAGATGCTGCATGAGAACCTTTTCTTCTTTCTCCTCGGCGGATCACTCGGAGCCTTGTGCGCCTGGTGGTCGCAAGCAGCGCTGGTGCGCTTGCTGCCGCCGGATCTCCCGCGCGCACACGATATCCAGATGAACGCAATCGTTCTCGGGTTTACGCTGGCAGTCTCGTTTGCGACTGGACTGATCTTCGGATTAGCTCCAGCTCTCGGATCACTTCGCATGGACCTCACGACAGCCCTGCAGGAGGGATCGCGATCGCAAAGCGGGGGCCGCGTGGCTGGGAGAGCGCGGCGCCTGCTGGTTGCGGGTCAAATCGCGCTGGCTTTTGTTCTGCTGATGACCGCGGGGCTCTTCATGCGCAGCTTTTTCGCCGTCTCGAATCAGCAATCGCTGCTTCGAACAGAACACGTTCTAACGTTTGGCATGGCGCTGCCGGAGCAGCAGTATACGAACATCAATTCGGTGCAAGCATTCGAACGACAGCTCAGCATACGTCTTCGCGCGCTTCCAGGCGCGATGTCGGCCGGATTCGCAACTGACCTGCCGCTAGAAGGCGAATGGGAAAGGCTCATCTCGCCCGATCGCGTATCTGGCGGGGCCAAGCCGATCATTGACTACACGAATGTCGAAGGCGATTACTTCCGCAGCCTTGGTTTACGCCTCGATGCCGGCAGGCTGTTGAACGAGCATGACACGAAGAACAGCGAACCGGTTGCCATCGTGAATGAGGCTTTCGGACGGACGTTCTGGCCTGGAGAGAGCGCTTTAAACCATCGCTTCAAGTTCGGGCCGCCAGACAGCAAAATGCCATGGATACGAATTGTTGGGGTGATTGCGGATTCAAACGCGCGCAATCCCGAGAAACCCGTCGGTCCACATGCCTATTGCCCCTTCGAGCAGGACCCCTACAACGGCGGACAGCGGCAGGTCTGGTTTGTGCTTAGAACGCAAGAGCCCGCGTTAAATCTCGCAAGTGCAGTGCGGAGCGCGGTTCATTCGTTAGACCCCACGTTGCCGGTTGTGAAACTGCGTTCGATGGAACAGGTGTTGTCGGTAGCCGTCGCGCCGCGCAGCGCGAATACATGGCTGGTAACGGTCTTCGCGATTGCAGCGTTGCTGCTAACTGCGCTCGGCGTATATGGAGTCATTGCGCACTCGGTCGCAGAACGCACTCGGGATATCGGTATTCGGATGGCATTAGGGGCGCTCCGCTCGGATGTCCTGAAATCGATCCTGTGGGAGGGCGGCCGGCTTGCCGCGATAGGGCTCGCAATTGGAGTCCCTGCGTTCTTTGCGGTTTCGCGCTTCCTGCGTAGTCTTGTTTATGGTGTGTCGACGAGCGATGTGATAACCATGTCATGCGTCATAGCTGCGCTTGCAGTCACCACGTTCGCTGCCATTCTCGTTCCATCCTGGCGAGCGGTCCATGTCGATCCGTACGTAGCGCTCCGGGACGAATAGACCGGAGGCGGGGCACTCGCGATAATACGTGTAGAGCCCCTTGATTCGCCTCGCCTCGAAAGGCCTGCCGTTTTATTTCGACACGAAAGCCACCATAGTCACTCCATCACCGTTGCTCGCGGCAGTAGTTGGGCAACAGTTTTCTGAGTACCAGCTCAGCCGCGGACTTGATACTTGGGAGCGGCCCGCGATCTATAGCATCGGTGCGTGGCTCTCGGCATGCTGGCAGGAGGCGCGCTACAGCTCAAGCCGCATTCCGACGCTTCTTTCACCCGCGCAGGAGCGATTGGCGTGGCAATCGATTATTGAAGAACGAGCATCCGGATATGTTCGATTCGAGTGCCACAGCCGTGATGGCTCGCAAGGCTGCGCGGCTGATGGCGGAGTGGCACATCTCCGCTGAGGGCGATCTTTGGAACGATCATCCGGATGCGCAACAGTTTCAAATGTGGCACGAGCGCTTTCGCCGCAAGTGCGGGGAAGAGGGCTGGATCACGCGATCGGACGTGTGGCGGCTGCTTCCCAAATGGATCAGCGCAGGGGCTTGCCAGGCGGGTTCCGTTGTGTTTGCCGGGTTTGCGAGTGTCACGCCGGCCCTCGAGCAAGTCAAGCAAGCACTTGCGGCTCGCGCCGCAATTGAGCCGCTATCGCCGCGTCGAAACGCGCAGCTTGCGCCGGTGAAGCGTTGCCAGGATTTCAATGCGGAGGTGGAGCAAGCCGCGCGCTGGGCACGCAGGAGCTTTGAGCAGCAAGCCTCGCGGTCGACCGGTGTTTTCGTGCCGGGCCTTTCTGCCAATCAGGCTCTGATCCGGCGAGTTTTTGAACAGGTGTTTTATCCTTCAGCGGATCTGCCGCGGGCAGACAGAGAAGTCTCAGTATTTCATATTGCAGCAGCAGCCCCGCTCGAAGATCACCCGGTGATCGCGAGCGCGTTGCTGCTTTTGGAACTCGCGTATCCGCGCATCCATCATGCCAATGCGAGCGCGATTCTGCGCTGCCCGTTTGTTCGAGGCGCTGCCGCCGAGCGTGATGCGCGCGCGCTTGCGGACTTGCGCCTGCGGAAATTCCGGGAGCTGGACGTTTCGTTACGCCAGATGGAGCGCGCGACGGAGGAGTGCGCAGTGCTCAGGCGGATCTGGCCCGCTGTGCGGCGGGTCCTGCGAACGATTTCGAGCGAGCTCGAGTTCCCCGCCTGGAGCGAGTTCATCGGCAGCCTCGTTGAAGCCGCGGGCTGGCCCGGCGATTCGGGACTCAGCTCACGCGAGCAAGAGGTCGTCGAAAGCTGGAAAGACGCGCTCTCTCGATTGGCGAGCTTGGGCTTGGTATCCGGGCCGGTGCCGTATGCCAGGGCAGTGGCCGAGTTACGCCGCTTGCTCGCAGAGCCCGGTTTGGAAGTGGGCGATTGGTCCTCGCCTGTGCAGATTGTCGATGCGGTGGATGCGTCGGGCGTTGAGTTCGACTCGCGCAGCCGTGATCGGATTGTCGGATGAGAACTGGCCACCGGCAATCGAACTGTCTCCCTTGATTCCATTCCGATTGCAGCGGGCGCGGCACGTGCCGGGCAGCTCGCCTCAAAGCGCGCGACGCGAACGGGAGCGTATGACCGAATCGTTGTTCTCGTCAGCGCCTTCGGTAATCGCGACGTATTCCGGACGCCTTTCGCCCATATCGCAACGCTTCGCGACTGAGCTTGGCGACGAACTTCCCGGATGGGAAGGCAAGCTGCCCCGTGCCGCATACACACAGACTCCTCTCGATGAAATTGAGGATTTCCAGGCGCCTCCCCGCTACGGAAGCGTAGAGAGCCGGGGTGGAAGTTACGTTCTCAAAGCGCAATCGTTATGCCCGTTTCGCGCGTTTGCTGAGATCCGGCTCGACGCGAGCACCATAGAGGACGCTTGCTTCGGTCTTGACGCGCGCGACCGTGGAGGATGTGCACACAAAGCGCTGCAGTATGTGTGGCAGCAACTGCAAACACAAGCTCGCCTTAAAGCGACTCCTGAAGACGAGCTGCGGGCGCTGGTCCGCACGGCTGTCAGTGAGGCAGTCAAAGCCAGTCACGAGAGCCCGTTCGATGAACAAAATAGGGCCGCTGAGCGAGAGCGGCTGGAAGAAGTGATTCTCGGTTGGCTGCGGCTCGAGTGCGAGAGGAAGCAGCCCTTTGCTGTTGAGCTGACCGAGCAAGAGCGGTCGGTCGAGATAGCGGGTCTCGAGCTTCACCTGCGGATGGATCGCGTGGACCGGGTGAAGAACGGCAAGCTGATTCTGATCGACTACAAGACGGGGGAGCCAAAGCGCAAGCAACTCGAAGGTCCGCGCCCCGCCGAGCCACAGTTGCTGGTGTATGCGGCTGCGCTGGGGGCGGATGTCGAGGGTGTCTTCTTTGGGCAACTGAAGGCTCGCGATCTTCGTGGCGTCGGTTTTTCGCGCGAGCGGCATTTTTGCGATAAGACGGCCGACCCGCGCAAGGACTGGGATTGTTTCATCGAGGAATCCCGGGAAAACATAGAACGCATCGCGCGAGGGTTTGTAGAGGGCTATGCGGCCGTTGAGCCGCTCCCGCATGCTTGCGACTATTGCGCGGTGAAACCGTTTTGCCGGGTGAAGGAGTTGCAGGAGCGCGAACAGGAAGACGAGGAATGATTTCGGATGAGCGGCAGCGGCGCGAAGCTCTCGACCCTACACGCTCGTTCATAGTGGAAGCCCCGGCGGGCTCCGGAAAGACGGGCGTACTGATTCAGCGCTATCTGCGTTTGCTCGCGACCGTCAACCGTCCTGAGTGCGTGATCGCCATAACGTTCACTCGAAAAGCAGCGGGTGAAATTAAGGATCGGGTGCTGAACGCCTTGAAGGATGCGTACAAGGATTCGACACTCGAAGACGAGTACGAGAAGAAAATTCGGGAGCTTGCGCGGACGGCATTAGAACACGGCCGCGAGCACGACTACGATTTACTTGCCGATACGTCGCGGCTCCAAATCCTAACCATCGATGCATTATGCGCGCTGTTAACTCGTCAGATGCCGGTTATCTCTCGTTTTGGCGCGACAGCGCAGGTGATCGAGAACGCAACCGATCTGTACCATTTAGCTGCGCGGCGCGCACTGAGCGATTTGACTTCGACGGACCAGGATTCTGCCGCGCTGTTCCGGCGGATCTCGATCCATTTCGATAACGACATCTCGCGGTTGGAAGGGCAAGTCGCCCGGATGCTCGAGCGCCGTGATCAGTGGAGAAATCTCAGCGACGAGTCACATCGGGAACTGGAGCGCGATTTTTGCAGGCTGCTTGCGGTCGCGGAAGACAAGCTTCTGGATGTGTTTCGCGAGCGAGGCGAGGTGGATTTTACGGAAGTGACCCGCGCGGCCATTCGAGCCCTCGGCACGCCCGAGCGGCCGAGTGATTTGCTGTACTCGCTCGATTACCGGATCGAGCATTTGCTGGTCGACGAGTTTCAAGATACATCGCGCGCGCAATACGATCTGTTGAAAGCCTTGACCGAGCAATGGTCGGAAGGCGACGGGCATACGTTGTTCTTGGTAGGCGATCCGCTGCAAAGCATTTATCGATTCCGTGAAGCCGATATTGCGCTGTTTCTCCAATGTTGGGAAGAAGAGCGGCTGGGCTCAGTTCGGCTGAAGCGGATCGCGCTGACTACGAATTTCCGGTCCACACCGGAGATTGTTAATTGGGTAGCGAAGACGTTCAAACCGATCCTGTCGATCGACGATCCCGCGCACGGAGGGGTGAAGTTACGGCGTTCGGAAGCATCGCGCCCGTGCTGCCAAGCAGAGCCGCAACTGATAACGTTTGTCGACGATAACGACGGCCGCGAAGAAGCGAAGCGGGTCGTCAAGCTGGTTCGGCGACGCTTTATCGAGGGGCAAGGTTGGCGTTCTCGTAAGAACTCGAACGCACGTCGGGCCTATTCTCGCGGCTTTGCGGGATGCCGGGATTGCGTATGAGGCTGTCGAGATCGATGAGTTGAAGGAAGAGCAGCATATCCTCGATCTGATTTCGCTTACGCGGGCGGTGCTGCATTTGGGAGACCGCGTTTCGTGGCTGGCATGCTTGCGCGCGCCGTGGTGCGGGTTGACCTTGGCGGACCTCGCGGCGCTCACCGAGAATGAGCGCGACCGAACGATTCTCGATTTGCTTTCCGACCCGGAAAAGATTCGTAGCCTGTCGCCCGAGGGCCGGAATAGGGCGGTGCGGGTACAAGAGATCCTGTCAGAGGCAGTGTCGAATGTGGGACACGCGTCCTTGCGCGACCTGATTGAGCAGACATGGTTACGGCTGGGTGGTCCCGCAGTTCTGCGGCAAAAGAATCACCTGGAGGACGCGGACACATTTTTTGGCTTGGTTGAAGCTTTCGAGCAAGGTGGAATGATCCGCGATTTCAGCCTTCTGAATGAGCGTCTGCAGTGCCTGTTTGCCAAGCCCGCGGCGGATGCGGATCGTGTGCAGGTGCTGACGATACATCGAGCAAAAGGGCTCGAGTTCGATACCGTTATCCTTCCTCATCTGGGTGCGGCGGCCAGGGGATCGGACCGCGATCTCTTGATTTGGACAGAGCAGTTACTGGAGGACGGCAGCAAGAGGTTGTTGATTGCCGGTCAGCCGCAGCGTGGCGTGAAAGATCTCTGGTATGACCACCTCAACACGGAGATCAAGCTGAAGGAAGAGCACGAGCTGAAGCGGCTGTTTTATGTTGCCGTGACCCGGGCGAAGAACGAATTATATTTGCTCGGAAACACCAAACGAAAAAAGGACGGAAGCGCCTGCCAGAAGCCCGGAAGCAATACTTTTCTGGGATTGATTTGGGACAGCGTTGGGCCTCTGTTTGAAAGCGAACGACTGCGCAAGGTCCCGGCCCAGAGAAGCCTGTTTATCGTCCAGCAGCAGGAGGAGCGGTCCAAGACGGTGTTGCGCCGCTTGCCGGAGACGTGGCGAGCGCCGTCGACTCGAGCGGCCGGTTCAGTGGCGGCCGGACCTTCGGCGTGCGACCGCATCCGCTCGCGCCGTGACGTATGAATGGGTCAGCGATACGGGGCGAAATGTGGGAACGGTGGTTCACGATCTGCTGAAGCGGGTGGCCACAGAAGGCATAGCTAAGTGGCAGGCGGAGCGTTTGGCTGCGCTGCAACCTGCAATCCGATCGGAACTGCTGCGGCTCGGGATTCGGCGCTCCGAAGAACCGAAAGCTTCGGAACGCGTACTCCAAGCCGTGCGCAACACAATTGAAAGCGCGCGTGGCCGCTGGATACTAGAGCCGCACTCGGAAGCCCGATCTGAGTGGCCGCTCGCGGGCCGGCTGCAAGACAGGTTGATTAGCGGAACGATTGATCGTACGTTTCGAGATTCAGAGGGGCGTTTGTGGATCGTCGATTTCAAGACGAGCGAGCATGAGGGCGCACGTCTCGAGGCGTTTCTCGATGAAGAGCAGCGGCGGTACCGGCCGCAGCTTGAGGATTACGGAGCGCTGATGTCGCGCCTTGCGGATGGTCCGATCTGGCTGGGACTGTATTTTCCACTGCTCGATGGCTGGCGCGAGTGGCGCTTTGAAGAAGTCGCGGTTCCGGCTCATTACACTGGTTTGTGATGCCGACCAAGCTCACGGCGAACGTGAAAGCGGGCGGCTGCGCATCGAAGCTGAGTCCCAAAATTCTGGATCGCGCCTTACGGGCTGTACCGCGCGTGACCAATGAAAAAGTTCTGGTCGGCTATGACACGGCGGATGACGCGGGCGTTTACGATCTGACCGAAGCAGGCGGGACGCCGCTTGCGATGGTGCAGACGGTTGATTTCTTCACGCCGATAGTGGACGATCCGTACGTCTTTGGCGGAATCGCGGCGGCGAACGCATTGAGCGATATTTACGCGATGGGCGCCCGGCCTGTTACGGCGCTCTCGCTGGTGGTGTTTCCGGCGAAGGGCGAGATCGCGGACCTCGAAGCGATTCTCCAGGGCGGCGCGAAAAAGATTCACGAATCCGGTTGCGTGATTCTGGGCGGCCACAGCATTTCCGAGGACGAGATTAAGTTCGGATACGCCGTGACTGGGTTGATCGATCCGCGAAAAGTTTTGACGAATGCCGGCGCGAAATCGGGCGATGTGCTCGTTTTTACGAAACGAATTGGGACGGGTGTCATTTCGACGGCTCTGAAGAACGGTTTTGCCGAACGAACTCATGTGGAAGCTTCAATTGAGCAGATGCTGACTCTGAATCGGGAGATCTGTGACGCAATGCTCAGGCTGGAAGTCCACGGTTGCACGGACGTGACGGGTTTTGGCCTGCTGGGGCATGGGCGGGAGATGGCGCTGGCGAGTAAAGTAACGCTCGAAATTTCGGCGAGCGCGATCCGCTTCCTGCCGGGCGCGATTGAATATTCGAGAGCCGGGGCGCATTCGGGTGGCTTGAAAAACAATCGCGAATTTGTAGAAAGCTGCGTGGTTATGCCGCCGGGGATCCCGATCGAGATTGAGGCGCTGCTTTACGATCCGCAAACGTCGGGCGGCTTACTCATTTCGCTGGAGGAGAGCGATGCGAGACGGCTGCTCGAAGCCAGGCCCGAAGCGTACATCATCGGAAGGGTCAAAAATTACGAAACGAAGCCAATCGAGGTACGGCCCTGAATTACGAAACGAACCCATTGATCGTGGCGCTAGATGTGGATAGCGCAGCGGAGGCTTTGGAGCTGGTTGAAAAGATCGGCCCAGCGGCGAATTTCTACAAGGTGGGAATGGAGCTGTACGCGGTTGCAGGGATGGATTTCGTTTCGCAGCTCGGTTCATTTGGGAAACAGGTTTTCCTTGATTTGAAGCTGTACGATATTGCGGAAACTGTGAAGCGCGCGACACGCGCCATCTGCCGAACGGATGCGGTACGATTTTTAACGTTGCATGGCAGTCGGACGATCATGCAGGCGGCGGCAAAAGGGCGGAGCGGAAGTCCGACCAAGCTGCTGGCCGTAACGGTGCTGACCAGCTTCGACGAGGAAGACCTGGCTGATCTCGGATATCCCGTTCCGATCTCAGAATTGGTCGAGCTTCGGGTGAGAAAAGCGATCGAGAGCGGGATTGACGGAGTCGTGTGCTCGCCGCTCGAAGTTGCGCGCGTTCGAGAAATCGGCGGAGACAGTCTGCTGATTGTGGCTCCGGGAGTCCGGTCGGCGGGAGCTGCAAAGGGGGATCAGAAGCGAACGGCTACACCTCGCGAAGCGATTCGAGATGGCGCGAATTACCTTGTGATTGGCCGGCAGGTCACACGCGCGGTCGACCCGGCGCGCACGTTTGAAGAGATCCTGGCGGAGATCGCTACTTCTTCGCAATCTGTTTGAAGACGCCCAGAATTTTTTGCCCGTTGGGCGAACCTAATCCGGTGCAAGGATCCCAACCTGCTGCCGCTTCATAAGCGCCGTTGTTGCCGGAGGTAATGTCGTTGAGCGCCTTGTCGCGCGTGAGAAGGCCGTAGAGAGTTCGATGGAACCAGCCGACATTCTGCCCGAGCTGTTCGTTGCAGAGAGCGATGAGTGCGGCCCAGAGTGGCGCGACGGCACTGGTGCCTCCGACCACGCCTTCCGTCCCGTCAAAGAGAATTTCATAGCCTGTATCGGGATCGGCAACGGCTGCAACGTCGGGAACGCCGCGGCCGGTTGGATTCACAGTCGCTGTCGGTGGGGGGACATTCACTTTCGACTGATACGCGGGACGCGAGAAATGAGAGCTTACGCCGCCGCCGGTTGCACCACCGTCTAGCCCGTTGTTCCAGACGGTTTCTGAATCAGCTTTTGCGTTCTTGATGAACAGGGTGGTGCCGCCGCAACTGAGCACCCACGGGCTCGAGGCAGGGAAATCGACGTGAACGTTTCCGTCGGGCTCGCCATCAGACGAGCCGCTGTCACCGGAAGCGACGCACACAGAAATGCCGAGAAGCGCGGCATCGTGAAACGCGGCGTTGAACGCATTCATAGCCTGGGGCGTCCACTCGGGTTCGGCGCTCCCCCAACTGATCGAAATGACCGAGGGCTTGCGCACTCGATCGTGAATTGCGGCGTTGATCCCGTCCAAAAAGCCGCGGTCGGTATTCGTAGTGAAGTAGACGGCGAGGCGCGCGCCCGGGGCGATGCCACCTGCAATCTCGATATCCAGACAGACCTCGCCATCGGGCCCCGTGGGATCGCCCGTCGGAATGTTTTGAGCGCCGTCGACGGAGATCGCGGTGGTCACGACATTGGGCAAGCCAAGCTGCTTCCAGTAAGCTTCGAGATCTGAGTTGTCGAAGCCGCCACCGAGCTCAATGAGCGCGATGGTCTGATTGCTGCCGGTGTTCGAGGGGAAATTGTAAGCTTCCGCAACCTGGCGCGGCGTGTAGGAAAGCGAGCCGACGGCTTTGGGAAGAAATCTGTGGTGAGGCTCGGCTGCGGGACGTTGATCGAACCCGATGACGGCCATAATGCGGCCGTCGAGCGATTTCGGAATGTAGAGCGAGCCTCGACGGGTTCGCAGAATTTGGCCGTCAACTTGCCGCATCGCAAGTTCGGCGCCGAACGCAGACGCCAGCGTGGAGAGCGGCCCGGATACAGTAACGGTGCGAGCCGCGGGATCGACACGTACGACGGAGAGACGATATTCCGATGCGAACGCTTCTATTGCCTGGATGTCCCCAGGAGCTGCGCCGTGAGCGCTCGCAAGCTCGTCATGCGTGAGGTGCGGCTGGCTTGGATTAGGTTCAGGCGCCGGGTTCGAACGGCACAATACCAAAGTGATCTGAAGAATTTCGTTAGGATCCGGTTGTGCAACGAAGACAGATCCGGCCGGGTGTTCGCGGTGGCCGCCGCGCAAAAGAACGTGAGAGGACATAGCAGTTTCTCCGGGGCGAGGATAACGGGGCGGGGTTTCTGAGGAGTGGAAGTATTGACTGAAAGATCAGTTCGTAAGTGGTATATAAGAAGGAACTTACGCTTTTGACAGTTCAACTTTGAAGGTTGTGAACGCGGCACAGTTGTCTTGGATGGCCGTCCGACGACCTTCAAACGGGGTTGAGAATCAGACCAGTTGTGGGAACTTCCAAATGGGGCGATTTTTCAAGGCGTAGAAGTGCTCCCCTCTAGGCGCGCGGGATCTCGGGTTAACTCCCGTGTCCAAACGTCGTAAGCACTCAACGAACGTGATTTCCCGAGACTAGATTTGTTGAAACAACTTCGCCAATGGGCTACGCGATGCGAAACTGGCCTCGAGCGTTCAACCATTTGGGTCGGACTACTCATTCTTCTGACGGTTTGTACGTCACATGTTAATGCGCGGCCAACCGCGATACCGAGAGATCTCATAACGGCCGCAAGACGCGACCTAGGCGTGGTTGACGTTCAAGAGAGCTGCTTACGTGAGTCGCACCTGCGGTTCGAACAGGCGCTCTCAAGCTCGTCGATTACGCTGAACGGGGCCGGGCATCCCGCAGTCATAATTCGCGCTCTTGGCCCGTGCTTTGCCAGAGCACACGACGGGCCGTTTCTGGTCTACGCACGATTTGGCCTGCATTGGCGCAAGATTTTTGACGATCTGGGAGCGCGACTCGAGCGACTGAGTTCGAAAACCAAAGCTTGGAACGACCTGGAGTTCTGGTTTAACTGCTCCAGCAGCGAGAGTATCCGCTATATTTACCAATTCAACGGAAGCGAGTACGTCCAGACCCGTTGCGAGATAGCTGACTATACCGACCCAGTCACACACAAGCTGGCCCGAAATCCGAGATACGCGCCGTGCAAGGGGATATCGCCCGAACGGTAAGGTTGGACACCTCGTGAGATCTGAGATCAGGGTGGTGGAAAAGACTCCCAATCCCGGTCCAGAGGCCAGACGACGCTCTCTCACCGCATATCTTTCAAATGATAGGCGGCAAGTTCTTCGGGGAAGAGTTTACAGCACCGGTCTTGCAGGACCATCTGAACAGGAACCGCTATGTCGTCTCGCTAAATTATTAGCGTGACTACCCAACCCGGAAAGCCGGGTGATCTGCACGGCAGTGCGCCCGATAACCACGACACCGCGCTGCTCTTAATCGATGTCATCAACGATTTCGAATTCCCGCGCGGCGACGAGTTGTTCAGCCAGGCGCTCCCGATCGCTCGCAATATCGCCGAGTTGAAGAACGCGCTCGCGCCGCCGGCATTCCCGCCGTCTACGTGAACGATAATTTCGGACGCTGGCAATCGAACTTCGATCAGCTCGTCACGCATTGCCTGAAAGATGGCGTTCGCGGGCGGCCCTTCGTTGAGCAGCTTGCGCCCGACCCGGAGCGAGATTACTTCGTCCTGAAACCGAAGCACTCGGCGTTCTATCAGACGCCGCTCGATCTGCTTCTCAAGCACTTTGGCGCGCAGCGGCTGATTCTTACCGGCGTCTCGACGAACAGTTGCGTTCTCTTCAGCGCGAGCGACGCCTATATGCGTGATATGGAATTGTTCGTTCCCAGTGATTGTGTTGCTGCCTGCAACGCCGAAGAGCAAGAGACCGCCTTAGAGCAAATGAAGTGCATGTTGAAGGCCGACATCTCCCCTTCCGCGGAAATCGACCTGAACGCTCCCGTGCGCAAACCGGCATGAAGCGGATCGTCGGGCATACAATACTTGTTATCTTTCCGCTGCTTGCGAAAGCCGCGGCAGTACCTCAACTCGGTATCCAGCTGCAGCACGGAAGCCCTGCGGAAGCGCAAACACGGGACGAATTACTCCGCCTTATCCAGCAATACGATGTATCGAAGTGGATATTTACGCAGCGGGTTTTGATTGACCAAATGCAGATCCCGCATAGTCACCCAGTGTTAACGCTGCACACGCGGCACCTGAATCACGATGACGAGCTGCTGTCCACCTTCGTCCACGAGGAGATTCACTGGTTCATCGAGGCTCATTCGCATGCCGAAGCGCAAGCCGAGACCGAGCTGCGCAAGCTGTTTCCGAAACTTCCAATTGGCTTTCCGGATGGGGCGAACGATGACGAGTCAAACTACCTTCATCTGGTGGTCTGCTACGACGAATATCAGGCCATGAAGACGCTCTTAGGGCCAGAGCATGCGCGCAAGCTGATGGACTTCTGGGCCTCCGATCATTACCGGGCGATTTACCGGAGAGTTCTCGATCACGAAGAGCAAATCGGCAAAATCGTACAGCAGCATCAGCTCGAGCCGTAGCTGAACTGTTCGGCGTGACTCGGACCGGCGACTCGAGCCCGCTCCTCTGGACATGACTCGCAGAGCCTCTTCGAGGGCTTCGACGAAGAAGTACTCGCCCCACATCACCGATTCATCCACACCCAGTCCTTTGTGGATGTGATACACGCCGCCTTTGAGCACTCCCTCCCACTTCGCATCTCCGCTCGCAACGTACTTCGTGCACAGAGTCCGCAGAATGTGGATGGCCGTCGACCAATAGAAGTGGCCTTTCATGGGGTCCGAGATTTGGCGGCACAGCCTTAGCATGCCTGAGGCTGCGATGGCGGCGGCGGAGGAGTCCACGAGTGACCGGTTCTCTGGAGGCGCGTTGTAATCCCACGGGGGCACTCCATCTGCGGGAGTATGCGTGATGTAATAATCCGCACAAGCTGCTGCCGTATGCAGAAATCGCGGATCGCGGCTGTATTCATACGAAGCCGAAAAGCCGTATAAGGCCCATGCCAGGCCACGCGACCAGCACGAATCGCCGCGAAATCCCTGCTGCGTTGTCTGGCGCAAAAACTCTCCTGTTTCCAGATCGAAGATGCCTTCGTGCGCCGTCGATCCATCGCCGCGAACCAGACAGCGGCGAGTCGTGATGCAATGCCGTACCGCGATATCGCGCAGCCGCTTGTCGTTACATTCCCGCGCAGTATAAAAAATAATGCCGACGTTCATCATGACGTCGATGAAGATGGAATCCTCGGCCACGAACGAGCGCAGATACTGGCCGACCTCGGTGTAGCGTTGCGCCAGGGTGCGGCCTGCCTGCAGCACGACCTCGCGAATCTCGGGATCTCTCGTAATCTGATACCAGCGATGATACGTCGATAGGAATACAAAGCCCAGATCATGCACATCGCGGTCCATCTTGCGGTTTTCGAGCGGTTTGCTGTAGCGGATGGCCTGCTCCATCCAGAACTTAGACTCCGGTTTATCGGGGCCGAAATGCTTATAAAAAAGCCACATCATGCCCGGCAGGAAGCCGTCGCACCAGTGCGTCCAAGCCGCGCCTTCGTGCTTCCACCGGCCGCTTTCGGTGTACATCGGGTAGAAATCCGGATAGGTGTCAATCAGCCGTTTGGTCTGCTTCTGCGCAAACGCGAGGGCATGCTCAAACAGTTCTCTATCGGACTCGTGGATGAATTGAATCACGGGGACCCTGTCACGTCAATTATAGAAAGGA
Organism: uncultured Acidobacteriaceae bacterium; assembly: GCA_963803455.1. Taxonomy (GTDB): domain Bacteria; phylum Acidobacteriota; class Terriglobia; order Bryobacterales; family Bryobacteraceae; genus Bog-105. The sequence continues at coordinate 29,433 of CAWDMK010000006.1, read as the reverse complement.
AGCCGATTCCCTCTGCTACCATCGGTGCAGAATGGCTGCCAAGGTCACCATCCTCAAGAACGGGCCGATTCGGATCGAAGGAGAATTCACCATTCAGGATGCCGAGGGCAATTCCTTCGGGCTCGCTGGCCGCTCCGTTATTTCTCTTTGCCGTTGCGGCATGGCCGAGAACAAGCCGTTCTGCGATGGCTCGCATGGGCGGAATGGCTTTACCTCCGAGTGCAAGGCTCGCGATCTTCCGCCGCCCCAACCCAAAATCTAGAGCCGTTGTTGCGGAATGCCGTGCCCACCGATAAACCGCGTGGCCGTGTCATTGAGCTGGACATTCTCCGCGGGTTTCTTCTTCTGTGGATGACACTGACGCATCTGCCGACGAAAGCCAGTGTCATCTCAAATCAGACTTTCGGGTTCGTTTCGGGCGCGGAAGGATTCATTTTTCTCGCGGGCTTCATGGTCGGGCGGCTCGAGCACCGGGTCGAGCAGAGGCGTGGCCAGCTCGGCGCGCTGCGCGATGTGGCGCGCCGGACCACACGAATTTATATCTATCACTGTGCTCTGCTTGTGATCGCCTTCACGCTCGTCGCGGAAGTTGGCGTTACCTTTCACCGCCTGGCGCTTGAGAATCTCCTGTCGTTCTATCTGCAGAATCCAAAGCACGCCGTGATTGCCGCCGCGTTGCTCGAATACCGTCCGTCTCTGCTAGACATTTTGCCGATGTATATCGTGTTCATGTTACTGACGCCGCTGGCGCGCAAAATTGCGCATGAGTGGAGTTGGGATCCGGTCGTCGCAATCAGCGTGGCCGTCTGGGCGGCGGCGCAATTCGGCCTTCGCCATTGGCTCTACACGCGTGGCACTTTCTTTGGCCTCGGAGTGCCCGAGAATTCGACCGGGGCATTCGACCTTTACGGATGGCAACTGCTGTGGATGGCCGGCCTGGCGCTAGGGAGCATCTACGCCGATAGGGTCGATGGCGAGGTGCAATCAACCGGAAGCGAATCGGAGCTGCGCATTCCGCGCTGGCTGCTTCGGTTGAGCTTTGTCGTCGCGGCGGTGTTCCTGATCCTGCGCTACAGTCCGACAGATCGGTGGGTCAATCCCGTGGTGTACGGCTGGCTGATTGATAAGTGGCATCTCGGAGCAGCGCGCGTCATCAATTTCTCCGCGCTCGGTATCCTGCTGGTGCGCTTTGGGGAACGAATTGCGGCTTTGCCGTTCATCAAGCCGCTCGCCTCACTTGGCCAGGCATCGATTGAAGTCTTCTCAGTACACGTTTTGTTTTGCGTGGGTGCGCACGCGCTTAGCGCAGACGCCGATCCATTGCTGCCCGGGTGGGAGCAAGTCATTCTTCTTATTGTCACGATCTGGGCTCTCTTCCTCACGGCCCGGCTCAGCAAGAAGTGGTCGGGAAAGACATATGCTGCGGCTCCGGAGCCCGCTACTCGCTAAGCACACAGATGTCCCTGAAATTCCGGTAGTCTTCCGCGTAATCGAGACCATACCCGACGACAAACTCGTCCGGAATCTGAAAGCCCGTGTACTTCACATTCACCGGCTGAACCCGCTTCTCCGGCTTATCGAGCAGCGTCACAATTTCGAGCGACTTCGGTCTCCGTTGCTCCAGCAGCCTGGTCAGATAGCTTAGCGTGAAACCGCTGTCGATGATATCTTCAACAATCAGCACGTGATGGCCTTCAATGTTGGTATCGAGATCTCTCGTCACCTTTACCTGCCCCGAGCTGGTCTTTTCGCTCCCATAGCTCGAGATGCCCATGAACTCGATGCGCACGGAGTGCCTCTTGAGTGTTCGCGCCAGGTCCGCCAAGAAAATGAACGAGCCCTTCAGGATGGAAATCAGATAGATGGGTCCTTCCGGGTAATCGGCGTCTATCTGTTCCCCGAGCGCTCGTATCCGCGCCTGGATCTGTTCAGAGGGAATCAATACCTGAAGTGCTGCGGTCGCCATTGTTCTCCAATCATATTCGCGAGGAATCGTTTAAGATTACGAAATGCCAGACACAGAACCGGTTCTCCGCAACATTTCGGATACAGCGCTTTGGGCGGCCGTTTTTCGCGGGCGTGAAAGCGATCACGAGAATGCGTTGTTCCGCGATCCCTTCGCGCGGCGGCTGGCGGGGGAGCGGGGCGAGCACATCATAACCACCATGCCCCATGCCGGTGAGAACGCCTGGGCTTGGGTGATGCGGACGTATCTCTTCGATCAGGCCATCGCGAAACACGTGCAGTATGGAGGCGATATGGTTGTGAACCTGGCAGCCGGCCTCGATGCCCGCCCGTACCGCATGACACTGCCGGAATCGCTACACTGGATCGAGATCGATTTCCCAGAGCTCTTCGCGTACAAAGAGCCGATTCTCTCGGCCGAAAAACCCGCATGCGCTCTGGAACGGATTCCGTTAGATCTCGCAGATAGGAGTGCGCGTCGCGAGGTGTTCGCAAGCCTCGCAAGCAAAGCAAAAAAGGCGCTGATCCTTTCGGAAGGGCTTCTGATCTACCTGGCAGATGAAGAGGTCCGCGCGCTCGCTGAAGATCTTGCCGGCACGCCGCACTTTGAATACTGGGTGCTCGATTTGACTTCGCCCGGGCTTCTTCGTTTGCTGCAACAGACAACCGGAAAGACGACCAGCCAAGCCGGTGCGCCCCTGAAATTTGGACCGCCGGAAGGCCCGGAGTTTTTTGTTCCGTACGGCTGGAAGCCGCTCGAAATCAAATCTCTATTCCAAACAGCCGTTGAGACCAAACGCCTGCCGAAAGAGCTCGAGGCCTTCGCATCTGTTCCGGAACCCATCGGGGCCCCAAGGCGAACAGCTATGGTCAGGCGTGTGCCTGTTCTCGAACGAGCGCCCGTCGCAGCGATAGGGTCCACGTCATCTTGTAGCCGATCTCTCGGCCGGCGATGATTCCCCTCTGAGTTGCTGTAAGAGTCCGAAGGTGTCGAACTGTAACCAGTGTTCCGCAATACGGCCATTCTGCATCCGGTAAACGATGATTAATCCGCTTGAGACAGCTTTACCCGTCGGCGGAATTCCGGCAAATTCGCCACGATGAACTCCGCGAAACGTTCCTCGAACGATTACAAAATCGCCCTCGCCGAGCATCTGCTCTGTAAGGAGTTCATACTTCGGGAAGGCCGCTTCGATTTGCCGGATGTGCTCCATCAGATGTGGGTCGGAAACATAGGTCGCAACCAACTCCGGCGTCTTTGGATGGCCACTCAGCGCCTGCAGGTACGTTTTTATCGCTTGCTTGTTCTCGGCAATATCAGAAGCCATTTGCTCAATCTCCTGGTCCGATTATGTGGCCAGCCCTCGTTCTGGCGAGAATTATGTTTAAGTTCCGCACATGCGAAAAGACTGGACACGAGTGCCTGAATGCCTATCTTTGCGCCACTCTTAGCCGCGTGCTTTCCGGCCCGATGTGGATATGAGGCGCAGTCGCCGCACCCGCAACCGCGCTTCGAAACGCCAGATATGGGACATGCTGGCGTTCGAGAAATTGCCGGAGCCAGATTCCTTGCGGCTGATCCGGGTTCAGCGCCACGTCGACACGATTCCGATGATCGAGTCCCATCGACTGGTGCACGAGTGTTTGCCCCAGCGCGCTGACCGGCAACGCGTGGTGAAACTGTTTCTGAAATGCGTTTGCAATGCCGGGCAGCTCATTGAGATTGAAAAAGCCGTTCCCGTCATAGCGGACCATCGCGTACTGGAGCGACCCGCTCCGTGCCGCCTGTTCGAATTTCCGCTCCGCATCGGCCATCTGTTTCAAGTCCTCGACCAGCGTCGCGCGATGCAGCGCCAAATCGAGCACGTTCTGCCGCGACGCCAGTTCATCCTGAAATGCGGTGAACTCCGATCGCGCCAGAACGCCGTTATCGAGAAGCTTTTGCCGTTCTTCGACGATTTTTTCCTGACGCTCCACACGCCGCCGCGCCGCGTCTACCATCGCCTTCGTCTGCTCGGGTGTCATGTCGCCGATGCGCGCACTCCCGTACAGGGTCTGCCCTAGTATCGCCTCGTCCTTCGCATCCGCGAGCGCTAGCTCTGCCTCCTCCAAGCGGCTCTTCGGCAGCGTGCCATCTTCAACCAGGGGCTTGATTCGCGCGACCTCGTTCTCGGCGCGCTCGAGCAACGTGGTCGAAAGTGCGTTGGAGGTCGCGGTGCTGGGAGGGTCCGGTGTGGCGCTGCTTTGGGACCAGCCCGGCACATCGTGCAAAAGGCAAAAAAGCAGCCCTGCGGCGTGCAACTTTGCGCAGTTACGCATCCCATTTACGCGTCACATTACGCGTCCATTTACCTAGGGCCAGTGTAGTACGCTAACGGCAGGAGCACGTTTCGACGAGTCTGCCAAGTCGTTCCACCCACCCACCTCGCCCCGCGACCGCTCAAGAACTGCCGAACTGGCTCACCGCTGCGCGCGCTGCAGAATCGAAGAAAGCCGTTGATTTGCGCGTCCTCGATCTGCGCGAAATCACTTCTTTCACCGATTTTTTTATCATCTGTTCCGTCTCGAACCCGCGCCAGGCGCACGCGGTGTCAGATGAGATCACGAAACAATTGAAGCAAATGGGCGAGCTTCCGATCAGCGTGGAAGGCTACGAAACGGCCGAGTGGATTCTATTGGACTACGGCGATTTCATCGTGCATATCTTTTCTGAAACCGCCCGCGCCTACTATGATCTCGAGCGTCTGTGGCGTCATGCCAAACACGTCGAGCTTGCCGCTTCAGTCGTATAAGTTTACGGAGATGCGGGTGTCACGTCGAGCAGCTCAATCTCGAAGATAAGCGCTGCTCCGCCGGGAATACCGGGACGGCCCGCGTCGCCATAAGCTAGGCTGGACGGGCAAACCAGAGTCGCTTTTCCGCCCACCTTCATCTTTTGCAAGCCTTCTGTCCAGCACGGAATGACTCCGTTCAGCGCGAACTGCGCGGGTTCGTTTCGGCTATAAGAGCTGTCGAACTCCGTTCCGTTTACTAGAGTTCCTCGATATTGCACCTTCACCGTATCCGTCGCTTTCGGCGTCGCGCCGGTGCCGGCCTTCAATTCGCGATACACCAGGCCGGATTCAGCTTTGATCGCACCTGGCTCCGCGGCTGCCTTGTCGAGATAAGCTTGCGAAGCTGCCTTTTCCTGCTCCGCCGCGCGGCCCGCTCGTGATTGCGCAAGCGCCCGAATCTTTGGTCCCCATGTGCTCAAATCAATAGCCGGTTTCCCCGCCGCGGCGTCCGAAAGCGCCCGCTTCACAATCTCGAGCTCCTGCGGCGATAAATCAAACTGCGAAAGCGATCGATGAATCGAGAGTCCCAGCGCGTAGATTGTTTTCTCGTCATCGGTCGTCAGCCCCGACGTGTTTGCATTCGCCTGCGCGGCGGGTGTTGCCGATCCGGGTTTCGCAGAAGGGACCCGAGACTGAGATCCCGTAGCGGCGCCGGCCAGGGCAACAGCTGTAAAAATGATCAGTGCGCGCATTTGCTCAGCCTAGCATCGGTGCGCGATTTCAGGACCGGGCCGGCTGCGTCATTAATTTAATGTAGAGGTCGTAAAACTTGCGCGCGTCCACGTCGAACTGAACTGTCGCCAGGCGCAGATACGGCGGCACCTTCGCATCCGCTGACCAGAACAGCGTACTTCCGTAGTTCGCGCCGTGATCCACGTCGATATCGACGTACATCTCTTTACTTCCGGTGATGATGGTGGGATCGAGCAGCGCCGCAGCCGCGAGCTCATCCCACATGTAGCCGCGGCCCGAAAATTTTGTGAGATACCGCGCGACAGGCGTCTGCGCTTTCGCAATCGCGGCTTGAATCTCCGGGCCGAGAAATGTCTTCACTGAGATATCGATCGGCGTTATCGTTATCTTCTTCCAAGGAGCGCGCATCGTGATTCGCACCGCTTCCGGATCGAACCACCAGTTGAATTCGCGGCGTCCATCGATCGTATTGATACCGCCGTTGTCACTATACATGCCGCTGCCCATCAGCACCAGGCCCTTTGCCAATGTGGCTACGGAGGGATCAAGCCGTAGCGCCAGCGCCACGTTTGTCAAGGGTCCGCCCGCCCAGATGATCACTTCGCCCGGATACTGATGAACCATTCGCACGATAAAATTTGCGGCGACTTCGTCACGAGACTTCGTCGTCGGGCTCCCCTCCGGCATAGGAGGAACCACGCCGGGCTCGTGGTACGCGCGAATGACCGAACTCTCCCGGCGCGGCACTGTCCAGCAGCCTTTGTATTCCAATTTCCCGTACAGTTCTTCCCAGCGCTCCGATTCCGCTTTGGAATTGAGAAGCGGGAATTCGGCTCCGGGAACGACCGGAACATCGGTACGTCCTGCTATCTCGAGAAGCCGGAGCGTGTGCTGCGTTTCTTCTTTCACCCACTGATCGCCGCTCACCGTCGTAATCCCGAGCACGTCGAAGCTGTCCGATTGCAGAAAGATCAGAATCGATTGCATGTCGGTCGACGCGGGACCTCTCGCGTCCTGGTCGACGATGACTTTTAGCCTGTCGCCGCGATGTTTGGGCGGAAGTATTCGCGAGAGCGCGCGCCACCAGCGGTGCCGCGCTCGCAGCCAGAAACCCGCGTCGGTTGATCATCGGTGCGATAGGCTCTGCGCGTCGCTCAGAAAAGCAGCTTGAGCGCAAACTGAATCAAGCGCGGATTATTCACCGTCGACGTAATCTGTCCGAAACCGGGCGCGTCGAGCGTTGTCCCGGGTAGCGCGAATTGCGGGTGATTGAAAATGTTGAAGACTTCGGTACGGAACTCGAGCCGCGCACCCTCGCGGAATCCAAGCGGGAACGACTTGAACAATGAGCCGTCGAAATTTACGAAACCGGGGCCGAAGAGCGGCGTGCGCGCTGAGTTTCCAAGCTGTCCCGGAGCCGGATCGACAAAGCAACTCGTGTCAAAAAACTCGTTTACGGACGAGTTACTCAGTTGCCCGTTGCAGATTCGATCGGGACGATTACCGATGGCCGTTCCAGAATTGTTGGCGCTCGTCGAAAGGCCCAGCGGATATCCGGATGCGATATGCGCAATGACGTTTAGCTGCCAGCCTCCGATCAAACCGTTCACCAGACCGCGCGCATTGCCCGCGAACTGCTTACCGGCGCCGAACGGAAGCTGGTACAGCGCGCTGGCTGTGAAATTGTGCGTTTGATCGATAATCGACAGGCCCTTGTCGGGATTACCGGGAACGTACAGCGGAAAATAGGGAACGCCGACGAGCGAGCCGAGATCGTCGTTCAGGCCGTTATCGAAAGCTTTGCTGTACGTATACGCGACGAGGAAATACAGACCGTGACTGGTTTGCTTCTCGGCTCTGACTTGCAGAGAGTCGTATCTACCTTGGCCGCGGCTCAAGATCGCATTTATATAAGTAAGGTTCGGATAGGGACGGCGATTGGGCGGATCGATTCCCGGGCCGGGAGTCGCCGTATCGAGATTCCAGTTCAGTGTCTGCTGATGAGCCGAGCGCGTTCCCGCATACCCGACCGTCAAAACGATCGTGCCGGGCAACTGCCGCTGCACATTCAAATTGAACTGGTGCACCATGCCGGGCCGAAAATCTGACGGCTCGCTATACACGAAACCGGTCGGATTAGTGACGCTCGGCGGCGCTTGCGGCGGGAAACCTGCCGATAACGTTGTGACGGGCGTGATGTCATCGCTCTGAAACGTGAAGCTGCCGTAGAACGGAGGATTCTGCCACAATCCCGGCGCGCCCAAATTCCATCCGGCATCGTGCAGAATGGCGTAACCGGCACGGACGGCAGTCTTTTTACTCGCTCCGGGGCTCCATGCAAAACCGACGCGAGGCTCGAAACCGAGTTTGTAAAACTGCACGCCCGCCGCATCGTTCGCGTTCCTGCCTGCAATCAGAAACTGCCCCGTCGCAAAATCGAAATTCGATTGCCGGTTGTGCTCTTCTGTAATCGGTGTCGTCAGGTTATAAGCCAGACCCAGCTCGATCGTGAGATCCGATCGCACGCGCCAATTGTCCTGCACATACGGCCTGAATTCCTTCCAGCGCCGCCCTGTCGTGGTCCCGTAGAATGTCTGATCGTGTTCGCCGCCTGCGGGAAGTCCGAGCAAGAAACTGGCAATCGGGTTGCCGGTGGAAGCGTCGAAGGATCCGCCTGCAAATCCGGCGGTGAACAGGTTGTCGAACGAGAATTCACCCATCGGAAATGCCGCGCCGAGCACGTTCATCTGCATGGCCCGAATCCCGCCGCCGATAGAGATTGTGTGCGCGCCGTGCACATACTCGAAATCATCCGCGAATTGGAAAACGTTGGTTCCGCCTTGAAAGGGAGAGAAACCGCGATCTCCTAACCCCCAAAATCCGTTGCTGAACTGGATGTTCACTAAACCGGAGTTCAAATACGAGTTCGTATTTGCGCCGGGGATTCCGAAGATATCCGACCAGTTCGTTCCGTCGCCATAGGATCGGATGTGATTGAAGATCCTGTTGTATCCGAGCGTGAGCTGGTTGACTCCGTTCGCGGAAAAGATGTGCGTTTCAGAAAGCGCCAGATTCCGTCCGTGATCGGAAAGTGTTTGCACGCTGCCATACCCGCCCGGCGTACCCCCGAAATCGGGCAGACCCGAGGGCATGAATTCGGCGGCTTGGTCGCGGCTGAAGCGCGCAAAGCCTCGGTCCTTCTCCGAAAAACTGTGATCCAATCGGATGTCGAATTGGTTGTAGTCGAGGGTCCTCACGGGCACATCGACGTAATTCCCCGACAGTACGCCTGGGACATTCGGCGCTGGGAACAAGCTGAGCAGCTTCACTGCAGGCGGAGCTAAACGATTCGGCGGAATAATGTTTCCCGGAAACGCAGTTCGCGCCAGCTGACCGGTGACGGGATTCACTGCAGTTGTCGCCGGATCGTAAATGATCGTCTCGGGCGCGCCAGGAAACGACTCCGTAAAGTTCCCCTGCCGCTCGAGAAGCGTGGGCACCTGAGTCACCGAAGGCAGGCCCTGGCGGATCAGCGTATTTTGATAATCGAAGAAGAAGAATGTTTTGTCTTTGATAATCGGGCCGCCGATCGAGCCGCCGAATTGATTCTGATTGTATTTCGGATTGGTCGGCGCAAAGAAGCTGCGAGCGTTCAAATCCGTGTTGCGCAGAAACTCGAAAAGCGTGCCGTGAAATTGATTCGTACCGGATTTCGAAGTCAGGATTACCGTGGGACCGGCTCGCGTTCCATACTGCGCCGAGTAGTCGAACGTCAGAACTTTAAATTCCTGAAGAGCGTCAATCGAGGGCAACACAGCGATGCCGCCGGCCGTTAGCTCGTTGTTGTCCACGCCGTCGTAGAGCCAATCCGTCCGGTTTTCACGCGAGCCGCCAACCGACAGTGAGTACGAGCCTCTGATCGACACCTCGCTGCCACTCCCAATCCCGCCGCCGAAGAAGTCCGAAGGCTGAACCCCTTGTGTGGTGCCCGGAGTGAGCAGCGCGAGCTGAACGAAATCGCGCCCGTTCAGAGGCAGATCCGCCACTTGCTGCGAGTGAATCACTTGACTGAGCGCAGAGCTGGTGCTTTGCACTTCTACAGGCGTTGCGGTAACCGTGACGCCCTGCCGCACAGTGGCGGGCGCCAACGTGAAATCGACTTCACGCGTCCCCTGCACTTCGAGCCGCACGTCTTTCTGGACTCCTTGCTGGAATCCGGCGAGGTCCACCTGAATCGTGTAAAGCCCGACCGGCAGGAGATTGGCTGCGTACCGTCCCGAATCATCTGTCTTGACGGGGCGCGATACCCCGGTATTCTGCTCGATGATGGTCACGGTCGCACCCGAGACTACGGATCCGCTGACGTCTTTTACTTCGCCAAGAATCGTTCCTGTTGCTTGAGCAAAGAGATTCGATACGAGGATGCAGAGCGCCAGTGACAGCGCCAGGAGGAAAGCTGTTCTTTGTTTCATAATCAGCCCTAGTCGTGCTTTTGGAATTCTACACGAAAGCGGCTGAAAAGGCCGTGAAATTTGATAGCATCGAATCCGAGATGCAAGCGTGAGGGACCTGAATGACAGAGCTGAATCCACTCGGCGCCGATTTCTTACCGCGAGCGTTCCCGCGATCGCTGGCCTCGGCTTCACTGCATCGGCAGTTGAAATGAATGCTGATCAGACGCAAGTTCCAGCCCACCCCCGCCGCGTCATTATTGACACCGATCCCGGAGTGGATGACGCGCTCGCGATTTTCCTCGCGCTATCTTCGCCGGAGCTTCAGATCGAAGCCATCACTCCGGTCGCAGGCAACGTTCCGCTCGAACTAACGCTGCCCAACGCTCTGCGCCTATTGCAAATCGCTGGACGAAGCGATATCCCCGTTGCCGCGGGAGCCAGTCAGCCGTTATCGCGGCAGCTCGTGACTGCTCGCTATGCGCATGGAGAAAACGGTTTAGGCGGCGTGCAGTTCCCCGAGCCAACCATCAAGCCAGTCGATGAGAAAGCGCCGGAGTTGATGCGCCGTATCATTCGCAATTCGCCGGGCGAGATCACGCTGATTGCGATAGGGCCTTTAACCAATCTTGCGCTCGCGTTCCGCGAAGACCCGGAATTGCCCCGCATGCTTAAGGGCATCGTGCTCATGGGCGGTTCCCTGTCGAGAGGCAATATCACTCCCGCAGCCGAATTCAACATGTATGTCGATCCCGAAGCCGCTCAAATTGTCTTCCGCTCCGGTGCGCCAATCACGATGGTCGGACTGGATGTGACGCGCAAGGCAGTTCTCAGCGAAGAGAACATAACCGTGCTGGAGCGCTCCGCGACTCCGGTCGGACGCGCAGCCGGCCAGATCACTCGAGCCATTCTCGAGCACACGCGCAAAGCGGGATATCAAACCGGTCCCACTATGCACGATCCATTGGCGGTCGCAACGGTCATCGACCCATCTCTTGTGAAGCTGTACGACTACCAAATCGAGATCGAAACCACCGGAGAATTCACGGCGGGTGCCACCGTGGGTTATGATCGCGCTCCCCTCCGCCGCTCCGCGCCCGCGCTCGATGCCGTAGATGCGCAACAGCAATCCTCGAAATTCCAGCCGAATGCCCGAGTCGCTCTCGATCTCGACCCCGGCCGTTTTTTCAAGCTGCTCATCGGCAGGTTGGCGGGGTAACGGCCTTTCTGCGCTAGTCTGCCATGCTGGCAACATGCAGGTTACATCGGCATTCGCCAAAGCTAACCTCCACCGTTTGCTGAAAGCCGTCGAGAACGGCGAAACGGTTGAGATTACTCGTTACAACAAACCGATCGCCAGTCTGGTTCCGTACGCGGCTTCAAGAAGTATGGAGCCAAAATTGGGAACTGCTCCGAGTTCGGTCAAGATTCTCGACCCGAACTGGGCTAAGCCTCTCACACCGCAGAAAATGAAAAAGCTGCTTGAAAAGGGTTTGTATTAGCGTGTGAGCGCGTACTTAATAGGCAAGCTGGCTAGTAATCACCCTCGCGTGTACGGTTGAGAAAGGGAATATGCAACTCCGTATAGCGCGAAGTTTACTATTAGCCGGTCTTTTTGCCGCCGCCGCTTTTAGCCAGCAGAAACGTTACGTCGTAATCGACCAGGACGCGGCCGGTCCCGGCGGCACGGACATGATGTCGATACTCGTGCTGCTGCAATCGCCCAATGTAGAGACGCTGGGCATCACCGTCGTTACGGGCGATGCCTGGTGCGAAGAAGAGGTCGCGCACGCGTTACGTCTGCTCGAAATCGCCGGACGCACTGATATTCCCGTAGTGCGCGGAGCCGCATTTCCGCTTGTACGCACTCGGCGTGCAACCGAATTATGGGAACAGCAATACGGCAAAATCTTGTACCAGGGCGCCTGGACTCCCGGCCCAAACAGGCATGGCGCCTACGAAGTGCCGCCATTGCGTGAAGGCAATCCATCCATCAAGCCGTCGACTGAAGACTGCCGCGCACTTTCTCGTGCGTATGGTCCATAAGTATCCGCATCAAGTCACAATCTACGAAGGCGGCCCGATGACGAATCTAGCCTTGGCGCTCGGCCTCGATCCCCATTTTGCAGAGCTGAGCGCGGGTCTCGTGTTCATGGGAGGCAGTCTCAACCCGCAGACCAATGACCCGGAGTTCGCGAGCAACCCCAGACATGAATTCAATCTCTGGTTCGATCCCGAAGCGGCGCACATTGCGCTTCATGCGCATTGGCCGTCCATCGTCTGCACCACCGTCGATGTCTCTGTTCAGACGCAACTGACACAGCAGATGCTCGATCAAATCGCGCAATCGCACACGCCCGTCGCACAATATCTCGCGAAATATGCGGAGCCGGCGCGAAGCTACTTGTGGGATGAGCTAGCCGCGGCCGCATGGCTCGATCCCAGCATCATTACCCGTGAGCGGCAAGTTTATATGGATGTCAATGTGGACCACGGCGCAGGGTACGGCGATACCCTCACTTGGACCGAGCAGCTCAAGCCCGATGTCGACGTGCAGCTCGTGCATGCGCAGATGGATGTCGATATGGCGAAATTCGGGCGGATGTTCGTCGCGCTCATGACGGCGCCGACTCCGCACGCGAGCGGCAATCGTGAATGACTGGCGGCCGGCGCTGCTGCAATGGGCGCGCTGGCTCGCATTTGCATCCTCAGCCGTCATTGTGGTCGGTATCGCGCCTTCGCAAATCCTGCTTGGACTATCTCTCGCAGCATTGTTGGCCTCCGGCGCGCCTCTGCGCCTCCCTCCCATTAAGCTTCCGCTCGGGTTGTTTTTGCTGGGCACGCTGATTGCAGTGGCGCTTTCCGGAAATCCGATGGCGGGCTTTCCGCAGGTCAAGAAAATTTACGTCTTCACTCAATTGCTCGTCGTCTACACGCTGCTGCGCGAGACCAGATTCGCGCGGTGGCTGGTTTTGACATGGGCGGGCTTTGGCGCGGCCAGCGCGGTGTTGGGGGTCTTCCAGTTCGGCATGAAGGTGTATCGCATACGCGAGCTGCACCGCGATTTCTACGCCGCGTATATGGCCCAGCGCATAACAGGCTTCATGAGCCACTGGTACACGTTCTCGGTCGAAGAAATGCTCGTGCTTCTGATGCTCGGCGCGTTTCTTTTTTTCTCGCCGGTCGCGCGGCGGCGTCCTTGGCTGTGGACTGCTCTCGCGATTGCCATGGGTCTGGGTGTGTTGCTTGCCGAAACGCGCGCCGTCTGGATTGCAACCGTGATAGGAGCCATATACCTTGTCTGGTGCTGGCGGCCGTGGGTGACTGTCGCGATACCGGTGTTGATCCTCGCCGGACTGCTTGCCGCCCCACCCACAATGCGTGAGCGCGCCATCTCGATTGCGCGGCCCGGCCCCAACGACTCGAACGAGTTTCGCGCCATTCTGATGCGAACCGGCGTGCGCATGATCAAGGCTCATCCCTGGTTTGGGCTCGGTCCCGAGATGCCGCGCAAGCGCTTTATGGAATTTCTCGCGCCCGATACGCCGCGGCCTCTGCCCTCGGGCTCGTACATGCACCTGCATAACGTTTATCTGGAGTACGCGGCCGAACGCGGCATTCCCGTGCTGCTGATCTTTCTTTGGCTGATTGGAAAAATTCTGTGGGATTTCGCGCGCGGAGTTCGGGCCTTGCCGCCCGGGCGCGACGACCGGCGCTTCCTTCTCCACGGCGGCATCGCCGTCGTCATCAGCCTTCTGGTCGAAGGTTTTGCGGATGTGAATCTCGGCGACAGCGAAGTGCTGACGATCTTCTTGGTAGTCGTTGCTCTCGGGTACAACGCGCTAGCGCGTGCCCCACTCCCAAAGCCCGTACATCGCACTTTGTGAAAGAGGATGTCCGGCCTGCCGCGCCAACATGGAGATCTGTCCGCGATGATGTGCATCATGGGCGATCAAATACGCCAAAAAGCTCGCTGCATCAGGCCGGAACCCCTTTACCCGGCCGTCGGTGCTAAGAGCGCTCCCGAGTAAATCGTCAATCGCCTGCCAGCTCTCCTCAAGCGCACGGATCGCGTCATCTTTCGTGAGCGTATCGCCTTCTAGCTTTCCCGGCAGTCGCGCGCCGTTGCCCGCGCTCTTCAGCCACAATATCCGGACGTTATGCATGTGCGCCAGAATGGATGCCGCAGTACGCCCCTTGCCGCCCGCAGGCTTCGCATTCCACGCCTCGTCAGGCAGGCTCCGGATAAGAAATGTATTGATTCGATTGTTCGTCGCGTAGGCAGCCCTCAGCGCATCCACGAGCGAGAACGGCTCAGCAGTTTTCTTAACAGCCATATACGTGCGTTCTTCTTACCGTCGTTATCGTGCTCGCTTTTGCGCTGACGACGCGGGATACACATTTACCTGAAACGTGGGTCCGCTGTTTGCCGTGTAAGTGTAAGTGCAGTACGGTGCACCATCGGTGCACGATGTAGCTGCGTCTTTCTTGATTGCGCAGTACGGGTGCTCCGCGTCGATCTGGTCCTCCTCTACGCACGGGCTATTATTCCCGAACCGTACTGTCCAGCCGCTATTTCCTTGCCACCGAATTACATCTAGAGCGTGTACTGGTGCAAGCGGCTGTGCGGTTTGCGGCGGTTGTGGCGGATCTGTATTGTTGCACGCGACAGGCGAGCCCTTGGTCAGATCCAGGCAGAAGCGGGTTAAACCGGCAGTTTGGTTACGTGCACCACCTTCGTTTAGGCGCTTCGAATTGTCATGCACAACCTGTGGGTCCCGCGATACCGCGTTGTCGTGCATCGCGTAATACTTAAAGGGCTTTAGTTTCGCCTGAGAAGCATCGATCAGGCAAACTTCCTTCCTCCCGTGCTCGAATACAAAATCCTTTTCGCACGGCGAATCGGCAGGGTCAAACGCTACAAGCCACGGTTTTGTGGAATCGCTGGCCTCCCAACGGATGGTGTAGTATGGCCAGCATTTGTCGCTCTTGAGTTGGTCATTGTATATTCCGACTGGATCGGGATCTGCAATGGCCGCATTCCCTTGCGGTCTGATCTTCACAGTGGAACTGCACTTACACCTCGAGCATCCCGTTCCCAAACTCATTAAATTGACCCCAACCAGCAGCGCCAGTATTGTCTTCATGGAAACTTCCCTAAATCTCATCAGCCGGAACACATCAAGAGGAGAGCGCGGTCGCTATCTCCCCGCGGTCATAACCCCGCCCGCCTCCCGAAGCGAGCGTCTTTCCTCAGCGCCTGCAATTCGGGCGCATGCATAATATCAAAACGCGAATAACCGAGCCGGGCCGCTTGGCCAAGCAAGTCGAGGGCGATGTCGCGTTCTCCCGCCAGTTCATAGGCGACCGCCTCGCGAAATAACCGATCGGCATCGGGCGCTCCTAAATGACCAGCGCGGGCCAGCAATTCGCGAGCGGAAGTCTTCTCTCCGAGCTTCGCGCGATATACCGCCAAATCAACTAGCGCATCCGCATTTTTGGGGTTGACCTCTGTTTCCTTCGCAGCCAGATTGGCGGCCTTCTGCCACGCCTGCAGGGCTTGGGTATGCCTGATGAGTCACCTCGTAGGCGTCCCCGAGATTCCGCCATAACTCGTACCTTCCCGGATTCAGGTCTACCGCTTTTAAGTACGCGGCTGCGGCTTGTTTGTACTTGCCCGATGAAAACAGCGCGGTGCCGAGATTCGTGTAAGCTTCACCCGACGGCAGAATCGTTATTGAGCGGCTTAGAGCCTGATTCGCGTCATCGAACTGGCCCGTCTCGAGGTAAACTGCTCCCAAATTGCGCCAGGGGAGCGCCGCTCCCGGTGCTGCAATTGTGGCTTGCCGAAGCAATTGCTCCGCCTTCACATAATCGGCTCTATCGATATAAAAATTCGCCCAGTCGTTCAAGGCGGGCCAGTTGTTTGGGTTATCGGTCAGAAGACGTTGGTAAGTGCGCTCCGCCTCGCTGATCTTGCCTGAATCTCTATATGCGTGCGCCAGCGTTAATTGCGCGTCTGTATCGGCAGGATCGATCCGCAGCGCATTTTGCAAATCGCTGACGGCCGCTTCGTAATTGCCGCGGCTGACTTCAATTTGCGCCCTGCTGGAATATGCTGCGGGAAGCTCCGGCGCAAGCTCGAGCGCTTTGTTACTGTTACGCTCCGCCAGTTCGAGCGCTGCTTCATCCCGCGTCAAGTGATAGCGCGTGACGTACGCGCCAGCCAGGGACGCCCACGCCTTTGCAAACCTAGGGTCCAGCTGTACCGCTTTCTGCAGCTCGGCAATCGCGTGATCTATGTTGGCCAGACCGTGGGCATAAAGCAGGTCGCGTGCCCGCGCATAAGCTTCGAACGCCGCCGCATCGGTCGTATTGCCCCCCGAACTGTGCTCCAACAGATGCCTATGCGAAATATCTAACAGAGATGCGGCGCGGCTCACGAGCAATGCCGGTAGTTCATACAAGCTCGAAAGCGGGCAGGTAATTGCAGCCGTTCTCAGAATCTCTCCGCTGCCTGCCTTAGCTAATTTCAGAGGAATTTCGAGCGCTGCTGTCCGCCGTACAAGCGAGGCGCTCAGCAGGAGCGTCGTCCCAAACAACCCCAAAGCTTGCGACGCCTCTGAAACATTCTGCTGGCGAAGATAGCGTGGCGGAACAACGAATAGATCTCGTTCGTCCAACTCTGCGCGAGCGAGTTCCGTGCTCACCGTGTCCAACACGCCGCTCAGTAAAGATGCGTCCTGCCGGGAAGTACCCTGCGCCGGCGCGGGTATCAGGGCGACACGTCTGGGCCTGGGCACTGGATGCATCAGGCTCCAGATCCAATCTTTTGAAAGCCAACCCGCAGTTGCCAGTGCCGCAACCCCGCCTGCGCTGCCCGCCAGCACTTTGCGCCTGGTGGTAAGCCTCGGCTCTTGCACCGGCAAACGGTCGAGCGCTGCCATAACGGCGCCGGCGGATTGAAACCTCAGTTCCGGTTTCGATTCCAGGCATCTCCGGATTACGCCGATCGCGCCACGTGAAAAAGAATGCTTCGGGAACGATTCCGTCTCTACGTCCGCGCCGGTTGCGGCTTTTGTCCTCGCGCCAAAAATCATGTTCTGCAACACGACTCCGAACGCATACACATCGCTGAGCGGTGTTGCGGGGTGCCCAAGGAGTACCTCGGGCGCGATGTAGCCCGGCGTTCCAAGAACAACAGTCGAATCCGCGGCTGTACTGGCGGCCCAAATCTTCGCCAACCCAAAATCTGTAACTACGGCTTGCACCGTGCCATGCTGCTCTTCGAGGAAAATATTGCCGGGCTTCAAATCCCGATGCACAACACCCGCCCGATGCGCCGCGTCCAAAGCCGCTGCAACTTCACGCGCGATGAGAAGCGCATCGTCGATTGCGAGCGGACCGGTCCTCTTCAGACGAGCCGCCAATGTCTCGCCCTTCAACAGCTTCATCGTTAAGAACCAGATCTCGCCCTTATCGGAGGGCGTCGAGAAGAACTCATGCACGGGACAGACATTGGGATGCGTGATGGACCGCGCTATCAAGACCTCGCGCTGCAATCGCGCACGCACCTCGGCGTTGGAAACGTAATCCGAACGGATAGTCTTCAGGGCGATGCGAACTCGATGCAACCGGAGATCCTCGGCCTCGTATACCTCGCCCATTCCGCCAATACCCAGCAAGCTCCGGATCACGAACCGGTTTTCAAGCACGCAACCGGCTCGCAGCTGCCGTCCCGGCGCTTCGTCTTCGGGCCGGCCCTTGCCTCCCCGTCGGCGCCCGTCTGGTGCGGGCGCGCAGGTTGCGTTAGATCCGCCCGATCAAAGTCGGGGTCCGGTGCGGGTTCAGGTTTGGCGCCCACGGCTGCCTCTGAGGTAAGGTCTATTGCAGAATCACGATCTTTCGCGACGTTAGTGCGCTCTATTTTGCACAAAACGCCCTAAAACTGCAACTTATTTTATTGCACGTTTGTTTCCAAGATTGAGGAATTATTTCGCCAGCAGCGCCATAATCAGCCGGGCGGGTGCTCCTGTTTGAAGCTGCCGCTCGGGTGCCTATGCCTGGCGGGTTTACTGTAATACAATCATGTATGTACGCCCGTGAATGTACAATGCGGTTAACTTGGACCCCTGAAAAGAAGCGAAGGAACCTGACACGGAAACTCGTTTTGCTTCTGGTTGCATATGTGGAACGTCTCGAAGGCGAAGAGGAAGTAATTCACATCATTTCGGCGAGAAAGGCAAGCAAGTATGAAACGAAGATCTATGAAACCGCAGCCTCGAAGGCTTAAGATCACAGACGGGATTCGGCAACAATATGCAACGCGGGACAAGAAGCTTGACAATGCCGATCCCAACGCGCCCGTCCTGCCGCCTGAGATGTGGGAAAACGCCATCATAGGCAAGTACTACCGGCCGAGAAAACAACCCGTGACGGTGCGGCTGGATCAGGACGTGCTCGCCTGGCTAAAAGCGAAGGGCAGCGGCCATCTCACGCGCATTAATGAAATACTTCGGAAGGAAATGATTACCGAACTTCGACGCTAGAATTTTGAATCGCGTCCGGATCGACGAAACTTCACATCGCCCGCTAATCTGCAAACACCAGGTTTACTGCGTCAATCGCGCCATGATCAACCGCAGTTGCTCCTCTTGCGCTCTGGTGCAAGCACGCGTCCGAGGCTACCGGCGAGAGTTGGGGATGGCCCAACCGTTCGTTTACCAGATGACCCGCAAACCTTTGTACTTGCGAAATTGCCTATCGCTTGAAATAACGGGAAGATCGTCGCTGAGCGCGGTTGAGATGATCAGACGGTCAAATGGATCGTTGTGATGCAAAGGCAGCTCGAAGAGCTGGTCAGCGTGATGCTGACGAATCGGATAAGACGTGATTGCGGCATTGTTGCAGATGGCCGCCAACTCGCTTTTTGTTAAGTCAAGCTTGCCGATCCGGCTCTTAATTGCCACTTCGATCTCCGACGCCACACTGAGCAGCAGCTCCGTGTTGGGATCTTCGAGGATGCGCCGCACCCTGGGACGCATTTTTTCAAATCCGCCCTCGCGGCCGATGTCCACGACCACGTGTGTGTCAAGCAAGAAACTGCCTGCCATCAGACATCGCCACGCAACCAGGCCTCGAGGTCTTCCTGTGGCCGCGCCCAGTCGGGATCAATGACGATTTTCTTACTGCCGAGAACGCCAAAAACGCGCTTCCGCGGCGAATCCTCAGATTTACGCACAATCTCGACTACCGGAATGCCGCGTTTCGTGATAGTCACCCGGGCGCCTGCCTCGGCCTGTCTGATGAGATCCGGCAGCCTATTCTTGGCTTCCGCGACTGTGTAAGTCATAAATTCCAGTATAGCCATTTAAATAGCTATCTGTACCGTCGCGTGACCCTCGCCATGATAAACGTGCCGCTCCTCCGCCGATGACGCGCATGCGAGACAGTGGGAACAATTCACTTACATCACCCAATTGCCCATCGCGATACCCTCGCCTCTGTTGATCTTTCTATTGCACGCTAGATAGATATGATCGAGCGCCGCTTTCTTGAGGATCTCGCTGTGGGCGAAGTCAACACGACTCCGGAAATTGCCGTGAGCGAAGCGGATATCATCGAGTTCGCCCGGCGCTATGACCCTCAAGACATACACACGCGTGCGTTCGAAGGATTGATTGCGAGTGGGTGGCATACAGCGGCGATGGTGATGCGACTACTGGTGAACTCGCATCCTCTCGGTAGCACTCCACTGCTGGGTCTGGGCGTCGAAGATCTTCGCTGGCCGACGCCCGTTCGACCTGGCGACATCATCAAAGCGGAAACCGAAATTCTTTCCATTGTGCGCTCCCGATCGAAACCGAACCATGGCATCGTGCGCTTGAGAGTCACAGCCCGGAACCAGCATGGAAACGTTGTCTATGTTATGACCCCCAGCATATGGGTACCGTGCCGAAACACGTAAGGCCCACTTGCTAAGAGCACCTGAACCGCAGTAAACTCCAGCAACCGGGAGCCACGTCCCGGGTACCCGACATGGAAACCGCCTTAACGCCACTCGATTTCGCCCGCCGTGCGCGCAAATTGTACGGCGGCCTTGAGGCTGTGGTCGACGAAGACCGGAGTTTCACCTATAAGCAATTTTTTGAGCGCTGTGACCGGTGGTCAGCGGCCCTACAAGACTTTGGAGTGCGTCCGGGTGATCGAGTCGCGTATATCGCGCCAAATACTCATGCCCAGCTCGAATCCTTCTATGCGGTCCCGCAGATAGGAGCTGTGCTCGTACCGATCAACTACCGCCTCACGGCGGATGACTTCGCGTACCTAATCAATCACAGCGGGGCTCGATTGGTATGCGCAGATCGCGACTACCTGGACTCTGTAGATCGCATTCGTCCGCAGCTCAGAGACGTTGAACAGTTCATTGCGCTAAACGCTGAGCGCGAAGGCTGGCTGAATTACGAGAACCTGCTGCGGCGGTTCTCGCCTCGTTTTATTCCGACGGAAGTGCGCGAAAGCGATTTGCTAAGCATCAACTACACAAGCGGCACGTCCGGCAAACCGAAAGGCGTGATGATCACGCATCGCAACGCCTACCTGAATGTAATTGGGACATTGGTTCATGTTCACATGAGCACAGCCGATCGGTACCTTTGGACCCTGCCGATGTTTCATGCCAACGGGTGGACGTTCGTTTGGACGGTGACCGCCGTAGGAGCGGCGCACATCTGTTTGCGAAAGGCTCACCCGCAAACATTGGGGACGCGATGCTTCGACACCGAGTGAACCTGCTCTGCGCCGCTCCTACTGTCCTTCTTCTTCTGGTCAACTGTACCTCCGAGATGAGATCACAATTGCCACGCAACGTGCGCGTCCTGACAGCGGGCGCGCCTCCGGCGGCTGCGACTATTGAGCGCATCGAAGAGGAGTTCGGGTGGTCTCTAACGCATGTTTACGGCCTGACAGAAACGTCGCCTTTCATTACCATTTGTGAACCTCGCCCCGAGCACGCTCACCTTGATGCCAGGCAACGGGCTGCCATAAAGGCGAGGCAGGGAGTTGAGCTGATTACTTCCGGCGAACTGCGCGTAGTGGATGACAGCGGCCACGAAGTTCCAGGCGACGGCGAAACAGTCGGGGAGATCGTTGTCCGTGGGAATGTCGTGATGCAGGGTTATTATAAGGACTCACAAGCAACAGATCAGGCCATGCGGGATGGATGGTTCCATTCGGGCGACGTGGCCGTGGTGCACCCCGATGGTTACGTCGAAATTCGTGACCGCATTAAGGACATCATCATAAGTGGCGGCGAAAATATCTCTTCCATTGAAGTCGAAAGAGCGCTGCTGCGGCACCCGGCAATCCAAGAGGTAGCCGTGGTTGGTATCTCTCATGAACGCTGGGGCGAGGCGCCCGAAGCGTTTGTGGTCTTAAAACCCGACGCCTCGGTCTCAGAGGCTGAATTGAGAGACTTTGCAAGGGCAGCCCTCGCGCATTTCAAGGTGCCACATCGTTTCACATTCGTCGAAGAGCTCCCAAAGACCGCGACGGGCAAAATTCAAAAGTATATGTTGCGGCGAGGGGGCCGTGCTATCGGTGCGGTCTAGATGTGCGGAGGCGCGACATCGGGACAACCGTCACCGAGAGATGATGTGGCTTTCGATTGAGACCTCGCCGAAAAACGTTCCAAACGCGATCTCGTCTCCGGATGCCTGAAAGTGCTCGAGCAGAGACTCACGCTCCGCTCGCAAAATGGCTTTGATATCGCTCTTAATGAGCCGCTTCGTGCGGAGTACCGCCGCTCTTGAATGTCGAGCGACTGCCGCCGCCATCGAATTGGCTGCTTGCTCCAGCTCAAAATCCGGCACAACGCGGTTCAGTAATCCGATTCGCTCGGCTTCGACAGCATCGATGAACTCGCCGGAAAGCAACAGCCAACGCGCGCGCCGTTCACCGATAATTCTTCCCAGCAACACTGACGAGCCTGCACCCGGGTGCAACCCGTAGTTGATATGTCCATCTGCGAATCTGGCGCTTTCGGCAGCTACGGCAAGATCGCAAGCGCAAATCAGTTCCAGGCCGCCCGCCACCGCTACCCCGTTCACTGCCGCTACGGTTACAGCAGGATAGTCAACAATTCTTTCGAATACATCGGCAAGCAAGAGGAAATATCGCCGCAGCCCTTCCTGATCGTCCAGGCGCCGGAGATATGCCTTAAGATCCCCGCCAGTGCAGAATGCGCGTCCCGCGCCCGTGATAATAAGCGGCTTTCCGGAGTCCGTAATTGTTTCGAGTGCGCCAAGGAGTTCGCGCAGCATCTCTTCATCGAACGCGTTTAGGACCTTCGGACGGTTCAGAGTCAACCAATAGTGCCCGAGACGCTCGTCCAGGCAAACGGATGTTTCATTGGTCCGCACATTGAATTGTATATCCCGAGTCAGTTCCGAAGGCCCTGATCTAGTAGCGACCCGGCGACTGAGCGAATGCGCAGAGTGGCCGGTGACAGCGGATGGCGGGGCCACTTGGACCAAGGTCACACCTGACCGAGTGGTCAGAGAATCGTCTTCAAGCCCATGGCCACGGGGTTATCCGTTCCGGCTCCGGAAATCGGTGCTACTCGGGAGTACAGCCTTTCTCCCGTTTTCTCCCGTTCCACCATTCGCTCCGATTTTTCGATATAATCGCTCCGCAAGACCCAGGAGGGTAAAAAGCTATGGGTAAACACCTTGCCTGTTGCGCCGATGGCACACAGGACAACTCCACCGGTCATACGAACCTCTAAAAGCTTTTCACGTGCCACTCGATCAATGCGGCATTGCTCTTAGGGCTAGCGCCCGGCTTGTGCGCCCAAGGTGACGTAACGTCCATGAAACTGCTCACGCCGGATATAGGTTGGGCAGCAACGAAGGACAGCCCGCCAACGGCGCCCCGCCTCTATTGGACCACCAGCGCAGGCGCGCAGTGGAAGGATATTACTCCGCCGCATCGCCGCGATGAAGGTATCAGTTGTGTCTTTTTTCTGGACACTGAGACTGGCTGGGTCCTGCTGTCCTACGGCGACGAGGACGAACCCGAACCACAATTCGAGCTGGCGGCCACGGCTGATGCAGGCGCAACCTGGTCGGTAACACATGTCAGCATACCGGATCTGCATCCGGAATCGACTATCCTGGCAGGCGACGGTCACATCGCCTTCGCCGATGCTGCGCACGGCTGGATGAATCTCGACCGTGTCAGCGGTGCTGCCTTCAACTTGGGCGCGCTGCTGATGACCTCGGATGGAGGCCGAACGTGGAACTGGTCGCCTGACGAACGCGACGGCCCCGCGATTTTCGGCTCGGTCACCCTTGTTACGCCAAGAGATGGCTGGCTGGCCGGCGGCCCGGGCAATACGGAGCTCTACGCGACGCATGATGGGGGAAATAGCTGGCAACAGTTGGACATGAAGGCTCCGAAAGAGGTCTCTCCTGCAACTAACGCAACTTATAATTCGCCGATCTTTGAGGACGCGCAGCGCGGATTTCTGCCGGTGACTTATTCGGGTGCTGAGGACACCGAATCGGCTGCCGTGCTGTTTTCAACCAAAGATGGTGGACGAACATGGCGACCAGAGAGCATTCTCCGAAACCCGAAAGAGGGCTCCATGGGGCGAACGGTTCTGTCTACAGTGGTTGACTCGACCTGGGTTATAGCGCTTACACCCGGGCACCTTGTGTTTAGCAGGCTCGGTGCGAGTGCCGGGACCACCGAACCCAACGCTAATCCCGATTTGTTTCGCCACGGGATTTCGGCACTCACCTTCGCCACGCCAACCCAGGGCTGGATATTGACCAATGAGCTGCTATCGACCGCCGACGGCGGGGCCACTTGGACCAAGATCACGCCCCAACCGAGTGGTCAGAGAGTGGTCTTGAAACCCATAGTGACAGGATCATCCGCTCCGGCTGAGGGAACCAGTCCCGCTGCTCCGGATGTACAGATGAATATCTGGGGAGGCGAGGGGCAATGGCTACCGAATTCGGTTGGCGGTGCCACGGCGAATCTTCAAACGAACATAAACAGGCATGTGGGATTCGATGAGTACCTGGTTGCCTCTTCAGCCAATACGCGAACGTGGTGGAATAACAGCCCTTACTTCGACATAGGTTTCTATTTGAATGGAGGGTTGAGCCATGTTACAGACAAAGGGCTCAATGCTAGCTGGGTCGCGAGTGTTTCGGGCCAGGGCTGGGGTCTGATGCCACTCTGGTCCGGGCTGCAGGCTCCATGTGCATGCCTACACGGGAACGGCACCTACCCCGGTTGCGCCCTGTATCCCCATACTTTTTCAAATAATCTAGTAACGGCTAAGTCTCAGGGCGCCACGGAAGCGGATAACGCTAAGAATTCAGCCAATGGGCTAGGCCTGGCTGGGACCATCATCTAATTACGATATGGAGCCTTACTCATCGCAATATTGCGGTGCTGCCGTGATCGCGTTTTTGAATGGATGGGTCAATGAGATTCAGGCCAACAAATTCTCCGCCGGCGTGTATGGGAGTCCCGCCAATGCCGCAACAGATTGGCTTAGCGTGTCGCCGCATCCGGATGACGTATGGCTGGCAACATACAACAAGAACTACGATCTCGTGACAATTTGGGGAATTTCGGGCACCGGTTATAATTTGGACGACTCGTACTGGGCACACGATCAAAGAATTCGCCAGTATTATCAGAACCGGTTCGAGACTTGGGGCGGCGTCCAACTTCAGATCGATCCTGATGTTATTGACGCTACGGTCGTCGGAGGAAACGGCGTCAAGAGCTACACATTCACTACCAGTACATTCGACTATCCCGGAGCGGTTGGTACCTTGGCCGCAGGTATCAAAAACGCCCTAAACGGCCAACTAGGTACAATTGTCGGCCAGTACATAGACACGGCGTATAACCGCCATGGCTTTATTATGAGCGGCGGAACGCTTACTTCATTTGACTGCGCGCCGAATAGCCAGACTCGTCTATACGGCATCAATAATGAAGGCGTAATGGTGGGCCAATATGTCGGCTCTGACGGTTTTACGCACGGTTTCTCGTACAGCGGGACCAGTTGTACTTCTATCGACTATCCTGGCGCCCTGGCAACGGCTGCGACTGCGATCAATGATGCGGGCTGGATTACCGGGACTTACGCGGATTCGAGCGGTGTGTACCACAGCTTCGTGTACAAGAACGGGCAGTTTTCGTCGTTCGATTACCCTGGCGCGACACCTACTGAAGCACTCGGCCTTAACGGCCTAGGTCAGATCACGGGCACTTATGGTAACCCCTATCAAGGCTTCCTAGATAACGCCGGCAGCTCCGATCCGAACAATGGCAGTTTTAGCACGATTACGGCTGCTGGCGGAGGCTCAACCTTTGTGGGCGGCATTAACAATAACGCTCAAATTGTCGGCATTAGTAACAACGCTGGTTTCCTGCTCAACGGCGGCAGCTTTGTTCCCATTCCTTCAGCGACGAATGGCCTGTTGGGTATCAACGACGAAACGCAGCTCGTGGGGGGGCCGGGGGACTCTCACGGTTTTGTAGCCATCCCGCAGCACTAGACACAGGTGATGGAGTCCTGCGGCTGTAAGCTCGTCCTGGATCGTTCACTGAGCTGGAGGAATAAGTGCGGCGGGTTACAGGAGGTGG
The DNA here is from genome assembly GCA_963803455.1 of uncultured Acidobacteriaceae bacterium. GTDB lineage: Bacteria > Acidobacteriota > Terriglobia > Bryobacterales > Bryobacteraceae > Bog-105. Next base: position 3,815 of record CAWDMK010000006.1, on the reverse strand, counting down.
CCAGAGTGGAGTAGACGGCGTGGTCAGGGAGACCGCCCGACTAGTGCGACAGGGACGGTCCCCTGTTCGCTGAAAGAAATTAGCCCAAGTCCCGACGATGCAGAAGTGATACGTGAACGGTACTCCGTTACGCGCGGGCGATACTCTCCCACATGGAAGCCCTCTTTTCCTATTGCGCCAGCCTCTCCATCATCAAACCGCAGCGGCTCTTCCTCTTCCGCCGTGCTCTCTCCGCACGCCTTGATCCGTGCCTGCCAAATCCTTTCCGCAAGCTCCAGTGTTTGCTCGGAAAGCTCGTTCATCACCTGAGCCGGAGGTTTGCTCGAAAGCATCTGCTGCGCATCCCCGAGCATTCCCTCGCCTCGTCCGAGTCCCCGCCCCCATGAATCATCAGGCACTTCTTCGAGACTCGCCCGGCCCAGGTCCAGAATGTGCATACTGCGTCGGTACTTTTCTGCGGAAGATAGTCGCCGAGGCGTGGGATCACGTCGTAGGGCGGAGCATCCAACTTCCGTATTGCCGACCTCCAGGACTCAAAGAACGAGAAAGCGCGGTTGGCGCTACTAATCCGGCGCAGGTTCCCGAACCTCGGTTTTCAGACTTCAAAAACATAGAACGGGAAATGTTCCTGTGGCAGGGCCACATAGGCCTTCGTGATAACATGTGGCGTCGCCACAGGACGTACAGATGGGCCAATCCAAACTCGATCTTTTGCAAGGGACGCTCGATGTGATGGTCCTGCAGACGCTGGAAGTCTTGGGTCCGCGGCACGGTTATGGCATCGCGCGCCGCATAGAACAGGTAAGCGGGAATCAAGTGCTACTGAACCAGGGGACGATTTACGCGTCGCTGGTGCGATTGCAGCAGCGCGGGTGGATCGCGGCCAAATGGGGTACTTCGGACAACAACCGGAAAGCGAAGTTTTACTCCATCACAAAAGCCGGCAAGAAGCAGTTGGCCCAGGACACTGCCTATTGGCAACGGCTCTCAGGACTCATGGGGCGGGTTTTCGCGATGCACGGCGAAGGAGGTGAACAGTGAGGCATTCCCTTCGAGAAGCCTTCAACCGAATCCGCTCTCTGTTCCGCAAACATCCACTTGATCAGGAACTCAATCAAGAGATGGCGTCACATCTGGAAATGGCCGTCGAAGAAAACATCAGGCGCGGTATGGCTGCAGAAGAAGCCCGGCGACAGGCCCTTGTACGATTTGGTGGGATCCAGCAATCTCTTGAACTGCACCGCGAAGCGCGCGGATTGCCTTGGCTCGACGCCTTGACGCAGGATTTGCGTTTTACCTTCCGCACACTGAAGCGCGATTACGGCTTCACAATAATCGCCGTGCTGATTCTCGCACTCGGCATAGCCGTCAATATCACGGTCTTTAGCGTAGTGAATACGATTTTGCTGCGGCCGCTGCCATTTCCCGATTCGCAGCAACTGGTTCGGATTGTGGAGAAGAATCCCCAAGCCGGCGAGTCCAGCAAAACCTATACAGCGGATGCTACTCAGGATTTTCAGCAACAGAACCACTCTTTTCAGTCGGTCAGCGGCTACTTCGCCTTCACTGGACCCGACAATTTCAAGCTCATTGGAAATAGCCAGCCGGTACCCGTTACGGGCATACTTGTCGCCGAAGGTTTCTTTCAAACACTCGGTATAGAGCCTTCGCTTGGACGACTGTTCAAGTCTCAGGAATTTGTGAAACACGCTCAGCCGGTGGCGCTACTAAGTTATCCGTTTTGGAAACGCCAGTTTGCAGGTGATCCCAGCATTGTTGGACGGGCAATTGACCTGAGCAATACTTCCGTGACCGTTATCGGAGTGTTGCCGAACACATTCGATTTTGGCTCGGTCTTCTCGCCAGGAGCCAAGATCGATCTCTTCACGCCGTACATCATGGATGATTTCCGCGACGATGGCAATGACTTGGCATTGGTCGGCCGTCTGAAAAAAGGAGTGACTTTAGCCCAGGCGCAGAGCGAGGCCGATCAACTCTTTCCGCAACTCCTTTTCGAGCATAAGCACCCGGAAATCCACCCCAGCTACACAGGCCAGGTGACCCGACTGAAGGATTATGTCAGCGGCAAGCTGCGGCGATCGCTGATTGTGCTGTGGTGTGCGGTTGGGCTGATTCTGCTGATCGTGTGCGTGAATCTCTCAAGTTTACTGCTCGCCAGGCTTGCAGCGCGCAGCAAGGAATTTGGAATGCGCAGCGCTCTCGGGGCAAAACGAGGACGGATTGTGCGTCAACTGCTAACCGAGAGCATGGTACTCGCCGCTGCGGGAGCTGCGTTCGGGTTGGGACTGGCGTATTTCACGATCCGGTATCTCGCTCATCAGGGATCGATTGCTCTGCCGCTGCTCAGCATGGTTCGCGTGGACGGAAATGTACTGGCATGGACGGTGTTGATCGCAGTAGGCGCAGCAGTTCTTTTCGGACCAGCGCCGGGGCTGCGCATGTCGGGTGGCAATCTGCAGGAGCTACTGAAAGATAGTGGAGGACATGGAGCCAGTGAAGGCAGAAAACATGGCCGCCTGCGCTCGATCCTAGTCGTAACGGAAATTGCGCTGGCTTGCGTTCTACTGGTCGGCGCCGGGTTGTTACTGCGTAGCTTTCTCCGCGTTCTGGATGTTGACTTGGGCTTTGAGCCAAGCCGTGCAGCCGCTATCAGTCTTGACTTTAATAATGGCGAACAAGCGGCTGTGCGCGCTGCGAAATGGCAGGAGATTGTCGAGCGCATTTCGTTGATCCCTGGGGTCGAGACCGCTGGCATATCCGATAACCTGCCCATGAGCCGCAACCGGAGTTGGGGCATCGCGGCGAAAGGCGAGCAGAAGCGCAGCGGCCGCGATTTCCTTCCAGTCTTTGTCTACGTTGTGTCGCCAGGTTACGTGAAGGCAATGGGAATGCACCTGCTGGAAGGTCGCGATATCAGTTGGCACGACATCGCCGATAACAGGAATGTCGTCATTATCAATGAGACGGTCGCGCGAAGACTATGGCCCGGGCAGAGCCCCATAGGCCGTACAGCTTTTACCGGCGGATCAGAGGCGCAGGTGATCGGTGTAATCGCTGATGTTCGCGAAAGCAGTGCAGAAGACAATGCAGGAGCGCAAATGTACCTGCCCGCGACGAAACAGTTTGGACCGGAGGGCGCGTACCTGGTAGTGCGTTCGAAGCTGCCTCCTGCCGCCGTGGCAAGGAGTGTGATGATTACGCTACGGCGGATCAATCCTGGACAACCAGCGACAGAATTCAAATCCATTCAGGGCTTGGTGGATCGCGCCACATCCCCAAGACGCTTCTTTGTCCTGCTCGTTGGAATCTTCGCGGGCCTCGGACTACTTTTGGCTTCGCTGGGAATTTATGGTGTTATCTCGTATTCCGTTACGCGCCAGACACCCGAGATCGGCGTACGGATGGCTCTTGGCGCCACGGAGAGCCGTGTGCAGCTCGATGTGATTTGGAGGACCATGCGACTCGCGCTGGTTGGCGTTTCTATCGGGGTCGTCGCATCCCTGGCGGCCTCGCGCCTGATCGCTTCTCTTCTGTTTCGGACTGCCCCCACTGATCCGCTTACCTTTGTTGGTATGGTCGTTCTGCTTGGAGCTGTTGCGTTGCTGGCAGGATATCTCCCGGCACGAAGAGCTTCAAAGATCGATCCAATGATCGCGCTGCGGTCAAACTGAAACCGAGTGGCACGCTTGATGCGGTCGGAGTCGGGGGATAGTTTTGGTTTCCAATTCCTGAACGTCATTTCGTGTGCCACATCGGTCGGCTGGAAATCAACGCTCATAGGACTGAAATGGCGG
>CAWDMK010000005.1:0-435385 GCA_963803455.1 uncultured Acidobacteriaceae bacterium | reverse complement strand
CGAGCACATCATAGTGAACGGAATTATGACACGCTTCTACACTCTTGAGATCGGGTGCGGGAGGCTGGCGACAGCTTCCTGTTTCGCTCTGATACTGAGTCCGTTCGTTCCATCTCTATGGGCTCAAACGGACGCCAACCGCGAGCACGAAATTCAGGCCCATCTTCAAAGCGGTCAAGACGCACTGAAATCGGGGAATCGGTCGAGCGCTGAGGTCGAGTTTCGCGCAATTGTCGAGCTGGATCCGCGGAACATCAACGCCCGCGGCAATCTTGGTGCGCTCCGCTTCTTTCGGGCGGATTGGGCGGGAGCCGCTGAGCAGTTCCGTGAAGTGCTCAAGCTTCAACCGTCCCTTTCGAAAGCCCAAGCCTTGCTCGGAATCTGCGAAAAACGCCTCGGCCATCCTGCTGAGGCGCAGCGCTTACTTGAGGAATCGCTGCCCCATCTCAACGACGGCCCCCTGCGCCTTCAGGCTGGTTTGGAGCTAATCGAGATTCCGTATCGGTCAGGAGATCTCGACAAGGCTGCCGAGATCGTGGCAGCTTTGCAACGCGCCAATCCAACAAATGTCGACGTGCTTTATACCGCATATCGTATTCATGCTGATCTGGCGAATCGCGCGCGCGATGCTCTCGCGCTCCTCGCGCCTGATTCCTCCCGTATGCACGAGATCATGGCGCAACACCTGATCAATGAGGGAGACCTGCCGGGCGCTATCGCGCAATATCAAAAAGCTCTGGCCATGGAACCCAAACTTCGCGGTATTCATCACGAATTGGGAGAAGCGATCTTGAGGGATTCCCGATCGGATACCGCTCTTCACCTAGCACAGGAGCAATTCCTGGACGCTCTCGCAGACAATCCGGGCGATGCCGGCGCGGAGTACGGTTTAGGTAAGATATGCGCCGAGCGCACAGACTTCAAATCTGCGATACAACACTACGAGCGCGCAATTGCGCTCCAACCAGACCATGTCTACGCCCAGATCGGAATGGGCGAAGCCCTAATCGAGACCGGCCAATTGCAAGCAGCTCTCGCACATCTGCTCACCGCGAGTCAACTAAATCCACTGAACCCAACGGTGCACTACCGGCTTGCTAGCCTATACCGCAAATTCGGGCGGGAGGCCGATGCCCGCAGCGAAATCGAGACATTCAGGAAACTGGAGCAAGCGAAAAAACAAACCGAGCAGGTCTACCGGCAAATGCACCAGCGAATTCCGGAAGGCGACATGATAGAGGACACCAAGTAAGTAATTCCTCGCTAGCACAACAGTATGGCAACCTGGAACACGTAAGCTAAAAGCATGGCACGCGGCTGGGAAAGTAAGGCTGTCGAGTCACAGATCGAAGCGGCAGAAGCGAGCGCTTCCCGATCCAAACGAGCTCAGGTCAGCCCGGAGCAACTCAGGGGAGAACGGGAACGGGAAAGTATCGAGCTTTCGCGGACCAGAGTCTTGCAGGACCTGGCCTCGGCAACCAATCCGAAATATCGCGCGCTGCTAGAGAGGTCGCTTCAATATTTGAACGAGAAGATTGCAGCCCTGGAGAACCCTAGCAGACCAGATCGTCACGAACAATCTTGAGTCCGCCTAGGCGGCCCAGCATGGCCAAAGCAATGTTTTCGGTGTGGAAGAAGTCGTCTGCAATTTGCTGCACTTCATCCCGCGTCACTGCTTCAATGCAATCGAGCATCTCATCGAGCGACATGAAGCGCTTGAAATAGAGCTCTTGCCGCGCCAAGTTCGACATGCGGCTCGAAGTCGACTCGAGGCTCAGCATCAACGATCCCTTCAAGTGATCCTTAGCCCTCCGCAGCTCTTCTTCAGCGATCCACTCCTCCTTCAGCTGCCGGATCTCTTCCATGACCGAAGTCACTACTTGCTGAGCCGTCTCGACGCCCGTACCCGCATAGATTGTAAAGCAGCCCGTATCGCTGAAGAGATTCAATTCTGAATAAACGGAGTAGGCAAGCCCCTGCTTCTCACGAATGTTCTGGAACAGCCGCGAACTCATTCCGCCGCCCAGGACCGTATTCAGAACATACATCGGAAATCTCATCTTGTGGGCAAGCGGGTAAGCTGGTACGCCAAGCGCGATATGCACTTGCTCCAGAGACTCTTTGTTCTTTAGCACGATCGGAGCGTAGTGCTTGGGAGCAGAGTCCGCATCAACGCTGCCGCCCGCTGCCAAATCCGCGAATGGCTCGCGAACCAGTTCGATGATTTGATCGTGATCCAGATTGCCGGCCGCCGTGATCAAGATGTTCTCCGGCGAGTAGACACGATGGTAATAGTCGAACAGCATGGCCGGTTCGAACTTCTTCACCGTCTCTTTTGTGCCAAGAATCGGTTTGCCGAGACCGTGTCCTTTCCAAAAGTTACCGATAAACGTCTCATGCAGCACGAACTCGGGCTGGTCTGCCTCCATCTTGATCTCTTCGAGGATCACACCTTTTTCCCGCTCAATATCTTCTTCCCGAAACAGCGGATTGAGAACCAGATCCGCGAGCACGTCGAAGGCAACCGGGAGGTGCTCATCCAGAACCTTGGTATTGAAGCTGACCAGTTCCTTGCTGGTGAATGCGTCAAGGCCGCCCCCGACCGAATCGACCGACCGCGCAATGTCTTCCGCCGACCGGTGTTTGGTGCCCTTGAAAAGCATGTGCTCGATGAAATGCGAGATTCCGTTTTCAGGGCCGCGCTCGATCCGCGAGCCGCTGCCGATCCATACCCCGAGCGAGACGGAGCGCACGTGAGGCATTATCTCCGTCACGATCCGTATGCCGTTGGGCAACGTGGCGCGCTCGATTTCACGTACAGTTGGGCATGCAAGAACCATGGTATTCGCCTTCTAGATTGTACCGAGATACACTAACGCCTAGATGTTGCAACAACTTGGAGACCGAGCGCTCGTCGGGAAAGAATTATCCGAACTGCGGAACCTGCTTGGCCCAGGTGAGCCCCCGTATCGCGCCCGACAACTATATGACGCACTCTACAAGCAACAAGTGGCGAATTTGTCCGAAATATCGAATTTGCCGCAACCCCTTCGCTTTCAACTGAATACGAGGCATGTCGTAGGACTACCACTACCCGAAAGGCGCTTCGATTCAAGCGACGGAACGCGGCGCTATCTGCTTCGGACTCGAAGATAACCGGACGGTGGAAGCGGTTCTGATGCCCGAAGAGGGCCGGGACACGATCTGCATCTCGAGCCAAGTCGGGTGCCCGGTTGATTGCAAATTCTGCCTGACCGCGCTGATGGGTTTGGAACGCAATCTGACCGCCGGCGAGATTGTCGGTCAGGTCCTTTATCTGGCCCGGGAGCACGGCATCAGCGCCAAGGACAACCGCGTAAACGTGGTCATGATGGGCATGGGTGAGCCTCTGCTCAACCTGGGTAACGTGCTCAAGGCCACACGCCTCCTCACCGATGAAGACGGAATCGGCATTTCCGTAAAACGCATTACAGTCTCGACCTCGGGCATCATTCCTGGAATCGACGAGCTTGCCCAGGCGGAGATACGGCCCAAGCTGGCAATTTCGCTCAATGCTTCAACCGAGGAGCAGCGCCGCGAACTCATGCCGATTACACGCAAGTATCATCTCGCGGATCTGATGGAAGCATGCCGCAGATATCCGCTGCGTCCCTGGGAAAAGCTGACCTTTGAATACGTTCTATTGAAGGGAGTGAACGATACGGACGAAGACGCACGGCGAGTCGTGCGCCTGCTCGCGCGATTGAACTGCAAAGTGAACCTGATCGCACTGAATCCCGGCCCGGGCATTCCGTTCGAGACTCCCGATCCGGCTCGCGTTGAAGCTTTTCAAGCCATCGTTCGCAAAGCAGTCCCGTGCTTCATTAGAAAGCCGCGAGGACGCGACATTTTTGCAGCTTGCGGGCAGTTAAAACGCGTGACTTCGGATTTGGTTGAGATCGGCTAAAAGTGTAGCGACGTGGATGGGCCGGCGGAGTTCCAGACACTAGCCGAGATATCGAGATTGGACGGTTTTCGGGTTGGCGAAGAAAAGAGCGGTATTCCGCTATTCCCGCCGCAAAGCTTTCACAGGGTCGACCATGCTGGCGCGGCGAGCTGGAACAAAGCTGGCGAACAGCGCAGCTAACGCTAGACGCGGAGTCATAATCGCGAAAGTTGCTCCATCAACGGGCTGCATTCCCTGAACCAGGTGTTGCAGGAAGCGTCCTGCAGCCACTCCAGCGACGATGCCGCGATACCCACGCCGGCAAGAATCATTTTCAAGCTTTGCCACAGAACCAGCCGCATGATATCGCGAACGCTTGCTCCCACCGCCATGCGCACGCCGACTTCAGATATGCGCTGTCCAGTTAGGTAGGCCAGCACGCCGTAAATGCCGGTGCATGCAAGCAGCAAGGCTAATCCGGCGAATATGCCAAATAGAAGCGCCAGGAAGCGCTGCCCGGCGAGAGATGCGCCTACCAGTTGCTCCATGGTAAGAACTTCGTAAAGAGTCTGATCGCCAGATGCACCGCGCAGTTCCTGTTGTAACGGGTTAACAACGTTCGGAGGCGAGCTTCGCGTTCGAAGGGTGATTGACATGACCGACGAAAAGAAGTGCATGGACCGGGCGGGCACTTGCGCAAACGGATAGTACATTTGGTCGCGCACACGCGACTGATCGTCGCCTGCCAAGCCCAGTGGCGCACATGACCAACCCAGGAAGCGAAGCAGCTGCGCGACGAGAATGCGCGACTGAAGAAGTTGGTGGCGGATCTGAGTCTGGATAAAGACGCGCTGCAGTTGGTGATTCGAAAAAACGGCTGGAGCTCACAGCAATGAAGGCGGCTGTCGAGCATCTGAAGCAGGACTTTGCCTTCAGTGAACGGCGCGCGTGCGGCCTGCTGGGTCTACCGATTTCCACATATCGCTATCGCTCGTCACGATGCGATAGCGAGCTGCGCGAGGTGCTGGTGGATCTTGCCCGGGAGAAGCCGCGCTTTGGTTACCGCCGGCTACACGTGCTGTTGCAGCGCGACGGCGAACAGGTAAACCACAAACGAGTTTGGCGTGTCTACCGCGCAGCTGGACTGGGCGTGAAGAGAAGGCGGCGGAAGCGGCTGGTGCGGATGGGCACACCCACTCTGGCGGCCACGCGAGCCAATGAGCGCTGGTCTTTGGACTTCGCGTGCGATGGCTGGCAAGCGGCCGCGCGATCCGTGTGCTGAGTGTTGTCGATACTTACACGCGTGAGTGTCTGGCGCTCGACGTCGATACCAGCTTCCCGAGTCCGCGCGTCACGCGTGTGCTGGACGGCATTGCCGCGAAACGAGGATTACCCGAGCGCATTCGCTGCGACAACGGCCCGGAACTTACCAGCCGTCATTTTCTCGCGTGGTGCGTGGACCGGCGTGTCACGCTTGAACATATACAGCCCGGTCGTCCGATGCAGAACGGCCATGTGGAAAGCCTTGACGGCAAATTGCGAGACGAATGCTTGAACGTGAGTTGGTTCCTCAACTTATTCGACACCCGCAAACGAATTCATTCATGGTGCCAGGATTACAACGAATCACGGCCGCACAGCAGTCTCGGCTATCGCACACCTTCGGAGTTTGCGGAGCTCGCAGAAAACGCGAGCTCCCGGGATAATACATTGCTGAGGCGGGGCACGAGGCCTCAAACGCCAGCCCCTTGCCCCACACCCCCATCCCCGCTCTCAAATCAGGATGGAGTTATTAGCCAGCGTTTTCGTATGATGTGCTGAACGGATTTCGGGGGCAGGTCAATCCCATGTGCTTTGATAAGGCGGCGCTAACGGCTGATCTTTCCCAAACGCTGTGGCATCCTGCAACTCGGCGTACACTTTGAACCACTCTGTGGGCCTGATCGCAACACCAAGCCGGAATCGGGTTAGAAGATACGAATCGGAGTTGTTGGGTTGGAAGCTCCCACCGCTGTAGCCTTCGAATCTGGCTCGATAGCCCGCCGTGAAGCAGAGCCATTCCGGTAGGGAGTTGTTGAGCGTCGGAAAGGGGCGAAAACCGGGACTCAGGAACATTGGAATCACTCGGACGGTTCGTATTCGCCTTACTTCCTCCTGGGTTATCTACGATGCATTGCGGTAAGTGGAAATCCTGCCAACAGGAGAACAACAGCTCCCAGAGAAGTCCTCTTCAGCTTCCTGCAGTTCCCAATCAAATGAGTTCATAAGGGTTTATTGTCCAGAACCACTGGTAATATTTTCCTCCTCGAAGGCCGACAGCACGTTCTCGCATCGGGTGAGCTGTAAGTCAGATCACAGATCTAGTGGAAACATACAAACTTTTTATAGTTGAAATACGCTACTAGTGTGTATAATACAAGACAAAGCAACTTGTAAAGAAGTGCCGTCCGGATTCCTCTTGGATCCAGGATCATCACCTCGTGGGGAGGCGACGGTCGGACGAACGCCTTCAGACATCGGACTGTGCGCAGGTCATCTTTTGGGCGGCCCTGCGCCTTACTAACCGATAGAAGAGTGTTCAACCCCGTAATGTCCTCGACTGAGGCATCGGCAGGAGACTGCCCGGTAGCCGAGGCGAAGGATAGTCCTACCGCCGAGTTGCCCTAATAGAAAGGAACTAGGCTCTCAATGCTTAAAATTGCACAAAAAGGTCTCATTTTGTTCACAGCTACGGTTGCAATGTCACTTGCAGCTACCGTAAACATCACACCCGGGATGGACATTCCCAGCGTTGTGGCTGCGAATCCAACCAATACAACGTTTGTTATTTATCCCGGCACGTACCGGCTGGAAGGCCCGATCGAAGCCAAAACCGGGGACGTGTTCGTCGGGCAAACAGCCTGCGCACCGCCCCAGACAGCGTGTCCCGCTATTCTGAGCGGATCTAAAGTCATCGGGTCATTGGCCACATTCAACGGAACGAACTACGAGGTTACAGGCCAGACGCAACAGGGTGCCATACAGGCGCTAACCAGGCAGTGCCAGACTGGCTGGGCGGGCTGCATCTATCCCGAGGATCTGTTCTTTGATGGCGTACCGCTTCAACATCTGAATTCGTCTTCGCTGCCAAAAATCGGGCCGGGCCAATGGTGGTTCGACTACGCAAACAATATCATCTATTTCCACGACAATCCGTCCGGGCATGTGGTAGAGACGAGCGTAGCTCCCAATGCGTTCGGTGGTAGCGGCAACAATGTGACGATCAGCCAGCTTACGATTGAAGAATTTGCTTCAGCGGTCGGAGGGTCGCCGGGCACAATTGGAATGGAGGGGAATCTAACTCTGACGGAGGGAATCAGTTGGACCATCAAGAATTGCGAAATCCGCCTAAACCACGGACTAGGAATCCGGGTCGCGTACAAGATGCAGATTCTCAACAACTACATTCACAATAACGGTTGTCTGGGTGTGGGTGGTGGTTTAGCGACTGACGCGACAACTCGATCTACTCCGTCCGGGATCGTAGTTGCGCATAATACGATTACGTACAACAACTATGCTCACGTTCTTCCCGGCTTTGGGTCGGGAGGAATTAAGATTTGTGCCACGAACGGCGCCGTCCTTCGGGGCAACACCATCACGCACAATGACGGGGCAGGCATCCACTTCGACCAGAGCGCCGAATCTCCTTTGGTGGACGGAAACATTGTCACTGACAATACTGGGGCAACCGGTATTCAGTACGAGATCAGCCTGATCTCAGCGACAATTCGGAACAACATCTCGCAAAGAAACGGGATTGACTTGGGACCGGAAGCCGGCACATCTACTGCGGGTTTAGGCAATTACGACTCGGCAGGCGTGCAGGCGTACTGCAATGTAGTGGAAGTGCCGAACGCGACGTCCGTAAACGCAGTTACCTTTGGGGCTACCCCCCGGGGATACAATATTTATCCTCCGGGCGAGTATCTGACCGCTGTTGGGAACTCGTTTCACCACAATACGGTGATTTGGGATTCCGGTGCAAACGGAGTCCTCGGGTTTTATCAGGCAGACCCGACGCATCAGCCCAATTACTTCGCTCTGAACACGCCACCGGACCATAACACCTATCATTTATCGAGTTTGTCTACGCCAAATTTCATTTACGACGACAACGATAGTAAGCAAAATAACAGAAAGACCTTTGCACAATACCAATCGTCCGGCGCCGACATTCATGGTACGGCGGATACGAACTACACGAGCGGCTTCCCGACTGTGGCGATCACGTCTCCAGCCGACGACTCCGCCTTCGCGAATTCAGTTACAATCGCGGCAACAGCATCCGACAAGAGCGGCATCAGCAAGGTGGAATTCTATGTGGACTGGAATCTCGCGGCCACCATCAGCAGCGCTCCTTTCAATTTCAGTTGGAGCAACGGCAGTATCGGATCACACACGGTGGCTGCAATGGCCTATAGCAACGCGGGCATTCGCTCCTGCTATGCTGTCACGCTAAACAAAAACTGAGCGGTGCGGATCTAGGTGCCGGCCCTGAGATCGTCTCAGCGGTCGGCACACCCTGATAAAATGATCAGCGATTGACGACCGTCCTGCATCCGATCATAGTAGTTCTGGTCTCGGCGGGACTGGCCGTTTTCTGCGGTCACGAGCTTTCACCTTGCGAGCAAGTTTCTCCCCGGCTCAGGCTCCTTCGCAGCCCTGCGAATTTCCGAACCGCGAGGGAAGCGTCGAGGCCCACACAGATCAAACCGGGAATGGACATTCCCAGCGTGGTGGCTGCCAGTCCGCCAAATTCGACCTTTATCATTTCTCCCGGCATGTACCGCCTGCAAGGAGCGATTATCACCAAAGATGGCGATGCTTTTGTAGGTGAAACGAGCTGTGCACCTCCCCAAACCGCGTGTCCCGCTATCCTGAGCGGGTCTCGGATCATCGGCTCATCGGCAAGGTTCGACGGAACGAACTATGAGGTGATGGGCCAGCTACAACAGGGTAGGACCAGCATCAGCACGCGGCAGTGCCAGGTGGGCTGGGAGGGCTGCATCTATCCTGAGGACTTGTTCTTCGATGGCGTTCCCCTTAAGCATTTGTATTCACCTTCCCTGCCGCCAATCTCGTCCGGGCAGTGGTGGTTCGATTACGCGAACCACATCATCTACTTCCACGACGATCCGACCGGGCACGTCGTGGAGACCAGTGTAGTTTCTAATGCGTTCGGTGGAAAAGGCAACAACGTCACGATCAGTCAATTCACGGTTGAAGAGTTTGCTGCGCCCGTGGGGTCGCCCGGCACGATTGGCATGCCCGGAAATTCATCTTTGTCGGAAGGAACAAACTGGACGATCAAGAATTGCGAGATCTTGCTAAATCACGGCATGGGAGTGCGGCTGGCTTTCGGAATGCAGATTCTGAACAATTACATTCACGACAATGGCGACATCGGCATTGGCGGCGGCACAGCAACCAACTCGATGACTCAATCCACTCCGTCCGGTATAGTGATTAGCAAAAACGTGATCAGTCACAACAACTATGCTCATGTGCTCCCTGGATTCGGGTCTGGAGGGATCAAAGTTAATGTTACCCGAGGGGTTGTCATTCGAGGAAACACGATCACGAATAATGACGGCGCGGGAATTCATTTAGACACGAGCTGCCAATCGCCGTTGGTCGACGGCAATACTGTTACGGATAACACCGGCGCAACCGGTATTCAGTACGAGATCAGCTTAGCGCCGGCAACCTTCCGGAACAATCTCGCGTTAAGAAATGGCATTAACTTGCCGCCGGAATCCGGCACATCGACCGCAGAAATGGCTAGCTATGCTTCGGCAGGATTAGACGCGTACTGTAACGTGCTAGAAATTCCTCCACATGTAAACGGAATGATGGTTGGCGCAACCAAGCGAGGCTTCAACGCCTATGCTCCCAGCCAGTATCTGGTATCTAGAGGAAACTCGTTTCATCACAATACGGTGATTTGGGATACCGGGTCAGCCGGAGCCCTCGGGTACTTTCAAGCAGATGCAGCGCATCAGCCTAATTTCTTCGATGACAATATACCCCCCGATTACAATACCTACCATCTTTGGAATTTGTCTGCAGCCAATTTTGTTTACGACAACAATAATGCTCAGAAGAATGCCAGAAAAACCTTTGCACAATATCAAAGGTCGGGCGCTGATAAGCACGGTACCGCGGATACGAATAACAGAAGCGGCTTTCCGATTGTGGCAATTACGTCTCCCGCGGACCAATCCTCGTTCGCAAATTCACTCTGGGTTACTGCTACTGCCGCAGACAAGAGTGGAATCAGAAAGGTGGAATTCTATGTGGATTGGACTTTGGAGACGACAGTTAGCAGTAGCCCATACAATTTTAATTGGACCAATGGCGCTCCGGGCTCACACACCGTGGCAGCAATGGCCTATAGCAACGCGGGAATTCGCGCTTGCTATGCGGTTACGTTGAATAGACAGTGAGCTGTAAGAGGTAGGGGCTAGTTTGTGGCGTGCCTAGCGCCTGACATACTCGATCATCATTGAGCCTCTGGGGTGATTCCAGTTGCCGATGTATCTTGGTTCCCAGCTGGACTGACTACCCAGGGCCGCCATCCTCCGACGAGTGTAATAGAAAGGCCGGATGCTGTGGGAGCCACCGAGTTGCGGAATGGGGACCGATATCAAAAACCGACAGCTTGCTGAGGCACACCTCAATGTCGCGCTTCCGGAGATAAGTAAACAGCGATTGCGCGATACAGAAATCAGGCCGCAAAAAATTCAGGATGTTTGGCTTCGAGCGCATTACGCTCGATTTCATTCGCCTTCCCAGCTTCGATGAGTTCAGAATGCTTATCGATGCCCAGATAGTTTCCCGGCTCCAAGTACGGGATCAGCAGCCTGCCAGCACGGAGCGAGCCGCAACCGATGTCAAGGAAGACATGCCTCGGCCTGAGACCCTGCTTGAGGAGGAAATCGAACTATAACTGGCCCACCTCGTCCCACATGCCGCCCACGTATTCTCGGTGGCCTTCTTTCGCGATATCGTCCTCCTCGCGGGCTCGAGGCACCAAGTTAGCTCCGAGTTTTCTGACCGTAGAAAGCATCGTGTTCAATAGCTCCATTCGCGACCTCTTTTCAGATTCCGAAATCTAACACCCGTCATAAGGGCTCTATAATGCTGCTATTTTGTCATCCATCTCGGCTACATCCAGCCCAGCATACATAATCCTGGGGATCATGTAGACGCGCAGAGCGACTCAGGAGATCGGCACGTGGGGCGGGTGGTTCAGTGCGGCTGTGACGCGACTCCCAGACCGGTTTGAAGAAAAGGTCTTTGCACCCATTGAGCTGCGGCTCGCAACCGTAGAGCCAGGATTCCTTTCCACGTGAGACCCCGATCGGAATTGTATCGAACCACCAATTCTCCTCCGAAACGCTCTTTGAAGTCGTTGACTTGCAGCAATGCTACATTCTGTTTGCCGGCGTACCAACCGCCGAAATCGTAGGTGGTAACTCCTTCCTCACGGAACCGGAGCATATCGGACCAGTGAAGCAGACGGTTCGCTCTGCCGATGTAAGTCGCCACGCTTTTCTCCTCCTGGCGAAAGAGAGATGCCGAATAAAGGCAAAAGGCGTACCTTCCGCTTCGGATATTGGCGTGCCAAACCAGAACCCGGCCGTCCGGCGAGGAAATGCGCGACAGATCCAAAGCATTTTGATCGAGCAGCGCCAAAATTCTGGCACGATTAACTCGCTTGATATTTCGAGACTTTGCGAACGAATCGAAGAAATCGAAGAACTGGTCTAACCAGATCCTCGGAGGAGTTGAAGCGAACTCGTATCGCAGGCCCTCTATCTGCGCTCGCCGAATCTGGGAACGCGTCGTGCGGCTCATTTTTTCAAACAAATACTCCGGATCGCACTCGAGATTGATCCACAGAGTGTAAAATTCGGCATATCGGCAGCCGGGAACCGGGGTAGTACGGAAAAAGTACCGCATCACGTCGGCGGAACCGTGCGCGGCAGTATCATCGAACATGAGTTCCGCCACTCTCAAATGAGCTTTTCGGTACGCTACCATATCGGTACACTACCATAGGCGATGAGGCAGTGCTGGACTGAAGTCGCGCAATATTGCTGGTAATTTGTTGTCTTGCGCAAACAATGTAAGCCCTTTCTAGGAGAAGAAACTGCTTTGAATTATTACGTCCAGGCTTCTTAAATTCCATATGCGGGCTGTTTGGAGTTACCGAACAAATGAGTTGAAAAGATGGAAGAACTCCTCTATCCACCTCGCGAGAATGGCTCATTTCCGTTTGCTACCGTATACTACTTAGGGCTATCCAGACCCCAGCTCGCGGGCCCCTTGGCGCGCCACAATGTCCGGGCCTGGAGAACACCGTGAAGGTCGAGGGTCCCATGCGCCTCGACATTCAGCCCAATCTCTGGCACGATCGCGGTACCCGCCTTCATCGCCTCGTTTAGGTCGATGTGAAGCGTCTCGCCACCGCGCAGCGAGATCACAATGCGAGCACCGTTTACGTTGCTGACGACGCCCCAATACGAAGCGCCAGGCGGGTCCGGCGGCGCGGGGGTGCGTGGTGTTTGTGTGATCTGCCCCGAGTTGCGCAGTGCTGGAGCCCCGCTACTCGTCGCCGTTAAGCCGAAAATCCAGAGTTGGCGATAGCTGGCTACGTAGACCATCCCGTTAGCAACCGTAGGAACCAGATTCGCGTTGCCGCTGATGGTTAAGGGATTGTTCGCTGTTCCCGTGTTGGGCCAAGTCCCCGCGGCACCCGACCAGACTAGCGTCAGCGAGTTTCCCGACGCAGTGCCGTTCAAGGCGTAGAGCGTGATGTTATAGGTGGGTGGAGTAGTTGGGCGGCCAATCTCCCAGATAATAGCTGTATTCGGAACGGTACCATTGGACGATACCGAGGTGAAGAATCCGAAGTCCTGGGGACCGCCCGGTATTATACCGGGATCGTGGGCCTCGAAGATGAGGGCCGGATTCTGGGCTGTGTTTACCTTCCACGTCCTTGCCTGAAGGCCGCCGCTAGTGACCACTCGAGCAATACCATCAGATCCTACGAAATACGACGGTCCACACCAGCAGGCTCCGACCATGACGTTGTTTGGAACGTCCGGGTTGTGAAAACCGCCCATATTGTCCCGGTTCAGGATAAAGCCTCGTCCATCCTTACCTGCTGCCACAGCCAAATGCGGAACGGGTCCTGGCTGATCCGGCAGAACCATGACACCGCCCGACCCAAAATCCCGATCGTTTTGATCCAGTGTGAAAACGTTGTTCGGCGTGAAAAGATCCAGCACCTTTGAGAGGTCGCCCTGCACCTTGAGAACGCTCTCCTGAATGTTAGTCACGCCGTCGTAGGTGTTAGGCGGAGGAGGGTTAGTGTGCACGGTATTTGAATTTCCGGTAACGAAGTACAAGTTGCCAAACTCATCTGCGGAAGTGCCGTAGCCTGACATCCAGACGGATGAGAGGAAGTAACTGGCCGGCGCAGTGGCCTGTGTATCGATAAGCTCGTTCTCAGGAAGCGGCGTCAGAGATCCCGCCATCCAGCCTAAGACCCAACCGCGCGATTTGCCGGCTGCGGCGTCGCAAAAACTGCCGAACCCCGCGTAAATATTCCCGTTGAATTCTAGGAGGGCGGGCCGCTGGCGCTGGTACGTGGCATTGAACTTAACTGTGGCGCCGCTGGTTACTATATGCGAGGCTGTGACTACGACAGGAGGTACTTGGTCGGCGAGACTGGCCAAACTCAGGTTGTGGATTGTGTAGGCCGGGCCACTACTGCCCTTCGTGTAAGCGACAACGTATATCGCGCCCGCGGTAAGGTCGATGACAGGTGTGCTGGCAATGCCAACGTTGGGCCCGTTGTTGTTGCAGCCGAGGGGCTTCGGCACCGGGGGCCCGAGATTCCGACTGAACAGGACTGCACCGCTCAAGGCGTCGATGGCGTAGACGGTATTGCCTTCGGTCGCAACATAAGCGACAGTGTGGGTTCCCTGCCCGTTAATGGCCTGATTTGTTACGACCAGAGGCTGCGCATCGACTTGGTCGTCTAGAGTAACCGTGGTAAGGAGCCCAAAGGTCGACGGGGTCACATTGGCGGGCGTGAGCGTCGTTTCGGTGGGATTCCAGCCTGTGCGCTGAGCATCGTTGTGGTACGTAATCACGTTCGTGCAGCAGAGATTTTGCCCGGAACTGGCGGTTGGCGCAGCGTTCTGATGTAACGGGGTGGCGCCTCGAATGGGGTTCGCAAGGGCAGCGAAAAGAACAAATGCAGTGATTCTAACAATACTGGCGGCTCTCATATTCTCTCTGCGTACGGTGGGCGAGATTTTGCCACACCGCCTTCCGATGCTTGCGGGTCTGAAGGTTTCGGCGGGTTCAGCCGACTCGGTGTTCCAACAAGTCTCGGGCTATAAGCGCACAACAGCGCCAGTTCTGAGGGATTCCAGTACGGCAAATGTCGAGCGCGAGGTTGCTGCTAGAGAATCGATACTGATGGGTGAACCGGCGCCGGACTCAAAACCGTCGAGCAAGGCTTTCATCTCCGCGCCATGCCCCTTATCCCCGGAGAAGGACTTGTTTGATTTTTTCCGTCCGACAGCGCATTCAAGCTTTTTGAAGTTCCACATGCGGGCCGTTTTGGAGTCGCCGAATACTTCCAAGTATTCCTTTTCGACCGAGCTGGCGCCGTTAGCCAGATAATGAATCGTACCGGTGGATCCGTCCGCGAAGGTGATCGAGATCAGAACATTGTCGTTGTTGTAGTGCCGTGCCTCGTCGCTTGGGGAGGCGGCGTAAACGGTTGTTGGAAGAGAGCCGGAAAGGAATTGCAGGACGTCGATAAAGTGACCGCCTTCGCCAATAATGCGTCCGCCCTGATCTGGATACTGCATCCAGTTTGTGGATGGTAGAAAACCGGCGTTGATGCGATAGTGCATCGCGAGCGGTTCGGTTCGCCCCGCAAACAGTCGCTGGATGGCACGAATCGGCTCGGAGAAACGGCGGTTATATCCGACCATAAACAGCGGCGCCGATCCTGCCCGTACGGCTTCTCCGTACGCATCCAGAATGGCTTCGAACTCCTCGCCATCCCGCGCGGGCGGCTTCTCGACGAACACGCTCTTGCCAGCGCGAAGCGCCTCCGCCGTGTAGCGCGCGTGCGAGTCATGGCGAGAGGTGACGAATACGAGATTGATGTCCCTGTCCCTGAAAATCTCTTCTGCATCAGTCGCGCAGAATTCGAATTTGTATTTTTTGGCCGTATTTTTGGCGTTCACTGGTCTGCCGGTGGCCAAACCGCGCAGTCGCGGAGCAAGTTTCATCAGCGGAGGAAGCAGCATTGATTGCGTGAAATTGCCTGCTCCGATGAACCCCAGAACCGCCTTTGAACCGGGGTGCGATTGGTTTGATGAGCGTAGATCGATACGACGGGAGACCACGGCGGGCTCACTTGGGGCCGGGTACTGGACCAGAATGCCGAGGTAACTCTCCTGAACCTTCCCGATAATGATGTCATACGCTCTGGCGCTTTGTTCGATTGGGATCCGGTGCGTGATTAAAGGCTCGACCTTGAGTTTGCGTTGGGCCATCATGTCGAGGGCGGCTTCCATATTGCGATTTTCTGTCCAACGGACGAACCCGAAGGGATAATCGTGCCCGCGCTCCTCGTACTCGGGATCGTAGCGGCCGGGCCCGTAAGAGCAGGAAATTCGGAAACTGATCTCTTTCTCATAAAAGGGAGACCGGGGGACATCCATGCCGACGGCACCGACCACGACGACCGTGCCTCGCTTTCGGGCACACTGGACCGCCAATTCCACGGGTTCATTCGAGGTGGTGGCTGCGGTGATGATCACCGCGTCGGCGCCGTTGCCCCGTGTAAAATTCTGCAGTTTCACGACCGCGTCGCGATTGCTGATTATGCACTGATCGCATCCAAGCGTGTGGGCCAAATCGAAGTTGCGGGTGACGATATCCATACCGATCACGCGGCAACCGCTGGCTTTGAGCAACTGAACGGTTATCAGCCCGATCAGCCCCAAACCGATTACTGCCACTTGCTCGCCTACGTGCACGTCGGCCTGGCGTACACCTTGCATGGCAATGGCGCAAACCGTGGTGAAGGCAGCCTCGTCGAAGCCAACTTCTTGCGGCACCTTGACGGCCAAATTCCTGGGCACGGAAACAATTCCCGCATGTGACGCATAGCCAACGCCAGCGCAGGCGACACGATCACCAATCTTGAAATCGTCGACTCCAGTTTCGATTACGACTCCAGAACTGCTGTATCCAAGCTCCTTGAAATTATCGAGCCGCTCCTGGACCTTCTTGTAAGTAGCCATCAGGCCCTCACGGCTGACATTATCTAGTACTTGGCGGACCAGGTCTGGCCGCAAGCGGGCCTTCTGGACAATAGAAGCTTTGGCGGTCCCCACCGACGTGCGTTCCGTCCCTGCGCTGATGAGCGAGAATACGTTCCTGACAAGGATGCTGCCCGGACGAAGTTTGGGCGGAGGTAACTCATCCACGCAGATCTCGCCATTTTTCTGAGACTGAATAATCTGGAGCAAATTGGGTGTCCTTTCGAATACCTGCTTATATCAGCGCGTCAGTTCTGGAAGAAGGTACGGAACCAGATCTCGTTGGTAAGTAACGTCCAGATGAGATACGAATTATCCTCAAAACCCTGTTGATCGCGCGCGATCAAGCGGGAAACGTATTCTGGATCGTAAAGCCCACGAGCGCGCACCGACCCCTCAGACAGCAAATCGCCGACCATAGTCGAGAGCGGTCCTCGGACCCACGAGCGCAAAGGCGAAGCAAACGGGGCCTTCGGCCGGTAAATGATGTTGTGCGGCAGGTAATTCCCAGCAACTTTCTTAAGGAGATACTTCTGGGTTGTGCGATGGATACGTTCTCGCGGAGGGACCGAGAACATGAACTCGACGATGCGGTGATCTATCAGAGGTGGACGGCTCTCAATACTGGCTGCCATTGAGGCTTTGTCGGAGTAAGTTAAATTGTGCTCGGGCAGGAAAACGAGCGTGTCATTCAGGCACATCTGCGTGAGATAAGATAGCCCGTTGGGTACAAAGCGGTCGGCCTGCGATTTGAAAAAATGCGTGTCATAGTACGACATTCGACTGCTGAAGAGTTGCGGGAATTGGTCCGGCGCTAACGAGAGGTCCGACATAAGAAACCGCTGACTGCGCGGGGCGGATGCAAAGGACAAGAATCGCTTTGCCCAGCGGACCTGCTTCAACCCGCGCGTCGAAGTCGCGACCGGGATAAGATTCGCAGTCTGCTCTACGATTCGCCGTACCGCGGCGGGCACTACGGCCTGATAGCTGTCTGCCGTAAGGCAGGCTAGTTGTTTGCGATAGCCTCCAAAAACCTCATCACCTCCCATGCCATTGAGCAATACTACAATCCCGAGGTCCCGTGCAGCGCGCGAGATCAGATAAGTGTTGATAGCCGCGGGATCCGACAGGGGTTCGTCCAAATGCCACACGATTTTGGGCAGCAGCTCATCGATCTGCGGTTGAATTTCGAACTCATGGTACGTGAACCCAAACTGGCTTGCGACCTGCCGGGCATATATCTCGTCCGGCGTCATGCGCTCGAACTTTTGATCCGCGGCAGAGAATTTGATGGTGAAAGAATGCACTTCCTGCTGCGTGTTGACGCGCATCAGCGCGCTGACAATAGACGAATCCAATCCGCCGCTCAGGAAGACTCCGACCGGTACGTCTGCCCTCATTTGTAAGCGGACCGAATCGCAGAGCAGCGCATCGAGTTTTTCGATCAGTCCGGCTTCATTGGCGGGCAGCTCAGCCGGATGCAGCTGCCAGTATTGGCGCACTGAAAGTTTGCCATCTTGTAGCGTCATGCAGTGGGCCGGAGGCAGCTTTAAAATATCTAAAAATCCTGTCGAGGGCGATACCTGGAATCGCGCGGGGGTATGTAACGCTTGCAAATCGGGCCGCTTGGGCACGAGTGTTGAGTTGAGAATCGCTTTGATCTCAGACGAAAAAATGAGCGAGCCGTTTTGGAAGTGGTAGTAGAGGGGCTTGATACCGAGGCGGTCACGCGCCGCAAACAGCTTTCGTTTCCGGCAATCGTAAACCGCAAAGGCAAACATCCCGTTCAACTTTTCTAAACACTCTTCGCCCCAGCGCTCATACGCGAATAGCAGGACTTCGGTGTCGCTATGAGACCGGAAGCGCACGCCCTTTGCGGCCAGCTCCTCGCGAAGTTCTTTGTAGTTGTAGATCTCTCCATTAAAGACGATCCAAAGGTCTGCGGCTTCGTTGCACATTGGCTGATGACCGTCAGCCGAAAGGTCAATAATCGATAGTCGCCGGTGCGCTAAACCTGACGCGGAACCGCCAAACCATTCAAGCCCAGCATCATCGGGCCCGCGATGCGCGATGGTATCGTTCATGCGCGCCAGCAGTTCAAAGCTTCCGCAGTTAATCAGCCCTGATATTCCACACATACAAACGATCCGCCATTATCAGAACAGCATCATGTCTAACGTTCAAAGTCAGGCCACGCGGTGACGATCGGCGGTCGGCTGGCCGTTAAAGAGGTGCCGGTACGCGGCAATTAATTGCTTTTCGGAGTTCTCCCACGCCAGCACCTCGCGAAAACGTGCCCGGGCAAACTGCGACATCTGGCGCCTTCGTTCGACATCCAGCAGCAACTCTCGAATCGTGCGAGCTAGTGCGGCATCGTCATTTGCCTTGACATAGGCAGCCGCCGATTCGGCGGAGCGGCGGTGCTCGAGCAGCTCGAACGCCACGATCGGGCGGCCAAAGGCCATATACTCGATGATTTTGTTCATTGTGGATAAATTGCTCCATTCACTCAATGGATCCGGATCGACGCACAAATCAGCTGTGGAAAGATAGGCCCACAACTGTTCATCCGGAATCCGACCGGTAAAATGGACGACTTGGCCGAGACCCATCTCCTCGGACATTGCTTTCATGCGGGGTTGGTCAGGTCCGCCCCCGATGAGAGCGAACAACGTGTCGTCGGGCGCGATGGTGTGGTAGCACTGGATTGCCCGCAGTAAGTGATCGACGCCGTCTTGCTCGCACATTTCGCCCAGATATAGCACCATGTAAGGGCGACCGCGTTTCAGCTCGGGACGCGGTGTATCGATGTCGGCCCACCGGGATCGGGGGCCGCTCCGCACCACCGTGACTCTCGAATCGGCAATGCCACCCCTTTCGACGGCAACCGTTCTGTGCGACTGATTCACGGCAATCACTACATCCGCGCACTTCAGTGTCATGCGTTCTAACATCAACAGTCCGCGGTAGAGGAGTCCTCTAGGTGAGCGCCCTTTGGCAACATACATCTCCGGGCATAGATCGTGATGATCAAAGATAAACTTCACTCCTAACGGCCGAAACAGGAGCGCGAGTGCGAAAAAAGTATCGGGCGGGTTGCAGGCGTGGATGACGTGGAACGGGCCACGCGCATACGCTCTAAGTGCGAGCCACAGTGTAGCAAGCCAACAATACACGAATTCGATCAGATAGCCAATCACGCCCTTGTCGGCCTCATAGGGCAGCCGATAACGATAGATATCGATGTCTTCCAGGCGCTCGTATCCGGCGGTATACATCTTCTTTTTTGGGCAGACGACAGCTACGCCGAAGCCCGCACGGCGCAAACTGGTCGCTTCCTGCCATACGCGCCGGTCGAATGGCACAGGCAGGTTCTGCACGATCATGAGGACCTTGGGCTGTTTAGCTTGCATCGACGGTTTCTTCCGCCAGCTCACGTTCAAATGTGGCGGCCGGCTTTCCAGTTTGAGGTCCGGCGAGGTCGAGAATTCGCGCACGCGTATTCTGCAGGAGTTCGGCTACTCCAGGGAATTGGTGTCCCACAACCAGCAGGTCAGCATTGCTCAATTCATCAAGTGAGGAGACCAGGAGACGGGACAGATGTGGGATGACGCGGTCGATGTATTCTTTATTCGCGCCAGTCAATCGCGTATTTATGACATTAGGATCATAGATGGCGAGTTCATAGCCCTTCCCGAGCAATCGCTCCGCCAATTCGACGAATGGGCTCTCCCGTAGATCATCCGTGTTGGACTTGAAGCTAAGGCCGATCAGCCCGAGCCGCCGCGCTCCCGTCGAACGGATTTTCTCCAATGCGCGCTCGATTACTCTTTCGTTACTCGGCAAGATGGCTGTGATCAGCGGTAACTCTAGATCGAGCTCTTTCCCGGCATACAGGATGGCGCGTACATCCTTAGGGAGACACGAACCACCAAATGCGAAGCCGGGCATGAGATAACTCCGCGAAATGTTGAGCTTGGCATCACTGCAGAACACGTTCATCACCGCCTCGGCGTCGACGTCAGAGTAGTAGCAGAGCGCACCAATTTCATTAGCGAAGGCCACTTTCATGGCGTGGAAAACGTTGCCTGCATACTTCACTATCAGCGCCTCTTTTGGCTTAAGCACAAAAAGAGGAGCTGGTATATCGGAATACAAGGAGCGGATTGTGTCCTCAACGGCAGAGCTATCGGTACCGAGAATGGTGAACGCCGGCTGCTCGAAATCACGGATCGCAGTGCCCTCCCGCAAGAATTCTGGATTGGCGCACAATTGCACCAGTCCGGGCGCTGTTGAGTCGAATATCGAGCGGCACTGGTCGAAAATGGATGGCAACACACTGCTGCGGATCACTACGATTTGTTTTTTCTGAAGCCCCACGAGCGCCACGGCGATCTGTTTGGAGGCGCGAAACAGGTGCGAGGGATCGATCTGCCCATTAGGACGACTGGGCGTGGCCACGGCCACGAAGCAAATTTCGGTCTGGCGTAAAGCCTGCTCTATATCAACGGTGGCGTGCAGACATCCGGAACGCCGTGCTTCTGCAATCTTGTCAGCGAGACCATTCTCGACGACAGGTGCAAGGCCTGCATTGATGATCGACACTTTATCAGCGTTGATGTCCACGCCCCAAACGCGATGTCCGCGGGCTGCAAGGCAGGCCGCCGACACCGTACCCACATAACCGAGTCCAACGATGCTAATGTTCAAGGATCCTCACATGAGTGCGAATGGAGCCTGGGCCGTCGATTTCTTTCGCAATGCGCAGCGTGGGAATGGGCTGTTTCACATTAAACCGGCGTGAGCGCCAGCCAAGCTTGAGAGCCTCTGAACCGCAGAAGACATGCCAGCGCGCGTTGCGATCCGGAGAAGAAAATACAATCCTGTGCCGCCGCCACGCGACCTGCGCCTCGCCATCGCTGACTGACAAAACACAGGCTTCTTCATGCATATGAAAGAACAACTCAAGCTGGTGCCGCCCTTTGCATTCAAAGGTATCTTCGATATCGAGATTTCCAGCTGCACGACAGAAACAGACCTCACGGCGGTGGATAACCGGTTCGGGCAGACGAATGTAGCCATCGTGCTCTGCTTCAATCGTGACCTGCTGCGGACTGTGCTCGAAACAGAGCAGCCGTGCCTTTGCCTTTGCGCTCCATAGAAAGCGGCCCGCGATCTCGGACTGGTCGCGGCCGTCCACGCGCGCAGTATTATGAGCCGCCGTACCGCGAAAAAAAGCGCGCCAGTCGGGATGCGAATGGTAGGAATAGGTGCCGGCGTCCACAAGGAAGTATTCATCATCGATGGACAACCAGACCGATAATGCATCGGCATGGCCATGTGCGGCCGTACTCGTAAACCCGAGCGGGCCGAAATCCATTAACAGGCGCACGCTGTCGTCGCGTGTTCGTACGCAGGCCAGGCCGGCATCAGCAAAGAGTTCGCGCAGTGGGGCCGGGCTGTCCCCATTGTCACCGCTTGCGAGCAAATCGGGAACCAGCGCTCGCGCCGCCGCGGTCGGCTCATGACGGAAACGCAACCAGGCGGGCACACCGAAGAGCAGCCCCGCCAATTGCATGCTCACTTCGAGGGCGCTTTCAGCTTCGGAAAATACAAACCCACGGGCATCATCGGAATCGCCGTACCACGGGAGATCTCCTCGTGACGTGGCGACTGCATCGAGAAACGCAGCCATCGTGCGCAAGCGATGCGCGTAACCCTCGCTAAACGGTTCTTGGAGATTACGAGCGACGGCAAAGGCGAGCAGAAAAAGTTCGAGCGTGAACAGGTGATAAGACATTGCCTGCTCACGATTAACGCCGTCCTCGGCAACCTGGACGCGGATCTCGCGCTCGAGCAACTGGCGTGCGAGATCGCGCCAGGCGCTGCATTGCGGCCAGAAGTCGAAGCACGCCGAGCCCACAAACAGCCCCACGAGCTCCCCGATCAAGTGATTATTGGCCGAAGAATAGAGGCTCAGCTTGCGGGCAATGCGCGCCAAATGCGAATAAATCGAGGCAAGCCATCGCTCTCGAAAGCCCCGGTCGCGCGTGACATAGTCCGCAATGCGTGGATAGAGCAGCGCCCAGGAGAGCATCCGCTCGGCCAGTTCCAGGCTGCTGGTCCAGTGCACGCCACAGAGGTACGGGTTCGCTTGCAGCCAGGAATCGAGCGACTGAACGATATAGTCCTCGTTCTGTTCCGCATTCGCGGAGAAGCCCAAGGCTGACAGATGTTGGTGGCGGCTCGGCTCCCAGACGTACTTAATATCGCCGACCACAGCCGCATCGCGAATGTTGAGCGCAGGGGCGAATCTGCGCGCAACTTGCCGGCCGTGATAGTAATCACGATGCCAGTCAAACTCGAATCCGAGCGGAAACTCGAGATCAAAGACGTGAATGGATTCTGTCTGCGGCCCCTCGTTGTGGAGTTGTATGGGATACAACTCGGGGCGCAACGGCGTCCAGCGCGGGCTGGGGACTCTCGGTGTCCTTTTGTACTGCGCCCAATCTAAGGGCAGCGTCGCAGCACTGCGGGCGCGCCATGCCATCTCAGCGGGGCGCATCGAGGCGAGCCGCGCCAGGTACCAACGGACTGCGGAAGAGGTCATCCGCGGCTTCAGCAGAAGCCCGCCGGTCCAGGCGGTGATCGCTCTATGTAAAACTTCTGGCGGTTTTCCCGCATAATGAGTTGCGGCTTTTCCGGTCTGTTCTCCAAAAACTCATCGATTGCCATGTTGCATCCTGGCCATGCAGGGTCGTTGTATTCATCAAAAAGAATGACCCCGCCGTCTGTCATCCGCGGATAGAAGAATGAAAGGCAGTCGCGATACGATTCATAGGTATCGCAGTCTAAGTGGACAAAAGAAAATCGATACTCACCATATTCCGCCAGCGTGTCTCGAAAATACCCTGGTACAAGTGTTACAGACTTTTCCACCCCGAACCGACGAAGTTTTTTCGCTACCAGTGCTTCCGATGTTTCCGAAAATCCTTTGATCCGCCGTTGGTCATCCCTCGATCCGCCGAGCGCAACGTCTTTATTCACCGAGCAATCGAAACCCTGAAAGGAATCGAAAGCCACGATATGCTTGTCAATCCCGGCTTCTCGGAGGTAAATCGCAGTCGGTACAAGGGTGGCTCCGCGAAATACCCCACATTCGGCCAAATAGCCCGGAACCGCTGCCGTACGGTTGAGAAGTGCGAGAATGATGTTGATATTCGCTGCGCCCGACGGTGAAGGAAGAGGGTTGGCTCGTACGCCGCGCGGAACAGCGATTTCGTGCACCATTCCCACCAAAGCTGGCCATGAGCAAATCGGCTTGGCCAGGTAGCTTTCTACTGGAACAATATGACGCAATGGGAAAACGCTTCGCTTAATGACTGACTTGACATCTTTCATACGTGACTTGTTTTAACTTAAGCTGTCCAACTATCGGAAGCGGGCCCATTGTTACACGGGCGGCTAGGTCTGACGATCTCGTTGTGCAAGGAACATTAACGGTGCAAAGACCCGGAGCCGGACCTATTGCTCAAGGTATTCCAGCAGCAGGCCGTACTTCGTCAATACCCAGGCAATACGCCGACCGCCGAAGGCGACGGCAGGAAGGGGTCTCTTTACAACGACGCCACCCTGTAAGCGGGCGAACGCGAGCTGTTCCTCAAGCACACCCACTTCGTAGCATAAATGGTGAAGCCCCCCTCCTTGCTCGACAAATTTGGACACAGGCGATCCGGGACCGGCGGGTTCTACGAGTTCAAGCAGGGGTTCAGAAGAGCTGGATTTGAGAAAAGTTACACGCACATTTTGGAGAGGGTCGTGAATGATTTCACCATTGGAATGTGCGGACATGGACGCGCCAAAACCGTCCAGCACTCTTGAGATCGATTGAAAGGCGAAACCAATGTGGTGAAGAGTTGAATTCCGAGGCATCAAAGGAAAGATTTGTTCAACGTGTAAGGGCGATGTCAGACTCATTTATTCTGGTTTTCTGATACGCTCGACCGCAAGCACACTGCCCATTGCTTAGTACCGAATCCTATCTGGGATTGAAGACACCGCCCATCTCATAAACTCGCATCACCATCGAAGCAGCAGGGATCCCAAACCTCGGGAATTCGGAGGGTATCGGCCAATTGCTTCTCGGTGGCCTTATAGTAGTACAGCCATGAAGAAAGCGCACGCCGGTGAGGAGCTACGCTTTCAACAAGCGGTTTCTTCTCATGACCGAAACCGATCACCTCGAGGCATGTGGACTTTGTTTGCGCGACACCGTTCCAATGCCCACGCAAGCATCGGTCGCAGCAGTTCCGCCTTATTGTCCAGAGTCTGGAAGTCGACCAATCGAAGCCGCTTCAAACCCATCGCAGAATTGTCGTGTCTGCAAAAAATGCCGTACGCGATCAGGCGCGAGTCCCTCTCCACGGTTGTGATCCAAGCTCGATCCTCAGCCAGCATGTATTTGAAATGCCAGTTGAGCGTATCACGCGACCGGGTCGCTAACAGACGGCGGTCGCTGCTCTTCTTCAACTCCTGCCAAAACCGATCGAAGCGAGTATCGAAGTGCTGGTGATTGTTGATTGATACCCCGTTCCGCTGAACTCTTAACGTTTCTCCTGCGAGTCTGTCTCTCAGGAACATCGCGGCTCCCAAGGGCAAGCTCAATTCGCGCGCTAGTGGAATCCGTTTTTTTCGCAGCAGACTGGCGATGAATCCTCGATACTGAGTGATCCAAAACGTCGATTGGTCCCAATTTCCAACCGGCACTTTCTCCGCGCGAAATACCTCGTACGCCTTCGAAGCTTGGGCGTTGGCAGTAGTACTCAGGAGAATGCCGACGTTAGGCTGTCGGTAATATTGTCTAATCAGGGACAGTGAATAGCTGCGGTAGGCCAAGTCGACGACCATGCCATGGCTAGCTGCGGCAACGATTTGCCGCTGTCTAAATTCGTAAGAAAGAGGGATATTCCCGAGATACCCTACGATCTGTTTTTCGGTTTCCAGGACCCAGCCGATAGGCCAATTATCAAACTGCTTATAAACGGGATTATTGACCCAAAGATGCCTCCATTCCGCGCGGCTCTTGGGCACCAATCCGTACCGGCTCTGCAGGGAAGCGATCCCAGGGTAATCCTCAAAACAGGCTACGCGAATCGTAGCCGTTGGCTGCATCACTTTCGTTATTGGGTCCGTTCCTGATTCGATGGGTGTGATCGTCACAACGGTTCACAAGATAGTACTTGGTTGTGCTCTTCGGTATCAGTACCGCGCGCCGTGGGAACCAAGGCGTTTTCGGCAAAGTCATTCGCGGGGAGAGTCACTTTGATTCCTTTAGGATAGGGATAGGCTTGGTTCAGACTCCAGTTGAAAGTGGTGTCCCCTTCGCTCAACTCGAACCCCGAGCTCTTCCAAAACTCGAGGCAGGGTGTGTTCTTGGCACTCGGAACGTATTGCGCTAGAAGTAGCCTTACATTGAGAGCGCGGCAATACCCGGCTGCAACTGCGGCCATAACTCGTTCAATATTGCGTCCCATCATTCGACAACTGAGC
The DNA here is from genome assembly GCA_963803455.1 of uncultured Acidobacteriaceae bacterium. Classification (GTDB taxonomy): domain Bacteria; phylum Acidobacteriota; class Terriglobia; order Bryobacterales; family Bryobacteraceae; genus Bog-105. The sequence goes on along the minus strand of CAWDMK010000005.1, from coordinate 409,507 downwards.
ACGAAATCCGAAATAGCTGCAGTCGCGCCATCTATCTCCAGTGCTAACACTCCCGTAAGACCCGAGTCGCCCAGGCGATCCTTCACTCGGAAGGCCCACAGTTTTCGAGGACCTTGAGCAAGCCAATCCAGCAACTCCTTCTCCGTCATCCGGCGAGACCTAAGATTCATCTGGTTGGTCTTGTTCAATAGCTGTACTACCCTGACGCGATTCGTCTCGCTCACGGGTTCCACCAGAACCTCGGTGTTCAACGAGCAAAGCCATTCATCGTGTGAGGAAATAACTTTTTTGAGCTGCTCGCGCTGCCTCTCGGCCGCATAGAATTCCGTTCTCAAACCGTCTTCTATGGTTGTGTAAGGAGAATCGAAACAGCTCATTTGCAATAAATAGCTGGGAAAAAGAGTTACGTCGCTAGGCCACTCGGGCACGTAGACCTCAGTTAAGGCTTCGCGGACGCGAGCGCGTTCTACGGGATTGTCATCGATGAAAACTATGGATTGCAGTCCGAGGTTAAGCTCTGCGGCAAGTTGCGCAATGTTCGTAGCTTTATCACCCCAGTTGATCTTCCACCCGACGAAATCACTGGGCCTGAGAATCATTTCCACGTGATTGGACAAAGCCTCGAGGGCAATCGCTTCCTCATTCTTGCTGACTATGGATAGGAGAATGCCTCTCCTAGAGAGTGCCTTGAGCATCTTCTGAAAGTCCACAAACGCTTCTCCAATATAGTCGTGCCCTCCAAGCCGCACATTCTGCCAACCGAGATCTCCGACTGTGCCACCCCAAAGTGTGTTATCCAAATCCAGGACAATGAGCTTCTTCGCGCCGCCCCTGATACCGCAAATCGCTGCTTCTATATCGCGGGCCGCTTCTTTGAAAACGTCAGGGTGGAAAGGAGTCTTGGTCAGATACCAGAGCTTAGGGCTATACGCATCCCTGCCGGCGAGCTCCACCCATTTCTGGCCGTCTAAGATATACACTCCAGCCGTCGACTGTAACTCTTCGGTGAGCGTGAGATTCATCTTAGCCAGCAGTGTTCGAAGGCCGCTGCTGCTGCGGTCCAGCATTCCGCGGCCTCGCTGGTAACTGGGCAGAGTCCAGCAGACTAGAAATATAGCGCGAAATTTACCTGCTGCGGTTTTAATGTATTCGGTGAACTGGCGAACCTCGCTCAAGACCTCCTCTTCTTTGTATGTCTCAAAGTTGAGCGCCCGTCCGTAAGCGGGGATCATCTTCTCAGGAGTTGTCCAAACCACGCCGAAATCGCAGCCCATGTCCATGTCATTCAGCAGCGGCCCGACGACTTGGCCGAAGGGCGCCGTAACACAGGCAGTCTGGCCCATATCCCGGTTCAGGAATTGAGCGAGTGTCGTGATGTTGAAATCAGAGATAAGAAGGAGCTTCAACCTACCCTCTATTGGCGTCAATCTGGACTATCTCCTTATCAGAGACGAAATATAAGTAGCGAGAGAGCAGACCGTCTTGAAGTGACCGTTGGCAGGAGAAAAGGGATCATCCTCCGTGAGATCAATCCTATATCCGAAGTGATGTTCAAGCTTTTGCTCCATGATGATAATGAAATTCGCGAGTGCCAGAGAGTCGAGGCTTCCTCCCTCTCCGAACAATGCCGTGTTCAACGAGGGCTCGATGCGTCGTTCGGGGGATAACTGTGCGTTTATCTCCGCAATAGACGCATACATAAAATCGAGCACGGTGTCCCGTTCGCCCGCAGGTTCGCTGACTAAGCTCCCGTCCGTTACAGCAATAGCATCAGTTGACCTTATATTCATCATGCGTTCCTTTCCAAATTTCAAAGAGAGCTCCGTTGGTAACTCTCTTCAAACTGTCGCGTTTGCGAATCGATTTGAAGACAGACTCCAGTTTTTCCCATTCTCCGGCATCAGCAATTTCCCAACTGTGGAGGTATAAGTGAGCAATGCCGCCGTGAGCTTCAACATGATCCAAAGCGTGTAAGAAGTGTAGCTCCCAATCCGTCGCACCCTTGTAAGCGTCGAAAAAGTTCCGGGCGCCAACCCAATTCCGTTCAAGCAGCGCGTGCCGCACCTGGATGAATTGGGTATACCGGCTCGCATGAGTGCTCACTCCCCAAGCGAAGGGCGTTCGCGGGAAGTCGCTCAAATTTAATAAGCAGGTGCGCGCTCCCACGAACCCGGCTTGTTTAACGAGCGCGGCTACTCGAGTATTGAATTTTCCGCGTGGGTAGCAAAACGAAACGACCCGGCTGCCTAAAGTGTTTTCCAACCAGAGCATGCCATCATGGATCTCCGACCACGCGCTTTCGGGAGGCAGGGACTTAAGAGGTACATGATTCATCGTGTGCCCTCCGACCTCGAATCGGGTCGAGATTTCCCGAATCTGGGCCGCGCTCATGACCGGCCGTTCCGGATTTGCGGCTGGAATATAAAACGTTGCAGCGAGATTATATTTATCCAAAAGATCAGCGGTTTTAAAATCCGCTGGATGCCCGTCATCGACGCTAATGGTTACGTATCGATCCACAGTTGGAATTCCTGCGACGTTGGGCGCGCTATAAACTTACGCGGTAAACGCCGGTGATGATGATGAAACAGCGGCCATGCCGTTCTTGGTTACGGCCATAACACGTTCATAGATGGCCATAAGCGACTGGTAATTGCGTTCCGGAGTGTACTTGGATTCATAATCCTTGCGAGCTTCGTAACCCATACTTACCGCCGCGTTCGGCCGCGCCCAGGCCCATTCTACCTTTGCTGCCAAATCCTGCGGGTCGCCCGGTGCGAAGTGAAGTCCGGTTCGGCCATCATCAACAATTTCTTCCAGAGCCCCGTGGCGAGAGCAGATCACCGGTGTGCCGCAAGAAAAAGCCTCTGCGATGCTCAACGGAAAGTTTTCGTAACAGTCGCTCGGCACAATGAGGAAGCGCGCTCGCTTCATAGCTGCGAGACTCTCATCGCGGTTCACTCGCCCGCGAAAAACGATCTCAGACGCGCCGTGGCGGGCCGCTTCAGCGCGCACCAGTGGTCCCAAAGGGCCGTCGCCCACTACAACCAAGGGAATGCGGTGGTGCAGACGCTCCCAGGCTGAGAGCAAGGTTGCCGCTCCTTTTTCCTCGGAAAGCCGCCCCACAAACAGCGCGTATTCTCCAGGTCCTTCTTTTTGGCCAGGATCATTGGGCACGAAGTTCGGCTTTACGACGATCTTTTCGGAAGGAAGCCCTCGCTCGACGAATTTTTGGCGTGCGAACTTACTTAGCGCCACATAGCAGTCGACCATGCGGGTCCAAATTCCTAAGGCGCGATGCACCGTGAGCATCAAGGCTACCACCGCCGTTTCACGCCGGGACCCACGATAGCAGCCGTGCCATACACTACGCGACAAACCACGATCGGCGCATTCTTCGCAAGGCTTACCGTTCCTAAAAAAGGCGCCTGCCGGACAGGACAGGCGATAATTATGAAGCGTCTGCACGACCGGCACCTCGGCTTCCCGGCAAGCCGCATAAACCGAGGGCGACACCATCATAAAAGTGTTGTGGACGTGAACGACATCGGGCCTCTCACGGCGCAGCAAGGTTGCGATTTCCTGCCGGCTGTCTTCCGCCCAGATCATTTGCTTCACTAGCACGAGTTGGTTGATCCTGGAAGAAACGTTAACCTCGTCGTTGCTCCTGCAGTAAGAGATGACATCGTGCCCGTGGCGTTTCAGCAGGTCTTGCTCTTGCTCAAAAGCGACATCCTCACCACCGGGCTCCTGATAACGATTGTGAACCGCGAGTATTTTCACGAATTCGAATCCGTCGGCAATGATTTGTGATCTCGCGGCAATTATGATCCGGCCCTGGCCAAAGTACTCCCAAGCGCAACGCACGGATATCTCTGGCTGTGTCTGTCAGGAAAGTAACGTCGTATTAAGCTCAGGGCAAAGCCCATCATAAAGTAGAAGATAACAGCCATGGAGGGAAACTCAAAAGGAGCCTCCACAAAGCTGTCGATCATAACGAGCACATAGAACAAGAATAGCCAGAGAACATAGTCGGCTATGCGTTTATCGCAAAAGCGCCGCTGCCGAAGCGCGTAGACGAATCTTGCGATGAGTGAGAAGTGAAATGCTAACCAAAGAGCAGATCCGATCACGCCCGTTCTCGCCAGAACCGTTAGGCTGGAATCGTGAGGCATTCGGACCACGGTTCCGAGCTCGTCCACGGCATCTAATAGCGGTTGACCGAAGCCCTCTCCGAAAACAGGGTGCGCATAGAAGTGTTCCAATGCTTGTTCGCTCCAGTCAAGACGGCCCTGAACGCGGCTTCCGGGCGTATCCTCAGCACCCGAAATACTTCGAACGTGATTTTCAAAGAAGTCCATATCTACGGGTCCGATACGGCCAGTTATCTTAAGGCCTCCCGCTATTAGTAAAAAGAGCACAGTGAGACCCGCAGAAACCATTAGTAGGAGTTGGGAATATTTCTTAGTTTCCCGCAAAATAACGAGAATAACGATGACAACTAAAATTGCTACATACATTCGCCTGGTCTGCTCGATTGCAATTCCAAGCAGCTGAGCCATGACTAGAAACGGCAGTATCCAACGGCCACGCTTGATTACGTAGCCTCCGATGCAGATGCAAAAGAGTGCCCCGGATACTAAATGGTCCGCATTGCCGCGATAATTTCCAAGAATTGGCACTTGGGCAAAAACACCGCTTTCAGGAGACCAGGACCAGAACTTATCATGCCAGGGAAGTGTAAAGCTGTAGAGTATGTTCGCGACGAACACTACCATTAGCCACTTTGCCATCACAGCTGGGCTGTTCTTTTCGCTCGCCCAGGCAAAGCCTAAGAGTAAAAAAATGCCGTCCAAGAAAATGGAGGCATCCCGCACTGCCCAGAGCCCGTATGAGGGAATGTCCACGAGCAGGTGGAAGCAGGCGAACAAAATCATTCCCATGGCGCAGATCATCACAGGTTCTTTCAACGCCTTTTTCATCGATTCAGGGCGGGCGAGAAGCGCGAGAACGAAGGCGGAGTACATTAATCCGTAGCTGATGATTATGGGGAACGCGCCGACGTGAAGCGTAAGATTCTCGAATCCATAATTCAGCAGCATGTAACCGGTCAGAGCGAGTAGGGCGAGCACCTGCCAGAGCTGGAGGTGCGCGCGGCGCATAAAGACGACTACAGCCCAGCCAAAACCCAGGGCGGCTAAAGCAGCAAGGCACGCGAGCGTTAAATAGGGATAAAGGACGGCCAGGATACCCGCTACGACAAATACTGGAAGCCAGACAGCATAGCGCCAGCCAGTCTTAAGGCCATTACGTGGCTTCACGCTCGAAACAGTATTGGTCAGCATCTGGCGGTCATGATTCGATTAAGAAGTAATGCGCAGATCAGATCGCGCTGGCACTTGAAGCTGCCGGGACAGGCCGCTCGTCATTGACAAGGCGGGGCTCATAGCCGAGAGCTGCGAGTGCCTCCCCTGCATGGTGCTGGATGACTTTTATTTGCGAATCCGTTAACTTGCTCCGCCAGCCCCCGACAGCGCCCTGGCGCACGAAGCGGCCGTCCTCTTGAGCGCCCTTGTACGATTCAACCAGAGCTGAATGCTCCCCAGTTCTCCTCGCCCTATCCTCTTTTGCGCGCATCTGCTGAAGGCTATTGTTCTCAAGTGCGTTCCGGATGCTTCGAATATCGGCCGGAACACCAAGAAACTGCAACAGTTCTTGCAGGACCTGCTCAGCGTTCCGCCGCAGATCCTCATATCGGACAATCATCAAGTTCCCGTTCTTTGCAAGCGGGGAATCCAGCCATGACCCTACGTGGCTCTGCCATGAACCCATCGCAAGAGCTTTGCCCTCCAGAAAGGAATGCAGAAAGCTGTCCGGATCGCCCCGTGAAACGAGGGGCGCCAAGCCGACCTCCACCCCTGCGGCATAACAGGAGAGGAAAACGTCCCTGACATCCCGAACCAGAAAAACCGCCTTTTTGTAGTCCTTCCGGTATGGTTCATGTGTCTTGATGAGGCGGCCGCCGCCAGCCAACATCGGCGGCGCTCCGCGGTGCAATCCGATCTCGGGTATTGTCTTTTCGATCTTCTGGAATCCCGCCTCGCCGCCAGTCAATATCTCGAAGAGTATAAACCGCAGCCATGTGCTGCCTGAGCGGGGATAGGAGGCCAGAAAGGCATCTTGCTGCGTTAGTCCGAGATGCCACCACCATATCCGGGGATTGCGAAGTGTGCTCCTCGCTGCTTTGGCTCGAATTCGTCGATAGAGTTGCATTATGCGTCAGTTATCCTCGAAATTGAAGTCTTTAATTTCTTTACAGTCGGTTAGTAAGCTGGACCCGCTACTCGGCGGTCGATAGTAATGGAGCGCTCTGCCCTGCTCTTGAGAACGCGCCAGCTTTTCGGCGAACCATGACCCACGCAGCCGCAAATGCGAGAGTTTCCGATAAACCCATGCTCCACAAAGCGCCTCTCAATCCCAGCGACCAAGTGGCAGGAATCCCGATCGCGACTGAGATACAACTTGAAACGGTAACTGCTGTAAAGATTGAGCGCGGACACTCGATCGCCCGCAAGGCCGTTGAAGGCCCAAAAAACGCGCTGCCGGCCAGAGACGTTAACGCGACGATCGGCAGCAGGTAGGCCACTTCCATGTACCGGCCCGAGTAAAGCACGTGAAATGCAGCCCTCTGGAAAAAGAGCACCACAATCCAGTACGGAATTGCACAAGAAATGCAAAGCAATGTCATTCGGCGCGAAACAGAGCTTGCGTTGCCAACGCCCCTTTCCTCGATCAACCGGGTTCCATATGGGAGCATAAGCGATGCAAGGGCCGCGCAGGTTTGTAACATAGGCGAAAAAAAGTTCATCAAAGCTTTCAACTCGCCGGCTGCCGTCATTCCCTTGAACGTACTCAGGAGCGGGTAGTAGATACTCACCGGAATCCACATCATCGCGTTCGCGCCTAAAGCCCATCGTCCGTAGCTCCAATGCTTGCGCCAGGTGTTCCCCAGGGTCGGGGCATAGTCGCTTGGCGGGAGCCGAAACTCTAAATAAGTAAACAGCAAGATGCTGGCCCCTAATCCGCCCAGCCCCATGAGCAGGAATGCCGAAAAGGGCGATAAAGAACTATATCTGGAAACTAAAGCCAGGCCCCCGATCGTTAAAACGGAATAAACAAGCGCCCCGCAGACAGAAGCCGCCGGGGAAAGCATCATATAGAAGGTTCGTTTCATTAACCAGAACAGCAAGACTAATGGGGTCGCGATGCCCACCCCTGCAAGCGCGCCGGGCAAGCTGCTCGTGCTACTTATTTCGAACGCAATGCCGGCTGCGGCGCAGAGAACTATAACAATTACCAATCCCATCACCCAGTGAAGTAGAAGCAATGTTCTAAGATAGCTCCGGACACAGTTGCGGTATACCGAACCGCCAAATACTAACATGGGCTCCAGAACTAGCGACTGATAAGGCACCAGAAGCAATAGGAAGACCGAAAAAGCTACGGCGTAACTCCCGTACCCCTGGGGCGACAACCACCGGGCGAGCAAAATACTAGTCACAAAATTGGCCCCGGTGAAAAGTCCTTGGTCCAGTAAGGCCAGACCGCCCTTAATGATCCATGAAGCTAGTTTTCTATGTTTAAGCTGCATTCGATCGGCTTAGGGTGTGGCGTGTCTTTTAAACACTGTCTAAGTTGCTCGGCTACAGAGCGGACTTGCGGTTCGAGCAGAATATTCTCGTGATTAGCCTCGATGTGATACGTCTCGAGTCCATGATCTGCGTATGTGCTCCAACCCGCGTACGGATCAACGCGCTGCCCGATCGGCTTATAAGTCGATCGGAACAGAATGATGCGCCCGGGGTAAGGTCGCGGCCTGTAGCGTTGTGCAGCTTTAATGCAAGCCTTTCGCACCCTCTTGATATCGCGCGGCAATCTCAAAACGTGCAACCATCTGTGATATGCGCGCACTGGAGCAGTCACGAGTCGCAGGAGAGAAGCGCGCATCTCCGGCAGCGGGGCCCGGAAAATATTTAGCAATGCAAAGGTAACGCACGCCACCGTCTGTATACGCGGAGCCTTCGGGACAGGAATGTAGGGCGTGTCGAATAATATTACCCACGACGGCTCCTCGCCTTCTGCCAGCAATTGCTGGGCTATTTCGAGAGCAATCATTCCGCCGAACGAATACCCTCCAATGAAATATGGTCCCTTGGGACGGACGCTGCGTATCTCTTTGATATAGTGAGCCGCCATCTCCTCCGTTCGCGTGTGACATGGAGACTTTTCATTTACGCCCTGGGCCTGGAGGCCATAGAAGGGTTGCTCTAAACCGAGATATTGGGCAAGAGCGCGGAAGCGAACTACGTTAGCTTCAATTCCGTGCGCGCAGAAGAGAGGCGGTTTCGAGCCGCTCGTCTGAATAGGCACTAAGGAGGACCACGGAGACGACCATCCCTTCAGCCGAAGAATTCGCGCGAGTTGCTCGACCGTCGGAGCCTGAAACAAGGTAGCGATCGGCAACTTCGTTCCAAACGCCTGCTCAACACGGTGCATGAGCCTGACGGCCATTAAGGAATGCCCACCAAGCTCAAAGAAATTATGTTTCAAGCCGACGGGCCGCGCCCCTAGGACACTCTCCCAAATTTTTGATAGCTGAGACTCGAGTTCGTCTGTTGGGGCAACAAAACTTTCTCGCTGCGCCGAATTTTGGTCGTCAGGCTGCGGAAGCGCACGCCGGTCAATTTTGCCGTTGGGCGTCAGCGGCATCGCTTGGAGTACAACGAAAACTGAGGGCACCATATGCGGGGGCAGTCTCTCTGTTGCGAAAGCGCGTAACTCACCCACTGTCGCGGCGGTCTCTGAAGCGGGAACGAAATAGGCGATCAAACGTTGCTCCCCGGTGGAATCCTTGCGAGCCACAACAATCGCTTCGTTCACACCGTCATGCCGCCGCAATGCCGCCTCAATCTCTCCGACCTCAATACGGAAACCCCGAATTTTAACCTGCTGATCGATTCGACCGAGAAACTCAATCTCCCCCGTGATTCGGTATCGTGCCAAGTCTCCGGTTTTATATAGGCGCGCTTGCGGGTCTCGGTGGAATGGACTGGCGATGAATTTCTCAGCCGTCAACTCTGGTCTCTTGAGATAGCCTCGAGCTAACCCCTCGCCGCCGATATACAATTCTCCGGGGACACCGACCGGCACCGGCTCCAGGTGCTTATCAAGTATGAAAATCTGTGTGTTTGCAATAGGCCGTCCGATCGTAATCGCATCCGTTCCAGAATCAATCCTTGAGAGCGTGGACCAGATGGTAGTTTCTGTAGGACCATACATGTTCCACAACGAGCCGGTCCTCTGCAGTAGCTCATCGGCGAGACTACGGGACCAAGCTTCGCCGCCGCACAGCGCTTTCAGGCGTTGGTTGCCCTCCCACCCGGCCTCCAGAAGCATGCGCCACGTAGCTGGGGTGGCTTGGAGTACGGTGGCACGTGAACTGGTAAGTTTCGAACCCAACCGTTCTCCGTCAGACGCAACATCCCGGCTTAGGACCTCAACTGAAGCTCCAACGCTTAATGGGAGGTAAATTTCGAGACCAGCGATATCGAACGATAGAGTAGTGATCGCGAGCAGGCGATCTTCGCTCGCGATACCGGGGCTGTGCCTCATCGAGCTGAGGAAATTCACCACCGCTCCGTGCTGGATCTGGACCCCTTTGGGTTTACCTGTGGATCCAGACGTGTAGATCACATAGGCGAGGTTTTGCGGCCCAACGCGGCTCGTGGTATTTCCGGCACTCTCCTTAGAGATTTCATCCCAAAGGGTATCCAAAAACAACGTGTTAGTGGAAGTCTGAGGTAGCGCTTCTGCCAGCCCTCTTTCTGTCAGCAGGAGTACGACTTCGGCGTCCTCCACCATGAGGGAAATCCGTTCGCTTGGATACGCTGGATCGAGGGGCACATATGCAGCACCCGCCTTCAGGATTCCCAGCAGCGCCACGACCATGTCCAGCGAGCGATCAAGGCAGATACCGACGAGCACTTCGGGTCCGACGCCGAGTTTCGCGAGATGATGCGCCAACTGATTGGACCGTCTGTTCAGCTCCTCATAAGTAAGGTGATCGTTCTCAAATACGACAGCAGTTGCTTTTGGAGTTCGATCAACCTGTTCTTCAAAAAGCTGATGAATGCACAACCCGCGGCCATAGTCCGTATTAGTGTTATTCCATTCAACCAATACTTGATGCCGTTCAGCGTCGCTCAGAAAGGGTAACTTTGACAGACATTGATCTGGATTATCAACTATGCCGTGCAGCAGCCTGTCATAATGTCGTGATATCCGCTCAATAGTTGCGGCATCGAATAAATCGGTGCTATAGATGAATCGCGCCTGCATACCGGCGGTACTCTGGCACACTTGCAGGTGTAAGTCGACTTCCGCTGTTCTCGTATCCACTTCGACATTGGCAAATTCCCAACCCGTTTGAAAGAGCGATATGGAAGGAGAAATTGAAAACAGTGTCTGAAAAACCGAGTTTCGGCCACCCCTGAACTGCGATTCCCAGTCGGCAGCAACGCGATCGAATGGCACATGCTGGTGCTCGCACGCTTCCGTCGCGCTATGGTTTATTTGCGAAAGCAACCGCCGGAACGTCGGATTGGCCTCGAGATCACTGCGAACTGCGACGGTGTTTGCAAATGGGCCGATCGAATGCTCGTTTTCCAGTCCGTCGCGTCCTGGTGTAATCAAACTCGTAATAATCTCGTGCTGGCCAGTGTAGCGCGAGAGTAATATCTGAAATGCACTTAATAACGTCACGAATAGAGGGACTGCCTCTCGTTCGCTCAGTTGCTCGAGTGCTTTAGTCAACTGCCTTGGCAGAGTCAGCGACCGATGCCCGCCGCAGAAGGTCGGTCCAGTCGGTCGCAGTCGGTCTATGGGCAGCTCCAGTGATGGAGGAATACCGGCAAGGCGCTCCCGCCAATAACGGACCTCTGCCTCCAAAGCATCGCCTTGAAACCGGCTCCTCTGCGACTGTGCGTAGTCGGCGTATTGCTGTGATGAAAAAGATAGAGAGGGAGTTTCGCCCCGGCAATAGGCTTCGTAGAACGAAACGAGTTCAAGCGCCAGGATACGTAATGACCACTCGTCAGCAATCAGGGCATGCACCGTCAGTACGAGGAGGTGATTCTCATGCGCTAGCTGAAAAACGGCGCCTCTCATCAGAGGGCCTTCGGTCAAGTTGAAGGGTCGCCGCACTTCATTCGCAAGCACGCGCTCAATTTCAGCGGTGCGCTGCTTCTCGGGTAGACTGCTAAGATCCGCAAAGGATAACCGTACGGGCAGATTATCGTTAATCACCTGAACGGGATTTCCATGCTGAACGGCGAACACCATGCGTAAGGCGTCATGACGACGCGCAATTTCATGGAAGCTTCGCTCCAGTATCCCGCTGTCTATTGAGCCTCGGCGCTCTAGAACTATCGATCTGTTGTAGAGGGGGATGTCAGGCACCCGCTCTGCGTTAGTCCAGACCTCAAGCTGCGCAAATGACAAGGGTACCGAACTTTCGGCTATTCCCTCACGGCGCGCTGGCCGACCTTCGTGCGGCAGCGTATAAGAATCGTATCCGGGTAGAAGAGAGGTCATTACACTTAGCTGTTACGGGAATTTAGGGTTTACTGGAGAACAACGCCGCAGAGTAAGTCCGGATGCGCGTTACAGGCTGGCATCCCCGTCAAACTGAGATGGATCCCACGCGTTGGGATCGCTGAGCATCTCAGCGATATCCCTATCCTCAACCTTGTAAAAATAGAGCCAGGACGGCAGATTGCGCTCATAAGGAGCGGCCTTCGCGATTACGCTCTGCTTGTCCGCACGAAACCCGATACACTCGAGCATGTGTATACCCTCACGATGGCATCGCTTGAGAGCCCAGGCCAGCATTGGCAGAAGCAGAGCTGTACTGTCGTCGATGCTTTGAAAGTCAATCAAGCGAACTCTCTTCAGGCCATATCTTGGGCTATCTTGGCGCATAAAAATCGCGTAAGTATGAATTTCAGAGTTATTGCAGCCCGCAAGAATCCATACTGCACCCTCGCGGAGAGCGTGCTGAAAGTGCCAGTTCAAGAACTCGCGGTTACGAACAGCACGAAGTACGTGTGAACTGCGTTGGCGCAGCCTTTGCCAGAACACGTCAAACCGATCATCAATCTGCTCACAGAGTCGTAATTCAACTCTATTCGGATTCCCACTAAACGCTAAATCAAAGAATGCCTGCTTCAGATATAGCCCAACCGAAAGCGCATACGTAACTGGTTTGAAAGATCGTCTTCCTTTCATGGCCAGCCAGCCTTCCAGAAAACCGCGATAATTTGTGATCCAAAAGCGAGACCGGTTCCACTCACCGACTGGCACCTCTAACGACTGAAACACGGCGAATGATTCTGAAGCAGCCGGACCCACGGTGGCATTGAGGAAGACATCGACGTTCTTCTGAGAAAAATATTTTTCCAACAGTAAGAGAGCATACGTTCGATACTGTAAATCGACCACCCAGGAGTGAGCCACAGAAGCAAGAAGCTGTCTCCTGTGGATTTCGTAGAAGAGTGGAATGTTCCCCAGATATCCGACAATTTCTTTCTGCTCTCCTTCAAGCACCCATCCGATTGGGAATTCGGCTTCACGCTCCCTGTAGGCAGGATTGTTACACCATAAGTGTTTCCACTGGTCAAAGCTCTTATATTCCAAACCGTATCGGGACTGCAGTTCAGCAATCTGAGGATGATCCTCAAAACTGGCCTCCCGCACCATGGGCGACGTTTTCACGTGATTTCCGCTGTTACTCGAAACGGCGAATGGCGTAGTATTCGCACTCTCTATCTCATTCGTCAGTAAAGGTAAATCGGACAAAAACTTCATGCCGCACTCAGAAGGTTACGCGTTGTTTTCGAGAGGGGTTCTGTAGGGTCCTCAGTAACCGCCTTCATGAGTAACTGTAATTGGGTCATCATTTGGGTGATCGTCTCGAATTCGAAAATGTCAGGATTATACTGGATCCGGCCAATTATTCCGTCCGCATCTTCAATGAAAGCGAGATAGAGATCCCAAGGCGCACCCCCGCTTTCTGCATCCATCGACGTGACCCGCCATCCAGCTGCCGCCTCCGGTGTCTTTGGCTGAAGAGAAATTGCGACGGTAAAGAATGGATTGCGGCGAGTATCTGGCTTGATCTGAAGCTCCTCGGAAATAGTTTCGAGCGGTACGTCGTCATAGCACAATGCGCCGGCGACCACGTTCTTAACGCGCGACAGCAACTCACAAAAAGTGGGATCACCTTTCAGATCAATTCGAAGAGCAACGGGATTCAGAAAATAACCCAACAACGACTGAGTTTCGAGTCGTTTTCGGCCAGCCGGGGACGGTGTGCCGATCACTAGATCCACCTGCCTGGTATAGCAATGAAGCAAACTGCCGAAACTCGCCGCGAGCGTCGTAAATAATGTGACACCTTGACATCGGCTAAATTGCTTCAGAGCGCCTGACAGTCCGGTGCTCAGCGTGAATTTACAGATTTCACCGCGGTATGTTTGCGAAACAGGTCTTGTGTGCTCAGCTGGCCATTGAAGAATTGGCGGCTTGTCGCCGAGCTGTTCTCGCCAGTATGTTAGCTGTTTCGCCCGCTCTTTAGCGTTGAACGTCCAGCGTTGCCAAACAGCATAGTCCGCGTATTGGATATCAGGCTCCGGAAGAGGTGAAGGTTTGCCTGCCGAAAACGCGGCATACAGGGAGGCCATCTCGGTAGGAAACACCTGATAAATTGAAATCCCGTCCACTATGCTGAGGTGCGCAACCAGAAAGAGCCGGTACTCTTCCTGGTCGGATTCAAAAAGGGTGGCGCGCAGCAATGGTCCTTGCCTAAGGTCAAAACGCCGGCGAGTCTCCGTTGTAATAAGCCGCTGTATTTCAGCTTCAACGGTCGGTTGATCACGGGCTCGGAGGTCCACCCTATGCAAGGGGAAGCAACCCGGTGCTGGGTGGATGATTTGGATCGGTGAGCCATTTGAAGTGTCATAAGTGGTCCGCCAGATTTCATGGCGACGCACGATTTCAGCCAAACTCCGCTCTAGTGCAGAGATGTCTAGGCGCCCACTGTGTCGGATAGTAATGGCTTCGTTATACAGCGGCGGAATACGCTTAATCTGCTCGCGGCGCCATAGCTGCTCTTGACCGAGAGACAGCGGCGCAGGCCCATCCGGACGGCGTCGTATGACGTCCTGCGCTGAACGGTCCTCGCATATAAGCTCACCGGAAAGATATTTCTCGAGCAGCTTACGTTTAACAACCGAAAGGCGTCCCGATTCGAGCGCTCGATTAATGTCGGTCATAGCCGAATCCTAGGCTGGTGTCCTTACTTGCTGTTGTTTATCCGAAGACCAGGGGTAATCTAGTTAGTCCGCGCAATCCTAAATTCGTTCTCCAACACAGAGGTCCGGGCTCGAGACTCAGGTTGGGTACGCGCCGCAGCAACTCCTCGAACGCGACCTGCCCTTCGATCCGCGCAAGCGCGGCCCCAAAGCAGAAGTGGGCGGCCCATCCGAACGAGAGGTGACGGTTGTCTTCCCGAGTGATGTTAAATCGATCCGGATCTGGGAAACGTTCCGGATCGCGATTTCCGGCCGCCATGACCGCAATCACCGCTTGCCGCTTACGAATTTTCTTTCCCCCGAGTTCGACATCGGAAGGAGCGAGGCGGCCTGTGTGCTGGCTTGGAGGCTCATAGCGCAGCATTTCTTCCACCGCGGAGGGAATCAGGGACAGATCAGCTTTCAAGCGCTTGCATTCGTCAGGGTTCCGTAACAATGTGAGGACGCCGTTGCCGATCAGGTTCGTCGTTGTCTCTTGACCGCCGACCATCGTGACAATTGTGTTCGCGATAACTTCTTCTTCGGTGTAGCGATCACCTTCCAGTTCCGCAGTCAAAAAGGAATGAATCAACCCCGGTCGCGGATGTCGCCGGATCTGACGGATTGCGGATTCGAAATACTTGGTCATCTCCTCCACACTGCGCCGCACGCGTGGAGCTCGCTCAGGGTTATGCTGGAAATTACCTAGCATTTCGGCAAAATCCTGTGACCAGATTTTCAGTTGCGGTGCGTCTTCGATGGGGACACCCAACATCTCCGCTGTAACCGTGTTGGGCAGCGGCTCGGCAATGTCCGCGATTACATCCATTTGGCCCTTTTGCACAACGGCGTCGATCAAATCCTTTACAATGTCGCGAATGTGCCCGCGCAGAGTGGCAACTCGATTTGGCGTAAAAGCATAAGACGCGAGCTTGCGAATACGCGTGTGAGCCGGGGGATCCATGAAGAGCATCTGCTTCACCATGACGAGAGCGATGGGAGCCAGATCCGCCAGGCCTATTTTTGCGAGGTGCTCTGGAGTCGGTGTCCGGTCAGCCGAGAAATGATGAAGCACATTCACGATATCCGCGTAACGCGTTACGACCCAGGCATGAAGAAAAGGATCCCAATGAACGGGATCTTCACTCCTGAGCCGATGGAACAAGGGATATGGATCGGCCAAGACTTCGGGATCTAAAAGCCGCGTCAGGCTGACACAGGCCGCTCCGTTAGGCGCTCTCCGCTCCATTGTGTTGATTGCCATTGTTAACGGGGGGTCACTCAGGCATTTGTATCGGTCAGGAATTGTGCTGCTTCTTTCTCGCTCATTGCTTCGAGTCGGGCACACAGCAGATGCTCGATTGTCTCAGCGAGCGCCGCGATGCTTGGTGACCCGAAGAGCGTCCGCAAACTGAGTTCGACGCCAAAAACCTGGCGTGTACGCGCGATTAATTGCGTGCCCAATAGGGAATGCCCGCCCAGCATAAAGAAGTTATCGTCGACGCTTACTTTTTCAAGCCCAAGCAGCGGGCCAACGATGTCTGCCATTCGGCGCTCGATCGGCGTACGCGGCGCAACGTAACTCTCCTCATCGAGGGAGTTCGAGTGATCTGGAGCGGGGAGCAACGCAGGATCGACCTTTCCGTTCGCGTTGACCGGGAGCGAATCGACACGCACGAATACGGCCGGAACCATGTACTCAGGCAACTGCCGGCACAAGAAGTCGCGTAGAAGCCGGTGACTCGGGTTAGTGCCGGGCTTGGGTACAACGTAGGCTACTAACTGCCTTTTACCTGGAATATCCTCACGAGCAACAACGGCGCTTGCCTCTACCATCGAATGTTTAACCAAGCTGCCCACAACTTCGTTCGGTTCGATGCGGTATCCCTGAATTTTTATCTGTTCGTCCAGCCGTCCTATAAACGCGATCTGGCCATCGGGTAAATAGCGACCCATGTCTCCAGTTCTATATAGGCGGGCAGGTTGCAGGGAATTGAACGGGTTAGGTAAAAATCTTCGCGCGCTCAGCTCCGAATCGTTTCGATATCCACGTGCCAAGCCTGCACCGCCGATACATATTTCGCCTACTACGCCTACGGGGACCTGTTGCATCTGCTCATCGACGATATAAACCTGGACGTTCGCAATTGGTCTGCCGATACTGGGTGGGCCATCCGGGCGCTCTTTAGGCGGTACCGGACCAGATGAGGCGACAACTGTACACTCGGTCGGTCCGTAGTTGTTAACAACAGTAAATGGCAAATCAGGCCGCGGATACGTGTGGAGGGTGTCAGCTCCGGTCAGTAAGACGCGAAGCGCCGTCTCGCGCGGCCACTTTAGACTGACCATCCGCTCTGCCAATGGGGTTGGTACGAATCCGATTGTAATCCGCTCTCCAACCATCCAGTCTCGAAGAGATTCCGGCTCAGTCCGTGCCGTGTCACCGACGATAGAAATACTCGCTCCAGCTGTAAGATAAGGCCACAACTCCCAGACAGAGGCATCGAACGCCGAATTAGCAAGCTGGCTCGCACGGTCGGCCGGTTTGACGTCAAATGTTCGCTGATGCCAGAACACAAGGTTCAGCAGACTGTCGTGTGTGATCTCGACCCCCTTCGGTCGGCCGGTCGAGCCGGACGTATAGATAACATAAGCTAAATCTTGTCCTCCCACGGACGGCTTTGGAGGCTGTTTGGATTCAAAGGAAAGGTAATGCTGGTCATCCTCTAAATGAATAACCTTCCATTCACCGGGAGAGAGCTGACGACTGATGTGCTGCTGGGTAAGTAACACTCCGATTGAGGCATCGGCAAGCAAGAAGGCCAACCGATCCGAAGGACATGCTGGATCAAGAGGAAGGTATGCTCCACCTGATTTCAAAATTGCCAGCGCACCTACAACGAAGTTGATTGAGCGCTCCAGGCAGATCCCAACTACCGTATTTGCATCCACGCCCAGTGAAAATAGATAGCAAGCGAGCCGGTCAGCCCGGTCGTTTAGCTGAGAGTAAGTAATTATCTGATTCCAGCTCGCAACGGCTATTTTATCGGGATAAAGGGCCGCCTGTCTCGCTACTAATTGCGGAACAAGAATGCCTCGCGGATAAGGCTGCTCCGTTGCATTCCACGTTGCAAACTGCCGTAAGTCCGATTCAAGTGACCGGGAAGTTGCTCGTGACGCTGATGTGCTATGCATATAGTCCTATTCTCGAAACCCTTCAAGACAATCCCAGTTGACTTAGATCGACTCGGATTGGAAATTAAATAACGTAAATTATTCGTATGTTGCTAAAAAAGTTAAGTGTGCTCCAAGGCAGAAATTTCGTGGGGCGCCTATTTCGCTCTTTGTTCTCCGCAAAAGCGTCAAACTGGTGTCCGCGCGAATTGTTCCACGACTGGGTGCTCAAGCGACTTTTCGCACATCGCGCATAAACCAACGGCTGAGGCTTCTCAAATAGCGAGGAGCGACGTTGCTCACTGTGCGGCTTGGCCGGATCCCCAGTGCCCGTTGCACTACTCTGAAAAGCAGGCGTATGCACATCATCAGAAACGGGAGAGGATCATCGCGACTGAACCATGCCCATTCCCTCCTCCCCTGAAGGGATCGCCGCCATTCTCCTAAAGTCAGTTCACCTTCTTTTAAATAACCAATGCCCGCTGCAATATCGTGAAACTCGGCTATGAACGTGCGGCCTGCGATCGGTTCCGGGCCAGAGACGGCGTTTCCGATGAGATCAAGGTAAAGAGCTCTCGCGACATCCGTTCCGGCATTATCCTCGAATAACCGAAATTGCGCGCCGATCCGGGGATTGAAATCTACGAGCTTATATTGCTCGTCGCGCTTATCGAGACAGTAATCAAGATCCATAATGCCGGAATATGACACGGCCCGGAGGAGTTCCTGAGCCTCCTCACGCAACGCATGGTTTACAAGAGCTTTCCCCAATGTGGTTGGACCAGCGAACGGAGGATAGGATCTGAGCTTTCGACCGGTAAAACCAATACAACAGCCCGATTCACGGTTGCAGTACCCGTGATAAAACCAGTCCTCTCGGCACACAGGAGGGATATATTCCTGCAAAATCAGGTTGGCGCCCGCTGCGTTTCCTACACCCCGGCAGAGTGCGTAGAGTTGCGCCGGGGTGCGCGCGATTGACGTACTATGCGCGCCTTGGGGCAGCAGCCACGACTCAGCCGCCTTCACGATGACCGGGAAGCTTGCGTTTTTGACGAATTCATGCACGGCAGGCATTGAAGTTGGAAAGACGCTAAGAGGGCACGGCACGCCTATCTTTGCGCATAACAAATAGAGTTCTCTCTTGTTGGCTAGCGTGCGGGGTAGGGTTGATGGCAGCGATGGGAAAAGGAAATACGGTTGTAACGTCGCGGCATGCTCGGCGATAAAGATTGCCGTAACATCGTCCGTAGGTATGAGAATCGCTGGGCGGGACAATCTCTTACGAATAGTGTCCAAGCCTTCCAACAGTGATTGCGCATCGAGACCGCGGGTGCGCCAGATGAACGCGCCACTGAGATACCTGGAGATAGCGGCTGGCGCCCACCTATCGTTGACGACAGTATAGACCGGCACGCCCATTCTCCCGAGGCTTCGGACAATGCCGACGCCGCCATGATAAAGAATGAGCCGCGAATCTGCCAGGACCAACACGGGCACGTCGGCAGTTGATCTGATAGGACGAGCCCTCGGGATCTCGTGTACTTGAACCTGTTCCCGCAACACTGTCAACGTCTTACACTTGCACTCGTCTGGCCATCGCTGAAGGCAACGGAAATCGATATTTTCCACCCGCAATGTGCCACGCCGCACGCCTGGCTGTGTAGCCAGCTCCGTGTAGAAACCGCATCGCCGGTCCAAACTGATTAGCGGTTGCCAACCCGGTGAAATAGAGCCCTGGTACGGTGGACTCAAAGTTCGGCGACACACTCGGCGTGTCCCCCGCACAGCAGAGTTGTGATCTGAGGTGCTCAGTAAGAAAGGGTAAAGCCTGAAGCCTGAACTTGTAGCCAGTCGCAGCAATCACGTGATCGGTCACTAGTTCACCAGACTTGCCATCGCCCGATTTCAATTGCAGTCTCACTCTATCCCCGTAGGTCCCCGCTGCGATCACGGAATGTCCCGTCATAATGGATAGGCGACCCACAATCCGGTCCTTAAGCCACCATGCTCCAGCGGGCCCAAACGCTTTTTGCAACCTCGCAGTTCGTATCTTTTGTGGAAGATACCGGAACAACATCGGCGCCTTCGAGTATAGCCAGGGTCCGGCACCCGGACCCAACTCAGACATCGGGCGCCGTAGCCGCTCGTAAACCGAACGTTCACTCGCGATGGGGTTCGCATTCCAAAAAATCGAACATCCTCGAACGATTAGGCGAACTTCAGCCCCTCCCTCGTTCAGAAGAGCAGCCGTTTCAAGCGCCGATTGACCGCCGCCGATAACCGCGACTTCGCGTCCTCTGAACCCACTCAGGTCGTTATAGCTACTGCTGTGCGATACAAGCTCGGAGGGCAACTTCCGCAAATTCGGCGGTACGTAAGCAGTATGAGACATGCCGGTGGCGATCACAACCTTTCGCGCGGTGAGTGTCTCGCCGGTCTCGGTCTGCAATTTAAACATCGTCGACGATCGGTCGAGCGCTGTTACATTTGCAAGCTCAACATCTGGAACCAGGTGCTGCTGAAAAGAGAGCCCGTAGTCCGTAAACGCTTCAAGCGACACCGGAACACCCTTTTCTGCACAACCCAAGCCGTGGTCGAAGCAGTATTGCTCGAGCGTGTGCCCGCCGGCGGGATCGAAAAGACTTGAAGCGCAGCGTTCCGATTTCAGAAACATACCTCTGGGCATATGCGTGCGCCAATGATGCAGTGGCTCGCCAAATATACGGAAGTCTATGCGTTCGGATCGCAAATGCGCTGCGATGGATAACCCGTACGGCCCAGCCCCGATAATTGCAACTGTAGACATATTCTGACTGCGCCTCACGCCGATTTCCGACCCAGTACACGCTTTCTGCTGATTTGCACTTTCCTGTCCGTGAAACCTTTCCCTTATGGATGTCTCAATGTCATAGCGCTCCCGAACCTTTGAGAACGGCGGGAATCGTTTGCAGCAATATCTGGAAATCCAACCACAGAGACCACTTCTCGATATACTGCAGATCCAGCTCCATCCATTTCTCAAACGGAATCGAGCTTCTCCCTCGCACTTGCCACAGGCACGTGATGCCAGGCTTAACGCTGAAGCGGCGGCGCTGCCAGTCCTCGCTGAAACCCTGGTAGTCGCGAACCGGCAAAGGGCGCGGACCCACAAAACTCATCTCACCCTTTAACACATTGATCAACTGAAGTAGTTCATCGATGCTCGTCTTGCGGAGGAATCTTCCTGTCGAGGTCGTTCGAGGATCATTCTTGATCTTAAAAACGGGCCCACTTACTTCATTCAGGTGTTCAATATCGCCGAGCCGCTCTTCTGCATCCGCCACCATCGTTCGGAATTTGTAGAGGTTGAAAGGTCGCTTATGAAGACCAAGCCTCTTCTGAACGAACATAATCGGTCCTGGCGAGGTCAGTTTAATCAGGACCGCGATTACAAGTAGGAGGGGAGAAAGCACTACAAGTACAACCAGCGCCATTGTAAAGTCCAGAATGCGCTTCGCGTAGGTCGGCCATCCTTCGGACCAATCGGTCGAATGAGTAAGAACAGAATCGCCCTCCAGGTCTTCCGCAGAACAGTGAGCGATCTTCAGATCGAAGATATTATTGAGCAGCCGTACAGTGATGCCCTGCTGCTCACAGCACCTAGCAATACCCGATGCGTGTTCGTGCATCGAGCGAAATGGTAGCGCCAGTACAACCTCATCGATTACGGTATTTCGCAAAAGCTGTGGGAAATTCGCAATATCTGAAAGCAAGGCATAGCCGCTCTCTCGGAATCTCTGCATAGCAGGCCAGTCTTGATCCACGAACCCAGCGATTCGGTAACCAAGTTGAGGGCTGGAAGCAAGCCTACGAGCAAACTCCAACGCTCGGCAGTTTGTTCCGACGATAACCACTTCCCGCAAGTTGCGCCCGCGCTCTCTCAGGAACCTAAGAAAGACTCGAAGCGCAAGGCGGCTCGTGATCGTGGCGGCGGCGCTTGTCACCCAGAATGCAATCAAGAAGCGAGGAGTCAGCAACTGAATGCGAAAAACGACTGCGCCAGCAACCATAGCAGAAGTTCCCAGAGATGTTGCCATGATCACGTCGATGACCTCGCGGCCACGGCTGGAGAGCCGGCGCGAGGCATATAGCCCTGAAAGGCAGAAGATCATGTGCCATAACAAAATGAACAGTGAGAAGATGCCAAAATTCTGCACTTTCACACGCATCGAAAAGAATTGGGTTGCACTCACGTTATGGCTGTGGTGCAGGACGACCAGCGCCGCCAGCAAAAAGGCGAAGATCATCAGACTCAAGTCAAACAGCTTCAACCCGTTCATTAACAGCCTGCGGCGAGCGTTAGTCATCATAGGTCATCAGGAAAGCTTGTACGAATGGAAAGAATTGATGCTGGATGGAGTCTCGGAGATCCGGGGAAAACACATATCACGTGCCTTCCCGCCCCATCAGGCACTCGATTCCACCAATATGTAAGTTGTAAGTTTAGAGCTTCTGGGATAGAGGCTGTGGAATTGGAAATTTACGGTTATTCAGGATGGCTCCAAGGATCTTGACCTTCGCCGCCGTAAATGTTTCTTTGGCTAGTAGCGCGGTTTCACGCCGGGTAGAGTTAGCTTCTACTACCAAAATTACTCCATCAGACATTTGGCCGAGCAGAACTGCATCGGTACTAGAGGCAACAGCGGGCGCAGCGATCAAGACACAATCGAACTCGGCTTTCAGTTCCAGAATCCGCGAGCGCAATCGATCCGAAGCAAACAAAGTACGACCCTGCCCCGACGGCATTAACCACATGTTCTTACGGGCGATCGGCACCACGAAATCTTTGATTGGCTTTGTGGTCGTGGTCGCGTCGGAAAGTCCGGGAAATTCTTTCGCTCCGCAGAATTGATGAAGTACGGGTGTCAGTACATTCGCATCCACGAGGCAAACTGAATTTGCCGTCTGCGCTGCAAGAGCTTCACCTGCGCGAAAGCAGATGTCACTCGAACCGTTGCCTTCTACACTCACAAACACGACGACTTGAGGAGCAGAGGCATTCGGCAGCGTGAAAACACGCTGCACAAGCTTCAGGACCTCCTGCTGGCCCTGCCGAGGCAAATCCAACAGTAAGGATTCATGGTCCGTAGCTGGCGGATATCCGACGTGTCCTCTACTCGCTAGCTCTTCCTCAGGGTCTGCTGTGATCTGATCGAGGTGACGAGATGCGCTGTGGTCGGTAAGAACGCTGATTCCCTTCACCCCCAGAGAAGTGTTAAGAATGCCGGACTCGTCAGCTGCTTTTCGTAGCGCGTCTCCGATGCGGCTCATTTTTGAACGGATGCCTTCACTAGAATCCTAAATTGCGATAAAAACGCGTTTGCCCAAAGGTACCGTTCGCCTATCCCGCAGGCCGCCGCCCTCTGGCGGTTCCGAGGGGATCTTTAAGAATATGGTTTATCACTCCATTCTCATCTTGTGGTATCGCGGCCAGCACAGGAACATCTAGGAAGACCGCGACCTCTTCAGGCGTCCGGAATGTAGAGTCAAGGCGTTCGGCAGCAAACGTTAACCCGACGCTTACAAGACCAGCTAAGAACACGCCTATGAGCACCGTCCGAGAGCGATGATTCGAAGGAATCGAAGGAATAGTGGGGGCCTCGGCGATTGTCACATTCAGTATGCGCCCACGGTCAAGCGCGTCCGACATGCGCGCCTCTTCCTGTTTCCGGAGATAAAGTAGATAATTTTCTTCGGTCGACTTAATGGTTCGAGAAAGATCGTTTTGTACCATCTCCTTATCCTGGAACCCTCGCGCTTTTTCCTGATACGACTGCACGGCGAGACCGATCGCTTGCGCTCGCGCCTGTAGGCCGGCGAGATCAGCCTCCGTCTTTGCGAGTTCTCCCCTATTCCACTCATAGGTAGGGTCGCGATCGGTGGTCTCTTCGTGGAGCTGCGATTTTTCCGCTGAGGCAATCGCAAGACGAGTTTGGGCTATCTGGGATTGAAGTTCCTGAACGGGCCTGTAAGTGGGTTCAAATTTTCCTAAAAGCTCGGTGCGTTTTTGCTCGAGCGTCAATAAAGTGGCCCTCAGTTGTGACAGGAGTACGGCATCGTCAGCGTTCCGAACTTGAGTGACCATTCGGGCAGGCGTCGATGCAGCCTCCTCCCGCAATTTGCGGATACGTTCCTTAGTTTCTGCAATTGCTGCGGTCGTTTGGCTGAGCGTTACCTGGAACTCGGACAGCTTTTGAAGGGTCCCATCCTTCTCCAGGGCTGCCGAGACCACCCCCGCCTCGTGGTTGAAATCGCTGAATCGCGCTTCGGCTTTGGACAGTTCCTCTCGGTACCGCTCTGTTTCGTGTTGAAAAAAGTCAAATGTTCCTGGCGCTCGATGGACGGTTACATGTTTCTCGAGGTAAAGGTTCGCCAGAGTGTTCAGTACCCGCGCCGCCAATACCGGATCTCGCGATCGATAGTTTGCTGCTATCAGGTTTGTTTTTTTCACAACTTCGACCCTCAACTCCTTCTCGAGAGTACGGACCGCTTTCGCAACCCGCACCCTTTCCGCCGCAGTCAGCGCTTCCGTGTGGATGTTTGTCACAGGAGCGAGCGTCAGCGATCGCGTAAAATCTGTTGGATCACTAGGAATCAAGGCCGACCGCCTTGAAGCGTCTCGGAGGAAATCAGATCTCAAGTCCTGTGCCTCGGACGCAATTGTACGGGTAGCCGCTGCCTTCTGTAGACCGAAGCCGATTCCCAGATCCTGAGATTGCGGATGGAACTGAAACTTTATCGTGTGCAAACTTGCAACGTCATTCCCGTTGCTCTTGGCAGGTTCGAAAATCCACTGCCTGGCCGCGGTTATGGCACTCGCAATCAACGCCCGATTGTTCCCGTTCTTTGCGTGCGCTTCGATTACGCGCCCGGTTTGATCAATCATCACTTCAACATCGACCTCGGTACTCTCTCCGATAGGAACGAACTTAAGAGGTGTCGTATCCGGCAGAACTTGAACTAAAGCTACTGCTGCCAGATGGCCCGTATCTGGTCCGGCATATGGCTTAGCATCAGCGGCGTCGCTGTCTGGCAGCGCACTCGCGAAAAGGCCTAAGCCGGCCTGGTGCTTCGGATTCTGAAGCCCACACGCGAGCACAGTTTTTTCTAGCAGGTCTCTTCCTTTTAATAGCTCCACCTCAGAATTCAGTTCCTCCTCACTCACCTCAGAAGCGGCCTGCGGTGAAGCTGTGGCTTCAGCAGTTACAATCGGGTCCACTCGATCCCGTTTAACCAATATCTTCATTGCTGCGTCGTATTGGTTGGACTGCAACACTGCCGTGAGCACCGCTCCACAAAGGACCCCAAAAAACGAAAACATCATTATCCGGCGATGTCGAAACGCGATTGTCAGAAGGTCCCGCAGGGTAGTACTAGAACGGCCCTCATAGGCGGTGTGATTGCTTACGATCAACTCTTCCAAATTGCCCCCTCTGTCGCTCGCTTCAGTTCCGATTCGCATGTACCCCGCTAATAACGTGTCACTGTCATCCCAATGCCAGGATTGGGAAGGTATTTTCCGAATTTTGAAATGCCGTTTTGTGGCACGAAAAACATGTCCCCTGGCTGCAAATGAATATCTTCGCTCAGATTCCCGGCCTTTAGCATCTTTTTCACATCCAGCTTTTTCACTTCAACCCAGTTATTCTCGACGCGCCGGAACACGAAGACCTGCGAATGTTTGGCGCTTTGTGTGAAGCCGCCCGCTACGGCTATCGCCTGGGTCAGCGTCGTATCATCCCGCAGATCATATTTCCCAGGATGGGCAACTTCACCGCCTGCGATGAAATAAGGCTTCTCAAAATCCTTCATCACAATATTGATGGCTGGATCATGCAGAATTTTACTGTAGTCTGATTGAAGTAACTCTTTCAATTCAGGGATTGTTTTTCCCGCAACATACAGATCGCCCAGCTCTGTTACCGTGATGTACCCGTCAGGTTGTATGGTGACGGTTTGGTTGAATTCAGGGGTAAAGGGGAAGGTCAGATCGAAAACATCACCTTTGCATAATGCGTAACGCGGATTTCTCTGTTGCAATTGGGATTTAGATTGAGTGTTAGACGTCGGCTCTGCATGGGCCTGCTGAGCATGCGAATCCTCGGCTCGCAGTTGAGCCGTCGATGGACCAAAACCGCTAACCACTGCTCGCGAGCAGATCAGAAGTGCAATCAAAATCAGGGACAACTTATTGACCATGGTGACGCTCACCTTTGTCGCGGGAACTCATCTGGAGGCTCTTACTATACCTCTGCGAACTCTGCATCCGTCTGTAATAAAGACGACAACTCGTCTGCCAGCAATGGGCCGCCCGCAAGAAGATTGGGTAGCAAGCAGGGCCAATTGTTGAATGTAAGTAAAGCACGATCTAACCTCCGGACAAAGCCTCCCGCTGCATTGATTAAGGCGACGCCGGCCGCAACGTCCCACTCGTGCTTTGGACATTGTGTCCAGGTCGCGTCGGCGAGTCCTGCGGCGACCATCGCAAGCTTGTAGGCGATCGATCCCACGGGGATCACCCTAAACGGCCCCGATCGGAAGCGGTCCCACTCCCCACGTTTTATCTCGCTGCGGCTGGCGAGAACGCTCGCACCGGTCAGGGATTTCGTTCGACTGCAAGACGCTACACCCCCGTTGTAAGTAAGTCCGGACCCTGCGCACCCCAGAAAGGTCTCTCCCGAGGCTGGGTTACACACGCCCCCCGCAACTGCCACGCCTTCTTCGACGAGTGCTATAGAAATGCACCACTCAGGAATGCCGGCGACGAATTCACGTGTGCCGTCGAGAGGATCGACCACCCACACACGACGTTTTTCGAGCCTGGTAGCGTCTTCTCCGCTTTCTTCCGAAAGCCAGCCTTCCCCGTCCCGCAAGAGAACCTGCTGAATGACACGATTCGCGGCTCGATCGGCTTCCGTGATGGGATCATCCCCGGATTTAAAACTGACTTCGATCGCTTCGGAGGTGAAGGGGGAAATGGCGTTAACTGCTTCGCCAAGCGCTTCTTCAATGCGGCGTAGAATTTCGCTAGGATTAATACTGCTCAATTTCGAAAGACCCCGGGGAGATTTCTGCGGATTCGATCATTTTTCCGCTACCGCTCGTGCCGCATGAGCGCCGCCCGAAATGAGAGGTGCGGAGCCGTGAAGAGCAAGTCGGCTGCCCAGAATGATCAACATTACGAGAAGCCCGACGCGAAGCGGTCGCTGCGCGATGCGCCCGGCAAGAAGGGATCCGGTCAGGGCGCCAATTAAACCACCTATAACGAGCTTTAAAAGGAGTTCTGGTTCGTAGTTCCCCGCCCCGATCTGGATCGTGCTCCCAATGAGTGAGAGCCCCAGCCCGAAGCACAGATCTGTGCCCACCACCTCAGCTGTTGTGAGACGCGTGAA
The DNA here is from genome assembly GCA_963803455.1 of uncultured Acidobacteriaceae bacterium. GTDB lineage: Bacteria > Acidobacteriota > Terriglobia > Bryobacterales > Bryobacteraceae > Bog-105. The sequence continues at coordinate 382,491 of CAWDMK010000005.1, read as the reverse complement.
ACCCAACAACAAAAGCGAGCCTAACGCACCCGCGCCAGCAGAAGAAAATCCGACCTCCGCGCCGATTGGGAGCGCGAACCACGGTAGCAGACGCGAGCGATCGTCCTTGGACGATCGCTCCTTGGGCCGGAATACGCGATAGAGATGAAACAGAGCCGTCGCCGCGATAAGCACCCCGAGTGCGCTGTAAAGCACACCGCCATAAGCCCCACGTTTCAATCGGTCGAGCAAAATGCTGCCAGCGAACACGCCGGGAGCCCCGCCCGCAAGCAGTAGACCCAACACTCGCCAATTGACTTGGCGGCGTATTGCATACATCGGAACCGAAACGATCTTCACGGTAGCGCCGAAAGCAAGAGCAGTCCCCACGGCGATTGCAGGTGAGACTCGAAGAAGTAGCACCAGCAGCGGCGTGGTGAGGCTGCCCGCCCCTACCCCCGTTAGCGAAATCGCCAGAGCGATCGAAAACCCGAGAAGAACTTCCATTTACGGATGTTCCGAGATAACGCCCGACTCGCTTCTTTCCGATCCGAGCTTCGGCTTCCAAACCATTCTTACGCGCAGACCTCAACCGCTTGGTCTTGCTGATTCATTTCGATATATCCTTGCCGCTGTAGGTATACGAAAATCTGCTCGACCGCCTCGTTGGGGGTCTTAATACTCGTATCGATGACGACCTCTGCGTCCTCGGGAACCTCATACGGGTCTGATACCCCGGTGAACTGCTTTACTAAGCCGGCTCGCGCCTTCGCGTACAAGCCTTTCCGATCTCTCAGCTCGCAAGTTTCTAAGGGCGTTGAGAGGTGGACCAGAATGAAACCGCCAACCGATTCGATCATCTCTCTGACCTCCTTGCGCAGAACATCGAACGGAGCGATCGGAGCGCAAATGGCGATACCGCCGTTCTTGCTGATCTCTGAAGCGACGAATCCAATCCTGCGAATGTTAATATCGCGGTGCTCTCGAGAAAAGCCCAGTTCGGAGGACAAGTGCTTGCGTACGATGTCGCCATCTAAAAGAGTTACTGGGCGGCCTCCCATTTCAAGAAACTTTACCCGCAGGATGTTCGCGATAGTCGATTTCCCGGAACCCGAAAGACCAGTGAAGAATATTGTGAATCCCTGCCGATGGCGTGGAGGATAGCTGCGCCTCAGTTCGTTCACAACTTGGGGAAACGTGAACCACTCCGGAATGTCACGCCCTTGCATGAGACGCCGGCGCAACTCGGTTCCCGAGATCGTTAGAGGACGTACACCTTCCGGAACCTGGTCCTCTGGAACGTACCTATCCTGTTCTTCTAAATAAACCATCATCTGGAACGGCACCATAGTTATCCCAAGTTCCTGCTGGTGTGTACGGAGCAGATGCTGTGCCGCATACGGACCGTAAAAAGGCTTGCCATCAGTATCGCTGCCGGGACCTGCGTGATCGCGCCCTACGATGAGATGGCTGCAACCATAATTCTTGCGGATAATCGCATGCCAGAGAGCCTCCCGCGGCCCAGCCATACGCATGGCGAGAGGAAGCAGTGAAAGCTTGACGCTATCTTTCGGGTACTTTGAAAGAAGGGCTTGGTAACAGCGAACCCGGACGTAGTATTCGACATCGCCCGGCCTCGTCATTCCCACCGATGGATGGATTAACAGGTTGCCGCCGACCTGTCTTGCCGCTCGGAGCGTCAGCTCCTGGTGAGCGCGGTGCATCGGGTTCCTCGTCTGAAAGGCCACCACTCTACGCCAACCGAGTCTGACAAATTCAGCTCGCAGTTCGGCCGGCGTTTGACGCAATGCACCAAAGTCATAATGAAATACAGGGCGAAGGCCTTCGAGACGGCCTCCCACGTACCACGGATTTGTCTCGTGCAAGAGATATCCGACGCCCGGATGAGCGACACTCGTAGCTGCCGTAGACCATGCTGGCCTCGGCCGAGCGATCCGGTCGCCAGACCTCCTCCACATGGAGCGCGGCCAGCATCACGCCTTCGGGGTCGCGTAGCGCAACGGTGCTGCCAGGATTGATCGTCCGCGCAAATCCCTCGTTCACATCGAGCGTGATCGGCATTGGCCACAACATCCCGCTATCGAGCCGCATCGTGCCACAAACGCTCTCATAATCGGCGCGCGTCATGAAGCCGCGCAGCGGGGAAAAGCCGCCATTCATCAACAGTTCGAGATCGCAGAGCTGGCGTGGGGTCATATCCCATGACGGCCAGTGCTGTGATTGGGATTGCAGCTCAGACACTCGCTCTCGTCCAGATAAAAGGCTGACTAACTCTCGGCCATGCGGGGCACATAAGTCGCCTTCCGCTTTGTCTAAGCACTCTTGTTGGAGATATGACATTGCTCTTATTCCTTCTTCTTTCCTGAAGTTCTGCTTGCCTGGGCCCGACGCGTTGACTTCACTGGTTGCACTCCGGTTTGAGAGGCTGTAACTGAAGCAGCTTCTTCGAATCCCTCACGTCCGCTGAAAGGGTCCATATCTACGTGAATAGATTCAAGTACCTGCTTCATCAATTGGTACAACTCTGTAAGCTTTTGATCGATATTTAGAAAGCTTCCTAAGATCCTCTCGTCGAGTGACTTGGCTTTCGCCGTCACGAACAACTCCGAGCGCGTGTAATCCGAAAGACTACGCGTTCCAGCGAGATCGCAAGCCGACTTCAAGCACTCGTATTCCTGCTCGCTTACTCTGAAAATCACGGAGCGAGTTCTTCGGCTAGCGGTACTCACCTGATTTAAATCGCACGCCCCTCAGTGCCAGTAAGCACGAGCGGTTTGCATTCCTGCTAACAGTGCCGTGTTGTAAGCGCCTTCCGAGTCACGCGAAGTGCTTGAAATTGCCTGTTACCAATTTCGCTACATTCGCGAACCGGTTTCAGCAACTCTAAGGGACAAGCGGAACTGCAGGCAAGGCGCTCTGCCTGCCGTAACTTGTACAGCTGTCCAAAAGGCTTGCGACAAGCCCGATCCTGCTTACGTTTGACCAAGAGTAGGAACAAGCGCTGCCGATTCATACAAATGCTTCGGAGAACCCGGTATCGGCTCGAGTAAGTCGCGTTCTATTTCTACCGCCACAGCACGTTGCAGCATGTGCACATTCACAACCACTCTATACGCGGCCTTTTCTTTTGCGAGAATTCCCTCGATGCCCGAAAGAGAACCTTGGCGGATACGCACGCGATCTCCTATCCGGAGAAGCGGCCAGGGGGTGATCGGGCGGCCGCTCCCAATCAAGCGCTTCACTACATCGATCTGGTCGTGACTTATCGGGCAGGGTATGCCGCCAAATCCGACGATGGAGGTAATGCTTGGGACACCCAATACTTTCAGCCGATCCTCAAACATAAAGCGGCAAAAAACGTACCGGGGGAACAGCGGCAGCTCTACCGTTTTTACCCGGTCAGACCAACGGCGTTTTGAGCGATAAAGAGGAAGGTAGGCTTCTAACGACTTTGCGACCAGTTGCGCCTCCACTGCCCTCTCGTGTCGCGGCTTAACCGTTACTGCAAACCAGTGCATAATCGTTTTTGGCAGGCTTCCGCCTTCGTGACTCACAAACAAAGCTCCTCACACAAGAGCGCTTTGACTGAGACTCCGAGCTCGCCGACTAGCAGGTGGGATTGCCAATTGAGGAGTAACTGTGAGTATTCTACAAAGCGAATACATTTGCAATCTATTTGGATGCGATCAACGCTCTAGCAGTACTAGCATCTGGTAGACCGTTCTAGAAGTACTAGCATCTGGTAAACCACGCGGGCGAATAGGTTGGTTGGCGCAGGCTTATCTCAGGAGGGTAACCGCGCCGAGCGCGAAACGGAAAAAATAATCCGCTTCAGCCATAATTCCTGAGCTATCTCCTTAAAGACGGTTTTCTACATTTCATCATTTACGAAAATGCATCAATATGCCACGAAATGCCGCGGCAGGGAACAAGGTATGCAGGATTTCGACTGCTTGCGGACAGAAACGCAGCGCAGAGAACTCTTAGATCATCTCAAATAACTCAGCCGGCTTGAGCAGTTTTTGTAAATGGATCCGGCGCGGCGCTCCCCGGTAGGCGAGGGCTCCCGCATATTTTGGTCCCAATTCAAGATCATGCAACGTCCACTCGCCAGCGGGTTCAAAGTTTCCATTGATATGAACTACTTGCGCATGCGCATCAGGGTGCATGGTTACGCGAAAGGAATCAAGCGGCGCGGAGAGGCCGTCACCAATGGCTTTTATACACGCTTCCTTGCGCGTCCAGGAAAGAAAAAAGGCACGTTCCCGCAATTCAGTGGAAAGCGACGCCAATTCCGCAACTTCGTCGCCGCAGAAAAAGCGGTTGGCAATTTCCAGTGAGTTCTGCAACGGGCGAATCTGTTCCAGATCGATCCCAATTTCACAACCAACTGTGAATCCGAGCAATGCGATATTACCGGAATGGGCGACATTAAACTCGATTGCTCCAAGTCCTTCCACCCTTGGTTTTCCTTTCGAGCCATAGCTCAGCGGTACGCAGCCAGGCTGAATTCCCAAGTACCGGCCTAGTAATAGTCGAAGCGCGCCACGTGAGAAGACATAAGATCGCCGGAGATGCTCGAAACGGAACCGGGCTGCGTGCGCAACTTCCTCCGGTGTAAGCATCGACTGAAACCGTGCCGTGATGCAATCGTCCGCAGTGAGCTCTAGATACCAGATACATACCTCCCGCCCACCCAGTGCAAATTCATCCGGCATGTCACCTTGAGTCTGGCATAAAGTTCTGCCAGACAGCTTACATAATCATCTTGGACGACTCACCCCGGGGCTAGAGATGGAGTGCGCCGGATTCTCCAATCTCCCGTTTGGGCTTCGGGTTCGTTCGCCTAAGGAGCCGAAGTTCTCAAGGCGGCGTGCCTTGGACTCCGAAGCGAGCGCTTACCGCGTGTTCAGATACCGTGTGACACGTCGCACGTCACTCGGAACGCCCGACAACATAGTAGCGTGGCTGCGTGTCCGCCCCACCCGATCCGCCCTGTTGGGTGTGTCCTGCGCTCGCCCACTCAGCTTGATTCGACGAGTAGGACCGATTCCGAACAAAATCGCCCCAGCCAGTTGCACCTGCGTTGCCAGCTTTGAGAAGCAAACTCTCCCACGGAGGAGGAGCGGCATCATAGCTATCATCAATCAGGAAAATCGTGCTGGGATATGAACTGCCCCCCATCATCGTGAGCGTCACACCGAGATCCCCCTGTCCATTTGGTGAGGCAAATGGGTATTGGTAAGCAGTCCCGGAACTCCACATCAAAGGCCGGCCAGAAACAGCTAGCGTATCTTCTCTTAAGGTTACGGCCTCTATATAGGGAAATGGGAACCCTCCTCCTTCATGGGCATCCCACATAAAACCGAGTTCGCCAACACTCTGGTAGCTAGCCTTGCGGACCCATGCGGCCTGGATCGTGCTTAGCGATCTGGAGCACGGGTTCAGATTGTCGGGGGTCTTACAAGAACTGTTCAGCTTTTGAAATGTCCAAGTCGGAATGGTGTGTGTCACGGATGAGGTGTAACTATTACTGTTCTCAGGCCAAACGTAAACGGTGAATGAATCGTCCGTACCTCGGTGGTCGCCGATATACATAGTAGTGGTTGCGCCCTGTACTGGTGCCGCCCAGTAGCTCGTGACGCCATTGAGGTACTGGAAATTGAAACTGGAACAGCTCTTTAATGAGTTTAATGGCCACCTCATGATCAGCTTTCGCTCGAAGCCGCCCGTACCGTTAAGGATGTCTATCGAGATATACAGAAAATTGTCGCTGAGCGCCAGCTGAGGCAAATCCCAATGGCTATTCGTGAAGGCGCTGTTCACATCAATCGGTCGGTAGGTGTAATCGCAAAACGAACTACCTCCATCATTAGATACGCCTAATATAAACCGACCCTGGCCAGTACTGGATTGATATAGCCCCTGACGATACCACATGATTATGCCCCTACCCGGATCGGCGATCGCATCCTGGTCACAGCAGAAGTCCGACATCCCACTGTATGGATTGATGTAGCTCCACGATCCGCCGCCCACTGTCGATCGCGCGGCAAAGTCGTTGGCTGTGTAAAAGACATATTCACCGGATTGCGCAACCGCAGGTTCGGCAACGGGAGTTGTGGACAAACTCCCCGAGGGCGCTAGGAGAGAGTTGACCTGGATCGTTAAGGGCGGCTTGCTGGAGGAGCCTTGGTTGGGCTGTGCATTCGGTGCGGTAAGGCCGTTTTCGACTTCAGTCTGCGGTATGCCTCCGGGACCGGCCACATACCGCGCCTGGACACCGAGCGGTGGTGTTTCCTGTTCGTCGACATGCACCGTCACTTTGGGAGGCTGCTGCAAGGCATCTACGGTCACGTGTGTGGGCGTTCCCACGCTCGCTTGGCCTGCCGTGTTCTCTGAAGCATGCAGCGAGAGAGCTGTTCGTTCGTAGGCAACCTCCGGCCTCAACCAAAAGAAGGCGGCAGCCAAGACTACCAATCCAGGTCCGGTGAATGTGAGTAATTTCATATCGTCGACTCCCAGTTCAGAATCTTTTGCTTAGACATTAACGAATCACTTCATCACGTCGTTGTCAGCATGTACAGTACTCCATCTCTACAGAATGCCAAACTCACAGTTGCAGTTGTGAGTTCGAAGCGGAACTGGGCTGCGTGCGCAACTTCCTCCGGTGTAAGCATCGACTGAAACCGTGTCGTGACGCAATCGTCCGCAGTGAGCTCTAGACACCAGATACATACCTCGCCGCTATCCAGTGCAAATTCGCCCTTCATTTCACGCCCACGAGCAAGGATACCGCTGTTTGGATAAGACGCCACAGACTATGAGCTCGCTATAGCTGCCGCCCATAGAGCTCAACTCCGCAGATTCTGCACGGCCGTATGCCGATTGACGGAATCTTCGGATCATCGCCAAGCAGCTACATTGATTCCAAGCAGATCTACTGAACGCTCAGATACCTGGTCACGCTGGGAAGATCGCGCGGGCGGCTGAGGACGTAATAGCGGGGTTGAGTGTTGGCCGGACCCGAGCCGCCCTGCTGCGTATGACCCGCGCTGACCCAGGCCCGCTGACTCGGCAGGAAGGCCCGGTTACGTACAAAATCCCCCCACCCGGTTGCACCTGCATTCCCAGCTTCCAAGAGCCAACACTCCCACGGTGGAGGCGCGGCATTATAGTCATCGTCAATCAGGAAAATCGTGCTGGGATAGTTGCTGCCACCCATCATCGTGAGCGTCACGCCAAGATCTCCACGGCCGTTTGGCGACGCAAATGGGTACTGGTAAGCAGTCCCTGAATCCCACATCAAAGGCCGGCCAGTCACCGTCAAAGTATCTTCCCGCAACGTAACCGCTTCTAAATACGGGTAGGGGAACCCTCCGCCTTCGTGAGCATGCCACATAAAACCGAGCTCCCCAACCTTCTGATACTTACCCTTTCGCAGCCACGCGGCCTGTATGGTGCTTATCGATCTCGAACACGGGTTCAGATTGTCCGGAGTCGTGCAGGAACTGTTCTGATTTTGAAAGGTCCAAGTCGGGATGGTCTGCGTCACCGAGGACGTGTAAGTATTACTGTTCTCTGGCCAAACGTAACCCGTAAATGAATTGTTCGTACCGCGGTGGTCCCCGATATACATGGTGGTAGTCGCACCCTGCACGGGTGCAGACCAGTAGCTCGTAACGTTATTTAGGTATTGGAAATTGAACGTCGAACAAGCTCTTCAGCGAATCCAAGGGCCACCGCATTACCAGCTTTCGCAAAAAGCCTCCCGTCCCGTTTAGTATGCTTATCGAGATATACAGAAAATTGTTGCTGAGAGCGAGTTGAGGCAGATCCCAATGGCTATTGGTGAAGGCGCTATTTACATCTATCGGCCGATAGGTATAATTGCAAAATGAGTTGCCGCCGTCATTAGATACTCCTAAGATAAAGCGGCCTTGGCCCGTGCTGGTTTGATAGAGCCCTTGCCGATACCACATAATCATATCTCTGCCGGGATCGGCGATTACGTCCTGATCGCAGCAGAAGTCCGACATACCGTTATTTGGGTTAATGTAACCCCACGCTCCGCTGCCTACGCCGCCCACAGTAGACCGCGCCGCAAAATCATTGCCCGCATAAAATACGTATCCCCCTGATTGCGCAACGGCGGGCTCGGCGACAGGAGTTGTAGGCAAACCTCCCCCCGAGGGTGCTAACGGAGAGCTGACCTGAATCGTCAGAGGGGTCCCGGAGGAGCCTTGGCTCGCCTGCACATTCGGTGTGATCAGGCCAGTTTGTGCAGGAACGTGCACCACCTCAGTCTCGGGTATGGCTCCAGGGCCGGCGATATCCTTCGCTTGGATTCCGAGCGGCGGTGTTTCCTGTTCGTCGATCTGCAGCGTCGTCTTAGGGGGCTGTTGCAGGAATTGTAGAACCACGTGTTCGGGGACCCGCACGCTCGCTTCGGATGCCGTGTTCCCTGAAGCATGCAGCGAGAGAGCTGTTCGTTCGTAGGCAACCTCCGGCCTCAACCAAAAGAAGGCGGCAGCCAAGACTACCAATCCAGGTCCGGTGAATGTGAGTAATTTCATATCGTTGACTGCCAGTTCAGAATCTTTTGCTTAGACATTAACGAATCACTTCATCACGTCGTGGTCAGTATGTACACTACCCCTATCTAGAAGAATGCCAAGCTCACAGTTTCAGTTGTGAGTTCCAGGATACTATCAGTGCGGTGATGACCACCCGGCTGACAGGTCGCGACCCTCCGCGGTCTCGCGGTATACCGATGTCGGCAGCTCTGCCAATCCTTTGGGCGCCCGGCGGATTCCGTCTGATATGACCCGAAACAGCAATCAAACCGGCGGTCACTGGGTTTCCGGGAAATCGGGCGAATACACGAACCCTTTGAGACTGAATAGGGTGTGGGTCAAAGCGCTGCATCTGAATCCTCTTGCCTCGCCTCAGCACCTATTGCTCACGCGTTGTGCGAGCGCCGCAGGGCGTGTGATATCCCAAACTCTGGGCGGCCGCGTTCGTTGTAGTCTCGGCGATTTATGGATTTGTTTGCTGGTTCGAATAAGTTCCGGAACCAGCTCACGTTCCGCGGTTGCTCGCGCAACTTACCACGAAAGCTTTTGCGTCGCCGTTCTGCGTCGGACGGCTTGGCTGGATAGCTCCAGTGTGATGCGCCGCTCCACGCATCAAGTCAGAAAATGCTGGCTTGTCATATAACCGTGGGCGGTAAATGGGGTCACGTCACCTCCTTCGTGCCGCCGGAATCGAGCTCCTATGGAAGAGCGGCTGGGTGGAACCCCTCGTCCCCCGCCGCTATCGCCCGAAGAACTAATTGGCTTCGTTTCGCAAATGGCATATAAGGTTTATATGCGAGGCGGAACTATCTCAAGGTGATCTCCGTTTTCGACACGCCTCTCGTTTTTCAGAGTCGAATTCAACGGCTTGGAATCGGTTCGGTTCATGAACTTAGCCTTCATTCCCGCCGCGATGGCGCGAACCCGATCATTCTCCTCGGCGTTCATGCCTGGCGGGTTCGTTCCGTAAATTGGAGTAAGAAAATTGAAGGCCGCTCACGTTGGCTCGGCTCGAGCGTTCCGCTTTCATTCGAGCTTTGTCAGGCGATGCGGGATGTCCTAGCCTCCGGCTTCGTTTCGCAGAATTGGTCCCGCCGCCCAGCGGGTGAATTGAGTTCGTCTCGCAAAAAATACCTGACCGATTCATCGGGAACGACAATCCAGCCGACCGAGAACGGTTGCACCTGCTGGACATTCGCAGGCCTTCGCGCAAACGCGCTTCTCGCAGAATGGCTTCGTTCCATAAATCTCGACAGCCGCTTCGATAACCTCTGACTAATCTGCGATTGGGCAGCGCCCGACAATTGTTCGACGCGAATTATTTTGCAAATCGAATGTTCGGAAAGGCGATTCCCACCCCTTGTTCATTGAGGAGCGTGTGATGGCAACAAGGACATTGAGGATCGGCCTGCGGGTAAGTGAAGAGGAGCAACGTCAGCTTTTGAAGGCGGCGCAAGACGGGGCTATCTAAACCCAAGCGCTTTCATCCGCACAGCCATTCGTAACGAGCTCAAGGAGAGCGGGGACGAGCTGACGCAAGGGGAACAGCGCATCGCCGCAACCTTGGATCGCGAGTCGCGGGACATTTTTCGCGTATATCGCGGGCAGCAAGCTCTGTCGCCGTAGTTGACACTGTCGTGAAATCCTTCCTGACTTGGGTGCCGGAGCCGCCCGAGATGGGATGACCCAGTCTGTGGCCCGAGCGAAAGGCCGCTACAACCGCATCTCAAAGCCGCTGGACAAGGGATGGTCGGCGACTTACACACTGCTATGCAGGATCTGGTTAACCGTATCGATTGAAAAGGACGAGAGGGAATTGCGGCTTAGCCGCATAAGAGGTGGAAACGAAAGACCCGCAGCGGTCGCGATAAGAAAACCTATTGTGGCTTCGGTGAAACTTAAAGCAACTACGACGCTTCCGGGATTGGCGACGATATCGGATGGCACACGTTTCGGCACAGCTATCGGCCGTGGCTAGATGAAACCGGGGCGCCTCTCACCGTCCAAAAGGAGTTGATGCGTCACGCCAGCATTTAGACGACGATGAACATTTATGGAAAGGCCATGACGGAGAGTAAGCGTCAGGCCCACAGCGAGGTTGTAAATGTTGTAACATGGTCCTGAATGGCAGCACATCGGACGCAAGCACGCCGATTGCGGCTATTGGGACCTAACGGGAGTCTTCGTGCGCTTCAGAAATCCCGCGCAACCGATTCAAAGGGTTGGTTGCGGGGGCAAGATTTGAACTTGCGACCTTTGGGTTATGAGCCCAACGAGCTACCTGACTGCTCCACCCCGCTCTTGCATCCTACACAAGACCGTCAGCTTGGTCAACCCCATCGGCCCTTCTCATGCGCTCGCGCTTTTACCAGCCCCGAGCGGCAAACGCCCATGTTCAGGGCTCATCCCGGCCGCCGTTTTACAGTAAAAGAAGGCATTCCCGCCTGGTCACCCGCAGTATGACGCCCGCCCGTCCCGGAAGAAGACGACACGCGACCGCAGTCCGGGCCTCAGTACCGGCCCGTCGGCTCGACGCACCAGATCTTTACCTCAACCCACACCTGAGCCTGCTCGCATTTCAGCGCCGCGTCCTCGAAGAGGCTATGGATCCCGCCAATCCCCTCCTGGAGCGCGTGAAGTTCGTCTCGATCCTCGGGTCGAACATCGACGAATTCTTCATGGTTCGGGTGGCCGGCCTCTGGCAGCAGATCGAGACCCGGACTACTGAGATCAGCATGGATGGGAAATCGCCTGCCGAACAACTCGAGCTGATCCGGCACGAGGTGACGAGTCTGGTTGCTGACATCTATAAACTCTGGCGCGAGGAGCTGATGCCGGAACTGAGGGATGCGGGCATCTACATACTCGATCTCGATGAGCTGAACGCGCAACAAAAAACCGCTATCGACGATTACTTCCGCCGCGTAGTGTATCCGGTATTAACGCCGTTAGCCGTTGACCAAGGCCGGCCCTTCCCGCACATTTCGAATCTCAGTCTGAACGTCGCTGCCATGGTGAGCAACGGGGATGGCCACGAGCGATTCGCGCGCATCAAGGTTCCCGATTCTCTTCCGCAACTGATTCAAGTGCCGTCCATGGGAACCGAGCTCGCGTTCGTGTGGCTCGAGCAGATCATCATCGCCAATCTGAGATTGCTATTTCCCGAAATGGACATTCTCCAGTCCGATCTGTTTCACGTCACGCGTGACGCAGAGTTAGCCATCCAAGAGCTCGAGACTGACGACTTGCTCGAAAGTGTCCAGGAAGCTGTGTGGCAGCGAAGATTCCGCGATGCAGTACGCCTGCAAGTGAATAAAGGGATGCCTCAGAAGCTGGTGAATTTGCTGACCAGCAATCTCGAGCTGGACCAGAACGACGTCTACCGTGTCGATGGACCCATCGATCTGAGCCGGGTGAAAGCGCTTCTCAATATAGATCGGCCGGCCCTGAAGGACAGGCCGTTTATTGCTTCCGTTCCGCAAGGATTCACGACGGCCTCAGGTCCCGAGATCTTCACGGCTATTCAGCAGTGCGACATATTGTTGCATTCGCCCTTCGAATCCTTTCAACCTGTGGTGGATTTTCTTCGTGTTTCGGCACAGGATCCCGATGTTTTGGCGATCAAGATGACGCTCTATCGGGTAGGACGAAATTCGCCCATTGTCGAGGCGCTGCTCGATGCAAGCCAGGAGGGGAAACAGGTCGCAGTACTCGTCGAGCTGAAGGCGCGGTTCGACGAAGAAAGCAACATCGAATGGGCGCAACGGCTGGAACGGGCGGGCGTGCATGTCGTGTACGGCTTACCGGGAGTTAAAGTGCACGCGAAGATGGCCATGGTTGTGCGGCGCGAGGGTGATTCGATCCGCCGCTACGTACACCTGGGTACGGGCAATTACAACCCCACGACTGCGCGGCTCTATACCGATCTCGGCTTATTCACCTGCAATGAGGAAATCGGCGCCGATGTGAGTGACTTGTTCAACCATCTGACCGGTTATTCCGCTAAGAAGTCCTACCGCAAGCTGTTGGTCGCGCCGCATAGCCTGCGAACGGGACTGGAGCGCCTCATTCGCGCCGAGATGGAGCGTCACCGCGAGCACGGTGATGGTCATCTGATTTTCAAGATGAATGCGCTCGAGGATCCCGGGATGATTCGGTTGCTGTACGAGGCGTCGCAAACCGGTGTCGAGATCGATCTCATCGTTCGCGGCGTTTGCTCGCTGCGCCCCGGTGTGCCAGGCGTCAGCGACACGATTCGCGTGCGCAGCATTCTCGGCCGGTTCCTCGAGCACAGCCGCATTTTTTACTTCCACAACGGGGGCGAGGAACTGGTGTATCTCGGGAGCGCCGATCTGATGCCTCGCAATCTCAACCGGCGCGTAGAGATTCTTTTCCCAGTCGAGGATCGCGGCCTGGTGCGGCGCGTTCGCGATAAGATCCTGGCCAAGTACCTCGACGACGAAAGCGCGGCCCGCATTATGCAGGCTGATGGCCGTTTCACACGCCGGAAGCGGCAACCCGGCAGGAGAATGCCGAGCTGCCAAACCTGGTTCCTGAAACGACACGAAGCCTGAACCGATGTCCCGCGATCGCCAGAACATCTCCTCCGGCGCGAAGTGGGAGGACATCGTCGGTTACAGCCGGGCTGTTCGAATCGGCACGCGCATTTACGTCACCGGAACCACTGCAACCGATGAGCACGGGGAACGTCGTGGGCGCGGATGGCTATACGCAAGCTGTGCAGGCGATACGCAATATTGAACGAGCGCTCGAGAAGGCTGGAGCGACGCTCGCGAACGTGGTGCGCACGCGCATGTTTGTGACCGATATCGCGCGGTGGGAAGAGTACGGCCGCGCGCATCGCGAATGGTTCAGCGAGATTCGCCCCTGCACCAGCATGATCGAAGTACGCGCACTGATCGATCCGCGGATGCTCATCGAGATCGAAGCGGATGCCGAGCTTTAGGACGCGTTAGCCAAGCTTCTTCTTCAGCACGTCACTAACGGCCGTTGGATTGGCCTGGCCCCGGCTTGCCTTCATCACCTGGCCAACCAGAAATCCGATCACCGCAGTCTTGCCGTCGCGGTATTGCTCGACCTGTTTCGGATTCCTAGCCAGCACCTCGTCGGCGAGCTTCTCGAGCGCTCCGGCATCCGAGATCTGCCTGAGGCCCTCCCTATCCATGATTACGGCCGGTGGCTCGCCGCTCTCCAGCATTTTCGGAAGAATCTCTTTCGCGAGCTTGCCCGAAAGCTCACCTTTATTGATGAGCGAAACCAGTTCGCCCAGGTGCTCAGCGGAAACCGGTGATTCCGATATCTCTTTTCCCGTGGCTTTCAAAAGTCCCATCAGGTCCCCGGTCACCCAGTTTGCCGTCGACCGCGCATCTCCGCTGGCCTTCACCGCCGTTTCGAAGTAATCGCCGGTTTCACGGCTCAACGTCAGCACTTCGGCGTCATACTCGCGCAGTCCGTAATCGTTGACAAACCGGTCGCGGCGGTCGGCCGGCAACTCAGGCAGTCGATGGCGCACTTCATTCAGCCAATGCTCACTCACGCGCAGCGGTACGAGGTCCGGTTCGGGGAAGTAGCGGTAATCATGCGCATGCTCCTTGCTGCGCATCCCGACGGTTTTCCCCGTTTCAGATGAATAGAGACGCGTTTCCTGCACGACTTTGCCGCCCGATTCGATTAGCTCGACTTGACGCTCGATTTCGTAATCGAGCGCCATTTTCAGGAAGCGGAATGAGTTGAGGTTCTTGACCTCCGCCTTCGTTCCGAACTTTTCAGCGCCCCTGGGCCGGACCGATACATTCGCGTCACAACGCAGTTGCCCTTTTTCCATATCGCAATCTGAAACGCCGATGTACTGGAGCATCTGCTTCAGAACGGTGACATACGCATACGCCTCTTCGGACGATCGCATGTCCGGCTCACTAACAATCTCAATGAGCGGCGTACCGGATCGGTTGAGGTCAACGTAGGTGTACCGGCCGGAATCCGGGAACCCTTCGTGCAGGCTTTTTCCGGCATCATCCTCCATGTGTACGCGCGTCACCCCAATTCGCTTTTTGCTGCCGTCGGCGGTGAGATCCACGTACCCGTGTTCAGCCAATGGCTGATCGTATTGCGAGATCTGGTAGCCCTTTGGCAAATCCGGATAGAAATAATTCTTGCGAGCGAACCGCGAGAATGGATTAACCTTGCAGCGAAGCGCGAGCGCCGCCGCCATGGCCAGCTCGACGGCTTGCCGGCTGAGAACGGGCAATGCGCCGGGCAAGCCTAGGCATACGGGGCAAACGTTTGTGTTCGGAGGCGCGCCAAATTCAACAGGGCAGCCGCAGAAGATTTTGGTCTTGGTGCCGAGCTGGACGTGCACCTCGAGCCCGATCACAGGCTCGTACTTAGTGAGGATCTCGTCGGCAAGAGCGGTGGACGACATGCTCTGATTCTAGCTGTCAATCTGGAATCGTACTGGACCGCCGAACTGCCTGTTCGCCTTGACTTTCCTCAATCTGGTAGTCTATTGTGACGGTTCAAACGCGTCAACTCCCGAAACCGGAGTCACGCTCCTAATTTATGGCCTCGCGCGAAAGCGGCAACGTGGAGAAAACGCAGACCACTCTCGATTCAACCTTAGAGAGCGTCGATAAGGCAGAGGTCATCGCGATGGAGGAGGCCGGCAAAGCCGGATTCGATGAAGACGACCAGCAACAGATCGGCATGGCCGTGCGGGAGTGCATGGTCAACGCTGTGGTGCATGGTAATCGCTATAACAAAAACAAAAAGGTCCATTTGGAAGTTGAGAGGTCAAAAGAGCACCTTGCCTTTACGGTGGGAGATGAGGGCCAGGGCTTCGACCTGAGTTCGCTACCCGATCCGCTAGCGCCGGAAAATCTGTTGCGCCAATCGGGACGCGGCATTATGCTGATACGCGCGTTTATGGACGATTTCGATCTCCACCCGCGTCCGGGCGGAGGCACCGAGGTTCGTCTGGTCAAGAATTTGCCTTGAATTTGGTTCCGTGAACTAGTGGCTAGCCTGTTTGATAGCGGCTATCCGCAGAGGAGGAAAAGTGAGCGTTAAATTGACGTCCCGCCAGGTTGGCGATGTTACGGTCATCGATGCGGCCGGACGAATTACTTTGGGCGAAGGCGCGAGCGCATTCCGCGACATGATCCGCGATCTGGCCGCCAAGGGAAACAAGAAGATCTTGCTTAATTTAAGCGACGTGTCCTATATCGATAGCTCTGGGATCGGCGAAATGGTTTCGGGATTCACTACGGTCACGAACAACGGCGGAAAGCTGAAGCTCGTCGGCCTCTCGAAGCGCGTCAAAGACTTGCTTCAAATTACGAAACTATATACCGTGTTCGAGGCCTATGACGATGAGGCGGAAGCAGTTCGCAGCTTCACCTGAGTCGTTTCCAGGGCTGTTTTGTGCAGACGTTGTGCCGCACGTTTCCTGAGATAAGGAGTAAGGAAACGGCACTATATCTGCACAAACGTGTCGACATCACCACGGCCTACCCCCGCTTCCGCGTCCGAAGCTGTAACGGTTCCGGGTATTCAGACAGCTCCGGTCGAAGTCCTGGTTGCCGATGAGTTGACTCTCGTACGCGAAGGCTTGGCGGCATTATGCAACTCGATCAACGGATTTCACGTCGTCGCCCAAGCCGGGAGCGCCACCACCGCGCTGGCTGAGATCGAGCGGCTCGAGCCCGCCGTTGCTCTTCTGGATCTTGGACTTTCGGATCTCGCCGCAACGGAAGTGATTCGCCGGGTTCGCGATCAGGGGCTGGCCACGCGTTGCGCCGTATTCTCGATTCGCAAGGACCGCAAAACGGTACTCGAGGTGCTGCGATCAGGGGCGTGCGGTTTCGTACTCAAAAGCTCGAGTGCTCTCCAAATGGCCGAGGCGCTCGGACAATTCACGCAGGGCGGCATTTACGTTTCTCCGCAAATCGAGGTTATGTCGCTGTTTGGGGACGGGAACGGCCGGCATCGCGGCGCCGACCCCATCGAAACTCTCAGCAGCCGCGAGTTCCAGGTCTTCTCGTTGCTTGTGGACGGTGTGCGCGCTAAGGAAATTGCCGCGCGCCTGTCGCTCAGCCCGAAAACGGTCGACACGTACCGCTCGAGCCTGATGCGCAAGTTAGATATTCACGATGTCGCGGGTCTCGTGAAGTTCGCAATAAAGCGAGACTTAGCCGACCTGCCCGCATAACAAAACCGCCCGCCGGATCGATTTATAACGCGGTCCAGTGTGATACGCTACTGGTTGCTCACCAGTTAGAAAGGCAGTCTCCGTTTTGACTCGTCACGAACTCAAGGAGCAACTGCAACACGACCACTTCACCGATGCAGTCTCCGATGTTGTCAGCTACGCTTTATCCAACCCCCAAAGGCTGATCCGCTGGATCGTTATCGCTGTTATTCTGTTGATCTTAGCGGGTGGAGGGCTGTGGTACGCCGCTCACCAGAGATCCTTGCGGCAGCAGGCGTTACAAACGGCACTGCGCGTCATAGAAAGTCCCGTCGGGCCCGCAGCCCAGCGCCCGAACAGCTATCCGACGCAGCAGGCGAAGCAGAACGCCGAGATCAAAGTGCTGTCTGGCATGGTTGCAAAATACGGGGGAACCCGTGAAGGCTTAATCGCTCAGTACTATCTCGGCACGCTCAAGGTCGAAAGAAAGGATCCAAAAGGCGCTGAATCGGATTTGCGCCGGGTAGCCGATTCGAGCAGCGATTTCGCCGCACTCGCCAAGATCGCACTCGCCCAACTGTACGCCGGTGAGAACAGAATTCCAGAGGCACAAGCGCTGCTGCGCAGCATTGCGAACAAGCCGTCCGATCTCGTTTCGAAGGCACAGGCGGATATCTTGCTCGCACAATTGGATGTGACGACGAATCCGCAGCAAGCGAAGAAGATTCTGCAGTCGCTGAGAGCGCCCGACCAATCGCCCGCGGTCAGCCGGGCCGTGGACCAAGTCTCCGGCGAGCTGACGAGGTAATTGCCATCTTAACGAATGCTGGACCGCCTCTCGCTGGGTCCACAAAGTCTGCGCGGCCGCAGGTATCCTGAGCCGGCGCACGCTTATCGCGGCGATTTTCAGCGCGATCGGGACCGCATCATTCACGCCAGAGCCTTTCGCCGGCTCGAGGGAAAGACGCAGGTCTTTGCCGCCGGGCTTTGCGATCATTTTCGAAACAGGCTGACGCACACATTAGAGGTCTCCCAGGTTGCGCGTACAGTCGCGGTCGCACTTGGCCTCAACGAAGAATACACGGAGACTCTGGCGCTGGCGCACGATTTGGGACATCCGCCTTTCGCGCACGTCGGCGAAAAGGAATTGGACCGGCAGATGCGGCGCTTTGGCTCGCGCTTTGAGCACAACCAGCACGCTCTTCGCATCGTGGATCGCCTCGAGCAGCGCTACGCGCGCTTCGATGGCCTGAATCTGACCTTCGAGGTTCGCGAAGGAATCGTAAAGCACTCGCGAGAGATCAGCGCAGAACAAGATCCGGAGCTCGAGGAGCTGCTTCCCGGCAAACGGCCACCTCTCGAAGCGCAACTCATCGATTTGGCGGACGAAATTGCATACAACACAGCCGATGTAGACGATGCCTTCTCGATAGGACTCTTCTCGATGGAAGAACTCGGAGCGGCGGTTCCAGCGTTCGCGCAGCTAGCCGAGCAGGTCGATATGCAGTTTCCCGGAGCTTCCGATCGGGTTCGGTTCTGGGAGATTCAGCGGCAATTGCTCGGGCTTCTGGTGGGGGGGCTGATCGACGGTACCAGCGCGGAAGCAACTGCATCCGGAGTCAAGACTCTCGAAGACGTTCGCGCGCTCGACCATCGCCTGGCCAAGCTAACACCGGAAGCAGCAGAAATCAACCGGCAGTTAAAAGCGATATTGGTGGATCGAGTTTATTCTTACGTGCAGCTCGTTGCGGATCGCAGCGCCGCGGTCGCGAAAATGGGAGAACTCTTTTGTTTTCTGATGGAACATCCGGATCGCGTATCGGCTGGTTATCGCGAGAATCTGAATCACATGCCGGTCCATCGAGTCGTCTGTGATTACATCGCGGGCATGACGGATTCGTACTTCACTCGCACTTATCAGGCCCTGCTCGGTAGTGAACGCTGAGGCAGCATTATTCGCGCGGCACGGCGCTCGACAACTCCGCCGAGCGGACAAAGTACAGCTTCTGAAGCAGACGGCAGATCTCGTTAGCTACGCGTTCCGGCGGCTCATCGTCATCTAATTCGACTTCTACTTTTACGTACAAATCCACTCTCTGCATCGGGCCTGATCCGATAATACTTGTTCCTCAGCGCAGGCTTGTGCGGGAGCGCAACGTGTTCAACGCTTCCCAGTAGCAGAGGATAATAGCCGTAGTGGATGCCCGAATTGATCTTATGCAAGATATGTGCGCAAACGCCGCGCCAGACGCGCGTGTCCGGCTGTCAGCGGAGACATCTGCACTCTCTGCTGCGGAACGGAACGTGAAGTCACGCTTACCTGCCCTCTTGAGTGTGAATATCTGAAGGAGGCGCACCGGCGCGAGAAACCATCCTTTCTGCCCAATGGCAAGCTCGCGAACTCCGATATTCCAGTCAGCGAGGAATTTCTTCGATCTCACGAAGAGCTGTTGCTCTTTTGCGTGTATTCACTGCTGCAAGCGGCGTTACGAACTCCAGGGGCGGTGGATTTCGACGTGGTGGAAGCTTTAGAGGCTCTGATCCAGACGCATCGGACACTTGAATCGGGCTTGTTTTATGAGACCAGATCACAAAACACGATAGCGGCAGGCATACAACGGTCGTTCTCGGAATCGCTTGCGGAATATCAGAAGGTACGCTCCGAGCGCGAGCATGTGACGGCTTCCCGCAACGCTGAAATACTCGCTATATTGGTTTTTCTCCACAGGCTGGCACAGCCGAATCAAAACGGGCGGCCCGCGCGGGCGAATGTATCTGGATCTTCTCTCGCAAATGACTCCCGAGCGAGCGGTCGAAGCGCATTCGCCGAGCATCATCTTATAGTGGAGCGGCTACCCTGAAGACGAAGTTAATTGGCTGGAAAGAGCTGGCGCCCGAGGTGCATCACTTCGAATTCGAAGTGCCCGGCATTGAGAACCTCGCGTTCACTCCGGGACAATTCGTCTCGGTCATTGAGCGCCTGGACGGCAAAGAGATCACACGCGCTTACTCGATCGCTTCGCCTCGCGGAGGAAACCGGTTTGCGCTCTGTCTGAATCGCGTTGAGGACGGAATTGTATCTCCTTATCTGTTCCAACTCAAGCCCGGCGATGAAGTGGAGATGGGGGAGCCTCTCGGGTATTTCACGCTCCGGCATCCGGGGCATCGCTCAGTATTTATTGCTACTGGAACCGGGATCGCGCCGTTCCGCTCCATGTTGCTCGAACACCTGCCCAAAACTCAAGCTCGCATCACGCTTCTGTTTGGCGTCCGGTACGAAGCAGGGTTGCTATATCGGAACGAGTTGGAAGAGTTAGCCAGGCAATACGAGAGTTTCCGTTTCTTGCCCACCATCACGCGGCCGACCGAGAGCTGGAACGGCCGCACGGGCCGTGTGCAAGCGCATCTCGATGAAGCCCTCGCACTTTCGAGTTACGAAGACCAAGCCACGCTGGACGTCTACATTTGCGGGCTGAAGGAAATGGTGGATGATCTCCGCGCCGAATTGAAGAAGCGGGGATTCGACCGCAAGCAGATCATCTACGAAAAGTACGACTAGACCGGCGCTGTCACTGAATTTTCGTCACTTGAGTGTGCGGGTATACCTCTTTTGTCTGTTCGAAATCGGCGAGACTAATACCTGGCAACTTGGATGAGGCGGTGCCGGCAGCCACTCCCCAGCGCAGCGCCTCACGAAAAGAATCGCCGCGATCCAGCGCCCAAACCAGAGCCGCAGCCATTGCGTCCCCAGCGCCGATCGGACTTCGCGTTTCAACTTGCGGCGGCATTACTTCGAGAACTCCTTCGGGGGACGCCGCTACCACGCCGCGCGCGCCGAGCGACAGAACGGCGCACTTCGGTCCCATGGCTCTGATCTGTTGAACGGCTTCAATGCAATGAGCCCGAGTGATCAGGGCGCGGTTCAACAGGCGCTCCGCTTCCGACTGGTTCGGCTTAACCACCGTTGGCTCCCCCTCAATTCCGTGCAATAAGGCGTCGCCATCGGTATCGAGCAAGGTCTGAACCTTGTGCTTTGCGGCGAGGCGGATCAGCTTGGTATAGAAATGCGCGTCGACCCCGGGCGGCAGGCTTCCGCAGAGCATCAGCCAGCACGCGGCGGGGAGTAATTTCTCCACAGCTTTCAGGATTCGGTTTTGTTCCGCTTGCGTAACACTCGGACCTACTTCGTTGAGCTTGATCGAGAGTCCCTGGCGATCCGTGATGGTCAGATTCATGCGCACGTTATGGCGGATTTTCACGATCTCTTTTCCGAAGCTATCCTGATGCAACTGCTCTTCGAACTTGTGCGCCTGGCGGCCTGAGGTCGTGATGGCGATTGCGGTCGCCCCAAAATTCGTAAGCACGCGCGCGGCGTTGATCCCCCGGCCCCCCGCTGCATCGGTTCGCGACAAGATATACGCGCGGTCTTCAAACACCAGACGGTCTACTGCGATGGTCCGGTCGATGGCTGGATTGACCGTAAGGGTAAGAACCGTTTTGCGCATTCAGGACGATCGGCGGCCACGGGTGACCAGCTTCGCCCCGAGTATCCCCCCCAGACCCGGCAATAGCGTCACCATCAGGAAGGTTTGGATGATGCCGATCGGAAGGTTCGCCAGAAAATCGTGGGGATTATCGAGCACCTTCGCGACCTCGGCGTTCGTTGGAACACTCTTGAGCAGTTCACGCCCCGCTGGAGAGGTGAGAGAAACGCTCAAAATCAGCAAACAGATAAGGACCACGAGAAAGAGCCAGAGCCCCGTCATCCAGCCCAGGCGTGCGCCGGCAGCCGCCGAAAGCGGCTCTAGAGAGTGGCCTTTATAAAGCAGCGCTGCGATGAGACCAGCCGCGCACAGCACGACGGGAGCAAGCAACGGACTGACCAGGGCGGCAATCCCGATGCCAAACACCGCACCGGCAGCAACGATCAAGCTGATGACAACCGCGCGTGAATTCCGAAACGAAATCCGCGGAGCCGCTGCAACGGACGCTGGGGCAGGCGTAACCGGGGCTGGAGTATCTACCGCTAGACGCGCAATATCTTCCTCGTATTGAGGTTTTCCGCATTTGTGGCAAAAGCGCGCGTCGTCCGGGAGGACGGCGCCGCAGGTACAGCGTGGTTGCACATCTATAGTTTACGGCCAGATTACGAAACGAACCCCCGGGGCTGCAGGCAAATTACCGAACGAACCCACGTGGGCGCTCAATTGGGTTCGTTTTTTCATCCCGCTAAGATGGCAGAGAGTCTCTATGGGGAAACCAGCCGTGCTCGTGATCTGCCCCCCGGATCACTATGTTTTGCGCAATCTGGATCAGATCCGTGATGCGGCTGACATTTACGTTGGAAACGAGCTCAAGGCGGTAGAAGCCCACGCAAGCGACGCCGAGATCATTCTGTACTCAGGGCTGACGGGCAAGGCAGTTCCGTTGCGGGAGCTCTGGCCGTATGCCAAGAAGGTGAAATGGATCCACTCGCTTGCGGCGGGCGTAGACAAGCTGTTGTTTCCGGAGCTGATCGAAAGCCGGGTAGTCGTAACCAACGCCCGGGGAGTGTTTAAGCGTTCTCTAGCGGAGTTTGTTGTGCTAGGGATGCTCTATTTCTATAAGCGAGTGCGGCGGCTAATCGAGAGCCAGCGCGCCCATAAGTGGGATGATTTCCTAGTGGACTGGCTTCCCGGCAAGACTATGGGAATCGTCGGTTATGGCGAGATCGGCCGGGAATGCGCCATGCTCGCGAAGGCAGTGGGCGTGAAGATCTACGCTACTCGCAGAAGAGTGGAACTCTCGGAAAAGGACCCGCTGTTCGAGCGCATTTTCCCGGCGGCAGAGTTGAAGCAGATGCTCAGCGAGGTAGACGTGGTGCTCGCGGCAGCACCGTTGACGCCCGAAACCAGGCACATGATCGGGGACGCGGAATTCAATGTAATGAAGCCCTCCGCCATAGTGATGAATGTGGGGAGGGGGCCAGTAATCGACGAAGCGGCCCTGATCCGCGCGCTGGAACAAAAACGAATCGCCGGGGCTGCGTTGGACGTTTTTGAAGTCGAGCCGCTACCGCCGGATCACCCGTTCTATGAAATGGAAAATGTGCTTTTGTCGCCGCACTGTACGGACCGCACACGCGATCCGGATTGGCTGGATCTGAGCATGCAGTGCTTCGTCGATAACTTCAGGCGTTTCACGAAGGGAGAAGAACTCGAAAACGTCGTGGACAAAAAGGCTGGATACTGATGAGCCTTGCCGGACAGGTTACCGAGCCAGCGGTCACTCTCGACGACGTGATCGTGGCAGGGGAGCGAATTGAGGCTCTGGCGCGGAAGACGCCTGTGCAGACGTCACGGCTTTTCGATGAAGCGGCCGGACTGAAGGCCTATTTCAAGTGTGAGAATCTGCAGCGAGGCGGCTCGTTCAAGATCCGCGGCGCCATGAATTTCATGGCCTCGCTGAACGAAGCCGATCGAAAGCGCGGGGTAGTTACGTATTCGTCGGGTAACCATGCGCAGGCGGTTGCCATCGCCGCCGCGCACCTGGGAGTGGCCGCGACAATCGTCATGCCGACGGATGCGCCGAAGGCGAAACTCGAATCGACGAAAGCCTATGGGCCGAAGATCATTTTTTATGACCGGCAGACCCAGAACCGCGAAGAGATTGCGGGGCGCATCGCGATGGAGACAGGAGCCGTCGTGCTGCCTTCATATGACCACCCCTGGATCATTGCGGGGCAGGGAACAGTAGCGCTCGATTTGCTGCGCGACGAAACGGAATTGGAAGCGATGGTTGTGCCGCTCGGAGGAGGAGGGTTGCTGTCAGGAAGTCTGGTCGTCGCAAAGGCGCTGCGCCCGGGCATCCGCGTATTCGGAATCGAGCCTGAGCTGGCGAACGATTGGTATGTGTCGCTCGAACGTGGAACGCGAGTCGAGATCGCGCCGCCTCCGACGATTGCCGATGGGCTTCGGACGCCAATGCCCGGAGCGGTTACGTTCCCGATTGTCCAGGCAATGGCAGACGGCGTGCTGCTCGTTTCGGAAGACGAGATCAAAGAGACCATGCGGTTCCTATTGACGCGAATGAAGATGTTGGTTGAGCCGAGTGGCGCGGTTGCGGCTGCCGCGGTTCTTCACAGAAAGCTGCCCGCCGATATACGCTCGGCAGGCGTAATTGTGTCGGGCGGCAACGTTGATCTGGATGTGGTGGCCGGGATTTGTAGAGAAGCGGCATAGCGGCGTGGCGGAAAATCCATGGAAGACGAAGTCATCGCGCGTGGCATACGAGAACGCGTGGATCCGGGTACGCGAAGACCAAGTTGTTCGCCCGGACGGCGGCGCCGGCGTCTACGGCGTTGTCGAGATCAGGCCATCTGTCGGTATCGTGGCGATAAACGAGCGGGACGAAGTGGCGCTGGTCGGGCAATGGCGTTACTCCGTCGGCCGTTACTCGTGGGAGATTCCACGCGGCGGATCGCATCCGGGTGAGACTGACATGCTGTCGGTTGCGAAACGTGAATTGGCCGAAGAAGCCGGGCTCATCGCACGCGAATGGGAAGCCTTGGGAGCAGTTGACGTTTGCAATGGAGTGGCCGATGATGTCCAGAGTCTGTATCTCGCGACGGGACTTACTCCGACCGAAATGCAACTGGATCCCGAAGAAGATATAGCCGTTCGATGGCATCCGTTTGAGGATGCCGTCTCGATGGTGATGGACGGACGCATAACCGAAGTTTGCAGCGTAGCAGCGATTCTTAAGGTAGCGGTGCTACGAAAGAGCAGCTGATGGATGTCGCACGCCGGCGTTTCGCGAGGTTTGCGTGGGCGGTCTTGGCCTATAACATCCCCGTCATTTTGTGGGGAGCTTACGTGCGGGCCTCTTTCTCCGGGGACGGCTGTGGCGCGCATTGGCCGTTTTGCAATGGACAGGTGATTCCGCGCAATATGGGCGCGCCGATGGCAAT
Source organism: uncultured Acidobacteriaceae bacterium (assembly GCA_963803455.1). GTDB lineage: Bacteria > Acidobacteriota > Terriglobia > Bryobacterales > Bryobacteraceae > Bog-105. The sequence goes on along the minus strand of CAWDMK010000005.1, from coordinate 357,761 downwards.
AGAGTTCACACATCGCATGATGACGAGCATCGATTCCATCGCTGTGATCGCGATGTGCGTGTGGGCCTTTAGAGCGTTTCCGCGGCGTCACGCCGTGAGGCTATTTTCCATTCTTTCGCTGGTGTTTTTGTTTATCGAGGCGCTGCTAGGCGCCGGCCTGGTGCTGTTGCGCTACGTTGCGCAGAACCAGTCAGCCGGCCGGGCGTGGTATCTGTCTGCGCACCTGACAAACACCATGCTGCTGCTGGCGGCATTGACAATCACCGCATGGGCGGCCTTCAAACAATACGGATCGAGTACGGCTAGCGAATGCATCAAAACCGCTGATTGGCGCACTCGCGGTTGTGGTGGTTGTAAGCATCACGGGCGCAATAGCAGCGCTGGGAGACACGCTTTTCCCGGCATCATCGATTGCTGCAGGCGTGCAACGGGATTTTTCGAGCGTATCGAGTCTGCTGCTGCGATTGAGACTCGTGCATCCTGTCATAGCGGTGCTCGGGGCGGCGTATCTGGTGTGGGTTGCAGCGCGTCTGTTGAAGCGGAGCGAAGGGGACCGGTGCAGCGCCGCGGCAGGCAAAGTACTGGGTTTGGTGCTGTTTCAGTTGGCGGTAGGAGCAGTAAATATCACGCTGCTTGCACCGGTGTGGATGCAGCTTTTTCACCTGTTCGTAGCGGACGTGCTGTGGATCGCCGTGCTGTTACTGGTACTCGAGACATTGATAATCCCAACGCGCAGTGAGCTTGAAGTCGGGGCGGGGTACCGGCACGTTTAACGGCATGGTGATTGCAATCGCGAGGAGGTTGACTCTTTTCTTGGTAGGGTTACTCCTGTCATCGATTTGTCTGGTCTTCGGCCAATCGCCAGAAGGGGCAATTGTCGGGACCGTTAAGGATTCGACCGGCGCGCGCGTTCCGGGTGCGTATGTTGAGGTTCAGTCGCTCGTATCCGGTCTCAAACGGGAGGCAACCAGCGACAATCGCGGTGAGTTTACGATCGAGTTTCTTGCGCCCGGCGGCTATCGCGCGACGGTTTCGAAACCCGGCTTCGATCCCGTCGTCGCGTCCGTCGATCTCCCCACGGGTTTTTCACAGGCGGTTGTCGTCACGCTCCGCCCGGCGAAGCGGAGAGAATCCGTTACTGTGAGCGCGATACAGTCATCGCTTGCTGCTCAGCCGCTTGATCCGTCGTCCAGCGTTATCAAAACAATTATTTCTTCGAAGGACCTGGATTCGATTCCTCTCGCTCACCGCAGCTTCGCGAATATTGCGTACCTCGCTCCTATGACTGAGCCCGTTGAGCCGTCGGATCCGACGAAGGCCCGCATCACAGCGGTTTCGTTCGCGGGCAGCTCCGGGTTGAATGTGGACCTTTCTGTCGACGGCGGCGATAACAACGATGACTATATCGGCGGGTTCCTGCAGAATATTTCGCCCGAAGCCATCGAGGAATTTACGGTCCGTACGGGGCAGTTCGATGCCGAGACGTCACGCACGAATGGCGGCTCGGTCATTATTACGACGCGGCGCGGAACAGATGACTGGCATGGGGCGGTTGCCGATTATTTCCGCGCAAAGGATCTGAACGCCCGCAATACATTGGATAATCCGGAGCCCAATCCGAAACAGCCGTTCTCCCGCAACAACGTAGTCGGGTCGCTGGGCGGCCCGATTATCAAACAGAAGCTGTGGTTCTATTCCACGCTCGAATACGTCGACGAGAATTCGAGCGTTGCCTATAGCAATGCTTCGCTCGCTCAGTTTCACGCGCTCGCTCAGCTTGCGTCCATGGGATTGGTTCCGGGCGTCAGTTCTATTCCCGTGCCCTCGTTCACATCCGTTCCATTTCGCGATGCGCTGTTCACCACGCGTCTAGACTGGACGCAATCCTCGAGATCGCAATGGTTTTTGCGGGGCGGCACGGATCGGTACGATACCCAAAACGACCTGATTCAGCAGGCCACGCTACCCTCCACGGGAGCGTACTCGAGATCGCGATACTACAACGTGCTGCTGCACAACAATTTTATATTTAGCCCGGAGTGGCTGGCGGCGCTAACGCTCGAAGCGAACGGATTTCATCACACGGAGCGGCGGAACTCGGACTACGGCTTTGCGTTGTCTTTTCCGTTTTCCGTAAATTATCTGACGACCTCCGGCTTCGAGACCTTTGGCGATAACCAGTTCGCGACGCCCATTACGGCATTTCCGATTCTGCGCGATCAGCAGAAATATCAGCTCCGGTATGACGTGGTGCACGGGAGCGGAGCTCATTCGATCAAGTTCGGCGTGAACTTCATTCACGAGCCCGTGTTCGGAGGCGAGCTCGCGAGCAATCCCGAAACGTTGGTTACGTTTCCTCAGGACCCAAGCTATTACGTGAACCATCCCGCTCAGTTCGTGACTGATTACGCGGCGGGAAGCGCTGTTACGGGCGGCGGGAACGGTGCATTCGCCCAAAATGTGCAGCGCCTCGGATTCTATGTCCAGGATTCATGGCGCTTGACGCCGTCCTTGACCGTGAACCTGGGCGCGCGATACGACACGACATACGGGTTGTTCATCGCTTCAGGCCGCAGCCAGGATCAGAACCCGGCATTCGTCACTTTGAAAGCCCTGGGTATCAATCTTGTCCCGGGAATTCCGCACGACTACCGCGGCGCGATTGCTCCGCGAGTTGGTGTGGCATGGTCGCCCGGCGGCACGGGGAACACAGTCCTTCGCGCCGGCTTTGGACTGTACTACAACGATCTCGCGCAGAATGGATGGGTAGACGCATTTCAGGCCGTGAATACTCCCGGAGCAGGGCTACTCGGCCCCGGTGATCAAGGCGCGTTGATCGATCCGGCTTATAAGACACCGTATGCAGTTCAGGCCAGCTTCAATTTTGAGCACGCGCTGAGCCGTTCCTGGACGCTCGATCTCAGATACGAGCATCAACAAGGGGTCCATCAGTATCGCCGGTATGAATACGTCAGCGGCTTCACTCTTCCTGCGCATGCGCCGAGCATTTCACTGTTCCGTTCGGACAACCGGTCGCGATATGACGGCGCTGCCTTCGGAATCCGGCATCGCTTCTCGAGCCGTTTCGATCTCTCGGCTTACTATACGCTTGCGAACGCTAGTACTTGGGGTGCGGTAGTCGGCGAGCTCTTCGATTATGTGAATGGTGTCAGCAATGTCAATGATGCGTTTGGGCCCGGCGATCATGGGCCGTCCGGGGAAGACGTCCGGAACCGGGCGGTGATCGCGGGGACTCTCATGCTGCCGGGCAAAATTGAGCTTGCGTCTCTTTCACAATTTGAAAGCGCGCGCCCGTTCACGCTGGCGACACCCATTGATGTGAATCACGACGGAAATCCGAACAATGATCGTGCGCTGATCAACGGGCGGCAAACATCGCTCGATGAGTTTCGAGGCACGCCGTACATGCAGGTGGATTTGCGCGTGAGTCGTCCGCTGCGTTTCGCAGAACGCTACGAACTGCGGCCGTTTGTCGAATTTTTCAATCTGTTCAACCGAACGAATCCAGGTAACAACTACGTGGGCACTGTCGCGCAGCTGCCAGTTCCGCCGAACCAGCTCGGAAATGTGACGCAATATTGCCTCAACCCGGCATGCACCTCGACCCGCCCGATAACGCTGAATGACTTAAGAGTGCCTGCGGGGGCACTGGGCGATTTCTTCGGGCCGGGGACAACCGTCGGGATTCCGTTTGCAGCACAGCTAGGAGTGCGATTCAGCTTTTGAATTGCTGAACTAGCTTGGTTGCTTCACGATGTCGAGCAAGCCACCAAATAGATCAGTCAGCTTTTCGAAACGCTCGGTAAAGCGCCTTTCACTCTCCGCGATGCGCTTTTCATTCTCGCGCTGCATGGACGCAATGATCTCGACAGTTTGCGTCAACGCCTCATGGCGGTCGGTTAACCTGTCCAGCCTTTCGTCAATCGTCATTCGATTTCATCCTAGCTTTAGTTTACGTTCAAAACCCGTATAATGGACTTCCCATATGGCCATCCTACGTTTGCCAGCCGTTCTATTTACTGCTGCGTTCAGCCTTGCCTTTACCGCGGTCGCCCAGAGCGGCGGTACGGACACGGCAGTTCCAAAAATTACGTTCGAGAAGTACACGCTCCCGAACGGGCTTCAGGTGATACTGCACGTCGACCGCAAGCTGCCGATGGTGCATGTGAATTGCTGGTATCACGTCGGGTCGAAGAACGAGCACGCCGGGCGCACAGGCTTTGCGCACCTTTTCGAGCACATGATGTTTGAAGGCTCGAAAGATGCAAACGCGAAGTATTTCGGGTTCATCGAAAAGGCTGGGCGCCAATCTCTTTGAAGGAGGCGTGAACGGAACGACCGATCAGGACCGCACGAACTTTTTCGAGACGGTTCCGTCCGCAAACTTAGAATTCGTCCTCTGGCTGGAATCAGACCGGCTCGCGACGCTTACCGACGTGCTCACGAAAACGAAACTCGATAACGAGCGGGACATCGTAAAGAACGAGAGGCGTCAGGGGCTCGAAAACCAGCCTTACGGCCGATGGATCATGCTGCTGTATCAGAATGTGTTTCCATTTGGCCATCCCTATGCTCACGATGTGATCGGAAGCCATGAGGACCTGACCGCCGCCAGCGTAGACGACGTAAAGGAATTTTTCAAGACTTACTACACGCCGAATAATCTGTCGCTTGCCATAACGGGAGACTTTGACCCGGTCGAAACCAAGCGCCTGGTCAACAAATATTTCGGGCCGATTCCTCCCGGACCGGCGCTTGATCGCCCGAAACAGTGGGTGCCGGCACTGGATGGACAGAAAATTATCGAAGTCAAAGACCATGTGCCCCAGGAGCGCACATATTTCGCTTGGCCCACGCCCGCCTTTTTCGCACGGGGTGATGCGGATCTCGAACTTGCGTCGTTGATCCTGACGGATGGTTTGTCCTCGCGTTTGAGCAAGTCGCTGGTTTATGACAAGCAGCTCTGCTCAAATGTCGAGTCCTTTCAAGGATCTTCAGAAATGGCGAGCGCCTTCGTGCTGTGGGCAACTGCGAGGCCCGGCGCGCCGCTATCCAAGATCGAGCAGAGCGTGACAGACGAAATCACGCGCTTGGCGAACGATGGTCCCACGGCCGAGGAATTGAACCGGGCAAAAACGAAGTGGGAGTTTCAATACATAACGGGGCTGGAGCGCATCGGAGGTTTCGGCGGGCAGGCCGACTTGCTAAATGAGTACAACACCTTTCTTGGCGACCCCGGGAAGTTCGCCGCTGACGTCGAGCGCCACAGGGCTGTAACAGCCGACGATGTGAAACAGACAACCGCGAAGTGGCTCGATACTCGCAACCGGCTTCTCATACGGTTTCATCCGGAACCAGCCGTGCTCGAGGCAAACGCAGAAATCGATCGCTCGAAACAGCCCCAACTCGGCGCCGATCGGCCCTTCAAGGCGCCGGACGTGAAAACAGCCAAGCTCGACAACGGCATGGACGTTTTTGTACTGGAGAGGAGGGACCTGCCAAAGGTGGCTATTGCCTTCGCCACGCGAGCCGGTAGCGTTGATGATCCACCTGGGAAGGAGGGTCTGGCCAGCCTCGAGCTCGAGGCGATGCAGCGCGGAACGAAGACGAAAAAAGCGCTCCAGATCGATCAGACTCTCGGCGATCTTGGAGCAGCAACCGAGACACATGCCGATCGGGAATATTCGTCATTGCGACTCGAGGTGCTGCAGAGGAATACCGCGCCTGCGCTCGGAGTGTTGGCAGATGTGGTGCGCAATCCGAGTTTTCCCGCCGAGGAAGTCGATCGCGAGAAAAAGAAGCGACTCGATTCTCTCGCCCAAGCAGACAATAACCCGAATGCAATTGCGCGGCGCGTTTCTGTGATGCTGGCGTTCGGGCGCGATCACGTTTATGGGCATCCCCCGCAAGGGTTTCGTTCAACCGTTGAGAAGATCACCTCCGAAGATCTCTCGAAATTTCATCATGCCTATTGGAAGCCCGGAAGTTCGGCATTGGTTTTCGTGGGTGATATTTCGCTGAACGACGCGACTGAGTTGGCGCAGAAGAATTTCGGATCATGGGCAGGCGGAGCGGCGCCGCAACCGGCCGTTTCTACGCCGTCTCCGATGGGGCCGGGCAAAGTGTTTCTGATAAACCGGCCGGATGCCGCGCAAACAGTGGTTGCGCAGATCCTGCCTGGGCCGCCTCGACAGGCAGCGGATTACTATCTCGCTGAATTTGGCCGACGCAGTCTGGGGCGGCACTGCGGGAGCACGCCTGGGTACGAATCTTCGCGAAGAAAAAGGGTACTCGTATGGCATTTTCTCGTTTCCGCAATCGTTTTCAAAATACGGGACGTGGATTGCAACCGGAGGAGTCCAGACGAATAAGACCAAAGAGTCAGTCGTGGAGTTTGAGAAGGAACTGAAGTACATCGCCGGGCAGAAGCCCATCTCGGAAAACGAGCTCACGGCTGCACGAAATAACCGCGTACGTGGGTACGCACAGCAATTCGAATCGATGGGCCGAGTTTCAGGGCAGATTGAGCAACTCTGGGCGGTAGGACTTCCGATGTCAGAGCTGCAGCGTGAGCCCGATGAATTAGAGAAAGCGAGTGTCCAATCCGTCAATGCCGTCGCAGAAAAATACGCAACTCCCGGCCGTGCAACGCTTCTGCTGGTTGGCGATCTCTCGAAAATCGAGCCGGGAATTCGAGAGCTAAAGCTGGGTGACGTGGTGGTTCTCGATGCGGAAGGACAGCCAATAGCCGCCACTGCGCATTGATAGCGTGTGGAAAGCGGTGCCGATTGCCTTTGGTGTACTAAGAAAGGTAGGCACATGAAATCAATTCTCTTCTTTACAAGCCTGTGCGTCGCCTTTTCCGCGAGCGCGCAGCAAACGCCGATTCTGTTTCACAATGTCCGCGTATTTGACGGTACTGATGTCATGCCGTCAACCGACGTACTCATCGCCAACGGGAGAATTCGGGAAATGGGCGAGAACCTGAACGCTCCGTTCGCGCAAGTCGTCGATGGGACGGATAAGACTCTGCTTCCTGGACTCATCGATTCCCATACGCATGTCTGGGGCGGAGAAGCGCTGGTGCAAGGGCTTATTTTCGGTGTCACGACGGAGTTGGATATGTTCATGCCGGTCGCGGCAGCACAGGAACTGAAGAGGCTCGAAGCGCAAGGAAAAGCGCAGAACATGGCGGACCTGCGCTCGGCCGGTACTTTGGCGACAGCCCCGGGCGGACACGGGACTGAATATGGGGTGAAAATCCCGACGATCAGCAATCCCTCGCAAGCGCAAGCCTGGGTGGACGCGCGAATTGCCGAAGGGTCCGATTACATCAAGATCGTCTACGATGACGCAAGAGTTTACGGCGGCCGCACGGTCCCGACGTTAAGTAAGGAAACCATGGCGGCAATTGTTATGGCCGCTCATAAACGGGGCAAAATTGCCGTGGTCCACATCGGATCTCTGCAGGGTGCGCGCGATGCGATCGATGCCGGAGCGGATGGGCTAGCGCACCTGTTTATCGGCCCTTCGTCGGATCCGGATTTCGGACAGTTTGTGGCCGCCCATCACGCGTTTGTCATTCCTACACTGACGGTGTTGCACAGCATTTGCGGGCCTGAATCACCCGGCGTGCGCTTGATTTCCGATCCTCATCTCGAACCCTATCTCACTCCGCAAGACATAACGGCGCTGAAGACGAGTTTTCCCCAGGCTAAGCGAGGCCTGTCGTGCAACGGCGCGGAGCAAGCGGTGAAGCAGTTGAAAGCCGCAGGCGTTCCGATACTGGCGGGGACGGATGTGCCGAACCCCGGGACAGTGCAGGGCGCAAGCTTGCATGAAGAGCTTCAATTGCTAGTGGAAGCCGGGCTGACTCCAGACGAAGCGCTGACTGCTGCGACAGCAGCGCCCGCGAAGGCGTTTGATTTGACGGATCGCGGACGCATCGCCCGTGGATTGCGCGCGGATCTGCTGCTGGTGAACGGCGATCCGACGCAAGACATCCTAGCGACCCGAGATATTGTGGCGGTCTATAAGCAAGGCATCCAGGATGATCGGACCAGCTATGAGGCGAAAGTAACGAAGGCGAAGGAGCAAGAGAAACAGCTCGCCTCGATGTCTGCGCCCACGGGTTCAGAAAGCGGGCTGGTGAGCGATTTCGAGCAAGCCACGCCTGTTGCGAAATTTGGCTCGGGATGGACGATTTCGACGGATACGATTGCTGGCGGCAAGTCGAAGGCCGAGATGAAGATCGTGCCTGGCGGGGCGAGCGGCAGTGCTCATGCACTCGAGGTGAGCGGCACGATTGCAGCGGGTCTTCCCTATGCATGGGCTGGAGTGATGTTCAGTCCCGGGGCAACTCCGATGGCCCCTGCCAATCTCTCTTCAAAAAAGACGATCAGCTTTTGGGCGAAGGGAGACGGCAAGACGTACCGGGTGATGCTCTTCGCACAGAGCCATGGGTTCATGCCGGCGATTCAGAATTTCGCCGCTTCGCCGCAATGGAAGCAATACTCATTTGCGCTCACTGCCTTCAGTGGAATGGACGGGCACGACTTGATGGGCGTCGTGTTCGCGGGAGGTCCGGAGCCCGGCCCGTTCCGGTTCGAAATCGACGACGTGCGATTCGAATAGGGCACTGCAGGCGGGAACGCTGCGGATATAATGCAGACACCGCTTTAAACAGGAGAGCCATACATGTCGACGACCTCGCAGCCTTTTCCAGCGCAGCGCGAAACGATCGGCGATGATCTAGCGGGCATGGGCAGTTTCTATATTGACCCGCAAGGAGCCGCGCGGCGCGTTTTTAATAAATGGTTTTGGATCGGGCCGCTGGTAATCTTTTCGATCGTTTCCGTAATCGCGAGTTACGAGCTGATGCCCATCATTCAGCACGTGCTCGAGGTGGCCCCCACGCCAAGCGGCGCCCGCCCTGAAGATGTTCAAAGGGGCATGGAGGTGGCCATGACCGTGCAGCGGGTCAGCATGTATTTCGCGCCGTTGATAGCGGCTTTGATCATGGCCGTGCAGGCGCTGATCATTTTCGCGACCTGCACGGTCCTGACCGTCGATGCGAAGTTCCGATGGCTTTTCAATCTGGTGGCCGGGTGCTCGCTGATCCAGATACTTGCGTCCATTGCGAGCGTGGTCATCTTAAAGGCGAAAGGCGAGGTGTCGACGATGGCCGAGCTGCGTCCGGCGCTTGGGCTCGACATTTTCCTCCCCGAAGGCACTAGTAAGTATGCAATGGCGTTCCTGGGCTATTTCTCGATTTTCGAGATTTGGTGGATCGTGATGCTGCTGCTGACCTTCAGCGCCGCCTTCCGAGTGAGCAAAGGAAAAGCGTTTGCGGCGATTCTGCCTTTGATCGTCTTGAGCATTTTGATGCGGGTGGGCGCTGTGGCATTTCAGAGATAAGCGCTTCAACCCGGGTCCCGCGTTCTAAGCTCGAATACAATTGAAATTATCCAACGCGCGGAGGTTCCATGAGACTTGTCGGGCCTGAGCTTCTGGTAATTTTTAGCGGGCCTGACCTGCTGGTGGTTTTGATTGTGCTCGTGTTGCTGTTTGGCGGCAAAAAGATTCCGGATCTGGCGAGAGGGTTAGGGCAAGGCATCCGGAATTTCAAAGGGGCGGTCAAGAGCGAGGAAGAGTCGAAGGAAGAGAAGAAGCCGTAGTAGGTCGCGCGGCTCGTTCAGCAGTTTGCCAGTGGTGAGGTGCGAGAGTGGTTGAATCGGGCGGTCTCGAAAACCGTTGAACCTTTACGGGTTCCGTGGGTTCGAATCCCACCCTCACCGCCAGAACTCTACGAAAATTTGGGAGCATAGGTCATACGACCCCCAGTCCCCAAACTCCCGAATCGAAATTGCACGACCTGCTCGTGACGGCGATTCGAAGCAAACGAGTCGTCCGGCTCCGATACCGCGATAAGACTCGGATTGTCGAACCACATGACTATGGCATCCAGAAAGGTCGTGCAAGACTTCTTGCGTACCAAATTGGAGGCGCGAGTAGCGGACCATTGCCGAATTGGCGATGGATGGATGTGGATCTGATTTCCGACTTCGAAGTGCTCGAACGGAGGTTCCACGGTAGCCGGCCCGTTCCTTCCGGCAAACATCACGACTGGGATCAGGTCTTCATCAGAGTAGATGCTGCTGCGAAAACGAGCCATGCCTAAGGCATTGCATCGCCACCGAACTTAAGCTCTGCGCCGCAATCCCCACCACACCGCGGCTCCGGCCGCAAGCACGCCAGCCGTTACAACTCCCGCCGGAACAGCTGGAGTGCGTTCTAGCGTTGTGTATTGTTTCTCGGGTCGAGCTCCGCTTGGACCCTGTGGCCCTTCTTGCAACGCCATCTGCATCACTTGCGCGAAGTGCATGGCGCGCCGATCCGTCTCCTGGCGAATCATCTCCCGGCAGCTGAACCCGTCCGTCACGATCAGCTCATCTTCGCTCGCCTCGCGAACGGAGGGCAGCAACACACGCTCGCCGCACGCCAGTCCAACATCGTAGTGATCGGCCTCGTAACCGAATGATCCCGCCATTCCACAGCACCCGGAATCGGGCACTTGGCAATCCACTCCTGCCTTTTTGAGCAAGTCGACTTCTTGCTCAAAGTGCAGCTGCGATTTGTGATGGCAGTGCCCATGCACAAGCGCTTTCCTCTGTAATTGCGGGGGCTGATACCCCTTCACCTTTTCGTGAAGGAACTCGCTGAGGATGAAGCTTTGGCTGTTGAGCCGCTTGGCATCCTCATCGTTTGGGAATAGATTGGTCAACTCGTCCCGAAACACCGTCATACAACTCGGCTCGAGTCCGACGATCGGAATGCCCGCCCGAATCGGCTCGCGCAGCGTGTTCAAAATCTGACGCAACAACCCTTTCGCGGTATCGAGCATTCCGTAGTCATAGAGCGGGCGTCCGCAGCACAGACTCTGTTTGGGAACGCGTACCTGAAAACCGGCATGCTCCAGAACGTCAACCGCCGCTTTCGCGACTGCCGGCGTGAAATGGTTGTTGAACGTATCGGCCCACAAGATCACCTGTGGCTTATCTTCATTGCGCCGCTCTCGCCGGGCGAACCAATTTTTGAATGTCTCGGGCGCAAACGGAGGGATGTGGCGCTTTTGCGAATAGCCTCCCGCGAGTTTTGCAAGACTATTGAGACCGGGAGTCTGCGTGAAGAAATTCGCGGTTGCCGGCATATGCGCTGCGACACGCGACCACCAATAGATCAGGCCGGACGCATACGCGTACCGTGGACGCAGATGCCGTTCGTAGTAGTGCGATAGAAACTCGGCCTTGTATGTCGCCATATCAACCTGCACAGGGCAATCGTGCTTACAACCTTTGCACGACAAGCACAGGTCGAGCGCTTCACGAACGGCCTCGTTGCGCCACCCGTCTTTCACGACGTCGCCGCGAATCATTTCATTCAGCAGGCGCGCCCGGCCGCGAGTCGAATGCTTCTCCTCCCGAGTCACCATGTAGCTCGGGCACATCGTTTCATCGCCGCTATCGTGCCGGCGGCACACTCCGGCGCCCACGCATCTGTCGCTTGCGTATGCAAAGCTGTGATGGTCGTCAGGAAAGTGGAAATGCGTTTTCACCTGCCGCAGATCGTAATCGGTGCCTTCGCGAAGATTCTCGTCAACGCGATACGGGTCGATCACTTTGCCCGGGTTCATCTTCCACTCCGGATCCCAAATAGCCTTGAACTCGCGGAAGGCGTTGATGATTTCCGGGCTATACATGCGCGCCAGCAATTCTCCGCGCGCCTGCCCGTCGCCATGTTCGCCGGACAGCGAACCGTCGTAGCGGACAACCAGATCCGCCGCTTCGCCCAGGAAACGCCGAAATTTCTCGATGCCCGGGGCCGTTCGCAGATCAAATGTCAGACGAGTGTGGACACAACCTTGGCCGAAATGTCCATACAATGGGCCAACGTAATCGTATTTGTCCATCAGCTTCTTGAAATCGCGCAGATATGGACCGAGCCTGTCAGGCGGCACCGAGGCGTCCTCCCAACCCTCGTGGTTCTCCGGCATATCGGGAACTTTGGCGGTCGCTCCCAGCCCTTCCTCACGCAGATGCCACACCAGCTTTTCCTGCGCCGGATTATCGAAGAGCTTCATCGGAGGAGCGTTACCGCGCTTTTTAAAATCCTCCATGCACTTCCGCGCATTCGCGTCGGATTCGTTTTTATCCTTGCCCCCGAATTCGATCAGCAGCCACGCGTCGCCCTCCGGCATGAAGTTCAGGTTGGGCGGATGCAGCCCTTTCTTCTTCATGTAATCGATAAACGTATCGTCGAGCGCTTCAAGTCCAGTTGGCCCAAACTTCGCCGGCTCCACAACGTTGTCGGCGGCGTGAAAAATGTCCTTGTATCCGAAAACGAGCAGCGATCGCGCGGGCGGATTGTAGACGAGCTTTGTCTTGGCCTCCACCACCAGAGCGCACGTGCATTCGGTACCCACCAGGGCTTTCGCGACATGGAATCCATGCTCGGGAAGCAGCGCCGGCAAATTAAAGCCGGAGACTCGCCGCGGAATCATCGGAAACTCCTTCCGAATCCGGTCCGCGTACTTGTCGCGAAGCTCCCGCAGTCTGCGGTAGATTTCTCCTTTTCGTCCGCCTTCGCCTATGATGCGCTCCAGCTCCTCATCGCTCGTCGCCCCGACTCGCATTCGTGTTCCGTCATACGTGACAATATCCAGCTCGTCAATGTTGTCGACCGTCTCCCCAGCCATCATCGAGTGAATCCCGCAAGAGTTGTTCCCGATCATGCCGCCCAGCGTGTTGCGGTTGTGCGTGGCGGGATCAGGGCCAAAGGTGAGCCCGTGTTTGCCCGCCGCCTTCCGCAGTTCATCCGTCACGATTCCCGGCTGCACGCGCGCATACTTCTCGTCGGGATTCATTTCGGTGATCTGGTTCATGTACTTCGAGAAATCAAGCAGGACCGCGACATTCACGGTTTGTCCGGGAATCCCGGTACCGCCTCCTCGAGCGACGATCGGTGCGCCATAACGGCGGCACGCAGCGAGCGTATTCAGAACATCGTCGGCATCTTTCGGCAGCACCACGCCGATCGGCACCATCCGATAGTTGCCCGCATCGGAAGCGTACATGCCGCGATCGCCGTCGCTAAAACGTACTTCGCCCTTCACGCCCGCGCGAAGTTCCTGCTCCAGGCCCGCGACATCAACGATCGTGGTGGATGTAGTGCCCGTCTGCAGCCGGTCCTCAAACCGCGTCGGCGGCGTCTTCACCGTGATTCGAATGAGCGATTCAGATAATTGCTTTTCTATGGTCGGCATTTCACTTCCTAGAACAGATTTCCGGCTTCGTTGAAGGCCACCGGCGCAGGCGCATCTGCGACTTGAAGCTTCGAATTCTTTGTGGCTTCGTTCAGCAGCCCTTCCGAGACCCAGAGCTCATCCAGTCGAGCTGTGCTCTTGATGCGGCAAATACGCGGATCCGGTCCCGCGAGCGACGAAAATAACGCCACCTCGATTGCTTCCCGATCGGAATCAAGTGCGATTGGAAGCGGGCCTTCGCGAGTATTTCCGCCCGGCTCCGAGGCGGTTAGAAGATTGACGTAGCTGACCGCCGGGTCGAACGATTCGGCGAAACGGCGCGTCGTAAAATCGGCCATTCCAATCCCGAGCCCGTTCCCCAGTGAAGCGTGTGTAAGAGAAAGCACCACGATGCGCTTGTAATTGGGCTCATGCGGCGCATCGGAGTTTCGCCAGTGTCCGATCACATTGGGATCCATGCCCGCGCCGGAAATCGTTTTTCCAAGCTCGTCAACTACCAGAACATCGAGCTCCTCGAACGGGATTCGCGCCAGATGCTGCTTCGCAAGACGCAGCAGGCGCATATCGGCCTCGAGAAAAGCTTCGTAAGATGGCGCAACCACTTCGATCGCGCAGGGATGCCGGTATCCGTTCTCAACTACGGCGACGCCGCAGAGAATTTTCGATTTCGCGAGCTGCACTTTCGGTACCGCGCGCACCGATTCCCATAACCCGTGACTGTGCGCCTGATGCGCGCCGGTCTGCTTGCCGAGACCAATTGTGCACATCTTCAGCAGCCCGGAAGCCAGCTCGCCTGCCGATTCGGGATGGGTCTTCGTTCGACCCAGCACGATAATTCCGTCGGCTTCAGCCGCGAAACGATCCAGGTGAGCAATTGCGCCGTTTTCCGATGCGCCTAATTCGAGTGTCTCCATCGTGGCGCGGATCGGAGCGCCTGTCGATTGCTCGCTCACGCCGAGCCGATTCAAAATCTCCGCCTGGCCCTCGGGTGTCGCACCGCCGTGACTGCCCATCGCGGGAATGATGAACGGTTCGCCGCCGCAGGATTTCACTGCATCGGCGATTCCGGATAACAACTCGACAAACCCTCCGATGCCGCGGCTTCCGGCGGTGATGGCGATACGATTTCCCGGCTTGATCTTTTCCCGCACCCCGGAATCAAGCAGCTTCCGCTTCACGTCCCCGCGGACATCCTCAATATGGTCCGACGGAAGATTCTGGCGGACCTGCGCCATGCTCGGCAAAGCCCGGCGCGGCAACGGCATCGTCGGTCTAGACGACTTCACGAACCTTGTCCTCCATCACCGTCTTGATAATCTTCCAGCCTTCCTTCTGCCCTTTCACAAGCGCTTCCGCAAACTTCACTGCCTGCTCCGTGTTGACCTGACCCGGCATCGGCGGCTCGTTCGGATCGACGACGGCCTGAATCACCGCCGGGCCGGGATGCGCGAGCGCCTGCTTGCAGGACAGACTCGGCTTCTTCCGGCCGCTCGATCGTGAAGCCAGCTGCTCCGCAGTTCATCGCGAACCCGGCGAAATCGATGGGCTGCAGCTGCACTCCAAATTGCGGATTGCCTTCGAGCACCATCTGTTCCCACTTGATCTCGCCGAGAACATTGTTCTTGATGACGATCACCTTCACGTTCAGGTTGTATTTGACGAGGGTCGCGATTTCGCCCATCAGCATCGTCAATCCGCCATCGCCGACGACGCAGACGACTTGCCGGTCCGGATAGGCCACTGCCGCGCCAATGCTATAGGGCAGCCCGTTCGCCATCGTCGCGAGCGAGCCCGACAAGCGAAAACTGCATATCATCGCGCATGTCGATATAGCGCGCCGACCAGGTCGCGATAGTGCCGCTGTCCGACGACACAATCGCATTGTTGGTCAGAAGCTTGTTCAAGTGATACGTGACGACCTGCGGCTTCATCGGCATGTCGGTGCGCGTGCCGCGCTCCTCCATCAGCTTGTTCCAGCTCTCCATGCGCTTCTGCGATTTCTTCAGGAACGAGTCGTCCTTCTTTGCTTTCGAGAAGCGGAAGCAATGCGCGCAGCACGGTGCGGCAATCTCCAATCAAGCCCACATCCACCGGATGCCGCAACCCAATGCGCGTAGGAGCGATATCAATCTGAACGGTCTTCGCCTTGCCGGGCTTCGGATAAAACTCCATATAAGGAAAGCTCGAGCCGGCAATGATGAGCGTGTCGCATTCCTGCAGCGCATCTTGCGATGGCGCTGTTCCGAGCAGGCCGATGCCGCCGGTGGTGTACGGACTTCTGTCAGGCACTACGGCTTTTCCGAGCAGCGGCTTGACGATCGGACCGGCCACTGTCTTCGCGAGCTCAAGCACTTCCTCCCGAGCGTTCAGGCACCCGCGCCCCGCCAGTATCGCGACTTTCGAGCCCTTGTTGATCAGTTCGGCTGCGGCTTGCAAAGCGCTCTGCGGAGGCACCGGATGGACGGCCGTGTATGTATCCGAGCTGTGTTTTGGAATATTTGCCCCTGATCGCTCCCCTCGGATGAAGTCCAGTCCTGGATGTCCTTGGGAATCGTGATGTGCGTCACCGTGCGATACGCGAGTGCGGTCTTGATCGCCTCGTCGACCACATTCACCACATGCGCCGGACCCATGACGCGCTGGTTGTATGCCGCCACGTCCATGAACAGCTTGTCGAGATCGACATCTTGCTGGTAATGCGTCCCGATCAGGTCGTGAAACGTGTGCCCGGTAATCGCGAGCACCGGTTGCCCATCGCACTTCGCGTCATACAAGCCGTTCAGAAGATGAATGCCGCCGGGACCTGAAGTCGCGAGGCAAACACCAAGCCGTCCCGTGTATTTCGCGTAACCGCAAGCCGCGAATGCGGCCGCTTCTTCATGCCGCACCTGGATAAACTTGATCTTCTCCTCGTGCGTGCGGAGCGCCTCGAAAATCCCGTTTACGCCGTCGCCCGGGAAACCGAAGATCGTTTCGATTCCCCAGTCGATCAACCGCTCGACCAGCAAGTCCGCTACCGTTTTGGCCATGTTATTGCTCCTTAAAGCCACCGCGCAGGCTCGCGCAATCCGCTTTTCGCGTCCGCAACACTCGCGGCCAGCAGTGCCTACTCGCGAATATAGAAAAGAGAGCCTCAAGATGGGGTCAAAAATGAGCAGCGCGCGCGTCAAGAACTCGTCAAAGCCCGTGACCCGGCCGCGGCTGAGCCAGCCGACGCCGAGAATCTTCAGAAAGCTCTGTTGAACTCCATCTCTCATAATCTGCGTACGCCGCTCGCCTCCATCATTGGCGCTCTGAGTACCTTGCAACAGGACCGGCACGCCAGCAGACTCGACGAGGCGACCAGGCGCGAGCTGATCGACACCGCCCAAGCAGAGGCCGAGCGCCTGAACCGCTTGGTCAGAAACCTTTTAGATATCAGCCGCCTGGATGCGGGAGCCGTTCGCGTTCGGAATGACCCTTGCGACGTGCAGGACGTCATCGGCGCCGCGCTCGAGCAGCTCGCCGGAACCGTGCACAACCGCTCCATACACGTGAGTGTTCCCTCCGATTTGCCGTTCGTCCGCATGGATTTCGTGTTGATCGTTCAGGTACTCGTGAATTTACTGGACAATGCTCAGAAGTACTCACGCCCGGAGACTCCGATCGAGATTCAAGCGCAGCTCTCCGCCGAAGCGCTTGAAATTTCCGTTCGGATGAAGGCGACGGCATTCCAGAACAAGAACTAGGCAACGTCTTCGAAAAATTCAATCGCGCCGGTCGAACGAGCGAAACCGGCGGCATTGGTCTCGGTCTATCCATTTGTAAGGGTTTGGTTGAGGCCCACCATGGCAGGATCTGGGCGCAGCGCCGATACCCAAATGGGACAATTGTCACCTTTGCGCTGCCATTCCACGAGTGAACCAGTTCTGAGTGAGACGTGTGCCGAAACAGGGCGCGCGCGTGCTCGTCATTGATGACGAGCAGGGGATCCGGCGCTTTCTTCGGACCTCTTTGTCAACGCAGGGCTATGAAATGTATGAAGCCTCCACGGGACAGGAAGGCCTGCAGTCCGTTCCCATTGTTCGACCCGACCTGATCATTCTGGATTTCGGGCTTCCCGATCTTGACGGCATAGACGTGACGCGCTCGCTTCGGGAATGGACGCAAACGCCCATTCTCATTCTGTCCGTGCGGGAACAGGAATCCGACAAAGTAGCGGCGCTCGATGCGGGCGCTGACGATTACCTGACGAAACCGTTCGGTCTGGCAGAGTTACTGGCGCGCATCCGGGCGGCGTTGCGCCGGACCAACCATCACGAGACCGGCGCGCGTTTTCGCGACAGGCGGATTGCAAGTGGATATCGCTCGCAGGAGAGTCCAGCTCAACGGCGAAAAAGTTCAACTGACGCCCACGGAATACGATCTTTTGAAGGTTCTCATCCGTCACGCCGACCAGTGTGCTCACGCACCGCCAAGTCATCCGCGAAGTTTGGGGAAGCGCCTGCTACGAAAACGCCATGCACCTGCTGCGCGTCAATGTCAGCAATCTGCGGCGTAAGTTGGAGACGGATCCGGCGCGTCCCCGCTACGTCCTGACCGAGCCTGGAGTTGGATACCGGCTTCGAACCGAGTAGTCCTACTTGCCGCACTCGCGCCTTTGACGAATTCTTGACATCATCCCACCAATTTTTGACCCCATTTTGATTCGTCGATAAGTACAGTTGGCTCATGGGCCGTCATGGTACGGGATGAATTGATCCGCCAAGCGCTCGATCGCACCAACTGGGATCTGCTGGTGTGCGCCATGCCTTCGAACGTGCTTCTGCTCTCCGGCTATTGGCCGGCGGTCGGCTATTCGGTTGCGCTCGCGACGCGCGACGGGCAGATTGGTCTGGTGGTTCCAGATGACGAGGACGATGTCGCCGAACAGAGCTGGGTCGATGAGATAGCGACTTACGCGCCAGCTCCCATGGATCGCCTCACAACTGCGGAAGAAAGCGTTCTCGAGGCATTTCTCAGAGTGAAGCGCGATCTGGCTATTGCGGCAGACCGTATCGGCTTCGAACAAGCGGACACCTTTGAGCCGGCCTCTTATGTCCCCCACATGGTGCGGGGAAGCGCCGTCAGGCTGCTTCGGAAGGCATTCCCTTCGGCCACTTTAGCCCCTGCCGACCAGCTCCTGGCTGAGATGCGAACCATCAAAACGCCAGCAGAAATTCAACACATCCGCACCGCCTGCCGCATTGCGGAGCAAGCTTTCCAAAAGGGATCACGGCTACTAAAGGCGGATATGACTGAGGCCGAGGCGGCCGCGGCCTGCCGCATTGCTCTGAGTGCATGCTTGGGTGACTTCGATCCGGTGAAACGGTGCGATGGCTTTATGCATTGCATGTCCGGCGTGAACTCGGAAAAAGCTTTCGGGCCCTATCCACGCTCGCGCTCTCGAAAGCTGGAAGCGGGCGACCTGGTCATCCTGCGCTGCCATTGCTATGCCGACGGGTACTGGGCGGATATTGCGCGCACCTATCACGTCGGCCCGATTGACGAAGAAAAGCAGAAAACGTTTGCTGCCGTGTTTGCAGCTCGCGATGCGGCTTTAGCGAGTTTGCGCCCTGGCGTGAAAGCTGCGGAGGTGGACCGCGCCGCTCGCGAGGTGTTAGCGGCGCACGGCCTAGGGGCTGCATTTAAGCACCCGGCCGGGCACGGCGCAGGGTTTGGCGTTGCGGATCCAGGCGCAAGGCCGCGACTTCACCCCAAATCCGAGGACGTTCTCGAACCAGGAATGGTTCTCAAGCTCGAGCCGGGCGCATACCTCGAACAGCACGGCGGCATCCGCAAAGCCGACATGGTCGCAATCACGGAAGATGGCGCGGAGGTGTTGTCGCCCTTTCACTGGAGTTTAGAAGAGCTGGTACTCAACGGCTCACATTAGCCGCCGGATTTGATCCGGCTTAGAGGAGTAATTATGCGTTTCAACGATAAAGTCTGTCTGGTTAGCGGCGGAGGCTCTGGCATCGGCAAGGCCGCCTGCAAGCAGTTTGCCCAAGAGGGCGGCAAGGTGGTCGTGGTCGATTTGAACGAGCAGCACGGCAACCAAACGGTTCAGGAGATCACGCAAGCAAAAGGCGAAGCCATCTTTGCCAAATGCGATGTCGGCGATCCGAACCAGGTGAAGGCAGCGATAAATGCCGCCGTCACGAAGTGGGGCAAGATCGACGTGGTCGTCAACGATGCCGCGATGATGACCTTCAAGCCCATCGTCGATTTGCCGGACGACGATTTCGATAAGGTTCTGAACGTAAATCTCCGCTCCGTGTTTCTGTTCTGCAAATACTCCGTGCCGCACATGCCGAAGGGAAGCGCCATCGTCAACATCAGTTCCGTTCACGCTTATGAAACGACGAAAAACGTGGTCCCCTATGCGACCTCGAAAGGCGGCATGGAAGCATTCACGCGCGGGTTTGCCGAAGAACTTGCCGCGAATAAAATCCGCATCAACTGTGTCGCGCCGGGAGCCGTCGATACACCCATGCTCTGGAATAACCCGAACATCAAGAGCGGCGTCGAAAAGGTGGAAGGCGCGATCGGCAAGCCGGAAGATATCGCAGCGGCGATCTGCTTTCCTCGCCGCCCCCGAAGCGCGCTTCATCACGGGCACCAACCTGACGGTCGATGGCGGCCGGCTGGACATCCTTCCCTAAGGAGCGAATCACATGCCGCAGTTCATGTTCGCCACGGGGATCGAAAACAGCTATCCCACCATCGAGTGGAAGGGGAAAACCATTCGCCAGGACGAGCTCGCAAAGACCAAGCATTACCAGCGCTGGCGCGATGACTTTCGACTCCTGAAAGAGCTCGGCATCGAATATCTTCGCTATGGACCGCCGTATTTTTCCGCCCATACCGGCCCCGGAAAGTATGATTGGAGCTTCACCGACGAGACCTTCCATGCGCTCCATGCAGCAGAAGGTCACGGTCATCGCCGATCTATGCCACTTCGGCGTGCCCGATTGGATCGGAAATTTCCAGAACACCGACTGGCCAAATCTGTTCGTCGAGTATGCACGCGCCTTCGCGCAGCGCTTTCCCTGGGTGCGCTTCTACACGCCCGTCAATGAGATCTTCATCGCCGCCACTTTCTCCGCCCAATTCGGCTGGTGGAACGAACGGCTCACGACGCGACCGCGCATTTGTGACGGCTCTCAAGAATCTGTGCAAGGCGAACGTGCTGGCCATGCACGCCATTCTGGAAGAACGTCCGGACGCCATCTTCATTCAGAGCGAATCGACGCAATACTTCCATCCCGAAGGCCCGGACTGCGAGGATCACGCCCGGAGATTCAACGAGAAGCGCTTTCTCTCATTCGACCTGACTTACGGCCATCACCTTAATGCAACCATCTATGAATACCTGCTCGACAACGGCATGACCCGCGACGAGTATCACTGGTTCCTGCAGCACCATGTGAAATCCCGCTGCGTCATGGGCAACGATTATTACGCGACGAACGAGAACCTGGTGCATTCGGATGGCAGCTTATCGTCTGTCGGGCGAGATCTTCGGCTACTACCCGATCACGCATCAATATTTCTCGCGCTACAGCCTGCCTGTTATGCACACCGAAACGAACTACGACGAACCCGGCGCAGTGCAATGGCTGAAAAAGGAATGGGCCAACGTGCATCGCCTGAAGCAGGACGGCGTGCCCATTGATCGGCTTCACCTGGTACAGCCTGCAGGATCAAGTCGATTGGGATACAGGACTGCGCGAAGACAACGGGCGCGTAAACGCGCTCGGCCTCTGCGATCTCGACCGGAACATCCGCCCGGTCGGGCACGCGTATAAGAATCTGATCGAGCAATGGCGTGAGATTCTCCCGACCGAGAGCACTGTCCTCAGCATCGGCGGGTAAGCGAGCCAGCGAACACACAGGAGGTGCAATGTGGCTTCATCAAAAACGCGAACCATCGCTTTAACGAGCGCCGGAATCGGAGGCGCGTTCCTCGGCTGGAAGCTCTGGCAAGGCGCTGAGATCCGCAGGCAGAACCGTGCACTCCGTCCCGGACAGAAAATCTTGATTCTTGGCGCTGGCTTCGCGGGTTTGAATGTCGCTCAGGAACTCACGAAATTGCTACCGGGCCACAATGACGGACAAATCACTCTCGTCGATCAGAACAATTTCTTGCTCTTTACGCCCATGCTCACCGAGGTGGCTGGAGGAGAGCTCGATCCACGCCACATCGTCGCGCCCCCGAGACGCCTCTCGCCCCGCATCAACTTCGAGCAGGGGAACGTCCAGGAAGTCGATTTGAACAAGAAATCAGTCGTTTTGAATATCGGCGATGGCGATAGCAGCAAGCGAACACTGACCGCCGACCACATCGTTATCGCCTTAGGCTCTGTGTCCAACTTTCATGGAATCCCCGGCGTTGAGGAACACTCTTTCTGTATCAAGAGCATTGGAGATGCAGCCGCAATTCGCAACCGCGTCCTCGGGTGTTTAGAGCGCGCGCACTGGGAGCCTGACGCAAACGTGCGCCGCGAAATCCTGACCTTCGTGGTCGGAGGCGGCGGGTACACAGGCGTTGAAACCATGGCCGCGGTGAACGATCTGGCGCGCGAAAGCGTAAGAGATTATCCCAACATCAAGCGCGAAGAAATCACCACGCTCATTGTCGAGCCGGGGGACCGCTTACTCGCCGAGCTCAGCCCGGATCTGGCCGCCTTCGCCCAACAGAAACTCGAGCAGCACGGAATCAAAGTATTCCTGAAGACCAAAATTACCGGCGCCGGCGAGGATTACGTCGAGCTCGAAGGCGGCCGTCGCATTCGCACCCGAACTCTGATATGGGCCGGCGGGATCACTCCGAATCCTCTGATCGAAAAACTCGATTGCCGGCGCGGGCATCACGGTGGAATCGTGGTCGACAACTGCTGCGCCGTGCCCGGCCATTCGGGCGTCTGGGCGATCGGCGATTGCGCCGAAGTTCCCAAACACGATTCAAAAGGAACCTATGCGCCCACCGCCCAGAACGCGACTCGCGAAGGCGCTCTGGTTGCCCGGAACATCGTCGCGATGCTGCGAGGCCAACAGCCTCAGCCGTTTGAATTTCAAACTATCGGCGAGCTGGCGCTGGTTGGAAAGCACGCAGGAGTCGCCAAAATCTATGGCCAGCACTTTTCGGGCTTTCTGGCTTGGGCCATGTGGCGCGCAATCTATCTTTCGAAGATGCCCGGCATGGCGCAACGCACCCGCATTCTTCTCGACTGGATTCTCGACGCCGGCTTCGGACGCAACATCGCCGAGTTTCCCGTCGATCGCTCGGTCATTGATTCGCGGAAGTGAGCTTCACGGTCTGACCTGACAATCCCAGAGCCTCCCCATGGAAACAGGTCTTCTAGCGCAAGCCAAGCTTCTGATCGAATACCTGGCGCGAGGCGTCGAGTTCGCCGCCGCCCTCATCATCGGAATTGCTGCGATTGAGGCGACGATCAAATCGCTGCTGCTCTTCGTCAGACGAAATGCCCCGCCCGAGCAGAAGAACGAAGTTCGACTCACTCTCGGACGCTGGCTCGCTGTAGGCCTCGAATTCGAACTGGCTGCCGACATTCTGTAGGTCAGGTTTGTATAGATCCACCCTGACGGCGATATGTTTAGTTTCCGATTTAGTCCCCGAGTTGTCGGCGATATCTCGACTGCTCGGGGCATTGAAGAGCGGTGCGGCAACACCACGGTTAGACGGCAATCAATCGCAATGATGGCGCAATTCGACTGAGGTCGCCGGCATCGCTGGTGATGACCGCCTGCCCTGCCCTTTGTGCACACACGACAACGTGGGCGTCAACTATATCGGCCGTTGCGGTTCGTGCTAGCAAAAGCCCCACAGCCGTCGCGTCTGGCGCGTCGAGTGCCACAAGGTCCGTGCCAGGTTGACGGATCAGCCGCGACATTCGGACCTGCCTGGCAGGATTACGGATCACCTGCGCGAGCGCCGTCGCAGGAATTGTAATTCTTATGCCACGCTCTGTCGCGCGTGCAACCAATGCCAGCACCCGGCGATTGTTGCGGTCCAGCGCGATCAGACCACCGGCGTCGAAGGTGATTCCGCTCATGCAGCCTTCCCTTTCCTCGAACTTTTCTTTTGTCGCGGCGAACCGAGCAGCGCGTCGGCCCACTCACGCTCCTTTCTCGTAAGGGGACCGCCCGTTTCTTGCAGGGCACACCCTAGCACCTCCCGCCACCCTGCTGCGTCGAAAAGAGCAACTCGGACCGCGTGCTTTACAAAAGCAGAGACGCTTGCGGCCTGCCCGGCTTGGACGAGGGCGCGAATCTCGTCGACCTGATCGTCTGGAAGCGTGATGGTGATCTTGGCGGTCGCCATACCATAAACCATATCATGCTAAACGTTCTGCGGGTATCGACGGCGGAGCCCGAACCACACTGCTGTTACTGTGTACAAATGCAGAAATTCGGACGAGTTGCGGCCGTGAAAGCAGGCGCGATGTTTACTGCTTGGAATTGCGTCATTGGCACTTGCGCAGAACACGACGCAGACCGCGACTGTCCGCGTGGACACAACCCACGTGCTGAATTCATTCGACCCCGATGAGGCAATCGGCAGCTCGATTGATGTCCTTTCCCGGCAGGAAATCGACCGGGTTTATTCTCCGCATATTCTCGAAGAGTCTCTTTCTGCGGGATATGGGCCGATTACTTACCGCAATAACAGTGAGCTTCGTATGGCGGCCTGGCACTGGAATCCGAACGGTGCCTGGAGTAATCCGGCAGAACAAAACGGTTATTTCACCGGCAGCACAGAATTACGAGAGCCTATCCGCTACATCCTTTCTTATGCACTGCCGCATCGGGGCTTCTCGACAAGCGGTGACCGGCCTTTAGAAGGGCCGCACCTGAGCTATTGGAAGAGTAACCCGTATCTCACGAGTAAGTTCACTGGCGAGAGTGACGCGTTACATCCGCAATGGGTCGTCGTCGACTTACGAAGTGAGAAGCCGGTGAATAGCGTGCAAATCGATTGGGTAACTCCCTACGCGAGGTTGTATCGCATCGAGTATTGGGTAGGCACAGATGCACTTGATTTTGATAGCGGGCCAAAAGGCGAGTGGAAGACGTTTGTCAGCGGCGATGTGAAGAACGGCCGCGGCGGACGCGTGACTCTGAAACTAGCGCCGCAACCGATTTCTACGAGATACGTAAGGATCTGGATGACAGAGTCTTCGAATACCTGCGACAGCCATGGCTCGAGTGACGTGCGGAATTGCGTAGGATACGCGATTCAGAGCATCGGTGTAGGCACGGTCGACCCAAGCGGCGCCTTTGTGGAAGCAGTTGCCGGTTCCTCACCGAAGGAGAAGCCGACATATACCTCTTCATCGATCGATCCCTGGCACGAGGCGAGCGATGTGGAAGCCTCCGGGCGGTATCAACATTCCGGGTTCGATCTATTTTTCACGAGCGGTCTGACAAATAATTTGCCGGCGTTGATACCGGTGACGATGCTGTATGGAACGCCGGACGACGCGGCCGCGCAGATTGCGTACATCGAGAAGCGCGGCTACCCGATTCGAGGCGTCGAGATGGGCGAAGAACCGGATGGAAAGCACGCGCTCCCTGAAGATTACGGCGCATTTTACATTCAATGGGCTAACGCGATTCACAAGGTAGACCCAAAAGTAAAGCTGGGAGGTCCGATTTTCGAAGGCGTCAATGAAGATATTACCGTTTGGCCCGATGCACAAGGTAGAAAGTCCTGGATGGGGCGTTTCATCGAGTATCTGAAAAGCCACCGCCGCCTGAATGACCTGGCGTTTGTCTCGTTCGAACACTATCCCATGGACACGTGCAGCATTACCTGGCAAACGCTCTACAAAGAGCCGCAGTTAATGAAGCATATTCTTGATGTCTGGAGAGCCGATGGAGTGCCGAAGAACGTCCCGCTGATTGTAAGTGAGAGTCATATTGCAGCACAATTAACAGGCCCAATGAGTACGATTTTTGCGGCATTATGGCTTGCCGATAACATCGGGTCTTTTTTTGAGGGCGGCGGTACCGCCTTCTTTCACTCGCCGATTCAGCCGCAACCGGTAGAGAATAGTTGCCTCGGATGGGCGACTTGGTCAAACTTTGTGTCTGATCGCGAGGACAACATTACCGGATACACGTCGCTTTATTTTGCGGCCCAAATGATCAATCGCAATTGGGCGCAGCACGGCTCTGGCGTGCATCAGATGTTTCCTTCGACGAGCGATGTCAAAGACAGCGCGGGAAACGCCCTGGTAACATCCTATGCCTTGCTCCGCCCGGACCTGAACTGGTCTTTGCTGCTGGTGAACCGCGACGAAAATAATCCGCATACTGTGCGCATCGTTTTCGATCAACCTGGCGGTCGCGAGGTCACGTTTTCTAAGCCCTCCAGTAGCACTGACATTTGGAAGCGAGCAGTACGTTTGGAGGAATGAGGGACCCGCGAGCCATGCTGATCCCGACCATCCTCCGGTCATCGTTGCTCCCGGTAGCCGGCTCGCCGGACACGTTCACTTTGCCTAAAGCGTCCGTGACAGTGGTGCGGGGACGAGTAGCCCACGCAAACGGCGTTAGGTAAGCGAAAAGCTCACTTAAACTGTCCCGCGAGATAGCTGTACGCAAACTGCGCTAGAACCTGATTCGCAGCCGTGGTCGGGTGCAATTCATCCCAGAAAAGAAACCCGTTCGGGTTATCCAACGTACACGTCGGTACGCCATCCGGGCCGCACCAACCCGCATCTTTCACGTTGACGAATCCGTAGGTGCCGGGACTCGCAACCATCGAGTTGAACAAGGAGTTCGTATTTACGACAATGATGTCGATTCCGTACGTTTCCTCAAGAAACGGAACGTCGACAGCCATTTCATCGTTGAAGATCAGCGCCGCACTGTCGCCTACCCCCTTGCCCAGCGCTTGTACGAACCAGTCCGAGTTATCGTTGATATACGGAATCTCGCCAAGCGGCGGAAGGTTCAGCCACAGGAAGCGTTTGGCTCCCGCGCTCGCGAGAGTTGCAATGTTTCCGGCAATGGCATCGGCGGCATTCTTCGCAACCGTGGGGTATGTAAAGAAAGTCGACAAATTTCCTAGTGCTTGATAGATGTTGTTCGAGCCGGCCCAAAACACATACAGATTTTCTGGCGAAGCTTGCGGGCCATGAAGTGAGAGAAACAGCTCGACCTGATTCGTTGTGCCCGGAACCTGCGGATTTGCCGGGTCGAGATAATTCGTGGAAGAAAAGCTTGCATTATTTCCGGCCAGCGCCGAAGCAACCGCAAAGTTTGTGCCTGACGGATTAACCGTAAGCATCCCGCCCGAGACTCCCGGCGGCGTAGTCACCACAAACGGCTGCGGGTCGGGCACTGGCAATTGATGCATTTGCAGTACGGTTGCAAACTGGTCGATCCATAGGCCGTATGGGCCGCTGGTCGCGGGAAGCGTTTGCGGGCCATCGGTAAACGCGTTCGCAGCGTAATTCCCAAGCGTTTTGCCGGCACTGGCCAGCGCGGCGGCCGCATTTCCGTTATCGGAAAGACTGTCCCCAAACACAACCAGCTGGGAAATCGATTGTGGGTGAAGAGACTGCATCGGCATCACGAGCAGCGCGATGGTCCCATAAGCTGGATTGAAACGCATAACAACGAACCTCAGTACGCGAGGCTACCACAGATCTACGGCGCGTCCGCTGGCTTCGGGTGGATTTCCACCATCTCACGTTCAATGTGGGCGGCGGCTTTACGACCGCTACTCCTAACATTTCGGGAGATCTGGATGGCGGAGGGAATGTACAGGCCGGTGTTGGCCTAAATCTTACACGCCATCTCGGCGTCCAGGGTATGTTCATGTTCAATGGTCTGGGCGTCACTCGAACAGCTCTGAATACAGCCGGCCAACCGGATGGGTTCGCCCGTATCTACTCGTTCACTATCGATCCCAAGATTACGATGTGGCGGACCGAGAACGCGAGCTGGTATGTGCTCGGCGGCGGGTGGATGCGGCGGACTGTGGAATTTATGCAGCCCACAGTCGTCGGAATGTATATATGATCCGTGGTTTGGCTATTGACCAACGGCTGGCACACGACCATAGCACCGATTTCGTTCGGTTTCCGATGGGTAGGCATTTCCGTCGATCTAAACCTAGTCTGCTGTTTGCTGTGGAATGGGCGTGCACTCAGAGGCGGTTCCAGTGCACCCCACCGCAACGGCCGTTAGTGTGCCCGGCTTAACCTTCTCTGACGCCCGACGCAAAGCGGCTCACCTTGAGAACATTACCAGTTCGCAAAACTCGATCCCGCTTGGGACGCTTCAGCCGGTCAATCCAGATCGGCAAAAAGCTCGCTCAAGGGAACCCGGATCGGCGTATGCGCGACTTCGAGAATTTCCCCTTCGGGTTCACGGAAATCGCCGTACATACAAAGGTAGGCCCGGCGTTTCACTGGATCCAACAACCAAATATTAGGAACGCCAAAAGTTCGGTAATCGTCCACGCGATCCTGCATGCTACTCAAGGTGTCGTTTTTCGAAAGCACTTCAATGCAGATGAGTGGCGGTCTCGAAAATACCGCCTCAATCTCCTGTTCCCGAGCGACGACGCACACATCTGGAACACGAAAACGGCTGGCGGAAACTCGAATCCGTTGTTCCGGCAGTACGCGGATATTCCATTCGCGTTGGCGTCGGCGCAACCACGCAACCAGGGCGCCTTGTAAATTGCTGTGCTCGTATTCGCCCACGTTCCGCTCAATGAGTTGTCCCTCCAGCATTTCCTGGTCGGGCCGGTAGCTGGTGCTCAAATATTCGCCGACCGAGACTAGTGCTGAAGTTGCCATAACCTTTCCCTCTTATTATGACCGGAATCACTCATCATGTGCCTATTGCGGAATCTGAGGATCTAACCGATGCGCCGTCTCAAACTGACTCTGCGCGCCTGCCGAATCGCCTGCTTTTTGCAACGCGAGTCCCAGATTGTAATGCGCCGCCGCATAATCCGGCTTGCGGCGGATCGCCTCTTCAAAAATCCTCTCCGCTTCTGACACTTTCCCGTTCTCGAGCCACAGCAACCCCAAGTTGTTATACGCTTCCGCTCGCTCCGGCGCGCGCCGGATCACGTCCTGATAAATGCTCGCCGCACGCTCGGTCTGTTTCTCATTCGCGTAAATATTCCCGAGCAGCATCCGCGCTTCTAAGTTATCCGGATCTACTGAGAGGCACTGCTGAAGCTCACGCATAGCTTCTCCGGAATCACCGCTTGCTGCGAGTAACTTCGCCAGATTGTAATGGGCTTCCGCGAGATCCGGATCGCTGAGAACCGCTTCCCGTAGCTGCTTCAGTGCCCGCTCGTTATCGTTTTGCCGAGCATAGAGCACACCCAGACTCATGTGCGCTTCGGCATAATCCGGTTTCAGCTCCAGGGCTTTCCTGTAAGCATCGCTCGCCCTGTCCGCATCCCCAAGCTTCTCGTCCGCCAGCCCCAGATAGTAGTAACTCGAAGGCAAGTTCGGGCTGAGCTTTGCTGATTCGTCAAATCGTTCCGCCGCTTCCTTCCACTGCTGCTGCTTCAGCAATTCCATTCCGTCGAGAATGAGTTTCTTGCTCTGCGCGAGCTCAGTACGCGATTGATGAAGCGTGCGGATATCCCGCATCTCTGCAGCCGCTTCCGCCGTCTGGCCTTGCGTTCGCAGAACGATGCCTAAGGCGTACTTGGCTCTTTCGAAATCCGGCTGCAACTCCACGGCCCGGCGAAGATTCGAGATCGCGCCATCGAGTTCACCATTCTCCTTCAGCGCCAAACCCAGATCGCAGAGCGCAATCGGATTTTGCGGCATCAAGCGCGCCGCTTCGCGGAATTCACGCAGCGCACCGGCATTCTCTCCCTGCCGCCGTAGCGCGATTCCGATGCTTTCGTGCGCAGGCCCGAAATTTTGATTGATGGCGACCGAGCGCTGGAATTCGGAAAGTGCCTGCCCGAGTTTCCCGGACTGGCCAAGGGCAATGCCCAAATGATAGTGAGTTTCGTAATCCCGCGGATGCGCTACCAGGTACCGCCGGAATTCCGGAACGGCTTTTTCCGGGCTGCCGTTCCCTAGATAAGCCAGACCGAGTTGGGCGCCTAGATCCGCATCGTCCGGCCGCAGCTTACGAACCGCTTCGAGTTGCTCGATGGCTTCGCTCGGGTTCTCCGAGGCGAGCAGCACACCTGCCAAATAGCGCCGCGCCGCAATGTTGTTGGGATCGAGCTGTATGGCATGGCGAAGCTCCGATTTTCCTCTGACAGAATCGCCCTGATCGCAATACGCGGCACCCAACGCGTAATGCGCAGCGGACCAATCCGGCCTTATCTGGAGGGTTTTGGTGAACTCATCGATAGCCGCTGCCGCATTGCCCTCGTATTTCAACGCCAAGGCTAGATTGTAGTGAGTTTCTGCGTCCTGAGGTTCAAGCGCGAGAGCCTTGCGGTACAAGGCAATGGCTTGGTCCCAGTGCTTTCTCTGTGAACACAGGAGCGCCTGATTCCGGTACTCAGCCGCGCTTTCGGCGAAAACTACGGACGCAGCGAACCAGCAGGATGCAGCAGAAGCGGAAGCGAAACACTCCGAAAGCTATTGTCCTACCACAAGAATTTGGCGCTAACCTGCCCGATGCGCGGATCGCGCGCGTTCGTGACCACTCCGAATAAGGAGCTGCTGAAATCGCCAGTTGGTTGCGAGAATTGCGTGTGGTTGAAGATGTTGAAAAATTCCCCGCGGAGCTCGAACGCCATCGCCTCCCTGATTGGGATTCTCTTCTCCAACGCGAAATCGGTGTTCAGGATTCCAGGCCCATGAAAGAACCGGCGGTTCGCAGTCCCGAAACTTCCGATAGGCGCGGGAGCAAATGCGTCCGGCAGAAAGTAAGTGTTCGGGCCGTTCGGACCAGGCTTTCTCGGATCCTGAGTGACAACCGGGCCCACAAGATCGGGTTCATAGGTCCAGTACGTATCGCCGACCAGGGACGGATCCCCTTTGCTTTGTGTGATACTGACCGGGAACCCTGTAGAGAACCGGCTGATCCCCGTGATATTCCAGCCCTGGGTTAGGCGCTTCGGAAGGCTGCTGAACGCCCGGTCAAAGGGTATCGCCCAGTTGTAGCTGGCGACGAAATTGTGTCTAATGTCGGTCGTAGACAGTCCGCGGCTGAGGCGGAAATTCGAGAAATTCACCCACTCGCCGAACCCCGAAGCATCGTCAATCGCTTTGGCAAACGTGTATGCCGCGAGGAAAGTGACGTCGGCCGCCTTGCGTTCAACGCTCACCTGGAAAGAATTGTAGTTTGAATCGGCGATATTCGCGGTAAAGCTGTTGTTCGCGCCGAAGCACAGGAAAGTGGCCGAATTGGGGCAGTAATTAGGGCCGAGCGCGGTTCTGGTTCCGTAGACCTTTTGACCATTGGGGAGCTGGAACACGTCTTGTTCGGTAAATGGACCACACGCAGGGTTAGAGAGTCCGGTATTCAAATCGACCGCGCCCTCGGCATTCAGTTGCATGCAGAACGCGGCGTTGCCGGGATTGGCGGCATACTGTGAAATCAGCTTGTGACCTTGCGTTCCTACATAGGCCAGGGTCAGCACTGTTGATTTGGATAGCTCGCGCTCGATCGAGAAATTATAGTGTTCGGCGTAGGGCATGACGTTGTGAATGTCGTAACCGGGCGACCCGTTGATCGGCAGATAGATCCCGTAATTGAGCGTCTTGTTCGCCGGGCTCCCCGGTACGGGAAATATGAACGGGAAACGCTGCCCTTGGGAGGCACCGTTGGTGCGCGTGACGAAGGGTTCTTCAAACAGCACGCCGGTGGGGCTGGTCCAGTATTGACCGAACGGCGCATCACCAACTTCGTAGAACAGATTCAGGTCCTCAATAGAGGTGTAGTAGATGCCGTACGCAGCACGAATACTGGTCTTTCCAGGACCGCCAAAAATCTTCTTCAAGACGCCATCCGTAAAGCCCGGCGAATAGGCAATGCCGACGCGGGGTGCGAAATTTTTGTAGTGGGTCGGGGCAAGCGTACTGGGAATGCCCGGATCTCCGGGAACCACCCACCCGCGCGGCGCAGTCGGGAACTGGGTGGATTGCAAGCCAGGAACAATCGTCTCGATTTTGCCCTGTGTGTCGTACCAAGGCATGCTGACTTCCCAACGCAATCCGAGGTTCAGTGTAAGGTTCGGTTTCACCTTCCATGAGTCCTGGACATAGGCTCCGCCGTAACGGGTGCGAGAGTCGAGCAATTGCTCGCTGCACTGGTTGTAACCGCCGGCCGAGGGAGCACCGAGCAAATAATCGGCGAAATCCACCCCCGTAACGCTGCCGTCGAAGGTGAAGCTGCCGTTCGGAGAGCAGACGTTTCGCTCGTTGATTTGCAGGTATCGGAATTCTCCTCCGAACTTGAGCGTGTGAGCGCCCCGGACGAGCGAGAAACCATCCGTGAACATCCATGTGTTGTTGGGTTGCGTGGTCGTTAATTCAGGTACCCCTAGAGTGAAATTGTTGAAGAAAATCTGAGGCACGGTCTGCGGAAAACCCGGCGGCCCCGAGGGAACGATGCCCAGAGTCCCGACACCGGTCACAAAACCCAGAGCGGACAACTGCGCGAAGCTGCCTTTCGGGATGTCTTTCGTGGTGCTTGTCCGGAAGAAGCTCACGCGAGCTTCGTTCACCGAGCGCGGTCCGAAACGTTTTGGTGTTGCTCATCATGATCTCCTGCGCGCGAGTGGGTGTGAATGACGGGAACCCAGACACGCTGGCGGCAGGAAGAGCTGAGAAGACATTCGAGTCGTCGAAGTGGTAATACCAGGACCAATTGCCGGTTTTCTGATTGATGAAATCGACACGCTGCCCGGCTTTGTCGTCCTGGACTCTATCCTTTTGGCTGTTATCGGAGTAAAGGCCCGCAATCGGATCGACATTTCCCACGGGGATATACGGCAAAATTCCGATCGCCGGTTTTGACCAGGCTCTTTGGGGAATCACGCCGCCGGGGAAAACGCAATTCGCTGTCGAGGTACAGCCAACGAAGCTATACGGTTCACCGTTCGTCACTGTATAGCCCAAACGGTGTGTAAGCACTTGCGCCCAGTAAGGGCCGTCGATACTGCCGGTGAGGGTTGTGGGATCGAAGATGCCTTCGCGCTGCGCGGCGGGGACCACCTGAACGAGGCCGGTTTCAGCGCCGACAACCTGGCGCGTGCCTTGGTAATCAGTGAACCAGAAAAGTTTGTTTTTCCAGAAAGGCCCGCCAATCGCATACCCGAACTGGTTGCGACGCAATTCGGACTTATTGGCAACGAAGAAATTGCGTGCGTCGAATTTGTCGTTGCGAAGAAACTCGAACACATCTCCGTGAATAGCGTTCGTTCCCGATTTCGTGACGGCATTCATCACCGCGCCGCTGAATTTGCCGTATTCGGCATCAAAGCTGTTTGTAATGAGCCGGAATTCTTCGACGGAATCGAGATTCGGAACCAGCCCGGCGCCGAGGTTGCGACCCTCGCTCACGTCTCCGCCATTGACCAGAAAGGCATTGGCGGTTTCGCGCTGGCCATTAACCGAGATGTTGCCGACGTTATTCAGGTATCCGGAAACGGGCCTGTCTCCGCCGATGGTGCCCGCCGTATCGGGAGCCACGCCGGCTTGCAATCCAAGCAGGTCGAGGTAGCTGCGCCCATTTAAAGGCAATGACAGTATTTGTTTTGTCCCAATGACCTGCCCGACTTGAGTGCTTTCCGTCTCGACCTGGACCGGATTGGCCTCCACAGTGACGGCCTCCTTAACAGCTCCCAAGCGGAGGACAACATCAACGCGAAGTTGGTCATTCACTTGCAAATTAATGTCGGTGGTAACGAACTGCTCAAAGCCCGGGGCGGTTGCGGTTACCCTGTACCGCCCGGTCGGTAACGCCAGCAGACGGTATGCGCCGTCCGAGCCGGACGAAACTGTCCTCGTGAAATTCGTCTCGACATTCGTCGCCGTGACTTGCGCCCCGACCACAACCGCGTTCGAGCTGTCGCGAACCGTCCCGAGAATCGTGCCCGTCACGTCGGCCGATAGCCGGCATACACAGCAAGCCACCGCCAAAACTGCCAAAAGAACGTTCCTGCAATTCACGGTAGACCCCCTGGAAGAAATAAAGCGAATGTAATCCAAAAACCCCGCAAAAGTCAATCCTATAATGTGCCCATGAGTACCCGCATAACACGCCGCGAGTGGACCGCACTGGTCGGCGCTGCTCCGCTCTTGGCCCAAGTGACTTCGCAGAAGCCCCCTCAAGGGGCGCCTGCCCCCGCTCCCGCTTCCGCGACCCCCCAAGAAAAGCTCAATAAAGCCTACACGGACGTCCGCACAGTCAGCGGCCGCCTTTCGCAACTGGAAGTGCCCATGAACGTTGAGCCGGCGTTCGCTTTCAAAGTCTAGGGCGTCTCCATGGGAAACGGCGCGGACAAAATCGACGAAGCTGCTCTTCCCTTCGCCACCATTGCCGAGCTAAGCACGGCGCTGCATAACCGCCAGATCTCTTCTGTTGAACTGGCCAAATTCTTTGGCAAGCGGCTCGAAACCTTAGGTCCGCAATACAACGCGCTCGCGTTATCGCTGGTTAAAGAAGCCCACAAAGCTGCTAAGAACGTTGATGACGACCTCAAGCATGAGCGTTTCCGAGGCCCTCTGCAAGGCATTCCCTATGGCGTGAAAGATCTAATCAGCGTTGCGAAATATCCCACTACCTGGGGCGCCAAACCTTTCGCCGATCAAGTCTTCGATTACGACGCAACCGTCGTCAAACGCCTCGATAAGGCCAAAGCTATTTTGATCGGCAAGCTGTCCATGGTCGAGCTAGCAGGAGGTGGCGGATATAGTTCAGCAGCCGCGTCTCTACAAGGCCCGGGGCTGAATCCCTGGAACAAGCAGTATTGGTCAGGCGGTTCGTCGAGCGGTTCGGGCGCCGCTGTCGCCGCAGGTCTTGTGCCCTATGCGCTTGGCTCTGAAACGTCCGGCTCCATCCTGACACCCGCCTGCTTTTGCGGTGTCAGCGGGCTCCGGCCAACTTACGGCTTGGTCAGCCGCCATGGCGCAATGCCGCTCTCTTGGACTCTCGACAAAATCGGCGTTCTCGCCCGAACTGCCGCCGATTGCGGACTCGTGTTGCACACCATCGCCGGCGCTGATAACGACGACCCCGGCTCGGCTCGCAAGAGCTTCTACTACGCGCCTCAGTACTATCGAAAGTTCAGCGATCTGAAAATCGGATACGCCGAGATCGATTTTTCTGAATGGCCCGACGAGCCTTTGCGCCCCGGCTTCGCGAATGCTCTTCCAGTGGTCAAGTCGTTCGGCTCCCAAATGGTCGAGAGCAAGCTGCCCGACTTTCCCTACGACCCCGTGATCGGTGCCATTATCGACTCCGAAGGCGCTTCCGTGTTCGAGCAGCTCATTCGCAGCGGCAAAGTCGACCAGCTTGCGGATCAGAGCCAGATCGATGGATTGAAGGCTTCGCTCACCTACTCGGCTGTCGATTACCTGAAAGCAATGCGCGTCCGTACTCAGATCCAGGCGGCCTTTCACGATCTGTTTGGGGAACTTGATTTGCTGGTCGCGCCAACCCGCCTCAGCCTGCCCGACCGTTCCGACCAGCCATTTAATGAGACCGAGCCGAAGCGTCCCGATCAGAAAGGCGTCGTCGCGGGACTGGTCCAGGCAAGCAATCTCGCGGGACTTCCCGCGCTCTCCGTCCCGTGCGGCTTCGTCAACGGTCTCCCGATCGGTCTGCAGTTCGTCGGGCCACCGTTCTCAGAGAATATGCTTCTCGCCGCTGGCCGTGAATTCCAAAACCGAACCGATTTCCACAAGCAACACCCGCCTACGCCTGTTTAGGTCTTCCCCCGGTGCGGCACAAACGAATGCACGCCCAGAAATAAAAAGCTGCCGGCAACAATCGCCAACACAATTCCCGTCCACCAATTTCCGAAAGTCGCCGCGCCCGATGCGTTCACTTTTGGCTCGACAATGGCGCCCACCAGAGTCAAGCCCTCGACTAGCAGGCTAGTCGCCAGAGCCGTCCCAACGGAAGGCATGGCTTTGCGCGTAATCAACCCCAACGCCAGTCCTTCGGGGAGCTTGTGCAGCGCCAACCCCAGCGGCACCGCGATGGTTGCGAACGCCAGAGCCGAAAACGCGCGCACGCTCCACCCATCCAGAAAGCTGTGCAACGCAGTCGCTGCGAGCAGCGGTCCAATTACGCCCTCGCGCGCAGAATGCCCCAGGCGGCTTAAATATCTGTCGAGCTGCAGCAGCGCGGCGCATACTGCGAGGACCAAGGCGCAGGCCAGCACCCAGCCTAAGCTCTGTGCAACCTCAGGTATGACGAGGAAGACGGCGATCGCGAAGAGCAGTACGCCTCCAGCCGCACTCAAGTGTGATGACGCTCTCCGCCATTGGCCCAAGAAGATTCCGCCGGCTACCCCCGCCCAAGCCAGCAAGGTCAACACCCACGCAGCCGCCATCTATTGGCCAGTTACCTTCACGACAAAATACGTAAACGGTTTCCCATTTTCGATGACAAGTTGATGCGGCGTTTTCGCCGCGATGTGCACGATATCACCTGCCGCCACCCGATGCCGCTCGCCGCCCTGAATCGAAGTACCCCGGATCTCGCCCGGTTTTTCTGTGTGCGGATTCACAATCCTGCCCCCGATCACCAGCGTCGCCTCGCCGCTCTCAATGACAAATATGTCAGCCTCATGCTCGTGCATCTCGGAAGAGCCCGTCCCGGTTCGCACGGCCATCATCGTGTAGTGATTCCCGAACCGGTCTAAATCCTGGCTGGCGGATCGGGTTCGTTTTTTCAAAAGCTTCTGGCTGAGAGCGTCTAGATCCTTCCTCGAATACACACTCACCGTATCCGCCCCCCATGCCAAAACTGCTGTAACCACAATAGCTGCAATCAGTTTCACTGAACCATGACTCCCGTTCGTGATCAAATGAAAAAACGAACCCACTCCATCGTAAGGGAGTTCGTTCGGTAAACTCGCCTCGGGGAGTGGGTTCGTTTCGTAATCTCGCCGTACGCAAGGCGCGCTTCGGAGGCAGCTCGGCCATACCCAAGACGGCTCGATTCTGAAATCAACGCAGATAGCTGTTTCAGAGCATCGGCCGGGTTACCCGCAGCCGCTTGAGCCCGTGCCGCGGCTACGCCGAACACCAACCGGGCATATGGGTCTCGCAGGTTGTTCATGCTTTGCTCTTTCACGACTTCGTTGGCTTCGTGCACTTTGCCCTCAGCCAGTAACGCCCGAATCAGGACCGCCCGGCCGAGTGCTTCATCGTGAACACGTTTAGCGGCCTGGAACGTGTGGACCGCGTCTGCGGCTCTCGATTCGGCTGCACGCGCCCGATGAGCTTCGAGCAGCGCACTCGCAGATGCGATCTCCGCCCGTGCTCCCCCTTTCAGAGTCACGGCCTCCTCGTCATTCTTCCGCGCGGATTCGACATCGCCCACATCGAGTAAGCATTCACCTAAAATCGTAAGCGCGGCGGCAATCTCATAGACTTCCCCGGTAGGGCGAAGCACGCGAACCGCTTCCTCCGCGGCCCGCTGAGCCTCGTTGCGCCTTCCCTCGACCCACAGCAGTTTTGCGAACCCGGTGAGCGCGGTGCCGAGATTCTCTCTCCGGCCAGTGCCGCGAGCCAACGAAATGAAACGCTGATAAATTGCATTCGCCTCCAGCAATCTGCCTTCCGATGCCAAGATATCCGCCAGATCCATCTGGAATGCGTTCACGCCGCTCACATTGCCGGTTTCGCGCGCTGTCGTGAGCCCTTCGGCGTAGGCCTTCTCTGCGGACGTGAAATCGTCGAGCTCTGCGGATGCTGCCCCAAGCCCTTCCAGCAAATTTAGGGTCTCGCGTCGATAACCCATCTCGCGCGAGATTTTTAGAGCCTGCCCGTAGAGCTCCTTGGCACGCGTAGGAGAAGAGGAGAGCAAAATTTGATTTGCCTCGACCCTTAGAGTCTGCTCCACACATGCTCTGTCGTTTAAATCCGCGCAGAGCCGCCGCGCTTCCTCACGGACTTCGGCGGCGTGAGGCATCCCAAGATTCTGCATAGTGCCACTCTCGAATAGCTTGGCTCTTGCGTACAGCAGCCGCGCCCCTATCGCGAGAGCCTTCCGCTCGACCGTAATTGCTGACTCCCGGGCCCGGTGGAAATCGCCGAGATCGCCCAACACTCTCGCCTCGGCGAAGTCAACGCGGGGGTCTTCCCGCAAATCAGGAGCAAGCTTCCGTAGGCTCTCAATGGTTGCGAGTGCGTGACCTGGTTTGGATGCTAAGCGCTCGGCGTTCACCAGCATGAGAGCATCGTCGATGCTGTCAGGCTCCGCCTTGCAAAGATTTTGATAGATCCGGATAGCCTCATCCCATTGGTGCGCATAGACTCGGAATCGGCCTTCGATTTGAAGCTGTTCGGTGCGGCTGAGATGCGATGCAAGCTGATGGGCGCGCCCGGCCGATTCTTGCGCTCTTACTTCGTATCCGAGCGCATCCCACGCCGCGGCCAAAGCCGAGTAAGTGAATGGATTCGAGGGGTCAGCCGCAACTGCGCGATCGAGAACTTCACGTGCCGCGACAGCATTCGATTCGCGAAGCCGGTCCAGCCCTTCTGCATACAACCGCATGGCTTCGGGACTGGATGGTAGAACCGCATCGGGCGTTTTACCCGTAATCGCGGCTAACCCGAGTTTCTGCCGTAATCGCACTGCCGTGCGATCGGCCAACTCGAACAATCCGCGTTCGCTGCCCGTTTCCGAAAGCGTGGCAACTGTGTCCCCCGACTGCGCATCCTGCACGCGGACGTCGAGTCTTATCTGCCCATTGTTGTGATCTCCCAATGCAGTGTACGCTCCCACGACCACCCAATCGGCTCCGGCACGTCCGCGCACGCGATTGAGGAGCGTACGGGCGAGCCCATCGGTGTCCCCCACCCGCAAATCCCGTTTCATCTCCGAGATACTATCCACCGGAACGGTTCGAACCTGTCCCCCTTCGGCAAGGTCCATGGTGAGCATCTCCGAAAGCGCTGTAGAGAGCCAGGCATTATCGCCGTGCACGCGGGTGATGTCCTTAAATCCAAGGATTGCAATCGACGGGTGAGCTTTTCCCCCAGATCCCCACGTATAGAATCGCCAGTATGCGAAAACACACGTCGCAGTCAGGATAAGCACCAGTGCAGCCCAGCGGAGAGGTAAGCTGCGCGCTGGTTTCGACAGAATCGGGCTCCTGTCCCCGACCGGAACCGCTTGGAATTTGGGCGTGTATGTGCCCTTTGGAATCTCAATCCGAACGGGATTTTCGCGTCCTGGGCGCTCGTAATAGTCGCGGAGCTTGGTTCTCAGCCGTTTTGCTTCGACCCGCACAATGTTATCGATCCGGGGGTCGAACTGTGGCCCTCGCCCGTAGACTTCCGCGCCAATTCGATATTCCTTGATTTCATCGAGTCGATCGGCCAGCGCCCGTTCGACTATGAAGCGCAAGAAGGCGCTGAGACGCTTCGACCCCGCAAAGGAATCGCACGCAAGGATTCGCTCCAGCTCCGCGCACACGCCCTCGGCGGAGATAACGCCCTTGCCTCCGAACGGCTTAGAGATAGCCGCGGCCATAGAGCAAAGTGTAGACGACCCGGAAAAGGCTGTCCAGACGGTACGGTAATCAGGCCCAGATTACCGTAAGTTACTAGCCCCAAGAGCCGGATTCCGCTCATAGTTTGCTCTGAAGGCACAATTCTGAAACCAAGAAGGAAATATGAACAAATACGCAGTACTTCCAGCCCTTATCGTCACCCTGGCGGCGACCACTTATGCCGCTAGCAGTATCCAGTCCGGCAATTACAAATTCGAGAAGTTTCAAATTCCTAATAGCCACAACTTGTTCGCAAACGCGATCAATGACTTCGGCTCGGTGGTGGGTGACTATGCGATCCAGCAGGGGGCCGTCCAGGGCTTCATCCGTTCCTGGGACGGACATGTGACAACATTGATTGATCCCGCCGATAAGGGTGGCGCAACTGCGGGCTACACCCTGGGTTACGGCATAAACATCGAAGGCACGGTGGTGGGCCAGTTCTACAACACGGCCGCCGCTCAATATTCGGGCTTCTTCTACAATGACGGCACCTACACAAACTACAACCTTCCCGGCCTTCCAACAGGCTCCGCCACGGGAATCTACGGCCTAAACGACGTAGGAACCTTCTGCGGGTATTATTGACCGCTCCGAGCTTCGCGTCCGCAACGGCGTTCGTAAATCAGCAAGGCAGCATTACCGAATTCTCTTATCCCGGCGCGTCTTTCACATATGCGTTCGTCGTAAACGATTTCCAGCAAATCGTCGGATATTATTTAGATTCGGTGGGCGTATATCACGGCTACTTTCGCGATTGGAATGGCGCTTTGACTGATATCACCGTTCCCGGAGCTTCCACCACGCCAGGGCGCGGCACTCTGGCGCTCGGCCTGAATAACCTTGGTTGGATCTCAGGGCATTTTTGGGACACATCGAACAACGAACACGGATTCGTTCGCTCTCCTTCGGGGAAATTCTTTCAAATCGATGTGCCCGGAGCCCAGCAAACCGCCGGTGGCGGCTTAAACGACGAAGGCGCAGTGACGGGGCACTTCATTGATAGCAGTGGAAACTCGATAGGTTACATTGCTGTACCGAAGCGCGATGACTAAGCAGGGGGACTCGCGCTTGAACCGTTCCTCAACTGAAGGGTGGATTGTTGGTGGGCCCTGTAGGATTTGAACCTACGACCAAAGGATTATGAGTCCTCTGCTCTGACCAGCTGAGCTAAGGGCCCGGCTGGTTCTACGCTATCATGACCCCGATCTTACGCATCCTGTGTCACGACGCCGAATCCAGCGTCAACCCTGAGACTTGGTTCGCAACGAGTAATCTTCATCGTTGCGCGTCAGGTTGGGGCTGTAATACGGGTCCTGTGCAATAACCGCGCTCCATTTCGATCGCATTCGCGCCACCTCTTCCGGGTGTGGAATGAGGTCCTTCGAAGTCTTCGAAAACGCTTCGTAATGGTACAGCGAAGCATGCGGCGTGTAGAGCACGCGATACCCGAGTTCGCCAATCTTCAAACACAGATCGACATCATTGAAGGCCACGGCGAAATCGGTCTCATCGAAGCCGCCCGCCTCCCGAAACACGCTCGCACGCGTCATCAGGCATGCACCCGTAACCGCGCTGACGTTGCGAATCACATCGGGGAAATCAAAATAGTGCTGGATCTCCGAATCCAAGCCCTTGAACGCGTGTCCGCAGTTATCGTACACGCCCATCACGACTCCGGCGTGCTGAATCCGCCCATCGGGATATAAAAGCTTGGCTCCAACTGCGCCCACTTCAGGTAGAAGGGCAAGCTCGAGCATGGATTCCAGCCAATCGGGAGCGATCACCGATGTATCGTCATTTAGGAACAGAAGTACGGGCGAGTCGCATTGACCCGCGGCGGTGTTATTGATTAGCGAGTAGTTGAAGGGCTGGTTGCGCCAGTCCATGTAGCGAAGCGCGCGCGAGCCGTCCTGATAACTGTTAACGAGCTTCTCGACTGCTTTCTCGTGAGAGTTGTCAATGATCACGACTTCGTAATCCGCGTAAGTTGTTTTCTCGAAGAGGTTGTCGAGGTTCGTGCGCAACACGCCCACTCTGCCGCCGGCTGCAATGATGATGCTCACGCGAGTGCCTGAAGGGATCGGGTATCGCGCGCGCCATCGCCCCACAGCGCGGCCGGGCTCCATTCGCATCTGGCTATCCCGCCGCTCGCAGGCGTGGTCAAGCGCGCGCCGCGCCGCGTCCAACGCATATTGCTTGTATTCGAGAGCCGTCGCCGTAGAAGCCACGCCCGCTCGCCAATGGTAGAGCACTTTCGGGATGTGCTCGATCCGGGATGCTCTTTCGCTGGCCCGCAGGATCAAGTCATAGTCCTGGCTTCCATCGCACTCGGAAGAGAACGGACCCGTTCTTTCGATGAGGTCCTTCCGCACAACCAGCAGGTGCGAGATATAGTTTTCCGATAGCAGCAGATCCGGTGACCAATCGGGTTTAAAGAAGGGATCGAACCGCTGGCCATCCTGATCGATCTTGTCTTCATCGCTGTAAATAAAATCGGCATCGGGCGAGCGGTTCAACATCTCGCAAACATAGGCCAGCGCGTGCCGCGCAAGCGTGTCGTCGTGGTCGAGAAAACAGACGTAATCTCCCGATGCGATTTCTAAACCGCGATTGCACGTTTTCGAGATGCCGCCTCGCTCGGTTTGAAACGCGACTTTGATTCTGCTGTCCCGCCCGGCGAATTCGCGGAGGATTTCCTTCGGTTCCGGCCTCGATGAGCAATCGTCGGCCGCGCACAGCTCCCAATTCTCGTAAGATTGATCGATCACCGATTGAATCGCCGCTTTCAACTCCGATGGCTCCGTGTTGTAAACCGGCATCACGACGCTGATGAGTGGTCGAGTCTTGAGCGTCGGAAGCTTCATCGCAATCAGTTCATCGTCGGGGCGCTCGAACTCATGCATCCATTCTTCGTAATCCGACGGGAACCCCTTTTCGTGATCGATTCGTACTGCCGTCCTTGTCTCGTTGACGACTTTTCCTTTCGAAACCAGGCGAATGATGATCGGATGCCGGCCATTCGGAAGGGGCAGGGAATCAAACGACACCGAGAAACCCGCCCGCCCGGTTTGATCCAGGTCCGGGTGCGCCCGCTTCACGTCGGGGCGCGGCACGTTTGGGGATGTTTCGACGGTCGGAATACCGGCAACCGCGACTTGAACGCAATCGACACCGCCGGGCGCCAGGCACCATCCCCGCACATTAATCCTTCCGCTGCGAGGCTTTCGCGCGTTCGGCTTCGGTTCGTCACAGAAGAGATAAGAATTGTTGCGAACTGCCACGCCGATTGATGCCGAGCCCGACGGCACGAATCTTTTGACGAGCTTTCCCGCAGCCTGCAGCGCACGCCATGTCCGCCCTGTGAGAAGCTCCATCAGAATGCGGTCGAGCCGCGCGATAGATGATTCGTGCGCGGTGAGCTGGCCGTCGTGCCTCTCGATCAGCGCCGAAAGCGTCGCGATCTGGCGTTTGGAGACTTTCAGCTCGGACTCAAGCCGCTTCAGCGCCTCTTGCGTCTCTTGGAGCCGTGTTGCAAGAGGGTCATGAGCCTCCATAATTCTTTTAGAACGATAGCAAGCGAAGCTGTGCCTTCGACCATCGCGGTCCGTTTATGGCCCGGTATGGTTAGCTGGATTATGCGCCAGCTCATCCGCCGCTCGCGCGCGCTTCTCGATCTCCTGACGATGTTGCTCATTCGAGATCTGGATGCCCGTTACAAAGGATCTCTGCTCGGTAAATTTTGGCCGCTCATTACCCAGGCCTCTCAGATTGCGCTCTATACCTACGTGTTTGGAGTGATTCTGCGCGTTCGGGTCAACATTGAAGGTCTTCCGGGAACAAATCTCGCCTTTGGGATATGGCTCTTCGCCGGCCTAATCCCTTGGCTGGCGTTCACGGGCGGGCTCAATCAGGCGGCCCACTCGGTGACCGGCCACCCGAACCTGGTCAAAAAAGTCGTGTTTCCGCTCTCTCTGCTTCCCATCGTTCCCGTGCTCTCCAGCCTCGTCGAGAATAGTTTCGGACTAGTTCCGCTCCTGATCGTTTTCGCGCTGATCGCTCACCAGATCCACGCGACCGTGTTGCTCCTGCCGTTCGTATGGATCGTACAGATCCTGTTTACGCTCGGATTCAGCTATATCGTCGCGGGGTTGACAGTCTACGTGAGGGATGTTCCTCAGACCGTCAGCATCATTCTCAACATCTGGTTTTACCTGACACCGATCGTCTATCCGCGTTCAGCCATACCGGCAAGGTTTCGCGATTTCATCTTTTCGATTAATCCGATGATCGCGTTCGTGGATGCCTATCGAGGGTTGATTTTATCGGGGCGTTTCGATCAATGGCGTGAGTTCGGGGCCGCAACCATTTTTTCGTTAATCGTTTTCACGCTGGGCTTTTCGTTATACCGGCGGCTTCAGCCCGCCTTCGCCGACGTGCTCTAAAAAATGGAAAAGTTGCGGCGGCTGCGGCGCGGGCTTCCGGCTTTCGTCCGAGGCGTGCTGAGGCGTCAATCGGAAATTCTTCTGCCCGATCGCGCGGCACGCGAGTATCGCCGCTGGATTGACCGACGCATCCGAGAGCGCGCCTTGATCTATAACGAGCCTCCCGAGCCGGGTCTGCTGTCCATCTTGACGCCGGTGTGGAACCAGAGTCCGTTGAGATATCTCAAGGTGCTCGCCGAATCTGTGATCGCTCAAAATCCGGATGGCGCGTGCGAGTGGGTGATCCTCGATAACGGCTGCGTGAACCCGAGCCTCTGTTCCTACTTAGGCGAGTTGAACGCGTATAGCTGGGTGAACGCTCCATCGAGTCGAGACGAATATCGGCATCATCGCGGGGCTGCGCTGCTGCCTCGAGCGCGCGACCGGGCGCTACGTGTTGCCCGTCGATGCCGATGACTACCTGTATCCGGATGCTCTTCAGGTCATTACCTCCTTTATTCGGCAGACGGGCTACCCGGCCTTGCTCTACACAGATGAGGACAAGCTCATCGGTAAGAAATTTTTTGATCCCTATCTCAAGCCCGACTGGGATCCCGTGCTTCTGTTGAACTCCGCTTACATTGCTCACCTCGGCATCATCAACCGCGAGAAGGCGTTGGAATTGGGCGCATACACGGATCCCAAAACGGAGGGGAGCCCGGACTGGGATCTTTTCGTCCGGTTCCTGATTGCGGGCTACGCCGCGATACACATTCCCGAAGTGCTCTATAGCTGGCGAGTACACGCGCGCTCGACTGCAGACGACGCGGCGAGCAAGCCTTACGTGCATGCGTCGCAAAAAGCAGCTTTGCAAAGATTCCTCGACACGCAGCCGGATCCGGAAAGGTTCAGCATTGAGTACAGCCCGTTGCTGGGTGGCGCTGCGCACTGGTATTTCCGGCGTCGGCACGATAGAGCTCCGCCATTCGTCTCTATCGCGCTGACCGGCAGCGCGGCCGACCGCAAGCAAGTCTCACTACCGGTGGCCTCTAAGCCCGCCTGCCTCGCTGCGTTTGCACGCGAAGCGGCGCGGCAAAATGGATTCGTTCATTTGGTAGGCGAGGATGTGGATATCGAGAATGCGGAATGGCCGTGGGAAGCGCTGGCGCTGTTCGAGCTCCATCCGGATACCGTCATGATCGGGGGCCGCATCCACAATCGAAAGGGCATAATCACCGAAGCGGGCCGCTATTTCGGGTTCGCGGGACCCTGTGGCTGCCCGAATCGCGGCAAGTCTGTTCTCGACCCCGGCTATTTCGCCCAGATGTGGAAGCAGCGCTCTGTCAGCGCAGTTTCGACTCAATTTGCCGTCATCAAAGCCGCGTTTTTGCTGGAGTTGCTCGACTCCTTGCCGGACAATGCCTCGCTCGCTTTTCTCGGAGCTTGGGCCGGAGCGCACGCTCTG
Organism: uncultured Acidobacteriaceae bacterium; assembly: GCA_963803455.1. Lineage (GTDB taxonomy): Bacteria > Acidobacteriota > Terriglobia > Bryobacterales > Bryobacteraceae > Bog-105. The sequence goes on along the minus strand of CAWDMK010000005.1, from coordinate 312,798 downwards.
CGATCCGGTAAGCGCATCGTGTATTCACCGTTTCTCGGCGGCGTTTCCGATCTCGATTGGGATTCGCTCGTGCCGGGTTCAGAACGAGACTTGTTCGCCATCCTCAACAAAGATCTGATCCCGGACCGGCGATACTATTCCCGCCACTTATCTCTGGAGAAGCCGTTCGCGCTTGCCTCGTAAGCTGGGCCAGCACTTCCTTCTACGAGATGCGATTCTCGAGCGTCTCGCAGTCGCAGCTTGCGGCGCATACACGCCGCGAGTCATCGAAATCGGGCCGGGCCGGGGCGCATTGACCCGGCATCTGCTTCCACGTACAGACGAAGTGCATGCCATCGAGTTGGACGCTTCGCTCGCCGGCCATCTTCGCTCGAAGTATGCTTCTGAATCCAAGCTGCACGTGCATACCGCCGATGTGCTTTCAACCGACATCGCTCAATGGGGTCCGGCCACGATTGCCGGAAATCTCCCGTACTACATAACTTCGCCGATTATCGAAAAGTTCCTGGCGCTCGATGACCAGTTTCCTGTCTGCGGTGTTCCTGATGCAATCGGAGGTAGCCGATCGAGTACTCGCTTCGCCATGCACGCGCGCCTACGGCTATCTAACGGTCGCCACCCAATTGATCTGTGATGTCGAGCTCATCTGCAAGGTGCCGCCGTCGGCCTTCGTGCCGCCCCCAAAGGTGGATTCGGCCGCAGTGCGGTTTCAGAGAAAGCCCGGCTCGCCGCCCCAACTTCAGGACTTATTAACCTTTGTTGGCCGCTGTTTCACGCATAAACGAAAAACGCTGCGTAACAACCTGCGCCCGTTTTATGGCGAACGCATCGACGCTTTGCCCGAGGCAGGTTCGCGCGCCGAGCAGCTCACGACAGCTCAATTCGTTCATCTGTACCAAACGCTCTCACAACTGGAAATCTGAGCGCCGATTTGTACACTGAGACTTCATGATTCGGGCTCGCTTTGCGCCATCACCGACCGGATATCTCCACATCGGCAGCGCGCGCACGTTTATTTTCAACTGGCTCTACGTACGCAAGCATCACGGCACGATGATCCTTCGGATCGACGACACCGATGTAGATCGCAATACAGAAGCCTCCCTCAACTCCATTTACGAAGGCCTGAACTGGCTGGCGCTGAACTGGGACGAGTCGTACAGGCAATCCGACCGTCTCGATCTGCACCGCAAGTTGGCTTATGACTTGCTTGCGAAGGGTTTCGCGTATCGCGACTTCAAGCCCGCTGCGGCCGATCTGGAAGACAAGCCGCATGCAGAGGGTCCGTGGCTCTGCCATCCGGAAATGCGCGCTCTCTCAAAAGAGGCGAGTGATGCGCGCGCTGCCGCCGGTGAGCCGTTCGTCATCCGCTTTCGCGTGGAGCGCGACAAACCGGCTGAAGTTGCCTTCAAAGACGAGGTGTACGGCGATCAATCGAAGCTCACTGCCGACATCGAAGACTTCGCATTGCTGCGCAGCAACGGCATGCCCACGTACCACCTCGCTTCTTGCGCCGACGATATTGATCTGATGATTACTCACGTAATTCGGGGCCAGGATCACCTCTCGAACACCTTTAAGCACATTCTCATTTTTCAGGCCGCGGGTGTTCCGGTGCCCCGCTTTGCGCATCTGCCGCTGCTGACGGCCCCCGACGGCTCGAAACTTTCCAAGCGCAAGCACGGCCCGGTCGTCAGCGTCACAACCTACCGCGACCAAGGTTTTCTCGCGCTCGCGTATATCAACTTTCTCTGCTTACTGGGCTGGTCGCCGAAAGACGACCGCGAGCAGATGAGCCTGTATGAGCTCACCAGCGCTTTCAATTTCGAAAGCGTTCACCGCAGCAATGCGGTCGTCAACTTCAGCGAAACCGATCCCATCGATCCGAAGGCCTTGTGGCTGAACTCGCAACATCTGCGGTCGATGGACATCGCGCAATTAGGTCCTCTGGTCCGCGATACGCTAAAGGCTTACGATCTCGCGCCGTACGGGGACGATGCATTCTTCCTGCACGTTGTGGATACAATTCGCACGCGCTACTCCACTCTGCTCGACTTCGCGACAAAGGGCCGGGCCTACTTCGCCGATGAGTTCCCGATAGAGCCGGCGGCTCTCGACAAACTCGATGCGCCGGGCGCGCGTGACTTGCTGCGCGACTTAGCCGATCGCCTCGAAGCCAATCCCGAGTTCACGGAAGCGAGCGTCGAGGCCACTTTGCGCAAGCTGGCCGAAGTGCGTGGAGTAAAGGCGGGTGTGCTGATCAACGCGAGCCGCGCCGCATTGACCGGGCAGCCCGTCGGCCCCAGTGCGTTCGCCGTCTTCGTCTGTATCGGGCGCGAGCGTGCTATCCAGAGGCTCCGAAGGGTCTAAGCGTGGCGCGAATCATCGCCGGGCTGGGCGGACTTCTCAGCGATCCGGCTTGCTGCGTTCTGAAGGACGGACAGCTTGCTTCCGCAGTTGAGCAATCGAAAGTTGCGCGCCACAACCGGCCCGGCTCCTTCCCGGACGAAGCGTTTGCTTTAACGCTCAAGGTAGCCGGGATAGCGGCATCGGCAATCGACTGCATCGCCCTTGCCCGCCCGTTTGCGCCCGGCCCGGAGAGCGCCGTCCAGCTAGAGCTCCGCGCTCGTTTCCCGAAAGCCAACATCGTGGTCGTCGAGCATCATCACGCTCACGCCGCGTCCGCTTATTACGCAACCTCTTTCGATTCGGCTTCAGTACTGACTCTCGACCGGGCCGGAGACTTCCGTTCCGCTGTGCTCTTTGAAGGCCGGGAGAATCGATTGACTCCCGTACGCGAGCTCTACTTCCCCGATTCGCTCGGAGATCTCTTCAATCGTGTAACGGAGTTGCTGGGCTTCGAGCCTCGTGCCGATGAACACAAAATTCAGTGGCTTTCCGCGCCCGGTGAGCCGCGCTTCCTCGAACTCTTTCGTAACTTGCTGCATCGGGGCGAAGCCGCATGGCCTTGCATCGACCGGAGCTTTCTTCGATTCAGATCGTCCGGCGCGCGGAGGATTCAGCAGCCGTTTTTATCAGGCTCTCGGGATAGACGCGGGCGAAACGCTCCCTTCACATACGAAGGCCGACTTAGCCGCCAGTTTGCAAGCGGCTGTAGTCGAAGCTGTTGCCGCTATGCTTGCGCCCGCCCGAAACCGTGTGTCTAGCGGGCGGGGTGGCGCTCAACGCGCTCCTGGTCCACACGCTCGAGGAGAGATTCAGCCAGGTCTTCGTTCAGCCTGTCGCCGGCAATGCAGGAACCGCACTCGGGTCCGCGCTGTACGCCTGGCACAACTTCTATAACGAGAAACCCCGCATCCCGTTCACGAGCTTGTGTCTGGGGCCCGCATACTCTCCCGAAGAGATCAAGCAAGTGCTCGAAAACTGCAAGCTGCGTTTCAGATACCTGCAGACGGAGGGCGAATTGATCGCCCAGGCTGTGCGCGCGCTCGAGGATCAGAAGATCGTGGCCTGGATGCAGGGCCGCATGGAGTTTGGTCCGCGCGCGTTGGGAAACCGCAGCATCTTGGCTTCCCCGCTCAATCCCTACTCGACCGAAAATCTGAACGTCTATATCAAGCATCGGGAGAGCTTCCGCAAATTCGCCGCCTCTGTTCCCGCCGAAATCGCAGACCAATATTTCGAGGTCGGGCCAAACGCGTGCTATCTGGCGACGGTCGGCCGTGTGCGCCCCGAACACCGCGATACATTCGCGGCCGCAATTCTCGGGAACAATTTAATTCGCGTCCACACGGTTCGCAAGGATGAGAACCCGCTGTATCACGCTCTGCTGGTGCGAGCAGGCGAATCCACAGGTTTGCCGGTGCTCTACAATACCAGCTTCAATCTGTTCGGAGACCCGCTGGTCTGCACTCCCCGCGACGCCGTCCGAAGCTTTTACTCTTCTGGAATCGATGCGATGTTCGCCGGGAATTTCTATCTGGAAAAGTAGACGCAATCACGATCCGTGCAGCGCCCTGCTCAGCGCCGCGTCCAGATCCGCCGTGCGGAACGGTTTCCCAAGGCACGGATAAGGGGCTGCTTCCTGTCCATTCGTGGGCTGCGCCTGATTCTGTGCGGTCAAATAGACCACCGGAACATCGCGAACCGCTCGAATGCTGCGAGCCGCCGAGATTCCGTCCATCTCGCCTTTGAGGCGCACATCCATCAACACCAGATCTGGCTCGAGCTGGGCCGCTTTGGCAATCGCTTCCTCGCCTGACGAGGCCACACCTGCAACCACGTACCCCAAGTGCTCGAGCTGATAACGCAGATCGAGTTGCACGATTTTTTCGTCTTCTACCACGAGAATACGTCCGCTCACGGTCACTATGCCTTCTCTGAGCCGGGGAACCAGATCTCGAATCGTGTTCCCCGGCTGCGATCGAGCTGCACGCGGCCTTCCAGTTGCTCCGCCAATATCGGAATCAATTGCAGGCCCAAAGAGCCTGTTTTTTCTAGATCGAATCCTTCGGGCAGGCCCACGCCATTATCGGCTACGGCAAGCACGCATTCGTTCCGCACACCCCGTAAAGACACTTCGATCGCGCCTCTTCGCTCTCCAGGAAACGCGTGCTTGACGCAGTTGGTCACTAATTCATTCACGATCAGGGCGCATGGAATCGCGCGGCCAATCTCCAGATCCGTGTCGCTGGGCGTCAATAGACACCTGGATTCGCCCGTGGTCCACGCCATAGAAGGAGAACAGATCGCGTGTGAGGCGCTCGAGATAAGTTCCGAAATCCACGTGCGCCAGATCCGGCGAGTTGTAGAGTAGCTCGTGAATCCGCCCTATGGCCCGCACCCGGTTGCATGCTTCGTCAAACTGCGTTCGCATTCGCTCGTCGGGGATGTTGTGGGACTGGAGCCGTAGCAAACTGGTGATCACCTGCAAATTGTTCTTGACGCGGTGATGAATCTCCTTTAAAAGCGCCTCTTTTTCTCTCAGCGACGCGCGTATGCGCTCGTCAGTGCGGCGGTGCTCCGTTTCGTCGCGCATGACTTTGGCAAAACCGCGCAGGCGGCCTTGCTGGTCGTACATCGGAGTGAGTACGCCACTTGCCCAAAAGCGTGTGCCGTCCTTGCGCACCTGCCAGCGCTCATTCGGGGCCCGGCCTTCCGCGATAGCTTGCTGCATCTCCTTGTGCGGCTCGCCTTTGGCTACATCCTCGGGCGTAAACAGGCGCGCACCGCTCTCGCCCAGAATCTCAGCATCGGAGTATCCGAGCACCCGTTCGGCGCCGGTATTCCAAGTTAACGATTCGGCCTTCCGTGTCCATTTGCATGAGTGCGTAATCGTGCACGTTGTCCGCGTACAAGCGGAACCGTTCCTCATTTTCAAGCAACGCCTGCTGCGCCCGCTTCCGGTCCGTGATATCGACGCAAGCGCCGGAGAAATAGAGGGGCCGGCCGTCCGAGTCGTGCACCACTTCGCCCTGGTCCAGTAGCCAATGCTCACTGCCATCCGGCCATACCACCCGAAACTCCGTATCGAGATGAATGCCTTCCCGCACGGTGCGCTGAAACGACTCGACAACATCTGCGCGCTCATCCGGGTGGACGATAGCGTAGAAGTCTTCAATGGTCCTGATCTCCTGATCCGGCCGAAGGCCGAACAGCCCTCGCAGACTTTCGTCTATGTGTCCGTGTTCGTAGCAAGGTCCCAGTGCCACGTCCCGGTCCGGGCAGCTTTCAACGCCACGCTCAGCCGCTCTTGCTGTTCCTTGAGCGCTTCCTGCATTCGGCGTCGCTCGGTTGAGTCGCGAGTCACCTTCGCAAAACCGGTAAGCGGGCCGCCGTTGTCGTGGATGGCCGTAAGCGTTCCTTCGGCCCAATAGCGCTCCCCATTCTGGCGAACCAGCCAACGCGTGTCGTCAGCAGTCCCGCTATTGCGCGCCTGTTCCAGCTCGATTTCGGGAACGGCGCTGTCGCGATCTTCCGCGGTAAAAAACAACCCGTAATACTCGCCGATGACGTCGTCTGCCAGGTAACCCGTGATGCGCTCCGCGCCGACATTCCAACTGCTTACACGTCCAGATGGGTCCAACGTGAAAATAGAATAGTCCTGCACTCCCGCGACGAGTAATCGAAAGCGTGCTTCGGATTCCCGCAGAGCTGCCGCATGCCGTTGCCGCTCACGCTCTCGCTCGCGTTCGAGATCGCGCCTGAAAAGAGCGACCTGAACGGCCGCCGCCAGGTCGTCGGGCTCGACAGGCTTGCCTACGAACCCTAAGGGCTCGGTGCACTGCGCGCGCTCCACAAGACTGCTGGTCCGAGTAACCGGTCACATACATGACCGAGATGCCGATGCGCTGTAGCTGCTGGGCGGCTGTGATGCCATCCAAATCTCCGGGTAGAACGATGTCCATCAATACGAGATCTGGCCGGGTGCGGCTCGCAGTCTCGAAGACGTTCTCGCCGGAATTAAGAACGGCGTGAACGTCGTAGCCCTTTGAAGTCAGCGTCTGCTGAAACTGCTCGGCCGTGATGCGATCGTCTTCGACGATCAGAATGCCTTTTTTCAGAAAGTTGATCTCCTTACTCACCCTTTCTTCGAGCGAGTAAGGTGAATCTGGCGCTGTGCGCCAGAGTGAGTGATTCGCCGCGCAGTGGCGAACTCTGATCCTGCCACTTCAATCATGCGCTCCATTGGGCACAAACGGCAGCAGGGAATTGTACCAGTACCGAGCGCTGATGCCTGGATGCCGCGTATTAGGAAGCCGCCTGTGCGTTTTGTTCCCCGGATTCTTCCGGAAACCGGGTAAACGCCTTCACAACCTCCATAAACCGGTCCAAGCTAGGCGGTTTTGTGACGTATTCCTGAGCCCCTAGCGCCAACGAGGTTTCGCGCTCATCTGCTGCGGTGGATGTCGTGAACATGATCACTGGAATCGCACCAAGACCCTTAATTTCCTTCAGAGCTCTAAGCACCTCTAATCCATTCCGCTTCGGCAAATTCACATCCATAAGGATCAGGTCTGGCCGGGGTGCATTCTGAAACGGTCCCGAGCCTTGCAGAAAGCTGAGCGCCTGTTCCCCATCTGAAGCCCGAAAAAGCCGAATGTCGGGATCGGCTTCGTGAAGCGCCATCTGCATGAGGAAAAAAGCCGCGTCATCGTCTTCCACATATAGGAACGAGCGCGCAGCCATGATTCCCCTCTTAATAGAGACGATTTCGGGATCGACGACCCTACAATCGTGGATTGCTGGTATCTTTACTGGCGCAACTCGGATTCATAATCGCCGGACGTAACAAAAGTCCTTTCCAGCGCCCCGCAGCCATGTTTAGATAATAGGGTGCAAGGCGCGAGCATCCTGATCGTCGAAGACGAGGCGGTCGTGGCCAGCGATATCCGGGAGCAGCTCCGGCGCGATGGATATCGGATTGACGCAGTGGCGAAGTCGGGCGAAGAAGCCGTGCGCCTGGCGCAGCAATTGCTTCCCGATCTAGTGCTCATGGATATACGTCTGCAGGGTGCGATGAGCGGAGTTGAGGCTGCGCTCCGGATTCATGAGACGACCGGAACGCCGGTTGTGTATCTCACGGCTTACCCTGGAGTTTTCGTTCAAGATCCGTCCCAGATGCAGGAACCGAACCTCTGCCTTCTCAAGCCCTTTGTAGCTTCAGAATTGCGTGCCGTCATCGACGCTGCTCTAGCGGCGCGAGGTTCAGGCTCGAAACCTTCCTGACCTCCTCTAGAACTTTTTCTAGGTACAGAGCCCTTTTAGGTATATCATTGTAGAACACGTGGCGTAGAGCACGTGCCGTGCCAGGCCCACCCTCTGTCCCAGCTTCGGACCCGGGGACGCAGAAAAGAGGTTTTATGGACAGGGGAAACGAGCGCGAGCGCATTCGAAAGCTCGAAGCGAAGCTCGCACAGTGCAGCAAAGAGCGGATTGCGGCCAAGCGGGCCGAAAGCTTGCTACAGCTATTCCGTGATAGTGCAGAAGATTATGCATTTATCACGCTCGACATGGAGAACCGGATTGTCGATTGGAGCCGCGGCGCAGAGCGAATTCTGGGCTACGCGAAGGAAGAGGTCCTTGGCAGCAGCGGGAGCATTTTTTTCACTCCGGAAGACATTTTGGACGGAGAGCTGGACCGCGAATTGCAGTTGGCGAAAAGTCGGGGCCGCGCCGAAGACGAGTGCTGGCATCAGCGCAAGGATGGAAGCCGGTTCTGGGGAAGCGGCGTTATGGCTGCGCTGCGCGATGCCGAGGGCCGTCAAATAGGATACGCCAAGGTGTTCCGGGACCTCACCGCGGGCAAACAGATCCAAGATCGCCTCACCGCATCTCTTCGCGAGAAGGATGTGCTTCTGAGAGAGATCCATCACCGGGTGAAGAATAATCTGCAGGTCATTACGAGCCTGATTTCTTTACAAGCACGCGCCAGCAAGCATCCGGACATGCAGGACGTTTTTGACGAGCTACAAAGCAGAGTGCGCGCCGTGGCGGCGCTGCACGAAGGTCTGTACAGCTCACCAGACCTCGGAAATATTCTCTTCGGCGCCTACATGGAGCAGCTCCTACAAGAGCTTCTCGCGTTCCATGCGGTTGATCCGCGGCGTGTGTCTCTTGATGTAGCAGCAGCTGACGTGGTTATCAGTATTGAGCAAGCTTTGCCGCTGGGGCTCATTCTGAACGAGCTCATCACGAACTGCTTGAAACATGCGTTCCCAGAACAATCGAAGGGCAGGATCAAAGTGCGGTTAGACTACGTCGCGTCTAACGGCGAAGAAGGGCCACAAGAGTGCGAGCTGTCGGTCAGTGATGACGGCATCGGAATGAGCACCGGTAATGGACTTACCAATACACAGTCCATGGGTCTGCACATCGTCGATCTTTTGGCGAGCGAATTGCGAGGCAAGCTCGAGATGAGCCAGGATCAACAGCGCGGCACGAAATTTACGCTCCGCTTCCCGCTGACTGAGGAAGAAGCAAAGAGCGATTCACAAACTGGTAATTCCGTTGCGCAGTGCGGCCGCTCGGACGAGATAGGATTTGCGGCGGCCTTGTGTTAACCCCGGCTAGGGTTGCTTGTTGAAGTACGCGCGGATCCCCTCTTCGGCTAAGCCCAGCGCCCGGGCGAGAGAGACCTTCGCCACGTTGTATTGATACTGCGCTGAAATCAGATTCTCGTCTGCTTCCGCTACCGACTGCTGCGCCTGCACAACCTCGACGGTATTGGTGACACCCGCCGCGAACCGGTCGCGCGCTTGCTTTAACGTCTGATTGGCAAGCTCTACATTCGTACGCGCCACGTCCACTTGATCGCTAGCCGATTTCAGGTCGAGTAACGCGCCGCGCACTTCATAATCGATCTGCCCGCGCAGATTCTCCACGTCGTTGCGGCGGTTCTTGAGCTCTGCATCGTTCTGAATGATATCGGCTTTAATCCGGCCCCCATCGAAGATATTGAACTGAACGGAACCGGTGGCTTGAAATACGCCATGCGAGTTCGTCAAAAGGCGCAGGCCCTCAGCGCCATAGAAACCGGAGGCCTGCAGCGTCGGATAGCGCTCGGCCTTAGCGGCGCGAAGCGAGAACTCGGCGGCGGCCAATTGCGCTTTGGCGGCCTGAAAATCGGGACGATGCTCGTAGGCTTTTGCCAACGCATCCTGCAGCGACATGGCTTCTAAAGGCACCGACGCCGACGGATCGGCCACTGTGAAATCCTGGCCGATCGGCAGTCCGATGACGCGTCCTAGCGCCAGCTTGTCCTTGGCTAACTGATTGGTCTGAGCGACCAGCGCCTGCTGCCTCTGCTTCAGCTCGACTTGCGAGCGAAGCACGTCGATGCCGATCGCGACACCCGCTTCGTGGCGTCGCGTAGCATTTACGTACACTGCCGTATCGGCTTCAATCTCGGCTTGCGTCGCAAAGACAAGAGCGGCATCGGCAATGATTCGCAGATAAGCGTCGCCCACGGCTTCGACCACGAGATCGCGCGCATTTTTGATCGACAGGACGGAGGCCTTCAGGTTCTCGCGAGAAGACCGGTAATTGTTAATCGCGGTGTAGTCGAACAGCGGAACGGTTGCGTTTGCCTGAGCGGCTTGATACGAAAAAGGGCCCACGATTTTCGGGATCGCAAAGCCGAGATTGGCGGGAAAGGTCGCCGCGAACCCGAGCGCCTGAAGGTTCAATTGCTGCTCGGTCATGCTCAGTTGGCCGGTTACGTTCGGGAGAAGCCCGGCGAGCGCGCGGTATCGCTCGGCACGCGTTTCGCGACTCGATTGTTCGCTCGTGAGCAGGCCGAGATTCGTCTTGAGACCCCGGCTTATGGCGTCGCCAAGCGTAAGAGCGATCGGCGTAGAAGAAGCTGTTCCTTGCGGGACACTGCCCTGGTACGCCGGTTCGCCCTGTTGCGGCGCGAGAGTGATCTGGGCCGGAACGTTCGCCGCAGCGGCCCGGAGTCTGAGGCGCGCCGAGCGGCGCCGGAGCTTGCGCAAACGACGCGCACCATCCAAACCACGCAAAAATCAGGCATCGTACGAATCTCGTTTTCTTCATCACGTTCTCGACTAACAGTCTAGAGATTCCGCTTAAGAAACGAACAGATTTCATATCCCGTGATGTACTTGAAAGGAAACTCGCCCATCGTGTAATGCCCGCACGGCAAGACCGTGACATCGTGGTCCCAGTTCTTCTTGCGGGCTCCCTTGATCGACTTCTCGCGACAGGTGCACGGGGAAGGTTGTGTCGTAATGCGTGTAGATGAACTTCGAGCGCTGTTTCTTCGAGCTGAATAAATCCCAGTAACTGGGCGGGCTGATACACAGCCACAATTTCCGTAATGTCTCGAGATCAATTTCTCCTTCGAGGCTGTCGCGGATGTGGCGCGTCGATAAGCCCTCCCACACGGGATCGGCGAAATAAGTCGAGCAGTGATTGAAAACGTTGACCCGAATACGCGCGTCATGAGCGCTCGCGAGGAAGGCATAGCAGGACCCCAGGCTCGTGCCGATGACGCCCAGGCGATGGAACCCTTGCTGCTCGAGCCAATCGAAGCACGAGCGCGTGTCGACGACGGCCTGCCGTGTGGCGTCGATGGTGCGCGCGATGTTGGAAGATACGGCATAATCCGCGCGCGTTAACCCTGCGGGCATGCGCGCATCGTGATAGGGCAAGCTCAGGCGCAATGCCGAGATGCCCAGCCGCTGCAGCCCCGCGCAGAGAGCATTATGTTGCGGCAGCTTTGCGTTCCAGTGCGGAAGCACGACCACGGCTCTGCGATTGGAATTGCGCGCAGGAAACCAGCGAGCCCGCACCAGATTGTTTTCAGGGTAGGGCGTGCGAACCGGCGACGCAAATTCAAGCCATTCGCCGTTCAGCTCAAAGCCGGCCGGTGTTTGATAACCGAAGAACTCATGGCTGTTGGCTATCGCACAATGGTTCAGATCCAGCAAGTATTCGACAGGATCCGATCCGTTTACCCGGGCGCCATCCGCGCAGGGCCAGTCACGGGTCCACTCCAGCCCGTATTCGAACGGGCGGACGGTGCGGTCGGTCGCGCGCGAGCAAAGCTCGTTTTCCCAGCGTTCCATCCAGCTCCGGTAATGATGGGCCACCGGTCTCAGCAGAAATTTCATCCCAAAATCCCCAGTGTACGGGTCACCTACGTGGTACTAGGACATTAGCGCGCGTGTTTACGTAACAAAAGTCACGCGTTCTGGTCCATTCAGCGAGGGCGAAGAACGCCCGAAATCGGAGGGCGGAACTATGGGAGTTATCGCGTGGATCATCTTAGGCCTGATTGCAGGTTTTATTGCCAGCAAGATTGTGAACAAGAGCGGGGAGGGTCTGTTTTTAGACATCATCCTCGGCATTGTCGGCGCGGTTGTCGGCGGCTGGATATTTCATTTCTTCGGCGCCCAGGGTGTTACGGGGCTGAATATCTATAGTTTGATCGTCGCGGTGATCGGAGCGATCGTATTTCTGCTCATTTATCACGCCCTGTTCCGCCGTCGCGTCTAGCGCAAGCTACAGGAGGGAGGATGCGGTACATCGCACGGCTTTTGCTGCTTGCAACGGCTTCGTTGTGCTTGTTCGCTGCGCCTGCTTGGCAAGCCGGAAGCAACACCGGGCAGTCGGCTTCTTCGGCTTCGAATTCGAAGCTGGTCGATATCAATTCGGCCTCTGAAGAAGAGTTGGACGCACTCCCAGGCATCGGGCCGGCGTTTGCGCAAAAGATTATTGCGGGCCGGCCCTATCGGTCGAAAAACGATCTTCTCCAAAGGAAGATTTTGCCGGCTTCGACGTACGCAAAGATCAGGGACAAGATCGTGGCGCACCAAATCAAGAAGTAATCAGCGCCCGCTCAGCCCACTGCACCGGCACGGATCCTGCACTCCGGTCCAGTGAGCCATTAGTTTCACGTATCCGCGCAGGTCGTCATCTAGCGTCGATGCGAATCGGAACGCCGGCAAGTCCGACGATCTGGCTTCGCCGCGCGCCAGACGCGTGTACCAGTAGGAAAGTGCCGATGAATGACGCGTGTGACGCAATTCGTCCAGGCGCCAGATGCCCATAGGGCAGACCTCAGCGAGCGCTTCGGTGCACATCGACCACCAATCCGTCGCATCGATTGACGGAAACCAGCAGAAGCCGCGAAAATCCGTGCGGACGGCCAGGTCTTCGCACTGCTCTTCCATAAACTTCAGCCACGTGAGCCGGTCTTCCACAGTGCCGCCGATGTTTGTCTCAGAAAGCAGTATGGGTACTGAGTAGCGGTCGGCGTAATCTCCGGCAATCGCAGCAAAGCCGCGCGGCTGCTCGCACGGGAATCGAATGATTGCTGAAGCGTGTTTTTCGCTCCACATCCAGTCGATTTCGGAGTGGTGATAATAATCAAGTCCGAGAATATCGAACGGCGCGGGATGATCCTCCTGCCACTGCCGCCAATCCTCCCTCAAAACCGTTATCCATCAGATATGGCAAGAGCGGGTGAGTGCGCCCAATACGCCCCAGCACAAGATCGTGGAACAGAAACCGCCGGTGATTCGCGTGTTCCACCCACATTTCCGCCTGTCGATCGAGTGCCCGATGGTGCTCGCACGTGTCGATGTGCACAAGCTGTACCCGGGAGTTGAACGATCGCAATTCCGCGGTCGCCAGGCAAATGGCACGAGCGGCATTGGCCGCCATCCGCACGAAATGCGAATCAGACCGATGGTGAGGATACCACTGGCCATTATGCGAACAATGGAGCACCGTAGGCAGCGGCTCATTGAAAACCGTATAGTGCTCTACCCACGGATACCGCCGGGCAAGTTCGATCAGGAAGCGGCAATAGAGAGCGGGGAACTCTGGATGAAGAAAGCCGTCCTCCAGCCAGTTCGGAAACGAAACATGATGCAGCGGATCGAGAATGGGCCGCATGCCCAGCCTGAACATCGCTTCCATCGGGCCGTCCAGCCATCCCCAATCCCAGTGGCCGAAATCACGCTCGATGCGATGCCACGGAACCGGATAGCGCAGCTCGCGAATGCCGGCCTGGCGTAGCATCTCGAGATCTTCGCGCCAGTACTCGACGTGCCGTGTAGTTCCGAGAACATCGCAGCCAGTGCCGTAAATATTGATGCTCTCGAAAGCGCCTAAATGCGGGTATCCCAGATGCTATGAAAGTAGTTCGGTGAACGCGAAACTCTCGATCATGAAAGGACGCCAATGGAATTCAGACAATTGGGTTACTCAGGATTTAAGGTCCCGGTATTGACGTTTGGCACAGGCACGTTCGGCGGTGGAAACGAATTCTTTCGCGCCTGGGGCGCTACGGGCGTAACCGAAGCCACCCGGCTCGTCGATATTTGTCTCGAAGCGGGCGTAACCATGTTCGATACCGCGAACAGTTATTCGGACGGCTTGTCTGAGGAAATCCTGGGCAAAGCGGTTGCGGGCCGGCGCAGTCGAGTCATCCTGGCAACCAAAGCATTTTTTCCGCAAGGGCCGGATCCCAATGACAAGGGCTGCTCGCGATATCACCTGATTCGGGCATGCGAAGACAGCCTGCGCCGGCTCGGCACGGATACTATCGACCTCTATCAGATGCATGGGTTTGATGCGCTGACGCCCGTTGAAGAGACGCTGAACGCGCTAGACAATCTGGTGCGCAGCGGGAAGGTGCGTTACGTGGCTTGTTCGAACTTCTCAGGCTGGCACTTGATGAAGTCGCTCGCAGTTTCCGAGAGATATAACCTGCCACGCTATGTCGCGCACCAGGCGTATTATTCGCTCATCGGCCGGGATTATGAATGGGAGCTGATGCCGCTTGCGATAGATCAGAGAGTGGGCACGCTGGTTTGGAGCCCGCTCGGCTGGGGAAGACTGACGGGAAGAATCCGGCGCGGACAGCCACTCCCCGAAAACAGCCGCTTGCCCAAGACCGCCGAGGCAGGACCGCCGGTCGAAGACGAACATGTCTATCGGGTCGTCGACGCCATCGATGAAGTCGCGCGGGAAACCGGCAAGAGCGTTCCACAGATTGCGCTGAACTGGCTTCTCACGCGGCCGACCGTGTGCTCGGTCATCATCGGCGCGCGGAACGAAGAGCAATTGCGCCAGAATCTCGGCGCGGTGGGTTGGACGCTGAGCTCAGAACAGATCCAGAAGCTAGATGCTGCGAGCGCCACCACTCCGCCTTACCCGTACTGGCATCAGCGCGTGAACGCGACCGAGCGGAATCCGCCGCCAGTCGATTGAATGCGTCCTCGCTGCTATAAAACGGATATGCCCCGCTATGCGGCGGTCGACATCGGCAGCAACTCTGTCCGCATGATGGCGGCTGAGGTGATCGAGGGCCGCACCCAGATACTCGCCGAAGATCGCCAGGTGACGCGGCTGGGCGAGAGCGTCTTCCGCTCGGGACGCATCAGCCGCGAAGCGTTGGATTTCCTTTGCACAATCCTAAGCAGGATGGCCGGCGTGTATAGCCGCCTCGAGGTTCTGGGTGTGCGCGCCGTTGCAACCAGTGCCGTGCGCGACGCGAGTAACCGGCGGACATTTCTGCAGCGGACGAGCGCGGCCCTGGGCACGAACGTTGAAATCATCTCGGGTTCCGAAGAAGCGCGCTTGATTCATCTAGGGGTGCAAGCGCGATGGACCCGGCCAAGCGAGCGCACCCTCATCATCGATCTGGGCGGAGGCAGCGCCGAACTGATCGTGAGCGAGGGCGTGCCAGATGAAAGATGCGGTTTCGAAGCCTCTGGGCGCCGTGCGGTTGACTGAGGTTTTTTTGAAAACAGATCCGCCATTGCCGGAAGAGCTGCATCGGATGCAGGCCTATATAGAAGGAAAACTCGCTTCCTTTCACAGGCAGCATGCCGGAGAGAAATTTGACCGCACAGTCGCCACATCCGCCACCGCAGCGGCGATCGTGTGCGCGGTGAATCTGGTACCGCGAGCGAAGCGCGACAAGGCGGACCGGTTGCGCGCGAGAACGAGCCAGATACGTGAGCTCTATGGGAAGCTGATCGAAACTGATGTCAGAGGGCGGCGCAAGATTGCGGGCATTGGTCCGAGGCGTGCCGAGATCATCACGGCGGGCGTGGCCGTGTTTCTTCGAGCTTTGGAGTTGTTTGGCCTACCCTCGCTTTATTACTGCGCGGCGGGCGTGCGTGACGGCATCATTGCCGATCTCGCGGCCCGGCGCGTCGGCCGTGAATTATCGCAGCTTTCGAGCGAGCAGCGTTCCGTCGTGGCAACCATGGCCAGGCGGTACGGCGTCGAGTTGAAGCACGCGCGGCACGTGGGATGGCTGGGACATCGGCTCTTTGAGATGCTGCGCCCGCAGCATCAACTGCCGCCCGCCGCCGGCAAACTGCTCGAAGCCGCGGCCTATCTCCATGACATCGGCCACTTCGTCGGCGATCTCGGGCACCACAAGCATTCCGCCTATCTTGTGGCCAATTCCGGCATGCCGGGATTCACAACCAAGGAGCGGCTGGTCATCGCGGCCCTCTGCCGCTTTCATCGCAGGGTGTTGCCAAATCCCGCGCACCCGCAGTTTCAGCTCTTGGATGTCGACTCGAAACGCCTGGTGATGAATCTGACGCCGCTGCTCAGAATGGCTGATGCCCTTGACCGTAAGCACGAGCAGAAGGTGCGAAACATCACGACCATCGAGAAAGATGGCGAGGTGATCCTGCTCTTACAGGCTGACGCCGATGCCGCGCTGGAGCTCTGGGCGGCGAACGAAGCGGCCAAGGCCTTCCGTGAGATCTATGCCACGCCAGTTTCCTTGAGGCGCGCACGGGCCCAAACGGCCTAAGCGCCGTACTCGCGAGAGTACAGCCAATCTCCGGCACTCTAGTTCTGTGCTTGCTCGCCTGAATTTGACCGCTGTAGCGGCCACATTCGCGATCACGTCTGTTACGTGTTTTGCCGCCACGCTGCAGGTGCGTTTGGTCGGCCGCAATACCGTGGAGGAGCGACTGAAGGCAGGCCTGGTTCCCGCGAGCCGGCGCCAGAATGCGGTAAAAGATCTCTTCGCTAGCGCTGGATGTGCCGCCACGGAGCAACAGATCAACAACCGTTGGGCGAATATTATTTGCACGCTGCCGGGGCAAACCAGGGCCACTATCATCATCGCTGGCCATTTTGATTTTGCGGAGCACGGCAAGAGGAATCGTAGATGACTGGAGCGGCACGTCTCTTTTGGCATCGCTTTATCAGTCGTTGAAGCAGGAACCGCGGCGGCATACCTTTGAGTTGGTGGCCTTTGCGGCTGAAGAGCGCGGCTTGATCGGGTCTTCTCGTTTTGTGAAGGAAATGACTCCCGGAACAGCAGGCGAGCACTCGGGCCTTCATCAATCTCGAATGCCTCGGCTTGACCCCGCCCAAGGTCTGGGTCCATCGCTCGACACCCATATTGGTGGCTCGATTAGCCGAGATTGCTAACGCCACCCGCATTCCGGTCCAAGAAGTCGATGTCGAGAAGGTCGGCGATGACGACACGCACCCCTTCCTCTCGAAGAAGATTCCAGTCATCTCCATCCACTCCGTCACGCAAGATACCTGGCGTGTCCTACACAGTGAACGCGACGATCTCAAAGCCATAAATCCGGCCGATTATTACGACGCGTATAAGTTGGTTGCGTTCTATCTTGCGTATCTCGATTCAACCCTTAAGTAGCGGAGCCGACCCGCTAGCGTACGGCGCAGCCCTTCGCTCTCCGGAACTGATTCGCGATATCCCAACTCATCTCGAATGCGGCTCGTATCGTACGCAAGATTCTGATCGAAGTTCGCATTCAGGCTCGTGTTCAGCGGCAAAGAAGATTCGGGAAGAGTTTGCAACCGCTCGGCGATAGTGGGCGTGTACGCTTCGCCAACATTGTAAATGCGGTTGGCAGCAGCCGGATGCAACGCGGCCAGGACAATCGCCGCAGCGACATTCTCGACGTAGCCATGCGTCCAGCGCCAGTGCGGATGGTTGCGAAATCCGTATACGGTTGCGAGATCAGCGTTCCCATTTGGCCCGTAGACTTTCGGCAGCCGGAGTACCGTGCCCGGTGTTTGGCGGGTCACTCAGTGCTGTTGCTTCAACCAGGATTTTCTCGTAGTAGTAACTTAACTCCTCCTGTGATTTTGCTTCGCCCTGTACGGATAAAGCTCGCTGCGGAGAGGAGAATCTTCACTCAGCAGCGCGTTATCGATCGGCCCCGGTTCCAAGACCGGTGAACCGTCCATACGCAAGATAGACATCTCCACTGCTCAACCAGACGATACGCCCGGTCCGGCCGCGAAAAGCCTCGAGCGCCGCGCGGCTGTCTTCTTCGCCCATGGCAATCATGTGAATGACAACGTCAGGAGGCGGCGAGAACAGATCGGGTGGAAACTTCCGCACCGGGATAGCGGCTTCGGCCGCGTGGATATGACGCACGCTCGCGGGAAGATCAGCCTCGCTTTGCCCGCGATGGTAGACCGTAACCGTGTGCCCGAGCTCGACCAGCTGCACCGCAACATGAGGTCCAATGAATTTCGTTCCGCCGATAAGTAATATGTGCTTCGCAGTACTCATTGCATGTTTCGCAGTACTCGGCACGTGATATTATTCTCGGAACTCTCCTCAGCATGCGGTAAACCTGGAGGGCTACTAGGAGACCTTAAAATGAAGCCGCAGTTAACGTTCAAAGCACTCGGAGTAGTTGCAGTACCTTTGGTTATCGCACTTGTCAGCTTATCGAGCAACTCGATGCGCGCCGGCGACAAGGATGACGATCGAGAATCACGGATCAAAATCGGATTCCGGATAGCGCCCGTTCCGCTGAATCTGAAGGGGAAGGACTGCCGGTTGGTCGGCTATGGCAGCTATCTGGTCAACGCAGTCGCGGATTGTAACGGGTGCCACTCAGCCGGCCCGCCCACCGAATATCTGCCGACCGGAAACCCCTATTTTGGCGAGCATCCAAAAAAGGTGAACCCCGCGACCTATCTCGGTGGAGGCCGCGATTTCGGGCCACTGATTCCAGGCTCCGCGCACATTATCTCGCGCAACCTTACTCCCGACAAAACCGGTCGGCCGGAAGGTGGCCGGACCTACGCAGAGTACCTCAAAATCATGAGAACGGGCGTGGATTTGGATCACTTGCATCCAACCTGCTCGGGCGCTCCGAATGCAAACTGCGTCCCACCGCCATTCGACGGCTCTCTTTTGCAGGTGATGCCGTGGCCGGTGCTTCAGAACATGACGGATGACGATATGCGCGCCATCTACGAATACTTAAGCGCGGTTCCGTGCAACGCCGGTCCGCCTGCCCCCAGCCCGCTTCACAACGATTGCCGCTGATCGCGACAGAACTCTATGGTTCGCTTTCCTTTGCTGAGCCAAGGGCTTCTCGACGGTTGCTGTAAGGTATAACCCGGGTTGTACTCTACGGCTTGCAAACGCTCCTGGCAACGTTGCTCTCGCGCCGCGCATCTCCCGTTTGCCCAAGGATTCAGTTGTGAACGTATTGCAGATTCTGGCGCTGAGCCGCGAATTTTTGACTGAGCATGTGAGCACGCTCTCTGCGTTGTTCCAGGAAAGTGTCAATGCAGGTCTGCATCTGGTCCTGGATTTGTAATACCTTCACTTATTGCAAGACCACCTTCGCTAATCCGGCGTTGTTCGCCGAATCGTACACACGAAACACGAGCAGGTGTTCGCCCGGGCGAAGCTTGTCCAAGTGCAAATGGAACTGCTCGTGAGGAGAATCGGTGATTCCATCGGCCGCCTCAATCGGCTGCCAAAGCCCGGCATCTAGCGAATATTCGCAGCGCCGCAGCGCACTGGTTTTGTCGAGTGCATCCACATCTATATCGAGTGAAGCGCCGGTCCGATGCGGCGCGCCCGGAGTGACGATCGGTGGTGTGTTGTCGATGAGCACCGGCGTGCTGACGAACTCTGTTTCCCTGGCATACTGAGCGGCGTTCGATGGTGCATCGGACGCCACAACTCGAAACAGATACCGCCCATCTGCGAACACGTCGGGATCAAGCAAAAGCGTATTTTCGAACATCCGGCTCCGGATCAGTTGCCAATTCTTTTCGTCTTCTGCGCGGAAGTAGAGAGTATAGACAAGTTTGTCGCCATCCGGATCATCGGCTTGCCAGGAGATTTGAGTCTGCGTGCTCTGAACATGCGAGGCGGTCTGGGCGGGCGTGCTGCTCGAGCTCGCGGCTGGCGCTTCGCCACTCTCGGTTACCGTGATCGAGTATGCGGACGATGCATTCGCATTACTCGCGGTGGCCTTGGCAGGATTTGTCGCAACAATTGAGCTGACCGAAACGCTGTGAATCACGGGCGGCGTGTTCTGCGGGAGATACGGCACGGTCACGCTGTCGAGCTGCGACGTGCTACGGGCGGCCCACTCGGCGCGCCATTGAATGAAGCGCGCCTTTGGACTTTTGATCAGAGCATCCTCACTCGCGGTGATGGGCACGGACCAAGCGCTCCAGGTCGCGTCGGGGCGTACAGCATTCCCCGTTCGGGTTCTGAACACAAAGCCCGACCCGGGACCGCGCCATTGCAAGTGACCCCAACGAGCCACGCTTGTGCAGTCGTGCACCTGCGATTCGTAGGAGCCTGCCCCAGTAACGGAGATGTCGAATGCGATCAGGCGCGCCGGGCTGCTGAGGGCCGCGTACAAAAGGGGGCCCGATTTGACAAGCCGCGTCGTCTCTCCATCGCCGGGTTCAGCGAGCAGCATTGGTTTCGTTCCGTCCAGCCGGTAAATCCGTCCATGAACGTCGGTTGAAAACACAATCGCACCCTCATCGAGCGCCAGGTCGTACACGTTGTCTTCTTTAGAGCTGCGCAACGTCTCGACCGTGCGATCCGGACGCAATGCGATAGATGGCCGATTTCTCAACGCCGCTAACTTCGACCGTTGTCGCCGTCGCAGGCGGGGCAGAGGTAACGGTGGACGAGACCGTGCCGCGAGGTTGTTGCGGGGCAGGCGCAACACCCGGGTTCTGCTCTTCCTGTGCACGAGTGCCCGATTCTTTCGCTTCAGTAACCGTGATGACCGTGGGGTTAGTTGCGACGACTGCGCTGGAGGAAGCAGTAGCCGCGGCTGGCGCGGGCGCTTTTGTCCGGCTCGCCACCGAGCCTCCCATTGCCGCCACGTACACAACCCCACTCGGATCAATCGCGATCGCGCGAATCTCAGGAAGCGTGGAATCAAGAAGTATGGTTCCTTGTTTCGGACCTGAGATTTGGTACAGCAATCCGTTCGGATCCGTGCCGGCATACAGACGACCTTGCGAATCGAGCGCCAAGGAGGTTACGTTCGATTGGCCGGTTTCAAAAAAAACTTCTGCTTTGCCATTCTCCTCGAGCCGGTAGACGCGGCCCTGCTCGCCGGTCCCAACATAAAGGTTGCCATCGGGTGCGGGCTGAAGCGCCCAAATATATTTCGCCGCCGAGTGCCAGATCTCCGTGGCCTTTCCGCGCTCGATCCGGTACACGCCGCCATTCGGGGAGCTAGCGGCATAAAGTACTCCGCGCGGGTCAACGCAAATCGCAAACACCTGCGACTGTTCGGCGGTCCAGACCACACTCTGTTTCCCGTCCGGCGAAATGCGGAACACTTTTCCGCGATAGCCGGTTGCCGCGTATAGCTCACCATCGCGACCCGCCGCGAGGCTCCAAAAAGCAGGCTGCTCGAGATCTGTTCGGAAGCGTACCGAAGGCCCGGGTTGCAGCACGCCGTCCGCAGTCAACGACAGACCCGAGAGCCGGCCCTTCAGAAACTCGTTGTATCCGGCGACCTCCCAGGCCGTGCTCGTGGCGCCGTATGCAGTGATCGCGACCGCGAAAACACCAGCAGCTACCGTTCGTGTCACTCTGTTACTTCCACCTGAACGGTCTTCGAGCCGCTGACCACATATCCGTTCACGGGCAGTGAAAACTCGGTGACCTCAGAGCCGCGCGACGTCAAAACCGGTGCACTGCTGCCGACCGATGCAGCGGGATTCGCTAGGATCAACATTACCGACGGTGGAGGATCGGTCAGGTCGCCGCCGGGAAGCGGACCCGCAACAGAAAACGACGGCTCCTGACGCCAGACGCGCACATACGCAGCATCGCTTCCCCGAAACCGATCCACGGCGCGAATCAACTCATCGGGTGAGTGGAAGGAAGCGGGGCTCAGGCCCGCGAAATCGGGAAAGTTCAGGCCATTCGCATCACTGACCGTCATATTGATCTGCCCCAGCGGAGCGCCAATCGGCACCTTGTAAGTAGCGGACTTCGTAAGCTCGACCCCATCTTCGCCCGCCAGCACAGCCGTGACTTCGACGGAATCGCCGGGCCGAACTTCGCGCCGCGAAGTCCACACTTGCGAAATCTGGAGCTGCCGTTTCGTCTCGATCGGCTCGAGCTCGAAAGAAATATCTTTTACGTGCAAGCTCGTAAACCCTGCGCCCAGTGTGAAAGCCAATGAAACCACGGCATCTGCCGAAACCTGCTGCGCCAAAGCGCTATCGCTGACAAATATGTCGCGAATCACCAGTGGCGGGAGCGCGCCTTCAAACTCGACCGTGCCGCGGAGCCGGAGAGTGCCCGCGCCAAGCGTGCGCTCCGTCGCGTCAATCGCCGAAAAAATTGCCGTCTGTGTCAGAAACGGAGTCAATAGCCGGTCATTGACCACGCGCATGTGATAGTCGTGCGTACCCATCGCGCGAGACCGCACGGATATCGTGAGCGGCAGCATATGAGCTTCGCGCCCGATCTCCCCTGCGATCGTGGTATTGCGATCGCTCACCATCGTGCCCACCCATTCTCGCGGGGTGGAAATCTTGAAAGATGTATTCAGCGTGGGAAGCAACGCCACAACGTCCGCGCGCGCGAAGGGCATTTCGGTAGACCCCGTTTCGAGAAAACGATGGCCGAAAGCATACACGCGCTTGCCGTCCACGAAAGTCACAGTCCCATCGGCGCTGATCGACAAATCTCCCGTGATGAGCTGCACGCTGATCATGGACCCTGGCTCGACGGTACCCGAGTAGCGCTGAGACTTTGGAGATCCGGCCGACACTCCCTGTTGTGGCTCAAAGCCCAGCCTCCGGAAAGACGGGACTGAAGACTTCCAGACTCCGCGGCGTGAACCCCGACAACGCCACGGGTGTGAGGATTTCAGTCAAATGGCCGAAAGGGAAATCGAACGTTAGCGGGGGTGGCACGTTCGCCGGTTTTCCCCACACTGTCGCGTTATGACTCATTTCGACTGCACCCGCGCGGCCGGGCGGCACGAAATCTGCATCGGCGATCATCTGCTCAATGGGCTGGATCCCCGCAATCGGCTGCTTCGCAAACGGGAAGCCGAGGGCGATTGCTCCTGCGAGCTTGCCATCAATAAACACGGGACTCCCGCTCATGCCTTGCATCACGCCGGTCTGCTCCAGCGGACCGCCGCTGAGCTTCCCCAAAATCAGCGCTTGCTTCGGACCAACGTTCTCGAGCACGCCCAGAATCTCGACCTGGAACTCTTCGATCCGGCTGCCTTGGAACACCGTGCGGCCAATCCCGCGGAGTCCCGGACGAATGTCTTTCAAGGGGAAAAAGTTTTGAGCGGCAGAAAAGGCATCTCCCGCCGAGAGAAGCGCAACGCATGCGGCTGCCAGGAGTTTCGCTTCTAAACACATTCCCATTTACTATTTGAAAGAGCCCTCCTCCATGGTAAGCGCGCCTATTGCACGGCCCCTTGAAGCTCCTCCTCCGGGCAAGATTTCCTGGGCGCCCGTGGCCTGGTTTGGGGCCCTGCTGCTGCTCTGCTACGCGCCGATTCTGTATCGCATGGCCGGGCAATGGGCCACTGACGAGGACATGGGCCATGGCTTCTTCGTGCCGGTAGTCGCGGGATTCATAGCCTGGCAGCGCCGTAGAAGCTTGCTCTCTATTCCGCGTGAGCCGAACGGCTGGGGATTGGCGCTCGTGATCTTCGCTGCTGTTCAAGCGCTCGCCGCCACACTCGGTGCGGAGCTCTTCACCGCCCGGCTCGCATTTGTCATCGCACTCTTCGGCGTGGTTCTGTACCTCGGCGGCAAGGCCTGGGTGAAAGCGCTCTTGCTCCCCTTGCTGCTATTGCTATTCATGATCCCCATTCCGCAGATCCTCTACGCGCGGCTGACGCTCGGGCTGCAAATGCTTGCGAGCCAGCTCGGCGAAGTCCTGATCGGCTGGATGGGCATCCCCGTAATCCGGACGGGCAATCTGCTCGAGCTGCCCAGTCAAACTCTGGACGTCGTGGAAGCGTGCAGCGGGATTCGCTCGCTCGTGTCCCTGCTGTTTCTCTCGCAGGTGTACGCATACTTTACGGAGAAGCGCATCTGGATGAGGTGGGCGCTGCTCATCGCCACGGTTCCCATCGCCATCGTCGCCAACGGGATTCGCGTCGCAGTGACGGGCTTGCTGTCGGAGATCAATACGAAGCTTGCCCAAGGCGCCTATCACGAATTGGAAGGCTATCTGGTCTTCGCAGTCGCGTTGATCGCGTTGGTTGCGACGCATCGTGGGCTGAGCTTTCTCGCTAAAAAGGTGAATCAGACGTGACGCCTACCGCCGGCTTGCTCCACTCAAGAAGCGCGCGCGTCCTTACGGTCGTGCTGTTGGCGCAAGCTGCCGTGTTCTACGGTTTCTCGCGCAGGGAAAACATTCCGGCCCACAAGCCGCTCGATGGATTTTCACTGCCCGGCAACACCTGGATCCTGCGCCAGAACGTCGAGCTCGACAAAGACACTCTCAATATCCTAAAAGCCGACGATATTCTTTCGCGGGTCTACCAGGACAGCACTACGGGACGCCTCGCCACGCTCTTTGTCGCATATTTTGAAACACAGCGGACAGGCAAAGCGCCGCATTCACCCAAGAACTGTCTGCCCGGCAGCGGCTGGGTGCCGTCAGAATCCGGCATGATCGACATCCCGATCCCCGGCGAAACGCAGCCCATCCGCGTCAACCGCTATGTCGTCGCGCGCGGACCGAATCAGAGTGTAGTCCTCTACTGGTATGAATCCCGAAACCGCGTGATCGCAAGCGAGTATACCGCCAAAATCTTCACCGTAACCGACGCCATTCGTTACAACCGCAGCGACACCGCCCTCGTGAGAGTCGTGGTGCCGATAGAAAACGGCGACACGCACACCGCCACACAAACGGCCGTCTCGTTTGTGCAATCCTTCTTTGAGCCGTTACGGCAAATATTTGCCCGCATAGCTGCACTAACACCTCTCAACGAATTGTTTCGGACCCGAGCAGGTTCCGGCTCGAACGGCCCTCTGCATCGAATGTCTGGAAACTAGGTTCACCGTTATCGCCGAGCCGAAGTACAACCCGGTTTCTCTCTTTTGTATCCATCAGCCGCAACACTTCGTGAACCCCTTGAGTCCCCATTTCGATTCCGGTTTTGTCGTTAGCCACATCGGGTGCGTATTCGATCCGCATTCCCGCAAATCCGGTCTTGTCGTCAACTACTGCCGCCCATGCATCCAGCCCGGGGCGATCAAGAGTAATCACAGCTCTTC
Source organism: uncultured Acidobacteriaceae bacterium (assembly GCA_963803455.1). Taxonomy (GTDB): domain Bacteria; phylum Acidobacteriota; class Terriglobia; order Bryobacterales; family Bryobacteraceae; genus Bog-105. The sequence goes on along the minus strand of CAWDMK010000005.1, from coordinate 287,790 downwards.
CGTTTGACAGCCAACCATAACCGCCGCGTTCGTCGCCCTTGTTGTCGTGAATCAATACACCAAAGAACGGCGCAATGCGGTGCAGAATCTTACCCTCTGCCTGAGGGTTCGGCCCTTCCCCCAACGTAAGTCGGTCAAGACCCTCCTCGTCGAGAAAAACCATTGAGTTGGTGAGCGAGCGCTGTCGCTTACGTCCGTGCACTGCTGGCAAGGGGGCACCCAATATCACGCGCGGCCTTCCTTGCTCGTCCTCAATCACTAAGCTCCGAGCCCGAAGTGTTTGAGGTGAGTCTTGGGCCTCAACTCTACGGCTGAGTGCCAATGAAACGCAAACAGCAAGCAGTGCAAAAGCTTGGATCCCACAGATCACGCAGAGACGTTGAGCCCTCTTTTCAAGACATATAATCCGCTGCTCAATAGATGATTCACTCATAAGAGCTCCCTGATGAAGTCTACAGCTTGCGGAGGTGGGGCTTAATCCAGCACTCAGGATGAGTCAGGTGCGCCCACGAGAAGCATCAAAAACTCACGTTCAGTCTACTCCAGAAATCCGATTGACATAAACTAGAAGGAGCAATGGTCGTAACCGCTCCCAACGTGGCCGAGTTTAGTCTGCTCGAGAGGATCGGCAACACGCCGCTCCTCGATATCCGGCTGGCAGCGGCGGGCGACGTCCGCGTTCTTGGGAAAGCCGAATTTCTGAATCCCGGCGGCTCCGTCAAAGACCGCCCCGCCCTGAACATGATTCTCGAAGGGGAGCGCAGCGGAAAACTGATCCCGGAGAAGACCATTCTCGATTCGACCAGCGGCAATACCGGAATCGCCTACGCAATGATCGCGGCAGCCAAGGGCTATCGAGTAAAACTGTGTTTGCCTGCGAATGTTTCTCCCGAGCGGAAACAAATCTTAATGGCCTACGGCGCAGAGCTTGTGCTGACTGATCCCGCAGAAGGCTCGGACGGCTCGATCGGCGTCTGCCAACGCATTTACGAAGAGGCTCCCGATACCTACTTCTATCCGGACCAGTACAACAATGACGCGAACTGGCGCGCGCACTTTGCGACCACCGGCGTCGAGATCATTGAGCAGACTGGCGGCAGCGTGACACATTTCGTAGCAGCCGTCGGCACGAGCGGCACCTTCACCGGCACGACGCGGCGCTTGCGGCAGCATTTGCCGGGTGTGCGTTGCATCTCCGTTCAGCCTTCCACCTCACTGCACGGTCTGGAAGGCACGAAGCATATGCCGACCGCGATCAAGCCGGGAATCTACGACCCAGACCTCGCCGACGACAATATTTGGATCGATACGGAACATGCCTACGAGATGGCCCGGCGACTGGCTCGAGAAGAGGGATTGCTGATTGGCGTTTCGGCAGCCGCGAACGTGCTAGCCGCGAGCCGCGTCGCCAAAGACCTGGCAGACCGGAAGCAGAACGGCGTGGTCGTGACGATTCTCTGCGATGGCGGCCAAAAATATCTGAGCGAGCCGTTCTGGAATGATTGAAGTCGCCGCGAGCGCCTGGCACGCCATGGTCGCGCATGCCGAGAGCACGTACCCAGACGAATGCTGCGGCGCCATGTTGGGCCGTATCGAGGGCGAGAAGAAAATCGTAACCGCCGCGATACCGCTTGAGAACGCGTCGACAGGCGAGCGGCAGCGGCATTACGAGCTTCGTCCGGAAGACCTGATTTCAGCCGAGAAGAGTGCCCGGAGCCGTGGCCTCGATCTGGTCGGGATTTTTCATTCTCATCCCGATTGCGACGCTTATTTTTCCGCGACTGACCTCCGGAACTCGTGCCCCTGGTTCTCGTTCGTCGTGCTTTCTATCAAGAGTGGAAATTTCGATCACGCAAATAGTTTCCTGCCCGACTTCGATCAGACCCGGGCAGATCGCGAGGAATTGATATGCCAAAAATTCTGATTCCGACGGCGCTGCGCCAGTTTACCGGGCAGCAGGATTCCGTCGAAGTGACCGGCGCAACCGTTGCCGATGCGCTGGCTCAACTGACTACGCAGTATCCGAACATCAAGAAAAATCTGTTCAACGATCAAGGCAAGCTGCGCAGCTTCGTGAACGTCTATGTGAATGACGAAGACATCCGCTACCTGGAAAAAGACGCGACGAAGCTCGACGGGAACGACACGCTCTCCATCGTCCCGAGCATTGCCGGCGGCTCGGCCGGAGTCGCCGAAACAGAAACCGCCGCTCTCTCAAACGAAGAGATTGCTCGTTACAGCCGCCACTTGATCCTCCCCGAAGTGGGCATGGACGGCCAGCTCAAGCTGAAGCAGGCGAAAGTGGCGATGATCGGAGCGGGCGGCTTGGGCGCGCCGCTCGGGCTCTATCTCGCCGCCGCCGGAGTGGGCAGAATCGGAATGGTCGATTTCGATTCCGTCGACGCTTCAAACTTGCAACGGCAAGTGATTCATGGGACCAGCGACATCGGCCGCAAGAAGCTCGATTCGGCTGCCGATCGCATGCTCGATATCAATCCGAATTTAAAAATCGACAAGTTCGACACCAGCCTTACCAGCGAAAATGCGCTCGACATATTGAAGGACTACGACGTGGTCGTAGACGGCACCGACAATTTTCCAACCCGCTACCTCGTGAACGATGCTTGCGTTCTGCTGCGCAAGCCAAACGTGTACGGGTCCATCTTTCGCTTTGAAGGCCAAGCCACCGTCTTCGCATACGAGGACGGTCCGTGTTATCGGTGCCTCTATCCGGAGCCGCCCCCGCCAGGTCTTGTGCCGAGCTGCGCCGAAGGAGGCGTGCTCGGCATTTTGCCGGGTCTCATCGGAGTCATTCAAGCCACCGAAACCGTGAAGATCATCCTGGGCATTGGCGAGACGCTGAAAAACAGGCTGTTGCTCTACGACGCGCTGAACATGCGCTTCCGTGAGTTGAGGCTTCGCCGTGACCGCAATTGCCCCGTCTGCGGAGATCATCCCACGGTCACGAAGCTGATCGATTATCAAGAGTTCTGCGGACTCCGCACCGCGCCGCCCCAGCCGCCAGCCGGCAGACGCCGTTATTGACCCTACGGAAGTGAAGGCCAAATTAGATCGCGGCGAAACCTTTCAGTTGATCGATGTGCGCGAGCCCTACGAATACCAAATCGCGCGCATCCCGGGCGCAACGCTCATTCCATTGGGCGATTTGCCGAAGCGTCTCAACGAGCTCGATCCCGACACTGAGCTTGTGGCGCATTGCCGAAGTGGCGCGCGCAGCCAGAAAGCAGTTGATCTGCTGAAGCAAAATGGCTTTCGCAATGCGCGCAATATGACAGGCGGCATTCTCGCCTGGAGCGATAAAGTCGACCCGAGCGTGCCGAAATACTAAGGCTCGGTCAGCTGCGCGAAATGATTCACCGGCCCGTAACCGCCGCCTAGCTCGGGCGCCGTCTCAATCGCGGATTGAATGAACGCTTTCGCGGATGCGATGGATTCGTGCAGGCTCCGGCCCGACGCTAAGCCTGCCGTAATTGCGGCCGAGTACGTACAGCCCGTCCCATGGGTATGCCGTGTGCTGATTCGTTTCCCGGGGAACCTCTCGATGGAGCCCGAAGCCCAAAGAATATCCACCGGCTCGCCGATTGGCGTGCCCACCCTTAACCAGCGCCGCTTTGCATCCGAGATCGACAAGCCGTTCGGCGGCTTCACGCATATCCTCTTCGGTTCGGATCGTCATGCCCGTAAGCGATTCGGCTTCCGGAATGTTCGGCATCACCAGAAAAGCGCGCGGCAATAATTCGCGCTTCAATGCTTCTTCCGCATCGGGCGAAAGCAACCGCGCGCCGTGCTTGCTGATCATCACAGGATCGACGATGAGTGGAAACGTAAATGACCGCGCCACTCCAGCGACCGCTTCCACGATCGCGACATCTCCCAGCGCTCCTGTTTTAGCCGCTGCCGGCGGTATGTCGCTCACCACAGCTTGGATCTGTTCGATGACCAAGCCGGCCGGCAGCACCTCAACCCGCGAAACCGCTCTCGTATTCTGCACGGTGATTAACGTGATCACCGCCTCGCCGTAAACGCCGAACTGGTGAAACGTTTTCAAATCGGCCTGAATGCCGGCCCCGCCGCTAGGATCAGAGCCGGCGATCGTGAGCGCGACGGGCAACATGCTTCAACCGTACCGTAGACGAGTGCCATTCTTCCGTATAATTGAATGTTGAAAGCTGTTTCCCTCTGCATTCTCGCGTGCGTGCTGTCCGCCTCACTCCAAGCCGACACACCCGCCGAATGGACCAACCGCGCCGAACAACTAATTCGAGCGGGCGATACGCAAGCAGCACTCGCGGCACTCTCGAAAGCCGCTGCTTCTGCACCCGCTTCCGCTGAATCCGAAGACCGAATCGGCTTTCTGCTCGCCGTCCTGAAACGGCAAAGTGACGCAATCGAACACTTTCAAAAATCGATTTCTCTTGACTCTCGCTACCCGCCAGCCCACTATCATCTCGGCGCAGCCCTGTGGCTCGCAAACGACCGCGAACGCGCATTACCGGAACTTGAGGAAGCTGTCCGCCTCTCGCCCGCTGTGTTCGATTACCGCTTTCGGCTTGGGTCCGCGTATCTCGATAGCGGCGATTACGCGAAAGCCGGCTCGGAACTGAAACAGGCCGTTACCCTTGACAATTCGAAACCCGCGGCCTGGCAAGCTTTGGGACGTGCTCTTCAACACATCCCTGATTTACCCGCCGCACTCGACGCCTATCAACATGCACTCGCACTCAAACCTCAAGACGACAGCATTCACAACGAGTACGCTCTCATGCTGATCGAGACCCGGCAGCCTGATCGCGGCATCGAGGAGTGTCAAAAAATCCTCGCGCACGATCCCCAAATGCCTCCGCCCTGGCGAATCTCGGCTATGCCTACTTGAAGGAAGGCAAGTTCGATTCCGCGGAAAAGACTTATCGCGAGCTGCTCGCGATCAACCCCAATTCGATTCCCGCCCATTACGATCTCGGCATCGCGCTCAAGCAAAAGGATCAGATTGAGGCCGCTCAGAAGGAATTCAAGGAAGTGATTCGGCTCGATCCGTCCATGGCGGAGGCGCATTACACGCTCGGCATCACGAATTGGCAGCTAGGAGACTTCCCGGGAACCATAGAACAGATGCGCGCGGCGATTGCGATCCGTCCCGATTACGCCGAAGCCCATTACATGCTCGGTATCGCCCTGAAACAGAGTGGCGATCTCGATCGCGCGATCGCCGAGCTTAAGGAAGCCATCCGCCTCGATCCCACAACTCCTGGCCCCTACAACACTCTGGGCCAGATTCTTCGCATCAAGGGCGACAAGCAGGGCAGCGAAGAAGCGTTTGCAACCGGCGCGCGCCTGAAACAGGAAAAGGAATCCCAGCTCGCCAACACGCTCGAGCAAGGCATGCGCGGCGGAACCTTTCCTAAGCCGCTGGTGCAGGCTCCACGTTGAACAGACGTGATCCGCGGTCCTCTCCCATGCCCTCGCGCCGTGCGTTCATCAAGTCCTTGTGCGCCACGTTGCCGGTGTTTTCCATCGATCAACTTCTCGCAGCGACCCCGCTGGGCGTCCAATTCGTGGACGTGGCCCGGGAAGCAGGCCTGAATGCCAAAACGATTTTCGGCGCAGAGCAACGGAACAAGTACCTGCTTGAAACGACAGGGTGCGGAGTCGCGTTCTTCGATTACGATAACGACGGCTGGCTCGACATCTTCTTCGTGAACGGAACCCGTTTCGATGCTACTTACGCGAAGGGCGAAGCGCCGATCAGCAGGCTCTATAAGAACAATCGCGACGGCACCTTCACGGATATCACGTTGAAGGCCGGTCTGGCGCGCACGGGCTGGGGCCAGGGCGTCTGCGTGGGCGACTATGATAATGACGGCCACGACGACCTGTTCGTGAGCTATTGGGGAGATTGCGCGCTCTACCACAACAACGGCAACGGGGCCTTCACCGATGTTGCCGAAAAAGCCGGCGTGACCACGCGCACGACCACCGGCCTCAAGCGCTGGAATACCGGTTGCGCCTTTCTCGATTACGATCGCGACGGCCATCTCGATCTCTACGTCGCCAATTACATCGACTTCGATCCGAAAACAGCCCCGCTGCCTGAAAGCGGCCCCTGTCTCTACGAAGGCTTGGTCGTCGCGTGCGGCCCGCCCGGCTTACAAGGCGGGAAAGACATTCTCTTTCACAACAACGGCGACGGCACCTTCACCGACGTCTCTCAAAAAGCCGGAATTTTGAAGAAGCAGGGAACCTATGGACTAGGCGTCCTGGTCGCCGATTTCGACAACGACGGATGGCCCGATATCTACGTCGCGGATGATTCAAGCCCATCCGCCTTATTCCGAAACAATCACGACGGTACCTTCACCGACATCGGATTAGAATCAGGCGTTGCGTTCGGACCCGACGGCAAGACGCAGGCCGGCATGGGCGTGGCCGCCGCCGACATCTTCGGAGACGGCAAGCTCGCGATCTTCAAGACGAACTTCGCCGGCGATACCTCCACTCTCTACCGCAATCTCGGCAAGGACAATTTCGAAGACATCACGTTCCAGTCGGGCCTCGGCCGCAACACGCGCTTCCTCGGTTGGGGCGCCTGCTTCCTCGATTTCGATAATGACGGTTGGCCGGACATTCTCACGTGCAACGGCCACGTCTATCCCGAAGTACGCGAGAAAGAGAGCGAGTCCGGTTACCGCGAGCGGAAAGTGCTCTATCACAACCTGGGCAATGGCAAGTTTCAGGACGTGTCGCTCGAAGCAGGTCCCGGCATTCTCGAGGCAGTTCCCGCCCGCGGCTGCGCGATCGGAGACTTCGATAACGATGGCGATCTCGACGTTGTAGTGAACTGCGTGAACGATGTTCCCCAACTGCTGCGCTGCGACAGCACGCTCAAGAACAACTGGCTCAAAATTAAAACCATTGGAACTAAATCCAACCGCTCCGGTATCGGCGCACGAATCTATTGCAAACCCGAAGGCGAGCACCAGCAAATGGACGAAGTCCGCAGCGGTGGCAGCTATATTTCACAAAACGACCTGCGCGTTCACTTCGGCCTCGGCAAAGCCACTCAGGCCGATCTCGAAATTCACTGGCCCAGCGGCCAAATCGACAAGCTTTCCGGGGTCCAGGCGAACAGAGTAGTCACCGTGGTCGAAGGGAAAGCAAGGTGATGTTTCCCCGCAAAGCACAATACAGCACGTCGTGATGACAAAGATGTTATGATTAACGCATCATGAGCATAAGAACCACGGTTACGTTAGATGAAGACGTAATGGAGCGCGTCAAACAGCAAAGTCGCTCACGCGGAACATCCTTTCGTGAAACCTTGAACGATGTCCTGCGCACAGGACTGCTGGCGTCAGACACTCAGCCAAAAAGGCGAAAACTCGAAATCGTCCCGCACCATGGCGGATATTACCCAGGATTGAACTACGATTGCACCGAAGCGTTGATTGAATACCTTGAGGGGCCGAACCACCGGTGACCCTCGTCGATGCGAACGTGCTTCTATATGCTTATCAGGCTGCCTCGCCGCAGCACAAGGTGGCAGCTTCCTGGTTATCTGATCTGTTCGCTGGAGAAGACGTAATCGGCCTATCTTGGATCACGCTTTGGGCGTTTGTTCGCATTGGTACCAACCCCCGAGCCTGGCCCTCTCCCATACCGCTTCCAAGAGTTTTCGAGATTATTCGAAGCTGGCTGGCTGAACCGGGCGTCGTCGTTGTTCATCCGGGTCCGCGGCATATAGAGTTGCTGGAGCGACTTGTGACTGATTGTCGCGCGACGGGACCGATGGTTACCGATGCCGCTTTAGCTACGCTGGCGATCGAAAACGGTGCAGTACTTGCCTCCACCGATCGGGATTTCAGCCGCTTCCCCAATCTCCGCTGGATTAATCCGGTACCCTAACCTCGCCTAGCCGGCCACCCTGATCACTTTACTTTTTCTTATAATGTAAAGCGATGCCCGAATCGACACTTTCCGCAAAAAACCAGATCGTCATTCCGAGGGAAGCCCGTGAAGCTCTTGGGGTGAAAGCGGGCGACAAACTCCTCGTCGTCGTACGGGGCTCAAGAGCCATCGTGCTGCAAAAGCCGGGGCTGGCCCACGCTGCAATCCGAGGCTTGGCCAAGCGGAAGTATGCCGGAGGATATCTCAAGAAGGAACGCCAGAGCTGGAATTGACGCTTCTCGGCGCGTTTCTGCGGCGTCACGGGCGAATCGCGCTCGATACGAGCGTCTTTATCTATCAATTGGAAGCAAACGCTCGTTATGCCGATTTAACAGACGAAGTCTTTTCATGGCTCGAACGACCCAATCATGCTGCCGTAACCTCTACGATCACGATGGCAGAGTTGCTAGTCCAGCCATACCGGTTCTCCGATGAAAAACAGGTTGATGAATTCTATGGACTGCTGTCTACGTATCCCAATTTGAAATGGATTCCACCGACGCTGGAAATAGCCGACCAAGCCGCCAGAATTCGCGCCATCCACGGCCTCCGCACTCCTGACGCGCTGCAGGCGGCGACGGCGATTCAATCAAAAGCTAGCGGACTCGTCACGAATGATTCCGTTTTCGAAAGACTCAGCGAGTTTGAGACCTTGATACTCGACAGTGGTCTCTGAAAGAGATACCTTCCCGCACAAATCAAAAGACCGGCAAGGTTCATGGCCCTGCCGGTCTTGATTGAGACTTACTCGAACCGTCGTTCTACCAGGTGATGCTGCCCGTGTACTGAATCCGCCGCATCTGATAGCCGTTCCCAAATGCAGTCTGCGTGATCTGCCCCACCGTGGCGCTCTGAACGTCGGCGTTCGGTGTTCCGAGGTTCGTGTGATTAAACACGTTCGTCGCATCCGCGCGCAGTGTGAACTTGAACCGTTCACTTATCGAGAACACCTTCATCAAAGACGCATCCTGGCTAATGAAATGCGGCCCGTAGAGCGTGTTAATCGGATAGTTGCCGAACGTATTCGGGGCCGGATTAAGGAACGGCCCGCTGGTGCAAACGCCGGCCGGACACCCGACGAACCATTGAGCGCGGCCACCAAGAGCGCCGGCATACGGACTTCCGCTTCCGATGCTAGGCCGATTGTTCGGACCAGTGCTGGGCTTCCCCGGATACGAATCCATAGTCGGAGAGAATGGAACACCGCTGTAATACTGAGTGATACCCGCAATGTTCCACCCGCCTAAAACCACGTCGACAAGCCGGTTCATATTCGCCCCGTACTTTCTTCCCCGTCCAAACGGGATTTCGTAGTTCTGCGCGAACGTCCATTGCTGGTGAGGAAGCCAATCGATATTGCCCCATCCGGCGGCCCGATCATAGAGGAAATAGTAAGACTGGTCGTAAGTTGAGGTGCCGCTATCCGCTTTCGCTACCTGGTACGTGTAGTTCCCTTGGAGCGTGTAACCGGCGGCAGCATTCACGTTGAACAATGCCTGGAACGAGTTGTATTCCGCATTGGCGCAGTTGCAGAAATCGTTCACGTCATTCGTAAATCCGTAGTTATATCGCGGTCCCAATAGGCCGTTGTAAGGTCTCGTGAGATTCGAGTTCACTCCAGGGACGAAAAGCGGCTCATTGATATTGACAGTGTTACTCGATGGTCCGAGGAATCCATGTCTCGTCTGATTGCCGACATAGGAACCCTGTACGGAAACCTTGCTTGTCAACTGATGCTGAACCGAGAAATTGAACAAGTACACAACGGGCATCGTGAAGATCGGCGGCCGAGTTTTGATCGACCCGAGCTTATTATTATTCGGATTTATCTTGTTGTTAAGACTGATCGTTCCATCCAGGTTCGTCGCGGGAATGGCGGGAAGGGGCGGCCCTTGTGCCAGCGTAAACACGTCGCAGAAATTGCTTCCGCATACGTTCCCATTCGTGATGTTCTGGTTTATCAGGACAGGCGGATTCTGCGTCACGTTGTGACCAAAGGTCGATCCGAAGGTTCCCAGATTATACGACCATCCATACCCCGCGCGAACCACCGTCTTTGGCGTAACTTGATACGCTAGCCCGACTCTCGGCGCGAAGTTGTGATAGTTCATGCTTTGGTAACCGTAGTTCTGTATCCCGCCAAGCCCAAATACATCTATCTGTCCCGTGTTCATATTGGCTTCTGCGCCATAGCCGGCTCCGTTCACCCTCTCCGGAAACACCAATTCCCATCGTAGGCCGTAGGTGAAGGTGAGTTTGGGCGTGACGCGCCATTCATCCTGGCCGTAAAAGAACCACCGTCTTTGTGTTTCTTGCGCGTTGGTAGTTTCACTGTAATACCGCCCAAAGGCCGACACGTCTCCCAGCAGAAACGTCGCAAGTCCTAAGCCGTTCAATGCGCTACTGCCGCCTGCCGGAACAATGCCAGTTCCGCCCGGATCGAAACCAAGTATGCCCGCGCGGTGCGAATCGCTGGGCACCCGCAAATTCAAGGCATACCGGATATCGGTCCCAAACTTGAACGTGTGATTACCCGCTATCTTACTCAGATTGTCGACAAACTGATATTGCCGTTCGAGCTGGGTCAAGGGGCAGTTACAGCCATTCGTATTCAGGGCGTAGCCAAGCTGAATATCTCCAGGCCCTGTGCCTCCACCCGAACCCGTCGTGCCATTCTCATTGATATTGAACCCCGGCATGCCCCCGGTGATAGCGCTGATGTTCAGACCAGGAATGCCGGCATCGGTAGCCGGAGTTGTGTTGATGCCATTCGGCACATCATTGACGTGGTATCTCATATAGCCCACCCGGATCTCGTTAATCAAGGTGGGGCTCGCTGTATGAGTCCATCCCGCCGCGACGCTCTGATTCAGCGTATTCGAGCTTCCTGCATACCGGAGGCTGCCCGCTGTAAGACCTGGCCCGCCAGCCTCCTCGCCGAAAGCTCCCGGCGCTGACAGCGTGTACGCCGCATAGCTATAACGGCCGAAAAACGTGTTCTTTTCGTTCCCGTAGTAATCCCATCGCGTGTTCCATTGATTGCCTGTCAGGAGGGCATTAGCGCTAGTTGTGTAATTATTCTGGTACGTCGTGCCCGAAGCCGTTGTATTAGGCGCGGGGAAATAACTCAGCAGCGCCAAAGCCTGTGGGCTCAACCGAGCCGTCGGTATGACATTGCCCGCAAAAGGAGTGCGTCCCTGCCCGGTAGCCGGGTTCCCTGTGGCGGGATCATAGATCTGATACAAGCAACCCGGTACCGACGTGAGGCAGCCAGGATAGCCCTTAGAAGCAGCCAGCCAATCGCTCAAATTGCCACCGCGCTCGGCAGCCGTAGGCACGGTCGTCAAAACGGATCCGCCTTCGTGGTTGCGCGTCAATTGCGCATCGCCAAAGAAGAATAGTTTGTCTTTGATAATCCGGCCGCCGATTGACCCGCCGAATTGATTGTAATGCTGAGTCGGAGCGCCGTTCGGCTCTGTAAATGGATTTCGCGCGTAATCTGAAAATCCCGGTGTATTCACTTCGAGCGATTCGAAGGCATCGCCATGGAACTGATTTGTGCCGGACTTAGTCGAGAACGTCATCAAGCCACCGCCCGTGTACTCGAACTCGGCATCGAAATCCTGGTTCGCCAATTTCACTTCATTTACGGAATCGAAGGTCGGATTCACGACGATGATGCCCAGAATCGGGTCCTGGTTCACGGTCCCGTCAAGCTCGTACCCCGTCGCTGAGAACAGCTGCCCGTTCACCACCGTCTGCACGCTCCCTTGCGGGTCTTCGTCCGACGCATGCTGCCAGGGCATCTTGATCGTCCCGGGACTCAACAACTCAAAAGATTGCAGATTACGCCCGATCTGCGGCAGTTCGGAAAGCTGTTTCGAATTGAAGGTTTGCGCGATGTCGGCCCGATCGGTTTGCAGCAGGGGAGCCGCGGCCGTTACTTCGACTTCCTGGCTGACGTTCCCAACCTGCAAGGAAGCATTAAATTGAGCCGCTTGATCCACCAGAACGGTAATGGGGCTCGAGACCACTTTCTGAAATCCCGGAGCCTCAATCGTCACCTGATACGTGCCGGGAATCAGCTGGCCCTTCGTGTAGTTCCCGGACTCGTTTGTAGTCGTTTCGAACGAGGTGCCTTTCGTAGTCTCGGTGACCGTAACCTTGGCGTTATTAACAGCCGATCCGCTGGGATCCGTAACCGTCCCGATGATGCTGCCGAAAACCTGCTGCGCCTGCGCGCTGGTAAGCGAGCACACGAGCAGCACAAACGCACTTAGAAGCGAATAAAAGAACCCCGGACGCAGTCTAACCATGACTTCTCCTTTGGAAGCAAAAAATCAAACTAGCCAACCGCGTCCCCGGACCCACCGGGGCTACGGTTCACAACTCACACCACCGGGGTTTATTTTAAACGATTTGCGCCAGAATGTTACCTCAAACTCGCAACTTTCGTTGCGAAATTACAAACAAGTAAGCCCTTCTGTAATGTAAGTTACTGACGCGGCTCGCCTCAATGAGCTTCGGCCACTCTGTCCAGCCGCATCGTTATACTCTGCGGCATCAGCTTTAAGTAATCATTGATAGCCGATTCGCTTTCGGCCCTCTGACCGATTCCTTTATATAAGTTCGAGAGCGCCTGGTAAGGCCGGTAATCGTACTTGCCGAGAGCCATGCTCCTCTGAAACGATTTCACAGCCGACTTGCGGTCTGCCGCCGCGTTCTGCGCCACCCCTAAATCGAGCCAGTATTCCGCTTTTCCCGGCATCCTCGTCAACCGCGCGCGCGAAATATCGAACCGCTGCCGCCTGCTGGCCGGTTCCCAGCAGCATATAACCTAACGCCGCATCAACGGAAGCATCCTTGTCTTTATCCGGCAGGCGCGCCAGGATTTCGTAAGCTCGCTGGAAGTCCTGAGCCGAGTTCCCCTGTCTGGCAGCGTTGAAATACGCGAGCCCCAAGTTCCGGTCCACCAGTTCCGGCCGCGGATCGTGCCACGCAACAACCAGCGAACTAGCAGCATTCGGATTCCCAAGCTCTCCCGGCCGCTTCGCAATCCGGTGGTCTGTCACCGCAGCGTGCGTCACATCGGACGCCTGCCGCCGCGGCATATGGCAGGCCACGCAATCCTCCTGCTTCGCGGTATGTGTCAACTGCAACTCCGCGGGCGCATGGCACGATTGGCAGATCTGCTGCATCTGCTGCTTGCGATTCACCGCCTCGCCATGCGGATCGTGGCAAGTGCCGCACCAAAGCTTGCCGCCACTGCCTCGCAAACACGCGCTCAGTGCTAGCTGTTCTGCCTGGCTCACCGCAGCAATCGAAGGCGCCCCACCCTCTGCCGTCCGATACACATAATGCGTTTCGACCTCTTCCAGACGTTCCCCCGCATGAAAATCCCACCAGTATTTGCCGGGATTCAACACCGCGGTAGCGCCCTCTAAGTGGCACTGCTCGCAAACGCTATCGCGCTGTCTGCCGGCCAGCTTCGCCGGATTCACGATGCTTCCCGGAACCGGACGCGCCAGGTGCTTCTCCGCCGCTCCATGACACCGGTCGCAAGAAAGCGGCGTAAGCTCCGCTGCGTGAGAGTTCGCCTTCACCGCTCCCGCATGGCAAAACAAGCAATCCGAAGTGATCGGCCGCGTGAAGTCGAGAACACGCTCCGATTCATAACCCGGTGAAACATTCCATTCTTTCCCGGCCGTGTAATACGCCGCTGGCGACTGGAAAAAATGCCCGTTCACATCGATCAAATAGCTCTTGCCCCACGTTCCCGTAACCGATCGAGTAAGCGATCGGGTAGTCCGCTGATAATCCGCGCTCGTCGAGCTTGTGATGCATCGTTCCGGCTTTCCAATAAATGGTCACCCGGCTTCCGGATCGTTCGTGCGTAAATTTGCCGCCCGGCTCTTGCTCCGGCGTACTTAATGACCGGCCCATCGCAGAATGCTCGAAATGCTCGACCTCTTTCGGATGGCACGGCAGGCACGGATGGACCTGCTCACCTCGCACGCCCGAAACCAAACATACGGCCAGAAGAATGCAACGCCCCTGCAACAAGCGCAATTATACTTTTGAGTAGGCCCCCGCGATGCTTGCGTATTTCGTTCTTCTTCTGGCATTGCAGGCCGGAAGCGTTGCTCCTCACGCCGGGAAGGCGCAAGTACTCCTCTTCATCCGCACTGACTGCCCCATCTCCAACCGTTACGCCCCCGAGCTCGAGCGCCTTTATAACGTCTACTCGAAGTTCGGAATCGATTTTTTGCTTGTCTACGCGGAACCCGGCCTTACGCCCGCAGCCATGAAGCAGCACGCTCGCGAGTACGGCTACTCGATTCCGGCAGTTCTTGATCCCGACCATCACTACGTCCTCCGCGCCAAAGCCCGCGTAACCCCCGAAGCGGCTGTTTTCGTGAAAGACAAGCTCGTATACCTGGGCCGCATCGATGACTCCTACACAGCTATCGGCAAGGGCCGGGCACAACCCGAGCATCGCGATTTAGAGGAAGAATTGTCCGCGATCTCGGCCGGTAAAGTTCCGGCCTTTCACCAAACCACAAGCGTTGGGTGCGTCATCGAAGACCGGCAGCCGCAATGAAAACGATTTGGGCGGGCCTGCTCGCGCTCCCGCTATTCGGGCAATCCGCCACCTTTACGAAAGACATCGCGCCGATTGTCTTTCAATCCTGCGCTCCGTGCCATCACCCCGGCGGCAGCGCTCCTTTTTCCCTACTCACCTATCAAGAGGTCCGCAGCCATCGCGCCCAAATCGTCGCTGTTACGCAGACCCGCTACATGCCGCCTTGGCCGCCCGAGCCCGGCTATGGTGATTTCGTCGGAGAGCGTCGCCTCACTGATGCGCAACTGCGGCTCATCGCCGATTGGGTCAAGCACGGCGCGCCCGAAGGCAATCCCTGCTGACTTGCCCGCAACCCCGCATTTCACAAACGGATGGCAACTGGGGCCGCCCGATCTCATTTTGAAACTGCCGCAACCCTACACCATGGCCGCATCCGGCAGCGATGTCTTCCGAAACTTCGTCGTTCCCGTTCCCTTGAAAGAAACGAAATACGTTCGCGCTCTCGAGCTGCGGCCCGGCAATAACCGCGTCGTCCATCACGCGAACGTCATCGTCGACCGCACGGGACAGCTCCGCGAACGCGATGGTGAAGACGGCCAACCCGGCTTCCCCGGCATGGACGTAACCACCGAAGGCAGCCCCGATGTCTTCGATCCCGATTCCCATTTCCTGTTTTGGAAACCCGGCTCCGTGCTCGAGCCCGAGCCCGAAGGCATGAGCTGGCGTCTCGATCCCGGCAATGACCTCGTCCTCAATCTGCATCTCCAGCCCACCGGAAAGCAGGAAATCATTCAGCCCAGCATCGGCCTATATTTTTCTTCCCACCCTCCGACGCTCTTCCCCATGCTCCTGCAGCTCGAAGATGACGGAGCGCTCGATATCCCTCCCGGCGACCGCGATTTTCAGGTAACAGACCATTTGACGCTCCCGGTCAGCGTCGATGTGCTCGCCATTTATCCGCACGCGCATTACGTTGGAAAGCAGATTGAAGCCTGGGCCACGCTGCCCGACGGCACCCGCCGTTGGCTCATCAAGATCCCCGATTGGGATATCAACTGGCAGGCTGTCTACACCTACCGCCATCCCGTCGCGTTGCCTGCGGGAACCACCGTCGCCATGCGCATCACCTACGATAATTCGTCCGCCAATCCGCGCAACCCGAGCCGTCCGCCCATACGCGTCCATGGCGGCAACCGCAGCATCGACGAAATGGGCCACGTCTGGCTGCAGGTTCTTCCAAAAGAGCACGGCCCCGAAGATCCCCGCTTGCGCTTGCAGGAAGCCGCCATGCGCCGCCGTCTCGAAAAGTATCCTGCCGATTTTCTGGCTCACTACAATCTCGGCGCGCTCGCGCAGCTCCGCGGCAACCTGCCCGAAGCCGTCACGTACTATCAGCAGGCGCTCGAAGTTGAACCGAAAAACACGACGGCGCGCAACAGTCTCGCTGCCGCGCTCATGGCCGAAGACCGGCTCGATGACGCCATCGCTCAGCTGCGCGAAACCCTCCGCATCGACGCTTCCTATTTGAATGCCCGCTATAACCTCGCTCGCGCGCTCGCCGCCAAAGGCGATTTGGATGATTCCGCCAACGAATACTCTGCGTTTCTCAAGCAGAAGCCCGACGATCCTGATGCGCAAGCCGGCCTCGGCACCATCTACTTCCTCGAACATCGATACAACGATTCGCTGCCGCATTTCCGCGAAGCCGCGCGGCTGAAGCCGAACGATGCCGACATTCAGACCAACTTAGGCGCTCTCCTCGCGATCGAGGGCGATCTTACCGGAGCTACACAAGCTTTTGAAGAGGCGTTAAAAATCAATCCGAATCATCAGACCGCGCGCGCCGATCTCGAACGTGCACGCGCCAGTCTCGCAGCCAGGCATTGAACGTGCTCCCCACGGTGATGGCCCTCCTGCTCTTGGCAAGTCCGGCCAGCGCGGCCCACCAGCGTGGAGTGGATCTCTACAAGCAGCACAAGTATTCGGAAGCCATCGCCGCCCTGGAAGAATCTGTCAAAACCGAAAATCCGGCGACCCCCGAATTCAAAGAATCAGTGCTCTTAATAGGACAGAGCTACTTCATGCTCTCCCAGGCGCCCAAAGCCATTCCCTGGCTCGAAAAGGTCCCCACGAGCAACGAAGCGAATTACATGCTCGGTTACGCCTACCTGCAAACCAAGCAGCCGGACCAGTCCGAAGCCGCCTTCGCGCGCCTCTTCGATGTAAAGCCTGAGTCCGCGCAAGGCCATCTCCTCGCGGCACAGATGATGCTCAAGAAAGAGTATGAAGACCAAGCGGTGATCGAGGCCAACAAAGCCCTGGCGCTCGATCCCAAACTACCCGAAGCACATTTCATGCTCGGCGAAGTGGCGATCTACCGGGGGCGGCTCGACGAAGGCATCGCCGAGCTCGAGAAAGAACTCGCCATCAATCCGAGTTTCGCGAAAGCCTGGTACCGCCTCGGCGACGCCTACACTCGCCAGCAGCATTGGGATCTCGCGATCCCGCATCTCGAGCGCGCCGTCTGGCTGAATCCCGACTACAGCGGGCCGTATATTTTGCTCGGCAGATGCTATTACAAGCAGGCCAACTTCATCAACGCCGAAGGCATCCTCCGCCGCGCCTTGCTGATCGATCCCAACAATCACGCCGCAACCTATCTTCTCGGCCAAACCCTAACCGCCGAAGGCAAAAAAGACGAAGCGCGAGCTGTTCTCGAAAAATTAAAGAACGCTGCCGCGCAGTAACCGTAGCGACCGTGCATGCGCGGTCTCGTCGACTGAGCCGCGCGCGTAAGCAAGCGGGTTTTGGCCCACAGGCAAAAACTTGACAAACCCCCGACCCCACCTACTTACTGCACTCGCAGCGGAACCCCTCCACTTTCCCCTTATGCGTCGGATGACGGTTAGAGGTCCACTCTTTCCAACCCACGTTCATCTCTTTGGCCAGAAATCCTTGCTCTGCCAACTGCAGAGCCACCTTAGCGGAAAGCTGTCAATCGTGACTCCAACAGTACGTCACGACTTCTTTGTCTTTCGGAAGAAGCGGCGTTAGCTGCTGCAGCTCCTCCATCGGCGCACACAGCGCTCCTGGAATATGTCCGCTGGCGAACGCGTCTCTGCCGCGCGTATCGAGAAGAACGAAATCGAATTTTCCTCCTTCGACCGCGTGCAGCACGTCATTGCGCTGCTTTTCCGCCTGAAGTTTATGAACGAAGTGTTCCCGGTTCGCGTGGATCTCGTCCGGAGTAAAAGCCATCATGCCTCCTGACTGGCTGCCTATCTCAATGCTATGAAATCCTAAGTCGCGTCATACCCGACAAACTCGCGCAGGTACACGTTGCCTTTGTAATTTATATCCTGGTGAATCCCGATGCTCGACGAGTAATAGGCGAACGCAGTCGTCTGCTTCAACTGCCCCCAAAATTTGTGCTCAGGCGTCTTAGTTTCATCATCCTTTTCCTCTTGCGCCATTTTCGTTAACAACGCGACCTGCTGTTCCTTCGTCGAACCCAGAAAAGGCGCGCCATTCGCCTCTTGCGACAACCTGTTGACCGACTGCAGCCCGTCCCGCCACGTCTGCTTGTCTTTTGCAAGAAACGCCTCCGCAGTGGTCCGATCGATAAACGCCGCGACTCCGGCGGCATGTGCTCCCGGCGAGTGCTCGTCCGTCGGAATAATCAAATCCGTCAGGCAATCGAGCAGCGCAAATTCGTCCTTGGTGAAAAACAGCGGAGCGCCGGGTTCCGCAGCCGGCAACTGCAGCGCGATCGCCGCGCCCGCGAAAAGCTCAACCAGCTCGCGCCGTGTCACCTGAGCGAAGCGGGGTTGCCTCGATTCATGTCGATCCATGGCCTACACCTCCCCTCTCTTCATCTCATCCGCAAGGTGGTCGCATGAGCGCCAGCACAGCGCCATAATCGTCCAAGTCGGGTTCTGCGCCGATGCCGACACGTGCGTGCTGCCATCCACGATCAGCAGATTCTTCACATCATGCGCCTGCTGGAACTGGTTCACCACCGACTTCTTCGGATCGTTCCCCATGCGTGACGTTCCCAGCTCGTGAATCGACCAGCCTTCGGTCAGCGGCTTGTCCGTGATTGAGGTAATCACAAATCCTGCCCGCTCGAACATCTCGCGCGCCGAAACCGCCATGTCCTTTACCATTTTCATTTCGTTGTCGCCGAACTTGTAGTGGAACCGAAGCGCAGGCACTCCCCACGGATCTTTCAAATCCGGATCCAGGTCGACGTAGTTCTCATACCGCGCCAACACTTCGCCGAAGCCCCCCATATCGATCACCGCGCCCGCATAATCGCGAACGTGTTTTTTATATTCCTCGCCGAAGCCGGTCGTGTCGTACGCCGTCGCCGGAATCATTCCGCAGCCGCTGCCGCCCTCAAATCCATATCCCCGGATGAAGTCCGACTTCGCCCCATTCAGATTCCGGAACCGTGGAACATAAAAGCCGCCCGGCCGGCCATCATCTAACGTCCGCGGCTTGCCTACCAGGTCTTTCCAGTAACCCGAGATGCTCGGCCCCATCACGTGCTCGCAGAAATTGTGCCCTAAGTGCCCGCTCGAATTCGCGAGGCCGTTCGGGTACAGCGTCGATTTCGAATTCAGCATCAACCGCGCCGTCTCGAGAGTCGACGCCCCCAGAATCACCACTTTCGCTTTCGCCTGATAGCTCTTCTTGGTATCCGTATCCACGAACGACACGCCACTCGCCTTGCCCGTGTTCTTATCGATCGTCACCTCGTACACCGTCGAATTCGGCCGCAACGTCAAATTGCCCGTGTCTTGAGCCGGTCGAATCAGGCCCGTCGGCGAATCGAACGCCGCGTGAATATCACATCCCCCCACATGCCGGTTGCATGCGCCGCGTCCCCAGCACCGGCTGCGGTACTTGTTATGTTTCAGGCCATCGGTCGTCACGCCCGCTCGATACGGCGTCAACACGCGGTCCATTCCCTTGAGTGTTTGCCGCATATGCACTTCCGAGGCGCTCAACTTGATCGCACGCTGAAACTTCCCGTCCGGGATCACCGGATAGTTTTCCGGATGCCCCGACACGCCCAGATACAAATCCACTTTGTCGTAATATGGCGCAATGTCGGCGTATGAGATCGGCCAATCCTCTCCGAACCCATCCCGACTGGCAGCTTTGAAATCGATGTCCGAGAGCCGCAGCGCAAGCCGTCCCCAAATATTCGTCTTCCCGCCTACGCAACGCGCCCGCACCCACGCGTACTTGGTTCCCGTGTACGGATGCTGCTTTTCATCGACCACAATTGTCTTGCTGTAGTCCGACCCGCCCCATCCCTGGACATACGACGTCACCTTCGTGTACGGCGAGTTTTGGGCATAGGGCGGATTGCGAATCGTGTACTCATTCAGCGTGAGCGCGTGATAATCCGGCGGCATTTTGCCCCGCCGCGGATGATCGTACGGCCACTCCATCGAATGCAGGATCTCGCTCGTGTTGATCTTCTTCCCCGCCTCGAGCAGCAGCACCTTCATCCCCTGCGAAGTCAGCACATGCGCCGCCATGCCCCCCGCGGCCCCCGTGCCCACCACCACCGCGTCGTAGACGATATTTAGATCAACTTCAGGTTCCGAGTTGGCTTGAATCCGAAATAGCATCGAATCTCCGTGTCTTCCATCCTATCTATACCCACCCGACCCCTTACAGAACTGCGAGCGTTAGTTCCCGTACACCGACGCTGGTTTCGGACAATCGCCTGCTATTTAATTTCTTGCCCGTACGGTCGCATATCTGGCGTCAGGATGGTTTTTGGAAACTCAGAGGTTCCACAAAGAATGAAGCGACCGACCGAAGTGTTTGTACCAGGGCCCTTCTGGTGCGAACGGTTCGGTTAACTTCCACCTGTGAAGCGAGACAAGATCGGAGTACGAGATGCTCCGCTCTTCCGCTCGCTCCGCAAGGTGCTCAACTATTTCGCGTGGTAAATCTGAGAACTTAATCTTTGGCAATCGCGCTAGGTCCGAAGATTGCCTTTATCAATTCCTGACGAGCCTCCGGTTTTTTGGAACCGTCTTCTTCGTTTACAAGCCGTTCGTAGCTGCGCTGTAAGTTTTCTTCGGATGCGCTCTGAAGCTGAAGACCACGCTGAACAAGAAAGGCCGCTGCTTGATCCAGTGTCCATTCTTCCTCATCGGCGATTCGTTGAACCTCGTTCAGGAGGGTTTCTGGCAGGGTGATCGAAATCTCCGTTCCCTGCTCATAAACCATCTTTACTCTGTCTGCCACGCATCGATTATCACGTATCGTGGACCCTGAGCGTTGACAAGTCCACGCCCCTATAATCCGCGAGCCGCCGTGCGCCATTCACGGATCGTGAGCGGCGAAAATAAGGATTTCACCTCAACAACTTAGCCCAAAATCGCACGGTAACTCCGCACCACGCCCCATTACCGTGCGTGCGAGGTCACTCGAAATCCATGTCATCCAATGCACAAATTTCTGCCAACCGCGCCAACTCCCAGCTCAGCACCGGGCCCACGTCTCCCGAGGGTAAAGCCAAATCTTCTTTGAACGCCGTCAAAACCGGTCTCACCGGCCGCACCGTCCTGCTGCCGGACGATGATGCCGCAGCCTACCAGAAGCACATTGATCGCTTCTTCAACAAATTCCAGCCCGTTGACGACGATGAGCACTCGCTCACCCAAGCGCTCGCCGACACCGAATGGCGCTTGCTCCGCATCCCGTCTCTCGAGCTCGGCATCTACGCCCTCGGCCGCCTCGAACTCGCCGCCAGATTCGAGAACGAAGATCCAGCCGTCCGCGCCTCGCTCATCCAGGCGCAAATCCAGGTCGTCTACGAGAAGCAGCTCAAAAACATCGGCATCCAGGAAGTCCGCCTGCGCAAGCATCGCGAGAAAGATCTCGCCGAGCTCAAAACCCTCCAGAAGGAACGCAAACAGTTGGAAGAACAACGCATGAAGCAGGCCAGCGATCTCTACGAAGACGCCTGCGAAGCCGGCCAGCTCTTCGATCCCGCCGAATTTGGCTTCGAATTTTCACTTCAGCAAATCCAGCAGCACGTGGCCGACGTCGACAAGCGCATCGCCATCCGCAACCACACCTATTTCTCCCCAAAGAAGGCCGCCTAACATCTCAAAACCTCAGAACTCAACTCTCAAAGCCACCTGCATGACCCGCGGATTGGTCAGCGTCTGCGTGTACACCCCAAACGTCGCCGGCTGATCGAGCCGGTTGCCGATTGAGTTCACATCGAAGCGCACGCTGTTTGTAATGTTGAACACATCCCAGCGCAGCCGCACTCGTACGCGCTCAGTCGGGTTGAACACCTTCGCTAATCCGGCATCCACCCCGAAATATCCGTCTCCACGAAGCGGGTTCCGTGTCCCGGATTCGCCTGGATAGTCAATGCGAAACGCGTTGTAGACAGCGGTTGGATTCACATATGCATTCGGGCCGCTGCCGCGCCGCTGATCCGCGCTTGTCAAGGGGCCCTGGAACATCGCCCAGCCTTCGATATCCCAATTGGTCGGCCAAGTCGATCCTTCATCGATCGAAAACGGCAGCCCGCTCGTCCAGCGGAACAGCCCATTCAACTGCCACCCGCCAACCACCGCGTTCAGCCAGCGGTTCATCTGCGATCCCCACTGCCGTCCACGCCCCAGCGGCAGATCGTAGATCCAGTTCGCGTTGATCTGATGAGTCGCGTCGAAGTCCGAAACACCGCGCAGTTGATCCGGCTTCCAGGTGTTGATGATCTGCGCCTGGTTGTTCCCGCCCGATGTCGGAATCCGCTCGGCCTGTGACGTCCAGTCCATCGACTTCGACCACGTGTAATTGAAATCGCCCTGCAGCCCATAGCTGAACCGCTTGTGCAGCATCACCTGCAGCGCGTTGTAATCCGATGTCCCAATCGTGCGCCATGAATACAGCGCCGAATATTGATCGTGATAGAAGCGATACGAAGGATAACTGTGGCCGGGAACGTTCAGCCCCGCTCCAGTCTGGCTGTCCGGCAAATCGAGCTGGAACAACGCATAGGTCTCATTCCCCACGTTATTCAAAAATTGGCTGTACACCACCTGCGTCGCCGAGAGCGGCCCGTTTCCTAAATTCGTTCCATTTAATGCCCCAAATAAGTCTTGAAAATACGCCATCGGCTGAATATTGTTGATCGGCACTCCTGCGTGCGACAACTTCGCCAGCATCGTAGCCGCGGTGAAATAGTCCATGTGCGTCTTGGGATCGACTAGATCGAGCGGCATCGCAACGTCTTCCTGCTCCGGCAATCGCCGCGCGAAGTTGCCCACGTAAGCGACATCCAGAACCAGGTCATGTTGAAACTCGCGCGAGATCGAAAAATCGACCGCGTGCGAGTACGGCGTCTTCATGTCTCTATCTATGCCCCAACTGATCGCGAACGCGTCGCTCGGGGGCGTCGCGGGAAACCCGCCCGGGGCCGCAGGTGGCAGTAATCCCGGAGGAATGTCGGTGATTCCGGTAAACCGCGGCGCGCTGCTGACCGTCACCGATCCGGGAACATTAGACACCTGGCTCGAAAGCCCGTAAGACCCGGCCGCATCGTACGAATTCACAGTCGCCGCTCCGAAATGGTTATAGAAGAGCGAATAGCCGGCGCGGATGGAGCTCTTGTCCTTCGCCCCAAAAACCTTGGCCAGCCAACTGCTTCCGAAATCCGGCGCCCACGCCACCGCAATGCGAGGCGCGAAATCGTGATACTCGGGCACCCACAAATCCGGCTTCCCGTTATACCGGCCATCGGGCGCGAAAGACAAATGCGGCGCTGCAATCGCAGCTCCACCCGTCGCACCCTGCTGCGCGCTGATGTTCAGCCAATCCGTCAAGCTGAACGGCGTGCAGTTGCTGCCGCTCAACACGCACGGCCCCACTTGATTCCCATGCGTCTCGGCGGGCGGCTGCAACAACGTCCACCTCAGACCATAAGTCAGCGTCAGGTTGCGAGTGATCTTCCACGAGTCCTGCCCGTAAAACTCATATTCATTCCACCTGAAATCGCGCAGCAAAGGAGCGCCGAACGCGAGCGCCTGCCCGGTTTTGTCGTAGTTGTAAATCGCGTTCCCTTCCGTCACCATGCCGACCAACGTCATCACGATGTTGTCGTATTCACGGCCGAACCCATCCGACACCGGTGCGAATCCGCTCAGTGCCGGATCGAATGGAACGTTGCGGTTTGCAATGCCTGAATTCAGAAGCCAGCCCAGGTTGATGTTCGCCGAAGGAAACGAATTCGCGAAGTTCGACCGGTAATCGTCAATCAGTCGAATGTCAGTTCCGAACTGCATGGTATGCGAGCCCTTCGTCCACGAGTAATCATCCAAGAAGTTGTTGACCGGAACATGAAACAGGCTCGAGCGCGTGAACGCAATCGGCGAGTCCAACCCCGCCAGCGTAACTTGTGGCTGCTGTGAGATCCCCGCCAGCGCCCCGCTCTGCCGCGTAAAACCCCAATGGAACGTGTTCACCTGCGTCGGTGTCAGCACCGCCGTGTAGCCCGTCGCGAAACCCTTGCTGTTATCTAAGGTCGTCGTCGCAGGCGGCTGGCCCGGAAATTGTGGTGCTCCGCCAGATGCGTCTCTCTGAATGTTGCCTCTCCAGAACAGCGTGTGACGCCCATCTTCAGTCAGGTTGTAATCGATCCGGGCGATATTCGTATTGAACGTCCGCTTCTCATTGGCCGCGAACCGATATCCGGCAGTGTTATACCCATCCCCCACCGTCGAATCGTTCGGCAGCGGATAGCCTTGCATCACCCCAAGCACAGCCGCATTCTCGCCAATTCCGAGCGGGTCCATCTGCTTGATCTGCGCCGGCGTGAGCGTCGTCACTCCGCCCGCTGCATTCTGATACGTCAACAATCCCTGCCGCATGCTCAACGTGGGGACCGTGCGCACGGTGCTCGCTGATTCGCTGTCCCGCCGCCCTTCATAGTTGTAGAAAAAGAACAGCCGGTTCTTCAAAATCGGCCCGCCCAGCGACCCGCCGAAAACGTTGCGGATCAGCGCCGATCTCTCATTCGGTTGACCCGAAGCCAGCTCCGAGGCCTTCACGAAATAATCGTTCGCCGCGAAATCCGTGTTCCGGTTGTACTCATAAAGCGACCCGTGAAATGTATTAGTGCCGCTCTTCGTCACCAGCGCCACCTGCGCGCCCGCCGAACGTCCCGCATCCGCATTCGAGTTGCTCGTCGTGACTCGAAACTCCTCCACCGAATCTTGCGTATTGCGCAGCACGCTATTGAAGGCGAATCCGTTGTTCTGGTCGTTCACATCCACGCCGTCCAGCGTCACATTCGACTGGTCGCTGCGCACGCCATTCACCGCGCCGCTTCTCGTGTCGGACGTCTGGTCTACTCGATTCCCCAAATACAGAACGCCAGGCTGCAAGCTCAGAAGCTCAACCACGTTGCGCGCTTCAATCGGCAATTGCTCAATCTGTTTCGTCTCAAAGACGTTGCCGAGGCTCGCGTCCGTCGTATTCACCATAGGAGCGCCCGCCTCGGTGACGTCAACCTTTTGAGTCGAGCCCGCGAGCTGAAGCTGGAAATCCGCAGTGGCCGGCAGATTCACTTGCAGCCTCACGTCTCTCCTCTCCGCTTCCGTGAACCCGCTCGCCGCAACAGTCAGCGTATAGGTCCCGGGCGCAACCTGTAGAAACTCATACGAGCCCGCATTGTTCGTGACGGTATCGCGCGAAGTGTTGATCTCAGGGTTCGCGAGATGAACTCGCGCCCCGGGAATCGCCGCCCCCGTAGGATCGGTAACTTGACCTCGCACCGACGTCACCGCCTGTCCCCACGCCAGGCACCCAAACACCAGAGCGCATCCGATTCCACTCAGTTTTGCGATCATGAAATTACCCCTGAGAAGTTTGTTAGCTGACAGTATACGTCGTGATTACGTGCGTTTGACGCGCCTGTTCGCAGTTCTCGGTTTGAGCGGATCGCTGTTTGCCCACTCGCACGCGCCGTCCACCTGGACCCTCGCGAAGAACAGTCATTTCGAGGTCTATTCGCAAGCCGGCGATGCAAGCGCACGTTCCACTCTTATGTGGTTCGAGCAGCTCCGGGCCTTTTTCGAACGGCAAGCGGGCTTGAACCTCGACAACCGTCCGCCCGTCCGGGTGATCGCGTTTCGCTCTTATAAGGACTATCAGCCGTATCGTCTTCGACTTGCCTCTGACGCTTATTACGTCGGTACCGAAGCCCAGGATTACATCGTCCTGCCTACGAGTGGCGCCGGCCAGTTCCATGTAGCCGCGCACGAATACGCGCACTTGATCTTGCATGCGCGCGGTCTGCAGCTCCCACGTTGGTTGAGCGAAGGTTTGGCCGAATTCTTTTCGACCGTTCGCATTACGGAACGCGGCTGCACGCTGGGCGGCGATTTGCCTCCGAGGTCTCAAACTCTCCAGCGCCACGCGTGGATGCCGCTCTCCCAACTGCTCACAGTACGAAGTGACCCAGACGATCCGGCCCTGTTCTACGCCCAAAGCTGGGCGCTGACGGAAATGCTCGTGCTCTCGCCGGGCTACGCCCCGCGCTTTCAAGACATGGTTTCGAAGATCGCTTCTGGTATGCCGGGCCCGCAAGCACTCACTTCGGTCTACGCCCGGCCGCTCGATACGATTGCGCGTGATCTGCACGCCTGGGCCGATTCTCGCCACGACACTGCAGTTCTCGCACTCCCCGGCGTGCCTGCTCCTGCCATCTCAGCCGAAATTTCAACGTATCGCCCGTCGCGTCCGAAGAGCTGATCGCCGGCCTGCTTCTCGCCATCGGCGATTTCGATCGCGCCAACGTAGCCTATCGCCATCTTGTGCAACAACTGCCGGATGATCCGGCCATTTCCGGGGCGCTCGGCGCGATTGCTCTTCATAACGGCCAGAACGATATCGCGCGCCGGCAATGGAAACGGGCGATTGACGACGGCATACGCGATGCCGCGTTGTGCTATCGCTACACCAAGCTCGCCGAAGATGCTGGACTCCCCGCTAATGAAATCCGCCCGGCGTTCGAAAAAGCGATTACACTCCGTCCCGATTTCGATGACGCGCGTTACGGCTTGGCGCTGCTTGAAAGTAATGCGGGCCGTTTCGACGCCGCAGTAACGCAACTCCGCGCCATGCACACCATTTCGCCGGGCCGCGCGTATGGGTACTGGACTGCCATGTCCTATGCTCTGAACGAGCTTGATAAGCGCGATGAAGCCATCCAAGCGGCACACAAAGCCCTGAAATACGCAGCAACCTTAACGGAGCGCGCCAATGCCGCCCAACTTGCCTACGTTGCTCAAACCGATATCGCGGTTCGCTTCACTCGCGATGCAACCGGACGCGAGCATCTCGAGACCACGCGCGTCCCGCGCAACACGCTCGACTGGAATCCGTTCATCGAGCCTTCCGACAACATCCGCCGCGTCGAAGCCAAGCTGCGCGAATTCACCTGCAGCAGCGGTCGCGCGACCGGGATCGCGATTGAGACCAGCAACGGTCAACTCACGCTCACAATCCCGGATCCCTCGCGCGTGCTCATGCGCAACGCGCCTTCCGAGTTCACCTGCGGCCCGCAACCGGCAAACTCCGTAGTAGTCGACTATGCCGCTTCTCAAAAGCGCGACGGGACCGCAGACGGCGTGCTGCGAGGAATGGCGTTTCACTAACAGCCCTAGCCTCATGGCTACGCTAGCACTACAGAATATCGCGTTCGGCTGAGCACAAAGCACTGCTATAACGGTTGTCGGCGTGCGCATTTTGGTCGCTATTGCGTTAGGGGTTCTGAGTGGCGCGTCCTTGGTTTTTCATTACCCGGCGGGGCAGGGCGTCGAGACGAGCGCGACAACTCCGTTTTTTCGGGATGTTACTTCCGAGCGCGGCGTGAATTTCGAGTACTTAGCCTCGCACACGAAGAATAAGTACTTGATCGAGACGATGGGCGCGGGAGTCGCGCTGTTCGACTACGACAACGACGGACGGCTGGATCTATTCCTCGTCAATGGCGCGCCGTTAGCAGATCCCACCCCGAAGGACACAATTCCACAGAAGAGCGGGCGAGCGTATTGGAACCGGCTCTATCGCCAGAAGCCCGACGGAACGTTCGAGGACGTGACCGAAAAATCAGGATTGCAGGGTGCGGGCTATGGAATGGGCGTTGCGGTAGGAGATTACGACAACGACGGATGGGAGGACTTGTACGTCACCGCGTATGGAGGGAACCGCCTGTATCACAACAACGGGAACGGAACGTTTACGGATGTAACAGCGAAAGCGGGCGTCGGCGGAGGCGGCTGGTCGACGAGTGCGGCGTGGGTGGACCTGGATGGCGACGGTTTATTGGATCTGGTCGTGCTGCGCTATTTGGACTGGGACTTTACTGACGTCTGGTGCGGGCCGCACAAGGAAGGCTATCGCTCATACTGCCATCCCGATTTGTTTCGAACCATTTCGGCGCTCGCGTATCACAACGACGGAGGTGGCCATTTCACCGAGATCTCGCGAAGAATCGGGCTGGCTAAGCCGGGGAAAGGGCTGGGAATCGCAATCGGGGATTACGACCGCGACGGGCATGTCGATCTGTGTGTCGCGAACGATTCTATGCCCGAGTTTATTTATCACAACAAAGGGGACGGCAGCTTTCGAAGAACAAGGGCTGTCCTCTGGGGTCGCCGTGAATGGAGACGGCCAGACCTATGCGGGAATGGGCGTTGATTTAGCGGATTACAACAATGACGGATTGCCAGATATCGTGATCACCGATTTAGCGAATCAGATGTATGCCCTATATGAGAACAACGGCGACGGTACGTTTACTTACGCCAGTTACACATCCGCGATCGGTCGCATGACGCTGGCGCATTCAGGCTGGGGCGTGCGATTCCTGGATTATGACAACGATGGTTGGAAGGACTTGCTCATTGCGCAGGGACACGACCTGGATACGATTCAGTTGACTTTCCCGCAGCTTCGGTATCGCGAGCCGATGCTGCTGGCGCGGAATACAGGGCGCGGATTTTTGGATGTCTCGATGCGAGCAGGGCAGGTTTTTCAGCAAGCCTGGGTGGGAAGAGGAATGGCCGTCGGCGATATCGACAACGACGGACGTCTGGACGCGGTGGTAACTACGAATGACGGACCGGTGCACATGCTGCACAACGAGACCGCCACGGGGAACCACTGGCTGATCTTGAAGCTGGTGGGACATCAGAGTAATCGAGATGGTATCGGGGCCGTAGTGAGGGTGGTGACCGCGAAAGGCCAGCAATTTGCAACGGTGACGACAGCGAGCAGCTATCTTTCTTCAAGTGATAAGCGACTGCATTTCGGTTTAGGGACGGACGCGGCCGTCGAGCGCATTGAGATTCGCTGGCCTAGCGGTGTAGCCCAGACGCTCAGGAACATCCCTGGGGATCGCATTGTTAACGTCGACGAACCAGCGAACGGAACGTCACTCGCTAGAGCCGTTCGGTAACGCAAACGCAACGCCGTCTCCGTACTTAGGTCTCGACGCTCGCATTCGATGCTATAAGATTCTCAATTCGTACCGGCAATTTTCTGACGCGAATGCCGGTTGCATGATGGACTGCATTCGTGATTGCCGCGGCAACACCCGCAAGACCGATTTCGCCAACGCCGCGGGCGCCGAGCGGATTGAGATTGTAATCGGGGTAGTCGAGGAAGGTAACGTCGATCTGGGGGCAGTCGGCGTTCACGGCTACGAGATAGTCAGCGAGGCTGCTATTAATAGGTCCGCCGCTGCGCTGATCGTACTCCGTGGCTTCCAGCATCGCCATGCCAACCCCCATGACCACCGCGCCTTCGATCTGGTTGCGAGCGGTACGCGGGTTAATCATGCGCCCGCCGTCAATTACCGTGACGACGCGGCTAACGCGCAGGCGCGCGATTTCGGGCTGCCATGTCACTTCGACAAACTGCGCGCCGTAGCTGTGGAACGAGAACTTCAAGTTCGGATCACCGAAAGTACCCTGGAGACTTTCCGTGACCGTTCACGGCCTGTACCTTGGCGAGTTTGAGAATTTCGGCTGCGGGCACCTGCGTAGCAGCTTGTCCCTTCAAGCGAACGCATCCGTTTACGAATTCGAGATCCTTCGCGTTTTTGCCGTGGAAGGGAGAGCCGGGCGTCTTTCCCGCTAACTTCAGCAGGCTTTGGATGGCTTTTTGTGAAGCCTCGAGCACGGCGGGCGTGAGCGATGCCGTCGCCATCGAACCGCCGTTGAAGGGGCCGGGCGGCAATGCGGAGTCTCCGATGACAACTTGCACTTTATCGAGCGGGATGCCCGTCTCGTGCGAGACGATCTGCGCAATCACCGTATAGGTGCCGCCGCCGATATCCTGCGTGCCGCACGCAACACGGGCCGTACCGTCCTGCTGCAGTTCCACGGTAGCTTCCGATTCCACGCGAGCTGCCATCCAGGTACACGCGGCAACGCCCCAACCGAGCGTCATACCTTCCGCATTCCTCATGGAGCCGATAGCCGGATTGCGCTTCGCCCAACCGAATTTCCCGGCGCCGACTGTGAAGCATTCCTTCAGATGGCGCGAGGAGAAAGGCTTGTTGATGCTTTCGTCCTTTTCGGGCTCGTTCTTCAGGCGCAGCTCGATCGGGTCCATTTTCAGCTTGATCGCCAGCTCGTCCATGGCAGACTCCAGCGCATAGAGCCCAGGCACAGCGCCCGGACCGCGCATCGAGGTCGGCGCACCCATATTGCGGCGCACGAGCTTACCCGTGACCAGCACATTCGGGCACGAATACATGAAAGCCGGTCGCTTCGCCGCAACCCTCGTCGTAGTCGTCCTGCATATTCGTTTGGTTCGCGTAATCGTGCTGGATGGCAGTAAGTCTTCCGGTGGCATCGGCGGCGAGCTGAATGCGCTGATCGGTAATAGGGCGATGGCCGGCGCTCTCGAACGTCATGGAGCGGCTGACGACGAGCTTGACCGGGCGTTTCAGGTTGCGCGCACAGGCGGCGGCTAGCAACGCATGGGGCCATGGCCAGAGCTTGCCTCCGAAACCGGAGCCGAGAAAGCGCGTGATGACCTCCACATTTTCAGGCGGTACGCCGAGCATGGCGGCCATCACATCGCGATAATTCATGACTGCCTGAGTGGTCTCATACAGCGTGAACTTACCGTTCTTGTAGACGGCAACGGAGGCGTGCAGCTCGATGGCATTGTGCGTTTCGGTGGGCGTGGAGTAGACGGCATCGTGCTTGATGGCCGCGGAGCGAAGAGCGGCGGCAGTATCGCCTCGCTTCGATACCTGTTTCGGCTCGGGCTCCGGGTTGCGTCTTTCGGCCCATTATCGTGACGTGACGCCCAGAAGCTCGTCCTGCGTGTTGTGCGGAGTCTTGTTGTAGGCTGACCTTGACCGCTTCGGCGGCGGCGCGCGCCTGCTCCACGGTTTGGGCAACGACGACGGCAACGTATTGGCCGTAGTAGCGGATGGTCGTGTCTTCGAGCGGCGGTCGCCGTTCATCGATCAGCATGGTCACTCCGGCAGATGGCGGAGTGCGATAGAGCGGCCCGATGTTCTCGTGGGTATAGACGGCCAGAACGCCGGGCATCTTCTCCGCAACCGAGGTGTCGATATTCGTTACCGTGCCGCTGGCGATGGTTGCCGTAACGGGCCAGGCATGAACCAGGCCGGGGAAATGATGATCTGACGAATACATGGCCGTGCCCGTCGTTTTGAGAGGTCCATCGATACGAGGTGTGGGGACGCCAATGACTTTGCTCTCGCGGATCGGCTGTTGTGTTTGTGCTCCTGCATCGTGTCCTCTTTATGCCTGGGCTCGTCGCTTGCGTGAGCGCATGGGTGAGGCAGCGCTTGGCGAGCTCGACCTTGAAGCCGTTCTGCGATTGCGGCCGTGGCGTTGCGAAGCGTCAGCCTCGGCGGCTTTGCGAAAGTTCGCGAGAGTAGGTGCTTTTCCATGCAGAGCTTTCTCGGCTTCATGACAGCGCCAGGGCACGGTACCGATGCCTCCCATGGCGATACGGATGAAATCGATGTGCCCGCCGTTCTGCCTGACGATAACGGCTGCCGAGGCGAGCGCGAATTCGAAAGAAGCGCGGTCGCGGAGTTTGAGGTAGAGGCTCTTGACACCCGGCGGCAATGCGGGAATGGTGACGTGCGTGACGAGATCGCCGGGTTCGAGGACAGTTTCGCGCTCGGGCGTATCGCCGGGAAGCAGATAAAACTGCGCGATGGGGATGGCGCGGTCGCCTTTGCTGCCCGTGACATGAATCGTGGCGTCAAGCGCAGCGAGCGCAACGTTCTGATCGGAAGGGTTGCTCGCGATGCACTTATCGCTTGTGCCAAGTATGGCCATCATGCGATTGTGCCCGTCGATCGCCGAACAGCCGGAGCCGGGCTGACGCTTGTTGCAGGCGTAGGCCGTATCGCGGTAATAAACGCAACGCGTCTTCTGCAGCAAGTTGCCGGCCGTGGTCGCCATGTTGCGAAGTTGCGTGGAAGCTCCGCTGAGAATTGCCTGCGATAGGACGGGATACTGCTGCTTTACCGTATCGTGGTGAGCGACGTCGGTGTTGCGGGCAAGCGCGCCGATCTTCAATCCTCCGTCTTCGGCCGGCTCGATTTTGTCGAGCGGCAGGCCGTTGATGTCCACCAGCTGGCGCGGCGTTTCGACGTTCAGCTTCATGTAATCGACGAGATTGGTACCGCCCGCGATGAAACGCACGGCCGCTCCCTGCTGCGCGGTGGGAGAAGCGGCCTGAGCCTGCACAGCATCTTTGATGCTGGCGCAGTGATGAGCTCAAATAGATGCATTTCCTGCTTCCTCCTTAGCTGCCGGATTTGAGGCGAACCTCTTGCACAGCCGCGATGATATTGGGGTAGGCTCCGCAGCGGCAGATGTTCCCGCTGAGCGCCTCCTTGACATCGTT
Organism: uncultured Acidobacteriaceae bacterium; assembly: GCA_963803455.1. GTDB lineage: Bacteria > Acidobacteriota > Terriglobia > Bryobacterales > Bryobacteraceae > Bog-105. Next base: position 255,284 of record CAWDMK010000005.1, on the reverse strand, counting down.
ATCGCCGGGTCCGCAAGGTTCATGCAGCAGGGCGGCGGCGGACATGATCTGCCCGCTGGTGCAGTAACCACACTGATAGGCGTCGTGTTCCACGAATGCGGCCTGAACAGGATGCATTCGTTCGGGCGTGCCGAGGCCTTCAATGGTGGTGATCTCTGCATTCTGTTGCATCGCTGCAAACAGAAGGCAGCTATTCGCACGGCGGCCGTTAATGTGTACCGTGCACGCGCCGCACTGGCCGTGGTCGCAACCCTTCTTGGTGCCGGTCAGATGCAGCGTCTCTCGCAAGGTATCGAGCACAGTCGCGCGGGGATCGATCTGGATCCGATAGGTCTCGCCGTTTACTTTCAGGGTGACCGGTATCGCACCGGGAATGGGCCGAGTCTCTGGTCTCCTGCGTATTGTCAGCCTCGGCATCCACGACTGGCAGCTGTAATCGCAGTGGCCGTTGTGGCGATACCAGTGGCGCTGCTACGGGATAGAAACGCGCGCCGGCTGAGCTTTTCGAGAGTAGTCATGCGCCTCAGATCATCATCAGCTGCCGCCATGGAGTATCCTCCTCGACTTAACCTGCGGGAGACAGTTCGCCGTTGTAAACGCAACTCACCCTCCTCTCACACTACCCAACAGTTAGCCACCTACGCTTTCACGATCCTGTCGATTTTTTGCCTGATCCTGTTGCGTGCCTTGTGTGCTAGCAAGAACCCGCCGCGGAGCGAAGAGTTCGAACATCTCGCATCGGAGGCTGGCCGAAGAAACGGCTGTATTCGCGGCTAAACTGGCTCACGCTCTCATAGCCGACCTCGTAGGCTGCATTTGTCACATCAATCCCATCCGTCAGCATGCGCTGGCGAGCCGCCTGTAATCTAAGCTGCTTCTGGTATTGGAGCGGGCTCATCGCCGTTAACGTACGGAACTGATGGTGCAGCGTGGACACGCCCATTCGCGCGATGCCGGCGAGTTCCTCCATATGGAGCGGCTTGGTGTAGTTCGCCCGGACCCAAGCCATTGCTGTAACCGTTCTGTTACTCAGGTCGCCTCTCGTCGCGATCGCACGAAGGCGCTCTCCTTGTGGGGTTCTGAGAATCCGATACACGATTTCACGCTGGACCAAGGGGGAAAGGAACGGAATGTCTTCGGGAGTATCGAGAAGGTCCATCAGTCGGTTGATCGCGGCGAGCAATCCAACCGTTGATTCCCCAACGGCCAATCCAGAACGTTGCGACATTCCTTTTTCCAACCGCGCACAACGGGCACCAAACGCCCTGTGCGCTTCGGGTTCGGGCAGATCTTCCCGGCTCAAAATCTCCTGCACTGCCGGCATATCAAGCAGGAGACGCATCGCGAGGAAAGGAGCTGCTTCGGAAGCTTCAACAATCTGACTCTGAATGGGAGCTTCGATGGACGAGACGAGAAATGATGATCCATCGAACAGGTATTCCGTTCCTCCGAGATTGATAAGTTTTCGCCCCTGCACGAATATGGACAGGCTTGGTACGCAGGTCGTCGGGTAGCAGGCACTCGGGGCCGTGTGACGGTAGAGGACGAGGCCGTTGATCGCCGTCCGATGTTCTCCTTCCCAGTGGGTCCGGGCGGCGAATTTACGAGCCAGCGCCTGCCGCATCTCAATCACGGCAAGGTCCGGATCTGCGTGCTCTTGAATGTGCTTGGCCATTTCCCTGACTCCTGCTTTCTTCAGCTTACTGTCGAAATCGTTCTCATGTGCCCAATCTACATGCCCCGAACAGAATCGGGCAAAAAATCGGCAGGATCGGGAAAGCGAGGAAGGTGTGTTTGCCGATAACTTGAAATCGTGTGCCGGGCGCGTACACGCTCGCCGCAGGGGATTTTTGATGAATTTATCTCTCAAGAACAAAGTCGCACTCGTGACCGGGGCAAGCTCAGGTATGGGGCGGGCGACCGCCCAGGCGTTTGCCGAGGCAGGGGCGTCCGTTGTACTGGCCGATGTCAGAGAGGAGTTGGTGAAGGCGGAAGCCCAGAAGCTTGCTGCTGCCGGTCACAAGGCAATCGCCGTCCGCTGCGATGTGAGCGACGACGCTCAAGTGGCGGCGATGGTGGATCGCACTGTTGCCGAGTTCGGCCGACTGGACGCCGCGTTTAACAATGCCGGCGTTATGGCCCGCATCGCGCCGACTGCCGAGAGCACCCGCGAAGATTGGGACCGCGTGATCGGGATCAACTTGCGCGGCGTGTGGAGCTGCATGAAATACGAACTGCGGCAGATGGAACGCCAGGGCAGCGGCGCGATTGTGAACAACGCATCCGTTGGCGCGTTGACCGGTAATCCCGGCATCGGTTCCTACATCGCGTCCAAGCACGGCGTGGTCGGCCTGACGCGGACGGCCGCTCTGGAATACATCAAGCACGGCATCCGTGTGAACGCGGTCAATCCTGGCCTAATCGACACGCAGATCGCCCGCGATGTCGTCAGCGGGGACGAGCAGGCGTACGCCGACATCGCGAAGAACGTTCCTATCGGCCGCGCCGGAAAGCCCGAGGAGATCGCTTCGGCCGTGCTGTGGCTTTGCAGCCCCGGCGCGAGCTACGTGGTGGGTCACGCCCTCACAGTGGATGGGGGAATGACAGTCGTATAAAGGAGATCACACATGCAAGGAACTATGCTCTACGGCCCGCGCGATGTTCGTTTCGAAGATCGGCCGGACCCTACAATCACCAAGCCGACAGATGCGATTCTCCGCCTTTCGGCCACCTGTATCTGCGGATCGGACCTATGGCCCTATCGAGGCATTGCCAATTTTGCAGAACTGCCGACCCCCATGGGACACGAGTACTGCGGCATCGTCGAAGAGGTCGGTAAGGAGGTCAGGAACATTAAGCCCGGCCAATTCGTGGTCGGCTCATTTGTGACCTCGGATAACACTTGCATCATTTGCAACGACGGCTATCCGTCCTCGTGCGTACAACGCGAGTTTATGCTGGCCGCACAAGCGCCGCTCTTGCGCGTGTCGCTTGCCGACGGGACACTGGTACCCACAGGTGATGTTCCTGCCAAAGAACTGATCCCCAGCTTGCTGGCAACCTCCGATGTCTTGGGAACGGGTTGGTTTGCTGCGGATGCGGCTAATGTAAAGCCCGGGAAAACGGCTGTGGTTGTGGGTGATGGCGCAGTCGGTTTGCTTGGTGTGCTTTCAGCCAAGCAGATGGGTGCTGAGCGCATCATCGCGATGAGCCGCCACCCATCGCGGCAGAAACTCGCAAGAGAGTTCGGCGCAACCGACATCGTGACCGAGCGTGGTGAGGAAGGCATTGCGCGAATCAAGGAAATGACAAAAGGACTCGGCGCGGACTCCGTGCTGGAATGTGTTGGCACGCAGGAATCTATGCTGCAGGCCATCCGTTCCACTCGTCCCGGCGGCTACGTCAGCTACGTGGGTGTTCCGCACGAGGTCAAACTCGATGGGACAGAGTTGTTCTTTGGTGAGGTCCATCTTCACGGCGGTCCAGCCCCGGTGCGCCGGTACCTCCCTGATCTGATCGACCTTGTACTGAACGAGAAGATCAATCCTGGGAAAGTGTTCGATTTAGTGCTGCCGCTCGACCAGGTTGCCGAAGGCTACCGCGCGATGGATGAGCGCCGGGCAATTAAGACACTTCTTCGCACGACCTGAGCCTAAGATCTGGACACCAATCACTGCAAAAAGAGGAGACAAGACGGTATGGCACAGACCATCGGATTTATTGGAAGCGGCGCAATCGCCAGTGCGTTGGCTCGCCTCTCCGTTGCCGCCGGACTGAACGTCGTGATGAGCAACTCTCGCGGACCTGAGACGCTTACCGATCTGGTCCAGGAACTTGGCGATCAGGCACGCGCAGCCACGTCCGAAGAGGCGTCGCGAGCAGGCGATTTAGTCGTGTTAGCAACTCCATTGAACGCCTACGACAAACTTCCGGTTGACGCGTTGAGCGGCAAGATCGTCATCGACACGATGAACTATTATCCGATTCGTGACGGTCAAATACGCGTTCTCGATTCGGCTGAGCTGACATCAAGCGAACTGATCCAGCAACATCTGAAAGGCGCGAAGCTTGTTAAGGCTCTAAATAACCTCGACTCATCACACCTGTTCATTGATGCTCGTCCCGATGACAGATCGAACCGGACCACGCTTCCCGTTGCTGGCGACGATCTCGAAGCAAAGCAGGCCGTAATGAAATTCATGGACACGATCGGATACAACGCTATCGACATTGGACCACTGTCGGAGAGCTGGCGAGTGGAACCGGGCACGCCCATTCATGTATGGCCCTACGCTCCGAAAGTACCGGAGGGATTAGCCGACGAAGAAGCGCAGGACTGGTTCAAGAAAACTCCCGGCACGGCGGTTTCAGCGACTCAGGGAAAGGAGCTTGTCGCAAAGGCCGTTCGCAAGTTTCCCGTAGGCGGCTTCCCTGAGTATCTACCGCCTGTTTTGATCGCCATTTCAGTAAAACACGGTCGGCTGCCCGCATCAGCGGCAAACAAGCCAACAGCATAAAAGGAGAGAGATGGAAATCACACGAGCCGGCTCGCAATCATCCGCGAAGGGGCCTTCCGATTGGTTCACGGGAAACGTGCGGATTGACCCACTATTTCAGTCGCCCGATCCGGCACTTGTGTCAGGCGCGAGTGTAACCTTCGAGCCGGGGGCTCGCACCGCATGGCATACACATCCGCTTGGACAAACGCTCATAGTCACCGCTGGCTGTGGCTGGGCGCAGCGCGATGATGGCCCAATCGAGGAGATTCGCCCCGGTGATGTCGTCTGGTTCGCGCCCGGTGAAAGGCACTGGCACGGCGCGACACCGACAACGGGCATGACGCATATCGCCATCCAGGAGAAGCTCAACGGAAAGGTCGTTGATTGGATGGAACACGTCAGCGACGAGCAATACCGGAAGTGATTGTGCGTAGGTTCGAGTCGCGACAGACCGCGCTCAAAGGACAAGATCATGACGCCCAATCAAACTCAACGTTCCGCAGGAAAAGTTGCATTCGTCACTAGCGCCACAAGCGGCATCGGGCAGGCAACGGCTATCGCTTTCGCACGAGAAGGCGCAAACGTTGTCGTGGCGGATATAGCTGAAAAGGGCGTGCAGGAAACAGCACGTCTGGTCGAGAAAGCCGGAAGCTCTGCCCTCGCTGTCACTTGTGATGTGAGGAAGCGCGGGGCGGCCCACGATTAATGTGCAAACACGGATGATCAGTAAGAGCGGAGACCTGCAATGTGCTGAAGGGTCATACTCGTGAGGCGAAAAGTATTCTCGCCGCCCCCGCTGATTTCTTGCACTCCCAACTGGCTTATCGCGGCGATTCCCCGACTTTGATCCATGTGGAGGCGAGCGCCCCACCTTCTCGGAGGGTGCTGAGGAATTCCGTGCCGTGTCTGACGATCACAAAGAAGATGTTCAGTGCAACGGGACTATTGGGCGTGCTGAGCACAAGTTTTCCGTGCAATCCGGATTCACGGTATAGGTCCCGCTGTTGGGCGTCCAATCGACACCTAGCGGTTGCGGTGTGCCGTTCACAACGGTGTGCTCCATTCCCGTGAAATTACCTTTACCATCGAAATGAGTCACGCCTACTGAGGTAAACGGCAATTCGGGCGGAAGCCCTGGGTTCGGAAGGAGCACGCCTTGGGCCGTGGATCCGTAATCGCCGGAAAGCGTTCGGTTCGAGCACGAGCAGTGCCGGTCGTCCGAGGTAGCTTCCGACTGAGCGATGGCAGAAGCGCCTGAAACCACTAACCCGCAAGCGATCATCAGAGGAGTCGCGAGTGTCGAAATTCTTAAGCTTTGCTTATTCATGTGTGACCTCCTTATGGTCAGGTCTGCACTATGGGCTGTTGGAGCGCGGACTTCAATTGGCGGCAAGTTCTTTAGTTGTCTCCCGTTTGTCGCCCGATAATTCACTTAGAATCAGTAACGTGCCAGACCGGATCTTCGAGCTCGCGTCGCGTTCAGCAGCAAAATTCTAGAAGTGTTATGTTGAGAGCCTCCGCCCCTTCAGCATGGAAGAGACCAAACGTGTATCGTTACCAATGCGTTTTGGGATCTTCGAGGTTGATCTTCACTCCGGCGAACTGCGCCGGCAAGGCTACAAGATCAAGCTGCAGGAGCAGCCCTTCCAGCTTCTAATAATATTGCTGGAGCACCCCGGCGACGTCATCACCAGGGAAGAACTTCAGAAGTAGCTTTGGCCGGCTGACACTTTCGTCGACTTTGAGCGCGGCCTGAACAGAGCGATCAACAAGCTTCGCGAAGCATTAGGCGATAATGCCGAGACCCCGCGTTTCATCGAGACTTTGCCCCGGCGTGGATATCGCTTCCTCGCGCCGGTTGAGACAGCGGCTCCGCGCGAAGCTGAAACGGCCGGACGGAACCGGCTGGTCTTGATACAACCAGATCTTTCGCACGTTCCGCGCACAACTGAAAACAATCCTCTGACGGCTGCGGCTCGGAGGACACAGGTTCTGCCCTGGGCTGTCGCAGCAGTTTTAGCGCTGGTCGCGGTATTTGGGTATTGGAAGCAGTGGCGTAACCCTCAGATCGTAGCGGACCGGCCATTTTTGCAGTTGGACCTCGACGTTGGCCCAGACGAGTTCTCGCAGCCCGCGATTTCGCCGGATGGCACACGGATCGTCTTCGTTTCGAAAGGGGCTTTAGCCATTCGCCGTCTCGACCAAACAAAAAGTACTCGACTCGCGGGTACCGAGGGCGCGTTGTTCCCCTTCTTCTCGCCGAACGGCCAGTGGGTCGCTTTTTTCGCGGGCCGCAAGCTCCAGAAGGTCGCGGTTGAAGGCGGCGCTCCCATCGCGCTCTGCGATGCAACAACACCTGGCGGCGGAAGCTGGGCTGACAACGGTAACATCCTGGCCACTCTAAACGCAAACAAAGAAGGAGTATCCCGAATACCCGCGGCGGGTGGGGCCCCGCAACCCTTGACCGATTCGAAATCGCAGTCGCGCGCATTGATGCATTTGTGGCCGCAAGTGCTCCCGGGCGGCAAAGGCGTTTTGTTCGCGGCCACGAGCGCGAGCGGGCAAGGCTCGCTGCGGGTCTTTGCCCCGAATACCGGCAAGCTCCGAACCTTGGTCGAGAATTCCACTTATGGCCGCTTTGTCTCGAGCGGATATCTCATCTACTACCAGCGCGAGGCACTCTTTGCGGCGCCCATGGACGCCGAACGGATAGAGTTGACCGGCCCTGCAGTACCTCTGATATACGGCGTGTCTATTTCGGGAGATCGAGCGGACTTCGACGTGTCGACTTCCGGTACGCTGGTATACCGGCGCGGCACGGCGCAAGATAGTTTTCCATCATGGCTGTACTCTTCCGGGAAGGTCGAGCCCGTAGTAGCGAAACCGGGTAACTACTCGTCCCCTCGTCTGTCACCGGACGGAACGCGACTGGCGTTGTCGGTCATCCAGGAAGGAAAACAGAGCCTCTGGGTTTATGACCTCAGACGCGAGACTTGGAATCGCTTGACATCAGAGGACGACACTGAATTCCTTCCCACCTGGACGCCGGATGGCGAGTTCCTCGCCTTCCGATCTGGAAACACGCTGGCCTGGACGCAGTCGGATGGTAGCGGCAAAGTGGAACGTCTGGGGGGCGTCAGCCCCAACGCGGGTCCTTGGTCGTTCTCGGCGGACGGTAAGTGGCTTGCCTTTTGGCCGCTGCAGCCCGGCTCCGATCTATTTGCGGTTGCGGTCGAGCGAGCGCCAGGTTCACTGCGGTTAGGGCAACCGCAACTGTTATTACAGCAGGCCGGATCCAAAGGTGCGCCTGCCATATCGCCTGATGGCAACTGGTTGGCCTATAGCTCGGATGCCTCCGGCCGGTTCGAGATCTACGTGATGCCGTTCTCACCACAGAGGACGGCAACCGGACGCAAGTGGCTGGTCTCGAACGGAGGAGGAATCGGCCCCATTTGGTCCCATAACGGCCGGGAGCTATTTTATATGGGCTCTGACCGCCGGGTTCACGTGACTGCCTACACGGTCAAGGGTGATTCGTTCGTCGCAGAGAAGCCGCGATTCTGGTCTGAGAAGCAGGTTGCGGACCTGAGCTCTTTTCCCGGGTTCGATGTTGCGCCCGACGGCAAGCGCGTGCTGGCCCTGTTCGCTTCTGAAGACCCCAAACCCGAGACGATCCTGCATCTCCTACTCAACGTGGACAGCGAGTTGGGCCGCCGCGCACCAGCCCGCCGCGACTGATTAGGCGCGTACGGAGGCTGGCTGCCGTGCGCCGGCTTCTAGATGCCCGCGTACCAGGCGTAGCCGGCCGTTGCCCGAAAAGTCATAGGCGAATCCCACACGCGGACTGAAGTCTAAGTTGTCGTCGTGGGCAATTTTACTGACATAGGGATTTGAAATCGGGCTATTCAGCGCAACCAGCTCCTGATAGGTGCGGCTGTCCTTGATCTTGGATCCGCCGATCAAGCGCATGTGCGGAAGACGGCGGTGACCGGTTGGAAGTTCAAGAATAATGGAATGTGAGGCGGCACGGCGGGTGAGCAGTGAATGTTGCTGGTTTTGTGTTCAGGTATCATCCTCATGCCCTCGCCAAGAACCAGACACTCACCGGGTTCTCAGTGGCTGGCAATACGGATTCTCTCAGTGCGCTACTTACGATTGGGGCTCTTGTTTACCCTCCTCGTTTGTCCATGGGAGTTGCTAACCGGTTCAGCTTCGTGGACACCAGCATTGACGCTCCACCTCAACGCCGTGGTAGCTCTCGAATTGCTCGCAGTGCCTGGCTTACCGGCTGTTTGGATGGGACGCACACCCGTGACTATACGGCAGTTTCGGGCTTTCGTCGAAGCTACCGGTTACCGAACCGATGCGGAGAATCCCAACGGAAACGGGCCAGACCTTATTGGGGGGCGGACACCTTCCCTGATCGCCTTTCGCCTTAATGGCTCGGGCAACCCGCGGGGCCTGTGCCGTTTGACGATTCCTTAAGAATCGTAGCCGGGGCCGCCAGACGCCCCACACTCTTTCCACAGTTTTTCCCAATTCCAGATCCCGTACGCCACCTCCTTCGGCAACGGGAATCCGAGTTGATGCGCGAGCATGCAGACCTGCCCGCGATGGTGGGCTTCGTGAGAAAGCATGTAGCACAGCATTTCCGGGCCAACAGGCCAAGCCTGAGCCCAGCCGTCTCTCCGAAACTTCTCGATGCGGTCCCCACCATCGCCGAGTGCTTCAGCGAGCATCTCCCCGCATCGAGTGGCGCTCTCGGCCAAGCCGGCGCGGGCCTGCTGCGGCGTGCAGTGCGCGCGGTTGAGCTGTGCTGGAACCTTCAAGTGCGGAGCTGTCAGCCTGACCCACTTTGAGCGGACATTGTGCATGTGCGTGAAGATCGCCGCAATTGTGCGGATGTTGCCGGGCGGCTTGGCTCTCCAGGCGGCAGGGTCAAGATGTTCGATAAGCACCTGGTTCATGCGATCATTTGCAGCAAAGATCTGGACTGCGGCTCGGCCGAGTTGCGTGCGAACCTTGGGTTGACGCGTGGCCACGGCTTCCTAATCCTTGACCTATAGTATTTCCGGACGGTCGGCGAATTCGGAACTCACATCAGATGCGAAGTAGAGTTGAAGCAAACCTACAGGTCGGTCCGCCGTGCTCAACCCTTGTATCCCGGAGGCGGCGTGAAGCCACCGATCTCGCGAGTTAGAAGAGCGGCGAATTCAATAGGCGTGGCATCTTCCCAGAACGGGCCCATAATCTGAATGCCAATCGGCAGGCCTGCTCGAGTCAGGCCGATGGGCGCAACCGTTGCCGGACAGCCCGTCAGCGTTGCTGTAACCATCCATGGCATCAGTTGCAGATAAGGCCGCGGCCCGTCGGCAGTATCGATTGAGCGCGTGAAGAGATCACCTTCGTGCTGGTGATGAATGGCAGTCGTAAAGCTCGACGGCATCAGGAACACGTCAAACTGCTCAAAGTATCGCTGCCACAGTGCACGGTACGCCAGTTGCCTGAAATGCTGTTGCTGCCATTCAGCGTATGAGCTGAGCGCGCCGGGAGCAAACGGCGACGGACTCTGCTGGTATCGCTTGCGGTCGTCCTCCTGCGCTTGTTTGCCTTCAGTGCTAAATGTGAACGCAGCGAGAAGAAACGTGTAGTTATTGAATGCGTCGTTCAGGTTGTAGTCCGGAGGCCAGCCCGGGCGCAAGCGTGCGCCGGCACGCTCCAGCGCGGAGATGGTGCGCTCCAGCACGGGCCGCACGTCCGAAGTGGGTGGCGCCATGGGACTGTCGAGCATATATCCAATCCGGAAGTCCCTCAGCTCGCGTTTCCGCGGCGGCGGCAGAGTCCAGGACCAAGCCTTCCGCTCGTATCCTTCAGGGCCGCCTAGTACTTTAAGAGCCGCCATAAGATCGGCTGCGCTACGTGCCATTGGCCCGCGCGACCGCAAGGCCGGTTGAAAACCCGGGCAGTCCGCCGCCCCCGCCAGGTGCATGCCCATTCATGTTCACCAGATCAAGAGTCGGCTTATGAGAATAGATCCCGCAAAAGCCCGCGGGCACGCGCAACGAGCCGCCGATATCACTGCCCAGCGCTGAGATACGACAGGCCGGCAGCTAAGGCAGCCGCGCTTCCGCCCGATGATCCTCCGGGCGTGCGGGTCAGATCCCACGGGTTATTGGTGGTGCCGTAGATGTCATTGAAGCTCTGCCAGTCCATCAGATTCAACGGCACGTTCGTGCCGCCGATCAGAACGGCTCCGGCATCTAGCAGTCGCTCAACTACGGTCGAGTTCGCAGGCGCTTTAGAGTCTTTAAAGGCGACGATGCCCCAAGTGTCCGGCTCGCCCTTTACAGCGAACGACTCCTTGACGCACACTGGCACGCCGTGAAATGGGCCCAGTCGAGTGGCCGCGTGATAAAGCTGTGTCAGCTTCCCTAGCCTGCGCGAGTGCTTGCTCCCGCATCTGGTAAACGAAAGCGTTCAGTTTCGGATTGTATTCGATCGATGCGCGCGAACATTCGGCGAGTCAGCTCGACCGAAGAGACGTCCTTCGCCTTGATCGCGGCGGCAGCTTCGAGCGCGGAAGCGAAATCGAGATCTTGCGGGTGGCTCGGGAACCGCGCGTACAGCTATCGCCGTTGCAAGCGAAACAGAAGCGGAAGCCAGCAGTTCACGGCGAGTCATACGGGTCGCGTCATGCGAATAACGGATCGAAGCAACGACTTACTGCGCCGGCCGTGGATGCGAAGCCGTGCTGCCTTCCGTCAAGCCCATTGTCCACTTGATCGCTTCAAAATACATTTTCTGAATGTCCGGGTCGTCCCACGATTCTTTCGTGTGGCCCAGAGTTGAGTAGAACACTCGTCCTTTTCCGTACATCTTTGACCAGGCCACTGCGAAATCCCGATCCGTGCGATGGACGCGCGGATTGTTGAGGTCAAGCTTGGCTGGATCGAGACTCAACAGCACGTTCACTTTGTCCCGCGACCAGTCCTTGGCCTGATAGATCTCGTCGCGCTTTACGAAGGCATGCGGGAAGTGGCGCACCGCAGGGAAATTGGGATCTTCGACGATGATCGGAGCGTCAAATGTGGTCCAGGGATGGTCATTGAACCAGCCTCCAATCATCTCGCCATATTCGGGCCATTTGTAATTCGTATCCAAGGCCGCGTGAATGCCCACGAAACCTTTCCCGTCATCCTTGATGAACGACATCATGTCGCGTTTTTGACTGTCGTCCAGATCGAGCTCCCCGGTGGTGCTCGCAAACACCAGCGCGTCGAAATGATTCAAGTTCTGAATGTTGCGGTTCTTGATCTCTTTTTTCGTGATCAGCTCAGTGTCTGTGCGCAGCGTTGTGTCCCAAAGCTTGGTGTCGTGACCCATCTTCCAGATATTCGCCATCGCGTCGGGAATGGAGTCGTGCTCAAAGCCTTTCGTCTGGCTGATCACGAGCACATGCTTCATCCCATTTCCTTGCGGCGTCTGGGCTCTTACCGGGCTGAAGAAAAGGGAGCTGCCGAAACACAGAGCCGTCGCCCCGGTCAGCATGACACGGAAGTTTGAGTTGAAATAGCGTTTCACGACGGAGAGCTTATCAGACCGATGTGCCGGTATGCGAAAGAGACGCTTCCGCCATTGCCGTCGTGTGTTGCTCTCCGGCGAAGGAGACTCGAAACTCTGATCCGTTCCCCAACGAGCTGGTCACGCTGATTTTCGCCCCGTGTCGCCGCGCAATGCTTTCGGCAAGCGCCAGACCCAGGCCGTGCCCTCCGCCACCCGAATGAGTGCGGGCCTTATCGGCGCGGTAGAATCGCTCGAAAATGTGCGGCAGGTCTTGTGCAGAAATGCCCATGCCGAAATCTTTGATGACGACCTCTGGCAAACCGCGACCGCTCGTCACGTCGATAACCACGTTTCCGCCCGCTTCAGAGTACTTGATCGCGTTGTCGAGCAGCACCAGAAAGAGGCGCCGCAGCGCCGCTTCATTGCCCTTTACAAAAACGGGCGCGTTGCCGGAATGCAGCCGCACGGTGACGCCTCGCACTTCCGCCATCACCTGAAGTTCCGAACGGACCTCCTGCAATATCTGCGACAGATTTACCGGCTCTACCGGCATCTCCGCGGAGCTCGAATCGGCTCTCGCCAGAAACAGAAGATCTTCGACCAGCCGAGTCATTCGTTCCGCTTCTGCCTTGATCTCGACGATCGACTCGCGATACTGTTGCGTTGTGCGGGGGCGGCGTAATGCCAGATCTGTGCTGGTTTGAATGATCGACAACGGCGTTCTCAATTCGTGCGAGGCGTCGGCGGCGAACTGCGAGATTCGGATGATCGCGCCTTCGAGACGCTCGAGCATTGTGTTCCAGGCCTCAGCCAAGCGCTGCAATTCATCTCCGGTCTGCGGAACCGGCAATCGAGCCGACAGGTTGTCTATGCTGATCGCTCGCGCCCCGGTCGTCATCGCGTCTACCGGCTTTAACGCCCGCCGGCTCAACCACACGCTGCCGATGCAGGCCAACGCGAGAACGGCGGGGATAAGCCACATCAGCATTGTTCGAAGCAGATTCAAAACGTGTTCAATCTCATCGAGCGAGGCGCCGATGTCGACTGCATAGCGGCCATTTTGCGTCACGATCTCCCGGTGAAGCGCGCGATAAGTACGTCCGCCCCAGTAAACATCTGCATACCCCGCCTTCGCGGGTCGATTTCCGATGCTCAATACGCGTGAGTTCGCCGGATACGAGAACGCGAAGTGCTGATCGAGGCCACGCACCTGCAAATAGGACAGAGGGGGAAGCGCTCCACAAAACTCTTCCAATTCCTCCTTAAGCGGCGGGGCGGGCACTTCGGCCAGTTCGCTCTTGAAAAAGAGCTCGAAACCGTTCGCCCGGTTGGCAAGCTGTTGGTCTACTTCGCCGAGCAGTGTGTGCCGGAGCGCAATCCACAGCAGCACGGAGAATAGAATCAATCCGGCCGCGAGCACTGCCGCGTACCAGGCGGTCAATCGGAAGCGAATTGAAGTCGTGCGCCTCACGTCACTCTTCCTTTAAGCAGTAACCGACCCCGCGCACTGTGTGAATCAATTTCGGAGACTGCGCATCGATTTTCAGCCGCAGAAGGCGCACAAACGCCTCGAGCGTGTTCTCGTTGATATCTGTATCGAAGCCCCAGACCGCTTCGAGAATCGATTGCCGCGTGACCACGCGGCCCGCATTACGCAGCAGCAGTTCGAGCAGCGCATATTCCCGCGGCGTCAAGCTAATTTCCACTCCGCCGCGCGTGACCTCTCTGGTTGCAGGATCGAGCTTCAGACCGCCTGTCTCCAGGCAGGGCGGCCGCTCGATCGGGCCACGCCGGCTTACCGAGCGAAGGCGCGCGAGCAGCACGTCAAACGAGAACGGCTTGGTCAGGTAATCATCCGCTCCGCTGTCCAATCCCTTCACGATATCGGCCGTACTGTCCCGCGCGGTCAGCATCAATACCGGAGTTTGAATTCGCGATTCGCGGAGACGGCGCGCGACAGTAAGGCCGTTCACCTCAGGCAACATCACATCGAGCACAATCACGTCAAACGGAAACGATTGGGCCATTTCGAGCGCCTCTGCGCCATTCGCCGTGATCACGACTTGGTGCCCCTCTTCAGTCAGGCCGCGTTTCAGCAGCTCAGCCATGCGCTGCTCATCTTCGACGACCAATACCTGCATCTGAGTTCATCCTATCCGCAACTGGCATGCTTCAGCCAATCTTCAGGAAACAGTGCTGAACTGGTTTCTTGCCGGTTTAACTTGATGTAAGTATGCCGCCCGCTTCGCTTAAGGTTTCAGCCCTGGCCCTCATGGTTCCCTCGCTCTTTGCTTTCGGAACAGGAGTGGCGCAGGCGCCGCTCACGATTGACCTGAAAGAAGCTCTGGCACGCGCGCGCAAGTATGGGCTGCAATTAGAAGCCGCGAACGTCGCGGTCGAGCAAGCGAAAGAGGACCGCAAGCAGGCGAAAGCAGCCACGCTCCCCACCCTAAACGCGCTCAATCAATTCATCTATACCGAAGGAAACGGCACGCCTTCCGGTGTATTCGTCGCCAACGACGGAGTTCACGTTTACAACGAGCAGGCGCTGGTTCACGAGGACGTTCTGTCGCTTGTCCGGCGGGGAGAGATTCGCCGCACCGAAGCGGCTGAGGCTGCCGCCCGCGCGAGACTTGACATAGCCGCTCGCGGACTGAACGCGACCGTCATACAGGATTACTTCGCCGTTGTGACCTCGCAACGAAAACTGGCCAATGCGCAGACCAGCGTTCGTGAAACGGAAAGCTTTCTCGATATCACGCAAAAGCAGGAGCGCGGCGGCGAAGCGGCACATGCGGACGTCATCAAGGCGCAATTGCAGGTTCAACAGCGGCAGCGCGATCTGCAGGATATGCGAACTTGCCCTCGAAAAGGCGAAGATAGCGCTTGCGGTTTTGATCTTTCCGGACTTGAGCCAGAATTTCTCAGTCGTCGAGAATCCGTCACAACTGCCGGAACTGCCCACCTATCCCGAAGCGCAGAACCAGGCGATCGCGAATAGCGCTGATGTCAAAGCCGCTCAGGCGGGTCTGCTCGAGGCCCGATACGCTTCGAGCGTGGCGCGCTATGCGTATCTGCCGTCTTTCGGGCTGGATTTTTTCTATGGCATCGATGCGAATCAGTTCGCAGCTCGCACGAACTATCCGACGCAGGCGACAGGTCGAAGCACACTGCCGCACTTTGAAGTTCCTTACCGGCAAAACCTAGGCTATGTGGCGCAGGCGACGCTCACCATTCCGATCTGGGATTGGGGCACGATCCGCAGTAAAGTAAAGCAGGCAGATTTGAGAAGGACGCAGGCCGAAACCGAGCTGACTCTTTCGC
This sequence comes from uncultured Acidobacteriaceae bacterium, assembly GCA_963803455.1. GTDB lineage: Bacteria > Acidobacteriota > Terriglobia > Bryobacterales > Bryobacteraceae > Bog-105. The sequence goes on along the minus strand of CAWDMK010000005.1, from coordinate 239,898 downwards.
AACGGCAGTTACGGGCGAATCTCGAGACCTTCTATAAAGAAGCGGCAGCGGCGCAATCGCAGCTCGAATCGCTTCGGTCTTCGGCGGATCTCGCCGCGCAAAGCCTGCGCTTGACCGTGCTGCGATACGAGGCGGGGGAAGCTACGGTGCTGGAGGTCGTCGATGCCCAAACTACCGTGACGCAAGCACGCAACGCGCTCGATGACGGCGTAGTTCGTTATCGTGTCGCTCTGGCGCAGCTCGCTACGCTCACAGGAAATTTTTGACGTATGTCCGCTGCACACCTCAACTCTCATCACGGCGCCCGGCTAGCTCTTCTCCTTGCGACCGCGCTCTTTCTGGCCGCGTGCTCTTCTAAACCGAAGGAGGAGCCAGCGGAACCCGCAACGCCCGTCCAGGTTGCCGAAGCGAAGCAGGGTCCCCTCCAGCACATCATCACTGCGAACGCAATTTTGTTCCCGTTAAATCAAGCCAATGTGACCTCGAAAATAAGCGCCCCGGTTCGGCGCATTCTCGTGAATCGCGGCGACCACGTCCGGAAGGGACAACTCCTGGCAGAGCTCGAGAGCCGCGATCTGGCAGCCGCCGCGCAGGAGAGCCAACAGCTCTACAAACAGGCCCAGGCGGCGTATCAGACTGTGACCGGTGCAACCGTTCCGGAAGACAAGACAAAGGCGATAGGCGATTTGCAGTCCGCCCGGCAAAATCTGGAAGCGGCGAAAAAAGTATACGAGAGCCGGGTGAATTTATTTCGCCAGGGCGCGCTTGCGCAGAAATTAGTGGACGACGCCAGAGTCGCGATGGTTCAGGCGCAGAGCCAATACGATACTGCTGAGCGGCATCTCGAGGCTGTTCAGAAGGTGAGCGAACGGGAGCAGGTGGCGAGTTCCCAAGCGCAGATGGACGCAGCCAAGGCTCACTACGCGAGCACCGAAGCGCAATTGTCGTATGCGGAAATTCGCAGCCCCATTGACGGCGTCATCTCAGATCGTCCTGTCTATCCCGGCGAGATGGCGAATAGCGGATCGGCTGTCATCTCTATCGTCGATATCTCGCAGGTAATTGCCCGCGCGAATATCCCCGTGAAAGAAGCTGCGGCTATCGAAGTCGGAAGGCCCGCCACGATTTCGGCTTCCGGGCGAGATCTCACGGGCAAAGTCACCGTCGTCAGCCCGGCTGTCGATCCGAGCACGACAACTGTCGAAGTATGGGTCCAGGCCGCAAATCCGGGGGAGCACCTGAAGCCGGGCACCACGGTGCAGGTTTCGATCAACGCTGAAACCATCAACGACGCAATTCTGGTGCCTGTCGCCGCGCTTCTATCCTCTGACGAGGGCGGCGATAAAGTTATGGTCGTCGGCTCTGATTCGCTCGCTCACGAGCGCAAGGTCGAGGTCGGCGTTCGTGAGGCGGATCAGGTTCAGATCCTCAACGGAGTGAAGCCCGGAGAGCAGGTGATCACGTTCGGCGGACTCGGTCTCGAAGATAAGGCCAAAGTCATCGTGCAGAAATCTGATACCGGTGAAGCGCCCGCATCAGATGAGAAGGGCGCGGGCGAGAAGCCATGAGCCAGCTCAACACCGTACCGGTCGCCGAGGAGCGCGTCGCCGAACACTGGACAGCAAAGTTATCCCGCTCCATCATTTTCGTCATCATCACGCTGGTCGTGATCGGCGCTTATCTGGCGTTCACGATTCCAGTAGCTGTCTTCCCTTCGACCGACTTCCCGCGAATTGTTGTCGGAGTTGACAATGGCGTTGCGCCCATCGATCAGATGCAGGTGACTGTCACGCGTCCGATTGAGGAAGCGGTGAACACGGTTCCGGGCCTCGAAAAGGTGCTTTCGATAACCAGCCGCGGTTCGGCTGAAATCGATCTGTTCTTCAATTGGAAAGTAAACATGTTCCAGACTCTGGAATATGTGAATGCGGCGCTGGCTCGGATTCAGACCAGTCTTCCGCCGACCGCGAAACTTACCGCCAATCGTCTGACCTTCGCTGCGTTCCCGATCATCGGCTATAGCCTGACTTCAAACACAATCCCGCAGACACAATTGTGGGAGCTTGCGACCTATACCATCAAGCCGCGCTTGAATCGTGTGATTGGCGTTTCCACAGTGGTCGTGCAAGGCGGGCAAGAACCTGAGTTTCAAATCGAGCCGGACCCTGGCAAGCTGCTCGAAACGCAGGTCACCGTCCCTGAGCTGGTTGACGCAGTTTCGAAGAGCAATCTGATCGACTCCCCGGGGCTGTTTGAGAACAATCACCAGCTCGTTCTCACGCTCGTGAGCGGACAGGCTCGTACGCCGGCTGAAATTTCAAATATCGTCGTGAAGACGACCTCGAGCAGCGTTCCCGTACGGGTCGGCGATGTGGCTACGGTCAGCCCGTCCGTGATGCCTGTCTATACGGTAGTGACGGCGAATGGCAAGCCGGCTGTTCTTTTGAATCTCTACCGGCAGCCCGACAGCAACACGGTGGCGGTCGCAGACGCCGTACATAGCGAGCTCGATCAGATCCGCAAATCGCTTCCTCCGAACGCGAATATCGTGCCCTTCTACGATCAATCCGAGCTTGTAAGAGATTCCATTAAGAGCGTTCGCGACGCGATCCTGATCGGCCTCATCCTGGCGGCAATCATCCTGGTTCTTTTCCTGCGGGATTGGGGTAGCTCGCTTGTCGCGGGGTTGGTCATTCCCGCGACCATCGCCATCACATTCATTGCCTTGAAGCTGTTAGGCGAAAGCTTTAACCTCATGACGCTGGGTGGACTCGCCGCGGCCGTCGGATTAGTGATCGACGATGCAATCGTGGTCGTCGAAAATATCGTGTTGCACCGCGATTCGGGACAGACCCGCGCTCAAGCCATTCGCAGCGCGCTCCGCGAGATCCGCGTTCCGCTCGTCGGCTCTACCGTGACGCCCATCGTGGTTTTTCTTCCGCTGATCAGCATCACCGGCGTGACCGGCACGTTTTTTCGCGCGCTTGCGCTTACCGTCGCCACGGCGTTGTTGACGTCGCTCGCTCTGGCGCTGACATGGACTCCTACTCTGAGCCATTTTCTGCTGCGGCGCACCCCGCCCGGGAACGCCCTCACTTCAGCCGATCAGCACGGGCATCTCGCAACACACGGCTTTATGGGCAAGCTCACCCGCGCCTACGATCGTGCGTTGAAGTTCGTGCTCGCTCATCCAACCGTGCTAGCGGCGTCCTGCGCCCTGGTGATTGTCGCGTCGTTCTTCTGCTACAGGGCGCTCGGTTCCGACTTGCTTCCCGCCATGGACGAAGGCGGCTTCGTCCTCGATTACCTCATGCCGGCAGGCTCGTCTCTAGCCGATACGGACCGCGTATTGAAAGGCGTCGAAAGAATACTCCATGCCACTCCGGAAGTCGAGAGCACGTCGCGGCGGACTGGCCTGCAGCTTGGGCTCGCCACCGTTACCGAAGCAAATACCGGCGATATTTCCGTGAAGCTGAAGCGAAACCGGAGCCGCGGTATTGAGGAAGTCATGGCTGATGTCCGCGAAAGGGTAAATAAGCAGTACCCACAGCTCGATGTCGAATTCATTCAACTGCTTCAGGACATGATCGGCGATCTGACGAGCTCGCCCGAGCCGATTCAGATCAAGCTCTTTTCCGAAAATCCAGATTTACTTGCGCAATGGGCGCCCAAAGTGGCAGACAAAATCAAAACGGTTCGCGGCGTCACGGACGTGAAGAACGGAATCGAGAACACCATCAGCGGACCGGCCCTGATCATGAATGTGGATCCGATCGTCGCAGCTCGTGCGGGATTCACGCCGCAGGAAGTCGAGCTCGACGCCAGCGCGATTCTGCAAGGTGAGCCTGCCCCAACGCCCGTCGTCGTCAATAATCGGCCGTATACCGTGCGCGTGCGCTTTCCACCCTCGACCAGGGCGTCGCTCGAGCAAATTCGTAATACTCTCCTCACGAGTTCTACTGGAAAAACCGCGACTCTCGGGTCTCTCGCCGATATCCGTAGCGAGGCTGGGCAAACCGAAATCCTCCGTGAGAACCTGCAACGCGATGTCGCCGTAACCGGCCGCTTCGAAGGCGTGAGCCTGGGGAAAGGTATCGCGGCAGTTCAGCGCGCCGTCTCCATCCTCAAAATTCCGCCGGCGATCCGTGTCATGTACGGTGGAACCTATGAAGAGCAGCAGCGTTCCTTCCGTGACCTCGTCTTAGTGCTCGCGCTCGCCGTGGTTCTGGTGTTTACTGTGCTTTTGTTCGAGTTCGGCAGCTTCGCGGCGCCCGCGTCCATCCTCGCCTCCGCGTTGCTGTCCATCTCTGGCGTTTTCTTCGCTCTCTTAATCACTGGCACGACGTTCAATATTTCTTCGTTCATGGGCCTGATCATGGTAATCGGCATCGTTGCGAAGAATGGAATCCTGCTGCTCGACGCCGATCAGCGCTTCCGGGCGGAAGGCGCTTCTCCGCGCGAAGCCATGCTGCAAGCCGGTGAGCGGCGCTTGCGTCCGATTCTCATGACCGCGCTCGCAACTGTGGCAGGCATGATCCCTCTATCTCTCGCGTGGGGCGCCGGATCGCAAATGCTGCAGCCGCTCGCCATCGCCGTCATTGGCGGAATCCTGGCGTCTATGGTGCTCTCGCTGATTGTCACGCCTGCGGTTCATTACTATATTAGCCATAAGGAAGAATCTCGCTTCGCTGAGTAATCCTCTTGCGAGCCTGCCGTGTCGCTTAGCTCGGTTGGAAGCGAGATTGAAAGAAACTTTAGTGGCTCGTGCGCTGTCGCTCTTGCGAATTCTTCCCACCGTTGCCCAATGCGCAAGGCTCTTGTCCGCATTAGCGATGCTGGTTTACTCTTGGGAGAGCAGAGCGCAAGGAAGGGTTCTCATGCTACGAAAGTACTCCTCAATTTACTCGATTCCACTTCTGCTATTCGGGCCGTATCTCTGCAGTGGCGCGGGGAATGGTCCTGTAAGGGCGGTTCCGAAGTCTGCTCGGTCGCTGGACTATAAATCTCTGCCCTCCGATGCCGACCTCCATTATCGAACGAAGTGGAGCAATGGCGTTTTCATCTATATCGACGATGACCCTGGGGCCCCCTCGATATATGTGTTTGATCGATCTGGCACGGTGAAATTTAGCACTCTAATCCAACTTCCCGAGATAGATCGAATGCGTGTAGATGACTTTTCAGCGGCACCCGACGGCAGCGTATGGGCGGGCGGAAACGCTACTTCAAAGACCGGGCAGGAGAGTTTTTTTCTCGCGCACATTGCACCTGATGGGATTGATGTGAATGTGATCCAAACTACTCCTTATTCACCGGTTCAACTTAGCGTTGCCCCTGATGGGACGGTGTGGACGGCAGGATTCGCTTTGGCGCGCGATGGGTCAGGGAACACCCGTGATGCTGCCGGGCACACCCACGTTGACGAACGTCAGGACGTTGTTCGTCATTTTGATTCCTCCGGAAAGCTGATCGTCTCAGCCATTCCGGTGAGTACAGTTGGTTACTTGCGAACCCGCCTGGGTTTTCTAGCCGCAAATCAAGATCGCCTGGGATGGTACTCACCCACGCACGGAACCGGCGGCGCTTACGTAGAATTTTCCCCTGATTTGAAGGTGTTACATTCCTATCCCGTAGTGCCACTGGACAGTCGAGGCACTTTGGTAGAGGGCTTTGCACTCACGCCTAGCGGGCGTGCATTCGTCAAGATTGTGCACTCTAGAGAAGATGGACGCCCAGACGTCCTCTATAGGCTAGATCGCACAGCAAATACTTGGGTCCCGGTTGATATCCCGAGAGACGCGGGCGGCTGGCTTCCCATGCTCGAAGGAAACGATGGCGAGTCGCTAGTCTTTACTGGTCCGCCGGACAAATCCAAGCTCCAGATTTTTGAAGTCTCCAAAGTAGCGGCTAATAAATAGCGTTTCCTCGCAGCAGGCCCATTCGTACATTTGGCATCAGTTTCGCCGCGCGTGAAAGCGCAGCCTTTCGGAAGTCAATTCCAAGAAAACCTCGCGAAATCCAGCCTTAACCAGACGCGCTTCGATCGTTTCCGGATCGATCAGCACCATCGTGTCGCCTAGATGAAGCAATCGCATGCCCCAACTCCAGCGGCTGTCCGTTGCTACAAAACTACCTCCGGGTTTCAATACGCGACAAGCTTCTTGAAACAGCTGATCCTGCAGCTCCCGGCTACGCACGTGATGCAACATCGTGAAACACGCGACGCCCGAAAAGCTTTCATCGTGGAACGGCATGGCGGCCGCGCTGCCTTCGACAACCGAGACATTCGTTTCCTGCAAGCGGGAGCGCAACGCAGCGGCGAGTCGAGGATCGATTTCGATGGCCGTCATGCTTGCAACTCGTCTCCGCAGAATATCCGTCGTCAATCCCGGCCCTGGGCCAAGCTCCAGCAGTTGCTCGCCTAACTCGACGTCGCGCAACGCCCATGGAACCACGATCCGTTCCAACTTCCGCTTCCAGGCATTCGAGCGGCAAAGCCGGTGGTGTATCCAATTCACGATGTCGCCTGATGATCGGGCGGTTCGGAAATCGAGAGCACATTTCCGTCCGGATCTTTAAACCAAGCCACCTGAGCTCCGCCGGGCGCCGCCCAGATCCCTAGCCTGTCTTGCTGAATCCAATCGTATCTTTCAAACACGACGCCCTTCTTGCTCAGACTGTCAGCCGCATCTTGAATGTTTGAGACCTCCCAACCGAGAATCGTGTACTGCGCGGGAGTAAAGTCCTTGAGCTTGGCCATTCTGACAGTTGTTCCATTTGCATCGAGCACGAGCGCAAACAGATCATCAGTTACAAAACGGAGCCCCAGGATATCTTCATAGAAGGCTCGGGCACGGGCGGAGTCCTTGATCGGAACAAACGCGACTATTTTGGATTTAGAAAGCATACTTTCATCGAGCTTACGCCTCGGCGAATTCGATGTCGATTTTCCGGTGGCGGGCTCTCGTCAATCCTTCTTATAATTCCGGCATGACTCAACTGCCATCGCGAACCGAAATGCAGCGAGCCTTTTTCTTTAAGGACTCCTCTTACAACGGCGTGTTCTTTACCGCAGTACGAACCACCGGTATCTTCTGTCTACCCTCTTGCCCTGCCCGCCGGCCGAATGCCGATAATGTCGAGTTTTTCCCCTCTGCCCGGGAAGCGTTGGCCGCCGGATACCGGCCTTGCAAGAGATGCTCTCCCTTGCACGCGGACGGTGCCCAGCCGGAGTGGGTGCAGGCATTGCTTCGCCTCGCCGAGAATCCTCCAAACGGTCGAGTGACGGACGCAGACGTGCGCCAGCTCGGCATTGAGCCAGCTCGCGCTCGCCGCTACTTCCTACAGCAGTACGGCCTCACATTTCACTCGTATTGCCGCGCCCATCGCATGGGTCACGCACTTGAATCGATTCGGAATGGCGTGGAGCTCGACGAAGTGATCGGAGAGAGCGGATATGAATCGCACAGCGGTTTTCGGGATGCGTTCCAGCGAGTGTTCGGCGACGCGCCCGCTCGAAGCCGCACGAAAGATTGCATTGTGGCCACCTGGATAGAAACACCCCTCGGCCCGATGGTGGCTGGCGCAAATCGTGAGGGCTTATGCCTGCTCGAGTTTTCTGACCGCCGCATGCTCGAATCGCAATTTGTTACGATTCGCGCCCGTTTCCGTTCTTCGGTGGTCCCCGGGACCAACGACCATCTGGAGCAGGTCAAAGATGAGCTCTCACGCTATTTCGGCGCCGAGCTCGAGCGCTTTACGGTTCCGCTGGTTTATCCCGGCACTCCGTTTGAGGAGCGTATATGGACGCAGTTGCTCCGCATTCCCTATGGCGAAACTCGCTCCTACGAAGAACTCGCAGTTGCTGTGGGCGCGCCCGGAGCGGCACGCGCCGTAGGAGCTGCAAACGGGCGCAATCGCGTGTCGATCGTGATTCCGTGTCACCGGGTCATTAATAAGAACGGCGCCTTGAGTGGCTATGGCGGTGGAGTCTGGCGGAAGCGCCTGTTACTTCAAATGGAGCGTACTCGCACCCCGCTTCACGAGCTAGAGCGCGTGTAACCGCTTCCGGCGCTCCAGCGAGCCATCCCGCTTTCCGTCTAAAATGAAAACGCATCGCCGGGAGGCTCGTGACGCCACGTTCGAAGCGCGGTTCGGAAAAATGGCCGTCGTTGCCGCTACTCACGATCGTCATCGTAATCGCCAGTCTATATCTGGGCAAAGATCTGGTCGTGCCCTTTGCTCTCGCGGGTCTGATCAGTTTCCTGCTCACTCGCCCCGTCGGCTGGCTCGAGAGATGCAGACTTGGTCGACCTCTCTCCGTATTCATCGTTGTGACGCTGGCGTTCTCCGCTGCCGGCGCAGCCCTTTGGATGGGAGCGGTGCAACTATCGGGCGTCGTGGGAGAGTTGCCGCATTACCAGCGCAATATCCGCAGAAAAATAGAAGCGGTAAAGAATCCGGGAGGGCAAGGGCTGGCCAAAGCCGCAGCCAGCATAGAGCAAATTACAACGGAACTGTCGCCCAGCGCTCCTGCAGAGCAGAAACGGAAAGCTCTCTCACAACAAACCGGTAACCGCAACCGGTCTGACCGCGCGCAACAGCCTCCGCCACCAGTGCCGGTCGAGGTTGTCAAGCATCCGACGAGCACGCTCGAATCCCTCGGTCTGCTCAGCACGTCGCTAGCCCGCTTTTTTGGCGAGGCCGGCGCCGTCGTGATTCTCACGCTGTTCATGCTCATGAAACGCGACGATCTCCGCAACCGGCTCGTTCGACTGTGGGGGCAGGGGCACTTGGTTGCAGTCACAACCGCGATCGACGATGCCGCGGAGCGCGTCAGCCGCTATCTTTTGACCCAGTCTCTCGTGAATGGGACCTTTGGATTATTGCTGGGTTTCGGGCTGTATTGGATCGGTCTTCCTTACTCGGCATTCTGGGGAGTGTTCGGAGCGCTTCTGCGATTCATCCCCTACGTCGGAACCCTGGTCGCCGGAATGTGTCCGGTGCTTCTCGCTTTGGCGGTGTTCGATGGCTGGACACGGCCCCTGCTCACTCTCGGGCTCTTCGTAACGATTGAAGCTATTACGTCGGGAATCGTAGAGCCTTGGCTATATGCCACTCGCACCGGCATATCATCACTCGCAATTCTTGTTTCCGCCGCGTTTTGGACGCTTTTGTGGGGACCCATCGGACTGGTGCTTTCTACGCCTCTAACCGTTTGCCTGGCGGTGCTCGGACGCTACGTTCCGCAGCTCGAATTTCTATACGTTCTTCTCGGCGATGAGCCCGTGCTCTCGCCGGAAGCTCACTATTACCAGAGATTGCTCGCGATGGACGAGGACGAGGCGACGGAAGTTATAGAGACGCATCTGAGGGAGAAAGATCTGGGAGAGGTCTACGATTCAGTTCTCATTCCGGCGCTGTCGATGGCCGAACAGGACCGCCATCAGGACAGGCTCGAGGAGGAGAGAGAACGCTTCATTTACCAGAGTTCAAAGGAACTGATTCAAGAACTAGGCGAGCGCGCAGCTGCTTCATCGGACAGGCCGGCTGCGCGGAGCTTGTCTTCGCCGCCCTTGTGCATTCGGTGTCTACCCGCGAGAGATCGAGCCGATGAGCTGGTCGCTCTCATGCTTGCGCAGCTTCTCCGTCGCTCTGGACATGATGCCGAAGCGATACCTCTTGGTTCACTCGAGGACATGCTCGCCCATTTGGCACAAGCGCACGCCGACGTACTTTTCATCTCCGCGCTGCCTCCTTTTGCCCTGACTCATGCGCGATCTGTATGCCGAAGAGCCCGGCAGCAATCTCGAGAGCTCAAAATTGCTGTGGGTTTATGGAACTCGGCGGCGGAGCTTGAAAGGAGCAAGGAACGTCTTGGGTCCGACTGCGCCGAGTATGTGATGACCAGCCTGGCGCAAGCCGAATCGCAAGTCAGAGTCTTCGAAGGCTCGATCGCGCTTCAAAAAAGCTGATCGTCGCTGCTCCTAAACCTTGTCAGCCAGAATCAGCGGAGACGGGCCGGGCGCATCAAGCGATCTCATATTTGCGAATCCAGCCGCGCCCAGCCATTCTGAAATCTGCTTCAAACGAGTAGGTTCCGCCCTGATCTGTATGGACCAGCATATTCACGCCGAAGATTAGGCCCTGAGGCGGGCCGGTCCTCTCCGCATTGACCAGAAACTCCGCGATGGCGGCCGTGCCCCCCGGCCGTAAAGCATCGTAAACGCGCTGAAGCAGAGCCTTGCTGCGTTCGACGCCTTCGCTGTGCAGTATATGCCCCAGCGTCGCGATATTGTAATTCGAGCCAAAATCGGCTGTGAGCACATCCCCTGCAATGAACTGGAAGCGATCCTCGAGCTCGAATCGCGCTGCCATTTTCTTCGTGATGTGAAGTACGCCTTCCCAATCCACGGCCGTGACTTGAACGCGAGGCGAGGCTTGGGCGAGAGCGATCCCCCACACTCCCGAGCCAGCCGCCAGGTCGAGCACGCGTATCTCTTCCCCCGCTCCCGCGAGATTCAGATGCGCCGCGAGGGCTTGCGCCGTTTTGTAATTCATCGGGAAGAGCGCCTCTACGAATTGCTCGAAGAATGCCGCGCCCTGCTCTTCTTGATTCGCCGGCATCACCGGGCGTCCGCTTCGCACGGCATCCGAGACCTTGAGCCACCTCGGCAATAGATCGGACCTCACATGCTGAAACACGCCACCTTGGAAAGCAGGCTTGCCGCGCACGAGGAATGCCGAGGCTTCCGGTGTGAGCTGGTATCTGCCCTGCTCGTCTTTGCTGAGAAGCTCGATTCCGACGAGCGCATCCGCGAGCGCCGCAATACCGCGCCGGGATGCCCCGGTCGCGGCGCTCAGTTGTTCCGGCGTCATCGGATTTCCATCCAGAACATCAAACAGGCGATTCTCGACAGCCGCATCGATCAATAAAGGCGGCGCGAACGCCCACATCATTTTCAGAATTCGTTCCGGGCTTAACGCCGCTTGCTGCTGGGGTTGTGAAGACATTTGACCAGAGTACTCGATGACTGCAAGCTTTGCCAGAATACGAAGTGTAGAATCGTGCTACTCGATGCACATTCCGGACGGATATCTTAGTCCATCGACCTGTGCCGCACTGTATGCGGGCGCAGCGCCGTTCTGGTATGTCGCGCTCAAGCGCGTGGGAAGATTGCTGGCGACTCGCCTGCTTCCTCTAATTTCCGTTTTTGCCGCGTTCTCGTTCGTTGTGATGATGTTCAATTTGCCGCTGCCCGGCGGCACGACAGGACACGCGATTGGCGTCGGAATCTCGACAATCGTGCTTGGACCGTGGGCCTCGATACTGGCTATCTCGACGGCGCTTGTCATTCAAGCCGTGTTCTTCGGCGACGGCGGGATCACAGCTATTGGCGCGAACTGTTTCAACATGGCCGTCGTAGGCTCAATGCTTGCGTATGCCACGTACCGCCTCGTGGCCCGAAACGCGGGCCTCACCTCGAAGCGCCGCGCGGTTGCCGCTGCAATCGCCGGGTATCTAGGCATCAACATTGCTGCGCTGTGCGCTGCCGTCGAGTTCGGGATTCAGCCGCTTCTTTTCCGCGATGCTTCCGGCGCACCCCTCTACTGCCCCTATCCGTTGAGCATTTCGATACCCGCCATGATGATCGGGCACTTGACGTTTGCGGGCTTGGCCGAATTGATCATAACGGCCGGCGTGGTCGCCTATCTGCAGCGCGCCGATCCAGGCCTGCTGAAGCAAACCGCACCCGACGCGCCGGATCGCGACAACCCGGTCGAAGCAGTCGCGGTGGACTGGCCAAGTACGCGCAAGCTTTGGGCCGGGTTGGCAATCATTCTAGTGCTTACGCCACTCGGCATTCTCGCGGGCGGCAGCGCCTGGGGCGAGTGGAATGCACGCGATTTCGCCGATTCCTCGGTTCGGCAACAAATTGCCGCGGTTTCGGGCCGGCACATCACGCCGCAACACGCTCCCCGCGGCTTAGAACGGCTGTCTTCCGTCTGGACTGCCCCCGTGCCCCGCTATGCCCCTGCGTTCCTCCGCAGTGTCTTCTTCGGCTACTTCGTCTCCGCGCTGCTCGGAGTGGGACTGATCGTTCTATTGCTGCTGATTCTCAGTTCGGCGCTTGCAATCAGAGAACCGAAGGAGCCTTATCGAAGCGGACGATTTGTTGAGAGGACTGTAGCGGCTCTTCTCGTAGCCGTTGAACACGCGCTCTATGCGGAACGGGTAGCCGGCGCCGATGGACTGCTTCAGCGTTTTGATCCGCGCGTGAAGCTGGCTGGATTGCTCGCTCTGATACTCGCCGCAGTCGCCGCGCGGAATTTCCAAGCACTTATCGCGCTGTTCGCGATCGCAATAGCCATGGCTGCGCTCTCGCGTATTCCCCTCCGCATGCTCGCAACCAGAATCTGGTTTACGGGCCTCGTGTTCACTAGCCTCGTGGCGCTCCCCGCCGTTTTCATTACGCCCGGCAATCCAATCTGGCGCGTTCCCTGGCTCGGCTGGCATGCCACAGCCCAGGGACTCGCCGCTGCAGCTTACTTAATCCTGCGCGTCGAGACTGCGGTCACCTTTTCGGCGCTTCTGGTCTGGTCGACGCCTTGGGTCCAGGTGCTTCGCTCGTTGCGCTTTTTTCGCGTTCCCATCGCTTTTGTCGCCATTCTCGGCATGAGCTACCGCTACATCTTCCTCCTTCTCCAGGCCGCTCACGACATGTTCGAATCGCGCCGCAGCCGGCTCATTGGCGTTCTGCCTGCCGCCGAGCGGCGCCGTTTAGCTGCGGGAACTGCTGGAGTGCTCCTCAGCAAAAGCATGCAGCTCAGCTCCGAGGTTCACCTCGCGATGCAGGCTCGCGGCTTCTCCGGCGAAGTACGCCTGCTTGACGAGCTGAGCGTGCGCTCTGCCGACTGGCTGCGCCTTGCCGCGCTTCTTTCACTTGCGATTGCCGCCTTTTGGCTCGGAAGATGAATCGGGTACAGATCCGTGGTCCGGTATTCGAGGTGAGCGGCATCACGTACCGGTATAACCGTGTTATCGCTCTGAACAATCTTTCACTCGAAGTGCGCGACGGCGAGAGACTCGCACTTCTCGGCGCTAACGGCTCCGGTAAATCGACACTGCTTCGGCTTCTCGCGGGTCTTTACTTCCCCGAGTGCGGCCGCGTGTCGTTTTTCGGCGCGCACTTGACCGAAGAGCGTCTTCGCGACCCGGCGGTCTCCTTGCCCTTTCGGCGGCAGGTCGGATTGCTCTTCCAAAACCCTGACGTGCAACTCTTCAATGCCAGCGTTTTCGATGAAGTTGCTTTTGGCCCGCTCCAGCTTGGCTGGGCGAAGGACCGCATTCGAGAGGCCGTTGGGGAAACCCTCGAAAGTATGCAAATTGCCCATTTAGCGAATCGCCCGCCCCATCGGTTATCGGATGGCGAAAAGAAACGGGTCGCGCTCGCATCGGTTCTGGTCCTCAATCCTGAAATTCTGCTGCTGGATGAGCCCGCCGCCGCATTGGATCCCGCGAGCCAAACTCAGATTCTCGATCTACTCGCCTCCTGGGCCGATGGGTCGAAGACAATTGTCACTGCGACTCACGATCTCGACACCCTCGAAACCATCGCGGACCGCTGTTACATTTTCCAGGGAGGCGGCATTGCCGCTGAAGGCAAGCCGCTCGAAATTCTCCACGATGTTCCGCTGCTGAAGCGGACGGGCTTAATCCGGGCTCACCGGCACGCGCACGATCGCGCCGCACCGGATTCCCATCCGCACGTTCACGAGTGGGAACGTTAGTACTAGTACATTTCCCTTGCGCGCCTAACTGACTCGCTCAGAATCCAAGCACGCGACTCTTCCCGTATATACAGACACAGGATTAAGATCGTTCCTACGATCAATTCGATAAAGGAGGCACGCCTATGCTTCGACTCCGAGGATCGGTACTGGCCCCGTTAGCTGTCCTTGCCCTTTCCGCCCCTCTCGCCAGTTTCGCTGCTAGCCATCGCGAAGCGCCCATCACTGCCATCGACCAAAAGGCAGACATTACCGATTGGTTCGCGTTTGTGAGCCCAGAGCACCCCGACAAGGTGGTCCTGATTCTCAACGTCGACCCGTTTCTCGAGCCGTCGAATGGTCCAAACTACTTCCCGTTCGATCCCGGCATTCGGTACGCCATGCTCGTCGATAACGACCAAGATGCCCGTCCCGACGTAATCTTCGAATTCCGCTTCAAAACCGAAATCCGCGCTCCTGACGTATTCACGGGCTTCGTCGGTAATCTCGCGGGAATCCCCCCGATCACTGCTCTCGACGGAAACGGCTCCCAAGGCTTGAGCCTCCGCCAAAGCTACTCGGTAACCATGGTGAAGTACGGCAGGCGGTACGACTTAACGGATGGACGAACGCTGTTCGCAGTGCCCACAAATGTCGGCCCGCGAACCATGCCCGATTACGACGATCTCCGTGCCCAAGGCATCTATGAGCTGGACAAAGGCATCCGCGTATTTGCTGGAACCGTAGCCGATCCGTTCTTTATCGATCTCGGCGCCGCGTTCGACTCGCTTAATTTCCGTGCCAGTTCTGGAAAAGGCGTGTTGAGCCCGGCCCAGGATGCCGACGATCAACACAACTTCGCGCCCAATGCTTTGGCTGGATTCAATGTGAACAGTATCGTACTCGAAGTGCCGATAACCTTGCTGACGCGCGATGGCAAGCTCCACAAGCCGTGGAAAAAGAAGCGGTGCTCGGTACGTGGGGCACTACATCTCGCCGAAACGGACACTTGCTCAGCGACGAGCATGTCACGAAGAGCTACGACGGATGGACCCAGATACAACGCATGGGCAACCCGCTCATCAACGAGCTGATCATTGGTACGGGTTACAAAGATCGCTGGAGCCAGGCAGAGCCGAAAGACGATATGCAATTTGCGAGCTTCGACCTGAATCCGTTATTAGCAACCATCTTCAAGTCCATTGGAATCCCCGTTCCTCCGCCGCCGCGTTATGACCTGCTGCCACTCGTGGTTTATCAGGCGCCCATCTGTCCCGGTTGCGGCAAGAATGACACCGGACCCATCGCTGATCTCCTTCGGTTGAATACTGGCATCGCTCCCACTCCCCCCGGCAGCCAGAAGCGCCTCGGATTCCTGGCGGGCGATTTCGCCGGCTATCCCAATGGCCGCCGCCCCATCGATGACGTAGTCGACATCTCGGCGCGCGTCGTGGCTGGAATCCTGGCTGATTCCTCCAAATACAACACGCGCATCGGCGACGGCGTAAATGTTGCGACGCAAGAGCGTCCAATCGATGAATTCCCGTTTGTTGCGCCTGCCTATAGTGGCCGAAATAGCCATCACTTAGGCCCAGACCAGCCCGGTTGCCCTACGCTTACTGACGGTATCTGTCCCGCTGATTGAGAGGCGGACGGCTCCAACCGAACGACCAGTGCGAGGATGCCTATTCAGATGCCGCGACTTCGCTCCTTAACTCTCCTTGTGTGCGCAGCGCTTGTCGCGGCCGCGCATCCCATGGGGAATTTCAGCGTGAACCATTATACGCGGATAGACGTAACGCCCCGCGCAGGCGCCCTGACCTATGTGCTCGATTTCGCCGAGATCCCAACTTTTGAGTTGCTTCAGCAATGGAAGCTCGATGCGAAAGATTCGATCGCCCTCGAGGCGAAGGCAAAGCGGGAGGCGGGAAACTGGCTCAAGAACCTCGCTGTAAAAGACGATGGAGATCCGATTACTCCTGTGCTCCGGACTGTCCACGTCACCGTTCAAGATGGTGCAGGAGGAATGCCTATTTTGCGAATCGTGACTGTATCAAAGCTCGCGCTACGCGCCGGGAGCATCGCATACGAAGATCACAACTATCCGGGGCGCACTGGATGGAAAGAAATTGTCATTCGCGGTGGAAGCGGAGCGCAGATAGTAAGCGCGTCACAAACCAGTCGTGATCTGAGTCGGGAACTGACCACATATCCCAGCGACGCTTCGATAGCGCCGCCACAAGATCTGGAGGCATCTCTCGAATGGAAGGTGCGAACGCCGGCCGCTCTCCCTATTGCTCAACAATCCATCTCGAAACACGAACCAGCCCCCATTGCTGTGCAACCCTCCCTCAAGCCGTTCGCCGTTCAGCAGCCCACCGCGCCCGGCAGTGTAAGGAGGGGAGACTTCCTCTCGCGCTTGCTCCAGAAGCACCAGCTTGGCTTTGGAATCATGCTGATCGGCATTTTGGTTGCCTTCGGCCTCGGTGCCATGCACGCTCTATCGCCCGGTCATGGCAAGACAATCGTCGCGGCTTACCTGGTTGGAAGCAGAGGGACCATCAAGCACGCCATGTTCCTTGGTGCGACAGTCACCCTTACGCACACGATAAGCGTTTTTCTTTTAGGTGTCGGCGTGTTGTGTTTTGAGCGCTATATCGTTCCGGACAAAATCATTCCGTGGCTGGGAGCTCTCTCCGGCCTTTCCATCGTCTTCGTCGGCCTCCTGTTGCTGTACCGGCGCGCGCGGGTTCTTTTGCCTGCCCCTCATCACCACAGCCATGCTCACTCGCACCATGAGCACTCGCACTCACACGCGCCGCATACACACACCCACGGCGACCGGCCGCATACTCACATGCCCGCCGGAAACATTACACTCGGAAGCCTGATCGCTCTCGGCATCAGCGGCGGCTTGGTTCCGTGTCCGTCGGCGCTGGTTCTCATGCTGAGCGCGATCGCGCTCGGGCATGCGGGTCTGGGTCTGGTCTTACTCGCAGCTTTCAGCTGCGGGCTGGCGTTGGTGTTGATGGGGATAGGTATTCTCGTCATCTATGCGAAGCAATTGGTTCCCTCCCGCCCGGCCTTATCTTCTCACCCGTTCTTCCGCCTGGTGCCCGTCCTCTCTGCTGCTGTCGTCGTCTGCCTTGGGCTCGGCATGACCGCTATTTCGCTCGGCTGGATACAGCCGGGAGGTTCGCAATCTGATCTAACGATCGCTCAACGATTCTAGGCTGCGCTTCGCATCCGCGGCATAGCGAAAATCAAATTTCGGATTCAGAGATAGCAGCCCGTTCGAGATCTCGCTTCGCGGAGTCCTTGTGATCCAGAGCAACTTCGATCATTGCCGCATGATAGTAAAGCATCGGATCTGGAGTCTTCTCTTCAAGCGCTTTCTCACTCGCCGCGGCTGCTTCTTTGTAACTCTTCCGCCGGTATTCGACCCAGCTCAGAGCATCATAGGTGAACACATCATTTCTCACACGAAACTCGGCTTGCGCAAGCTCCAAGGCGCGATCTAGCTTGCGGTCTTCATCGGCCAGGAATACCGCCAAATTGCGGTTCATCGTCTCGCCGTTCACCTTCATGAGTCTGTCAATAGTATCGATGAGCGCGAGTTGCCGGTCTGCCTCTTCATTCTTCCCAATGCGGCGGTAGAGCGCTTCGAGCAGCGCCGCGTAGTCCGGAAACGGCACGGTTGCCTGCGCTTTTTTCACGCGCTCTATCGCCTGCGAGTAGTCGCCCTCCGCCGCGAGCAGCCGCCCCAAAGCCGCATGAGCGCGATGATATTCAGGAAATGCCGACAGCGCCTGTTTATAAGCCGCCCTGGCGTCTTCAATGTGGCCCGTTTTGAATAGCAGGTCGCCGAACTCGACCAGACACCATGCTTCGTTTTCTGGCGAATCGCTGCCCGCCCGCACAGCCTGATTCATCCATGAGAGGGCCTCAGGCGCGTTCCCGGTTACGAATCGGTGATATGCAATGCGGTTATAGCTGAACAAATTGGGTGAGAGTTCGAGCATCCTTTCATACGCCTCACCCGCTTCTGCATATTTGCCCATCTCCATCAGAGCGTCGCCGAGCAGGCCCACCGTGCCCGAATCGCTCGGGTTCCGATCCAATAACTCACGAGCGCGCGCCGCCACTCGCGGGAAATCGTGGCGCTGCATGTCAATCTCGTTTTCAAGTCTCAGCGCCTCATAGCTCGCCGGATTCCTCGATAACATGTGGTCCACTACATTCGCTGCGCGTTGAAGGTATACGGGATCGATCGTTTCCCGAAGCTTCTGCAGGAAAGCCGCTGCCAAGAGGCCCTCGAGCTGCGAATCATTCGGCTGTTTCTTGAGCTTGCTCTCGAGAAAAGAAATGCGCGCGTCGGTCTTCATCCCCTTCAGTTCGGCGAGGGTGTAGCGACTTTGGAGTCCGGATAACGGACGATCCGCCTGGGCGAACATCGCCCCACACAACACGAAGACGGCCATCGTTGTCTTCATCAGTGAACTCCCCGGTGCTTTCGAAGCTCCTCTCAGTTATACGTTGTGCGAAAGGGGATCGGACGCCCGAGCCGGTGATTTAAGGAACGTATTGCTCGAAAGCGGCGTGCATAGCGGCGCGCGGGGCCGATTCGCCCGTCCAGATTTCGAACTGACAGGCGGCTTGCTCGAGCAGCATTTCGGAGCCGTGAATGGTGAGGCCCCCTTGCTGCTTAGCACGCTTGAGGAGCAGCGTTTCATGCGGATTATAGACCATATCAAACACAATGCCCGCCGGAATCACATCGTTAAATAAGCATGCATTGATATGCGGGGACATGCCAACAGGGGTCGCGTGCAACAACGCGTCGTAACGCCGGCTTTGAGCTTCCTTCAGCGTGACGGCTTCGGCTCTCACAACTTGAGCGAGTGCATTTGCCCGTTTCATATTGCGGCCCGTGATCGTAACTTTTGCACCCGCATCGGCTAACGCAATAGCTGCGGCACGCGCGGCGCCTCCATAGCCGGCGATCAGAGTCGAACTATGCGGAAGGCGCAGATGACGCATCAGAGGTTTAATGACTCCTGCCGTGTCAGTATTGGTGCCGCGCCACTTGCCCGCCTTCCGCCAGACGGTGTTAACCGCACCAATGCGCTTGGCCGAAGGTTCAATGATATCGAGGTAACGGAGAATGCGTTGCTTGTGCGGAATAGTCACGCTAAACCCCGCAACCGGCAATGCCCCGGCGAGCTTCATCCAGTCTTTCAGGTGAGCGCTTGCAACCAGAAACGGCAGATACACGGCATCCACCCGCCGCGCTTGAAACGCCCGGTTGTGAATGTGCGGAGATTTCGAATGCGCAACCGGATCGGCGATGATTCCGTACACGCGTGTTTGACGGGTCAACTTTTCACAGCGAAACAGTGTGCGCATGAGCCGGGCCGGCATCTGGCCGGAGGCCGTCGGTTCGCCGTCAAGCGGGGAGGCATACGTAAACAGCGAGCCGAGCGAAGGGGCGAGCACGCGAGTCGCGGTTCCGATCTCAGACATCGCGATAAGGATCAAAGGCGAATCGCGGTGCTCGCGAGCGAACTGCAGCAACCGCAGATTGTCGCTGGGCTTGCAGATGGTCGTCGCGATTTTATACGCTGCGGCGGGTACGCGTTGCAATCGGCGCAACACAGGTTCGAGCGCGGGAGTGTTTTCAAAGTTGTGATGGGAGATGATGAGCGCGGCTGAATCGCTCAGCGCCGCCAAGGTGTCCTGTGCGCTTTCGGCGGACTCAATCTCGAGATCGACCGCGGCTGCCCCGGATTTTGCAGCATCTTCGAGGATCGCGATCTGCTGCTCGATTGCGCCGCCGAACCGGCCCTGGTTCTGCTTCGCGCGGCAAGTCGCCACAATGTGCACCTCCGGATAGCGCTTGCGGAAGGAGCGAATCAGATTCACGCCGCCCGGTGGATCGCGAAGATAATCCAGCCGAAATTCGAAGAAAGTGTTGCCTTCCTTGTACTCGGCTTCCGCCGCGCGGCTCAACTCGTTCGGGGTAGAGAGGCCCAGCGCTACGCAGACGCGCGGAAGAGACCGAGGGAGCGCAGCCATGAGCAGTTCAGTGCTCGATAGGATATCAGGGCACGGAAGTCATCAGCCGCTGCCGAGAGGAAAAGTGCCGTAACGGTATCTACAGGACTGGCAGCAGGCCCGGCTACAATCCAGGAGATATCCCCTTGCCGAGTTCCCTCATCCGCGGACGTCGTACGGAGGTTGCGCCGGCCGCTCGATATCTGGCAGGCTCCCTATCAGTTCACTAAATAGTTCCTTGGGCCAGTTATGGAGGACAGCTTGGTCGACGATAAACTGCGGAATCGGTACTGGGGCTTCCGAAGTGCTCGGGGAGGGCGTTTGCGAGAACCCGCGCACCATGCTCGCCACCTGTTCCAGCTGCTCGGGTGTTAAAGCTTTCAGATCTTCTATCAGTTCCTCGACTGAACGCACATCTTCACCGTACGACAAATAACCTTGAACGTTAACAGCAACCTAGGATACCTCCTTAGCGCCAATCCTGAGCGCCGTGCCAGATGTGCAGTATTTCGATGACTTCGTCCGCGATGCGATACACAACGACGTAGGGCGGCGAAACGAGTTCGCGGGTTCCTCCCACCTCTCCAGGCCGGCCAAGCTTCGGAAATTTCTCTAGCCGAGTGATGCGATCCATAAGCGTCCGAGTAAGCCTACGGGCCGCTGCCGGATTGCTCTCTTGAATGTGTGTGAAGATCTGTATGAGTTGATCGGATGCATCCGCAGTCCAGCGGATCTGCATTACGAATCGAGCAGGCGATTGATGCGGTTCAACACCTCTTGATGCTCGACGAATTCGCCACGGTCCGCCTGCTCAATACCTTTCTGCACTCCTGTGATAAAGCACGCGTGATTTTGTAGCATCCGGTCAACAGTGTCTTTGACCAACTGCTCGGGATCCTTACCGTTGACGGCCGCTAGTTGCTGAAGCTGCGCTTCAACCTCGGGCGGGAAACGTACTTCCATGTCCCAAGCCTAGGAGGGCAGGTCCGAAGTGTCAACCTTTACTCGCTCTTAAACGGGCTCGAGCCGCCGATGTGTTTCGTCAAATCGACAGCCAGCTCCAGGTGCGCCTGAATGGTCGGCAGCCACTTCCGCGCGAGCGCCTTCAACTGAGGATTCGTTCCGTTATCGGCCTCGGTCCGGAACGCGGTCAGCGTAGCCAGGTGGTCACCGATCTGCTGCATGACGTAGGCCTGATCGAAGTCGACCGGAGGCACCGACTCGAGATGCCGCATGCCGAGCATGTCTGGCGCGGCGAGGCGCTGCGCCGGAGCGGGTGCGCCAAGCGCGCTATGCAGCACCGGCTCCATGTCCTTCATTAAGCCCTCGTGCTCCGCGATCATTTTACTGGCGTATCCCTTCACTTCATTCGCGGTTCCGCGCTTCAGGGCAAGCTGCGCCATGTCGAGCTCGGCGTTGTTGCCTTGCATGGCTGCAAGAGCGAAGGTGTGATCGACACTGGCGAACGTGGGGAACTTCTCGGGTGCGGGCTGAACGGGAACCGGCGCGCGGTTTTGCATCATCGGTTGCGGAGGAGAGGACGGCGGGCCCGCTTGCCCGAATATCGCGAAAAGCGCAACAAGAGCGATCATGCCGGCAATTCCTTGGGGCTGGGGAAACCGTGTTGGCGCCGGCCGACTGCAGCATCATACATCTTTGTGGCCTTATAGTGCTCGAGACGCCCGTCGCCTGAAACCGGCTTCACGCGATTCTCGAGCGCCGCCATCTCCTGAGCGCCGAGCGGGTTGAAATTTTGCGCAATCGCCAGGTTTTGACGAAAGACATCATAGGAGTCCATTCCACTTACGGTGGTGAGCACACCCGGGACGCTCATCGCGTATTGGAGCAACTCCTGGGGAGTGGCCGCACCCCGCTTCACGGGCTCTCCCCCGCCCCCCATCGATTTCATTCCAATCGGCATGATGCCTTGGCGCTGCGCTTCCGGAATGACGCGCTGTTGAAAGCTGCGGTAATTCTTGTCGAACGGATTGACCGGCATTTGCACCGTATCGAAAGGGTAGTGATGCGAGAGCATCTTCAGATGAATGTCCGGATCTTTATGGCCGGTGAAGCCAACGAAACGCACCTTACCTTCCTTCTTCGCTTGCGTTAACGCCTCGACTGCGCCGTCGGGTGCGAAATGCAGGTCCGGGTCGTTGTCATAAATCACTTCGTGAATCTGCCAGAGATCGAGATGATCCGTCTGCAAGCGGCGCAAAGAGTCCTCGAGCATCTGCATCGCGACATCGCGCTTGCGGCCGTGCGAACAAACTTTGGTCATGACAAACGCCTGATCGCGCTTGCCCTTGAGAGCACGACCCAGGCGTTCCTCACTCATCCCATCGTGGTACTCCCAGGCGTTATCGAAGAAGTTGATTCCGTTTTCGAGCGCCTCGCTCACGATGTGGCCCGCCTCGGAATCATCTTTGATGTCGCCGAGCGCGGAGCCGCCGACGCCGATGATCGAGACGGACACACCCTTCAGCTGGCGATGCGGTACAGGCATAGCTGTTCAGTTCTCCTCAGGAATGAGCGCCGGTCAGGGGCTGCTCGTGCATCTGGCGCGTGACGACGTCGTCGTAGCGCAGCGAGGTCTTGTAAACCTCGTACCGGCCGTCGCCCGCTACGGGCTGTATTGCTGCGACGGCCTGCTGCATTTCGTCTTGATTCATGGGCTGGAAATCCTTCGCAACCGCAAGATTCTGGCGCAGCACCGCGAGCGATTCCATTCCTGTGATCGTCGTGGTCACGCCGGGAACGCTCATCGCGTAGCGCAGCGCCTGCTCGGGCGCAAGCTTCACGTCGGCATGGTGGAAGGGCGCTCCATCGCCGTTCAGCGGCTTCATGCCGAGCACCGCAATACCGCGTTGGACCGCCTCGGGAAGAACGATCTCCTGGAAGCTGCGGAATTGGGCGTCGAAGGCGTTGATCGGAAACTGTACGGCATCCCAGGCATAACCCATGTCGATCATCTGCTTGTGAATCCGCGGGTCCTTATGACCAGTAAACCCGACATAGCGAACTTTACCCTGCTTTTTGGCCTGATCGAGCGCCTCGATCGCACCCCCTTTTCGATACGCCAGTTCGGGATCGTTATCGTAGACGACCGCATGTAACTGCCAGAGATCGAGATGGTCGGTGCCCAACCGGGTGAGCGATTCTTCGAGCATCTGCATAGCCACCGACGCGTCGCGGCCGTGCGTACACACTTTCGTCATCAAGAAAACCTTGTCGCGATAGCCGCCCTTCAAGGCTTGTCCCATCCACTCCTCGGAGCGATGGTTGTTATACTCCCAGGCGTTGTCGCAGAAGGTGATTCCGTTATCCACCGCCTCGTGGAGGATCGCAACGGCATCTTCAACCGACGCTGCGTTGCCGAGATGATGACCGCCGATTCCAAGCGCAGACACCTGGTCGGGATGGCGGCCGAATTTCCGCCGGGGAATCGATCCGGGCTGCGTCGCGCCCTGCTGCTGGGCACTTGCCTGCTCTGCGAGGGTCCATTCACTGAGAGCCAAGCCAGCCGACACGGCAGCGGCATCATTGATGAAACGGCGACGCGAATAGGAGTGTTCCGGCAATCGATCCCCCGAGTAGAAGCATTTACACGTTACCGCGACACGGGGACAAGAAAAATCAGAACAATTACGGTACCATGCGGACAAAAGATGAGCGGACTCAGCACCGAGGCTCACAGGCCGGCCACCGAAAGCACAGTCTTCAGGATTTTGGCGGCGATCAGCTTCTGCCATCTTCTGAACGACATGATGCAATCGCTGATTCCGGCAATTTATCCGATACTCAAGAGCAACTTCCATCTGAATTTCGCGCAATTGGGATTAATCACGCTGACTTACCAACTGACGGCGTCGCTCTTGCAGCCCTTCGTCGGACACTATACAGACAAGCGGCCGAAGCCGTATTCGTTGCCGGTCGGAATGGGTTTCACGCTGGTCGGGCTGTTGCTTTTATCCCTGGCGTCAAACTTCGCCATGCTGCTAATCGCGGGAGCGCTGGTGGGCACTGGCTCCTCTGTATTTCACCCCGAGTCATCACGAGTGGCGCGAATGGCCTCGGGAGGTCAGCCGGGACTCGCGCAATCGGTGTTTCAAGTCGGCGGAAATGCCGGCTCTTCCCTCGGACCGCTGCTCGCCGCATTTATTGTTCTGCCGCGCGGTCAATCGAGCATCGCCTGGTTCTCGGCCGGCGCTCTCCTCGGAATAATCGTGCTCACAAAAGTAGGCGGCTGGTACGAGCGCAACGGGTTCCGAATGCCAAGCTTGCGGCGAAGCCGGCCCGGGCAAGACGGCACCGTATCCTCCCGGAAAATTTCGGTCTCAATTGCAATTCTGATTGCCTTAGTTTTTTCGAAATATTTCTATCTGGCGAGCCTGACCAGTTATTACATTTTCTATTTGATGAGTAAGTTTCACATTTCGGTGCGGAGCGCGCAGCTTCATCTGTTTCTGTTTCTGGGCGCGGTTGCGGTAGGAACCATTCTGGGCGGCCCGGTTGGCGACCGCGTCGGCCGGAAATATGTGATTTGGGGATCGATTCTGGGCGTGCTTCCGTTCACCCTCGCGCTGCCGTACGCGAATCTGTTCTGGACGGGCGTACTGAGCGTCGTGATTGGCGTAATCCTCGCGTCCGCTTTTCCCGCCATTTTGGTTTACGCGCAGGATCTTGTGGCCGGAAAAGTGGGAATGATTTCGGGCCTGTTCTTTGGGTTCGCGTTTGGGATGGGCGGCATTGGTGCGGCGCTGCTCGGTGAGCTGGCGGACTTGACGAATATCGACTTCGTATATCGTGTCTGCTCGTTTTTGCCGGCCATCGGCATCTTGACCTGGTTTCTGCCCAACCTGGAACGAGGCGCATGTTCCGAACAAATAGCACTCAGCGCTCGTATGCGCTGGTGTAGAGAGTCAGGAGGAAATCGATGTTTTGCGATCGCTGTGGAACGGAGTTACAGCCAGGGCACAATTTCTGTCCGGCATGCGGCAAGGCTATGGGAGCGCCGATTGCCGCGCCTGCACCGAGCCGGATCGGAGGCCACATACGCTTGCTCGGCATTTTGTGGCTCGCGATTTCGGGAATTCGCCTGATTCCGGGCTTGATCCTGTTAATCATTTTCCAGCCCAATATGCAGCTATTCCCACCCGACGTTCCAGAGTTCGTTCCCGGATTGATACAAGGTTTGGGCTTCCTATTCGTCGCAGGCGCCGTGCTCGGCATCATCACCGGTTGGGGATTACTTCAGCGCTACTCGTGGGCGCGCATGCTGGCGATTGTCTTCGGCTGCTTCAGCCTCTTAGATATTCCCTTGGGAACGGCGCTCGGTATTTACACGCTGTGGGTGTTGCTACCCGCGAAGTCAGAAGAAGAGTACCACCAGATGGCGCGAGCGATAGGCGTCGATCGATCGTAGGGCGCAGACGATCGCCTTTCGTCGTCTGCGGAATTTCCCCTTGTTCTCATCGGCCCAGTAGCAAGCCGCTAGAACGCGATCCTCAAACCGAACTCGATCGCGCGCGGCGCACCCAACGCGAACACGCCCGTACCGAGTCCCGACGCGATTCGTGATCCGATCCGGCCTGCGTAGTTCCGTTTACGGACCCTGCGGTGCCGGTCAAATCTCCGCTGAGTACGTTCGGGGGCAAATCATAGTTCGTGAAATTGAACAGATTGAAGATCCCAACGCTGGGCTCAATTTCAAAACGCTCCCGGAATTTGTGATCCCAGCTGAATTTCAGATCAAATGCCCGGAGATCGCTCATCCCAACTTGACCGGCAGGAGGAGGCGTAATCGTGGGAGCGACACCTCCCAGAGCCTGAAGCTGAGCCAGCGTGAACAGTCCGTTATTGATCAGCACTTGGCCTGCCGGCGTGGGCTGATTCGCAATCGTGCTGTTGTAATTCTGAATCGCGGCAGCAAGCCCCGATACGCCAAACTGACGATTGAATGCGCCGACATTCGTGCCCGGCAGAAGATCGTTGACTGTGCCATCTCCGGTGAAATCGGTCCGGAAGATCTCACCCGCCCCAATGCCCGTATTGGGAACGGTCAGCGAAACGGGAAGGCCCGAATAGAAGTGACTGACGATCGAGGCGCGGAACGCGAGCGGCAGATCCAACACTCCGCCAAACGAGAGCTGGTGCGTACGGTCGAGCAGAGAAGGTCCCATAAACTCCAGCGGGTTGCGGTTATCGATCGCGCCGATCACGAAATCCTGGTCGTTGTTGCCGGGCGACGTGCCGGAAGCCGCTCCGCCATTATTGACAAATCGCGAAAGGCTATACGCGACCTGGAAATTCGCGGCTCGGATGCCGGGTATCGGACTCCGCACGTTTTGCGTGAGCTTGACATCCAGGCCGTTGTAAACAGAGCGGCCGATCGGATATAGGAACGACATCGCTGGAGCATTCGGGTTGATGCCCGGGAACGCGCAACCGGTCGTGATGCCGGCTTGAGCACAAGTTCCACCGAAGTCGAGGGCCGGGCGAGGTGAGTCCGTTATTCGCGAAATCCACCATGGTCGCCCCGTTTGCGATGGCCTGATTGATCGAGGTCGCGCCGAACTGCGCAAGTGTGGTCGCAATCGCCGCCTGCGCCGCACCTTTGTTGAAGTATCGAGTATCGCCGACGTGGTTCGAATCGATGCCCAGCAAAGTATGAGTCGTGATGTTTCGGAGATAGTCCACGGTCAGGACCATACCCGGACGCAGCTCGTGCTGGAATCCGGCATTCATCTGCAGCGAGCGCGGCGTCTTGTAACCGGGATAAAACAGCGAGGCATTGGGCAAATTCAAACCGCTATTTAGAACACTCACCAAATAATTCGGGTTCGGAGTCGTGAGGCTAAATGGGTTCAATGCCTGGTACTGAGTCTGAAACGCAGCGATTCCGGCAGCCGCTACGCCAACGGGTTCGTTACAAAGATTCGCTGGTATGGTGCTGGTCCCGCCCGGAACAGGGATGGCGAGCGCCGAACCGAAATAGCAAGGAACCTGAGTTGCGAGGAACGCACCTGACGCAAGCCGCGGCGGACGGTCGAACAGAACGTTGTTATAGATCACGTTCTCGTAGAACAGGCCCGCGCCGACACGAAACACCGTCTTACCTGTGCCCTTTGGATCCCAAGCGAAACCAACCTGGGGCGCAAAATTGAGATTGGGTTGATGAACCCGGCCACCAGTACCGGGAATCAGCGCGTTAAGTTGCGGGAAGCCCGGCAGATCGCTATCCGTGCGGCCCGTATCGCGAACGTATCGCAGCCCATAGATCATGGTCAGGTTGGGATGAATCTTCCACGTGTCGCCTATGTACGCGCCGAAACGATTGTCCGGCCCCAAGCCTCCCGCCGGATAGCCCACGGCCGGATGCTCTGTCGAGTAGCCTTGGCCATTACCGACAATCACTTCATCCACGGGGTAGTTCAGCGGATTACCCGCGCCGCCCGGGAAAGGCCCCGTTGCCGCAACCGCAGGATCGCCGGGAGCGAGATTTGTCTCGACAAGTGGCGCTATGCTGAAGAAACTCGCGAATCCGCCTCCCTGAATGTGGTCGTAATTCATCCCGTAGCGCAGGAAGTGCGTACCCCAGGGCTTGCCACCGTCATACTTTACCTGCGTGTTATGCTGCAATGTCGCCTGAGGGGCCAGGTAATTCGGACCCGTTTGCGGCCCATTATTCGTTATGATCTCCACTCCAGTGTTGGCCAACGGAAGGCTGCTGCCGACGACCGCGTCCGCGATGTTGTTTTGGAAATGCAGCTCACGAAAACCGGATGGTGTGGGTGAATTGTCCGCCGCCGGTCGTGAAGTCCGCTCCGACTACGTGCTGGCGCGTATAGTCCTTGTTCTTGTAAACGCTTAAACTGGAGGAGAAAGAACGTTGCCTCAGCGAGATTGTCGAAGTAGTTAAACCGGTAGAACATTCGCAGATTACTGGTCACCTGCCAGTCCACTCGCCCCATGGGCTCGTTTTCGCGGAAAGGCGCGGCAAAGGTGCCGGAGAAGTTCTGAAACGGAGATGCGTATTGCACGGGAACCGACTCATCCTGCTTAGTGCGCTCCATATCCATAAAGAAGAACAGCTTGTCTTTGATCAGATAACCGCCAAAGCGCCCGCCCATCTGGTTCCGCTGATATGGGAAATCGGAATACCCTGCGGGATGCATGAGTTGTCGCGCCCCATCGGCTGTCGCGAATAAGTAGAACAGCTCGCCATGAAACTCGTTGCTGCCGGAACGGGTGACCACGTTGACCGCTCCAGAGGACGTGAGGTCGTTCGAGAGGTCAAGGTTCGATTGGCTGAATTGGAACTCCTGAATACCGCTCGACGGGATGTCTTCCGTGATGGTTCCGACCGTCTCATCGGAGACGTCCAGGCCATCCACCGAAATCGGGCCGTACGGCCGAAGCGGCCTCCGAACGAGATCGAAGAATAGCCCACCTTTGTCGGATCGAAGTTCGTTCCATCCTGAATCTGGACGCCCGGCTCGAGCTGCGCGAGGTCGAGGAAGTTGCGCCCGTTGATCGGAAGAGTGTCGATCTGCGCCGCTGTGAGCACGCCTTGCACCATGGCTTGATCCGGATTCACGGCGACGGCGGTCGTCGTAACCTCGACGACCTGGGAGGCTTGGCCGATCGCCAGCTTGATGTTGCCGTTCGCGGTGACGCCAACCTGCACAGTGGCGGTGAGCACGGCAGTGGAAAACCCCGGCTGCTCTACCTTGACCTCGTAATCTCCCGGGATCAGGCCGCCAGAGCTATACGCTCCCGACGCACTCGTCGTAGTCGTTGCAACGCTACCCGTTGCTTTGCCGGTGATCGTGACCTTCGCGCCGGCAACCGCGGCGCCCGACGGATCGGTGACGGTACCTTGAATACTGCCCGTCGAAACGGTGGTTTGAGCGCTGCCGCAGAAAACGGCAACCAAAAGCGCGATCGCCAGAGCGCATCCGCGCGGAACGAACCTTGTAAGCATGTCCTTTCCTCCCGAAGCCTAAATGCAAGCAGTATACTACTAACCGCACGGCCTTTAAATAGGAAAATGCACGAGTTCCAGATCTATAAAGATCGGCGTGAGGCGGGCGAAATACTCGGCCGGCAGCTTCTCTCGTCCGTTTCCGATGAACGGCCCCTCGTGCTTGGACTGCCGCGCGGGGGCGTTCCGGTCGCCTTTGAGGTAGCGCGCCTGCTGCGCACGGAGCTCGACGTGTTCTTGGTTCGCAAGCTGGGCCTGCCCGGACGCGAGGAACTGGCGATTGGGGCCATCGCAAGCGGAGGAGTGCGCGTACTGAACCGGGACTTGATCGAGGATTTGGGAGTCTCGGAAGAGCTCATCAACCGGGTGACCGCTATCGAAGGACAGGAACTCGAGCGCCGCGAGCGGCTCTACCGCGAGAATCGTCCAGCGATTCCCGTCCAGGACCGGACGGTCATCCTCGTGGATGACGGCCTAGCGACAGGGGCCAGCATGATGGCGGGGGTGAAGGCATTGCATGCGCAACACCCCCGCCGGATCATCGTTGCCGTTCCGGTCGGCGCGCCCGAGACTTGCCGCGATTTGCGTGGTGAAGCAGACGAAGTGATTTGCGCCTCGACGCCGGAACCCTTTAGCGCGGTCGGAGCGTGGTATCAGGATTTCTCTCAGACCACCGACAAAGAAGTGCAGCTCCTGCTCGAACGCGCTTCTGAGCCGCGACGGTGACGGAGCCGTTCCGATAATACCGGCTCACCGCGGCTCAGGCGCGCGGGCGGCTACGTACGACCCGCGGCCTTGCTCTGTTTTTGGGCCAGCTCGGTCCGGATCATCTTCATGCGCTCTCGCGCGTCCGCAACCTTCTTGCGTCCGTCGGGCGTAGCATCGATCAGCTTTTCGAGGTTCTTGAGAAAGTGCGGACCGTAAGCGGACCGAAGCTCTCCCAGCAACGGCTCAATTTTGGAAAACACGGCAATCTGCTCGCCGTTCGTGTCATTAAAGAGATCCACGCTTATGGCCCCGTCGTTCACGAGTGCCGCCGCCATATCCCAATAGCTCAGGACCATGCGCAGATGGCCGCTGCGTTCGCTGAACATTGCTTCGTTAACGTCATTCAGCGATTCCGGATGAAAGTCCCGGAAGTACCAGTCGCGCGCCTGCCGCATTGTGGCTTCGCGGCGCAGATCGTAGAGCTTCAAAATCAAGCCGGCTTCTTCTTGCTTCGACATCAACAAAATCCTCCTTGTAAGGTTACGAGTATCAGAGTAGCAGGGTTCCACTACACACCACGCAAACCAACGCAGATTGCGGCGGCGGGACAGAAAGACGGTTATCCCGCTAAAATAGGAAGCAAAAAGGGCTCGGGTTTTGACTTTATTGTGGGAGGAGCAATTGAATGCGCAGCTCTGCAAGGGGCCTGATACTCTGGACCGCGCTTCCGCTGTTTGCGCTGGTACCGGTGAGTACGAGCGCCCAGACAGCCACAGCCCCGGCCGCAACCACTCCGTCCCGCATCACGCAAGCCATTGATCCCACGCGCTTGGTCACGTTGCGCGGCAACACTCATCCACTTGCCCGCCCCGAGTTTGACCAAGGCCCGGTAGCCGCCGATCTCGCGTTAGACCACATGCTTCTCGTGCTGAAGCGCAGCCCGGCGCAGGAATCGGCCCTGAAGCAGCTACTTGAGGAGCAGCAGCAGCCATCTTCGCCCAATTATCACCACTGGCTTACGCCGGAAGAATTTGGCCGGCGATTTGGCCCGTCGGACCACGATATCGAGGTGATGACCGCGTGGCTCGAATCACAGGGCCTCCAAGTCGCGGGCGCCTCTCGCGGCAGAACGGTGATTGAGTTCGCGGGGACCGCTGAGCAGGTCGAGAATGCGTTTCATGCTGCGATCCACAGATTCGTCGTAAATGGCGAAGAGCATTGGGCGAACGCGAACAATCCGCAGATACCAGCCGCGCTCGCGCCGGTGCTAGCGGGGCTGGCCCGGCTGCACAACTTCAAGCCGAAACCGCAGGTGCGGATCGCCAAAGTGGGGCTGCCTTACGTTCCCGGTCCGCAGCCCGGCTCAGCAGTGCCGGAGTTCACGGCGACCGACGGGTCGCACGGCCTCGCGCCCGCGGATTACGCGACCATCTATAACATCAATCCTTTGTACGCGGCGGGGTTCAACGGAACTGGAGCGACGATCGCGATCGTGGCGCAGTCGAACATCAAGGCTTCTGATATCACGAGCTTTCGCAGCGTGTTCGGCTTGCCCAGCAATCCGCCCAAGATTATGGTCGTACCCGGCAGCAAGGATCCTGGGCTGGTCAAGGGAGACGAAACCGAGTCGTTGCTAGACGCCTCCTGGGCGGGAGCCGTCGCGCCGAACGCCACGATCGAGCTGGTCGTTTCGACCGACGTTGACACGTCGGCCCGCTACATCATCGACAATAATCTGGCCGATGTGATGACCGAGAGTTACGGGGATTGTGAAGCCGATTACACGCAAGCCGATGCCAATAGTATCCAGGCATTGGCGCAACAGGCGGCCGCCGAGGGCATCACGTATATCGTCTCGACAGGCGATTCAGGCTCGGCGGGCTGCGACGATCCGAACACGCAAAAGACAGCGACTGGCCCGTTTTCGGTGAACATTCTCGCATCAACGCCGTACACGGTCGCGGTCGGCGGGACTCAATTCAACGAGAACGGCAACAATGCAGCGTACTGGAATCCGCAGAACGGGTCCACATTCGGAAGTGCGCTGTCCTATATCCCCGAAGATGTCTGGAACGAGAGCTGCACGGTTGCGCAGTGCGGCAGCTCGAATGCCGGTATTTGGGCAACGGGCGGTGGCGCCAGCACGCGCTTCTCGAAGCCGGCTTGGCAGACCGGAGTCACGGGGATACCAAACGATGGGGCGCGTGATGTTCCCGACGTTGCGCTGAGCGCCGCAAGCCACGATTACTATCTGCTGTGCCAAGACGGGTCGTGCACAGCGAATAGCAAGGGACAGTTCTCGTTTGATGGTGTGAGCGGCACGTCGGCTTCGGCGCCCTCGTTTGCGGGCGTGATCGCGCTGGTGAAGCAACGCACGGGCGCGAGGCAGGGGCAAGCGGATTACGTACTCTACCAGCTTGCGGCTACTGAGAGCGTTTCGCAGTGCAACGCCTCGAGCGCAACTGTTCCGCCGAACGGCGCCTGCATCTTTAACGACGTCACCGTGGGAAACAACGCAGTGCCGGGCGAGAGCGGATACGGAACAGGCAGCGCGAAATACCCGTCGACTCCGGGATACGATCTGGCGACGGGTTTGGGGTCGGTCAACGTGGCCAACCTGGTGAATGAATGGGGCGGCGCAAGCTCCGTGTCGGGAGCCGTGAGTCTTTCGCCCAGCAGCCTGGCGTTTAGCAGCCAGCGGACCGCGACTGCGAGCGGCGTAAAGAATATCACGCTTTCAAACTCCGGCACGACTCCATTAAATATCCGGCTGATCTACATGACCGGGACGAATCCATCGGATTTCCTTCAGAACAACAACTGCGGCCCGAGCTTGGCGGCGGGCGCATCGTGCACGGTTTCGGTGATGTTCGCGCCCACGGGCACGGGCTCGCGAAGCGGCTCGCTGACATTCAGCGATAGCGCCCAGGGCACGACGCAAAGCGTGTCCTTAACGGGAACCGGAACCACGAACTCGCAAGCTCCTTTTGGCGGCGAACAGTCGGGCGACGTTCGGATCGTCGGTGATTTCGACGGAGACGGGCAGCTCGATTACGCAACCTGGCGGCCGTCGAACGGCATGTGGTTTGTGTACGAGAGCAGCAACCCAGGAACGCTGGTCCAAGTGCAGTGGGGAGCGCCCGGCGACATTCCCGTCGCGGCCGATTACGATGGCGACGGCAAAACTGATTTCGCGGTATGGCGTCCGTCAGCCGGGCTCTGGTTTGTGATTCCGAGCCGCAGCCGCTCGTCGTATTCAAGGCAATGGGGCTTGCCCGGCGACATTCCGGTGAGCGGCGATTTCGATGCAGACGGGAAAGCTGATCTTACGGTATGGCGTCCGTCAAACCAGACCTGGTATTCGGTTCTGAGCGGCACAGGTGCTGCATCGAGCACGCAATGGGGACTGGCGGGCGATGTGCCGGTCGCGGGCGATTTCGATGGCTCGGGAAAGCAGGAGATAGCCGTCTGGCGGCCCTCGAACGGAAGTTGGTACGTGCGTTCAGGCAAGACTCCCGGCAGCTGTGATCTCGAGGCAATGGGGGTTGCCGGGTGATGTGCCGGTGCCGGCCGACTATGACGGCGATGGCGTGACGGACTTCGCTGTGTGGCGACCGTCAACCGGCCAATGGTGGATTGTGCCGAGCGGCAATCCAGGCGCGCCCTACACGGGCCAGTATGGCTTGCCGACCAATGTATTGGCGACGAAGTTCAGCGTCGGCACTCTTGGTCCGGGGTTCTGTGTGCGCGTGCCCGGCGATTTTGATGGCGACGGGAAGACCGACTTCGCGGTCTGGCAGCCCTCGACCGGCGACTGGTTCGCGATTCCGAGCAGTGATCCCGGCAATCCGCGGACGCAATCGAGTTGGGGCCAGCCGGGCGATGTGCCCGTCGCCGGTGATTTCGACGGCGACGGAAAAGCGGATTTCGCGGTGTGGCGGCCCTCGACCGGCCAGTGGTGGATTATTCCGAGCAGCAATCCCAACGCCCCGTATGTTAGCGCCTGGGGTTTGCCGGGCGATATACCGGTAATCGGCGATTTTGATGGCGATGGCAAGAGTGATCTCGCGGTGTGGCGGCCCTCAAACGGCACCTGGTACATCGTGCTGAGCAGCAGCGGAGCCCTGTATTCGGTGCAATGGGGCCTGCCGGGCGATGTTCCCGTACCAGCCGACTTCGATGGCGACGGCAAAACGGATGTAGCAGTATGGCGGCCCTCAAACGGAACCTGGTACGTCATTCCGAGCAACGGAACCGCACCATACGCGCAGCAGTGGGGCCTGTTCGGCGACGCTCCGGTGGCGGGAGATTTCGATGGCGACGGCAAGGCGGACTTCTCGATCTGGCGCGGCGCGACGCAAAGCTATTTCACGATCCTCAGCAGTCAATCCGGCGGAATGGAGACGCCGTTTGGACTGACAGGCAATACCGAGATCTACCGGCAGCCACGGTAGCGCTGAGCAGTAAACCTTTTGAACGGCGCGGCGTCTACTCGCTGGGCGGCAAAAGCGGCCGGACTCAAACCAGGAGGAAGAACAATGAGCGACGGAGAGCGAGTTGCGTGCGTCACGGGTCTTGTGCTGATTGGTATGGGAGTCACGTTGATGCGGTGGGATGAAGAGGGCCGATATCGTGGCTTTCGCCGTCGCAGCCAAGAGCCGCCGGTCGAGGAACTTGCTGAAGAGCTGAAACAGGCCTGGGGCGAGTTTCACACGCCCTAACTCCGAGTAACCGCAATTTCGCAAAAACGAACCCAACTGGCAGTTCGTTTCGTAAAACGCATCAATTCAAACGCGTTCACCGACACGCCGTATGCAAAGCATTGTGATGTCATCTGATTGAGGGGCATCGCCGGTGAATGTGGTCACCTCTCGCGCCACGTGACCGATCAAGTCTCTACAACCGAGCGCGCAGCACTCCCGCAGCGCGGCAATCAGGCGCTCGTCCGTGAAATCGTCTTCCCTTGCGTTCTGGGCCTCGGGTACTCCATCGGTATAGAGAAAAAGCGTATCTCCGGCCTCCAAATGCACGGAGCTGCCTGAGTATCCCGGGCCGTCGAACAGGCCGAGCGGAATTCCGCCCACCTCAGGAATGGACTCGATCCCTTTTCCGTCTGCCCGGAGTAAGTACGGTGGGTTGTGGCCGGCATTGCAATAGTGAAACTCTCCGGAGCGTAAATTCAGAAGACCATAGAAACAGGTCGCGAACATCGTACTGACGCGTTCCCGTACCAGGAAGCGGTTCACCTCGCATAGACATTCTGCGGGAGGCATGTTACGCAGAGCTGTGGTCTTGATTTGTGTACGCGTCACTGCCATGTAGAGCGCGGCAGGGATGCCCTTGCCCGAAACGTCTCCAATCACGATCCCGAGCCGGTCTTCATCGATGAGGAAGAAGTCGAAAAGGTCGCCTCCAACCGCGCGTGCCGAGGTCATCTGGGCGTGCAAATCGAAATCGGTACGCTCCGGGAAAGGCGGAAAGGTGCGCGGCACGAGCAGATGCTGAATCGTGCGCGCCGTGTCCAGTTCGCGTTGAATAGTGGCGAGTTGCTCGCGATCGCGCGCGGCTCCCACCATCTCTACGCAAAGCAGCGAGTTCTCAATGGCCGCGGCGGTCTGGAGAGCAATCGTGTTCAGAAGTTTTAGATCGGCTGCTGAGTACGTTGTGCCCTCAGCGGTATTGGCCAGCGCGATGATACCCACCGTGCGCTGCCCGGCTCGTAACGGGGCGATGAGCAACGCGGTCAGATTGCGCTCCGAACCGGAAGCACGTGGATCGGGAGCGCAATTGTTCACGATTTCGCCGATTCCCCGTTCGACGATCGCGGCAGCAAACCGCGAATCTGGCGCGAGTGGTCCCGAAATACCTGCGGAATCGGACAATGAATTCCCAAACGAGGCAACGTTGCGAAGACCACCGCCTGCCTTCTCGCGAACAACAATGCTGCCGTGCGTAGCAGGGATAAGCCGCCGTGCCTGGGCCAGCGCCGACTCGCCCACCGCGGGGACATTCAAAACGGCTGCCAGCTGTTCTGAAAGCTGCTCTATAACGTGCACTTCGCGATACAGATGAAGAACTTCCGAAGCCAGTGAACGGGTTTCAAGCTCGCGAGCCGCCAAGTGCCCCAGAAGCGATGCCAACGCATTCGCTGCCCCGGATGGGCCGATCACAAAGCCCAGTGTTGCTCCCTCATGGAGGACCGGCGCCCGCGACGTGGCGGTCGAGCCTTCCGCTGGAATATGGCCCAGGACTGGAGTACCAGAAGCATCGGCAATGCAGGTGTTGTTGCCCATAGCCTCCAGTAGAGCCGCCACTGCGATCGAGCCCGTAGATTTCGGGCTGAGCAGAGTCTTCAGTTTGAGACCGGGCATAAGCCTCGCTCAGCGTGTTGACAGACCGAGCACAGTGCGCGCTTGCGCGAGCAGTGCATCCGGATCGAAGGGCTTGGTCATATAAAGATCAGCGCCCACCTCCTGCCCGCGCTGGCGATCGAACTCCTGTCCCTTCGCCGTGAGCAGCACGACATGAATGTGGCCCAGCCCCAGTTCCTTTTTGAT
This sequence comes from uncultured Acidobacteriaceae bacterium, assembly GCA_963803455.1. GTDB lineage: Bacteria > Acidobacteriota > Terriglobia > Bryobacterales > Bryobacteraceae > Bog-105. The sequence continues at coordinate 203,823 of CAWDMK010000005.1, read as the reverse complement.
CGCGTTGCAGACGTCGAAGCCATTTTGCTTCGGCATCATTACATCGAGAAAAACCAGGTCTGGCTGTTCTTCGCGGATCGCCTCCAGCGCTTCCTCACCATTGTCTGCTGTAAGCAGATCCACGCCATCGTCTTCCAATTCCTCCAGCGCCTGCTGGATCAGCGTGCGTAAGTGTGGTTCGTCGTCGACAATCAGGATCTTCATGAGTATTAGGGATAAATAAGAAAAAGGACGTTCTCCATGCCTCTTTCAAAGCGCAACGCACGGACGCCGTCGTTGGTGGAGAGCAGCGAATTCAGGATTATAATGTCCGGTTTCGAGAGAACGGCCGCCGAGATCAAGTCTGAGCCGTTCGATTCGACCACATCATAGCCCCGCGTTTCGAGCACATCGGTGAGGGTCCGGATGGTAGACGCATCCTCATCAACCACCATCACCTTCTTCCTCGATTTGCCCTGATCGAGCAGCGCGTCCACTTCGTGGAAGAGCGATGCCGTATCGATGGGCTTAGTGAGATAACGATCGACGCCAACCCGGAAACCGCGTTCCTTGTCTTCGACGATGGACAAGATGATGATAGGAACGTCCATCGTGGCGGGATCATTCTTCAGCACCGCTGCCACATCAAAGCCGTTCATCTCGGGCATCATGACGTCTAAGATCACGAGGCCAGGAATCTCTTCACGGATGAGCGCAAGCGCCTTACGGCCGTCCTCGGCAAGACGCACTGCGTATCCGGCCTCCGTCAGCTCCTGCAGGAGCAGGGACCGGATGTTCGCGTCATCGTCGACGACGAGTACGGATTTGTTGTGCGGCTCGTGCGCCGCAGCTCTTTCTCGTAACTGCCGCAACAGAGATTCGATATCGACAGAGCGCCGGACCGGAGGTATCTCGGCTTGCATCGGCTGAGTAGAAACCGGAAGCGTGAAGGAGAACGTGCTGCCGTGGCCGGGCTCGCTCTCGACCCAAATTTTCCCTCCGTGATATTCGACGATTTCCTTACATATGGGCAATCCCAAGCCGGTGCCCTTGGGCTTGTCCGTCAGGGTATCGCCAACTTGTTTGAATTTTTCGAAGACCTTCGGATGATCTGTAGGAGCGATGCCGATCCCGGAGTCAGTGACGCTGACCATGACTTCGTCGTCGCGTAGAAGAGCAGAACAGGTGATAGACCCTGTATCCGTAAACTTCACCGCATTCGAGATCAGATTGATCACAACCTGGATCAGGCGGTCCTGGTCTCCATCGATCGAAGGGAGATCTGGTTCAATAACCTGGACGAGTTGGAGATTCTTAGCTTCGAATAGCGAAGCGGTGGCCGCGATGGCGCGCTCCATCACATCGGAGATCGAGAGCGGTGCCATGTTCCAAGTGAACTTGCCGGCCTCGATCTTGGCCAAATCAAGCACGTCATCAATGAGCTTGGTCAGGCGCTCTCCTTCGCTAATGACGACGCCCAAATTTTCCATAACCTGCCGCTTCGTTTGCTGGACCTTTCGATCATCCTCGCGAATGAGCGGGAAAAGACGTTCTTCGAGCCGGCGGCGAATAATTTTTGCGAAGCCGAGCACAGATGTGAGCGGAGTGCGCAACTCATGACTGACCGTAGAAAGAAACGAACTCTTAGCAGCATCCGCCTGTTCCGCGGCCTCCCTTGCCTGGCGCGCTTCATCGAAGAGTTTCGCGTTGTGAAATGCCACGCCAACGGCGGAAGCGATCGTCGAGAGCAGACGCTGGTCGGCTTCCGTGAAGCGGCCTTCCCGGTCGGTCGACTGGACACTGATCACGCCGATGGTCTGCCCGCCCGAGGGGATTGGAACGCCGAGATAGGAGGCAGTAGGCCGGCCGATCTGTTCAATGCCGAGCGCAGCGCGTTTGCGGTCGATGTTTTCATTAATAAGCAGCGGTTGGCCGGTGCGGATGATCTGGGAAGTGAGTCCCGCGCCGAAGGGCCGGGGCAGGGCATCTTCACCAAAGACGTACGGAAATTGCAGCATCATCGTGGCACGATCGAGCAACGACACATACGCGATGGGCGCATGAAAGAGATCGCGCACCTGGTCCCCCACCAGTTGAATCAAGCTGTCTCGATCGAGTTGTGCAGACAATGCCTGGGTGATTCGATTGATCGTCACTAGCTCCGCGGCACGTTCGCGAACCTGGTGCTCGCGCTCGTTGATCACAAGGTAGGCGTTTGCGTTATCGAGCGCGATGGTCGTATAGGCAGCAAGATTTTCGAGCAGGCTAAGATGCCGCTCCGTGTATGCGTCCTTTTTGAAACTCTGAATGCTGAGCACGCCGAGCACACGCTCCTGCGCGATCAGAGGCAAATAGATCATCGACGCGGGCGGCTGCGCTGTGCTGCCGTCTTCTAATGTGCGCCCGGTATGTTCGTAGGAAGCGATGTACTTTGTCGACTCAACGGCGACGTCGTTCAGCAGGATCGGCTGGCGATGCTCGATACACCATACCGCCAACTGATTCTTGTCATTCATGCTGCGCGTGTAAGGTGCATACCGCTTGCCGTTTTCGATGGCGAGGGTGTATTCAATCAGATTCTTCTCCGGCCGGTACAGGCCAACGCCAAAGATGCTGGCGTCCACGATCTGGTTCACGCGCTCGTAGAGTTTAAACAGAATCGTATTTAGATCGAGCGAAGCCGTAATCTCTTTGCCGATCTCACTCAGCAGTTCGATGCTGTCCCTCTGCGCGGCGAGTTCCGACGACTGGGCGCGAATTTCGCCAGTGCGCTCCTCGACAATAGCTTCCAGTGCCTTAGCTTGGGCCTGCAGCTCCTGCGTTTTGCGGAAGGCTTTCTTACGCTCGTATGCGATAACGAGTCGCCAGAAGGCAAACGTGGCGAGTAAAAAAAGCAGGAAGTAAAGGAAATAAGCGAGCTTGGTTCGGTACCAGGGCGGCAGGATTGTGAATGCGTACATCGCTTCCTCGCCTGCGCGGCCATCGTCCGCCCGGGAGCGCACGTGAAAGCGATAGCTCCCCGGACCGAGGCCGCTGTAGTTGGCCTCTCTTTGTGCACCCCAGCCAGACCAGTCCTTGTCCAAACCTTCCAGAAAGTATTGGTAGACGATGCCAGCCGGATTGTCGTAGGTGAGTGCGGCAAATTGGAAATGCAGGGCGTTGCTGGCCGGCTGCAGCCGTTCTTCAGAGCTATCGCTCGTTCTGTCCCCGCCGTAGATCACCTGTGATCCCGCATTGACACGGCGCACAATTGTGGGGAACTGCGGTGGCGCAATTTCTCTGATGCGAGGATCGAAGCGGAAAAGGTTCTCGCCGAAGAACCAGACTGTGCCATTCGGTTCAGGCCGCAAGGAGACGAACCGGAATCGGCCCAGGCGGCGGTACGTGTTCTCATCGAGATGCCAGCTACCATCGCGTTGCCGGGTAAATAGGCCTTGACGCCGGACATCCGACGAAGACGAGCCGGACCAAACCTTATTTGCACCGTCTGCAACCAGACCATAGCTGCTATCGGGTGCGTCGATGGGCAGCAAAAAGCGGTCGTCTATCACAAATCTGTGAGCCGGTTCATCCCAGCGGAATTCGTGGTTAACGCGATCTACCGTCGCGAAGATCCTACCGGCAACAAAGTTCGCAAAGGCCGGACCCGGCGGAAGCCCTTGTTTGACGCCAAGCACTTCGGCTTTGGAATCCCGCATGCCCGATGGAGCGACATCGATGCGCACCAGTTGGTTGTCGCCGCCGCTCGCCCAGACACTCCCTTTCGCATCCTCGACTACGCTCCTGGTTCCATAAACTAGGTTGGGAAGTCGCCCTTCATCGATCCAGGAGTGTCCATTCCAGTACATGGAACCTACACCCTCGGAATGTCCGATAAATACACGCGACGGGTCCTTTTTGGAAAGACTGATGTCATACGTCTGCTCAGTAAGCCCGTGCAATTCGGGCATGGCAGGAACCAGCGCATCGCCCGCCAGCCGCATTACGCCCTCGCTCGTGGCCGCGAGCAATTGATCAGGCGCCTTACGGGCGGGGTCTTTGAATACGAGCAGCGTCCACGCCTGGCTAGGGCCGGCGATGGGCATATCCGTAGGCCGGCCCGTTTGCGCATCGGGAACAATGCGCGCTACCCCGCTCCGCCCTCCGGCGCCGGAACGATAAATGTACGCTTCAAACTCCGCCACATCCAGCGTGGCATCGCGCGCGAAAATGGAAATCGGGGAGTTCACTTCCACCCGAGCGATTCCGGCATCCAAACCAAGCCAGAGCGCGCCTTCGCGATCGTCATAAGCAGAGAGAACATTCGAACTCAGGATTCCGTCGCTCTTGTCGATGATCTGACGAAGTTTGCCGTCATGTGCGATGAGTACGGCCCCGCCGTCCAAGGTGGTAGCGCAGATGGTCCCGTCCCGCAGCAGAGTCGAGGTATAGAGCTTGTGCTTTCGCAGATACCCGTCCGCCTGGGTCACGAACGCGCTCACCTTTTGGCCATCGTAGAGCGTGAACAGTTGGTCGCGCGCTGAGATGAGAATGCGAGTCCCATCAAAGGGATGCAGAAATAGCTTCATGGAGGAGTCATACGCCTCGCCCCCGGGCAGGTGCCGAAGCTCGTCGCCCACAATCTCCTGAAGCCCAATTCCGTTCTGAGCGGTATAGATCCGGCCCTGGACGTACGAGAGCGCCTGAAATCTGGATTTCCCTTCCGGTGACCAGACCTTCATGCGCTTGCCATCCCAGCGAAAGAGCCGCTCGTAGCTGCGAAAGAACACGCCTTGTGGAGTGACCAGGCTCTGCCACACATCAGTAAAACCGCGATCCTGCGCCGGGACCTTTTCAACCAGCGAGACATACTGCCGCGTGCCGTTCGCGTCCGGTTTCAGATAGCCGAAGTTGCCGCTCGCTCCCACCCAGACGCGGCCGCTGCCGTCCACCGCAAGAGACCGCACAACGCTGGAAGGCAGAAAGATCTTCCGCCAGGTAACGCCGTCAAACTCGAGCACTGCCGACCCCGAATCGCCGAAGTACATGATGCCGCGAGGGTCCTGGGCAATGTTCCAGGCCTGTCCGCCGCCGTTATAGTCCCTGACCGAATAGTTCTTGACCTCCGGCATTCCCATTGGAAAAGTTACGTGCGACGGCTGGCTTGACGGCGCGGATACGCCGACCGAGGCAAGAAAAAGAAGTAAAAGGGATGTAGCCGACAGGATTAGCAGCGGCAATCGGGAACGAACGAGTGATCGTTGGGTCAAGTTGTGTTCAACTTATTCGAAGGCGTAATAGAGATGATAGTGTGTTGCGACCTCTCCCGGGCACTCCTATTGCGGTGACTAGTACTTCCCGCAAACGCTGTGCCCCGCGTTAGTACCTGGTACCGGTCCTCAACTTCGTGCCGCGCCTCGAGATACCCCGGCCCATAGCTGCCCTGCCGCGCACTTCCTTTCGCAAGGAGACTTCGTTTCGTAAAATCACTCCCGGCGTTCGCGTGAAGCCCCGATGACCGATTTCTAAAAAATTGCTTTCCCCATCGAATCAGCCGGTTAGCTGGAAAGTTTTCTCTCCGCGCTTCCTCTCCGCGCTACAACTCCGACCAGGAAACAAAATGCCGGAAACTTACGCCCCGCAATCTTGGCCCGGCCGTTCAACCGGACCTCGCACAGAAAACGGAAAAGCCATCGCGAGCCGCAACTCGACGACTCACGGCTGCTGCTCAACACAAACCATCATCAACGGAGAGAGCCAAGAGGAGTTCAACGAACTGCTCGAAGACTGGCTGCGCGCCTATGAGCCCGAGGACAGCATGCAGCGTTCCTTAGTCGAGCAGGCCGTGCATGCGCAATGGATTCTTAAGCGCAATACGAATCGCTACAACGAGTTCGAGCAGTCACTCGAGCACAAAGGCGTGCTCGAATGGACCGAAGAGGACCACAAGAAATTCGAGCGTTTCACTCGCTACAAGACTACCGCTGAGCGCGCCTTTAACCGCGCCTTCACGCAACTGGAACAGCTCCGCAAACGGCTGGATCGAGAGCGGCCCGCCGTAGAGCAGGCTGTTAGCCTGCAACCCCGGTCTCCTGTCCGGCGTTCACGTACACAGGAGCGCCTCCAAATGAACGCCATACCGGTTCAGGCAGCGCTGGTGGCAAGTATGCCGGCTAGAAATCCGTCACGGCAACCTGGCGATACCGCTCCGCCCGGCCCCTAAGTCACCACAACACTCGTGTAGTCCGGCCGCGCCTGCGCTACTTCCGGAATACCGCTCGTCTTAGCGTAGGAGCGAAGCACTTCAGCGACGCTCCAGGCCTGTGCGCAACAGCCGCGCGGCGTGAAGGGCGGTTCGGCATCGAAGATCTCGCTGATCGACCCAACGCACGCCGAATCGAGATGCGATTTGAAGCCTTCGAGAAAGCCGCGCGCCGCATCCAGCTCGTCGGGATACACTTTCAACCACGCATCGATGAACGGGCCTATGAGCCAAGCCCACACGGTTCCTTGATGGTAGGCCGCGTCGCGCGACCGAAGATCTCCGTCATACTGCGCTTTGAAATCTTTGTCGCCGGGGGCAAGCGACCTCAGTCCAACCGGTGTTAACAGTTTTTGGCGTGCGATATCGACTACGGGACGCCAGCGCTCCTGATTCAAAACCGGGTAATCGAGCGAAATCGCGAACAACTGATTGGGCCGGCAAGCCGGATCGGGCCGGCCGTCTTCGCCATCGATCACGTCGTAGAGATAGCCGCCCTTTTCATACCAGAAACGCTGGTTGAAAGAGGATCTCGCTTTTTCAGCATGCTCTCGAATGCGGTCCGCTTTGGCGCTGTGATCCCCATCCGTCAGCCAGCGCTCCAGAAGCCGGAGGGCGTTGTACCAGAGCGCATTGATCTCGACCGCCTTGCCGCGCCGCGGAGTCACCACCCAGTCGCCCACCTTGGCATCCATCCACGTGAGTTGGTAGCCTTCCTGCCCTTGAACCAGTAATCCATCGCTCGCGTCCACGTGAATGTTGAACCGGGTGCCGCGCAGATGATGGTCGATTATGCCGATTAGCTCCGGCAAGAGTTGCGTCAAAAGATGGCGGTCTCTCGTGTACGTGGTGTATCGATGCAGCGCGTGGAAATACCAAAGGGTCGCGTCCGCAGTGTTGTAAAGGCCGTCCTTCTTGCCCTCCGGGAACATATTTGGAATGAGTCCATTGCGGATGTAATGCGCGAAAGTCCGCAGAATATAACTGGCTTCGACTTGCCGCCCGGTGGTCAGCGCCAGTCCTTCTAAACCGATCATGGTGTCGCGGCCCCAATCGGTGAACCAGTGGTACCCGGCAATGATGGTGCGAATTTCGTCTCCGGCTGCGCGGGCCCGCGCCGTATCCTCCTGGCGTCCAACCGGACTGATGACGAACTGGTCGGCTGCCCAAATCAGCTCATCACATGCCTCATCGCACCCGCTCGGACGGGCTTCTAACAGGAGACGCCGTCTTCGATCGTGCTCGGCGTCAAAAGCGTCTTTCGGCGCAAGAGCGGACATGACGTCCCAGCTTTCCGTAGAGATGACCAGGTTTGCGTCTTCACCGTGAGTAATCTCGGCCGAAAAATATCCGGGACTCCACAGATCACCTTTCCAGATATATCCGCGGCTTCGCTCGACCGGGTAAATCACATCGCGAATCACGGCGGGCTCGACGGTCAGGCCGGCGCATTCAGCAAGCACCATGATCCGCAACGGAGGGAGGTCATTCGACTCTTTGAAAACCTCATAACGATGGTCCCGAACGGTGAACGTGTACGCTTCGACCGGTGTATCGACCGGAGCCTCTTGGCCCCGCATGTTTACGGCCGGCCGCAGCCGCAGCTTGAGAGCGCCTGAACCCGATGAAATGCGGTACCGCAAGTAAGTCGTATTTTGGCCATGTGGCAAAACCAGGCTTTTCTCGAGCGTGAGTCCATCGAACTCGTAGGTCCAGAGCGGCAGACCGAGATGAACACGGAAACTCGTGAGGTATTGCGATGCGCCGAATCGCTCAGCATCCGCGCGGTGCAATCCATTCAGCGGAATCGCGCGGCCATCCGGGAGAATCACTTCCTCGAGAATGTCGTTCAGCATCATGGTCCGCCCGAACGGCGCGGGCAGCGCGGCAATCAAATAGCCGTGGAACACACGCGTCAGGCTTCCGCCAATCGTTCCCGAGGCGTATCCTCCGAGCCCGTTCGTGACCAGCCACTCGGTTTGGGTCAGCGTGTTCAAATCAGCTTCAGAGAAGGGAGCGCCAGCCTCTCGGCGGAAGATCTGTTTGACTTGAGATTCAGTCGGCAAACTCGGGCTTTCAGTCATCGAGCGGCCGCGGGTGCAACAGGACTGCAGCTTGGCCGGGAATTTTCCAGTTTTGTTCGGTATCGAGCGACGCCGTCCCGCATCCGCCGTACTGGGGGTCTTCAGAGGACCACGCTTTCACCCACTCAGCAGATAAGGGAGGAGCCAACAACGGTTCGGGCGCGGGATTCAGGTTCACCTCTATCCCAAGGTTAACCAATAGGAGCCGATCCTCCCGATTGCCCGGCGAGAAGAATCGGACGACCAAGCACTGCGGCGAAAACACGGCTCCATCGAGACCATCTCTGCCTTGCCGGGAAAGGATGGGGTCCTCGCGACGAATACGCAACAGGTCGCGGTGGAGCGCGTAAATTCCGGCATGTGTATCGACCTCATCGAAATTGAGCTTGCATGTCTCAAATGTCTCGGCCGCATGCGGGTCGTAAAAGTATTTCTGCATTTCGGGGAGAGTGAGCGAGCGCCACTGTCCGAGAAATTCGAGCCGTCCCGCTTTGATCCGCTCCGCCAGCTCGGGTTTGTGATCCGCGAAATAGAGAAAAGGGGTCGAGGCTCCGAACTCTTCTCCCTGAAACAGCATCGGCGTGCCGGGTGCGAGCAAGGTGAGTGCGGTGATAGCTCGAAACATTCCAGGTGACGTCAGTTCCTGAAGACGCTGACCGCGCGCAGAGTTAGAAACCTGATCATGGTTCTGAACAAAGTTGATCATCGCTGCGCGAGGCAAGCCGAAGGTCGGAGCGCCGCGCCGCTTCTCCTGCCAGCGGTACCACTGCCCCTGAAACAGGTATCCGTATTTGACCGCCGAGAGAAGCTCTTGAGCGGTACCGCGATAATCCGTGTAATATGCGTCAGCCTGTCCCGTCACCGCGACCATTGCCGTGTGGTGATAATCATCGTTCCAGAGCGCGTCGAGGCCATAGCCGCCCTGTTCGACAGGCTGAATCAGGCGCGTGTTTTGAGGTTCATTCTCCGCAACGAGCAGGATGGATCTGTTCGCCGCCGCGGTTCGGGCTGCACAGGTGATTTCAGCGAGGATGTGCGGCTCGGATTCATCGTGCATGTCCTGCGTTGCGTCGAGGCGCAGCCCGTCAAGATGAAACTCGCGAATCCAATAGGCCGCGTTCTCCCGAAAGAATTCCCGAACCGGTCCACTCTCTGGGCCATCGAAGTTGATGGCCTCGCCCCAGTCCGTTTTGTGGCGCGTAGTGAAATAGAACGGAGAAAATTTCGTCAGATAGTTTCCGTCGGGACCCAAGTGGTTGTAGACGACATCGAGAATGACGGCCAAATCCGTTGCGTGCGCCTGATTGACAAATGCCCGCATGTCCTCCGGAGTGCCGTAAATCGAAGCCGGCGCGTAGGGCTGCACGACGTCGTAACCCCACCCAAATTTGCCTGGGAAATCCGCGACGGGCATCACTTCAATTACGGTTACGCCGGTATCGCGCAGATAAGGCAACTTCTCCGCCGCGCTCCGCCAAACTCCTTGCGGCGTGAACGTGCCGAGATGCATCTCATAAAGCACCTGGCCTTCTAACTTGATTCCAGGCCAGTCGGCATCGGACCAGCGAAATGAATCCGGATCGACGATTTCCGACCAGCCGTGCGGGCCCGCCGGTTGATAGCGCGAAGCCGGATCGGGATACTCCTCGCCTCTTTCGAGTTGGTATTTGTATCGCGTGCCGGCTTGAACACCCGGGACAAATTCGGAGAAGTATCCATTCCCCTCGTTAGCGAGTGCGACTGCCTGGCGGCCCGCTTCCTTGAACGTTACCTTGAGCGATTTGTGTTGCGGAGCCCACACGCGGAAGTATGTTCCGCTCCCGTCTGCGACGAGCTCCGCGCCGACGGGAACGCGCCTCGAGATGGCGGCAACCGTATTGGACACGCGCAAATCGCTACTTCCCGGACCAGCAGGCCGGGCGTTTTTCGAGAAACGCCGAGATGCCTTCTTGTGCGTCGCCAGCCAGCGCGTTCACTGTCATGACTTCTTTCGCGTATCCATACGCTTTGGGTTGGTCGAGATCGATCTGCGTGTAATAGGCTTGCTTGCCGATGCTCACGGTGAGCGGACTGGCCTGGGCGATCCGCGCGGCGAGCTTGCGCGTCACGGATTTGAGATCGGCTGCCGGGACTACGTTGTTGATTAATCCCCATTCGGCGGCAGTCGCGGCGTCGATGCTTTCACCGGTGAGGAGCATCTGCAAGGCGCGTTTGCGTCCGATGGCGCGGCTCAGCGCGACCATCGGAGTCGTGCAGAAGAGGCCGATGCGAACGCCGGGGGTTGCGAACGTGGCCTGCTCGGAAGCGATCGCGAGATCGCAGCTCGCAACCAGCTGGCAACCAGCGGCGGTGGCCACACCTTGCACCTCCGCGATGACCGGCTGCGGAATCGACTGAATTTTCGTCATCAGGTCCGCGCAAACATCGAAGATCTCACGGTAGTCGCTGACCGAGCGGCCCACCATCTCGCTCAGATCGTGGCCCGAGGAGTAGACGTTCCCTGCGGCCGCGAGAATGACGACCTGCGTACTGGCGCTGCGCTCGATCTCGTCCAGACAGCCGATGAGCGCGCGCATGAGTCTAAGGGACAGCGCGTTCCTGCGATTCGGGCGATTGAGCGTGAGGACCGCTGTGGTCCCTTCAGATTCGAGCGACAACTCTTCAACTGGCATTTGCGGACTTCCTTTCCGGCTTACGACCTGCAACCTTCGCTACATTAAGTCAAGCATGTTCACGGTTGAATCACTTGGGCTGGCAATTCTGTTCTGCGTCATCACGATGCTGGGATGGGGATCTTGGGCCAACACACAGAAGCTCGCGGGCAGAACGGATTGGCCGTTTGAGCTGTTTTATTGGGACTACGCCTTTGGTGTGCTGGTCTTCAGCGTCGTTTTCATGTTTACGCTCGGCAGCTTCGGCTCTGCTGGAATGGGCGCGGCCGAGAATCTCCATGTGGCAACACACGCAGCGATCGTGAGAGCTATGTTCAGCGGAGCCATATTCAACATCTCTAACATTCTGCTGGTGGTCGGGATCGATGCCGCGGGAATGTCGGTCGCTTTTCCGGTGGGGGTCGGGCTTGCGCTGGTCATTGGGACCATTGCGAGCTATATCCAAACGCCCAAAGGCAACCCGGTTTTACTCTTTGCCGGCGTGGTGCTGGTGATTTTCGCGATGATCGTGTCGGCTTTGGCTTACAGCAAATTGCCGCATGCCGCTGGAAGGCGCGCGGCGCGAGGGCTTGTGTTCAGTGTCATTGCGGGTTGCCTCATGGGCTTTTTCTACCCGCAGCTCCAAAGGGCCATCTCGCCGAGCTTCAATACGCGTCCGATCGAGCCGGGCTATCTTACTCCGTACACTGCGCTTTTCTTCTTCGCGATCGGCTTGGTGATCAGCAATGTTGTTGTGAACACAATCTTCATCAAGGCAGGCGGAAAGACGTACGGGCAATACTTCGCGGGGACGCTGAAAGTGCATTCGGCGGGCGTGCTCGGCGGGATCATCTGGATGGTAGCGCTGAGTTTCAACATCATCGCTTCGGGCGTGGCGGGCCCGGCGATTTCGTACGCTCTAGGGCAGGGCGCGACGCTCGTGGCCGCGATTTGGGGCGTCGTCATCTGGAAAGAATTTCGCGCTGCTCCGCCGCAGGCAAACCGGCTCATCGGGCTGATGTTCGCGGGCTATGCACTGGGGCTGATTTTGATCGGAGTTGCGACACTGTAAAAAGATCTCACTCCGCTACGACGGGCAACAGCAACGCGGACGGATGCTGCGCGTCGTGATAGATCCTGTTGGTTGCGGCGACGTGACGGCGCGCGAAAGCGGCATCTTCGCCGGTATTTAAGTTGCGGTCAAACCGGGGAAAGTTGCTGCTGCTGATTTCGAGCCGCAGCCGGTGTCCCTTTCGGAAGACGTTGCTCGTCGCCCAAAGATCGACCGTGAACTTGTAGACCTGACCCGGATTCATCAATTGCGCTTTCTCCTGAGAATCGCGATAACGCGCGCGAATGATGCCTTCGGTCAGATTTTGCGCGAAACCGTCGGGCCAGACATCTACGAGTTTTCCGGTGAAGTCCGTGTCTACGGCGGACGAGTTTGCATACAGCTCGAGACTAATTGGCCCAGTGATTTCTAAGTCACGCTGTAGGGGACCGGTAGAGTAGATCAAGACATCCTCTCTCGCCTCATCGGGGCGTTGATCGCGTGGTCCTGGCTCGAGGTGCTCCGAATCGCAGCACAGAGGGCCGCCAATGGTGGCGACGGGATTCTCAGGATCATAGACGTACTGGTCAGAAGTCTCAGATGCAGGTTGTTTCAGCGAGAGGACTCCGTCACCGCGAAGCGAATTTGCCTTTCCGGCGGAATGCAGAAAATACTTTGTGCTCCGCGCGCGAGCCAACGGCCAGTCGTCCTCTTCGCGCCACTGATTCTCGCCCAGGACGAAGATGTTCACGCGCTTGGCTTTCGAGAAATCATTCTGGATACCTTTCAGCAGGAAGTCGTACCAGGGCACAATGATTCCGTCTTCATCGAATCGAGTGGCAGCCGCGCCGAAATCGACATCACCGATTTTCCGGCCGCTACCCGCATGCCCACCGATCAGAACCAGCAGCCGCTGTCCGTCCCTTGCGGCCTGCGTTCCAGCGCGCGTTTTCATGCCGATGTAGTTGCGAAGCGATCCGCCTTGAAAAATGTCATACCAGGCTGCGACCGTCAGAGCGGGTACGGCGATGTCGCTGTAATGCTCTTCAATCGACCAGCGCTTCCAATACTCGTCGTAATTCGGGTGAGCGAGCCAGTCGAGGAAATACGGAGCGAGGGAGGCCGTCAAATTCGACTCCGCCGCCGGCCTCTCAAAATTGAACAGCGGATAGGTCGCGAGCGGAAGTTTCCAGACACCCTCCATGGCGTTCGTGCGCTTCTGCACGGCGCGATTCAACGTGTCTTGCGCGAGCCCTGAAGTCCAGGATTCGTCGAACCACTGCTCAAACGCTCCGCCCTGATACGTCCAGCCATCGTGATAGTTGCTGGCCGTGACGACCGGGCAGATGCCCGCTAGATGAGGAGGATGAGCGATCGCGGTCAACATCTGCGTCGCGCCGACGTACGAGCCGCCGAACATGCCCACCTTGCCGTTTGAGTACGGAAGCGATGCCGCCCACTCGACCGTGTCGTATCCATCTTGCGATTCGTGCTTGAACGGGTACCATTCGCCTTCTGACGTGTAGCGGCCACGGACGTCTTGAATGATGACGACGTACCCGTGAGCCGCCGCTTCGAGCGCGGTATCTGCATCGCCAGTTTTGTTATAGGGCGTGCGCTCGAGAAGTACCGGGAAGCGGCCGTCCGCTCTGGGGCGATATACGTCAGCCCGGAGTACCACGCCATCGCGCATCGTAGCCTTCACGCCGCGCTCGATGGTGATGTCGTTTCGCTCGGCCGCCGCTGCGAAGGTAACCCCCAATGCAATCCCGACGGCAAATCTGCGCGAAAGTGCGTGTGTGTAATTCATAAGCTCGTTGTAGGATATAAGATCTCGTTTAGAAGATATGTTTCCCGGTACTCTTGCATTCGCGGCGTTGGCCGGACTCACTGCGCTTGCGAGCTCAGCAGCAACGAATATGACACTACATGTAAGCTCATCCGCGTTCTCCGAAGGTCAAGCGATTCCCGAAAAGTACACCTGCGACGGGCAGAACATCTCTCCGCCGCTCAAATGGAGCGAGGCGCCGGCAAATACTAAGAGCATCGCGGTCCTGTGCGAAGATCCTGACGCGCCCTCTGGAACTTTCATTCACTGGATCCTCTACGACGTGCCGGGAAAGGCGAATCAATTAGCTGAGAGATCGAGCGGCGGCGGCAAAGAGGGCGTGAACGGCTTCGATAAGAAAGGGTACGGCGGGCCGTGTCCTCCGCCGGGCAAGCCGCATCGTTATTTCTTCAGAGTGTATGCGCTTGACGTCGAATCCCTGGCGAAAGCGCCGGCTTCTAAAGAGGAGATGGCAGCCGCCATGAAAGGTCATGTCCTCGCCGAAGGTCACGTTATGGGCACGTACAAGAGAGCGAAATAACGAAGTCATCATCCTGAATGGAAGAGCACCGTTCTGTTCCGTTCGAAGAGGGTTCGGTACGCGGGTTTCTGCATGAGCCGACAACTTCGGCCACGGCTGGTCTGGTGCTCACGCATGGAGCGGGAGGGAACTGCCGGGCTCCCTTGCTGGTTGCACTGGCAGACGCTTTCAGCAGGGCGGGCCTGCTCGTGCTACGGTGCGATCTGCCGTTCAGACAGCAAAAGCCATTTGGGCCACCGGCTCCCGCGAGTGCGGCCGTGAATCGGGCCGGGTTGAGTGATGCCGCCGGCGTTATGCGAAAATTGCAACCCGGGCGCGTGTTTCTGGGAGGCCACTCTTATGGAGGCCGCCAGGCCAGTATCCTCTCCGCGGAACAACCTGATTTGGTGCATGCTCTTCTGCTGCTCGCCTATCCGCTACACCCGCCAAACAAACCGCAGCAACTGAGGACGGAGCACTTCAGTAAGCTCAGAGTTCCCGCCGTATTCGTGCACGGGAGCCGCGATCCGTTTGGAACTCTCGATGAAATGCAGGCGGCGCTCGCGCTGATCTCGTCCGGAGCGAAGCTGATTGCGATCGAGGGCGCAGGCCATGACCTGGCGCGCGGAAAATTCGATATCGAGCGCCTGGTTGTGCCGGTCGCGACCGAGCTGGTCGAAGTCACCTAGGCGATTGCCCGCACAACTCGCAGCGGCAGAAGGATAATCGCGGCGACCAGCGCAAGCGCTCCGTGCACGGCGATTCCGAGTAAGCGGAATGGCAGCAGCAGAAGCCAGACGATTGGATAGCAGATCAAGGCTGCGATCGCCAGAGGCCAGGAAAACACAAACAGGAGGCACCAGAGCAGAAAGATAATCATGGTTTTATCGTTGCCCGTCTGAGATACGATTTTACGGTCCTTCCGGTTCCCTGGTTTCTCTCGCGTCAGTTTAGCCGGCGGCGAGCGGCCTCCCGCACAATTGCTCGAGAATCGCGACGGGAGCATTGCCGGGGTTGGCGAGCGATGCACGGCCTACGATGAAGGTCTGTTCGAGCGCATACTGGCCGGATTCGACCGAGTGCGGCAGGATATCCGTGAAGGCTAACCAAGTCGAGCCGGGAGGAAAGTCAAACCGATATTTTGTAGAGCCTGACTGAAACTCGGCATTGCGCTTCAAAAAATCATGGAAGCGAAGCATGAACTCGTCATATAGCGAGCGGCTGGTAACCCGTAGCCCCAAGCTGTTGAGCCGTCGCAGAAACTCCTGTCTGAAACGGTGCAGCGGCGATATCGAATTCGCAGCAATCCCGTCCAACCCGGCATCTCGCGCATAGCGCTCAGCTACAGCCCGGAACGCGTCCGAAGTCACCCATACGCGAGGCTCACTCGGATGCAGATTCGTGAAGACGCGCAGAATCAGATCGCCGTGAGTCGGCCGCGATGGAAACGCATCTGTGTGAATCAGATCGTTGCGCTTGTTCAACGGCAGATCGCGCCCCTTCTCTTCAAGGGGCCGGAAACTGGCGTAGTCGAGTTTCCAGCCGGTCGCGTATTGAGGAAGCAGCTCCCGCGTGAACTCGACCACGTTGCGCGAATATTCCTGAAAAACATTGTGCAGTGTGGCCATCTGCACGCCTTTTGAATCGACTCCGGAGACCCGATCGAGCGTCGGCCGGTACGCGATGTTTTTATGAACCGCGCTGCCGAATAAATCGAGGCTTCGGAAAAATTCTTTTGACGTTTCCGATAAAGCAAAGGGCGTTGTGGGAAAAAACAGCACGTTTCCGGCCTCTAGTTCCGACCGGTAATCGCGAGATTCAGGCGCAGGCCACTCGTCGATCGTGATTACATTCACGTGGAAAGACCTGCTCGCATGAGAGACGTGAGTCGCACAGACGTACCAGTATAAGTCGCTAGAAAAGTTCCAGAAGCGAAGTCTTTAGTCCCAAGATCGGACAATGGAGCCGCGCACGGCTGACGCAAACTGCTGAGGCTGCTGGCTGAATGGAAGCTCTCGACTCGGAACTGGAACTGCTTTACACAATTGAACGTATCTTTAGGGTCAGGAGTCCATGCTACAGACGCTTCGCTTTGCTTCCCGGATGCTGCGCAAGAACCCTGGTTTCACGCTGATCGCGGTGTGCTCACTGGCGATCGGGATCGGCGCGACTGCCGCCATGTTTAGCTGGGCCGATACGCTTCTGTTGCGTCCCTTGCCGGTACCGAAGCCGAGCGGAATCGTGAATGTGCGTTCGAGCTCGCCGTCGGATCCGTTAAACAGTGTTTCCTATCGAGACTACGTTGACTTTCGGGATCGCAACAGATCGTTTGACGGACTGCTCGCGTACTCGCTTGCGCCGTTTGGGCTCAGCGAAAAGCCGGGGGCCTCCACGCACTTGAAGTATGGGCTTTTCGTTTCGGGAAACTTCTTCCGGGTTCTCGGCATTGAGCCGGCATTGGGCCGCCGATTTCGAGCTGACGAAGACAAGGTTCCAGGGCGCGATGCTGTCGTGGTCCTCAGCCACGATTTGTGGTCCAGCCAGTTTGGGAACGACCCTTCGGTCATCGGGAGGAAACTGCGGCTGAATGGAGTCGAATTCACAGTAGTAGGTGTCGCACCTGAGCACTTTACCGGAGTCGATCAGTATTTCAGGCCGGCATTGTTTGTGCCGATCGCCATGTCGCCTCGCATCGGGCAGCCAGACTCGTTGGAGAAGCGCGACGCTCGATGGCTGAGCGTGAAAGGCCGGTTGAAGCCGGGAGTTACCATATCGCAAGCACACGCTGATCTTGCATCTATCGCGGCAGCGCTCGAGCGAATGTACCCGGACACAAACCGGGACCAGAGCGTGAGAGTAAAGACGGAGCTTCAACTCCGCATCGAACAGGATCCGTGGGACTCGCAGCTTGTAGCCATGCTGATGACGCTGGCCTTGAGCGTGCTTTTGGTTGCGTGCGCGAATGTCGCCGGGCTGTTGCTCAGTCGGGCGCGCGCGCGATCGAGAGAAATCGCTGTACGCCTTGCGATTGGGGCAGGCAGAGCACAGCTCACGCGACAACTGCTACTTGAAAGCCTACTGATAGCCCTGCTCGGGGGCGCGGCCGGCATTGTGATCGCATATGGCGGCGTGCAATTGTTCAACCAGATACAAGTCCCGTCGGACCTGCCCCTTGTGCTGTCGGCACAACTGGACCATCGTGTTTTGTTCTTTACTCTGGCCGTTTCGCTTGTGAGCACGATCCTGTTCGGGCTGACGCCTGCGATCCGAAGCACGCGCTCAGACCTCGTGTCCGCCCTGAAAGCTGCCGACGCTGATATGACCGGCCGCCGCCGATTGTGGGGCCGTAATGCGCTGGTCGTCGGCCAGATTGCGATTTCGCTGATTCTACTGACCGTCGCAACGATTCTATTTCGAGGGTTTGCGGAAGAGCTGACGGAAGGCCCTGGTTTCCGGACCGATCACTTACTGATGATGACCTTCGATCCGACGCTGGTGCGCTACAGCGAGGCTCAAACACAACAGTTCTACAAGCAGCTATTGGAACGAGCGCGCTCAGCACCGGGCGTGAAGTCAGCAGCCTGGACCGCAAACATTCCTATGGCGCCGGATCAGGATATGCAGAACGTCGCGCCTGAAGGCCATCAGTTCCCACCGGGCCAACCGACGGCCGGCGTATTCGCGGATACTGTGGGCGAGCAATATTTTGAGACCATGGGCACGCCGATCCTGCGCGGACGCGGCTTTCTGCGAACCGATACTGCCAGCGCTCCGCTCGTCGCGATTGTGAATGAGCAGTTCGCGAAACACTATTGGCCGAATCAGGACGTGATCGGGAAGCGCATTCATCTCTCAACCGCGAACGGCCCTCTCGTCCAAATTGTGGGCATCGCGAAAACATCCAAGTACCTGTGGATCGCAGAGGCGCCGACTGACTACTTATATCTACCGCTCGCGCAGCACCCGCAACCGAGGATGACTTTAATTGCTCAATCGCAATCGGATTCAGGGTCGCTCGCGCCTGCTCTGCGGCAAGTTGTTAAGAGTGTCGATCCGGATATGCCCGTTTATGGCGTCCGCACTATGGACGACTTCTATATGGAGCGAGCCGTCAAAACCGGGAACATTGTTCTGCAATCTGTGGGGAGCTTGGGGCTGATGGGGTTGGTTCTCGCCATGGTTGGGCTGTACGGATTAGTTGCCTATTCCGTGAGCCGCCGCACGCGCGAGATTGGAATCCGCATGGCCATCGGAGCGGATCGCATGAACGTCGCGCGCATGGTCCTAAAGCAGGGCTTGACCCTCGCCTTGATCGGCGCCGCGATTGGCGTAATTTTCAGCGTGGGGGCGGATCGAGTTTTAGGCTCGATGTTCGGCGGCTCGGGAGGCGTGAACACGGAAGAGGCTCTGATCATCTTTCTGCTGATGCCGTTGACGCTCATGACAGTCACGTTGGTTGCGACATATGCGCCCGCACGCCGCGCTTCGCTCATCGATCCTATGCGGGCCTTACGAGACGAGTAACGCCTCTCAACCAATCTTGCTAGTGCAAAGCTTTTTTGCTGAAAACCAGAGTTTCCTCTTTGCCGGTGGGTTCAATATGCTCTAACGCGACCGTGAGCGTGTGTTTATCGGGCGACAACTTCATCGTCCATTCGTCACTCGCGTCTTCCTTGGGCCCATCGGTTTTCAAGATAACCAGGGCAGGACCGTTGTACCAGACAGATACCTTCGCTTTGTGCCCTGCTTCATCGAACTCGCATTCACTGCCGACCGTCTCACATTCGAATTGATAAGTCGCTTCCTTCCCGTCCTTGTCTCGGACTATCCTCACCATCTTCAATTTGTTTGAGATGTTCTGTATGGTGAGGGTGACGAGCCTTCCATCTTCGACCTGACTCTTGGCAGGGTCCATTTGCCAGGCCCCCGCGAAATTCGGGCTCCCGGAATCTGCGAGTGCAAGCAGCGGCGCAAACATGATGGGCGCGACGAGTGCTGGCAGCGCGAAGTGAAAACAGCGCATGCAAACCTCCAGTGATCTTGCTGTACTTACGGTTATACCTAAAAATTGCCAAGTCTGGAGATCTGTATGTTTTACCCTTTGATCACGCCCATGGGCCGCAAACGCGCGACTTTCTTCGCGAGCCCGGCATTGTGGACGACCTCAATCACCTCGTCGACGTTCTTATAGGCTTCCGGAAGTTCTTCGAGGATGCCATCACGCGACTCGCTCCGCACGAGGATCCCGCTTTGTTCCAGCTTGCGCCGCTCCTCGCCCGCGTTCTTGCCCTTGCGAACTGCGGTGCGGCTTAAGAGGCGGCCCGCTCCGTGGCACACGCTGCCGAAGGTCTCCTGCATAGTGCGTTGCTGCCCGACGAGCACCCAGGATGCCGTTCCCATGCTGCCCGGAATAAAAACAGGCTGCCCAATCGAGCTGTAATCAGCTGGGATCTCAGGGTGACCCGGCGGAAACGCACGCGTCGCGCCCTTCCGATGAACTAGTACTTCGCGATCGCGGCCGTCCACTTGGTGGGTCTCGCGTTTGGCAATGTTGTGGCACACGTCGTAGATCAGGTCAAGCTGCGCGACATCTCCGAAGATGCGGCGAAACGCTGCGCGGAGGAGATGCATGATGCCCTGCCGGTTGGCCCAGGCAAAATTTGCGGCAGCTGCCATTGCGCCGAGATACGATTGCCCCTCCGCAGATCGGATCGGCGCGCAAGCAAGCTGACGATCGGGCAAGGTGATGTTGTACTTCGGCATGACTTGGTTCATCAAAGCCACGTAGTCCGTACAAACTTGATGCCCTAAGCCGCGCGATCCGGAATGAATCAGCACCACAACTTGTCCACGCTCAATTTGCATGGCGAGCGCCGCTGCTTTATC
Organism: uncultured Acidobacteriaceae bacterium; assembly: GCA_963803455.1. GTDB lineage: Bacteria > Acidobacteriota > Terriglobia > Bryobacterales > Bryobacteraceae > Bog-105. The sequence continues at coordinate 183,583 of CAWDMK010000005.1, read as the reverse complement.
GTGAATCTCTTCGACGTATTGCACTTCGAGAAAATGATTGCCGCTTCCGAGACTCCCCAGTTGCGGGGTTCCGCGCTCCTTCGCCCGCCCAGAAACCTTGTTGGGCAGCGCGCCTTCGAGCGCCCCGCCCGCTTCGGCGAATTCTGCGTCGCGCTCCTCGCCATAGTCGTTCGCGATCATCCACCGGGCGCCCTGCTCGAGCACTTGATCAATCTGGGAAGGCCTGACTTTGATGCGCCCCTCGCTTCCCGTTCCACAAGGCACATCACGGAAGATCTGATCGATCAACGGCTTCAGACGCGGACGGACGTCGCCTTCACGCAATGTAGTGCGAACCAAGCGGACGCCGCAATTGATATCGAATCCCACGCCTCCCGGCGACACGACGCCGTAATCCACGTCTGTCGCCGCGACGCCGCCAATGGGAAAACCATAGCCCTGATGAATATCGGGCATGGCCAGACTGGGTCCCACGATTCCGGGCAATGCCGCCACATTTACGGCTTGCGTTAGAGACTGGTCCTTTTGGATTTGCTCAATTAGCGCGTCGCTCGCATACACGACGACGTCTGTGCGCATGCCTCGATTCTGATCGCGCGGAATGCGAAACCGGAATGCGTCAATCTGCTCGAGTTGCATGCCCGGCATCAGACATCAACATACACTTCGGCGACCCATCCGGTGTCTGTGGGGCGGACACTTAGCTGATGATAGGTGACCGCTTTCACGACGAGTTTTGGCCGATGTTTGTGGTTATCGCGCGCTTCGCCGCCGGCTACGCATTCGATATGCGTCGCACTCAATTGGAGCACTTCGAATTCGGCAAGCGCCATCCGCTTTCCATCGATGTAATAGAGCACTTCGTTGAGCCAGTTGACGAGAAGAGACTCGTAGTCGCTGCCTTCAGCGGAGATGATAAAGCGCCGGGCGACTTGTATTTCCGATGTCTCGAGAATGATTGAAACCAGTGCGAGGGCGCAGTTCGCGAACAGCTCTTGCAGTGTCGCCCCGTGAGCCCGGAATCCGATATCCGCCGGATGCTCGAGCAGCTCAAAGTCCACAATCAGACCTGAAGCTCACGAGAAGCGCGGTTCCATGAATACAACAGAATGGCTGCGATCACGATGAGAGCCAACGAGAGGCCCCACCACAGTCCATAGACTCCGTAGTGAAAACGAAAACAGAGCAGATATCCAATGGGCAGCCCGAAGAACCAGTAGCCGCCCAGATTGATCAGCATGGGCGCGCGCGTGTTTCCCAACCCTCGCAGCGCGCCGGTGGCCACGGTCTGAATTCCATCGAAGAGTTGAAAGAGGGCGGCTAACGCAAGTAGACCCGTGCCGATCGCCAAGACATCCGCATCACTTGTGTAGATTTTGAGAATCTGCCTGGGTATCAGTAAGAACGTAATAGCGGAGCAGGACATGAAAGCACACGCGATCCCCAACGCGGTGAAGCCGCTTCTGCGCGCGATGCGAGGATTGCGTTGGCCAATCGATTGACCGACGGCCACCGCAGCCGCAGACGAGATACCCAACGGGACCATGTAGCTGCAAGCCGCGCAGTTCAACGCGATTTGATGAGCCGCTAACGCTGCCGAGGTTAGACGTCCCGCGAGCACGGCAGCCGCGCCAAATGCACCGACTTCGAGCAAGATCTGGAGTGCAGCCGGAAATCCGATGTGCAATAGGCGCGAAAGCCTCTTCCAATCCGGCTTGCGGATCGAGCGCTTGAGACCGGGCTCGATGTTTCGTTCAAACCACCAGATGAAAAACGCGAGCAAGGCCGCCATATAGATTCGCGCGGCGCAGGTGGACAGAGCCGATCCAACCACGCCGAGCGCGGGCAGCCCCCAATGGCCGTCAATCAAAAGCCAGTTGAAAAACCAGTTGATGACGTTCGCGCTGACGAGCACGAACATCACCGGGCGGACGTGGCCCATCCCTTGCAGGTATCGCCGGAACGCAGCGTAAAGGAGCAGAGGCAGGGTGCCCCAGCCTAGTGTCACGACGAATGGTCCCGCGAGCGCACTTACTGCGGCATTCACGCCCAGCGCGTAGAAGAGAGGCGGCATCAATGCGAATAGCAGCATCAGCGGCGGCGTGATGAACAGCGCGAGATATGTCCCTTGTACTAAGGAGTGATGACAATCCTGACGATCGCCTGCCCCGTAAGCCTGGGACACCAGCGTATCTAGCCCCAGTAGCAAACCCATTCCGAAAATGGCGAAGGAGTAAAAGGCGCTGCTTCCGACGCCGGTCGCGCCGATGGCCGCTGGGCCGAGATGCCCCACCATTACCGTATCCACCACCGACATGAACATCCAGCCCAATTCAGCGAAGACCACGGGCACGGCCAGCCTGAGCATGCGCGCAAGATCGCTGCGGAGAGTTCGAGGCGCCTGAGGAATGGGTCAGAGCTGGCATGGCTTAACGCGGCCTGTGCCGCGCCTCGCTATCGCCACTTGATGTTGCAGCCGATGCTTGGCTTCTGGTTCGGATCGACGGGACGGCCGTTCAAGACTGCATCGATGGCGGCGCGCAGATCGCGACCGGTGACGGGCTTCCCATTGCCTGGCCGGCTGTCATCCAATTGGCCGCGGTACACGAGCCGGCGCTTCTCATCGAAAAGAAAAAAGTCCGGCGTGCAAGCGGCGGAATAGGCTTTCGCCGTCTGTTGAGTCTCGTCATAGCAGAACGGAAACGTGAATCCGAGCTGAGAAGCCATTTCACGTAAGCTCTCGGGCGCATCGTCCGGGTACGCGTCTGCATCATTGGACGAGATCGCGATAATGCCGAGCGATCGCCCGGCGTAGTCTGTCCCCAGGCGGGCGAGTTCGTTCTGGACGTGCTTTACGAACGGACAATGGCGGCAAATAAACATAACCAGGAGCGCCTTCTGGCCTTTGAACTGTTCGAGCCCGACGATCTGGCCCGAGGTGACATCCGGCAATTCGAAGGCTGGAGCGGGCGTCCCGAGCTCGAGCATCGTCGATTCTGTACGCGCCATATATTCAACGCCAGCGTAGCAAGAGGACTCGGTATCGGAAGCTGCACAAATGCGGCATGCTCCTGTAAGCTGAAGGAGTCGCCGCGAAGGGCGGTTAGCTCAGCCGGTTAGAGCGCCTGCCTTACAAGCAGGAGGTCGATGGTTCGATCCCGTCACCGCCCACCATCATCAGCACTTACGTTGTCAGATCCAACTCATTGAAAGCGTATTGAACTATCCGTGACTGCAATCTCGACTCGGCGATTGTTCGCTCGAGCTTCGTCGCTATTTCCCTGAAAGAGCGGACTTGTCTTGCCATACGCTTTCACGTTGACGATGGCCGGATCGATGCCTGCCTGAACCAAATAATCTTTGACGGCCTGTGCGCGGCGAAGCGAGAGTTGCTGGTTATAATCCGCCGTTCCGACGTCATCGGTATAGCCGTATACCGAAAGTCCATACCCTTTGGAGGCCAGGAAAATGCCCGCGATGCGGCTCAACAGCTCGCGATTCTTTTGATTCAGATCGGCCTTATCGAACGCGAAACGAAATATCGAGTTTGGAAGCAAAACCACCATGCCATTCGGTGTTCGGCGCGTTTCTGCGATCCGGTTCAGAGCCTCACGCATGTGGTCGAGTTCTGCCTCCCGCTCACGCTGCATTTCGCTCATCTTCCCTTGAGCTTGCGCCGCTCGCTCGGCGGCCTGTTGAGCTGCCGCTTCGGCTTGCTGCCGCCCAGACTCCGCCTGTTGCGCTGCCGCTTGCGCCTGTTGCTGGCCGGACTCCGCCTGCTTACGCTGCTCGGCAGCCAATTCCGCACGTGCCGCTGCCTGTTCAGCGCTTCTAGTAGACGCCGCTACGGCAGCGGCTTCCTGTTGCGTCATCTTTGAAATTTCATTTACTTGCTGGCGCAGGGCGACGACCTCGGACCGCATTGCTTTCAGGTGTCGATAGCCCACATAGTCCGAAATGGAAATCGCAGCCAGCAAAACAGCTCCGGTGATGATCCATGCAAGCCGTCCCACGATTCCATGCTAACGCCCAAATTGATTTGTCCTCTGATCGCGCTTAGCCAGACTGGGGTACAGAACCCGCTTTTGCACTCAGCCGCCTTTCGGATCCTTCGGACAAGTCAGATCAACTTCCGCTCCGAGAATGCGCCGAGCGTTGATGTTCACTTCCCAATCCACAGCAGCGGGCCGTTGCGCTGCAACTTGCGTTACGCAGTTGCCGCTTTGTAGCCGCAACTGGCGGCGCGCTTCATTGCTTCCACACCCTCTTGAACCGTCAGTAAGGGCGTTGTCTTCACGTTTTTGCAAGCCCCGCCTGCCGATACAGCCAAAGAGAATGCAGCGGCTGCAATACTGTCGGGCATTTGGACTATTCCGACGATGTCGTATTCGCCGAATGACAGCCAGAACCGTTCCATAGTGCCTCCGAGCTTCTTGACCGCAGGTTCCACTGCTGCCGCGCGATCGTGCGGGTTCTTCACCATCGCTGCCCATGCTTCAGGGGTGTATGCAACTTCAACAAGGTAGTACGCCATAGTTTAGAAGCCTCCTCGGCGTGATCATATTGCAATCACACCCAGGTTGCAACAAGCTCCGATCCGGCCGCGGTCCTCCGCATTCGGTTTCTCAAACCGAAAGCCTAAGCCGCTCCGGTCGTCTATGAGATATGAAGGAAGATCCGATTCTAGCCGTCGTCGAGAAGCAGGAATGGCTGGCGCCCATTCAGGAACAGGGCGAAGCCTTGGTCAAGAAAGCGTACGAATCCGCGGGAGCTCCGGGACAGGCGATCAAGAACGCTCTACACGGTGTTTGGCTCAAGCATCCGCTACACGCCGCGATCACTGATGTGCCCGTCGGCAGCTGGACAGCCGCACTGGTTCTTGACCTGCTCGAAGCCGGTGGGCGCGAGGAGTACGCTGCGGGCGCGGATGCAGCCGTTGTCGTAGGACTGGCTGGCGCGTTAGGCTCTGCACTCAGCGGCCTCACTGATTGGAGTGACGTCCAAGGCAAACCGCAGCGTGTCGGGGCGATGCACGGGCTGTTGAATGTCGCGGCAACAGTTCTCTATGCCGGATCGTACGCCTTTCGGAAATCGAAACAGCGCGGGCTCGGCCGCGGCCTGGGCTTTCTTGGATACGGACTCGTGCTGGCGAGCGCTTATCTCGGAGGCGCGCTCTCCTACACCCAGCGCATCGGTGTCAACCATGCGGCCGACCCGGACGAAGACTTTCCGAAAGACTTCACTCCAGCGTGCGCTGAAGCGGAATTGCCGGATGGCCAATTGAAACGGGTGAATGTGAAGGGAACGGACATCGTCCTGTTGAAGCGCGGCAATGCGGTTTTCGCGCTCGGCGAGAAGTGCTCACACTTGGGCGGCCCGCTTTCAGAGGGGCAACTCGAGGGCGACACGGTGCAATGCCCATGGCACGGCTCCCGGTTCTGCCTCAAAGACGGGTCAGTGGTTGACGGACCGGCTACGCATCCGCAACCCACGCTCGACGTGATGACCCGGGATGGCCAGATCTTCGTGCGAGCGCAGGCCTCCTAGCGCGCTATTGTTGCGGGTCCATGCCGGAAAAATCGAAACGCCCGAGTTGGAAGGGCCGGGACGTCGGCGGGTTTTGTTTCATGACGTCGACGGGATAGGGTTGGTCAGTCGTCGTCGGGAAACCCCATACATTCCCGTTCCGTAAATCGACGATCACTTTCCCCAACACCTGTCTGCTCCCATCCGGCGCGCGCAACATCTTCACGCCGGGTTCGACGTAGACTGGATAGGCTCCGCCTTGCGATTGCGCGTAGATAGGCGGACTCGTCACAAACGAGCGAACCAGAAGCGCGCCCAACAACAAAGCGATCAGTGTCAACAACAGGTTCATCAAACGAGTCGATTTCATATTTCCTCTCCCGTTTAAAGTAAACTGAATTTCTCTTCGAGTAAACTACTGCTGCTTAGCTGGGGCGCCAGCCTCAACGGAAATCAGACGAGTGCCGAGGAACTTGCCCGTGCTGTCGAAATCGAACGCGAACTGAACCTCACCGATCCGTTCACAGGCATGGCATCCGTTTTGGAGCCAATAGCTGAAAATAAATCGCTGGCCTGCTTGGGGCAGAGTTTGTATCAACGGCTCGCGGCCTGTAAACCGGTCGCCGGGCCAGATCGAAACCTTGGGATAGCGCGCCTTTATTGCTTTGTATCTGCTGTCGCTTTCGAGGCTGTCCATCGCGAGAAGCCTGAAATTATCTACATCGATCAGAGGCGGATGCCCGTTCACGAGATAACAAGCCAAATTCTCGTTGGCTCGAAACACGTATTCGACGTAGGCCACATCCACCTTGCCTGTCTTACGAAACCCACGCAGAAATCCGATCAGCCCGTCGCTGTTTCCATACAGCGTATGCGAGAACGCAACGGCTGCGGACGACGCCCCTTCCGCTCGCATCTCACGCAGAAAACAGGCGTTCAATTCCGAAGAATGAAAGCTTCCGCACTTTTGCATGATGCTTCGAGTCGATTCGCCACCGGGCCGCCATACAGCATTCGGGCCGACTGCCGTTTCGGCTGTCACAACCCTCGAGCTTAGGAGCAGCGCCACGCTTACTGCGCGGGAAGACAAAGGCATTTACTCACCATACCTGTACCATTGGGCGAACTCACTGGACCTGATAGCATGTCCGCCAGAGCAATGCGAAGACGCGACGTTCTTAAAGCCATGACCGCGGCACCGCTCGGGATTTCCGCGGCACTCAACGCAAATTCTGCGGACCGCCCGTACACCCCCGACTGGGCATCTATCGACAGCCGCCCGACCCCGTCCTGGTACACGGACGCAAAGTTCGGCATTTTCATTCACTGGGGCGTCTACTCGGTGCCGGCGTTTGCTCCCGTGCATGCAAAAGGCCAGACCCCTTACGCCGAATGGTACTGGCATTCGCTTACCGAAGGCCGGAAGGCGAACGCGACAACTGGTGACGGCGCACTGACGTGGGAGTTTCACAAGCGCGTGTACGGTCCCGAGTTTCCTTACTTCAATTTTGCGCCGATGTTCCGGGCCGAGCTGTTTGACCCTGACCGCTGGGCCGACGTCATCTCGCGCTCCGGCGCACGCTATGTAGCGCTGACATCTAAACATCACGAAGGGTTCACGTTGTGGAAAAGCGCGGAGGCCAATCGCTCATGGGGACGACCCTGGAACAGCGTCGACATAGGTCCGCGCCGCGACCTGCTCCTCGATCTGAGCGAAGCCGGACGCCGTAGAGGCTTGCGCATGGGCATTTATTATTCGCTCTACGAGTGGTACAACCCGCTCTGGCTTTCTGATAAGAAGCGCTACGTTTCCGAGCACCTCTTCCCGCAATTCAAAGACGTTGTTACTCACGCCAAGCCCGCGATCATTTTTTCCGATGGTGAATGGGAACTTACGAGCGCCGAATGGCGGTCACCCGAGTTGCTCGCGTGGCTCTTCAACGATTCGCCCGTTGGCCGCTGACGTGGTCATCGATGACCGCTGGGGAAAGGATACGCGGCACAAGCATGGTGGATACTTCACGACCGAGTACACGTCCGGCCTGCAGCAGTCTGCGCACCCTTGGGAGGAGAGCCGGGGCATGGGCTTTTCATACGGCTACAACCGCATGGAAACCTTAGCGGACTATCGCACCGGCCGCGAGTTGATCCTGATGCTCGTCGACATCGTGAGCCGCGGCGGCAATCTGCTGCTCGACATAGGTCCCACTGCGGATGGCCGGATTCCCGTAATCATGGAGGAGCGGCTCATCGAGATAGGCAAGTGGCTGCGGCCTAATGGCGAAGCAATCTATGGAACGCACCCGTTCACGCGAACGCGGCAGTGGAGCGCCGGCGCTGTGCCTCGGATGAAAGAGAAAGATTTCGGAACCGAATACCCGATCACGCAGTTGGTGGATTCTCCCGCGTCCCGGTTACGCGCGAGTGGATGCGTTCTTCACGGCGAAAGATAACGCCGTCTATGCCTTTCTCCCGCGCTGGCCCGAAGGCGATGTTTTCCTCGAGAATGTATCCGCGCGAGCCGGCGCAGCAGTCACGTTACTCGAATCGGGTGACTCGCTGCGCTGGCAAATAGATGGAAGCCGTGTCCGTATCGAAGTCCCCCCATCCCTGCGCGCAAAAGTTCCGAAGCGCGAGCTATACGTCCTAAAAATGACAGGCGTTCGCAGTCTCTAAGCAACAGATCAGTGCAGGTGGTTGAACAGGAACCACAGCAAAATCAGCCCTCCTGGTACTCCCAGTATCCAAGCAAGTAGATATTTCATTTTTGTTTTTCTCCTCCGCCGGGCTAGGTGTGCAAACGAAGTGCCAACTTTCAGGGCCATTACAGATCAGCACGTTAGACTACGGGTGATTGCTCGCCTCCGGGCCGGGTCAGGAAAAATCTTCCGATTAGAACATGCGTGTGCGCTCTCTGATTCGCTACTTTTTCCTGAGTTTTCGAGTCGCAGTACTAATCGGCGCATTTTGTTTCGCCGTGCGCGCGCAAGGCAATTATGAGATTCAAGTGTACGGATCGGATACGGTTCCTCCCGGCCGCACCATGGTAGAGCTGCACAGCAATTTCACTTTTGAAGGCAGCAAGACCACGAGTGACGGCACCTTGCCCACCAACCATCAGGAACACGAGACCGTAGAGATTACGCAGGGCTGGACCGATTGGTTTGAAACTGGATTCTATATTTTCACCAGCTTGGGTCCGCGCCAAGGCTATCAGTGGGTCGGAGATCATATTCGACCGCGCGTTCGCGTTCCCGAGAGCTGGAAATGGCCCGTAGGCGTCAGCCTTTCAACCGAAATCGGTTACCAGCGGCCGGTATTCTCTCGCGATACCTGGAGTTGGGAAATTCGACCCATCGTCGACAAGCAGCTCGGCTCTTGGTACCTATCCTTCAATCCGTCTCTCGAGAGATCCTGGCACGGTCCCAGTGTCAGCAAGGGGGTCGAATTCTCGCCAAACTTCAAGGCCAGTTATCAATTGAATAAGCGGGTAGCCGCGGGTCTCGAATACTACGGCTCGCTCGGTAACATCATCGGATTCGATCCAGTCGGCGAGCAACAGGAGCAAATTGTCCCAGCCCTCGACTTCGACTTCGGCCCCGATTGGGAGCTCAATTTCGGAGTCGGCGTAGGTGTCACACGCAGCACGGATCATCTTCTCGTCAAGATGATCCTCGGCCGCCGCTTCCGCTTTATGACGCCCCGCCTGCCTCATCTTACGAAGGCAGCGCTCACGCAGTTCGGCTCTTGAGGGCGCAACGCGCTGCTCTGACCCGCACGTTACAATGCATTTTCATGGCTCAGCTACTCGCTGGAAAGACTGCTCTGGTCCTCGGTGTCGCAAATAAATGGAGCATCGCGTACGCTATCTCTTCCGCATTTGTTCGCGAAGGCGCGTCGCTTGTGCTCACGTATCAAGGCGAGCGCCAGCGGCAAACCGTCGAAGAATTAGGCTCCGAGCTCAAGGCCTCGAGCGTCCTGAACTGTGACGTCACGAAACCCGATGAGCTCGATCATCTCGTCTCTGAATTGAAAGGCATCTCGCCGGTTCTCGATGCTGTTGTCCACAGCATCGCATTCGCGAATAAAGAGGACCTGAGCCGCCCCTTCATCGAAACAAGCCGCGATGGCTATCTTCTGGCCCAGGAAGTAAGTGCCTATTCACTCGTATCCGTATCGCGTGCAGTTGCGCCATTGATGTCCAGCGGCGGATCTATCACGACCTTGACTTATCTCGGCTCCACTCGCGTGGTACAAAATTATAATGTGATGGGAATCGCGAAGGCCGCGCTCGAGGCATGCGTTCGCTATCTGGCGAGCGATCTCGGGCCTGCCAACATCCGCATTAACGCCATATCGGCTGGCCCAATAAAGACTGCTTCAGCGCGCGGTATCAAGGATTTCTCAAAGGTGTTGGACAGCGTCGCCGCACTGGCGCCGCTTCGAAGAAACACAGATCCCGCCGAAGTAGCCGATGCAGCCGTCTTTCTCGCCAGCGACCTGGGCCGGGGAGTTACTGGAAACGTAGTATTTGTGGATGCGGGATTCCAAACGATTGCTTTAGGTTTGCAGTGATTGGGAATCTCTTCGAGTCGCCGGTAGCGGCCGTTCCTAACGGCCGGAGCCGCCGCTCGTCTCATACTTTTGACATAACTATATGATTCAGGTTGAAAACCTTTCGAAGGATTACGCGCGTACTGTTGCCGTCGACAATATTTCGTTTTCGGTGGATAAAGGCGACATCGTCGGATTTCTCGGCCCGAATGGCGCCGGCAAAACCACTACGATGCGCATCTTGACTTGCTTTATGCCCCCGACCGCGGGCAAAGCGACCGTAGCCGGGTTCGACGTCTTCGAACAGCCATTTGAAGTCAAGAAGCATATTGGCTATTTGCCGGAAACGCCGCCGCTGTATCCCGAAATGAGCGTGGCCGGATACCTCGCGTTTGTCGCGCGTCTGAAAAATCTGCCCGCGTCCGAAGTCAAGCGCCGCACCGAGGAAGTCATGGAGCGCTGCGCTGTGGCGGATGTCAAATCAAAACTGATTTCGAAGCTCTCGAGGGGATATCGGCAGCGCGTCGGCTTGGCTCAAGCTATCATTCACAACCCCGACGTTCTGATTCTCGATGAGCCGACATCCGGGCTTGATCCTAAGCAGATCAACGAAACGCGCGAGCTGATCAAATCTCTGTCGGGCGAACACACGATCGTTCTCAGCACTCATATCCTGCCCGAAGTCGAAGCTGTGTGCCAGAAAGTCATCATCATCAACAAAGGTAAGCTCGTCGCGACGGATTCCGTTGAACATCTGAAGCATCGAGCGGGTCTCGACAACGCGGTGCAAGTGCAGATAGACACGGGCGGTAACGGAGACCCGAATGCTGTCCGCCAACGGCTCGAGCAGGTTCCCGGCGTGAGCAAAGTATTGGACAAAGCGGTTTCGGGCGACCGGTTCATCTTCGAAGTGGAGAGCCTTCCTGAACGGAATGCGCGTGCGGATATAGCCCGCGCTGTCGTGCACTCGGGATGGAATTTGCTGGAATTGAAATCTCTGACATTCAGCCTTGAAGAAGTATTTCTAGAGCTTACCGGCTCGAATCCCGAATCGGCCGCCTCAGAACATGTTCCCGACCAAGTGCAGCCTGCGGAAAGTGTGCAATGAGAAATACATGGACGGTTTGCCGCCGAGAGCTTTACAGCTATTTCGTTTCGCCCATAGCCTGGGTGTTACTTGCCATCTTCGCATTGTTGAGCGGCTATTTCACTTACGTAATTACCGGATATTTTGTCCAAGCCTCGTTCCAAAGTCAAATGTCCGGGCAATCCATGCCCATGAATCTGAATGAGCAGGTGATCACCCCGTTATTTTCCAACGTCGCCGTAATTGGCTTGTTTCTAATTCCTCTAATTACAATGCGCTTATTCGCAGAGGAAAAGCGGCAAGGCACTATCGAGCTGCTGGTTACTTCTCCCGTCCACGACCTCGAAATAGTGATGGGGAAGTGGCTTTCAGCAGTAATCATGTACTGCGCGCTACTGCTCGTTTTACTAATTGATTATTCCTTTTTGTTTATCTACGGTCAACCCGATTGGAAGCCGGTTTTAACAGGTTTCTTAGGCGTCCTTCTCGAAGGCGCATGTCTTTTGGCCCTAGGCACGTTTATCTCTACAACCACCAAGAACCAAATTGTAGCCGGCGCGATAGGCTTCGCACTTGCGTTGCTGCTTTATATTCTCAATTGGACTACTTCCTTTGGTAATTCTCCTACAGTGCAGGTTCTTGGGTATCTCTCGATCTTGAGTCATCTCGACAGCTTCACACGAGGTGTTATTGACAGCAAAGACGTGGTTTACTATCTCTCGATGATTTTTCTGGGTTTATTTCTAACCTCTCGATCGCTCGAATCTTTGCGGTGGAGAGCATAGATGGCTGCGCGTAAAGGTAAGAACCCAGTCGCTGCCCGGCAGGCTCGTTTTGGCGCAACCGCAGCGCTCTACACTTTCATCGTGATTGCGGTTCTAGTTCTGGTCAATTGGCTTGCCAATCGATACAACAAGACATACGACACCACCAGCAATAAGCGTTTCACCTTGTCCCAGGAAACCAAAAAGGTCATCAAGGATCTGAAATCGGACGCGACAGTCACGTACATCGATAAGACCTCAGGCTTTGAGCAGGCGAGAGGCATTCTCGACCGCTACGCAAATCTATCTCCTAAAATCCACGTTCACTATCTCGATCCGCAAAAGCAGCCCATTGTTGCCCGGCCGTTTGGCGCACGCTATCTGGGCACCGCGTTTGTTGATATGGGCGGCCGGCGTGAAGAGGCGAAGTCGCTTACCGAGGAAGGCCTAACCGGCGCGTTCCTGAAAGATCTCAAAGGCGTACGAAAGGTCTGCTTCGTGACTGGCAGCCACGAACATCAGCTCGATGATACACAGGAAAGCGGATTATCAAGGTACAAGACGCTTCTCGAGCGTGATAACTACCAAGTCGATTCCATTTCCCTGGTCGACAAAACCGTGGTTCCAAAAGACTGTACCGTGCTGGTCGTCGCTGGAGCACAACTGGATTACACGCCCAATGAAGTAACTGCAATCAAGAACTATGTCGAGGGCGGTGGGCGCGCGATGTTCCTGCTTGATCCACCCCTAGATTTTGGCCGGGAACACATTGCACAGAACGAGGGCCTCGTGAATTTGCTTGAGAGTTGGGGCGTTACTCCTGTCAAGGATCTGGTGCTCGAGCAGAATCCCATGGCCCAGATTTTCGGCTTTGGGCCTGAGATCCCCTTAGTGTCAAAATACGAATCTCAGCCGATTGTTAACGATCTTAAAGGCTCGGTCACAGGTTTTCCCGTTTCTCGTTCCCTCGAAGTAAAGAACACAGACAAGACCACCGTCGATAAGCTGTTCTCCACAACGGACCGCGCCATCGCAACTACGCGCCTGAATACGAACGAAGTCAATCCAGACGATCCCGGCAACAAGAAGGGTCCTTTTGTTCTCGGCGCCGCGGGCACTTACAACACCGGCAAGCCGAATAATCCGGGAAGATTCGTTGTTATCGGAAGCTCTGAATTTGTCGACAACGCGATGATCGGATTCCAGGGGAACCGTGATCTGGCGGTCAACGCCGTGAACTGGCTTTCCTCTGATGAAGATCTGATCTCAATTCGCCCGAAGGAACCAGAAGATCGCCGCCTGAATGTTACTCAGCGACAGATGAGTGTCTTCATGTACACCGACCTCATCGCAATCCCGCTGCTCATCATCGTGTGGGGCGTGTCCATTCTAGTCAAGCGGAGATAGCATGAAGCCGCGTAATGTACTGGTCGCAGCCATTCTGCTTGCTGCTCTCAGCGGACTCGTTTGGTGGGCTAAGCGCCATCCGCAGGCCACCGGATCTGCTGCGAATACCCCCCCTTCCCCCAAGGTCGCTGATATTTCCCAAGCCTCCGTGCAACAGATCGACCTTAAAAAGAAGGACGGCTCGACGATTACGCTTGATCGCAAAGGCGGGAAATGGACAATTACCGCTCCTGAACCGCTTGCGGCAGATCAGGATGCCGTGAGCACGGTTGTTTCTTCGTTGAATCCGGTTACCGCCGATAGCGTTGTCGAAGATAAGCCCGCGGAGTTGAGTAAGTACGGGCTCACCTCTCCTACTCTTACGGTCACCGTCAAAGAGAAGAACGGGAAAACGGATCAGCTCGTGTTTGGCGACGATGTCCCGGCGGGATCGCTGGTCTACGCCCGTTCCAGCTCCAGTCCGAAAGTGTATACGGTCTCCTCTTCTGTCAAGAGCTCGTTTGAGAAAGGAGTAAACGATCTGCGCGACAAGCGTTTGCTTACATTCGACTCAAATCAGGTGACGCGGGTCGAGCTAGTCTCCGGTAAATCGGACATCGAGTTTGGCAAGAATAACCAGAATGACTGGCAGATACTGAAGCCGAAACCATATCGGGCCGACAGCTTTCAGGTAGAAGAGCTGTTGCGTAAGTTAGGCGACGCGAAGATGGATCTCTCCGGAAACTCGGAAGATGTTAAGAAGATCGATGCCGCTTTCAAGGAAGGCCAGCGGGTGGCGGACGCGAAAGTAAGCGATTCATCGGGCACTCAGACTCTCGAGGTGAAAAAGAACAAGGACGACTACTATGCGAAGAGCAGCGTCGTAAAAGGCATTTACAAGGTATCTTCTGATCTCGGAAAAGAGCTCGAAAAGCCGATCGACGATTTCCGTAACAAGAAGATATTCGATTTCGGCTTCAGTGATCCTACGAAAATAGAGGTTCAATCGGGAGACACCACGAAAATGTACGAGAAGAGCGGTAATGACTGGAAGCTCAACGGTAGTGTCGTGGACTCGAGCTCGATTCAGGCCTTCATTGATAAGCTCCGCGACCTTTCGGCTGCCAAGTTCGTTGAGAGCGGATTTACTACCCCGGTTTTGACTGTTGCAGTCACATCGAATAACGGCAAGCGTTACGAAAAGGCCGAGTTTGCAAAAAGCGGCGACGCCTACATTGCCCGCCGTGAAAATGAGCCGGCTCTCTACCAGCTCGACGGCAAATCCGTAAACGATATTCTGGAAGCGGGGAAGAACATCAAGCAAGCGGTTGCAAGCCCGAAGAAATAGCCGCCCTCACAGGGTCCATTATGTCTGCTCTTAATACGGACCTGTATGAGTTAACTATGGCGGCCGGCTATTTCGCCGCTGGAAAAACCGGCGAGATCGCCACGTTTGAGCTTTCGGTACGCCGCCTGCCTCAAAACCGAAATTTTCTCGTTGCTGCCGGGCTGGAGCAAGCCGTCGCGTATCTTCTCAACCTGAATTTTTTGCTCGAAGAAATTCAATACTTACGTTCACTTCCGCAATTTAGACAAGCTCCTCCTGATTTCTTTGATTTCCTTGCGAATCTCCGATTCACGGGCGATCTCTTTGCAGTTCCAGAGGGCACTCCTGTATTCGCGAACGAGCCCATCGCAATTGTGCGCGCTCCTCTGGTTCAGGCACAGTTAGTCGAAACCTATCTGCTTTCTACGTTCGCTTTTCAGACAACTATCGCTTCAAAAGCGGCACGTTGCCTGATTGCCGCAGAGGGCAGGCCGATCGTGGAGTTTGGCAGCCGCCGCGCGCATTCGCCCGAAGCCGGCATTCTCGCGGGCCGCGCCGCCTACCTCGCCGGATGCGCTGGAACCAGTAACACCGAAGCAGGCATGCGCTTTGGAATCCCGGTTTCCGGTACTGCCGCGCACTCCTGGACCATGGCGTTTTCTGATGAAGAGCAATCCTTTCGAGCCCTTCAGCGCCTGCTCGGTGATTCCACCGTGTTTCTCATTGATACATACGACACGCTCGAAGGCGCGCGTCTTGCCACCCGGCTCGGCCGGCCGTTTTGGGGCGTTCGTCTCGATAGCGGTGATCTCGGCGAACTCTCGCGTCAAGTGCGCCGCATCCTCGATCAGGCCGGTTTCGCCGATGCCAAAATTATGGCCAGCAATGATCTGAACGAAGATCGCCTCGCAGAATTAGTGCGCTCCGGCGCGCCGATCGATGTCTTCGGCGTCGGTACCGAGCTCGCTACCTCGGCTGACGCTCCCAGCCTTTCTGCGGTCTATAAGTTAGTCGAGCTGAAAACTGGAAACACGTTGCACTATAAGGCCAAATTCAGCGATGAGAAGAGCACTTTACCCGGCGCGAAGCAGATCTACCGGTACCCCGATCACGACGTTCTAGCGCTCTATAACGAGTGCAACAGCGATTTTACGGGCCGGCCGCTGCTGCGCCCCATAATCTCGAGCGGCGAGTTTGCTCCAACCTTCACCGCCAATCAGCGAGCTGCAGATCGAATGCCATGTCTGCGCATCCGCGCGCTGCCGGCCGAATTGCGCACGCTGAAGACGGTAGTTCCCTATACGGTTGAAATCAGTCCGCGTTTGCTGCAACTCGCGGATAGCCTCCGCGACCAATATCAGTTCGTCCGTTCATAATGAAATCGTGAAGACTGTCTTCTTCGACGTCGACACTCAGATTGATTTCTTGTTCCCGGCCGGCGCCCTCTACGTTCAAGGGGCCGAGCACATCGTCAGCCCGTCTCGGTGAGCTGACACGCTTCGCCGCCTCGAATGATCTTCAAATCATTTCAACCACCGATGCGCATGCGGAAAACGATCCGGAGTTCACAGTCTGGAGGCCGCACTGCATCGCGGGTACCGCAGGACAGCAAAAGGTCGCCAACACTGTTCTCAGCCGCGCGCTCGTTTTGAGCAGCGCTCCCGGATCGCTCGATCGGCTCAGGTCCGAGATTCCGAAGCCCCTCAGATCATCATCGAAAAACAAGAGCTTGACTGCTTCTCGAATCCAAACCTCCGTCCCTTACTCGATCTCCTCGCGGCGGATCGCTACGTTGTCTATGGCGTCGTCACCGAGCATTGCGTCCGATGTGCCGCATTCGGATTGCTCGATACCGGAGCGCGAGTAAAGTTGTCGCAGACGCGATCAAGAGCTTGAATGCACCGGAAGAGAAGCAAGTCCTCGACCGCTTTCTAGCGCGGGGCGGCCAAATCACCGCTGCTACGGCCGTTACGGCCCGAAACGCAACATCCTAGCGAGTAAACGTCGCAACGTGCTGCCCGGCGGGAAGCACGATGGACATTTTGCTCTCGTTTGCAGCTCGCTTCCAAAACGGCGCGCCATCAATCTCGACTGACGAAACAGGCGAGCCAAACAACGCGATCGCTCGCGCCCGGCTGGAATACGAAACATCGACGTTCTTCTCCGATCCCGCTGCCGATCGGACACTGCCATTGAAATCCGCAATCGTTACTGGCGATTCAGCTCGTTCCCGCACTCAGCCGGTGCTTTCCAACAGGCGCAAGAACCGTCTCTGCATTTTTTAGCAGGCCAAGGCTTTCCATCCACCTCCACCGGCCCTTGCCACAGCACGCGAGTTTGCTCAGGCGCATCAACGTCCATCTCGTCCACGCTCGTTTCTGTGGCTTTGGCGGTTGTTGCCGCGCTCGGCAGCAAACCCAAATCCTGCCTCTCGAGCGAGTTTTCAAAATACAGCGCCACTCGATGGAACGAAGCTGCCGCCTGGTGCACCAGCTCCATCAGCTCCACCCCAGTTTGCTTCTTCGTCGGATATACGTCCTGATAGCGCTCGACGATGTTGATGTCCACCGCAAGCTGCGACCCGTCCGGATGTCAACGCGCGATACTGTCTCGCCAGCTTCGAATAACGCTCCGCGCCTAAATCCCACAGCGTCGCCGGGTCCTCCATCAGCAGCGTGCTGTGCCGCGCTTCAATCAGCGGCAAGCTGCGCGCCACGTCTGCACCCAGCGCGTCACGAATACCGGGTTCAAAGCGATCGTCGATATGCGTCAGCACCACATCGAGATAGGGCTTAGAAGATTTCGTGTGATCGACGACGTCCAGCCAATCCGCCTGCATCCGCGAAGCCAAGCCCAGCTCGGAAATCTAGAAATTTTCGCAGAGCCTTGCGGATTCTTCGCCGCATAATACGCCGACGCGGGATCGAACAGCAGCTTTGGGTCGAAGCCGGCGCTCGCCTTAAATGCCCGGCGCACGTCGTCGTTCATCGGCGTGAATCGCGCCGGATTCGATGCGCCCTCGAGCGACTCGAAATACAGCTCCGCAAGATTCACGCCATCCCAATCGAATCGCCCGAGCAACGTGCCGATCTCTTTTGCCACCGCGCGATGACAATCCGGATTCTGCAGGTTCATCAGCTTGCGCCAGTCGAGCTGCGCATCCTGTCCCACGCGCCGTCTTCTCGCGCCACTCGGGATGATCCGCCCAGAATTTTTCGCTGACGTGCGGCAGCTCCAGCCATGCATACACCAAAATTGCGTTTCGGTGGCACGCCTCGATCAGGTTCTTCAGATACGCATCCTGAAACGCATCCGGCTCCATATTGTGCCAGGCCGCTACGTGAAGCACACCGATGCCCGGATTGCCGCCAGCGCTTTGCCAGATAGTCCACATCCGCGCGAATTCGATAGGAAGAATCGAAGAATGCCCACAAGCTCGTCGTCCGCAAGGGAAGCGAAAGCCCCAGGTCAACCAGCGCCTGAAGAAGGTACGGATACCGCTCAATTCCCGTCGCCCCCGGGCGCAGTCGCCATCCAGAGAATGGCCCCGTGCGCGGTGCGCTTTCCCGCGAGAACCGGAATGTCTTTCCACTTCTCAGTCGCGAAAACTTCGAAATCCTGGCGGCAGCGTAACTGCCGGGACGCTTACCGGTTGCTCCCAAAAGATGTTCATCTTTGGCGCGTGCACATCGATAATCCGCCGCACCGGGACCGTCTCCGCTCGGATGCCGACAAATCCTAAGCTTCTGCGTAGCAGCGCCCAGTGCCCTGGATAATCACGATGTGGGTTTCAGCTAACTTGGTAACATCCGTCCGCTCCTTCGCATCCTACCACGACAAGAAGCGATCGCATCGCTGCTCTTCGCGACGCCAATAGAGCCGAATATTTTCGCCCAGGCCGTCCGCATCCGCTCCACTCACCCGATATGTAGGAACAGTGGCAAACGCGGGCAACGCTGCGATCGCAGCTATGAAATGACAAACTTACTCTGCGCATCTTATTTCGTAACCGCGTACCAAAGACTCACGCGAACGTCGTTGTAATTCGGCCCGCGCGGATTCTCCTAGGTTGTTTGTGTACACGCCTCTGCAGAAAGTCCGCTCGACAAGTACATTTTCGGCGGCATGCCAGGCGCAGTGCATCTTTACCCCCGGCCCCATTTCAATCGGTGTTCGCCCAGTACTGCCGCTTCACATCCTGTGTGAAATTCACATTGAACAGACGCCTGTGCATACGTGTTTCCCCAGGCGTGGAACGTGCGCCCGCCTCGCTGCTGCAAGTAAACCAGCCAATCCTTATCGAAGCGGCTGACATAAATGCCGTCGGCAGTCGTCTCGTAGAAAAAGCCCGGCGTATGTCTGCCCAGCAGACTCCCGAATCCCTTCGCAACGTTGATCCCGCCGCGGTAATCCGGAATCGCTGCGCCGACGTCGTGTCTGCCCGGCAAATAGCTCACCGCTTCCCCAGCCTCGACCCACGCTGTCACGTGATGCCAGGTGCGCGATGATACGCCTGCGCCAAAGATCAACGCGTTCTCGGAAAGATATAGCGGCACCGCGCCCATCGGAGCCCGCTCCTCACATCTCCGTCAAATCGCATCGAGACATAAAACGAGATCAGCTTGTTCGCCGTCCCGAGCCATGGCATCGGAATCGTTCGCTTCGCTTGGCCATACGTGAATGCATCTTTCCACCGCGTCGAAAACATCGGCAGAGCCCAGACCGTAGTTTGCGGCAACAGGATCACCGTTCAAGTTGTGGAATGCTTTGTTCGCCTCCGAGCGCGACTCCGCGGTCATCTGAATGCCGCGCCTCATCGAACCAATGCTTCGCTTCGCGCATCTTCTTTCGCCGCGTTGTATGCCCACGCGAGCTGCAGCATCACTTCCGCGTCCTCGGGATCCTCCTCGTGCGCCCTCAGCAGGTACTTGATCGCATCTGGAATATAGCCCGCTTCAGACTTTTCATCCCCATGCTCTTTGCATCCGCGCCCGCCGCAGTCGCGCCCGATACCGCCGGGCCTGCGCTCGCCTGTGGGCGCTTCTTCACTCCGCGCAGCGCATCCAATTGCTCACGCGACAATTCGTCTTTTGGTTC
Source organism: uncultured Acidobacteriaceae bacterium (assembly GCA_963803455.1). Classification (GTDB taxonomy): domain Bacteria; phylum Acidobacteriota; class Terriglobia; order Bryobacterales; family Bryobacteraceae; genus Bog-105. Next base: position 163,842 of record CAWDMK010000005.1, on the reverse strand, counting down.
GATCGCAAGAACCTGCTCGAACTGCTCCATCGCTTCGTGCTGCTTGTGCATGGCCAGATACAGAAACGCCAGCTCTCTCCGCAATCCGACGTTCTGAGGATCGAGCGCGATCGCATTCACGAATTCGTAAGGATACGGATAACGCGACCCGAGCTGATCCAGTGCCAGCTCCGCTGTTCGGGAATCCTGGCAACGCGAGGCAGCCAGCAACGCCGCCCGCGTTTCATCAACCCGATTCAGTTGCTGCCATACCCGCGCCAGATCAAGAAGCAGCTCTTCGAGAGTCGGCTTCAGTTTGCGGCAAATCTCGTATTGCTCCGCTGCCAGCGGCAGCTCATCCCGTAATTCCGCAAGCTGAGCTAATTCCCAATGCGCGCTGAACATCGGCAAGCTCGTTCGGATTCGCTGATCGCGCTCGAGCGCCTGCTTCCAGCGCGCGATGCCTTCCGCTAGAGGCCGGTCGATGTTCTGAAATGCCTGCTCTGCCGTCGCGCGCGTCGCCGAATTTCCGCTGTGCCGCAACCGGTCAAACATCCGCCGCGCCTCAATCTGCTTTTTCGTCTCGTAACACAGAAACGCATACTCGAGCCCGGCGCTCTCATCCTTTGGATTCAACTTCAGCGCACTCTCAAACTCATCCCGCGCGTCCGCATTTTCACCCGCTTTCAAGAGCGTGTACGCCAAATCTTTGTGCACGCCCGGGTTCGCAGGATCTTTCGCCAAAGCCTTGCGGAACAGCGCAATCGCCGAATCGTAATCCTTTTGTGCCAGAGATTTATAAGCCCGATTTAGATCAGCGCCCGCCGCGGTCTGCCCGTATCCGTGGACGACCCCGGCTAGAATCACACCAAAGCACGCAAATCGAGTCAGCATTCCTTGTAAACTAGTCGGCTCCCTGACCCTGGATTCTCAAAATCGCCGGATCCACGCTCAGGTAGTGCCTAAAAGATGCATTTGACTCAAGGATGGAATAATATCTGACTCGCTCGTTCCGTATGAATCCGCTCAAATTTGCGAAATGATGAAAACGCATGATATTACCGATCTCACGAGGGTACATTCAACGATGAATTGTTCGAGGGATTTCGGCCCGTTCGGAGGGCGAGCGTGGCTGAACTGTGCACACCAAGGCCCTTTGCCCCGAATTGCAGCGGCGGCAGTCGAGAGAGCGATCAGTTGGAAGATTCAGCCGAGTCGGATTGAAGACGACATGTTTCTTTCGGTTCCACTGCGCCTCAAGCAAGAACTGGGGGCACTCGTCGGCGCAGACCCTGACGAAATCATTCTTGGGAACAGCGCGTCTTACGGCCTTCACATCTTGGCAAATGGGTATCGGTTTCGAGCGGGAGACGAGGTCTTGCTCACCCACGGCGATTTTCCGGCAGATATTTTCCCCTGGCTACGGCTTCGAAACGGAGTCGTCACTAGGCTTGTGAATCCCCACGCGGGCATAATCACTCCCAATGAGTTACGTGATCAATTTACACCCGCCACACGCCTGTTTTGCACGGCCTGGGTCAATTCATTCAACGGCCACGTACTCGATGTCGCGGGAGTGGCTGAAGTGTGCAAAGAATACGGTATTACCTTCATTCTCAATGGCTCCCAAGGAATCGGCGCGAGGGAATTTGACGTGAAGTGTATGGGCGTCGACGCGCTCGTTAGTTGCGGCTACAAGTGGCTATGCTGACCTTACGGAACGGGCTTTTGTTGGATGAGCGTGCCCCTGCGGAATTCACTCGATTATCACCAGGATTACTGGCTACCACACGTTTGGGGAAAAGAACCCACCGGAAGTCTGCTTGACTACACACCTCGCAACGACCTCGGCGCAGCGGCTTTTGACGTATTCTGCACCGCGAACTTTTTCAATTTCGTTCCATGGACGGCAGCAATAAACTACCTTCTGGAACAGAGGATCCAATCAATACATCAGCACAACCAAGAATTGGTCAACCATCTACTCAGCAGTGTGGATTTCGATGATTATCGCCTGCTGAGCCCGAGCCTTCATGAGGAATGCTCTTCCATCGTTGTTCTTTCGCACCGCGACTCCAAGCACAACGCGATTGTCTACGACGCCCTCAAGGCTGCTGAAATCGATATAGCTATGCGGGAAAACACGTTGCGCTTTTCGCTGCATCTGTTCAACACTATCGAGGAAGTCGACCGGGCCCTGGACGTCCTGCACCGATCTCGCTAGTGCACTCAGGCACACTCGCCCGCTCGATAAGATAGGTCTTTATGCCCCGCTTCCCAGGCGTCGATTACCTGCAGTTTGACTCGCTTCTCAGCGAACAGGAGCTCATGGTCCGCCAAACTGCGCGCCAATTTGTCGACGACCGCGTGCTGCCCCTAGTTCGCGACGCCTTCAACGACGCCGTTTTCCCCGCCCAGCTCATTCCCGAAATGGCGCATCTCGGCTTTTTCGGCGCCAATCTCGAGGGCTACGGCTGCGCGGGCATGAACAATATCGAATACGGACTTATCATGCAGGAGCTCGAGCGCGGAGATTCCGGACTGCGGAGCTTCGTCAGCGTCCAGGGCGCGCTCGTCATGTATCCCATTTATACGTATGGCTCCGAAGAGCAGAAGCAGCGTTGGCTCCCCAAGTTGCAGTCCGGCGAGGCGATCGGCTGCTTCGGCCTTACTGAGCCCGATTTCGGCTCGAACCCGGCTGGTATGCGCACCACTGCCGAGAAGCGCGGAGATACATGGGCGCTGAACGGTGAAAAGACTTGGATTACGAACGGGTCCGTGGCCGATGTAGCTCTCGTGTGGGCACGCACGCCCGACGGCGTTCGCGGCTTCCTGGTTGAAAGAGGCTCGCCCGGTTATTCAACCAGTGACATCCACGGCAAGCTCTCCATGCGCGCTTCGGTCACGTCCAGCTTGCACTTCTCCGATTGCATGATTCCGGAACAGAACCAGTTACCCTGCGGCAAAGGTCTCAAAGCCGCTCTCGCCTGTCTGTCACAGGCGAGATTCGGAATCGGTTGGGGCGTCCTCGGCGCTGCCATGGATTGCTTTGAAACCGCGCGCGCGTATACTCTCTCTCGTAAACAGTTCGATGACAAGCCGCTCGCGAGCCACCAGCTCGTTCAGGAAAAACTCGCCTGGATGATCACTGAAATCACAAAAGGACAGCTACTTGCGCTGCAAGTTGCGAAGCTCAAGGACGCGGGTAAAGTCGAGGCAGCGCACATCTCCATGTTGAAGCGCAATAACGTGGCGATGGCGCTCGAGTGCGCGCGTCTGAGCCGCGATCTGCTCGGCGCAAACGGCATCATGGACGAATACCCGATCATGCGTCACATGTGCAATCTCGAAACCGTCAAAACCTACGAAGGCACCGAGCATATCCACACGCTTGTCATCGGCGAAAAGGTAACCGGCATCCCGGCTTATCGCTAAATGGCCCCCTTCCTTTGTCACGCACAGTGGTAAATGGTATTACCGATGGTATAAACCTGCCGGGCGAAAGGAACGCCTTTGAAACTCAGAATTGATAAAGCTGGCCGGGTTGTCCTACCGAAGCCTCTGGGCGACCGACTGCGTCTCAGGCCGGGTACAGAACTGCAAGCGATCGAGCAGCCCGAGGGCGTTCTTCTTAAGAAAGTCGAGCAATCGCCTTCCATGGTCAAGATAGATGGTTTGTGGGTGCACCAGGGCGTTCCGGAACGCGGAGCAAGCTGGGACGGCGTAATCGGGACCGTGCGCGAAGAGCGTATCCAATCGGCCCTCAAGGCCTAAGCGGGGTCCGTGTTTTCTTCCATACGAGCGTTCTTCTCGCGGCCTCGGAGCGAAGCCATCCGCATTATGCACAAGCAAGGCCGGCGTTGCTGCGCGTCGTCGCGGGAAAAAATCGAGGATTTATCTGCGCGCATTCGATCGCGGAAGTTTATGCGGCTCTCACCCGGCTCGCCGCTCAAACGCGCATCCATCCGGTGGACGCGGCGCGAATCGTAACGGAAAACATTCTGCCTCACTTTGACGCGGTGCCGTTCCGCAAAGAGGAGTAACCCGGCATCTTGAGCTTGTTTATCCAACGGCGCTCCCGGTCGCTCAGGCCAACTGCTTTTCTATTTCCTGGTGCACCACGGCCACGCCCGGATCGCGCTGCATCACGCCTGAATAGCGCTGCCAAAATCCGTTCGCTTCCCGCGACGGCGATAGGAGTGCGCGCGTGTCATTCACCAGCCGTTCAAAATCCTGGGCGGTTGCGGGCGGCTTCTTCGAAGCAAGCGTCTCGTCGATCTCGACCACCAGAGTTGTGATCGGTCGCAGCCACGCAAACCGTTCATCATTGATCAATAACTGCAAAAACGCCGCTGGCGACGCAATCGGGCCGTGCACAATCTCGTAGGATGTCCGTTCCGAATCTAGCAGCGCTTTGTGCAGCACCAGAAGCGTCTTCCGGACTTCTACCAGCCGTTCTCGCGCCGCCTCGGATCGAGACTCGGGTGACTCCATTCAATCCAGGTTAGCGCGCCCTTTTTGCACTCTTAAGAATCATTTCCGTCGTGAGCTCGCGCCTTCCGACCACCACGGCCAAGAGCCCGCCAGAGCCGCCGGTCCCATTAACACCACCGCGGCCGCTTGCGTCCAAATCGCTCCTTCGCCCGGACGAATAATCAGCGAGACCAGCGCCCCAAAAGAGATCAGTATCCCGAGAACAGCAGCATGTGCCCGCCGATATCGGCCAGCAATCGCGGCCGTTACCCAGCCCCCCATCGCCGCGGCGACCACTCCGACGGCCACGCTCCCGAGCATAAATGTCATCGGAGCGGGCGCGTGCGGCTCCCGGTTTGCCACGCGAAACAGCAGCAGCGCCGTTCCGCCGAAAATTGCGTCTCCTGCCAACAAGGCCAGCGCGCTTCGAAACAGCCCTCTCATCGCATTATTTCTGGAATCTCGTCGTTCAGATAACAGGAATCAGAAGTGACGTGAACGGGTCCGGCTTGAGGCGACGGTCTGCGCTCGGAAATCAATGGCTCCCAACCAGAGATCAAGGGCTTGCGCTTAGAATTACGATAGGCACCCGCACGTCGATCGTCGCGGGCCGGAAGCACATCTGGTTATTGCACGCCTGGTAGTGAAGTTTGCCCGCCATTGTGGCGGAGCCGGCTTTCGCATCCTCAGGCGCCTTGAATTCAGTTACGATTTGAAACGCGCCGGTGAAGACGGTGAGCTTCTCGCCGCCAACTTGAATCTGTTCCGGTTTGGGATAGGTGATCGATTTCGTCTCGAGCGGGCCTTCAACCCAGGTGAGCTTCAACGGAATAACGTACTCGGTAGCAGGCTTATCACTGTTCACGTGTAACCCCGGTAGAACGGTCACTTTAAGCTTCTGGACGGCATCGCCGCCGGGCTTGATCGTGATTGGCTCTACGGGCTTGATAGCGAGCTTATTTTGCTGGCCGGGCAACAACAACGGCAGGCACAGAGCGCACGCCGCGCTGAGAACCGCTGCCTTGCCTCTCACTGAGAAGGCTCTGAATCTCACTAACATACTCGTCTTTTCCGGCTAAGCCCACGTGCACGGAAGCGATATTGCCGTCCCGGTCGATTACGAAACTTGTCGGAAGCGCTTCAACGCCGCCGTAAAGTTGGGTCACCGAATCGTCGCCTAATAACACGCGGTAGTTCAGTTTATGTTCCGCGATGTACGGCTTGACGGCGGTCCACCCATCATCGTCCATCGAGACGCCTACCACTTCAAAGCCTTTCGATTTATACTGCTGCTCGAACTCGATAAACCACGGAATCTCTAGCGCGCACGGTCCGCACCACGTCGCCCAAAAGTTCAGGAGAACCACCTTCCCCCGGTAATCGGACAGCTTGACCTGCTTGCCATTCGCGTCCATTAATGTAAATTCAGGCGCGGGCTTTCGCTCTTTGGTGCCGTTGGAGGCGCGGTTCGTAGAGGAAGACGCGGAGCATGAGCACAAAAGCGCGATTGCGCCGAAAGCCGCGACAGCACAGGATTTCCAGGCAGTTGTTGAACCCACCAGTCTTAGTGTATCGCTAAATCAAAGTCGGCTGTCGGTTCGAGCCGCCCGCAAAGGCTTCCTGAAACCACTGCTGGCGATGCTTTCTCCACCGCGCGCCCAACGTGAACCTCCGGTTTTCGGTGATAACGGAGTAGTGCCACGCCGCAGTATCGCAGAAGCTTTCGCAAACGTAATCGCGCCATGCTTTAGAGCGGATCAGATAATCACGAGCCCCAAGCTGCGCCTTTTTCACCGCCGCCGATTCACCTAACTCTCCTCTTGCTCCATGCGCATATTCGCGTGTCAGCAGGCCGGCAAATCGTTCACGCCGCTGATTGCCCAGACGCACCCACACAAAATGAAAAAGCTCATGAATCAGAACCAGTTGCAAGAGCCGAGGCTGCTCGATCAGCTCAGCCTCGAGCACGATCTCGCGCCTTCGTATGAAGCTGGCCGCGTAAACGGCGGTTCCGCATTCGGGCCGCTCGCATAGCAGCTTACCGCGATGTGCGGTCAATTGCGACTCAAAGCGGACGTGAATCCCAGCTCCAGCTAGCTGCGGGAGCGTTGTGACGCACTTGGCTAAGCAGGCAGCCGCCAGCTTAATGCTGGGTTGGGGTTTTGCTCGAAGCTTGACCCGGCTGCGATGGCGCGGATTGCTGGAGAGACGGGATCTTTGCCGCCGGACTGTTCGAGGCATTAAAGAAATCAGGGTCCTGCACCTGGATCTTATATTTATCGAGCTCCTGCTTCAACGCGGCCTGACTCTTGTCACTCTTCCATTTGTCAAGAATCTGTGTCCGGGCCTGATCGAAAGGTATCTTGGTCCGGCTATCGACCTTTAAGATGTAGAACCCGGTGGCTACCCGGATCGGGTCCGTAACCTGGCCCGCCTGCAGTTTGGCGATAGCCGTCTTCACATCCGGTGGAAGAGTGGGCGCGTTTGTCTGAAAGGTTCCCACTTCTCCGCCTGTGGGTCCGGATCGCTTGTCATCGGAATCCGATCGCGCCAGCGCCGCAAAGTCCGCGCCACCCTTCAGCTTCTTCTCCAAGTCGTTTGCCTTGTCGCGAGCCTGCTGTTCGGTGCGCGAAGCGTTCGCGGTGGTGCCCGGCGTGCCAGGTGCGTTGAATGAAACCAAGATCGCACTGAGCTTCACCTCATCGAACTCGTCCGGATGCGCGTCGTAGTACTGCTTTGGATCTTGCGCGGGCGCGGTTGCAGTCGAGGCGTTTGTGAGCCGGTCGACATAGGCTTGGGCGAGAATGTTCGCGCGCGCCATCTGGAGCTGCTCTTTCCACGGCGATTGCTGATCGAGATTCAGCTTCGCGGCCTGATCCGCAAACTCCCGCTGAATGTAGAGCTGCTGCACTAGCGTAGACAGTTGGCGTTCAAACCGCTTACGATTTGCGGCAGGGACTCCCTTGATCATCTCGAGCGCTTGCTGAGCAGTAATCGGTTTCCCCTCAATCGTCGCCACAACACGTTTCGGATCCTCCTGTGCAACAGCCTCCGGACCTCGCGGCTTTAACTGTCCAGGCGAAGCCGATCCCGATGGGGTTGGAGTAGCTTGAGTGGAAGCGGGTGATTGTGGTTTTTGGCTCGCGGGAGCCGAAGGCAAGGTGCTTTGAGACCACACAATTGTGGCGCAAGAGAGGAAGAGTAACAGGCTGCTTTTCATTCAAGATGTCGGGATGACACCTTCACTCTATCATGCGAATACGTTAGTTCCGGCTTCGGGGAAAGTGGGCTACTGCGGCTGGACGGAAGCCTTCTTGAGGCTGGAAGTTGCTTTCGCCTTCGCGCTTGCACTTACCTGAATATTATTAACGACCTGCACTGCGCCGGCAGTCCGCGCCATGCGCGTGGCCGAGCCTTTGTGCTGCATGACGTTGGTACTTCCCTCCCAGGTAACGACGCCGCGCTGCACTCGAAACCGGAACCCGTCCTTGCCGATTTTTGACTTCGCCAGTTTCGTGCGAATGGTTGCCTCGATCTGCGCATCACTGGGAGTGGCCGTATGTTGTGATCGCACTGTGCTGCGAGTGCTGCTTGTCGCGCTCAATGGTATTGCTACCATCGCAACGATAAGCGGTAGGGCGAGAAAAAGCGCAAACAGACGCTGCATGATTGAGTCCTTCCCCGGCTCATAGTGATAGTGGAGGCTCAGAAGCATAACTCGCATCGAAAGTGATGCTATGAAACATTCTTATCGAGTTTTGATCTACAAGGCAAACTGAAATGAAACTTGCGTTTCAGGCTGTTACGGTTCTCTTGCTCGCGCACTCTGGCTTCGGGCAAATTCAAAACCCGCCCGATGACGGCCAGTGGGTAATGGCCCCGAAAAATTACGCAAGCACCCGCTTCAGCACACTCGATCAGATCAATACTTCAAACGTTCAAAATCTGAAGCTCGCCTGGACCTTCTCGACGGGAGTCACGCGCGGGCATGAGGCCGCGCCCCTCGTCGTGAACAACACCATGTACATCGTCACTCCGTGGCCCAATTACCTGTACGCGCTTGACCTCACGAAACCGGGCGCGCCCATGAAGTGGACCTATCAGCCGAATCCTTCGCCAGCTTCGCAAGGCGTCGCCTGTTGCGACGTCGTGAACCGGGGCGCTGCTTATTACAACGGAAAGATTTACTACAACACTCTCGATGTTCAGACGGTCGCCGTGGATGCGAACACCGGTAAGCAAGTTTGGAAAACCAAGCTCGGTGATATCAATCTCGGCGAATCGATGACTATGGCGCCTCTCGTGGTGAAGGGCAAGGTGCTGGTCGGCAATAGCGGAGGCGAGTTCGGCGTTCGCGGCTGGCTTACCGCGCTTGATGCGGATACAGGAAAAATTGTTTGGCGCGGTTACTCGGCTGGACCCGACAACGATGTCCTCATCGGACCGAATTTTAAGCCCTTCTATGCAGCAGACCGGCAGAAGGATCTGGGCGTGAACACATGGCCCGGCGATTCCTGGAAAATCGGCGGAGGTACCGGCTGGAGCTGGATCTCCTACGATCCGGATCTTGATCTCCTCTACTACGGAACCTCGAATCCCGGTCCCTGGAATCCCGAGCAACGCCCCGGCGATAACAAATGGACTTCCTCGATATTTGCGAGGCGCCCTGAAACGGGAGAGGTGATTTGGGCCTACCAGTTCAATCCACATGATGATCACGACTATGATGCGGTGAATGAGAACATCCTGCTCGACTTGAATATCGGCGGCCGCCTTCGAAAAGTGTTGGCGCATCCCGACCGCAACGGCCGCCTGTACATCATGGACCGCGCTACCGGCGAGGTTCTTTCAGCCGAGGCTTTTGTCTATATCAATACCAGCGAAGGCGTCGATCTAAAAACCGGCCGCCTGAAGGTCAATCCGGAAAAAGCGACTGGTTTCAAAACCGTGCGCGATGGGTGTCCCGCGCCTCCCGGCGGAAAAGACTGGCAACCCTCGGCTTACTCGCCTAAGACCGGTCTGCTCTATATTCCGCACAATAATCTGTGTTACGAAACACAGGGCGTGCAGGCAAACTATATCGCCGGGACGCCATTCGTCGGCATGAACGTTCGCATGTATCCGGGCCCCGGCGGTAATCGCGGCGAGTTCTCCGCCTGGGATCCGATCAAGGCAAAACCAGTCTGGAGCGTCAAAGAGATGTTCCCGGCCTGGAGCGGCACTGTCGTCACGGCCGGCGATGTCGTTTTCTACGGAACCATGGAGGGTTGGTTCAAGGCTCTCGATGCGCGGACTGGAAAACTGCTCTGGCAATTCAAGACGGGATCGGGAGTCATTGGCCAACCCGTCACGTACAAAGGTCCTGACGGCAAACAGTATGTCGCAGTTCTTTCTGGAGTGGGTGGCTGGTCGGGCGCCGTCGTCGCGGGCGGCATCAATACTGTCGATGGCACGGCGGCGTTGGGCTTCACGAACGCGATGGCGGACTTGGGCAAGTACACCACCAAAGGCGGAATGCTGTATGTTTTTTCGCTGCCTTAGGCTTGCGCTCGTTGCCGCTCTTCCCGGCCTTGCGGCGGATCCGGGCGTGCTTCGGGTGTGCGCCGACCCGAACAATTTACCCTTCTCAAATGACCAAGGCAAAGGATTCGAAAACAAGATCGCAGAGCTGATCGCGGGCAAGCTGGGAGATAAGCTCGAATACACTTGGTGGTCGCAGCGCAAATCGTTTATCAAAAACTCACTGGACCAAGGGCGTTGTGACGTCCTGATGGGGGTGCCTTCCACGCTCCAATCGATCACCGCGACCAAGCCCTATTACCGCTCAACGTACGTCTTCGTCTCGCGCCATGATCGCGCGCTCGGCATCACATCGCTCCAGGACCCGCGGCTCGAGAAATGTCGGATCGGCATTCACGTAGTGGGCGACGATTACGCGCCGCCCGCGGCTGCATTGGCGCGTCGAGGAATCACCGCAAACGTCGTTGGCTTCAGTCTCTTTGGAGAATACGGCCAGCCGAACCCTCCCGCAACCATCATTGACGCGGTTCTACGCGGCGATGTGGATGTCGCGATTGTGTGGGGACCGCTTGCGGGCTATTTCGCGAAGAACGCGAGCACGCCCCTCGATATCGTGCCGGTTTCTCCCTCCGTCTTCCTTGCCGTCCCGTTTGTGTACGACATTTCTGTCGGCGTGCATAAGGGGAATCAAGAGCTGAAGAGCGAGCTCGACAATGTGCTCGAAAGCGAATCCGTTCCCATCGAGCAGATCCTTTCTCAATACGGGGTGCCTCAGGTTCATTAGTAGGGGGAGAGCATGCGAATCATTTACTCGGTTTTCGGATGCTGTTCGCTGCTGCTGCTCGGTTCGTGCCAGCGCGAGCATCGCGATATCCGGCCTTCCCCGGCGCGCTTAGCTCTGTTCGGTGACGCCGCGCGCGAAAGTCCCTTACGGCCCGGCGGCTCCGTGCCGCAAACTCAAGTCACGAATCCATACAATGGCAGCGCATACGACATCCAGGAAGGCCAGCGCCTCTTCGAGTGGTACAACTGCTCGGGATGCCATTCGCACGGGGGCGGCGGCATCGGTCCTCCGCTGATCAAAACCGAGTGGATCTACGGCGGGGAGCCGGCGAATCTTTTCGACACCATCGTCAAGGGCAGACCGAATGGAATGCCGTCCTGGGGCGGACGCATTCCCGAATATCAGATTTGGGAGATCGTCGCCTACGTTCGCTCACTGAATGGCGAGCAACCGAGATCCGCAACACCGGGCCGCTCCGATACCATTCAAACCAATCCGCAGGACATCCTTACACGCGGTAAACCCGGAGAGACAAAATGAGCGTCCGGGATTCGGCCCGGCGCGGCCTGGGCGTCTTCCTGCTATTTGCAACGCTCGCTCTGACCGGGTGTGCCGGTCATCAACAATCGAGTGTCGATCCCGCTGGCGCGCTTTCGGGCAAGATCGGTACGCTCTGGTGGTTCTTCCTCGCCGTGCTGAGCCTCATCTTCGTCGTCGTAATGATTTTCACCGTCTTGACATTGATTCGGCGGCATCGCGGCGTAGAACAGGAGACGGTTGAAGCCCAGCACCAGCCTTCTGAAGAAACCGAACGCAAACTGACGAAAATCGTTGCCGCAGCGACCGTCGCAACTGTCCTGATCCTCTTCGTTCTGCTGGTTGTGAGTATCTCGACCGGCAAAAGTATGTCGGAGATGGGAAACAAACAAAACGGAATGGTCGTTGAGGTCACCGGAAACCAATGGTGGTGGCACGTTCGCTACGCGAACGACGACCCGCGGCTCATACTCGTAACGGCCAACGAGATTCATATTCCGGTCGGTCGGCCTGTGATGATTCGCGGAAGTTCGAACGATGTGATTCACAGCTTCTGGGTGCCGAACCTGAATGGCAAACGCGATTTGATACCGTCCCGCACGACAACCGAATGGATCGAAGCAGACCGCACCGGCGAGTTTCGGGGTCAATGCGCTGAGTTCTGCGGTCTGCAGCATGCGCATATGGCGCTGTGGGTGGTTGCGGAGCCGACAGACAAATTCAATCAGTGGCTACAGCAGCAATTGCAGCCCTCGGTTCCCCCCGGCGATCCGATTAAGCAGCACGGGCAGCAAGTGTTCTTAAACAACGCGTGCGTGTTCTGCCACTCTATTCGCGGAACCACCGCCGCAGGACAGATGGCCCCTGATTTAACGCACTTCGGAAGCCGCAAGACTATTGCCGCGGGAACGTTGCCGAATACGAAAGGAAATCTCGGCGGCTGGATTACGGACCCGCAGAGCATTAAGCCCGGCAACCACATGGCGACCATCGCTCTGAACTCGACCGATCTCGAGCCTTTGCTCGATTACCTCGAGAGTCTCAAATGAACCGGACGGAACAGTTTTCACCAACCACAGAAAAATCGCCGCAGGACCTCAAACGGCTGCAAGATTCGTGGCGTCATCCTCGCGGCATTACCGGCTGGTTCTCGTTCACCACGCACACCGCGATCGGGATGCGTTACATGGTGACTGCGTTCATCTTCCTGCTGGCCGGGGGCATTGAGGCGCTACTCGTTCGCTTCCAATTGGCGCAACCGAACAACACGTTGCTCGGGCCCGACGGCTATAACAAAATGTTCACCACCCACGGCACGACAATGATGTTCCTGTTTGCGGTGCCAATGATGGAGGGCATGGGAATCTACCTCGTCCCGCTGATGCTTGGCACGCGGAATGTGGCATTCCCAAGGCTAAACGCCTTCGGGTATTGGATGTACCTGGCGGGAGCGCTATTCCTTTACTGGGGCGTCTTCACAAATACCGCGCCCGATGCCGGATGGTTCTCTTATCCGCCTCTCGCTGGTCCCCAATTCGGCGCCGGCAAGCGAGTCGACTTCTGGTGTCAGATGATCACCTGGACAGAGGTCTCGGCCATGTGCGTGGCGGCGGAGCTCATCGTCACGATATTCAAAATGCGCGCCCCGGGAATGTCGCTGAATCGTATTCCGCTGTTTTGCTGGTCCATGCTCGTGCAATCGTTCATGGTGATTTTCGCCATGCCGGCGATTATGGACGCGAGCTCGTTCCTCTTATCGGACCGCACTATCGGGACGAATTTTGTGAATCCCGCCGAAGGCGGCGACCCGCTGCTGTATCAACACGTGTTCTGGTTTTTCGGTCACCCCGAGGTGTATATCATCTTCATTCCCGCGCTTGGATTCGTTTCGCATATCGTGAGCACGAATTCGAGGCGCGAAGTCTTCGGCTACCCGGCCATGGTGCTTTCCATGGTGGCCACGGGTTTCATTGGTTTTGGATTGTGGGTGCACCACATGTTCGCAACCGGCCTGCCGCAAATCGGAGCTGCGTATTTCACCGCTTCGAGCATGATGATCGCCATCACAAGCGGCGTTCAGATCTTCTGCTGGATCGCAACGCTGTGGACCGGACGATTGCGCATGACCACGTCCATGTATTTCGTCTTCGGGTTTATTGCCATTTTCGTTCTGGGCGGTCTGACCGGTGTGATGCTGGCGTCGGTGCCGCTCAACTTGCAGGTGCACGACACCTTCTTTGTGGTCGCGCATTTCCATTACGTGCTGATCGGCGGGGCGCTATTTCCGCTGTTCGGAGCCTTTTATCACTGGTTCCCGAAGATGACCGGCCGCATGATGGACGAAAAAGTCGGAAAACTGAATTTCTGGATCCTGTTCGTCGGATTCAACCTGACCTTTTTCCCGATGCATATTCTCGGCCTGAAGGGAATGACGCGGCGAATTTACACCTATCCGCCGGAGATGGGCTGGGCGACGGATAACCTGCTCGCAACCATCGGCGCGTGTATCATCGCGCTCGGCGGCATTGTCTTCCTTCTAAATGTGTTCTACAGCCGGAAGCACGGCAAGATTGCAGGCAACGATCCCTGGCAATCAGACACGCTCGAGTGGGCAGCCGCTTCGCCACCCGAAAATTATAATTTCGAATACTTGCCCGTCGGTTCCAGCCGTTCTCCTATGTGGGCGCCCCCCGCGGATCGTGCCGTCGTCACAGGCTTACGCGATGATCGCAGAGAAGTTTTGGTAGTCACTCTCATGGATGCCAAGCCGCATCATCGCTATGTGATCCCGGGGCCCTCGATTTGGCCGTTCATCACTGCGGTCGCCGTGAGCATCGGGTTCGCAGGCTCGGTATTCAATTCCTGGTACATCACATACGGATCCATTCTCAGCGGCCTGGCGCTCATTGGCTGGTTCTGGCCGCGCCAGCCGCGGGAGCTGAAACCATGACCGAAGCCAGAACCCTCGACGTTTCGCATCTCCCGCCCTACGATATTTCAAGTCAGGCGCCCTTGTGGTGGGGACAAGTCTGCATCGTCGCGATTGAAGCCACGATGTTTTCCATCCTGATCGCGGGCTATCTGTATGCCCGGCTCCGCGTCGATGTCTGGCCGCCTCCGGGCGACGTCTTTCCGCATTTAAGCTTGCCCACCCTCGCCTTGATTCCTCTGATCCTCAGCGCGGTCGGTTCTTACTGGGCCAGTGAAGCGGCCAAAAAAGACAACCGCGCCGGGATGATCGGCGGGATGGTTCTGAACGTAGTGCTTGCGGCGGTCTTCTTCGTCATGCGCGTCATCGAGTGGCACGGTTTGAACTTCGACTGGAAATCCGACATTCAGGGCAGTTTCGTATGGGCGATGCTCGGCCTGCATAGTTTCGATTTCGTCGGTGATGTCGTATATACGTGCGTCCTGATCGTCATCATCGCGAGCGGCCGCTACGGCCAGAAGCAGAGGCAAGGAGTACACGTAGACAGTGTCGTGTGGTATTTCATAGTCGCCATCTGGCTGCCTCTCTACGCCGTGATTTACTGGGGTCCGCGATTGGTGGGGAGCCCGTAATGAGCCGTGATTTCGCGCTCTGGACCGGCCTTCTCGCCGGACCCATCGTATGGTTGCTCAGTTTTGAGGCGAACTTCGCGCTAGCGCCTTGGGCCTGCGTCATTCAGGGCAAAGCGGCGCTCTACGTGGTCTCGATTATTGCCCTCTCGCTCACTGCTGGAGCGGGTCTGCTGGCGTGGCGCGAATGGAGCCAAATGGGAAAGGAGTGGCCGGGCGATCGCGAAGCCGTGGTTTCGAGGACCCGCATTATGGCAGTTGGCGGCGTGCTCTTAAGCACGCTGTTCTTCCTCGTGATCCTCGCGCAGGCCATCCCGGAAGTGATTCTGAAGGCGTGTGACTGATGTGGAACCGAGCGGCCGCCTTGATCGTGCTTGCGCCGGTGCTTGCCCTCGCGCATCCCGGAGAGCCGCTACAGCCCGACGATCTGTGGTCTGCCTGGGAGTTCGACCCCGGCGTCGTGATTCCGTTACTCCTCTCCGCTTTTCTCTACTTCCGCGGCGCGCGGCGTCATCGCGGGTTGCGGGTCCGCGAAAAACTCTGCTTTTGGGCTGGCTGGTCCATGCTCGCGCTGGCACTCGTCTCGCCCCTGCATCCGGTCGGTGAGGTCCTGTTCTCCGCGCACATGGTGCAACACGAGATTCTGATGCTCGTCGCTGCACCGTTGATGGTAATTTCACGGCCACTGGTCACTTTCCTTTGGGCGCTTCCTTTTGAATGGCGGCGAGGTCTGGGGCGCTGGTCGAAAACAGATTCCGTCCGGAAGACATGGGGTTTTCTCACGGATCCGTTCGCGGCCTGGTGCATTCACGCGGCCGCGATCTGGATCTGGCACGTTCCTGTACTGTTTCAGGCGACCCTCACCAGCGAGCTGGCACACACTGCGCAGCATTTGAGCTTCTTTTTTGTCCGCCCTGCTGTTCTGGTGGGCGCTGTTCTATGCGCATGGACGTCTGGCTTACGGCGCGGCCGTGTTGTACGTGTTTACGACCGCCATACACACCAGCGTTCTCGGAGCGCTGCTGACCTTCGCTCCGCATGTTTGGTATCCCGCTTACAGCTCAACCACGCAAGCCTGGGGCTTGACTCCTTTGCAGGACCAGCAGATTGGCGGGCTCGTCATGTGGGTTCCGGCCGGGCTCGTCTACCTGATCGCCGGCTTGGCGCTGTTCGCGGCCTGGCTCAAGGAAAGCGATGCAATGCTCGAGAGAACGCAGCACGCGGAATAGATCTACACCTTGAAATGACAATTTAGGAGAAAAGAAGATGATCACATTAGCAGACGCGCGGCGCATCATCGCCGCAGCCGAGAGGAAGGCGGAAGACATCGGCCAGCCGATGAATATCGCCGTGGTTGACGAAGGAGGGAATCTGGTCGCTCACGTGCGGATGGATCGCGCTTGGATCGGCAGCGTCGATATTTCAATCAACAAAGCCTGGACCGCGCGGGCATTTGATATCTCAACCAAAGAACTAGGCGAGCAGAGTCAATCTGGCGATCAGTTCTTTGGCATACACGCTTCGAACCGCGGGCGCGTAATGATCTTTGCAGGGGGCGTCCCGCTCAAGCGTGGAGGTCAGGTGGTTGGCGCTGTCGGAGTAAGCGGCGGTTTAGGAAAGCAGGATCAGGCTGTCGCCGAAGCCGCAGCCGAAGCGTTCTAATCAGAACTCGTATTGCACTCTCACGTTACCGCTCCGGGGCGGCGCAACCGCCGTTCCGGAGAACAATCCCTCGAAATTAATCAAGTTCAGGCGATTCGTCAGGTTCTCACCCTCGATCTCTAGCCGAATGCTCTGCTTCTCTCGCTTCCATAACTCGAAACCGGCGTTGGCGTCGAGGGAAAAGTTCGGATGCACGCGACCCCGGTTGAAATTGACCTGATCGACGATTGCCTGGCCGTATTCCGCAACCAGACGCGATATGCCGCTTTCGTCTACCTCGATATCCGAAGGTAAGCCGCTGCCGTACTCACTCATGACTGCGATCCAAACCCGGGGATGCACTTGATACCGGATGCGCGCTCGCGCGGTGTTGCGCTGATCCTGCGAGACCGGGAACGTGCTTCTAACGCCCAGCACTCCTTGCGCATTATCACCCAGAAACAGTCCTCCCGTGACCGGCAGTTGCGCAATACCGGTCATGTTCGAGTAGCTCAGAAACCCGGAGAACCGGCCCCACCCCGGCAGATCCAGTTTCGTGTCCACGCCATGGATCCGCGCATTGTGAAAAGCGATCGGAAAGCTAATCCCCGTGTTAAGAAAGACGTCGTCATCCGCGAAATTGAGAAATGAACGGCGGTACGCCGATGCGTCGAGCTTGAGCCTGCCCGCAATTCCTTTCGTAAATCCGATTTCATAGAAGTTACCCGTAGAAGGCCTCACCGGAAGCCGCAGCACGAGCGAGTTGAGGCTATCGACTTCGGGCGAACTCGCGAGCAGCAGGTTCTCAATGGCCGGCGTAAGAAACGCGCGATCATACGAAACGTGAAACACGACGTTTCGCCTTCGGCCAATACCAAGCCGCCCCGAGGCGAGGACTCCATGCATTTTGCTTCACAACCAGTGCGTAGTGATCCCAGCGCAGGCCGGCGCTCAACGTGAAATTTCCGAATCGCATCGTGTCTTGTGCAAACAGGCTTTGCTCGCGATCCGCCGCATGGTCGAAAAAGCTAAAGGTTCGTGGCGTCCCCGGATCGAAGTAAGACGGATCCGTAATCCGGTATGCGAGAGCTTCGGTTACGGGAGCATAATATCCGTCTCCGCCGATCTTGATCTCGTGGCGGCTCTTGTGTACCGCTACATTCGAACTTACGTAAGTGCGGCGGAAACCTCGCTGCTGAAAAGCGACGATCGGAGTCGATAGAGCATTCGACCACAGGTTTGCCGAGAGATCCTCGACTGCAGCTCGGAGATTGAACACAACGTCAGGTGAAATCTCGTGAGTCCACGCCGCCTGCCCCAGGTCCTCACGGCTGTTACGATCCTGGCGCTGCCCGGCTGCTTGCTGCAGGTTTTCGTTCGGCACCTCGAAAGCTGCCTGGCTGCGCCGCACATAGAGATGGATGCGGTCCGAATCCGAAAGCTCGCGATCATACACCGCTGTGATGCCATCGAGAGTGCCGGAGTTCGTGTAATTCCCCAGCACCGGGGGATCGAGATATCGATTGGTGTGCCCGGCGGACGCGCTCACCGTTAGAGCGCTTCGATCCCAACCGTAGGTGCCGGACAGAAAGCCGGTTTCGGTTCCGAAACTTCCTCCACCAATCTCGGCTGAGCCGTGGAATCCGCGCTGGATATCTTGGCTCGTCGTCACCTCCACAACACCGCCGAGCTTGCGGCCATATTCTGCCGGATAGGTTGCCGTCAGAATGTTGATCGACTGCACGTCTCCGGTCGCAATGCCCGGGGCAAACGCGGGCGACCGGTTTTCGTCCATCGGCACTCCATCGACAACGAACAGAGTCTGGTACTCAGAACCACGCGGGTGCAGTACTCCATTCCCCTCAAACAGCCAGCCGGGTTGCATGTTCACCAGCTCGAGCATCCCCCGTCCCGGCACCGTTGACTGCTGCTCGCGAGCCTGCTCGGCGCCGACTGAATAGACGGTTCCACTTTGATGCGGATCCACAAGCGTCTGTGAATCGCTGACCTCTATGTTTGTTGAGGCGGGTTGAACGCTCAGCTGGACGTGCACGTCGAGAGGCGCTGCCGAGCGAATCTCAACCAGTACCGAAGACGGCGCGAACCCGGAATGCTTGACCGTCAGGCGGTATATGCCCCAAGGCAGTCGTTGAAACGTAAAACGCCCGGCGTCATCAGTGCTGAAATCGCGGCGAATGCGCGCAGCATCGCTCGCGAGCGTACCCGAACTCGGCAGCGCTAATCCACTCGGGTCGCTGACCGACAACCGCAGCTCACCGGTTGCGAATTGTGCCTGGACCAGAGTGCTTGCGAATAGCAGGAGGAGGGCCTTCCCCATCACTCTTCGTCAGTTGCGCATTGGTCCGGAATCGTGAGAGAGAACGTCGCTCCTTGGCCGGGCTCGGACTCCACCCAAATCCGGCCGCCGTATCGATGAACGATTTTCTGGCAGATCGCAAGCCCGATCCCAGTCCCCGGGTATTCGGCGCCGGAGTGCAGACGCTTGAAGATTCCAAAAATCTGTTCACCATATCGCGGGTCTATGCCGATCCCATTGTCTTGCACCGAGAGCTGCCATTCACCATCCCGGCACTCGGAACGCACCGTAATAAACGGCTTGTTCTGACCCCGGTACTTGATTGCGTTTCCGATCAAGTTTTGAAAAAGCTGCTCCAGGTGCACTCGACGCATTCTCACAGGCGGCAGAGAATTATAGGTGACAGACGCCTGGCTCTCTTCGATCGCGCGCCGTAGATTGGACAACGAAGCCTTGAGCGACTCCTCGGCATTCACCATAGTGATTGGCTCATCATTCATGCTCGATATTTGGGTATACGCGAGCAGGTCTTTGATCAAATCCTCCATTCGCTCAGCGCCTTCGGCAGCGTACCGAATGTAGAGATCGGCATCCGCTCCAAGTTTTCCGCTGTATTTCCTCCGCAGCATGTCCGTGTAGACGCTGACCATTCGTAGAGGCTCGCGAAGGTCGTGGGAAGCGGAGTATGCGAACTGTTCGAGATCAGTATTCGCGCGGCGCAGAGCGTTATTCGCTTCTTCAGTACGAATGCGCTCGCGGCGCACCTGCTCGAACAGACGCGCGTTGTCAATGGCAACAGCCGCCTGCGCCGCAATCCCCACAATCAGCTCTTCCTGCTGCTTGCCGAACTTGGCTGGACTCGAGTGGCCGAAAAACAGCCCGCCCAGGATCTCGCCGGAACGCGAGATGACCGGAGCCGCCAGATAGCTCTTCACCGGCAAATGGCCTTCCGGCATTCCATAGTAGGGCGGATTCTTGCCATAGCGGCGGTCCTGCGTGATATCGTCGCTGCGCACCACAGATTCACCGCGAAACGTAGGCCCGAATACCGCAGTATTCCGCGGCATCGGAAATTTCGCAAAGGCCTCCCGGGGAGCGCCCGAAAGAGCATACAGCGTGTACGACTCGCCCTGCTCGTTCACGACGTTATGAAACAGAGCTCCGAATTCGGCGCCGGTCAGTTGCGTCGCGAGATCCGTGACCCGTTGCACGAGGCGATCGGCATCGAGCTCGGAAGTCAGCATCGGCCCGATGCGGTTCAGAAGCTCGGCCCGAAAGCGCGCCTCTGTCTCGCGGTGCAGCAAGTCCCGCGTGATCTCCTGTTGCGCCTTCTCGGCCTCCTTGGCGCGCACGTATTCGGTGACATCCTCCACGCGATGAATAATGTACTCGATTTCGCCGCTTTCTCCGAGAACGGGCGAATTGATCGGACTCCAGCACCGCATTTCCGGTCCCACCGCCCCTGCATCGCGCGAGCGGATTTCGTATTCCTGCAGCGGCATCATGTCCCGCGATTTGGTGAGCATAACGCGATCTAGCGAGGCGCGGAGATCGTTGACCGTAGCAGCGCTGAAATCACCCTGCATCTCCGGCAGAGCTTCAAACAACCCGCGCCCCAACAGTTGATCCCGGCGCGTAGCCGTGTTCTCAAGGTACGTCTCAGTAACCGCGACAATCGTGAACGCCGGAACGTCGGGCAACAGAACCAGAGTAGGACCCGGTATAGCTTCGAAGACTAGCCGAAAATCGGGAGCCGTAAGGGACATCCAGAAATATCAGCATAGCTTGCGTAGCATGGTGCAGGTCATCGCTTTTCGTGACCTGGCATGCGTACTGAGGTGCAAAACTGGCAGCACTACTCGATCGCAGGCGCCTTCCGCACTGGATTCCGGAGAACGCCATTATCTTCGTCACCTGGCGCTTGGTTCGAACCTCACACTCCGATGCTCAAAATCATGCACTGGCTTAAAACGTGAACGAGTCCAGTCGCAAACCGCATCCTGGACCCGAAGGCAGACGACTGAAAAGCGTTCGTCTGCCCCACAGGACAGCTAAGATAATCTCTCTCCGGACGAATGAACTCGGACCGTTCAGCTGCACCCGCTGGTCCCACCACAGTTCTCGCACTTATAGCAGGACCCATTCCGCGTCATGATGCTGCCGCATTCCGAGCATAGCGGCGCATCCATCATCGAGCTCGCATCGAACGGCAGTGCGACTTGCGGGTCCGGCTCGGTCGGCCGCAGCTTCGACGTTTCGCCCGCTTCGTTCGCTTCCGTGATGCCGAGGAACCGCGCCCCCAACCAGCGGAAAATATAATCGATGATCGACTTCGCATAGGGCACCTGGGCATTGCCCGTCCAGCCGCTCGGCTCGAAACGGACGTGGCTGAACTTGTCAACAAAGAATTTCAGTGGAACACCGTATTGCAAGCCGTAGCTGATCGAGGTCGCAAGTGTATCCATCAGACCCGAGATGGTCGAGCCTTCTTTCGCCATCGAAATGAACACTTCGCCCGGCGTCCCGTCTTCATACAGACCCACCGTAATGTATCCCTCATGTCCGCCAATCGAAAACTTGTGGGTCACCGACTGGCGCTCGTCCGGCAATTTGCGGCGCACCGGCCGATACACAATTTTCTCGACGGTCTGCGTTTGCGGAGCGGATTTCTTTTCGCCTTTACCCGTGCTCGAGCTGAGCGGCTGAGAGCGCTTCGATCCGTCCCGGTAAATCGCCACCGCTTTCAACCCCAGCTTCCAGCTCTCCGTGTAGGCCTCCATAATGTCTTCGACAGCCGATTCCTCGGGCATGTTGATGGTCTTTGAAATCGCTCCCGAGATGAATGGCTGTACCGCGCCCATCATGCGGATATGGCCCATATGCGCGATGAACCGCGTTCCATTCTGCGGCCGGAAGCTGCAGTCAAACACCATTAGGTGCTCGGGCTTGATATGCGGCGCTCCTTCGATGGTCCCCGTGGAATCGATGTGCGTCACGATCTGCTCGGTTTGCTCCGGCGTGTAACCCAGCTTGATGAGCGCTTGCGGAACCGTGTGATTGACAATCTTGATCACCCCGCCGCCGACCAGCTTCTTGTATTTCACCAGCGCAAGATCGGGCTCGATGCCGGTCGTGTCGCAGTCCATCATGAAGCCGATAGTTCCCGTCGGTGCGAGCACGGTAGTTTGCGAATTGCGGAAGCCGGTTCGCTCACCTACCTCGTAAGCGCAGCGCCAGCATTCCTCCGCAGCTTTAAACAGCGCCGCGGGTATGCGCCGGTTGTCGAGATTCTTCGCCGCGTTCCAGTGCATGCGGATCACCTCGAGGAACGATTCTTCGTTCTCGGGATACCCGGGGCAGGGACCCACTGCTTCGGCAATGCGGGCGCTGGTCAGATACGCCTGACCGCACATAATGGCGGTTATCGAGGCCGCGAACTCACGGCCCAGATCACTGTCGTACGGCATGCCCAACGACATCAGCAGCGCGCCAAGATTCGCATACCCGAGACCGAGTGGACGGAAATCGTGCGAGTTTTTCGCGATCTTTTCCGTTGGATAGCTCGCGTTATCGACGAGAATCTCTTGCGCCAGGATGACCGTATCGACAGCATGCCGGAACGCTTCCACGTCGAAATTGCCATCCGGTCCAAGAAACTTCATCAAATTCAGCGAGGCAAGATTGCACGCCGAATCGTCCAGAAACATGTACTCCGAACACGGATTCGAAGCGTTGATGCGAGCCGTCTTCTTCGACGTATGCCAGCGGTTAATCGTCGTATCGAACTGCATGCCCGGATCACCGCATTGATGCGTCGCTTCGGCGATCTGCCGCATGAGATCCCGCGCTTTATAACGCTTCACGGGCTGTCCGCTTACGACGCTGCGGGTCCACCAGTCGGAATCCTCTAAGACTCCGCGCATGAATTCGTCCGTAGCCCGAACGGAGTTGTTCGCATTCTGGAAAAAAATGGATGAATACGCTTCGCCATCGAGAGACGAATCATACCCCGCATCTATGAGCGTATGCGCCTTCTTCTCTTCCTTCGCCTTGCACCAGATGAACTGCTCGACGTCGGGATGGTCCGAGTTGAGGATAACCATCTTGGCTGCACGCCGCGTCTTTCCGCCCGATTTGATCACGCCCGCAAAGGCATCGAAGCCTTTCATAAAGCTGAGCGGACCTGAGGCATGCCCGCCACCCCAGAGATACGCGTCTTCTTCACGGATGCTCGACAGATTCGTTCCGGTACCTGAGCCCCACTTGAACAGCATGCCTTCCGTCTTCGCCAGATCGAGAATGGATTCGAGCGAATCAGAAACCGAATTGATAAAGCACGCCGAGCACTGTGGGCGGTTTTCCCCTGGCTGAAGCTTCTTCACCACCTGCTCGGCTTCATCGAAGTAAAAACCGTAGCCGCGGGATTCGCTGACCCCCACGTTGAACCATACCGGAGAATTGAAACACGCCTTCTGCGTAAGCATCAGATGCGCCAGCTCGAGCCGGAAATTCTCCCCGTCTTCCCCCGTTTTGAAATACTTGCCGGCCAGACCCCAATCGGCAATGCTATCCACCACCCGATGCACAAGTTGGGCCACGCTCGATTCGCGCTCCGGCGAGCCCATGCGCCCATGGAAATACTTGCTCGCTACGATGTTGGTCGCCGTCTGCGACCATTCGGCAGGCACTTCGACGTCGCGCTGCTCGAAAATGACCGATCCTTTGTCGTTCCCTATAGTTGCGGTCCGCAACTCCCAGGTGATTTCGTCGTAAGGCGTCCTCCCCGGCTCCAGCTTTGAACTGAAGAAGCGGGGGAACGACACCCCGGTGCGCTCCTCTCTTTTGAGCGAACGCTGCAATTCCTTGACTTTAATGGCTAGATTGACGCTTAACTGTCCCATACGGGCCTTTCTTCAGGGGAGGCGTGCCGACATCTAAGAGGACGTTTGGCGGCACTCCGCCAGTTTGCCCCTATATATAGTGTGAGTCAAGGAATTTAATCTATAACCAGTGCATCGGTTTACGAGGCGTCCGCGAACTCGGCTAGACGTTCGGCTGTGACGTGACCGCTCCCTCCGCTGCCGATCCCACCAGCGCCGCGTACTTCGCCATCACGCCGGAGGTGTACTTCGGTACGGGCCGCTCGAACCTCGAAAGGCGGTCCTGCAACTCCGGCACGGAAATGTCCAGCCTGATCTCCCGTTTGTCAATATCGATCGAAATCGAATCGCCCTCGCGAACTGCGGCAATCGGACCGCCGACCGCCGCCTCCGGTGCAACGTGCCCCACCATGAATCCACGAGTCGCGCCGCTGAACCGTCCATCCGTCACGAGCGCGACGCTGTCCGATAGTCCTGCCCCCACAATAGCGCCGGTCACATCCAACATCTCGCGCATCCCCGGTCCGCCTCTTGGCCCTTCATAGCGAATCACCACGATGTCCCCCGCCTGGATTTTCCCGTGTACCACCGCATCCATCGCAGCTTCTTCGCTGTCGAACACCCGCGCCGGCCCCGTTTGCGATTTGCGGTCCAGTCCGGTCACTTTGATCACGCATCCTTCCGGTGCCAGCGACCCTTTTAGAATGACAATTCCGCCCGACTTCTTAAGCGGGTTATTCAAACTCCGGATCACGTCCTGCCCGGGAGTCTCGTGCGCCAACTCGGCTTGTTCACCGAACGTCTTGCCCGTGATGGTCATGGCTTTCGAGTCTGCGTAGCCGCCCTCGTGTAAGCGCTTCGCGATCACAGGAATTCCGCCTGCTTTGTCCACATCGACAGCCGTGTATTTCCCCGCGGGCTTCAAATCCGCCAGCAAAGGCGTCCTGTTGCTCAGCTCTTGAAAGTCATCAATGCTCAACGGTATGCCTGCCTCGCGAGCCATCGCCAATAGATGCAGTACCGCGTTCGTCGATCCGCCCGAAGCTGCCACGCTTGCGATCGCATTCTCGAGTGCCGCACGCGTCACGATATCGCGCGGCCTCAGATTATTTCGCACGGCGTTCAAGATCACCTCGCCGCATGCATGAGCCGCGCCACGCTTGCGGGGATCCACTTGCGGAATCGCGTTCAGTCCCATAGGCGAAAGCCCGACGATCTCCATCACAGTTGACATGGTATTGGCGGTAAACTGTCCCCCGCATGCGCCCGGTCCAGGGCACGCCCGGTTCTCGATCTCGAGCAACTCTTCGTCGCTCATGCGCCCGGCTGCGTTTGCGCCGATCGCCTCATAGACGTCTTGCGCTGTGATGTCCCGCCCCTTGTATTTCCCGGGCAAGATCGTTCCGCCGTACAGAATCACGCCCGGCACATTCAGCCGTAACAGCGCCATCGCAGCCCCTGGAATCGTCTTGTCGCAGGCCACCAGCGCCACGATGCCGTCGAACATGTACCCGCGCGCGACAAGCTCAATCGAATCGGCGATCACCTCGCGGCTAATCAGCGAAGTCTTCATCCCTTCCGTGCCCATCGTGATCCCATCACTGATTGCGATGGTGTTGAATTCCATCGGCGTGCCGCCCGCCTCGCGAATTCCCGCCGCTACATCCACGGCCAGCTCCCGCAGCAGAAAATTACAAGGCATCGTTCCGATCCACGTATTCGCGATCCCGATGATCGGCTTCTTCAAGTCCGCATCTGTAAATCCGATGGCCTTGAAGAACGATCGAGCGCCCGCGCGCTCCTTGCCTTGCGTGATCGTATAGCTCTGCAGTTTCATAGAACTCCTATTTAATCAATGCGGGTTCAGACGCAAGCCTCGTTCATCATCTCCCACAATCAGTCACTCCGTTGAGTGTCGCTGCCGCGATCACACCCACGTCGATGGTTTGCGTGTCAGGCAGCAATCGGAAGACGTACTTGGAACACACGACACTGTATATTGACTTGCGCGCAGATTCGCTCGGCTCCTGTGCCGAGTTTCGTCCTATTGCGCTTCCGCCAACTTGCGGGCGCGCTGCCACTGTACTCCGTCGCGATACTCCTGATAGAGGGTACTGAAGCCCGCCCAAAAATAGCCGCAAACGAACAGTAAGAGGAACGGGATCGCGAGAAAGTTATACGTCTCGATCGCAAAATCGATCATGTACACGAAATAGCTTCCGGCCGCCAGTTCCAGATACGGAAGCACGCCGCTCCGGCGCCGGTAAGCCGCCGGCCTGACGTTTACTTTTTCGCAGCCGATCGCATACTTCGGGGTTCGCGCGAAACTCGTCTGAATCCCGAACAGGGCCTCGAGCACTGCTTTCGTGTTGCTGACCGTGAGCGCCACGCCGGCGGCCATCAGCATCGGCAAAAACGCAATCGACTTCCACCATGTCCTCGGATACAATTCCTTCTGCGCGTAAAGATAGAACGCCGAGATCGACCAGAACGAGGCGACGATGAGCGGCAGATCAATCATGAACATCTGAAACACGCCCATGTAAAACCGCACGATCATGACTGGCAGCATGAGCATCGAAACCACCAACATCAGAGGGTACGAAATGTTGGGTGTCAGATGCAGGAAGGCTTCCGCCTTCACTCTGAACGGCAGTTCCGCTCTAAAGATGCGTGGCAGCAGCTTCTTCGCAACCTGTGTCAGCCCTTTTGCCCAGCGCGCCTGCTGCACCTGAAAACCGTAGGTATCGACCGGCAGCTCCGACGGGCATTCCAGGCTCGGCACATACACGAAATCGCCAGCCCTTCAACTGCGCTCGATAGCTGAGATCCGAGTCTTCCGTAAGCGTCTCGTGCTGCCACCCGCCCGCATCGTCGATCATCTGACGCCGCAAGATACCCGCTGTCCCGTTGAAGTTGAAGAATAGGCCCGACCCGCACCGGGCTCCATGCTCGAGAACGAAATGCCCGTCAAGCAGCATGGCTTCCACCTGCGTCAGAATATTGAATTCCTTGTTCAGGTACGTCCAGCGCGTCTGCACTACTCCCACGTCCGCATCGGTGAAAAAATCGACCGTCCGCATCAGGAAGTCTCGGGGCGGAAGAAAATCCGCGTCGAAGATCGCAATCAGCTCGCCCGTTGCCGTCGCAAGCCCTTCCTGCAGGGCGCCCGCCTTAAAGCCATGACGATTGGCTCGATGCCTGTATTCAATCGAGAACCCCGCCGCTTCATAGTCGTTGCACAGCCGCTCCGTGAACGCATGCGTGTCGTCGGTCGAGTCGTCGAGCACCTGAATTTGGAGCAGCTCCCGCGGATACTCAATCTTGCTTACCTCTTCGAGCAGCCGCGCTACGACAAATCGCTCGTTATACAGCGGAAGCTGAATCGTCACCGTGGGGAGTTGCTCGAATTTTCCGGGCGCGCGTTCGGGCAGCTTGTGGCGGTACTTGAAATAGCGCCGCATCGTCTCGTAGCGATGCAGCCCATACACTGAGAGCACGGACAGAATGGCGAAATACGGTACCAGCAGCGACCAATCAAAGAACGAAAGCCGATAGATCCCCGAGAACGTGTCATCGAACATACTGTTCACGATTTGAGAACCAATCGACGGCGCCGCAAAAAGGAACCCAATCGCTGAGGTCAAGCCCAACCATAGCCACTCTATTTACGACTCATTCTATCCTTTTTCTTAAACATACGAGAAAACTGTAAAGCTTCCTACAGTTCTCTCGGGACCTGGGTTCGTTTGGCAAAAACCGCCTAAGTGGCTGAACAATCTGGGTTCGTTTCGCGTATGATCAACCTGAGGCGCCGATGAGAGACCACGTCAAAATCCTGGGCATTCTGAACATCATTATGGGTTGCCTGGGAGTGTTGGCCGGTATCGTCGTGCTCTTCGTATTCGGTGGGTTGGCGGGCTTGGCCGGACTCTCGGCCGGTCCCTGGGCTCACGACAGCGACGCTGCAGTTGCCGTTCCGGTCTTGGCCCTCATTGGTGTGTGCATCGCCATATTCCTCTGCGTTCTGGGTCTGCCCTCGATCATCGGCGGATGGGGACTGCTGAAGTTCAAGCCGTGGGCGCGCGTTCTGATGATCGTGATTTCGGCTTTGCACCTCTTTCACATTCCGATCGGAACGGCTCTCGGGATCTATGGCCTCTGGGTGCTGTTGCACGACCAAACGCGGCAGCTATTCGAAACCGGCGGCCAAGCCTACGTGCCTTCGGGCGCCTATCCTGTGCAGCCTACTTACCGGCAGCCGCCGAGCTATCCGCCGCAGCCGCCTCCGGGTGTTTAGTTCGATCGAGCATTCCCCGCGCACGCTCGAAAATGTCGTGCAGCATGGTCGTCGTAAGCCGTTTCGTCGAGGTGTTCTGCTGACTGGGGTGATAGCACGCTAACACGACTGGCCCTCCTGGATGTGTCTCGAAACACGCTCCGTGCGCAAAGGGAAACGCTGCGCGTGATTTGATCGCGCCCCGGTTCTGGAGCACTGAAAGGTACGCATCGAGGGCGATCCCGCCGAGCACGACGACCACCCTGACATTCTTCAATAGCGCGATTTCCCGGACCAGATAGGGACGGCACGCGAGCATTTCTTCCCGCGACGGCTTATTGTCCGGAGGCGCACAGCGTACCGGGGCGGTGATATAAGCATCCGTGAGCGAGAGGCCATCCTCGCGCGAGATGCTGTGCGGCTGATTCGCAAAACCGGTCTCCCACAGCGCGCGGTACAGAAAATCGCCTGAACGGTCGCCCGTGAACATGCGTCCAGTGCGATTTCCCCCGTGCGCGGCAGGCGCCAGACCGATGATCAGCAGCCTGGCTGCAGGGTCTCCAAATCCAGGCAGGGGCCGGCTCCAATAGGACTGTCCTCGATAAGCGCGTTTCTGAACACGGCCGATGGCTTCGCGGTGTTCAACCAGGCGCGGGCAGCGGCGGCACTCGACCACTTCCTGGCTCAAGACTCGTAACGATCCCAGATCTATACAGCTATTCGCAGCACCGGTAGACAGCACGCCTTCGGCAGCGATTATAATCCGACGACTTGTTTGACCGGTTCTGACTGCTTCGAAATCGCGTTTGACACGCTGCGTCCCGGGCTCTTTCGATACCGCTCGATTGATGCCGCAAGAGCATGCAGCGACATCCTGGACAAGTCAGGCGGCGTTTGCGTCCGGAACATGGGCAAGATCTCAGCGAACGTTCCTACCAGATGTGGGTCTCGCCAGCCTCTTTCGGCCTCGCTGTTCAAGATTTGAACCGCTTCTTCGGCGCTGAATGCTGGTTTGTACGGGCGGGCGGTTGTCAATGCATCGTATACATCGGCCAACTGAAGGATGCGCGCGAGCAGCGGGATCTGCTCTCCTTGCAAACCGTCCGGATACCCGGAGCCGTCCCAACGCTCGTGGTGGTGGCGAATGATTGGAAGCACGGGTGCCAGCGACCGCATGCTGCTGCAAATGCGCTCGCCCCGGTCAGCATGGCTTTTCATGATGCCCCATTCATCCGGGGTTAGCGGCCCAGCCTTGAACAGGATGTGATCGGGAATCGCAACTTTCCCCACATCATGCAGGTAACCTCCCCGCTGCAGGGCCAACACTTCATTCTGCGGAAGCCCTAAAGTCACTCCAATGGCGGCAGCCATCAACGCCAAACGCTGGCAATGCTGGCCGAGAGCTGGATCTCGCTGTTCAACCGACTCGGCCAAAGAGAACAGGACTGTCTCAGAGTCGTCCAGCGAGTCGATCATGGCTTTGTGCCGTAAACTCGCCTGTATGCGCGCGCGAACCGACCTCGGGCGGAGAGGGTAGGTTAAGAAATCGTCGGCGCCGGCTTCGATGGCCCGGACTTCGTTATCGACGTCGTCTGACGGCGCCGTGATGAACACGGGCAGAAACTGGGTTGCAGTGGCCTTCTTGAGCATGCGGCAGAACTCTGCGCCGCCTAACTCAGGCGCGAACAAATCAATCAGCACCAGGTCGACATTGTGAAGTGAAATGGCTGAAATCGCCTCGGAGGTGCTTTCCGCTTCGATCAGCTCATGGTCAAGTTCACCCAGCGCTCCGCGGAGAGCCGAGCGGCTGGCCTCCGAAGAATCCACCATCAGCAGCTTGCTGTGTGCCGCACGCGCATCCGCCTGGGTGCCGCCCGAGTTCAGAAAGCCCAAGTCCTCGAGCTGCGGCACGGTTTCCGGAAAGTTTGTGTCCTGCGGTGTCATTGAGTGTGCCCAGAGTTTCTATCGACTTAAGTGCTTCGCGGCTTTAGAAAATCTAGTCCGGCGTCACGGCAGTGCTCAGGGGCCATGACCGGCCTCGATGTTCGGCATGGTACTGGGGCTTTGTCCTACTCGCGAGGCTAGTTCTGGCCAGCTCAGGTGCAACCTTATGGCGCAATAACCGGTCTAGGTTCGTAGATAGGGCTATTCGTGCGCGCCTGAAACCTGAACATCACAATGCTTCGAGCTCACCCGCATAGAACCCTTCAAGTTCTTCTTATAGAGGACAATCCGGGGGACGTACGCCTGCTTGAAGAGGCCTTTCGAGAGCTGGATGCGAACATTCAGATGCAAGTCGCCAAAGACGGAGCCGAGGGGCTGGACATCGTCTTTCAGACGCCTCAACCCAAGCGGAACTGGCGCCCCGATCTCATCCTTCTAGACCTGAATTTGCCCAAAGTGAACGGCCATGACGTTTTGGCGAGCATCAAAAATAACCCCCAGACGTGCCGCATTCCGGTGATCATTTTGACCTCCTCTCGCGCCGAATCGGACATCAGACGCGCTTACGATTCGCATGCCAATGCCTACCTCAAGAAACCATCCACGTTAGACGGTTTGATTTCGGCTGCGCAACAGATCAAGAGTTTTTGGATGGAAACGGCCACGCTGCCCAGCTGATTCCTACGCGCTCCGGGTTTCAGATTTCAACGACTCTGAACTTTTTCGGCAAATCCTGGCTTATCGTGTTCTAATTGTGGTTTAAGACGCGACTCGAACACGCGCCTTTCTACACCCGATCCCACCTGGAGGAGCACTGCCCGCGTTGAACAGCAAGCCCGCAGTCCAACCGCAAGTCCGTGAGCCGGCTGATCGATGGACCTTCAATGACGCGGCGGAGCTTTACGATGTCGCGAGTTGGGGCAAGGGGTACTTCTCGGTTGGCCAGAACGGCAATCTGCTCGTTCACCCCACAAAGGAAGCGAACCGATCCATTGACCTGAAGCAGCTCGTCGACACCCTCGAATGGCGGGGAATATCGCTGCCGATTCTGATCCGCTTTTCCGACATTTTGAAGCATCGCCTGGAGGAGATGTACCAGGCATTCGATCTCTCCATCCGCGAGCACGGCTATCAAGGCGGCTACTGCAGCGTTTACCCGATCAAGGTAAATCAGCAGCGGCAGGTTGTCGAAGAAGTTTTCAGTTTCGGCCGCACCTATCATTTCGGCCTCGAAGCCGGCTCCAAGCCTGAGTTGCTGGCTGTGCTTGCGATCGCCGACAACGATACGCCTATCATCTGCAATGGCTTCAAGGACGACGAGTACATCGAGATGGTGATGCTTGCGAAGAAAGATCGGACGGCGCATTATTCCCTGTGGTCGAGAAGTTCACCGAGCTCGAGCTCATCGCGAAACACGCCGAAAAAGTGGGCGTCAAGCCAACCATCGGGATTCGCGTAAAGCTTGCCAGTCGCGGCTCGGGGCGTTGGAAATCATCCGGAGGCTATCGTTCGAAATTCGGTCTGACCGTCAGTGAAGCGCTGAAAGCCGTGGAATTCCTGAAAGAACGGAACATGGAGCAGAGTCTCCAACTGCTCCATTTCCACTTGGGAAGTCAGATCACAAATATCCGCCAAATCAAAGGCGCGGTGATCGAAGCGGCTCGCATCTATGTCGATCTGAAAAAGCTCGCGACGGGTCTGAAATATCTGGACGTTGGCGGCGGCCTGGGCGTAGATTACGACGGCTCGCAAACCGACTTTGAATCGAGCGTGAATTACACGCTGGAAGAGTACGCCCGCGATGTCGTCTACCACATTCAAAGCATCTGCGATGAAGCGGAAGTCGCTCACCCGACGATCATCACGGAAAGCGGACGAGCTGTTGCCGCGTATCACAGCGTGCTCGTATTCAATGTTCTGGGCGTTAGCGGGTTCGGGGAAGCGGATCTCCCGGCAAGCGTGCCCGAAGATTCGGAACAGTGCCTCATTGATCTCTTCGAAACCTACCGATCCATCAATAAGAAGAATCTGCTCGAGGGTTATCACGATGCTCAGCAGGCGCTTGATTCCGCGCTGAATCTTTTCAGCCTGGGCTATCTTTCGCTCGAACAGCGCAGCTTCGCCGAGAATTTCTTTTGGGCGATTTGCCGGAAAATTTTGAAGCTGGCCGCGGAACTCGAGTTCTTTCCTGAGGAGCTCGAAGGGCTCGACGGCAATGCTGTCGGATACGTATTTTTGCAATTTTTCGCTGTTCCAGAGCATGCCCGATAATTGGGCCGTCAAGCAGCTTTTCCCGATCATGCCGATTCACCGCCTGAACGAGGTTCCTACCCGGCATGCCGTGCTGGGCGATATCTCCTGCGATTCGGACGGAAAGGTCGACCAATTCATCGATCGCAGGGACGTCAAGAAAACCCTCTCTTTACATGCCTTCAACAACGGCTCATACATACTCGGCGCATTCTTGTTGGGGGCCTATCAGGAGATACTCGGGGATCTGCACAATTTATTCGGTGATACGAATGCAGTGCAGGTAAGCCTCGATGAGCACGGCGACGTAGTGCTCGAGACGGTCGTGCAAGGCGATACGGTCAGCAAGGTGCTGAATTACGTCCAGTACAATTCGCAAACGCTGCTCGATCAATTCCGCAAAGACGTGGAGTTAGCGGTTCGCGAGCAACGCGTCGGATACGAAGAAGCCGGGCGCTTGCTGAAGTTTTACGAAGACGGATTGAACGGGTACACCTACCTGGAGCAGTAGTGCCCGATCCGTTGCGGATCGTCCTTGTTTCGACGCGCAACCCACTCAATATCGGCGCGGCAGCCCGCGCTATGAGCAATTTCGGTTTTTCTGAACTCCGGCTCGTGAATCCTTACGAGGCCGCGTTCCACGAAGCGCGCTCGGCGGTACGCTCGCGCTATATCCTCGATGCGGCGCAGATTTTCGATAATGTTTCGGCGGCTATTAGCGATTGCACGCTGGTCGTCGGCACAACCGCCGTTGGCAACCGCGACTTGCACGTTCCGCTGCATCGTCTCGAAACGGCAGGCGCGCTCATCGGAAAAGAATTGGAATCCTCTCCTGTCGCTCTGCTCTTCGGCTCCGAAAAATTCGGACTTTCAAACGAGGACATGAGCTATTGTCACTGGCTTTTGCGAATACCTACGCGAGAAGAGCACGGCTCTATGAATCTGGGTCAAGCGGTTGCTGTGTGCCTTTACGAGCTGCGGCGCGAAGCTCGGGCGGTCGCGAACCGCTTCGAGCCTGCCGAACGCGTCACGGCAGAAGACCTCGATCGCATCACGAGCTTGTTTTTAGAGTTGCTCGAGCAGTCGGGTTACGTAAACGAGCGCACTTCGAAATCGGCGGAACTGAAACTCAGGCGCCTGATCCGGCGGCTGGGAATCCCGGCGCCGGACACCGAAACCTGGCTCGGCATCTTGCGCCAGATATTGTGGAAGGTGAAGCAGGGTACGTCGAACTCATGACTCAGGACGCGCATTCTACCCGACCGTAGTTGAGAAAACTATGATTTCAGTTTCAGCCGTCGAAGAGATCCTCAGGTCAGAGGACATCGAAGGATTGCTTAGACTCGGCGCCCCGCGCGATGAATACGCTTACGAGGCCCGCACCATCATCTCCGCGTTATCCGGCCTCAGGCTCGACGATTTGACTGAGAGTGTTCTGATTAATGCGGTTCAGAAGACATGGATGGAATCGTTTGGACCCCTTTCAGATATGGACATTCAGAAGCGAATGCCCGGATTTCAGAAGGTAGCCCGCCACATTTTGAACCAGGCGCATACCTTATCACAGGTGTGAATTATTTTTACTGAGTACCATCGGAATGCAATCAGCAACTCCCGCGCCGACTCGTAACGTGACTCTCACTGACGAGCTTGACGGTTTGTACTGGCCAAAATCGAGAGCGGCCGTCATCAAAACGCCGGCGAGCTTGTACGTCGCACTCCGGACCCTCGATCGTGACGAGCGGCTCTAGCAAACGAAGCTTACGGCTCTGCGACGAGTCAATCGACGCAGGTGATCCCAGCGGCATTGCCGGGGAAATCCTTTCGCGCGTCTTCGCCGGAAACTAAAGCTTTCAAACAAGAAGCGTTAACAGATTGCCCATGTTCCGCTCGTCTCGCCTGGCAGAGGTCGACCTGAGCAAACCGGTATGTACACCCTGCGCACCTGGGCGAGAGACCAGGCTATCTTTTATCTCGACGAACTCGACCTGAGGCGTGGTTTTCAGAGGCCTCAAAAGCGCGCAATTGCAGTTTACGGTCCTAGCCAAGCCGAAACCACACCTCAATCCACGGCCCGGTAAGCACGCCATCAGGATTCGTCAGCACTGAGCGCACCATCATGCGTGCTTCTTCGCTGATTGCGCGCTCTTCTGCTTCGACCCATTCCGGATTCTGCGGCAGTGGCAGCGTAATCAGCTCGGAGTTAAGCATCCCCTCGCGCCGGAACCCAAACGGTCGAATCAGCCGCTCCAGCGTGGCCGCGCAGTATCCATACAAATACGGAAAACCGAGCAGGTTGTTGTAGCCCATCGCCTCGCGCAGAAACTCGGCTGCACCGCTCCGCAACGCCCCGTCGCCCAGCAGCGTTTCACAAACCCTATAGAACAGCCCATTCGGCGTGCGCACGGTCAGCAACCCATTCGGTTTCAAAATGCGGCGGCACTCGGCGAGCGTTGGTTTTGGATCCTCAATCTGCTCGAAACAGTTCCAGATGAAAACTGCGTCGAAACTCTGCTCCGCGAAATGGCAGTCCGTTACCTCACGAGTGTGAACCGTGAAGCCTTTGGATTGTGCGAAGCGGCTGGTATCTTTGCCGATGTCCACGCCTTCCGCCCTCCAGCCCCATTCCCCAGCGGTTTGAAGGAATGCGCCGTAGTGGCTGCCGATCTCGAGGACCTTCGCACCAGCGCACAGCAGACTTCGATAGGGCTTCTCTCTCGCGAAACCCGTCGAGATATCGGGGATACAGGCGCTCCATCACGCCCGGATCATATTCGTCTTCAGAATAGGTTTCTGCCGGTGGAGGTTCATGCTCCTCGCGCAGCAGCAGCTTGCATTCCGCGCACACGAGAATGTTCGCTTTGCCCCGATGAAAAAACTCTGTGAGATCTTTCAGCTCATCGCGAGAGGCCGGGCGGTCCAGCCGCTCTCTCACGAAGCGCTCTCGCTCCCGGCACTCTGCCTCAATCCGGCGCCATGCGACCAGCCTTGAAAAAGCACTTCCACCGCAGACCGGGCAGGTCTTTGGCATTTAGCCCTTAACCTCGTCCGCATGGCTATGCCCGGTTCGCATTCTTTTCGTCCCAGATTTGCTCCCGAATGTGTCCAACAGTAAGAGGATAAGCATATGACCGATCCCAAATTGAATGACTTACCTGCGGATGCCGCAGACGATTTCGCCGATGTGCCTGAAAGTTCGCTCACCGAGGAGCAGAGGGCCGAGCGCCTGAGAAGGTCCAGAGCCGGGCTCAGCATTAACGATACGATCGCCGCTGACACAACTACCTCAGTCGGAGGCAGGGGTGTTGATACTTCCGGAGTGAAGACAGGTGCTGGAGCAGGCGGCGGTATGACCAGCACAACGCCCGCGGCTCCCGGTGAATCTCCCATTCCCGACGTAGTCGAAGGGCCCCGCGGAACTGGAATGACGCCTCAGAAGAGTTCCGACTTCGATAAAAAGTAGCCTACTCAGAGCCGGGTCGTACAGATTAAGTGGTCCCGGCTCGTTCCCTTCCCAGTTCCTCTCTCTGCTCTCCGTTTTTCCTATTGTTCCCACTTCTGTTTCATGGTTTACTTGTACTCGTTACGTCTTGTAGGAGAAGGAATATTTGATGCGCGCTTTTCGCAATTTTAAGTTTGTCTCTGTAACGGTCCTGGCCATCTTCGGTCTCGCGATATCTCCATCCTGGGCTGGCGAGTCGAACGCTACAGAAAAGAAGGCGGACGTAGGCCGGCTCGTGGTTGTAGGCGATTCGCTCAGCGCCGGTTTCCAAAGCTTCTCGCTTTATGACAGCGACAACGTTGCTCCTCCAGGCGGCCAGAGACACGGTTTCGCTGCGCTAATCGCCCACCAAGCGAAAACCCGCCTGCATCTGCCGCTGATTCAATACCCCGGCATTCCGCCTGTACTCACGCTCGAAGGAAATGAAGTTACCAGAGCGCCTGGATTGGGTACGCGAGACCCTCAAACGCTAGGCGTCCAAACCTTTGATTTGTCCGTTCCCGGCTTCGACGTCAAGGATGCTCTCGTGCATTCCGTAAATCTGCCCAAGCTCGAAAAGAATCCCGAACAGGCCAGCTTCGAAGACGTGCTGGCCGTCGAAGTTTTGGGCTATCCCAGCCTGCTCAATCCTGCTTCGAGCTGTGGAGTGCTTCCTCTCCCGAATGGAGACGTATTGTTCAGCGAAGCCGCCTGCGCCATCCAGCTTCATCCAGACACCATTCTGGTCTCGATTGGAAACGGCGACGCGCTGCAGGCTCTTACCATAGGGGCCGCGCCCACGAGCGTCAAGCAATTTTCCGAAGCCTATGCGCTCTTGCTCGATGCCTTGAAGCATTCCCACGCCAGGATCGTTGTTTCGAATATTCCCGACGTGACGGATGTTCCGTTTCTGGTGTCCTATTCGGAGTTCGAGGCGCGCTGCGGTGCGCCGCCGCTCAGGCGCAGGTCCCAAGGACTATGTCGTCCCGAACCTGGCGGCTTCTACGTTCAACATTTGCACGAGCTACGTTGTGCGGCCCGCTTCTCTCATCGCGCAAGCGCGCACCGCGGTTCGCGACTATAACATCATCATTGCCGCGAGCGCCGCCAAGTTCGGCGCAGTTGTCGTCGATGTGAATAGATTGTTTGCGGACCTCGTCGAAAAACGGATACAACGTGGACCGCCATCATCTCACGACGCAATATCTCGGCGGAATCTTTTCACTCGATGCGATTCATCCGACCAACACCGGATACGCGATTCTCGCCAACGCTTTTATCGAGAGAATGAATTGCCAGCTTCACACCGACATTCCGCGCGTGAACGTCGACGAAGTCGCCGAGCACGATCCGCTCATTTTTTAGCGCTGGCTGGCCTGCCCGGATTCGACCCTCCGGTTGAATGCGGCTGACTGCCCGCGAGGAACACTCAGCGATTGCCACTCATGGCTTTTGAAGTGTTTCGCAAGCAGAACGATTTGGCCGCAGTGATACGCGTAATGCGCAATCTGACGATTGATGGCCTGCATTACCGAATGAGCTTCGCCTCGAATCGTGACCGTGCGCGAGAGATCAGCGTCGGAAAGCGGCTTCAGTGCCGCGAACAGGCGCTGCCAGCCTGCCTCCCACAACTCCATCAAATCTACGACGGCTTGACGGCGGCTCTTCGAATTCGCTGTCTCGATTCCGGTCCGGCTTCTCGCCATCGCTGGTCAAGAAGTCCGTCCATCGCGAGCGCATGTTGCCCGCCATATGCTTGACGACCACTGCTATCGAGTTCATTTCCGGATCTAACACCGCGAGCAGTTCGTCGTCGCTGACCTGCTCGATCGCTTTTTCCGCCAAAGTCTTGTAGTAGCGAAACAAAGCCAGCGAATCTTCGATATAAGATGTCGTATATTTCAGGGCCATAGTCGATTCTAGCCGCGATAGCGCGCAGGGTCGCTCTTGAGCGATATTGGAATCGGCCTATTACCGAAAAGGAGAACCCTTTGCCTGAACGCCAGCACCAAAACGACCGAAGAAGTTTTCTGAACCGCGCGGCCGCGCTCTCGGCGGGAGTCGCCGGCTTGACCCTAATTCCGGGCTCTGCCCTGGCGAGTGATGAACGCATTAATGTTATCGGACCAAAGCCAGGCTACTCGCCGCAGATCGGAACGCTTGTCTCCATGCTGACGTGGATGCAGCATGTCATCCCGCTAGAGGTGAAGGGGTTGACTCAACAGGACCTCGACCACCTCTTCGATAGCAATGCAAATACGATTGGAGCGTTACTCCTCCACCTTGCCGCGACCGAAACTTACTATCAGCTGAACACCTTTGACGGAAAGAACTGGGACAGCTGGCCGGATGCGGTCAAGCAGAAATGGGACCCCGCCATGAATCTAGGAAAGCTTGGCCGCGAGACAATCAAGGGCCACGATCTCAATTACTACCTGAATACGCTTCAGGAGACCCGTGACAAATCGCTCGCGGAGTTCCGGAAGCGGGATGATGCGTGGTTGATGTCCGTAGACAACGGGTGGGGCTGGGGGCCGACTAACAATTACTGCAAGTGGTTCCATGTGTGCGAGCACGAGTCGCACCATCTCGGCCAGATCGCGTTTTTAAGAAAGCGCCTTCCGGGAGCGAAGCCGGATAACGAATAAGCTGGCCGGAACTGCTCAGCCTATTTTGGATCGGAATCCCGCTACTCGTGGCAACGGACCGGTAACCACAATAGTTGTCGGGGTGCGTTGGGAACAGGTTCGGAATTCCAAACACCACGACCCAACAAACAACACAGATTCCCGGCCTTTTGGCATTACGTTAAGGACATCTCGTCCGGCTAGACTGAGAGCGTGAGTCAGCCGACGCTAATCAGGCGTGCGGTCTTCTTAGCGGCATTGATTGTATTCTTCGGTGCCAGCGCCGTGCTCCTTCGATTCGAATGCTGGGGCTCTTTCAAATTCATACTTCCGGTGCAGTCCCCGATTAACGCAGAAAGCATCATTGCATCTGACTTTCATTTCTGCTGCTCTTATTCTCGCGGGTACGTTTCAATAATGACCAAGTAGTCATCAAGACCCCGCACTCCGATCTCATCCCAATCATTTGCATCGCAACAGCCGCAGTTCTGCCATTCTTAATTACTGTAAACGCGCCGCTGCTCTTTGACTCTTATGCGCACCTCGCCGAGGCTGCAAACGAGGGATGGCCAAGGGTGCTCGCGTTCTTCACTCATCCCAGCGGGCCGGACCTCTTTTTTGACCGCTCGGATACCTCACCTACTGGCTCGATTTCAAATGGGCTGGTTACGATCCCGTTCGCTGGCATCTCTGGAATTTGATCGTCCACGCGGCAAATAGCTGCCTTGTCTATGCCTTGGCAACAGAATTATTCCTACACCGTTTCTCGGCGACGTTAGCGGCCCTCATTTTCGCGCTTCATGGCTCCCGTCCCGAGGTTGTTTCGTGGGCGGCCGCCAGGTTCGATTTGCTTGCAGCTTTCTTTGTGCTGCTGAGCCTTGTCGCTCTCAATCGATACCTGGAGACAAAGCGGTCCCCGTGGTGCGTTGCCATGCTGTGTTGCGGCATCCTCGCTGTGCTGAGTAAGGAAGCTGCATATTGTCTTCCTCTCCTCGCGCTGGGCATCATGCCCTTCAAGCATCGAAAAAGTAGAAAAGATATACTTGGCGCAGCAGGAATTCTACTGGTTGCCTGCGGTCTCGTCTTCGTGTATCGGTGCTGGTTAATCGGAGGCGTCGGAGGATATCGAACAGCGAGTGGTGAATTGGCCGCCCTTCAGTTCAGCGCAATCCACGCCATTAAAGCTCTATTTTTTCGGCATGGTCGATTTTGTTCTTTCCCATCAATTGGTCTGCTCGACGTAGATCTGTGGGTAAAAGGTTCAGTAATTCTTCTATTACTCGTAATGCTCGGCTTTATCGGTTGGTCCAGGCCAGCAGTGTATCTGCTTCTGGCCGCGATTGTATTGGAAATTATTGCCGCACTGCCTGTCGAGCATCTATTGCTGATGGGAGCCGATTTAGCTGGGGCTAGAGTACTTTATTTGCCAGTCCTGGGGCTGGCTCTCTTCTGGGGGGTGCTCGGGGGGAGGTTCATCGAACTCGGCTTCGAACCCCGTTGATGGCGGGTGCGGTCTCCTACTGTTCCAGCTCATCGCCCTCTCCCATAATCTATTGATCTGGCGGCAGGTTGCATTTCTGTCTCAGAAAACGTGTCGCACACTAGGAGCCGAGCTCGACTCACGACCCTCGACCCGTAATTGTTCGTGACCTGCCAGGTACGTGGCATGGCGTTTTCTTTCTGCGAAACGGATTCCCGCAGTGCGTCGAGATCAACTCACAACAACCGACTGATCGAATTTACATCGAAAATCAAGGGCAACCCCCTTCCGATCAGGCCAGGATCTTCTCTTGGAACAACAGCACGGAGCGACTCGAGGAAGTGACTTCACGCGACAAGCAACTGAAAGAATGAGACTCGCCACGGCAACGATTTCGCCGGTGGGTTCGTCATAAAATGTCAGGTCAGCCATATTTGCTGGGTGCGCTCTGAGATCTGCCCTGAAACGCTCGATTCCGGCCGCGTTCGCGCTCTTTGCGCTCGCGCTGCAAGCCGCCCAACAACCCACCCATACTGTCAGGGTGACCGGTACGATCCAGGCTGTCCGCTCTGTCCAAGTGCAAGTGCCCATGATCGAAGGCCAGGGAGGCAATCTCACTTTGACGCGGCTGATCGAGAACGGAGCGACAGTCCACCCCGGGGATCTGCTGGCTGAGTTTGACCGCACCAGTCAGTTGAAGCTCGCCCGGGAAGCTCAGGCTAAATATGACGATCTGACTCATCAGGTCGAACAAAAACAGGCCGAGCACAAGAGCAACGTCGAGAAGAGAGCCTCCGAGCTTCAACAAGCCGAAGCAGACCTGAAAAAAGCCCAGATCGAGATCCATAAAGGGCCGATTCTGAGCGAAATCGAGCAGCAGAAGAACGCTATCAAACTCGAAGACGCCAAAGACCACGTCGCCAGCCTCGCGCTCTCCGATCGCGACCATGATGTGGCGGAAGCAGCCGAACTTCGCATCCTCGAGCTGCAAAGAGACCGCCAGAAAATCGCGGTGTCCCGGCAACAAACCAACGCTGAAAAATTATCGCTGCGAGCCCCGATCCAGGGAATGGTGGCTCTGCAGAACGTTTTCCGGAATAACTCCATGGGCCACGCCGAAGAGGGCGACCAGTTGTGGCCCGGAAGTCCCCTGCTCCAACTCTTCGACCCTTCCGCCATGGTCGTCGAGGTCTCGGTCGGCGAGCCCGATGGAGCCGTGCTGGTTCCAGGAGCCAAGGCCAGCGTTCACCTGGACGCGTTTCCCGGCCTCGCCTTCACGGCCCATTTCGATTCGGCGAGTCCGGTCGCGTCCGCCGCCTTGGGAAGTCCTGTGAAAACCTTCAGCGCGCGCTTTGTCCTCGATCAAAGCGACCCGCACTTGCTTCCCGATCTCTCCGCTGCAGTCGATATTGCGGCGCCACGATGAAGCGGCCCAATAGAACTAAGCTGTGGATCCGCGCCGCCATTCTGGTGCTGCTGGTCACGGGGTCCGCTTTCGCGGTTCGCGAGTATCGTAAAACACGTCCCGCCGCCGACCTGCCTACCGCGGCCGCACGCTCAGGAACTTTTTCCGTGCTCGTCTCCTGCCGGGGCGAGTTGAGCGCGCGCCGCTCCATTCAACTCACCGCTCCTTTGGACATTCCCGACCTGCAAATTGTCTGGCTTGCTCCCGCCGGGGGACCTGTCACGACCGGCATGACCGTCATCCGATTCGACCCCAGCCGATTGCAGCAGGATCTAAAGGAAAAGACCGCTAGCTTCCACCAGGCACAGGCTACGCTCGATCAAGCCGTAGCTCAGGCGCGGATTACCGCCGATCAGGACAAGCTGGATCTTGCTAGCGCGCGCTATCAGATGGAGCGGGCCCGCTTGGAAGCCTCAAAGCAGGCCATTTTGAGCGCTGCTGAGGGGCAAAAAAGCGCCATCGATCTAGGCCTCGCCGAAGAGAAGGTAAAAGTGCAGGAAGCAACCGAGCAGCTTCACAAGAGCTCCGGCGACGCGAAGATTGCGTCCTTGCAGCGCCTGAGGGATGAGGCCAAAGCCGAGGTAGATCGCACGACGCGCCGCTTGAGCCAGCTCGACATGAAGAGCCCGATCAATGGCGTTATCAATTATCTGTCGAACACCTCACAAGGCTGGATGAATGCGCAACCCTTCAAAGTCGGTGATCATGCGTCTGCCGGGCTGGCACTCGCCGAAATTCCCGATCTCGCCACCCTCGAGATGGAGAGCAAGGTCGAAGAGGTCGATCGTGGTCGCATCGCCGTCGGAGATTCGGTCCTGGTTCATGTCGATGCGTTCCCGGAAAAAGTGCTGGCGGCAAAGCTCGAGTCCATCTCACCGTTAACGGAAGAGAGCTTCACCGAATGGCCGCCGGTAAGAAGCTTCAAAGCTTACGCGCGCATCGAAACGCCCGATCCCCGTCTCCGGCCCGGCATGAATGCGAGTGCCGACGTCGTCGAGACCAGGATTCCGAATGCCGTGAGTATTCCATCGAAGGCGCTGTTTACCGTGCATGCGAAACCCGTGGTGTACGTCAAGTCGCATGGGCAATACCTTGCGCAAGCGGTTACGGTACGCGCCAAAAATGCCGATGAGGTCGCCGTTAATGGGCTTGCGGCCGGAACTTTGGTAGCGCTGGCCGAACCCGGCCAAGTGCAGCGATGAGCCAAATAACAACACCCGCCCCGCCTCCGTCGTCGCCCGCAAACCCCAGCACTCTCGTCTCCTCCCGCAAGACACGGACCCCGCCGCCGATTGCGGCTGCTGGCGTGGTGCACTGTATGCGCAGCACTCGCCGCCGCGGCGTTTTACGGCATCCGCTGGTACGGATCACTGGCAATCGGCAAGAACGCACTGATTCCGGTCGCGAAAGTGCAGCGCGGCGATATCAGCCTCGCCATATTCGCGCGCGGAGAAGTGCGCGGCGGCAATCCCGAAACTCTGCTAGCGCCGATGACGGGCGGAACGGAAATGCACATCACGTTCTTACGCAAAACGGGTGAACAAGTGAAGCCTGGCAATATCGTCGTCGAGCTCGATACCACTGAGCAGGAGTTCAAGTTGAAAGAAGCGCAGGCCGATGTCGCCGAAGCCGAACAGCATTTGATTCAAGCCAAAGCGGAGCAGGACGCGCAAGCCGAGGAGGATCGCTACGCATTGTCGAAGGCCAAGATCGACGTGCGGCTCGCGGAATTGGATCTGCGCAAAAATCCGCTCCTACCTGTCATCACCGCCAAGCAGAACCAACTGGCCCTCGACTCGGCACGAGATCATCTCGCGCAAGTAGAGCAGAATATCGCGAATCGTCAGGCCACCAGCCAGGCCGGAATCGCCATTCAAGAAGCCGGCCGCGCCAAAGCGGAGGCTCAAGCCACTACCGCGCGCCAGAACATCGAATCGATGACTCTGCGGGCCCACCGTTCCGGTTATGTGTCGGTCAAGAACGCTTCCCCGAACGGTATGTTCTTCTTTGGTACGACATTCCCCTTGTATCAGGTCGGCGACGCGGTGCGTCCCGGAATGGCGATCGCCGAAATTCCAGATCTCAAGAATTGGGAGCTTGCCGCGAACATCGCCGAGCTCGATCGCGGTCATCTCGCGGTCAACGATAAGGTCGCAATCACCGTAATCGCCCTGCCCGGCCGCGCGTTCCACGGCCACGTGAAGGAGCTCGCCGGAACCACGGGCCCATTCTGGGATCGCCATTTCGAGTGCAAGATTGCCTTAGACGATCCCTCCCCCGAGCTGCGGCCCGGCATGAGCGCTGAGCTGGTCATCACAACCGACGAGATGCGCCATGTGCTTTCGATACCCTCACAAGCTCTGTTCGAAAGTGATGGGCGGACCTTCGTGTACGTGCGCTCGGGCCGCAGCTTCACATCGAAAGATGTCAAGCTTCTGCGGCGCAATGAAACGCGCGCCGTTGTCTCAGGTTTGGTCGAGGGCCAAATGGTCGCGCTCGCGAATCCGATAGAGATGACGAAAAAGCGCTCCGGTCCCGCAACTCCGCTCAAGAGCGTATCCAAATGAGCCGGCTCGTTCCTCTGTCCCGCTACAACTCGGAGTTGGCCGGAGCAGCCCAGAACCTTTGGAACCAGAAGACGCGCACTATTCTGACTGCGCTCGGGATCATCTTCGGCGTCGGCGCTGTCATCGGGATGCTCGCCATCGGAGCGGGCGCACGCGAAGAATCGCTACGCTTCATCGAGCAGTTAGGTGTGCGCAATCTGCTTATCGAATCGCGCCCCGCAACCAGCGATCAGGAGCTGCAACAGCGCCGCCGCTCCTCTCCTGGCCTGACCGAGCGCGATGTGCGTATTCTCGCTGCGAACGTCGATGCTGTCGAACTGATCTCAGCCCGCAGAAGCATGCATCCGGCGCGCGTGCTTCCCAAACCCGCCTCAAACCTTCCCGAGCTGTATGGCGTGCGCCCCTCTTACGCCGCCATCCATAACTGGAAGCTTGAAGAAGGAGCCTTCTTCGATAAGAAAGACGATGACGCCAGCGCCGCAGTATGCGTGCTCGGCGAAGCGGCCAAAGTGGCTCTCTTAGGATATGGCCACGCAGTCGGGAAATACATCAAGGTCAACGACGCCTGGCTGCGAGTCGTGGGTGTCCTTCAGCCCCAGGTGGCCTCCGGGTCGGGCGCACAGGCGCAGGATCCAAATCAGGTCATCTACATTCCGCTCAATACTTTTCAGTACCGTTTTTGGGACATGGGCAACAGCTTCAAAGACGACCTGGACGGCGTCGACATTCGCTTAAAGCCGGGTCAGGACAGCAGTGTCGCTTCAAAGGTCGTTACCGCCATCCTGAATTCGACGCATCACAACACGGCCGACTTCAGCGTCACCATACCCGCCGAGCTGCTTGCCGAACAGCAGCGCGCCCAATCGATCTTCACCTACGTCATGGTCGCCATTGCCGCGATTTCCTTGCTGGTCGGAGGAATCGGCATCATGAACATCGTGCTCGCGACCGTGCTCGAGCGTACGCGAGAAATCGGTGTGCGCCGCGCGACCGGAGCCCGCCGCTCCGACATCATTCGTCAATTCCTGCTTGAGTCAGTGCTCATCTCGATCGGCGGAGGAGTGCTCGGCATCGCCTGTGGTTACTTCCTGTCCTGGTTAATCGCCGCCGCAGCGGAATGGAAA
The DNA here is from genome assembly GCA_963803455.1 of uncultured Acidobacteriaceae bacterium. GTDB lineage: Bacteria > Acidobacteriota > Terriglobia > Bryobacterales > Bryobacteraceae > Bog-105. The sequence continues at coordinate 118,936 of CAWDMK010000005.1, read as the reverse complement.
ACCATCGTCACGCCATCATCCATTGCGATCGCTTTCGGCGTTTCGGTTGCCGTCGGCCTGCTCTTCGGAATCTACCCGGCTCGAAAAGCCTCCCGCGTGGATCCGATCGAGGCTCTCCGATATGAATAAGGCGCGACCGGCCGTTCTGGTCTGCGTGCTGGCTTTAGCGCAGACGCTCGCGGCTGCCGATGCCGTCCGCGACTATCTCAGGCACCGTTTCAATGCTGAGACCGTACAGGTCAAAAACATTCAAGGGCTCTCGGATCGCATCCGGGATGGCGTACTGCATCTTCGCTTGAAGGACTTTCTCGAGTTGATGTTGAAAAACTCGACCGATGTGCAATTAACGCAGCTTGATGTGTATACCGCTGCGCACCAGATCACAGCCGCGAAAGCGCCATTTGATCCGGCGCTCGGCCTCCAGTTCAACACGTTGCGATCCGTCTCGCCTCCATTCTTCTTTGCAAACGGGGGAACGGGCACGTCTCCCGGCCAGACGAGCGGAACGGGAACTGGCGCGGGTCAAACGGGCCAAGGACAAAGTGGCCAGACAGGTGGAACGGGAGGCGGCGTGGGCACAACGCAAATCCCCCTGCCTCAAACCATCAACACCCTTTCCCAAAACTCCGCTGTAACCTACAGCCAGCTTCTTCCCACGGGACAGAGCATCAATACAAGCTTCAGTCTCAACCGTACTTCCGGTGATGGTTATCCTTTCCCCTTCTTTTTCGGATCTCTGAATTTCGCCATCACGCAGCCGTTGCTTCAGAATCGAACCAATCTGCAGAACCGCGCGCCGCTCATCATCGCCCGAACAACACTGTTGATTACATCCGAGCAAAGCGAGGCCGCGATCGGAACCGCAATCGCCGCTGCCGCCCGGCAATACTGGGACGCCATTCTCGCGCGCGACAACATCGGCGTACTCAAACAGACTCTGACCCTCGCACAGAAATCCTATGAGCGCGACAAGCTGGCGCTCGATCTTGGCGCACTGGCCAAGCTCGACATCTATCAATCCCAGACGCAGGTCGCCGAGCGGAATCGCGATCTCGTGCAGGCCGAATATCAGTACAAGGCGGCGCTCGACGGCTTGCGCCGGCTGATTGGCGCCGACCTAACCCCCGCCTTGCGGAGTACCGATATCGTTCTCGAAGACGAGGCATCCGCTCTGCCCTCAACATTCGCAACCTTGCCCTTTGAAGAGGCGATCTCGAAGGCCATGCAGTCCCGTCCTGAAACGAAATCCGCTCAACAGAGAATTTCGCTCGACACCCTGAATGCGCGAGTGGCCCGAGACGCGCTGCTCCCGCGCTTCGACCTCTCGCTTCAAGGCGGAGCCACCGGGCCGGCCATAAACCTCGTGGGACCCGGCAGCGTGTTAGGAATACCGGCAAACGCACCCTATCCCGGTCTCAGCGATACTCTCAAGCAGGTTTTGGCGTTCAACTATCCGAGCTACGGATTCGGCTTGCAGTTCACCTTTCCGTTTCGCAACAGCACAGCGCAGGCGAACCTGGCAGATGCGCTCGTCAATAAGACTCGCGACGAGTATCAGAAGCGTCAAACTGAGCAACAGATCATCCTTGACGTACGGCAAGCTATCGATTCAATCGAGCTCGCCCGCGCGTCAATCGGCGCTGCCATCGAGACGCGTGATTTCGCCCGCAAGAACGTCGCGGCCGAACAGCAGAAGTACGAGCTTGGCACGATCACTGCATTCGAAGTCCTCGATTCACAGACGCGCCTCGCCAGTTCCGAGAGCGCTCTATTGAATGCCTACGTCACGTATCAGCAAGCATATGTAAATTACCAACGGGCCACGTGGACGCTGCTGGATGGGTTGGGGATGGTCGTCGAAACGCCGAAGGTACGCTAGCGCGCGACGGATTACTTCGGCTTCACCGCGCGAATGAAGGCGCTTATAAACTTGCCTTCGATTTGAGGAATCATCGCATCCACATCCAGCCCTTGTCCGGAGAGAAACGCGCGCGCATCCTCCGCGCTATAAACGCGCGTCGGCTCAATCTCAATTCCCGTTGAAACCTGCCCGTTGTCAGTTTTTCGACGTACTCCGAATCCTTCATTGCTCCCGCAACGCAGCCCACCCACAGCTCCATGTTGCGGCGAATCTCAGCGGGCACATCTCCGCGCACCACTACGTCGGACACCGCGAAGCGTCCGCCCGGCTTCAATACCCGGAAGGCCTCCCGCAACACGCGATCCTTATCGCCCGACAGATTAATCACGCAGTTCGAAATGATCACGTCGACCGAGTCATCGGGCAGTGGAATGTTTTCGATCTCGCCTTTCAGGAATTCGGCGTTCTCGACGCCCGCTTTGCGCTGATTCTCGCGCGCGAGCGCCAACATCTCATCAGTCATGTCGAGCCCATATGCTTTTCCGGTAGGCCCGACCCGCCGCGCCGACAACAGTACATCGATGCCGCCACCCGAGCCCAGATCGAGCACGGTTTCACCCGCATGTAACTCGGCGAGTGCCGTCGGATTTCCACAACCGAGCGAAGCTCTCAACGCTGCTTCTGGAACCTGGCCGCCTTGGCCCTCATCGTACAGGTTCGACGTAATCGGGTCGCACGAGCTCGCCGCCGACCCGCTGCAACAGGAAATCGCGCTGCAACAATCCGCCGGTACTCCTTCGCCCGATGATACGCGCCGGGCAGCCTCGCCGTACTTTTCCTTCACGATCTCTTTCAATTCCATGTGGCGGTTCCTTTCACTCACTTGCATACCTGCATAATGGCCCGCGGCTCTATGGCTTTATTGCGCGTGCAGCACTCCGCATAGAGAAACCCGAGCAATTCCTGCAGCACTTCAGTGTTCGCCGAATACCAAAGGAAAGTGCTCTCGCGGCGCACCTTCACGAGATCCTCATTTTTCAGCTTGTCAAGATGATGCGAGAGTGTAGACGCTGGAATCTCGAGCTCGGCTCCAATCTCACCGGCGATCATCCCCTCTGGATGCGCCCCCAGAAGAGCACGCATGATCCGAAGACGCGGCTCCGTTCCCATTGCCGAAAACATATCCGCATAGCGCGTGACATCCGGTTCATTCCTGGTTTTAGCCATAAGCCTTACTCGCTACTCCCAATCCTCGTCGTCCAACTCGTCAAAAGCACAAAGCAGACACCCGGCAGTCGACAGCTTCTTGATCTCAGCCAAAACCGCGTCAGTAATAAATGGCTCTTTGGACGAAGACCGCTCCTCGGAGCGATCCGGCGCTTCTGGACGTGCAGCCGCGCGATCCCAACTTCTGCACTCTGCGGCGAGTTTTGACTGCTTCCATACTTCTATTATAGTCGAAGTATCGTTTATGTCAAGCCGCTATTTTGAAATCACTGAACCTGTATGTCCGCTGATGCGGACAGCCGCGGCGTGATGCTTATGCGCTTTGCATTCGCCAACAGCGGCCCGATTACACTGCGGTTGCCGTATTCCAACTCGATCTGTGAGGAAGCAAACAACAAATATTCCCCGGGCGGAACATTCTGGAAATCGAAGCTGCCATCGCTGTCAGTCTGGAACGCATGATAGTCCAGCAGGCTTCCCGATTCGTTTTCAGGCGCAAGCACGACCAATGCGCCCGGCAAAACCTTGCCTTGGGAATACACGTAACCTTTCAAGCGGCCCGCGTCGTTGCCGGCCAGCACATTCAGATGTGGCCCTAAATCCCCCGATACTTCGATGGTCTTGTTTCTCGCCTCTTGGCCGTCGACCAGTACGCGTTTGATGTAGCCGGTTTTGCTGGCCATGCACGAGCCGATATTTTCCCGGCTCGACCGCGCGAAATTGAAAGCTTCCGTCGGGCGATACTGCCGCGCCGAATGTTTGCGCGGAATCGACATCGCGCAGCACCAACACGGGATGGATACTGCTTAGGCTCGCAGCCTGGGTCGGTTTGCACCTTTCCCTTCACCTGAAGCAAGCTTTTTAACGCGAGCGTAACCTCGACGGGACCGCCGGCCACGTTCACAGTTTGGGAATCGTCCATGCGCCTGCCGTCTTTCACTCCGGTCAGCCTGACCTTATAACGGCCCGGAGGAACGCCTCGGATCGACGTGAGCCCTCCCATATAGGTGACTACGGTCTGGTACGCATCCATCCCTTTTACTCCGTTCATCGACAAGTACAGTTCACCTGTAATTGAAGACACATCGGACGAATTTGAAGAATCAGCAACTGTCACGAAGACATCTGATCCGGGCACTGCGGACAGGGAAAAATCAGCCGTTAGCTCTTGTCCGTCGTTTACTCTCACAGGAGCCGCCGAAGCCAGACTATTCGCGTTCGGATAAAACACAGGCGCGTATGCCGATCCCAAAGTGTCGGTCGCGTTCGCCGAGCCAGCGATCTGACGACGTAAGGACTTGGCGTACCACGGAATCGCTGTGGCCACCAGGTAATATTCGCCCGAAGGCAGGCGCCCGAAACGATAGCGGCCAAGATCATCCGAATGCTGGAAACCCATCATTGTGAGTCGGCGCTCGCCGGCAACCACGCTCGATCGAAGCAGTTGCAGAAGTGCACGCTCGACTGGCTCTCCGGATTCGTCAGTTACTTTTCCGGTGATCGCCGCCCCCGAGAACAACTTGAAAATCAAGTTATCGGTCTGTTGACCTTGTCCGGTGACGATCGCCGTTCCGAATCCCGTAGCCAATGATTGCAACCCAAAGATCTGCCGCGGCAGGTTGTCGCGCTCAGCGATCAAGCGATACTTACCTTCCGGAACATTGAAGCGGAATCGGCCGTCCTCTCGCGTCACGATCGCGACCTCAGGACCGTTCTCGCCCGAAGGCGACACGCTGACGCGCACGTGTTTCAACGGAGTTCCTGCGCTAGCACTGACCACCACTCCCCCGATCGGGTAAGTTCCACTTTGCCCCGCAAGAAAAACAGCGCAGCCGAGCCACAGCGCTGAGAACCAACCGGCCTTCCCTATCATTGCGCTAGTGACCTCAGCGTGAGTTGCGCTTTCGCATTCGCGGCCACCTGCACGCGCTCTCCTCCCGTCAGGCCAGCCAGAACGTCCGGATTCTGGTATTCGAGATCGTCGATGTGAGGCACCGCGTACGCGACGTACTCTCCCGGCGCGAGATCCCAGAACTCGAACTCTCCCGTGGGCGAAACCAGGCCGGTGACCGGCCCTACCGATTCAGGGAACTGCGGAACGAGGAGAACCGTTATTTCGGACGGGCGATTCTCAATCTCCACCTTGCCCGCAATACTGCCTCCGTCCTGTTTCATCGCGATCTCGAGTGCAGCAGGCTCGGACCCCGCTTCAATCGTCAGGGTGCGCGTCGAGAGCACATCTACGGCGCCGTAAGTCATCGATGACACGTACGCCTGATCAGTAGACACGTCAATGTGATACTGCCCGGGAAGTACGTTCTTGAACTCAAGCGGCCCATCGCCGCGCGTAACAGCGTAATAGGAGATCTCATCCACTCGCTCGGAGGATTTCAGAGTCACTGCGCACTGCGGCAGCAACTGACGCACTTCTGTAGCATCGGCTTTACTTGTGAGCGTGCCTCCACCCTCTTTCTGCACTCGCCCGCGTAGCATCACTCCGGGAGCCAAGCGCATCTGTACACCTGAAACATCCGAGCTGCCAACCTGAACCTCAACTCGTGCACGCGTTGCCTGCTCGCCTTCGCCGTGCGTAGCTTGCAGGATGTACGTCCCCGGCGCTACATCTCGCACCTCGAAGCTGCCATTTCCGGCATTGAGCGCTACCCGATTCGCGCTGACATCTTCTCCGGAGGCCAGCAACTCGAATTTGGGCGGATCGTCGGGATTGAAATTCGCTAGGGTGCCGCGAACCGCAAACGCCGGTTCCATAGGTAAAGCAAAATCGGCTGTAGCAGCATCGCCCGGCCGCAACGAGATCGGACTAGCCGACGCCAAATCGTGCGCTCCCCCGTAATACGTCGGAAGAAAACACTCGTGCGAACCGAATGAGCTAATCCGGTCGCCCACGAAAAGCCGCGTCCCGCCGCTGCGCCCGGCCGCCTTGACGTAGTATTTACCAGCACGCAGATTCCACACGCGGTACCTTCCTCGATCGTCGGTAGATACGGAACGTTCGACCGAAATCGCGCGCCGGCCATCACGATTACTCAGTAAAAGAGTTTGAACCTCGGCGCCCTGCAACGGTTCGCCCTCCCCGTTCAAGAGCCGTCCTTCCATCGAAGCGAGCGGCGACAGTGGCAGGACAACATTCTCCTGCGACGGTCCGACGTGAACACTACTGACTGCATCAGGAGTAATCAAGTAATACTCGAAGCCGGGCTTCGACGCCTTAACCGAGTAATCGCCTGCGGCAAGCTGGCTGATTCGAAATGCCCCTTGCTCGTCCGTGAAGACGGTGCCCCTAAAGTTCTCGCCACCCCTCAACTGCACCAGCGCATGCCGTACGGGCTCGCTTGTAACCGAGTTCTCAACCCGCCCCCCAATCACGAAAGTATCCGCGGAATGCAAGAGCAGAGGAGCGAGCAGCACTCCATAAGCGACCAGCAACCCCGCGCGGAACCGTCTTAAATTCATGTCGGAACGCGGCCAGTGTAGCCAATCTGCCGCATCACCCACAATTGCCCGGCTTAACCGCGGTAGTACTACGTCCAGCGATCCCGCATCATACAATCACCTACATATGAAGGCCGTTGTCGCCGATCCGCCGGGCGGTCCTGAAAACCTCACATACACGGACCTGCCCACTCCCGAGCCGGGCGAAGGCGAAGTCCTCGTCAAAATTGAAGCCATCGGCGTAAATTTCATCGACGTTTACTTTCGCAAAGGCCTGTATAAAGTCAACGAAAGCCCGGTAAAGCTCGGCAGCGAGGCCGCCGGAACAGTCGAAGCTGTCGGCAAAGGCGTCCAACTACGGATCGGAACTCGCGTGGCTTACGCAATGGCGCGCGGCTCGTATGCCGAATACGCTGTCGTCCCTCAATCCGTGCTAGTCGAGTTGCCACCAGAAATCAGTTTCGAAACCGCCGCAGCCATCATGCTGCAGGGCATGACCGCGCACTATCTCACGCGCTCGACCTTCCCGCTTCAGCCGGGCCAAACCTGCCTGATTCATGCGGCTGCGGGCGGGGCTGGTCTGCTGATCGTGCAAATGGCCAAGATCGCAGGCGCCACCGTGATTGGAACCGTTTCTACGGAACCCAAAGCGCAGCTGGCCCGGGAGCATGGCGCTGACCACATGATTCTTTACACGCAATCCGATTTCGTCTCCGAAGTGAAGCGCCTTACTGATGGCAGAGGCGTGGATGTGGTCTACGATTCCGTCGGTGCGACCACGTTCCATAAGAGCCTCGATTGCCTCCGCCCTCGCGGCATGCTGGTCAGCTTCGGCCAATCGAGTGGTCCCGTCGGTCAATTCGACCCACTGGTGCTCAGCCAGAAAGGATCGCTCTTCCTCACGCGGCCGAGCCTTGCGAACTACGTCAGCGATCCGAAAGAGTTGCAGTGGCGCTCCTCCGACATTTTCAGATGGATCGCCGCTGGACGCCTCAAGGTGCAAATTTACAAAACCTACCCTTTGGCCGACGCCGGATCAGCCCAGCGCGACCTCGAGGCCCGCAAGACCAGCGGTAAATTGCTGCTCAGACCCTGAGGGCCGGATTGGAAGAACAGCAAACCGAGTTCTCCCGGCGGCGCGAGCGTCTCTTACCGGCGTTGAAAGAGGCCCGCGCAGCAGCGTTCGTCACGACTGCGCTGCCCAACATTCGCTACCTCACAGGTTTCACCGGCAGCAATGGCGCGCTGCTCATGACCCCGGATCGCGCCATTCTCTTTGCTGATCCAAGGTATGAGATTCAGGCATCCCTGGAATGCGATTGCGAGGTGAACATTGCCAAGGGGCCGCTCACGACTGAGCTGCTGAAATGGGCGAATCGCCTGCGTGCCAAGTCTCTAGCCTTCGAACAGAACCGGATCAGCTTTGAAGACTACCAGCAGCTCAAGCACAAGAAAGGCCTCCGTCTCAAGCCGCTCTCGGGCATCGTTGAGAAACTCCGCGCCGTGAAATCCGAAGCCGAGATCGCGGCCATCAGAGCTTCCGTTCAACTGAATTCAGCCGCTCTCGAACGCGCGCTGCGGCACTTTCGGCCCTCAATGACCGAGCTCGATCTCGCGGCCGAGATCGACTACCGCATGCGCCGCCTGGGCGCGGACCGCCCGGCTTTTGAGACCATCGTCGCCTCGGGGCCGCGCGCCGCCCTGCCGCATGCGCATCCTACCCGGCAGCCTATCCAGCCCAATGAACTATTATTAATTGATATGGGCGCGACCGTCGCTGGTTACGCCAGCGACATGACCCGTACCCATGCCGTCGGCAAACCTGCCCCGAAAATCCGGCGAATGTATGAAGCCGTGCTGGAAAGTCAGCTTGCGGCGATCGCAGCGGTCAGACCGGGAGTGACTTGCTCCAGCGTCGATCGCGCGGCTCGCGAAGTCTTGCGCCGCTACGGGCTTGACAAGCTTTTCGTTCATTCCACCGGCCACGGGCTTGGACTTGAGATTCATGAGGCCCCGCGCCTGGGCCGAAAAGAAAAGACGAAACTCGAAGCCGGAATGGCTGTCACAATCGAGCCCGGCGCTTACCTGGAGGGCGTCGCAGGCATTCGGATCGAGGATACAGTCGTTGTAACCGCTACCGGCTGCGAGATTCTAACTCCTACAGGAAAGGAATTAGTCGCGTTATAAGCCGTCGACTGAGTTTTTGCTGCTCAAGAGCAAACAATGACTATTGATGAGATCAAAGAATTGATCAACGTCGTACGCGAGACCAAAATCTTTTCCCTCGAAGTGCAGCGCGGCGGCGATAAAGTCGTGATCCAAAGCGGCCCCACGCAGGCGCATCCGGATGTCGTGCTGCCGCCGGCGATTCCTCTTCCGGTCGCAGCGCCCGCCACACAACAGCCCGCGCCTGCCTCGCCCCAAGCACCCCCGGTTCCCGAGCGCACGCCTACCCCTGCTCCCCAGGAGGACGACCGGAACTTCATCGTCACTTCCCCGATTGTTGGAACCTACTATGATGCGCCCGGCCCCGGCACTCCTAGTTTTGTGAAGGTCGGTGATCGCATTGAGCCTCGCCAGGTTCTTTGCATCATTGAATCCATGAAATTGATGAACGAGATTGAGGCAGAAGTCGCCGGCACCGTAGTTGCGAAGCTAGTCGAGAACGGCCGGCCCGTCGAGTACGGAGAGGCGCTGTTCGCGATTCGTCCCGCTTGAAAGACTCCGGCATGTTTCGCAAAATTCTGATCGCAAATCGAGGTGAGATCGCGCTGCGAGTCATCTGCGCTTGCCAGGAGCTCGGCGTCAAGACCGTGGCTGTCTACTCGGAAGCCGATCGCCACAGCTTGCATGTTCGCTTCGCAGATGAAGCCATCTGCATTGGCCCGGCCAAAAGCTCGCGCAGCTATCTCGATATTCCTTCCGTTATCAGCGCCGCCGAAATCACCAACGTTGACGCGGTGCATCCCGGCTATGGCTTCCTGAGCGAGAACGCAGATTTCGCCGAAGTCTGCGAGCTCTCTGGAATCAAGTTCATCGGACCGCGGCCCGAAATCATCCGCCAGATGGGCTTGAAACAGCGCGCCCGCGCAATTATGCGGGAAGCGGGTGTTCCCATTCTGCGCGGCTCCCCCGGCGTGCTCAGCGGGCCTGAAGAAGCTTTGGCCCTGGCGGAGGAAATCGGCTATCCCGTCATGTTAAAAGCTGCCGCCGGCGGTGGCGGCCGCGGCATGCGTATCGCGCGCTCTGAATCCGAGCTTCCCTTGCTGCTCGCCCAGGCGCAGAATGAAGCGGCTGCGTCGTTTTCCTGCGGTGACGTCTACCTCGAGAAACTCATCGAAGCCCCGCGCCATATCGAGTTCCAAGTGCTCGGCGATGAGCATGGAAACGTCGAAATTCTCGGAGAGCGTGAATGCTCCATCCAGCGCCGTCATCAGAAATTGCTCGAAGAATCTCCCTCGCCGTCCGTCTCACAGCAGCTTCGAGCCGGCATGTCGGAGCGCCTCCGGGCCGCGATGAAGGTAATCGGCTACACCAATGCAGGAACGGTCGAATTTCTGATGGATGAAAGCGGCAAGCTGTACTTCATCGAAGTGAACGCGCGCATCCAAGTCGAGCATCCGGTTACCGAGTTCGTCACCGGCATCGATCTCGTGAAAAGCCAGATCCGAATCGCGGCCGGCGAGCGCCTCGAGCAAGTGATCGCACGCCCCATTTCACTGTACGGCCACGCTATCGAGTGCCGAATTAATGCGGAGAATCCGGAAACATTCGCGCCCTGCCCCGGCCGTATCACGGGGTTGAATCTTCCCGGGGGCATCGGGGTACGCGTCGATACGGCAGCGTATACAGACAGCGTGATTCCGCCTTACTACGATTCACTCATCGCGAAGCTGATCACGCACGGCAAAGACCGATGCGAAGCGATTGCCAGAATGAGACGCGCGCTGGACATGTTTGTCGTCGAGGGGATTCAAACCACAATCCCGGTGCACGAGCAGATTCTGTCGAATCCCGAATTCGTCGCCGGGCGCTTCGACACGACCTTCTTGAGCACTCTGAATCACAATCACGGGAACAGTGCAGAGCAACTCGAGCTCTCGCGCGCAGTCACCTCGCTTAGCCACCGTTAGGCCAAACCTTGCCGCTTGACGTATAACGGGAGACGTAATAGAATACATTTCAATTGATTCTCAGCTTCAAGGATGCTGACACTCGCCAGCTCTTTGAGACTGGTACCTCGCGGAAATTTCGCGGAGTGGAGCGGATTGCATTGCGAAAGCTGGATCAATTGGAGGCAGCTATCTCGCTTGGCGATATGCGTGCTCCTCCAGGCAACCGCCTGGAAGCTCTGAAGGGCGATCGGGCCGGACAGCATAGCGTCCGCATCAATGATGGGCATCGCCTTTGCTTCCGATGGACCAGTCAAGGGCCGGAAAACGTCGAGATTACTGATTATCACGGGTAGGAAGAGATGATGAACAAGCGCACCATTAGCCGATCGAACGTAACGCGCGTAACGACGCATCCCGGAGAGATTCTGCGCGAGGAGTTCATGGAACCTTTGCGCCTGTCCGCGAACAAGCTCGCCCTGGAGCTGCACGTCCCTGTGACGCGCATCCACGAGATCGTGAACGAACGCCGCTCCATCACCGCCGACACCGCATTGCGCTTGGCTCGCTACTTCGGCACGACCGCGGAGTTTTGGCTGAATCTACAAAAAAATTACGAACTTAGCTTGGCGAGACAGCAGAAGCGAAAGATCGAGCAAGAAGTTCGCCCCCGCACGGACGCCGCTTAGAGGCTCGGCGCCGGCGGGAGAACCTTCCGTCAGGGTGGTTTCCGATCACCCGATCCGCGCAAACCGTTAATCAGAGAAAAAATCGAATAACGGGCACTGTAGTTAGGCGCAGGTTTCAAAAATTCTAAGAAGTAACCGGAGTGCCCTATCTGGCCGATAAGTAATTTACGCAGTACGCACCCGGCTCAAAAACCTGGAACATGAATCTCTCGCCAACAGTCAAAGAAACGTACCGCATGATAGGACCCATCACCGCAGAACCGGACACGCATACGCTCGAAAGAGCGGCTGCTCCCCGGCCGAACACGCCTCTTCGTTCGTCCCGCTTCAAATATTACATTCATGACGGCATCGACGCGTGCCGCTTCGAACTGATCGGCGAGCTCACCGAGGCTGATGTCCAAGAACTCGCCGGGTGCTGGCGTACAGCCCGCACCACGCTGAGCAAACGAAAACTCGTCCTCGATTTACGCGGCTTAAAAACGATTGACGACCTCGGAAGGCGATGGGTTGCGTCCATGGCGGTCGAAGGCGCCGTATACGTGCCCAGCCCTCATTTACAAGGCCTGTCCCTAGGGGCCGCAGTTACCAGCCTGCCTGTCGAGCATGCCCAAAATACCGGCCCGCTCGGGAAGCTTGCCGCGAAATTACGTACTTTCCGCCCGCCTTCTCCCGAATCCTCTACACCAGCACGGTAAACGCAGACTCGGTTCGTGTAACCGGCCGGTATGCCGTATCGCGCTCTAGCGGCTCTCGTCCCGCTTCGCGAATCAGACGCAGCAAGTCCTGCCGCCGCAGATGTTGCGCTGTCGTCGCGCCCGCATCGTGATAAATCTTCTCTTCGACCACCGTCCCGTCGATATCGTTCGCTCCGAATCGCTGTGCAATTTGCGCTACGCTCGGCGTCATCATGATCCAATACGCCTTAATATGCGGAACGTTGTCGAGCATCAATCGTGAAATCGCAATCTGCTTCAGATCGTCAAACCCGCTCGTCTTCGGTAGATGACTGAGCGCGGTATTGTCGGGATGAAACGCCAGCGGAATAAACGTGACGAAGCCATGCGTTTCATCCTGTAGCGCCCGCAGCCGCACCAGGTGATCGGCTCGATCTTCCGCGGTTTCCAAGTGCCCATACAGCATCGTGCAGTTGCTCTTCAGCCCGATCTGGTGCGCGATCCGCGCCGTCTCGATCCATTCATCGCCGTCAATCTTGTGATCGCAAATAATGCGCCGCACCCGCTCTGAAAAAATCTCCGCGCCGCCTCCCGGCATCGAATCAATCCCCGCAGCTTTCAGCCGCTCCAGCGTCTCGCGAATCGAAAGCCGGGCTCGCTTCGCCAGATAAGCGATCTCAACCATGGTGAAGGCTTTCAAGTGGACTCCCGGATACCGCGCCTTTAGTCCGGCGAGCATTTCGCAAAACCAGTCGAGCGTCAGCTCCGGATGCAGTCCGCCCACGATATGAAATTCAGTGACCGCCTCCGCGTAGCCCTTCCCCGCAACCTCCCAGACCTGTTCGAGCGACATCGTATAGCTGTGAGGGTCTTTCGCTTTCTTGCCGAATGCGCACAGACGGCAGCTTGCCACGCACACATCGGTTGGATTGATATGCCGGTTCACGTTGAAGTACGTGACGTCCCCATGCAAACGCTCCCGCACCAGGTTCGCCATGTAACCCAGCGGCAGAATGTCATGGCTGCGAAACATCGCGACGCCGTCTTCGAAACTCAGGCGCTCGCCTGCCTCTACTTTTTCGAGAATGGGCTCCAGGCGCCGGTCTTCAATCGGAGGTTGCATAGGTTATAAGTACGTCCGATGCAGCAGAATGTCCGCCGCCCAAAACGCGAAAAACAACAGGCTCACATACCCGTTCACGGTAAAGAACGCTGCGTTCACGCGAGACAAATCGTTCGGCTTCACGAGTCCGTGTTCATAAATAAGCAGCGCCACAACAGCGCCCACGCCCACTAAGCTCAGCGCCCCCAAATGAAACGAGAACACGAGCGCGACCAGACAGGCAATCATCGCAAGGTGCAGACCGCGGGCGATCAGCAGGGCCCATTCCAGGCCAAAGCGCCGTGGAATGCTGCACAGACCCTCCGCGCAATCGAACTCAAAATCCTGGCAGGCATAGATCACGTCAAATCCAGCCGTCCAGAACATCACCGCTGCCGTGAGCCATAGAATCCGAGGGTCAAGCGTGCCGCGAATCGCAATCCAGGCAGCCGCCGGAGCAATGCCCAGGCAGAAGCCTAGAATCAGGTGCGACATCAGTGTGAAGCGTTTCGAATAGGAGTAGAAAAACAGAATCGCAAGCGTCAGGGGCGCGAGAAAGAAACACAGCCTGCCCAGCTCACGCGCAGCCCACAGGAAAACCAGCGAAGACGCGAACGTAAACCCCCAAGCAAATCCGGTTGAGAGAAGTCCTGCCGGCAAGTGACGGTTCGCCGTGCGCCGGTTCCGCGCGTCGATCTCTGCGTCAAGGATCCGGTTGAATGGCCATGGCTGCCGATCGCGCCGCAACCATCGCGACCACGATCCAGGCGAACCGCCACGCCAGTGCGGGAATCTGAAACCGGCTCTCGCGGCAAGCCAGCAGCGCCCCGGTGAGCGCAAACGGAAGCGCAAACACGGAATGCTCGAACTTAATCATTTCAAGCGTGAGACGCAGACGTGTCCAGAAGCGAGCCATCCAGGGAACGTTACTATCTTAGCGAGGCTACCCAGGCAAGCTTGGGCTCTGCAGATCAGCCAAGGGTGGAGTTTGGCTCGTTCCCCGGTCCGCTTTCTCTTCCCTGCGGCGGTTCGAGGGAGGGGTGATCTGAGTAAAGCGGATTTAAAATTTGGTCGTTAATTTCGGCCAGAACTGCTGCGACAGCTCGACGATATCTCCTGAACTCCTCTGCAGGACAGCTTTCCTGGGCACTTATGACACTGTCGTTAAGAGATTCGCAGACTTGTAAGACTGCGTCGTTGATTCTTCTAGCAGCGGCCTCACTAGTTATCATTGACGCTCTGGTCTTCCATGAAAGCCTGTAAAACCCCGAAGCGCTCAGATGAGTCGAAAATTACTCCCAAGCGGTTGAAAGCCCAGACGCAGCCTTCTTCCTCGCCTTGGACCGTTTTCTGACACCGACGGAAGCTGGCAGATCTGACGAGTCTAGAAGTGGGCGCAAGAAAAACTCGGGAGGCGCTGGCACGCCCAGATCGCTTCGCATTCCGCCGAGCCAAGAGAGCTTTCCGCCTGATTGCTCTTTCACATGCTTTAGGTCTACACCGAGAAGAATGAGCGCAAGTTGTAACGCCTCAAGCGGATCTGCTCCGTTTAAACGACGCACCCAAACTCGGCCATTCTCCCGTATTTCTGCTGCACATTCATACCTTCCGTCAGAATCTTTCAATTTCGGGTTCCAATTTTCACTGTGACCCGTTCAGGGACGGCGCCCTGAATTGCATAGTGGCGTACGGCTACCACCTCATCGCTTTTCAGTTCTGGCTCCCGCCTGGATTTCACACTACGCTTCTCGTTCGGCATTCTACAGCTCCGATCTACGACGTTTACACCTTCTCTTTCCACACGCATGGAGAGACGCAGCGTACTCCTTCACCCATTCCCGGTGCCGCCGAACTCAATTTAGCAAAACCCCCGAAACGCTACCATCTTAGCGAGACATCCAATGGACGCCCAGGCTCTGCAGCGCTTGCTCCAACAGGTTCGCGATCGCCAAACCACCGTAGATGCCGCAATCGACAGCCTCCGCCACATGCCCTTCGAAGACTTGGGCTTCGCGAAAGTCGACCACCACCGCGCCATGCGTCACGGCATGCCGGAAGTCATTCTTGGCCAGGGAAAGACCCCGGATCAAGTCGCGGGCATCGCCGCCGCGCTCCTCGCCAAATCCCGCAACCTCTTACTAACCCGCGCCACCTCAGACATGGCGCAACGGGTCGGCGCGCTCGCTCCCGAAACTGAATATTTCGCCACTTCAGGAGTTGTTCGCGTCTGGCGCGACCGCGCGATTCACGGCAAAGGAAAAATCGCCGTCATCTGCGCAGGCACGAGCGATCTGCCCGTCCTTGAAGAAGCGCAGCTCACCGCCGAAGTCATGGGCAACGACGTCGAAGCGATCTGCGATGTCGGCGTTGCGGGCATTCACCGCCTGCTCCAGCAACACGAGCGCCTCACGCAAGCTCGCGTCGCCATCGTCTGCGCCGGCATGGAAGGCGCTCTACCCAGCGTCGTCGGCGGCCTGGTCTCCTGCCCGGTGATAGCCGTTCCCACCAGCGTCGGCTACGGCGCGAGCTTCAACGGTCTCGCCGCCCTGCTCGGAATGCTGAACAGTTGCGCGAGCAACGTCACCGTCGTCAATATCGATAATGGCTTCGGTGCCGGCTACGTCGCCAGCCTGATCAACCGGCTCTAGAATCCGCCCCAGTTCGTTTGGTAAAAACGCCGCATCACACGAGCGGCACGTTCTCTCCCGGACACGCGTTCACAGATCCGAAAACCACGTTTGCATCCTCATTCGTCCGCCCCATCGCGCTCTCAAGAGCACGAGCTAACTACTCCACGCCAGGTATATCTACTTCGATATAGCTACCGCGTCGGGCGGTATTGATCGCTTCTACGATGCGCTGAACATAGGGGCGAATCTGCCCCCATTGCTGTCGCCCGAGCACGACAACCGCGATCTTCCTCCCCGAAAGGTTCTGCTGATACCGCATGTTCTTATCGGTTGTGAGCAATACGTCAAAACCGGCCTCTTCCGCGGCCCTCAGCAGATCGCTGTTCTTGAGCCGGCTCCAACCTTGCTGTGCGGCTGTGCGGACCGTGTGGTCTTGAAGGTGCGCGCGGATTGGCACGGGAGTTGCCTGATCGAAAATGACCAGCATCTACGGCGCGTAGGAGGGTTCTTTATCGAGGCTGCGGGCTGCGAATTCGATAACCGCCTTTACTTGTTCGCGGTCGAGTCCATCAAACCACTCAAGGATCTCGTCGATGTTCGCCCCGGCCTCCAGATTCTCGAAAATCGCGGACACCGGCATACGTGTACCCTTTAGAACCCACGCGCCGCTCACCTTGCCCGGGATGCTTTCGACGGCAGGACATTGTGACCAGTCAAGTGATGCCAAGGCTGACCTCTGAACTTCATCGTAGCTGAGCTCGCGAATGGCTTCACGCCCCCCGAGTTCGTTCGGCAAAAACGCCGCATCCCGGTCCGCGCATTCTCACCGCAGGTCCGTTCACCGATTCCGAAAATCTTCCATCCCGCTCTGAATCAATCGCTTGCCCTACGCTCGCGCCACTGTCTTGCACTCCCGCCCCGCCACAATGACGCGAAACCATGCCGATGGACGACTTCACTCATCGACGAGCTCCCGCCCGAGCACCGCACCGGTCCTACCGGTCCGCGCAGCCCCGAAGGCAAAGCGAAATCCAGCCAAAACTCCCTCAAGCACGGCTGCCGCTCCGAGAAAACCGTGCTGCCCGACGAAGATCCCGCCGAATTTGAAGCCACCCTCCAGGCCTGGTTCGATCACTACCGCCCCGACACCCAACCCGCCCTCGGCTTGGTCGAACAACTCGCGCTCGCGCACTGGAAGCTCAAGCGCAACACTAAGCGCCTCGAAGAGATCGAATGGCAGCTCCCCGGCAACGCCCACCTCTGGACCCCTGAGCACCACAAAAGCTTCGCCACGTTCACCCGCTATCACACCACCGCCGAGCGCTCCTTTCTGCGCTATTACAAGGAAGTCGAAGCGCACTACCACCGCATTCACCGCGACGATCAGGCCCGCGAGCTCGCCTTCGCCAAACTCGCCGCCATCGAATTCAAACGGCTCGATAAATCTGACGCCGCGGCGCTCAACCAGATTCGCTTTACTCAGGCGGTTGAAGTCGATGCCTCCACTGGAATCACCCGCACCTATGGTTATCCGAGCAATCAAGAGCTGCTCGACGAAGCGGCCAGCCAACCCGCGCCTCCCCTCTACATCAGCCGCAGCATTCTGTTCCCCGACGACGTCCCGCCCGAATATGCGTGGGCGAAACCGACACGTCCGTCGCCAGGTGCCGATCTCAGAGTCGTGCAAAGAATGTTATGGCCGCAATGGCTCGAGCTCATCCAGCGCGAAAAATCCTCCGGCACCGGCCACGCCGGCCCCCTCCGCCCTCCCGACTCCACCTAACCTGAACGTGGAGCGGCCTTTCAGGCTGCCATGCCGGCTTTCGAGCCGGCATACCCCGCTCGCAGCACCTGTATAATTCCCCCAATGTCATTTGCGGACGATTGCCTGAGTAATGTATAAAGCGCAAGCCTCCCCCGCAGCACAGGCGACGAAAAATCGGCAACGCTGGTGGATCGTCTGGACGCTTTTCTGTTCTACAGCGATCAACTACATCAACCGCCAGACGCTTTCGGTTCTCGCCCCCGTCATCACGCGCGAATTTCATTTAACGCACAGCCAGCTATCAAACATTTTTGGCGCATTCCAAATCGCCTATGCCGGCACGTGGCTGATCGGCGGCATCTTCCTCGACATTGTCGGCACGCGCCTCGGCCTTTCGATTGCAGTGGTTTGGTGGTCGATCATCAGTTTGCTAACCAGCTTCGTCAACTCGCCGGTTTCGCTGGGCGTACTGCGCTTCTTTTTAGGGATCGGCGAGGGCTTCAACTGGCCTGGCGCCAGCAAAGCGGTCGCAGAGTTTTTTCCTGCTGAAGAGCGCAGCGTGGCGGTCGCGATCTTTGATAGCGGCTCGAGCATCGGCGGGGCGGTCGCGGCCCTAACGATTCCCTGGATCGCCTTGCAGTTTGGCTGGCGTTCGGCATTCACATTTTCTGGAGTGCTGGGATTATTTTGGCTGGCCCTGTGGCTGAACGTTTATCGATCCTCAACGCGAGCCGTCGTATACTGCGCCGGGCGAGCGGCTCAGCCTGAAGAATGCTTGGCCGATCCTCAGGCGTCGCGAGACGTGGGCCATCGTGCTCGGGCGCTCTTTAACGGATCCCATCTGGTGGTTCTACGTTTTCTGGCTGCCCGCAATATTTAAGTGATACGCGCGGATTCAGCTTGAAGCAGATTGCGATCTTCGCCTGGATCCCGTTTGTCGCCTCGGATCTGGGAAATTTCGCGGGCGGCTTCGCCTCTGGAGCGTTAGTGAAGAGAGGCATGCCCGTTTTGCGCGCCCGCAAAGTAATCTGCGTGGTGTGCTGCGTCCCCATCCTGGCAGGTATTCCGGCAGTTCTCGCGAGCAGCCCGTTTTCGTGTCTGGCATTTATTTGTGTCGCGCTGTTCGGATACGCAGCCTGGTCGACGATGGGCCTAACTCTTCCTTCCGACTTGTTTCCTCCGGAGGTGGTTGGGTCCGTAACAGGATTAAGCGGGCTTGGCGCCGGTTTAGCATCGACCGCATTCACACTGCTCGTCGGCACGCTTGTAGACCGCTTTTCCTATTTCCCGGCATTCGTGCTCGCTGCAACCGCTCCACTGCTCGCAACCGTGAGCGTCGTCTTTCTGATCCGCAAATCAGGACGTCCGGAGATCATCACCGGCTTGAGATCCTCATTTTCCGACGGCCTGTCCCGGCGCGCATTGCTCAAAATCGCGAGCGTCTGTGCTTTAGCGCCGAGAGCCGTTCGAGCCGATCTGCCAGGCTTTTACTATCGCGATTATTCGAGATGTCTGCCCGACTATCTTTCCGCCTTGGCGCGTGCAGCTTATGAAAACCGCAATGCTCGATCTTTCGCGTTTGACGACGCGAGGTGCAATTGAAGCACGCCAGCGCTGGGCTCGAGAAACTTTCTGGAAGCTTGCAGGCGGCGAGCCGGAGCGTACGCCACTTCGGCCTCGCGTAACAGGGAAGTTCGAGCGCGCCGGCTATACGCTCGAGAAAGTCGTGTACGAGAGCCGGCCCGAAAGTCTTCGTGAGCGCGAATCTGTACGTCCCGTCCTCGGGCAAGCCGCCCTATCCTGGCGTGCTGTTTCAGATGGGCCACTCGCCGCAGGGCAAAGCCGCAGTGACGTATCAGAAGTGCTGTCAGGGACTGGCGCGGCTCGGTCATCTTGTGCTGGCGTTCGATCCGATGGGCCAGGGTGAGCGCATCAATTATCCGAATGCTTCCGGCCCGAATGCTTCCGGTAATGACACGCGGCTCGATTCCATCGACGAAGAGCATAATGTGCCTGGAAAACAGATGCTGCTGCTCGGCGACACGGCATCGCGGTATCAGGTGTGGGATGCGATCCGGAGCCTCGACTATCTTGCCTCGCATCCTTTGGTGAATCGCGAGCGGCTGGCAACGACCGGGCAATCCGGCGGCGGCACTCTGACAATGCTACTCGCCTGTGTAGACGACCGGTTGAGCGCAGTCGCGGTCTCATCCGGAAACACCGAAAACGTGGCGTGCGCTGATTTCGATCCGCCAGGCTCAACCGATGATGCCGAGCAGAATCTGATTGGCTCCTGCCCTCTGGGATTCGATCGGTGGGATCTCCTGTACCCAATCGCTCCCAAGCCGCTCCTGATCCTGGTGAGCGCGCACGATTTTTTCGGCACCTATTCACCGCGATACCTGAGCAGCGGGCGCGAGGAGTATCGAAAAGTTGTCGCGGGTGTATCAGGCTGCTTGGCCATCCGGATCACCTCGACTGGCGCGATACGCCGCTGCCCCATGGCCTGACCTATTCTCTGCGGCTCGATATCTACAACTGGTTCGAGCGATGGCTGAAGAACTCGGACCGCAAGATCGAACAAGAGCCTCAAGTCGCGCCTGAAGCGCCGAAGAACTTGTGGGTGGGCGCAACCGGTAGTGTCGTTCGTGATTTCGGCAGCTTACGGCCGTTCGATGAGATCAAGCAGCGCGCAGCCGAAGAGAGCCCAGAAGATCAATCCAAGCCCGCTCCCGCTCGAACTTCCCAACCGTGAACTGAAGTTCCGTAGCCTCGCGCGTACGCCTACCGAAGGTGCGCACATCGAAGCAATCGAAATTCAATCTGCGCCGCAGGTCTGGGTTCCCGCCTGGCTATTTGTTCCCTCGCGAGCGCCGAGACGATGTTGTGCTCGCTCACCTTAGACGACCGCGGCCGAAACGCTGAAGCGCACGAGGACGGCATGTATCACCGGCTCGCGCGAAGCGGACGAGTGGTGTGCGCCGCCGACATTCGCGGCATCGGAGACATGCGGCCGGAAGTCGGACGCGGCGATCCGGCCTACACCGTTCCGCACGATTCCGAGGAAGACTTCGCCTGGGCCTCCTTGATCCTCGGCAGTTCGCTCTTGGCTCAGCGAGTGCAAGACATCCTTGCCGTGCTTCAGGCGCTGAAAAATGAACCGGGAATCGCGGGCCAGCAGATCATTCTCGCCGCTCGCGGCCGCCTGACCGTTCCCGCGTTGTTTGCCTTCGCCGCCTCTCCGCTTGCGGACTCGCTCTACCTGGCGGGCGGCCTGATCTCATACCGCAATCTACTCGAGACCGAGGACTATCGCGCATCTCTCGCGAATTTCGGCTGGGATCTGTTCCGGCACGTTGATCTGCCGCTCACTCGCCGCCCAAGCCGCCCCTCGCCGCATCCATCTTGCAGGTGCGGTAGACGCCGCCGGCAACCCGATAGAATCCCGGCGCCGTGCAGCAAATTTATGCGACCGATAACGTCCGCTGCTCGGCCTCACCCGCGTGGAATGAAAGCGCCTTGTGGTAGTGGAGCGGCCTTTCAGGCTGCCATGGCGGCTTTCAAGCCGCCATTCTTCCGCCGCCCTCTTCTCACCCGTCACACTTCTTCCGGCACGACAAACGGAGCACGATAGCCTCGATCCCCGTCGCGCAGCAGCGTGGCTGCTTCTTCGTCGCCAATTACTTGCTGAGTCTCGGGATTGAAGTGTATCGTGCGCCCCAAACGATACGACGCATTCGCCAGATGCACCATGCCGGCCGAAATGTATCCTTCTTCGATAGGCGCACGCAGATCGGCCGCATTGCGGCTGGCAACACAGTCAATGAAGTTCTGGAAGTGAGCGCGCTCGCTTCCGCCATGCACCGGCGGCTGCTTTTCCTGATCGCGCCCCAGCCACACAGCATACGTTGCGGCGTCTTCATCACCGGTCGCGAGATATCCCTTTGATCCGTAAAAGATGTTCCCGATCGTGTTGTGCGATCCGGCTGATGGCCCAAGCTTGGGCTTACCGGGCTGCGCTTTCGCTTCTGCCGTTCCAAGCTCGGGCGTGCCGATCGTCGCTTCATGGTTCGTAATCCAGTGCCTCACCTCAAACGTGATCATGCGGCGTTTGCCGTCGGGCAAATCGAACTCAAAGGCGCAGCTCAAGTCGTTGGGCGTTTCCTGATCGTCATCAAACATGAAGTGGCCGCCGATGGCGCTGATCTTATTGGGAAAGCCGAGCCCCATGCCCCACCGCGCAACGTCCACCTGGTGAACGCCTTGGTTTCCCAAGATCGCCATTGCCGTAATACCAGAACCAGTGCCAGTTGTAATGAAACCGATTTTTCGTGAACTGATGCATCGGAGCGGGGCCGGTCCACAGATCGTAATCCACTCCGGGAGGCACGGGGGAGACAGGCGTGCGGCCGATCGTGTCGCGCCATTTGTAACAGAGCCCTCGCGCCATGTACATATCGCCAAGCAACCCGTTCTGCATCTTTTGGACTGCCTCCCGCGTGGCGGTTGCCGAGCGGGTCTGCGTTCCATGCTGCACGACGCGGTTGTAGCGTTTGGCCGCCGCCGCCAACTGCTTGCCTTCCCACAGATTGTGGGAACACGGCTTCTCGATGTACGCGTCTTTACCGGCCTGACAGGCCCAGATGCCCATCAGCGAGTGCCAGTGATTGGGCGTCGCGATCGATACTGCGTCGATTGATTTGTCCTCGAGCAGCTTTCGAATATCGACGTAGGTCACGGGTTTAGGCATTCCCATTTTTTCCATCTGGGCCATGGCCTTGCGCAAAACGCTTTCGTCGATGTCGCACAAGGCGGCGACCTGCGCGTTCTTGACTTGGGAATAGTTATGCAAGTGATCCATTCCCCGGCCATGCAGGCCGCAAATGGCGACCCTCACCCGATCATTCGCGCCCATAACGCGCTCCGGCTGAACGAGACTGCTAATTCCTCCCAGCGTCATAAGTCCGGCCGCGCTGTCCGCCGAGAAAATCGCGGCGATTCAATTCCGTCTCTTTTGGCATGAAATCCTCCTGTACTACTGCGCTGCGTATTGCTGATAGGCTTCGGCAATGCCGGCCTGCTTGTAATCTCCGTTATGAATGATGACTCGATAACGAAATGTAAGCGACTTGCCGTCGGGAATCGTCCAGCTGCCGTCTTCGTCTGGATTGCGCGAAAATTCCCGTAATCCGAACGGATTCGCCGCGAGCAGGCCATATCCGCGCGCGTGCCAATAGGTGGGGTGCCGAAAGCTTTTCGGGCTGTCAAGCACGGCCACGCCTACAGTTTCGCCATTGACCACGCCATCATAATCTACCCAGTCGGCGCGTTTCCCCCAGATTTCCTTTTCCCCTTGCGCCCCGTGTGAATTCACCATGTGGCCGGGCGGCGAGTTCAGCTCTTTTCGCAACCGAATCCCGAATGTCCCTTCTTTTGTGTCCCCCATCGTCACGCCCGAGCCGTGATTCGCCCGGATCGTGAATTCGCAATCAATCGTCCGGCTTCGCTCATCTCCACGAAAAATGAAACGCCTGCTCTTCCTCCGCAATGACGCGCCCGCGTGGACTCTGCAGATTGAACGTGGCCCGCAAAACTCCTGAATCGTTTCCACTGCGCACCTCGTCTAATACTCTTAAGCGACTTTACGACCGAACACGGCATCGTCACTGTATTTGGAAAACGCCGCTTCGCCCCAGTAATCGATTCCGTCCACGCTGCCGTGGCTGAAGTACATGCCGCGCTGATGCGGCTCGAGGTTGTTGTCATGAGCATGCTCGGGAGGGATCTGGTTCCCGATCGGGAAATCTCGAGTGACTGCGATGCCGTCGCACGGTGCGGACCGGATTGAAGTACGGTTTCGCGATTTGAGGATCGAAATGATAAGTCGTGAATAGCTGCGCCGCCGATGATCGACGTCGATCTTGTCGGGAGCGCGGCGAAACTCAACGCGTTCCGACCCCGGCTGCGCGCTGATCGAGCGCCGGCTGCGATGAGAACGGAAACATAACTCGCTAACGCTCGCAGTCCGCATACCTAAATGTATTTCAGTGTCTCTTGAATCAGTCTGCTGGTCCCGCTGAAAGGATCGCCCGCATCAGTATCGAATTCCATCGAAAAGTAACCCCGATACGAGCTTGCCTTAGCGATTCCAAACATCTTCTCGAGGTCCACGGTGGAGCGCTTCCCTTCGTCAGACGCAACCATGTCCTTAACATGACACATACTGTATGCGTATTTGAACATTGCTTTAACCGCGCGCTGGTTGTATTCCGGATCGTGATCGATAAGGGAGTTGCCAAAATCGGGCAAGGCGCGAAGGTACGGACTATTCACCTTTTGAATGACGCTTACGAGAAAGAACGGATCCTCCGCAATGGGATGCGTCGTTTTCCAGATTCACGATGATATCTCGTTTTGACCCGTACTCGGCGAGCGCCCCGAGACTCTCGGCCGCAAGGGCGACATCGGCTTTTCCCGTACCGGAGCGCGCTATGTGTTGGCGAACACTCGGCGATCCAATCGCATGCGCGATATCGATCCATTTGCGGCCATAATCGACAGCGGCTTGGCGTGTGCCTCGATCCGCCGCATAGAACGGCCGGCCTCCGAGACCCAGGTCGACGATGTGTGAGTTGGCCTTCTCGACCGCCTGCCGGAGCGCGTCGAGATACGCCGGCGTCAGTCGAGCGGAAATGATCGCCCAAAGGGTTGATGTTGTACACTCCGAATTTCGTCGCGATCATTGCCGGAAATTCGAGCAGATCCATGCCCTGAACCTTGCGATCTCTCCCGTGGTTCGTAGGACTCTCTATATAAGCCCGAAAAGGATACGATGTGACCGCCAGCCGGTCGCGAGCTTTCGTCGGAAACTGGAGATTCGGCTCCTGCGCCGGCTTGGGCGCTCGCAAGCAGTGGCCCGCTCAGTGCGAGTATCGGAGGGATTTTTAGGAATTGACGGCGGGTTGGAGTCATCTCTTATGAGTAACCCAGTGCTGCTTTCAAAATACTCAATCGGAGTTGGAGATAGATTCGCGCATCAGGCGAAGCCGCAGTTGCGCGCATGCATGATGGCCGCCGAGGCGGGCGTAGATGTCATTCCGGTATGGAACAAATCCAACCGCGAGCACATCATCATTGGTTCCGATCCCGCGAGCACCCGCGCCGCAGCGGATGAAGCCGTTCGAGCTCTCGGGTGGCGCAAACCCTACTATGTCGATGCCGACCACATCAATCTGAAAACCGTCGATAGATTTATTGAGCCTTGCGATTTCTTTACCATCGATGTGGCGGATTGGATTGGCAAGCCCGCCGGATTCGACTGCAGTCGAAGCCTTCGTGGGCAGGCATCCGGAGCTGATCGGAGATGTTCGGATATCTGGAATTGATCGCCCGTTTCGAATTGAGCGCGATTTTGTAGCAAGCACCGCGAGCAAATATCTTGCCGCGGTCGACGAGGCCGCGCGCATTTACCGCCACATTGAGCAGAAGAAAGGCCGCGGCGAATTTCATCCCGGAAGTCTCGATGGATGAGACGGATTCTCCGCAAACCCCAGTAGAGTTGCTCATCATTCTCGCCGCGCTCGCAGATGAACGACTGCCGATCCAGACCATCGCGCCCAAATTTACGGGCCGGTTCAACAAGGGCGTGGATTACGTGGGTGATCTCGCGAAATTCGAACAGGAATTTTCAGACGATATCGCTGTCCTCGCGTTTGCAATCGAGCAGTATGGATTCCCCGCCAATCTGAAGTTGAGCATCCATTCGGGAAGCGACAAGTTCTCGCTCTATGCGCCGATTCATAACCTCCTGAAGAAATCCGGAGCAGGCGTGCATCTAAAAACAGCAGGCACGAACTGGCTCGAAGAGCTGATCGGCTTGGCAGAAGCGGGCGGCGACGGGCTGAAAATCGCAAAAGAAATTTATCGCGAAGCCTATTCGCACCGGCAGGAATTATGCGAGCCTTATGCCGCGGTAATCGATATCGATCCCGCCCAACTGCCCGTCGCCCGAGAACGTGAACGAATGGTCTTCCGCAACAGTTTGTGTCGGCTCTGCGCCATGATCCGAAATCTCCGGCGTACAACAGCAGCTTCCGGCAACTGCTGCACGTCGGATTCAAAATGGCCGCCAAAATGGGGACCCGCTATCTTGACCTGCTTTGCGCGATGGAAGATAGCGTCGCAAGAAATGTCACGACGAATCTATTCGAGCGGCATATTAAGCCGTTGTTTATCGGCTAAGAAATCCTATACGGGATGTTCGACGATCTCTTCCGTCGACGTGATCCCAATACAGGCGCTTGCCTGCCCAGTAGGATTGGGCCGCCATGATGCACGCAATCGAATGCGAAAAGCCGTGATCCACAGTCGCATTCGGTGGCTTGCGATCGCGCATCGCGTTCAGCCAGTTCATCAGATGATCAGTATCATCATCGCTCGGCCCTAACGAGTCTGGTTCACGGCCGCCTTTCACGCGCAAGATTTCGGCTGCGTCCTGAGGAGGACCCATCGCGGGCGGGGCAGTATAGCGTGGACGAGCGTTGTCTTCTGGATCGAATTCACTGCGGCCCGCCTTCTTTCGTCACCAGGAATAGAGAAGCGCCTTCGCCTCCGTAATTTTCGATTGTGCCGTTCCGGCCTTGTATGCGGCTGTAGCTCCGGTAGCTATTTGAAAACGTCGTCGAATACGTGTAAAGGAAGCCCTTCGGATACGTGAATGAGACCGTGACATTGTCCGGATTCTCCCGCCCGTCTTTCCACGTGAAGATGCCGCCCGTCGCCGTCGCACTGACAGGGTGTGTTTCGTTCGTCCAAAGGTGGACAAGATCCGAGCCATGACTGAGCCATTGATCGAAGATGCCCGAAGAGAAGTCCCGATACAAGCGGAATTCGAGATACACGTGCGGATCGAAAGGGCCGATACGGCTTTCCGAGCAACCAGCGTTGCCAATCCGTGTCCTCTTCCTTGAGTAGCCGTCGGGTGCGTGCCGTCATCAATCCTCGGAATGTGCCGCCAGCGAGGCTGATTCACGTTCCACTCTTGAGTGATCCGGACAACGTCTCCAATGCGCCCCGATTGGATAATGTCGCGCACAGCCAGCGGATATGGCTGGCTCCGATGCTGCGTGCCCATCTGCACCACTTGCTTTGACGCCTTCACCGCTGCGCGCGCGGCTTTGGCCTCGGCAAGCACGTTCGCGAACGGCTTTTCTACATAGCAGTCCTTGCCCGCCTGCACCACTTCGATGCACAGCTTGGCATGCTGATGATCACCCGTCGCGATCATCACGCCGTCAATATCCGGTTTTGCGAGCATCTCTTCCGAGTATTTGAAAGTTTCCGGTGCCGTGCCGAAAACATCCTTGACCTGAGCCGCCCTGCGCTCGCGCGCGAAGGTCCAGATATCGCAGACCGCAACTACTTCAACCGGAGTACGCTGCGAGGCCATGTGAACCATATGCACGTGACCTTGACTGCGCCCGCCACACCCAAGCTGCGCCAGCCGGATGCGATCATTCGCGCCCATCACGCGCGAATAAGCACGCGCGGAGAGCGCCGTGGCGGTCCCGGCGAGCATCGCCGAATCCACTAGGAATCGCCTGCGATCGACTGTGCGTTCAGTATCTTTCATGGGTTAAGTGATCACCAGTAGAACTTCATTGCCAATTGAATCTGCCGGGGAGGCAGCGCCGTCTGAATCTGCCCGAACGTCGTGTCCTCCGGTATCAAATCGTCAATCTCGGCAAAGTTCGCCCGGTTGAAAAGGTTAAATGCTTCGGCTCGAAACTCGAGCCGGCGCTGCTCTCGATGGAACTTCCAATCTTTTACCAACGATAGGTCCGTATTGAAGAACGCCGGTCCAAGAATGATGTTGCGTCCTGCATTCCCAAACGTACCCTGGGCTGCCGGTACGAAGCAGGCTGTGTTGAACCAGTGCGCAACCGTATGCGGCGCATTGTCGTTGGGATTGCAAATCACGTCCGGGCGCGGATTCTGACTTCCCGAGTTGGATGAATCAACGGCCGATACGGGCGTGAACCAGCGCCCGCTCTGGAGCGTCCAGATCGAATACGTGTTCCATCCGCCGATCACGCTATTCACCCAATCCGGCGCGCCGCCGCCCAGAGCGTGGCCATGCCCAACGGGCACTTGCCACTCGAGAACAGCGCTGAGCCGGTGACGCGCATCGAAATCCGCGTTGCCATATTCCCAGAACTGGTGATTGTAATCGCGGAAATAGCCATTATTCTTGCTGCCCAGATTGGAGCTGGAGGCTAGATCCAACGCATGGCTCCATGTGTACGCGACGTTGAAGTTCAGCCCGTGCGACATTCTCTTGCGCAGTGTCACGAGAAGGCCGTCGTAATTCGAGTACCCGTTCCCGAGAATATCTTGCGTCCCTTCCTGCAGAATGGGAATCGGCCTTCGCGGCTGAATGGGCGCATTCGGGTCGGCGCTCGGAGTCGCCTGGTTTCCGACGGCCAAGTTGATCAGGTGCGTGCCTTTCGTTCCTGCGTACGCGACTTCGAGTGTCGTGTCAAAGCCCAAGTCCCGCTGCACCGCTACATTCCACTCCTGTACGTAAGCGTCCGGCAGCTCAGGCTGCACGCGCACGTATGAAATGGCAGTTGGATCGAATCCCGCTGTCGAAGCGTTCGGCGGAAAACCTCTGCCTAATACGTTCACGAACGGATTCACTTGCGTGGTGCTGACAGCCGGAAACGCCGCGTCAATGAAGAAAGGCGGACTGAAGCCGGGGCTCGGATTGCTATAAGTGCCGATCTCCTCGGCCTGCCAAAACACGCCGTACGACATCCGAAATACAGTCTTGTCGTTGATCCGATAACCCAAGCCGATTCGCGGCGCCCAATCATTGTGCTGCGGGTCGGAAAGATATTTGCCCACAACCTTTATCGGAAACGGGAAATCTGGAGGCAGCGTAACGGGCCGTGAGACGTTGTAGACCAAGTCGAAGCCGAGCGCCGCTTGCGCGTTGAATCGCTCAGCGACCGGCGAGTGATATTCCCAGCGCACACCGAGGTTCAGCGTCAGCCGGTTATTCACACGCCAGGTATCCCCCCAAAAGCCGGCCACGTTTTTCCGCAAGTAATCAATGTTTTCAAAGTTTGCGAGTGCAGCATACGATGGCGATCCCAGGAGAAAGTCCGCGAATCCTGAACCGGAAAACTGCCCGCTGTAGTCGAAGGTGCCCAACCCGTCACAAGGCTGCAGGATGGTGAACTCGGTCGGTCGAAATTCAAACCCCACTTCCATCGCGTGCTTCCCTTTGACGACATTCAGCACATCCCGGTACGTGTAAGCATTCGTCACTTCAAACGTTGGATAACATCCCGCGGTTCCTAGATGCCGAATGTCCGAAAAATTGAGTTGGGGCAAGCCGCCGCTCAACCCGGAAACAAACGGGATGCCGGGGATTCCGTATTGTGCTGACAGATCCTGATCGGCAAAGAACTGTACTTGCTGGATATTGAGCCGGCCATATCCGAAACGAAAATCGTTCACGACGTTCGGCGAGAAGATGTGCGTAAAGCCCAGCGCAGTGCTCAAAGAGGGAATCGTCATGTTCGTGCCGCTACCGGTATTCACGACGCCCACGCCGATGCCCGGAAACGCCCCCGGCTGATTTCTTGTCTGGCGCGACCAACTCACCCTCTCAAACACTTGATTCGCAGTGTTGATCGGCTGATCGCTTCGAATGTCGAACTGATCCGTGTCGAGCGCCCAAACCGGGTTATAGGCGAATGTGTTGGTTCCGGGAATGTTGGGCTCTGGAAACAGTTGGGCTAATTTGAGAGCAATCGGGTCCATGCTGGTCGTCGGAATCTGCTGATTCGGGAACGGCGCGCCCGTAGCGGGATCACTGATGGTGCCCAGAAATCCGTCACTGAAGTTTCCCAACCGTTCCAGCGCAGTGGGGACGAGCGAGACGTACGTTTGGGCCTGGCGCGTGCGCGTCCCCTGATAATCCCCGAACACGAACAGATGATCGTGGATGATTGGGCCGCCTACTGTGCCGCCGAATTGATTTTGTTTGAAAGGTGGAGCGCCGGAAGTGAAATCGAAGAAGTTGCGCGCATCCATTTTGTTGTTGCGCAGAAATTCCCATAACGAGAAGTGGAAAGCGTTCGTACCGGAGCGCGTCACAACGTTGATGGCCGCTCCACCGCCGCGGCCGAATTCAGGTCCGTATCCATTCGTTTCCACCCTGAATTCCTCAATCGCATCCGGCGGAGGAGCAAGGATGAAATCAGTTCCGTTGCGCTGGTCGGGGGCGAGACTGTTGTCATCGACGCCATCCAACATAATGTTGTTGTCGTAACTTCGGTTGCCATTAGACGAGAATCCTCCCGCTCCCTGGTCGCGCGAACCAGGCTCGGACGATGACGTTCCCGAGCTGAGCGACGCGAGGTTCATGAAGTTGCGTCCATTGAGCGGCAGATCGAGGACCTGCTGATGCGTGATAACCTGTCCCAGCGTGGCGTTTTCGGTTTGCAATTGAGGCGGTGCGCCGGTCACAACGATCTCCTGTTGCAATGTTCCCGGATGTAACACAACATCCAAATGCAGGCTTTGGGCAACTGCAAGGGCGATGTTCTCGCGCTTGTAGGTTTGGAACCCGCGCTGCTGAACTTGAAGCTCATAAATGCCCGGCGGCAGTGAGGTCGCGACGAACGTCCCATCACTACTGGTTTCAAGTGTTCGACTCTGCCCGCTGGCATTGCTTGTTAGCTTCACCTGAGCGCCCGTCACGACAGCTCCGGTCGCGTCCGTAACCCTGCCGGCTAAGGTCCCGGTTTCGACTTGCGCGAACAGCCCGCCAGTCCAACAAACAGCCGCTACGCCTAGTAAGAGAAGTTGTGCTATTGAACTCCAACCGCAAACGCGTTTCATATGCATACCCCGCTCCACCTCATTCCGGGTACCCGGTTGGTATCAGTCTATGCCCTTCGCCGTTTGTACTTCAAGATCAATCCGAGCCGCCGGGCACGTGCAACAGCCCATCCGCGAAATTACACAACTCTTACAAACCAAACGACGAATTGCTGGTAGGTTCAGAATGTGAGTCTAACGCTCGAAACCCAGCCCATCACTGACGCGCGCACCACCGCAGAACGCCACGGAATGAATTGGATCACAACGCTGATCATGGTTCTCTTCCATGTAGGGGCGATTGCGGCCCTTTTTGTGTTTAGCTGGCGTAACCTCGCCGCGGCGGTAGCTCTGTACTGGATCGCGACCGGCCTTGGCATCAGCATGGGATATCACCGGCTGCATACTCACCGGGCTTATAAGGTTCCGAGGGCTCTTGAATATTTCTTCGCCATCTGTGGCACGCTGACCCTTGAGGGAGGCCCGATTTTCTGGGTGGCAGTACACCGCATTCATCATCAGAAATCGGATCAGAACGGCGATCCGCATTCACCGCGGGACGGCGCCTGGTGGGCCCACGTAGGCTGGATTCTTTTTGGTGAGACCAATCACAACAACACGCGCTTAATGGCAAAGTACGCGCCCGATCTGGCGAAGCACCGGTTTTACATTTGGCTGAACAATTACCATTGGATTCCGATCGTGGCACTCGCGGCAGTCTTGTACGCTATTGGCGGTTATTCGATGGTCCTATGGGGAGTCTGCCTGCGCGTAGTTGTGGGCCTGCACGCAACCTGGCTTGTGAATTCGGCTACGCACATGTGGGGCTCACGGCGTTTTCGAACGCGCGATGATTCACGGAACAACTGGTGGGTCGCGCTGATGACCTTTGGCGAAGGCTGGCATAACAATCACCACGCTCACCCTACGTCGGCGCGGCATGGGCTGGCGTGGTATGAGTTTGACCCTTCCTGGATTCAAATCAAGATTCTGAAATTTTTTGGTATAGCGAAATCGGTGAAGGCCGCGCAGATTGATACGCTGCTCACCGAACGCAAAGCCGCCTGACCGCAAGCGCGGCGGTTCCTCCGATTGCACTTGCGGCCTGTTATGAGTCGCGCCTTCCACACGAAGCTGATACTGCTGCTGGTTCCGTTTTGCTGCCTTGTCGCACAGAACAGCCAGTCCTACCAGGTAACTCTTTCCTCCGACGTAATGGTGAAGATGCGGGATGGCGTACGGCTGGCAACCGATATTTATCGCCCGGCGGAGAATACCGTATCCGGTCGCGGGCAAGTTTCCAGCAATCCTGATGCGCACGCCTTACAACAAGACGGTGAGGGCGCCCGCATTTGCGCCGTACTTCGCTTCGCGCGGCTATGTCGTGGTGGTGCAAGACGTACGAGGCAGATATAAATCCGAGGGGCACTGGCGGCCGTTGGTCGATGACGGGGCCGACGGAAGCGACACCGCGAACTGGATCGGCCATCAGTCGTGGTCAGACGGCGGGATCGGCACTGTTGGAACGTCCTATGAGGGAGGCACGCAACACGCGCTGGCGATCTCCAACGCCCCCTTCGTCAAGGCGATGATCCCTTTGTTTTCGATGTCCGATGTAGGGCGGTACGGTGTTCGCCACAACGGCGCGTTTGAGCTGCGCTTTTTCAATTGGGTGTTTTCAATGGGCGATCCCGGGGCCAAGCCGAACTTGATTGCGGCAGCTCGCGCGGCGAGTGATCCCGGCTGCGGCTCCGGCGCTCGCCGATTTAAGCAATCACGTATTTGAGTACCTCATGG
Organism: uncultured Acidobacteriaceae bacterium; assembly: GCA_963803455.1. Taxonomy (GTDB): domain Bacteria; phylum Acidobacteriota; class Terriglobia; order Bryobacterales; family Bryobacteraceae; genus Bog-105. The sequence goes on along the minus strand of CAWDMK010000005.1, from coordinate 86,732 downwards.
CGCTCCCACTACGGCGCGGCACGACACCGCTAAAGTTCGCGCCCGATTACGAGAAGTTTCTGGTCGAGGCGATGAGTGCGAATCCGGCATGGAACGACATGGGCGTCAATGTGGCGGACAACCTGGCCGCGTACAAGGACATTCCCGTGTATCACGTTACCGGGTGGTACGATTCGTGGTCTTTGCAAGTGGCGAATCTCAATTATGCGGGCTTGCATAAGAGCAAGAAGAGCGTGCAACGATTAATCGTCGGCCCCTGGATCCATAGCAGGCCTAATATCAGTTACGCGGGAGAAGCGCAGTTTACGCCCGACGCGGCGATTGATCTGAACGCTTTTCAGTTGCGCTGGTTCGATCACACGCTGAAGGGTGTTGAGAACGGTGTGGATCGTGAGGCGCCGGTGCGGATTTACGTCATGGGCGGCGGCGACGCGCACAAAACTTCCGAAGGGCGGATCTTCGTCGGCGGCCATTGGCGCGACGAACAGGAATGGCCGCTCGCCAGGACGAAACCCACGGACTACTATCTTGAGGGCGATGGCCTCCTCGCGCCGGAAAAGCCGAAAGCGCACGCGCCGATCTCGTATCAGTTCGATCCGCACAAGCCGGTTCCAACCCTGGGTGGGAATATCTCTTCGCAAGGAACGCTTGCGACTCAGGGCGCGGCCGACCAGCGCTGCCGGGCGAATATGCCACTTTGTTCCGACACCAATCCGCTTTCGGCGCGCAACGATGTGGTCGTGTTTCAGACTGCTCCTTTGGCAAACGATATGGAAGTAACGGGACGGCTGATCGTGAAGCTGTGGGCTTCTTCGGATTCGCCGGATACAGACTTTACGGCGAAGCTGATTGACGTGTACCCGCCCAACCGCGACTTTCCCGCCGGTTTCGATCTTAATATCGGCGACAGCATCGTGAGAGCGCGTTATCGGGATGGCATGGGCAAACAGGAGTTCCTGAAGCCCGGCCAGCCGTATGAGTTCACGATTGAGATGTACCCGACCTCGCTGGTGTTCGCCAGGGGACATCGCATCCGGCTCGACATTTCAAGCAGTAATTTCCCGCGATTCGACGTTAATCCGAACACAGGGGAACCGCTGAACGACAACCGCCGCTGGCACATCGCCCAGAATTCAATCTACCTGGATCCGGAACATCCGTCACATATCATCCTGCCCATCATTCCCATGGACACCCGTTAGTGCGGGAGCAGGCTCAGCATCACGGTAATCAGAAAATTAAGGCACAGTGCCAGGAATCCAGCGCTCCAGCCGAACAACGGATCCCGATGCGAGAGAACTAGGACGGCGACTGTGAATACTCCTGCGAGCAAGCCGGCGAAAACTCCACGCATGGTGGTGCGTTTCCAGTAGAGACCCAGGACCACGCCGGGGAAGAATTGGGACACACCGGCATAGCCCAATAACAGCAGCGATACGAGCGTGGCAGAGCTGTGGACAGCCAAATAGAGGCTGATCGCGCTGAGCACAAGGACCATAGCGCGGGCCAGTTTCGTCACCTCAGCGTCCGTCATGGCCGGAGCAAAAATAGGCCGGCAAAGATTTTTGACGAAGAGCGTGGCCGCGGTCAGTACCAGAATGGACGCAGGTACCATCGCCGTAAGCGCTCCTGCGCCACCGACTACACCCAGGAACCAGGGCGGGAAACTCTGCCGGACAACAGTTAAAAGCGCGAGGTCGCCATCGCGCAGGCCCGGCACAACCAAAACGGCGGTCAAGCCCACGAAGAAGATGAAAGCGAGCGTGATCGTGTAGAGCGGCATCACCGCGGCGTTGCGGCGCAATGTGTCCGCACTTTTCGCCGTGAACGCGGCACCGAAATTTTGCGGCCACATATAGAAGCCCATAGAACTCAGGAGCACAGTCGAGATGTACCAGGTGTGGCCCAAGTTGGTTGTGGCCCCGGGCATGGTCAGGTGTGCCGGATGCGCCCGCACTAAGGCGGAGAGCATCGCATGAATGCCTCCATAGTGAATGTATGGAATGCCTATACCTATGGACAGCGCTGCGATCACCATCAGCAGATCCTTGAGGACGCTGATCCAGGCCACAGCGCGAACGCCGCTTGCGAGCACGAAGGCAGCCAACAGAACAACCGAGATTACCATCGCGGGTGTCCGGCCGATACCGTCGAAACTCGCGACGTTGACGATAATACCGAGACCGGTGATTTGCAGTTGCAGGTAGGGGATGAGAAAGATCACACCCACGACGCACACCACCGCAGATAGATACTTGCTGCCGTATCGCACGTTGAAGAAATCGGATTGAGTCTGCAATTTGTAGTTTCGTCCCACTTCCCAGATTTCCGGCAGGATAAAGAACGAGATCACGTAAGCGAGCGTGATGTAGGCCAAGATGTATAGCGTTGGACCGCCTCGGGAATAGGCCCAGCCGCTCGCACCCAGAAACGAGAACGTGGTGTAGACCTCGCCGGCCATCAGCAGAAACATCAGCACCGTGCCGAAGCCGCGGCTGCCAACGGTCCATTCTTCGAGGTTCATCTTCCTACGGACTCCGGCCAGGAAACCGATAGCAACGCCGAGAGCGACGATCGCGACGATCACCGAAAGGGAAACGGCTTGAGGGCTCATGCGGCGTCGCCGTCCTTCTTTTCCCGTGCGGATTCGACACGATAGGCGAGCGCCAGGCACAACGAAGTGAGCACTATCCAGCAGAGCAGCCAAGCCAGGTTGAACGGGAGACCGAAAATCATCGGATAGATACGATCCCAGAGCGTCACCGAGAAACACATGGTAATGAAGGGAATGAGGCCCAGGATGAGAGCCGGCACGGATGGCTTCTTTACAGCCACGAGATCACCGATTATAAGCTGAATCATGGTCGTAAGCGGCCGGCAGAAGTCGATCGCCTTCTTCATTGCTCTAGGCGCCGGGCTCATCTCCGTCGTACTCGTTTTCTATGTCGGGTGGGTACTCTTCAATTGGCGCACGGGAATCCTTCTGTTTTGCGGGTTCCTACTTGTCGCCTTTATCATTTGCGGGGTTGTGCTCAACACGATATTCCTCGTCCGCGAGATTCGCCGCAACGAGCAGCATGACGCGTTCATTAACGCAGTTACACACGAGCTAAAAACGCCGGTCGCCTCGATCCGGCTGTATCTCGAAACACTGCAGAAACGAAGTGTAGACGAAGCTAAGCGTAATGAGTTCTACCGAATCATGCTTGAGGACAGCGATCGGCTAATGGGAACCATAGAGCAGGTGTTGCGCACGGGCCGCATCGGCCATGCGCGCCGTATCGCAAGCTCCGCGCCGATCGACCTTCGCCAAGTCGTCGAGGAATGCCTGGCCCGCGCCCGCACGCTGCATAACCTGCCAGCGAAATGTTTGCAGTACGACCCCGGCCCGCCGCTTGAAATCCGCGGCGACCTGGACGAAGTGCGGGCAGCCGTTTCGAACCTCATAGAGAACGCAGTTAAGTATTCCGGGAATGACGTGAGAGTGACCGTCGAGACTACTCAAATGGATGGTGAAAATGTGGCGGTACGCGTCAGGGATCACGGCGTGGGCATTCCGAAGAGTGAGTTGAAACGTATTTTCAAGCGCTTCTATCGTGTTCCAGGCCCACTGGCGTCGCGCCTCAAGGGAACCGGCCTGGGCCTCTACATCGTGCGTACCGTTGCGAAGAGACATGGCGGGCGCACTTGGGCCGAAAGCGAAGGCCCGGGCCGCGGCAGTACGTTCGTGCTTCAGCTTCCTATTGTGAAATGAACCGGGTTCTGGTGGTCGAGGACGAGCAGCACCTGGCGGAGGGGTTGCGCTTCAATCTGGAAGCAGACGACTATGAGGTGGAGGTGGTCGACACCGGGGAAGAGGCGCTCGCGCGATTGCTGCCGCTCGATGCGCCCTTTGATGTCCTGGTACTCGATGTCATGCTGCCCGGCCAGGACGGGTTCACGGTTATGTCGGAGCTTCGCCGGGCCGGCCAGTTCATTCCCACTCTCATGTTGACGGCTCGTGGGCACCCGGATGACGTTCTACGCGGTTTCGCCGCAGGCGCTGACGACTATTTGACGAAGCCTTTCGAGCTATCCATTCTGATTGCGAGGATCCGCGGACTTCTGCGCCGGCGGGAATGGCTCGCCGCGGCCTCAAACCACGCCGGGCCAGCTAGCTCGACGCGAGATGTGTTCACGTTCGGCGACAGCAAGGAAAAAACGGTCAACTTCGATCGCCTCGAATTGAGTGTTCGCGGTCAGGTGTTTCCGCTTACGCAAATGGAAGCGAACGTCCTGCGATATCTGATCGAACATGAGGGGCAGCCCGTATCACGAAAGGCAATGCTGGAGAACGTGTGGGGCCTGCGAGAGGATACCGACACACGGCCGATTGATAATTTCATCGTCCGTTTGCGGCGCTATATCGAGGACGATCCTACGCGCCCCCGCTATCTACTTACGGTTCGCGGCGTGGGTTATCGTTTTTTGGCAGCTCCGGTTCACTCGAAACGGGCTTGAACAAACTCGGGTCGCGCTCGAGTGCCGGATCCGCGACATTGGCCCGGCGAAGGGCGGCTAAAACGGCCTCTGCCGATAGTGGGTCTGCGGGCTCCGCATCCAATCCGGCTAAACCTGTCGCATCACCGTTTGCAGGGTTGTCATCCCGGTCGCCGTGAGAGGGCTGGCGTCCTTGCCGCCGATCCAGTTTTGACTGGCGCTTCTCGCGACGCGCAGCTTCCTTCTGACGTTTTTGAAACGAATCGCGACTGGCCAACCAACCTCCACTTACCGTAATGAAATAACAGACAAGAGCGGCCGGAGCGCCGCGATCTACTACTGACCGCGGCGCCCTCCGCCGTTTACCATCGGGATCTCTTAAACCCGCCTCCGCTGCGGTTCCCGCTGCCGCGGGGACCCTCGGTCTTCGGGCGAGCCTCGTTCACGTTCAGAGTTCTGCCGTGCAGATCCGTACCATTCAACGCCGAAATTGCCGATTCGGCCTCCGAGCGGCTGGACATTTCAACGAACGCAAAGCCGCGCGGTTGTCCGGTTGCGCGGTCTGTCACGACGTTTACGCGCTCAACGGCACCATATTGAGAAAAGATCGAATTGAGATCGTCTTGGGTGGTTTGGAAACTCAGGTTTCCAACAAATACATTTGTCATCATAAAGCTCCTAGTTGCTAAATTCGTCACACAAGCAGCCAGGACTAGTAGAAAAAACAATCAACAAAGACACAGCCGCAGGTAAGAACACTCTGATGATAACACACGCGGTGGCGGCATCCCCACACGCGTGGGCGGCTTACGACCAGCCGTCAACTACATAGAGCCGGGAGAGATTGAAGGTGGTGGAGTAGGCGTAAGCGCCGGTCGCGGGAGCTATCACCAGGCCCCCGATCCCGATAAGACCGGCTGTGTCCTGGGGTGCAATCGTCTTCCAGAGCTCCGTGGCGCCTGTAAACAGGTTCTTTTTCACAACGGGGTATACAGCATCACGGAGAGTCAGCGCATATAGGTCGTTGCTATCAACGCTCCAGGCAATCGGAATTGCACAAATGACGGACGAGATCTGGCGGGCAGCGCCATCTGCAAGCTCAAACACAAGCGCTGTTTCGTTCCCACTTACCCCTGCGATGCGCAATCCGTTGGGAGATACGGCGACATAATCCATGTAAGGAAGGCCTCCCACCGGAATCGGCTTGCTGCCATCCAGGCGCTGAGTGCAGATTTGCAGTGCCTCTCCCGGATACGCTCCGCCTACGAGAAGCGTCGTCCCGGAAGGCAGAAATCTCGCCCACTGATAGGTAAACCCGTTTCCGGAGATTCTCGTGGTTCGTTGCGAACCGAGATCGATCAGCGCAATGCTGCTTCGATCTTGAGGATCGATGGTCAGGGCCTTTTTTGCATCCGGCGATATCGCCAGTCCGCGACCCGGCCCTATGCGGGACGCTTTACTTGATTTTTGATTGAGAACGTAGGCCGAGTAATGCTGGCCACCGGCATCGCCCCCCTCGGTAAACAGCACGAAATTCCCGTCCGGCGAGATGTCGTCGGCATGAGAAAAATCGAAACTTGAGAGGTCCTTTTCGGCATTCCCGAATGCGGGCGCTCCTCTCATGCTCATCCGGATTTCGTCGGCTGCAATAAGTACCCGCCCTGTTCTCGAAACATCGAGCAGGCGAAGCGACGAGGGTGTATTAGCAATCTCCCTTACATTCGATGTTCCGGTGACTGCGTACAGTGCGCGAGCGGCTCCCTTCTTACTCGCGGTGAACCAGACTTCGTTTCCAGACGGCGCCCACGCCAGGCCGTCAATGCTGTTCCACTCGTCTGTAACGACTTGCGTCCTACCTTCACCGTCGACCACTCGCACGTGCCCTGCGTCATCGTCCCGAACGGGGTGTTCGAGGAAGGCGATTCGATCTCCGCGCGGTGAAACACGCACGCAATTGAACCATCCGTTAGAGCTATAGATCACGTTGCCGACGGGAAACTCGATTACAGATTCGGTCCCAACCTCAAGAACCGCAGCCAGCTGCTTCCCGTTTGGGGCCCAATCCGCAGCTTGCGGGCCTTCTGCAATCAGCTGCGCTATACCCCCATTTACAGATACCTTCGACAGGCGTACGGGGTGATCTACGGAAACCGGATCCCGCGAAATAAACGCCACATCGCCTTTGCCTGAAACCGACGCGAGCGAGCCTGGCGCAAATTGCAACTCCTGCGATCGGGTGTGATTGAGATCCAGCAGATATGTCTGCCGGGCGCTGCCTGCCCATCGGGCCGTATAGAGGATTTTCTTGACGTCAGGTGCAAATCGCGCGGATCCAATCACACCCGCTCGGAAGGTGAGTTGCGTGAAAGTGGGACGTTGCTGCGCCGCTATTGCCCGCCAACCGAAGTACGAAAAGAAAAGTGCGGCAAGCGCCAACAGAGCAACCCCAAGTGCCACCGTCAGCGGGACTGCGCCCCATCTGTAAGTCCCGGCAACTGGGGTTTCCGGCTCAGGTGCTATTTGCGAAATAGGCGCAGGAGGCGGAACGGTAGAGATTTCGGTAGCTTGACTCTCTTCGCCGCGTACTCCAACGTTAAAAGCTACCGGTTCTGAATTCGGTAGAACTTCGATGACCGGACAGATAAAGCGATATCCGAGGCGCGGAAGCGTTTCGATATAGCGTGGCGCGTCCGCAGAGTCGTTCAGCGCTGCTCGCAGCCGGTTAGTTGCCGTGTTCAGCCCGTTTTCGAAATCGACGAAGGTACCCGAAGGCCACAGCTTCCTACAAAGTTCTTCTCGCGTGATGAGTTGCCCGGGTTTTTCGAGCAGCGCTTCCAAGATCTGGATCGGCTTCGCCTGCGCTTTAACACGTATTCCGCGCTTCGAGAGTTCTCCCGTCTCGGTACGCAGCTCGAAATCGCCAAATCTGAAGACTCTTCGCGAGCGCGGGGTAGACAGGCCCGGGGCTTCGGCCGCACCGTGCTTCGATCCGGGGCCCTCGGGAGTACCGTTCAGCATCATCTGTCCGTTACAGCATTCTGAGGACCAACTACGCAGATCAGCGTTTTGAAGCGTATGGCTGGCTCCGTGCTCATGCCGCCGTTCATTCCCGGACAGCGTTGTCCGTATTCGGACTACGGCTGAAAATGGTGGAGAGAGCCGCATAGGCTCGTGGCTAGCTCTTGCGGCCCGCTGCTTCGTGCGGGCGAACTGGTTCGGCTTCGATCAGTAGCGAATGCTTGAAAGCGACTCGAAGATGTCCTTTGGGTCCGCGCACCATGCCCAGATTTCTTCGGTTCACATAATCAGTGACTTGATACTCGCCTAATGACAAGCCGCGCAGCTCAACTGGACCGTCCCAGCTCGGCGCATAAAACGCGTAGTACATCGCCTGACCCTTCTTGATACAGTGTGCCTCCGGCTTATCGAAGCCGATGTCATATAACTCACCTAAGTACTCGCCTTTCGAAAGCATATGCTGGCGATAGATGCGCACCCATTCCGCCCAAATCTTCTGTTTTTCGGGAGTGAGGGCGAGCTTAGCGCTGCTCATGTCGCTATCGGTTGGCGGCGGGCTGTTCGTGTCATTGGGCGGCCAGCGAAACTGCGTCCCAATAACGCCGCCTACGCCCACTGTCGACGCAAAATCCATACCGCCGTCACTCAATTCGACATGGTCTCCAAAGTATGGCAGCGAATCGCCCATGAGCGCCTTCAACGTTTTGCCCTTTGACCGGACCTGCCAGGAGCTGGTCGGGTCTGACGCGACAGACATGTTGTAGTACGGCATTGAATAGAACGAGTATGCAGTTCCGCATGGGCACAGTTCGATCAGCGCATCGGGTTTTATGCTGTGCACGGCGTCCGCAATGCCCTTGAAGAATTGCGGTACCGCTTCGATTGAATCTGTCGGGCGATTGTGATGGTGAGCCGGATTCGTGCAGGGCGGAACCGCGTTCAAGAATTGCCCGTCAATCTTCAGCCCATCAAAGCCCCAGTCACGAATGATTCTCTCCGCGATCCGCTGGTGCCATCGAACAACGTCGGGGACAGCGGGGCACAGATAGTAGGTATCAAACCAGCTGATCTTGCGCCTCTTGCCCTGTGGATCGAGCAGCAGCCATTCCGGATGCTCACGAAACAGTTGTGAATGCGGGCTGACCGACATCGGCGACCACCAGAGCTGCGCTTTGAAGCCTTCCGCGTGAATCTTGTCAACCAGCGCCTTTACGTCCGCATCTCCGTGAGGGAATTTTGCCGGATTCGGTTGCCAGTCGCCTTCGGCGTTCTGCCAGCCGTCATCCATCGTGACCCACTTGAAGCCGAGGCTCTTTACAACCGGCAGTGCGTGTATGATCTGTTTCGGTTGAAAGTTCCTGCCGAATCCCCATGCGCACCAGATAGGCTCGAATCCGTTCGCGGGCGCGTTTGGAAACCGGACACCTTTCGCGATCATCAGTCGGCGGTAATCGCGAAGAGTTGAAAAATAATCGCGTTGGTGAACCGCTAGGAACGTTTCGAACGTCTTCAGCGACTCGCCGGGCTTAAGGATCTGCTTATGCGCGTACTCAACCGCGACCGTCGCATGGTCTGCTGACGGCATGCTTACCGGAAGCGAGACCAGCTTCGGCGCCAGTTCATCGTGACCCACGGCGAGACCTACGTCGGGACGCCATACGTCAATTACGGGGGTGCCCCCGCCGTAATCGCTCGCGTTCATACCTAGGTAATTCTGTTGATGAAAGCCGGCCCGCAGCGGAACGACCCAATCCGGACGGCTTTCATAAGAGCCGCTCTCGAGCGACCAGAACGGAGGCGATGTTTGCCGCGGATTCACGCTCAGCGCATGACTGCAATTGGTCCAACCGTCAACTGAAACGTTCGCTGCCCCGGTATTCACGTATTGCACGTTGATGAACAGCATTGTTGGATAAGCTTTGAATGATTCGACGGTTTCTATTTTCCGGATCACCCCTGCACTGCCCGTCAGAATCAGCTCCTGGCCTGCGCCGCGCGCGTCCGATATGTTCTGAACGTGGTGACTCTTGAGCTGAAAATCTTGGATCGGCTTTCCGTTTACAGAGATGAACTCCGATGCTGTGGCCGGGCCTAGCACGAGGTCGCGCCCTGCGAATCGGGCAATCACCCGGCTCTGCATGAGCCCGTCGAATTCGAGCTGAATATTTGCGCCTCCGATGGCGGCCTGCGGCGCGAACGGGCGAGTTGCGGCACCATACGCCAGCGCAGACACGCCGAGAAAAAGAAGCGCTTGTCGATGCACGAGCTTCAATAGTAGAACTTCAAACCGAACTGAATCTGGCGTGGCGCTCTCGCTGCAGTGACGTACCCGAAGCTCGGAGTTCCTAGCACGGTCGCGTTGTTTGAATTCTGCGGTCCCGGCGCGGCGAACAGAAAATTCGGATGATTCGGGAAGTTAAAGAACTCCGTCCGAAATTCGAATCGCCTCTTCTCTCCCACAGGCATTGTCTTCAGCAGCGAGATATCCCAATCGTCAATACCCGGCCCTTCGAGCGTGTTGATTCCCACGTTTCCGAATGAGCCCAACGGCGGATCTGTGAATGCGCAGGTGTTGAAAAATGTTCCGGGAACACACGGGCGGCCTTTCGGACTCTGTCCCAAAACCGCATCGGGACGCTGCTGACCGTCGGAGTTCGAGAAATTAGTCGTATCGGTCACCGTAAACCATGTGCCCGAGGAAATGGTTGTAATTCCGTCAATTTCCCAGTTACCGATTACGGCGTTTGTCACTCCGTTCCAATTCCCTCCGAACCGCTTGCCCCTCCCGAATGGAAGCTCCCACATATAACTCGCTGTAAGGCGATGCCGGACATCAAAATCTAAATTGCCGTGCTCCCATTCCGGATGAGCGGTCCACCGGAAGCTATCGTTATTCTGCGCGCCCAAGTTGGCGTTCGATGAATTCCCGAGAGCGTGGCTGTACGTATAGTTAACTAATACCGAGACGCCGTTCCCGAAGCGATGTTGTAACTTCGTCTGCAACGCGTTGTATTCCGAATTGCCCGCCGCGTTCAGATAGCTGATACTCGCATCGACGAACGAAAATGGACGGCGTGGCGCCGTTGGGGCTGATGGATCAGCTGTGGGGGCCGCTTGGTTCAGATTCAAAAACGTATAAAGCTTCGTGCCTTTCGAGCCCACATATGCCGTCTCGAACAACGTTTTTTGCGTGAGTTGATACTGAACCGTCGCATGCCACTGCATCACGTAGGGAGTGCGGATGTTTGGATCGATCGAAAAAAGCGTAGGCGTATTGGGATCGATTAATGCATTCGCTGGAAACCCTAGGAACAGATTTGTAAGACCCGGCACCGAGCAATCCGTTGCAGCCGGGTTAGCCGATGACAGACTACAAGGCGCGACAAAACTCTGACTTACAAAATAAGGCGGGTTAAACCCAGGGCTGGGGTTGCTATATGGCCCGTTCTCTGCGCCGTTGTAGAACATGCCGAAGGCGCTTCGCACAACCAGCCGTGAACTCAATTGATAAGCGAAGCCAATGCGCGGACCGAAGTTGTTGTAATCGGCGTTGACCAAGGCATCGGAAGCGTGGTGATTCACTGGTAGGAGCGCGGCCAGGGTGGGCGTCAAAGCGACGTTACTATTACTGGGAATGTCTAACTTGCCAGTAGTTGGATTGAAGTTAGCCTGCGCGTTAAATTTCTCGTAAACCGGAGAGAAGTATTCGTAACGGACCCCTAAATTCAGGGTGAGCTTGGGCGTCACGCGCCAGTCGTCCTGCACAAATGCTGCGTAGTTATGGCGGAGATAGTCGATGTTGTTCAAATTGTTAATATTTCCGCTGTCTGGCTGGCCGGTTAGGAGAGATGCCAAACCACTCCCGCCGGTGCCGGGAGCGCCTGCATTGTCCGTAAATTGATTACTGAAATCGAGTAAGCCACGAGGGTCTGCCGGTTGAAATATCGTGAACTCCTCGGGGCGGATTTCGCCACCGATTTTCCATGTATGGTTTCCCGCGATCAGAGTGAATGTGTCAGATATCGAGTAAGTATTTTGAATCTCATTTGAAGGCAGATAAGTCGCGCTGCCGAGATTCGAAATATCACTGAACGTCATTTGCGGAAGGCCACCGTTGTCTGTCCCCGGCGCGTAGGGGACCCCTGGAAAACCGATCGTGCCGGAGACATTTTGGTCGAAATTGAACTGGAACCGGCTCGAGTGCAGCCGGTCGTAACCCAGCCGCAGCTCGTTCACACGCGTCGGCGAAAAGATATGAGTCTCACTGATCGCGACACTGTATCCATTGTTTTGTTCAATCCCGCTGAAAAAACCGCTTCCGTCGGCGAGTCCCGGAAGAGGCGCCGGAATGATGGCTGGCTGCTGGCTCTCGCTGAAGCGGTAAAAAGCCGTGTCTTTGGTTGAGAAGACCTGATCGACGCGAACATCGCCTTGATTACGATCCCGCGACAGAACGGGATTTAAAAGATAGTTGTAGCCCAGCCCGTTCGCATTCGGAAGCGGGAAAAGGGCTGCAAGCTTGGCTCCCAGCGGATCCATCGCCGAGGCGGGAATGATGTTCGTCGGATGGCCGGCCGCGTCGTATCCAAACGGCAAGCCGCAAAAGCCGGTCGGACTGGCTGCGCTCGCCTGAGTGAGCCTTGTGTTGAACAGCTCACCTGCGTAGGTGGGGCGCGCCGTTGCAATCGGCTACTCCTGTCGGAGCGCTCAGATCTAGCTGGCTCGAAAAGTCACCCGCTCTCTGCGCGGCAGTGGGCACGAGCGATGTGTCGGTCTGCCCCTGCCGGATCCGGAGTCCCTCGTAATCGGTAAAGAAGAACAGCTTATCGCGAATGATGCGGCCCCCCAATGTGGCGCCAAATTGATTCTGGTGATACGGAGGAATCGTCGCATCGAAGAAGTTACGGGCATCCAGATGTTCGTTGCGGAGAAACTCGTACAGAACGCCATGAAAATCGTTTGTGCCGCTCTTCACGGTCGCGTTCACCACGGCGCCTGTGGCCCTGCCCAGCTCAGCCCCATACGAGTCCGTTTCAACCTTGAACTCTTGAAGCGCATCGACGGACGGCATTACAACGTAATTCGTCTCGTTCAAGAGATCTGGAAGATTTGAATTGTTGTCGATGCCATCGAGCAGAAAATTATTCTGGAGCGACCGCGCCCCGTTCGCGCTGAAGCCGAAGCCGCTTTCATCACGCGCGCCAGGCTCGCTGAACGTCACGCCCGCGGTCAGCTGCGCCAGCTGAACAGGATTGCGCCCATTCAGTGGAAGCCCCGACATTGTCGCGCTGTTGATGACTTGTCCGCGCTCAGAAGTATCGGTCTCGAGCAGCGGCGCGGTCTCCTGAACATCAACTCTCTCATTCACCTGCCCCGGTTGCAGCGAGACATTGATACGCTGCCGCTGTTGCACATCGAGAGTGATCGGCCCCGCGACCGCAGTCTTGAAACCCTTCTGGCTTACCGTGACGCGATACGTGCCGATTCGGACCGGGCTGATGGTCCACTCTCCGGCCGCATCGCTTACGGCATGGTAAGCAAAATCAGTTTCGACGTTCGTCGCCGTGATATCCGCGCCCGGAACCGAGGCGCCTGTGACGTCTAGAACCTGACCGACTAGCGCTGCCGTGTCTTTTTGGGCGAGAGCAGCCATCCCAGTAAACAAAAAAAGCGCAAGAGAACGAAAGAAAACGCACCGCATAGCCCCATAATACGCAAGTACGGTTTCGCTGGGTACGAGATAATAGGCCATCCATGTCAGAGGTTGTTCTAAAGGACGCGGCCGTCGAGTCCCGGCGCGAGCAGCCCGCCATCATAGCCCCACTTCCGACGCAGCGAAATGTCGCGGTAGACGCGTACCGCGGTCTCGTCATGTTGCTCATGATGGCTGAAGTGTTGCATTTCGCCCGGATTGCGCACGCGTATCCCGGCAATTGGTTTTGGGGCTTTCTCGCCTTTAACCAGACCCACGTCGAATGGGCGGGCTGCTCAGTGCATGACCTGATTCAACCTTCCTTTTCATTCCTGGTGGGCGTGGCTTTGCCGTACTCGATTGCGAGCCGCATCCGTCGCGGAGGAACGTTTGGCAAACTGTTTGCCCACGCGGTCTGGCGATCGGTCCTGCTCATCGCGCTCGGCATTTTTCTACGTTCGATCGATAGGCCGCAGACCTACTTCACCTTTGAAGACACCCTGACGCAGATCGGCTTAGGGTATCCGTTTCTATTCGTGCTTGGGTTCCGTCCTCCACGCTGGCAATGGAGCGCGTTCGCGGCCATCCTGGTTGGCTATTGGCTAGCTTGGGCGTTGTATCCAGCGCCAGGGTCCGGCTTCGATTACACGGCAATGGGTGTGCCGCCGAACTGGAGCCACAACTTCACCGGATTTGCTGCGCACTGGAATAAGAACAGCAATCTCGGCGTCGCGTTTGATCAATGGTTTCTGAATCTGTTTCCGCGCATCAAGCCGTTCGTTGCCAATGAAGGCGGTTATCTGACGCTCAGCTTCATCCCGACGCTCGGCACGATGATTCTCGGCTTAGTGGCCGGCCGCTGGTTCAGGACCTTCTCGCCGAAGATTCCCTTCAAGCGATTCGTGCTTGCCGGAGTGATAGGAATCGCTGCCGGCTTACTGCTGCACTTCACCGGCATTTGCCCGGTCGTAAAACGCATTTGGACCCCAAGCTGGACCTTATTCAGCGGCGGAGCGTGTTTCCTCATCCTCGCTGCTTTCAGTTGGATCATCGATCTGAAAGGCTATCGCAAGTGGGCCTTCCCGCTGGTCGTGATCGGAATGAACTCGATCGCCGCATACATGATGGCCCACTTATTTGAAGATTTCATCGCCAGCTCCTTCCGGATTCATCTGGGTGAAAGGCCGTTCCAGATTTTTGGAACCGCGGTCGAGCCGCTGCTTCTCGGCGCCGCCGTGCTGCTGACCTACTGGGTCTTTCTCTTCTGGATGTACCGGCGGAAAATCTTTTTAAAGATTTGAAGCAATACGCGGTTTCCGGTGTTCATCTCAATTCGACGCGCGTAAACGCCTCCAGCATTTCTTCTTCTGACGGCGGCTGCACTACGTTTCGCGTCGCAAAATCCCCCGCTTGCGGATACGTCGTGCGTTGGATGCGCTCAGCGGCCTCCGCAAGATCATAGCTCGTGCACCGAAATTGAACCTCCGGTCCGAGCAAGAGCCAATATGCTCCCGGCGCGCCGAATGGCATGCCTACACTTCCGGCATTCACAACTCGAATGCCCGCGACCGCTCGATCAAACTGCATGTGAGTATGACCGCAGATGATCACGGAAACATCGAGCCCGCGGAATACTGGCAGGAGACGTTCTTCAGGCGTAAGCCGGGTAAATATATCCGTGTCATTTCGCGGTGTCGCGTGACAGAAGAGCACCTCACCCAACCCGCGGATGTGAACGCGAAGCGTTACCGGCCAACTGCCTACTAGCTGCTCATGGTCAGGAGTAAGCTGCTGCGCTGTCCAGCGCACCGCTTGTCGAGCTTGTTCCGGAAGCGAGCTTGTTTCGACGCCTCTCATTGCTGCAAGCACTTCGCGATCGCCGTTGCCTCGGATGAACTGCACGGGAGCATCGAGTTGCAGTAAACGCGTGATGGTTTCCGCGGGCATCGGCCCTGGAAACACATCGCCTCCTACAACGATCTGGTCTACTCCTGCGTGACCAATGTCTTCGAGTACGGCGTCGAGAGCAGGAAGGTTTGCATGAATATCGTATATTGCGGCGATTCGCATAAAGGCAAGAAGGGCGCTCATTCCGACTCTTGAACGAGGGTGCCCTGATGGTAGACGATTTTCCAGCCCTTAGGCGTGCGCTTCCAGACCGTGCAACGGCGCGTCCTGCGTTTACCATTCTGGAGAAGCGTATAAGTGAGCAGGTACACGTGTTCCGCCAGCTTTCGGCACTCAAAATCTCTGGTCTCCCAAACATCGGCGTGCGGCGAAGCGTACCGCTTCTCGAGAGCATCGAGCACTTCGGCTCTCGTGTATCGCCGGCCAGAAGCGCCTGTCTCCCAAAAATCAGCCACCGTCATGTTCTCGAAGTCGGCCCTTGTCGTTCCCAGCTCAGGGCGATGAAAAATCGGTTCGCGGCTCCTGAGCTCCTCTAAAACGCCGGGAAGCGAAGGGTCCAACACCGTAGTGATCTCCACATCAGAATTCATGATGGAACTCGCGCGAGCCGATATCCATGAGTTTTCTTCCGGCATCACTCGGCGCGCAATGCTTCCATCGGATCGACAGAAGCCGCGCGCAAGGCGGGTAATGCGGCAGCACAAAGCGCCACAAGAATGAGCAGCGCCAGTGTCCCTCCGAGCGTGACCGGATCAAAGGCGGACACGCCGAACATCATATTCTGGATAAAACGGATCACAAACCCAAGCGCTGCTACACCCAGCAGCACTCCGACCGCGACGAGTCCCAAAGCCTCCGAAAGAATCATCCGCAACACGCGGCCGCGCTGCGCCCCTAAGGCAATGCGGACGCCGATCTCCCCGGTTCGCTGCACCACGCTCGATGACAAGAGCGCGTACAAGCCGAGAGCACTCAGAAACAGTGCCAGCGCCCCGAAAACATTGCTCAGAGCTGTGATGAGCCGCTGGCTGCCGAGCGCCGCGTCCATCTGGTCCTTCAAGGTGGGGAAAATCACGATGGGTACCGAAGGAGCAATTTCACTCAGAGCTTTGCGGTAACTCGCGACGGCCTGTGCTTTTGTCCCCGAATTGATCAGGAACACCAGATTGCCCGCATCATTGACGATCTTCGGCGAGACCGGGAAATAGATGGTGCGCGGCGGCGGTTCACGAAGGCTGGCGAACTTCGCATCCTCGGCGATTCCGACGACGCGGCATGAAACCGGCTCGGGAAAGGCCTTCGTATCATTGCTGCGGACATAGCTATCCAGCGCCTCCTGGTGCGGAAACAGGTAATTGGCCGCAGAACGATTCAAAATACAGACGTTCAGTGCGCGCTCGTTTTTTTCAAACTCGCGCCCTTCGAGAATATGGGTCTTCATGGTGCGGAAGTATCCGGGACCAACCGCGTTATACGCCATATGCGAATCTTCCGGAGGGTTCGCGCCCCCGCTGACTGCCACAAAATCCGCGGTGGCCTGAAAACCGGTCATCGGCGTCGTCCACGTAACGGCCGCCGAATCAATTCCGGGCATCTCATCGAGCCGGTCGACCATGCGTTGATATAGATCGAGCTTCGCGTTTCCCTTCTGCGGTAGCAAATTGAAGCGAGCGGTCTGAATTGTGACGTGATTCAGGTCGAAACCGGTGTGCTGATCCCGAAGCCGCACCAGGCTCTGGGACAGCAGGGTTGCCATCGCGACGAGAACCAGAGACAATGCTACCTGTATCGGGACGAATGCCCGCCCAGCCATCCGCCTGCGGACTCCTGCCGCCGTGCGCGAAGTGAGCAGCAGGCCCGGATCGGCACGCCCCGCCCTCCACGCCGGCAGAGTGCCAAACAGCAGTGTTGTCGTGACCGCGCACAGACCCGTTACCCAGAACACCATGCGGTCGGGCCGGATCGCTATCGGCGCGCCCATCATAGGGTCTCTAAAGAAGCTGAGCAGCAAGGGAGACCCGTACCAGGCCGCAAAACCCGCCAGCGCGGCTCCGGCAAGCGCGATGACAAAGCTTTCGATGAGGTATTGGCGTACGAGCCGCCAGCGCGCCGCGCCGATTGCAGTACGCACGGCGAACTCGCGCTGCCGCGCGTAGACTTTCGACATCATGAGCCCGCCCACATTTACGCAGCACAGCAAAAGCACAATAGCGACCAGGCCCTGCATCAGGAACAGAGGCCGCGAGTACACATGGCCGAAATAGGTGGGCAGACCGCTTCGCGCGGAGCGTATTCGCAAGCTACCCTTCTCGTAATAAGCCAGGTGCTGGAATTGGACGGGAATAAAATCATGAAACAGCTCTTTCTGGTGGAAAGAAATTTCGATCTGCGCCTGCTGGATTGTCACGCCGGGCTTCAGTCGGCCTATGGCGGAGCAACTGAAAAAGGCGGTTGGCGTGTTGATGAGATCTGTTTTGGCAATCACGTTCAGAAACTGAAGCGGGAGGTACATTTTGATGTCATTGCCCGGCCAGACACCGCGAAAATCGGGCGGAGCGACTCCGATAATGGTTGCCGGCGTGTCTGAAAGTTTGATTTGCTTTCCGATGACGCTTGAATCGCCGCCGAAGTGGTCGTTCCAGAAACCGTAGCTCAGGACAACGGGCCAACCCTCGGCGGATCCTCCCCGCGAATCGTCCTCGGGAGCGATCAGTCTTCCGGCGTACGGCGTCATGCCCATCATCGGGAATGCATTCCCGCTCACGAGCCCGACACGGTAAGCCCGGAGAGTGCCTTCCGTATCGAGCATGGTGACCTCGTTCCAACTCCAAACCGAGATATCGGAAAATGAATGCTGCTCGCGACGAAACTGCTGGAGCATGTGGTATGGGAGCATGGAAAATTGGTCATTGTTCCGGGATGCGGCGCTCACCAGGGCGACGTAGGCAAGTTGCTGCGGGTCTTTCACAGGCAGGCTACGCAGAACAAGCCCGTAGAGCAGCGCGAAAATTGCGGTGTTTGCTCCGATGCCCAAAGCGAGTGTCAGAATTGCCGTGAAACAAAATGCGGGATTCTTCCGAATGGCCCGCATGCCGAAGAGGAAATCCCGATACCAACTCTCCAGAATTGTCATAAAGTCCTGATCGTGTATTCTCTCGATAATGTCGAGTGTGGTTCCCAGCCGCAATCGTGCCCGCCGTTGCGCTTCCATCCCGGACATGCCGGCTGCCAGATTGTCCTCGGCCTGCATTTCCAGATGCGCGCGCAATTCATCCTGCAGGTCCGCATCGTTTCTGAAGTGCCCAAGGCGGCCGTAAAGCCGAGATAGCCAGCCCCTCATCGGACCTCCTCTCTTCTTCGCTGATCCAGCATCCGGGTCTGAGATCCGGGGATGACGTCAAGAATACGTATGGCGCTCAACGCGTGTTTCCCGTGAACAATAAGAAACGTCTCGCCGGCGCCGTCCAGATAGAGATCCTGCCGGAAAAGCCACCACGGTTCAGGCGCCTGCGCCGCTCGCAACTGCACCGGCGGCCCCGCGGCAGGTTCGTAACCGAAGGCCTGGATGTCGCTGGCCAAACCACTCCGCACCTGCCGAAATGGGGTTTCTGCCTGCGGAATTGAGATTTCATTCGTCCGCTTTCGGGGGGGACGCATAGTGGGCGCTCTACCTATTGTTAGCCTACTATCTTTCCTGTTACGATGGTCTAACGAGTTCTCATGCCCAAGAAACAAGACTCAAAGCTCGACCCATTACAGGGACGCTGGACATGATGGTGATGAGGGATCCTGCTGGCTGGATCGGCGCCGATAAACCACGAGTAGTTTGCCGCGTTTAACATCGGTGCTCAAACCGGTTTATGCAACAAACTGCCGGAATCCATGTCTCCTCGAGTTTTCCGTTGCAGAACTGTATTGAATAACGAAATCGACGGGAATACGAGCATGCAATACCTTTCGGCTTGCGCGCGCTTGCCAGGGACGATGCTTCTGAGGCGACTGCCTCAGAGCGAGGAATCGGATGTCGTGGCTATCCCGTCGAGCGCAGGCCAGTCCGGCGCGGCTGATTTGTAACTCAGCTATTCGGCCCGCATCGCAACAGTTGGGTCCACGCGAATCGCTCGCATGGCAGGCAGCAGGCTTCCGGCAAGAGTCATCGCCAGTGTAAGTAGGACCGTTGCCACAAACGTCGCCAGGTCCCAAGGTTTTACGCCCGCGAGCAGTGACTCGAGCAGCCGGCCGGCGCTATAGGCGAGCACGATTCCGATTACGATTCCAATGGCCGCGCGTTTGAGTCCCTCTCCCACGGTGAGATCGATAATGTCCATGCGCCGCGCGCCGAGCGCGATTCGAACCCCGATCTCCTGGGTGCGGCTCGATACGGCGAATGCCAGCAGCCCGTGAATACCGACCGCGGCGAGCAGAAACGCAATCGCGCCGAACGCACCGAGTACAGCCAGTTGCAAGCGGCGCGGTTCGGTTTGGTCCTGAACGATATCAGTAAGCGTCTGCACTTCCGAAATGGGCTGCGTGGGATCGGCTTCCCGAATGATCCGCCGCAATGAGGAAACCAGCGCCACTGGATCACCTGTGGTTCGAACCACCAGGTCTTTCGGCGCGTACCAGGGAGAAACGTCATCGGATTGCTGCCACGAGACATAAACTTGGGGCTCGCTGCTTCGTTCCAGACTGCGAACGTGAACGTCGCCCGCGACGCCGATCACAATTCGATCGTGGTTGCCGATATCGATGTGGCGGCCGAGCGCGTTCTCATCCGGCCAGTAGCGTCGTACAAACGACTGACTTACCAGCGCTACGTACGGTGCATGATGAGCGTCTTTCTCAGATACGTCGCGCCCTGCTAGCAGCGGGATGCCCATCGCCTGAAAATATCCTGGAGTAACGAACCGGAGGCTGGCAGTGCGGCGATTCGCAAGATCTTCCGGGTGGCCCTGAATCTGAACCGGCCAGATTCCGCCGCCCAACACCAGCGGCAGAAAGCTCGTGTATCCAGCGGCAGTTACGCCCGGAAGGCGTCGCGCTTCGTCCAGAACGTGGCGATAGAAGGGGTCGCGCGTCTCGGGCTTCTCGTAGCGCGGCATGGGGAGCGATGTTCGCAGAGTCAACACGTGATCGGCCCGGAAGCCGGGATCTACCGACTGTATGTGCCAAAGTGCTCGAGTGAGCAGTCCGAAGCCGGCGAGCAACATAACCGAGCACGCGATCTCAATCACTACCAGGCTCGACCGCAGGCGCTCGCGCCGGCTATGCATACCGGAACGCCCGGCTCCGTGAAGTTCTCCGATATTGACGCCGCTGCGCATGGCCGGAATCACACCAAATCCGATGCCCGTTGCGAACGTGATCAGCGCTGCGAACGCTAGAACGCGTCCATCAAACGTTGGAACCTCCGCAATCGGCAGAGAGACGGGAACCAGGTGCGCCAGTAACGGAAGCGCGAGATGTGCAATGAGCAATCCAAGCGCGCCACCGGCGAGTGAGAGAATCAGGCTCTCTGTGAGGGTCTGACGGACAAGCCGCTCCCGCCCGGCTCCCAGCGCTGTCCGCACCGCGAGCTCACGGCGCCGCATCATGGCCCGGACCATAAGTAGATTGGCGAGATTGGTGCACGCGATCAGGAGTAAACACACGGCCGCACCCAACAAAACCTTCAGCATCAGACGGGGTCGAGTGGAAATATCATCACGCAGCCGGTGTACCGCAACGCCAACCTGCGCAAGCTCCTTGGGGTCCGCGTGAGCGAGTTGAGCGGCAATCGTTTGCATCTCCGCCTGGGCTTGCTCGACGGAAACGCCGGGTTTCAACCGGCCCACCGGGAAGATGTAGGTGTTCGTCCGATCTGCGAAATCATCGGCAGTAAAGCGCATCGGCGTCCACAGCCGCGCTTCACGGGTAGGAAAGTAAAAATCTCTTGGCATCACGCCGATGATCGTGTAGGGAGCGTTGTCCAGGTGAATCGTACGGCCCAGGACACCGGGATCTCCGCCGAACTCTTCTTGCCAGAGACCGTAACTCAAAATCACGGTTCCGGGCGCGCCGTCGCGGTCGTCCTCTTTCGTGAAACGCCGACCCGTTGCGGGCTTGACGCCGAGGGTGGGAAACATCTCAGCAGTCACCGATGCGCCATCGATACGCTGAGGATCGCCTGCTCCGGTCATGTTGATCGATAGACCGCGATAGGCTCCCATGGATTCGTAGGAACGGCTCATCCGTTTCCAATCCCGGTAGTTGGCTGGCGATACGTCCCAGAAACGTTGCAGTCCGGAGAGATCGTCCTCGCGCAGAACGACCAGGCGATCTTGATGAGCAAATGGGAAGGGCCGGATGAGGACGTGGTCCACCATAGTGAATGCGGCAGTAGTAGCCCCAATGCCCATAGCTGCGATCGCTACTGCGGTAAAGGCAAACCCGGGGGAACGGCGCAGCGCGCGTGCCGCGTAACGCAGATCCTGCTGGAGAATGTCCCACTGAACCACTACGGCATTGGTGAGGAGGTCGGGGATCGTTTCCATCCAGAGCACAAGCACCGCCCATAACCCGTGCGCCTGCCGCAGCCGCGCATCGAAAACCGAACACATCTCCTCGCCGTACTCGTTTCGCCACGAGGACGGATACAAATACAGCAGCGCCCGGTAGATCAGGATCATAGGCGTCCACCTGCAAAACCGCTGGCCCGCGCCAGTTTTACAAGCTCCATCAGCCGGCGAGCTTCGGCCCGCGCGACGGACTCGCCGTATCGCGTAATTCGGTAGTAGCGGCGACGCTCGTCATCGTGTTCGGGATCCGGCCGGTCGCCGATTTCAATAATGAGACCCTGTTCGAGCATGCGCTGCAGGGAACGGTAGAGCGTCCCCGCGCCCAATCGTAAGCGGTTATCGGTGCGCCGGGAAACCTCCTGGATAATTGCGTACCCGTGCCGGTCACCGGCGGCAAGCGCCATCAGAATGTGGAACGTCGCGGAAGGCAGCGGGAGCAGTGATTCAGGGTCGGGTTGTTGGACAGGATGGGCCACAACCCATTATATGCACTCTGGATATAGTGTCAATGGCTATAGCGCGCGCGCATACAAGCTATCCAGGGTTCCGAGCATAGCGCTCCCCAGCTCGTGCGCTTCTCTCTCGGCTGCCAGAAGCGCCGGACCTAACATCGACCCAAGAAAAATCAGGCCGCCATTCCCCAGGAACCGCTTTGCTCCAGCCGCTACGCCTTGCGACTCCGCAATTCGTTCGCTGCGGCTGCACTCGACGGGTGTAATTGCGCTGAAATCTCTCACCAGCCGCCGCATGGGCCAAGAGTATTCGATGTAACCACCTGGATGTGGAAGCGCCGGTCGGGTCTCGATTCCGAACACGTCCCGGAGCACACGGATCTGCGCGGCTGTCTCACGTGATGGCGCAAATGCCAGGCCGCTTTCGACAATGAGCCACGCACCGGCTTCGACTTGCCGCCGCAGTTGCAGAGCCATTTGGCGCGACAGTTCACGCGAGGCAGGGAGAATGATCACGTTGCGCGAAAGCGGCGTATTCCGGCTCAACAGTAAGCGAAAGCCTTTGGCCGACTCCTGCGAGAGGCAGTGTGGCTCTTCGAAGATCTCGGGCTGTACCGGTACCGCCTTTGATGAATGCCTTGCCAGCACTCCGGCCACCGGAGCTGCGCCAATCCTGAGCAAAACCTCCCGGCGCGTCGGCATCACGGCCATCTAAAGCTGTCCTGAAATAAACCGGCTCATGCCTGCCGACGTGTCGAAGATCTGCTGATCCGGCGCGTAATGATAGCGCCTCTCCATCTCAGCGATGATCCATCCGTCGTACCCCACCTTTGTCATAGCGTCTCGAATCGCGCGCCAATTGTTGTCGCCCAGAAACAGGTTGGTGTACACGCTTTCCTCGCCGCAGCGCCCTCGGTGCTTCATCACATCTTTCACATGAACACGAGTGATCCGCGGGCCGTGTATCTCGACCCATTGCTCCGCGAAGCCCGTATCGTGAATATTGCCCACGTCGAGATGAATGCCCACCCACGGACTATTTACATCGTTCAAAAAAGTACTGAATTCGCGCGGGCTCAGCAGAAATTTCTGCTCTGAATTGCAATTCTCGACCCCGATCTTCACTTGCGCCCTGCCCGCCACTTCGCCAAGTTTCTTCAAAGTCTCGACGCACCGGACATACACCTCGTTATAAGGCGTATCGCTGGTGACGACTCCGGCGACCACAAGAATTGCGGTGGCCTTAAAGATCTGTGCGGCTTCTATCTGCCTTTCAATGTGGCGGAAGGCGGCCTCCCGCTTCGCAGGTTCGCGCATCGAGATGTTCTCGTCCCAATCGAGCGAGTTGGCCACGTCCGACACTTTGAGACCAGCATCTTGAATTTGCGCAAACAACTGCCGCAGCTCGGCGTCCTTGGTCTGCATCTGAAACCACGACCGCTCTCCCAGCCACAACTCCACCCCTTGGTAACCCGCTCGCTTCAAGAGCTTCACGCCTTCTACAAAGCTCATGCCGCGCGGGAATATCGTGTCACCTATCGATTTCTTCATATAAACGTCTACACAGTTAATACACTATTCATAAGGTATTTCGATCTGATCCAGAGCTTTTACCGGACCATCGCGATTCCAGCCCTATTTGCCTTTTCGGGTGCGATCGCGCTGTGTTCTCCTCCCGACGCTCAAACCATCATCAAGAACTCCGTCGTTCGCAATCAGGCCGATTGGGAGGCTGCGCCAAACTACGAGTATCACGAGCGGGACCGCGTGGGCACGGGCAGCAAGACCTACGATGTGACGATGATCTACGGCTCGCCCTACAGGCGCCTGATTGCGATGAACGGCGAACCGCTCTCACCCGAAGACAGCGCCAAGGAACAGCACAAGCTCGAGCAAGTCACGGCGCAGCGCCGCGCCGAATCAGCCGAGCAGAGGCAGAATCGAATTGCCAAATATCAGAAGGATCGAAGGCGGGATCACCTCATGATGGAGCAATTGACCGAAGCCTTCGATTTCAAGCTCATTGGCGAGCGCGTCATTGCTCCCCATGATGTGTACGTGCTGCGCGCCACGCCTCGCAAAGGGTACAAGCCGCCGAATATGGAGACACAGGTCCTGCCGGCCATGCGCGGCGAGCTCTGGATAGACACAAAGACCTTTCAGTGGGTTAAGGTCACAGCCCAAGTAACCCGTCCGGCGAGCATCGAAGGCTTTTTGGCGCAAGTACAGCCGGGCACGCGGTTCGAGTTGGAAAAGATGCCGGTAGATGAGGGCATCTGGCTACCCAAGCACTTTGCGATGCGATCCAACGCGAAAATCCTGTTCATGTTCAATCGCTCCGATCAGGAAGACAATACTTTTTTCAATTACCGCAAAATCCGCAGTTCGACTTCAGATTCCACGTCCAGTTCCAGCCCAAGCTCTCGGTAGAAACAGATTCGCGATTCCGGGCTCTCTAGCATAGAGGGCACGTATCCATAGAGAAAATTCCTGGAGCAAACAACTATGTTCACGGAAACAGCCGATTGCGTCTCTCCAAGTTGTTGCTGATCCCGCTCGGGATCGTCACATTGTGTATATTTATTGCAATCAGCCGGCATCGCTTCATCGATGGGGACGAAGGATTTTATCTCCTCGCATCTCGCCTTGTCTTCCAGCACAAGCTGCCCTACGTTGACTTTTTCTATCAGCAAGCTCCGCTGTTGCCATATGTATACGGGCTGTGGATGCTCGTAACCGGGGAATCCTGGTTATCGGCTCGATTGCTTTCTGCGATTCTAACTGCCGCGCTGGCAATATTGGTGTATGTTGAGGTCTGCAATCGCACGAGGAAACCGGCGGCGGGTTTATTGGCCTTACTACTCTTTACGACCAATAGCCTGGTATTCGCCTGGATGCCCATCGCAAAGACCTTCGGCCTCTCGTCGCTGCTTCTATTTTCTTGCTATCTAATCGCTAGCCGGTTTTCTGCGCGATCTTCGAAAGTTGCCTTTGCTCTTGCCGCCCTGCTGTTCGGTCTTTCTGTCGAGGTGCGGATGTTTCTCATTGCTGTACTTCCCGTACTCCTGGCGTCGATTCTTCGCAATCCTGAGATCCGGGAAAAGAAAGCCGCGATCTGTTATTTTGCGGCTGGTTTTGCAGTAGCCATGCTCCCCACCTTCTATCTGCTCTGCGTCAATCCTGCTTCCTACGTATTTGACAATCTTGGTTATCACGCGATCCGAACCGGGAACGGACTGATTGGCAATTTTGGTCAGAAAGTTGCAGTCGTTCTTGGGGTCACGATACTTCCCTCCCCGGGAGATGGGCCTCAGCTCGGATTGTTATGTATCGCCGGACTTGTAGCCATGCGAAAAGTGCGTACCACCGCACACGTGACACTAGCGCTTCAAATTGCAGCCGTTCTGAGCTTAGTTTCGCTGCTCCCTACACCGACTTTTATGCAGTACTTCTCCGTGGTAGTTCCGTTCCTCATTGTGGGCGCCGTATGTGCGGTCGACGATTTACTCCGCGTTGTTGATCGCAAGCGAGCTCGAATTCTAGCGATTACCGGACTCGCCGCGCTTGCTATATACTTCGTCGCGCCGATCAGTGATTACAGAGCTCTGGCTCTAAACGGCAGCGCTTTGGGAGTTACGGGGGAAGGTGCTGCGAACTGGAACCCGAAGACGGTTCTTACCGTTTCAAAACTTGTAGACCAGCTTGCGGCGCCGGGCGAAGAGGTCATGAGCTTTTGGCCGGGTTATTTGTTAGGTACGAAAGCCATCCCGTTCTCAGGATTTGAGAACGATTTCGGCCTGGAATGCGCCCCGCGAGTTGCTCAGACGCAACGATCGAAGTACCGCATTCTCTCCCAGTCTCAAATCGACGCCCAAATTGCTGCCCGCATTCCTCGTATCGTCGTGTTGGGCAACCAAGAGTACTTGAAGCAGCCCAAGGGACCTTACGCGGCCGTTCTTCTACAGTCCGGTTACCATGTAGTCGCCGTAGTTGGCGATACGTCCGTCTATACGCTCTAGTCAGCCGTTTCCGTGAGCGAATCTGCTGATTTCGCTCACTAACTCAATACATGCAGGCGACTCTCGACAGGCGTTCGGGCGTAGTGTCGGTAGTCGTTCCCGTCTATAACGAAGCGGCAGTTCTCAGCGAATTGCTATGCAGGCTGCGTCCGGCGCTGCATGGCATCGGATGGAACTACGAGATCGTATTCGTAGACGACGGTAGCACTGACGATTCTCTAGAGCTGTTGCTGGCGGAATCCGCAACCGATCAGCGAATCAAGGTGCTTAGTTTTCCGCGCAATTTCGGGCACCAGACCGCCGTTACCGCCGGTTTAGATTTTGCTAGCGGCGATGCCGTCATCATCCTGGATGCCGATCTGCAAGATCCTCCAGAGCTGATACCTGAAATGATCGAGCTCTATTTGCAGGGTTACGACGTGGTCTCTCCGAAACGGATCTCGCGAGAAGGAGAAGGGCTATTGAAGCGCGGCGCAGCTCGCTTGTTCTATTGGGTGATGCGGAACCTGGTGGACAGGAGAATCCGCTCAGAGGTCGGCGATTTCCGCCTGCTCAGCCGCCGCGCGGTAAACGCTCTGCGGCAATTTCGCGAACAGCATCGTTTCCTTCGCGGACTGATCTCATGGCTCGGGTTGCCCGAGGCAATTCTTCCCTTCCGCAGGCAATCGCGTGCAGCCGGGCAGACGAAATATCCCGTGCTGCAGATGTTGAGATTCTCTTGGATCGCCATCACCTCGTTTTCGGCATTGCCTCTGCGGGTCACGATGATCGGCGGCCTTGCTGCCAGCGCGGTGCCGCTGGTCTATTTTGTTTACGCCGCCTACGGCGCCCTGGTGCTGAAAAGGGTCGTGCCGGGTTGGACTTCACTCGTATTCCTCCAATGCTTTTTCTTTGGAGTCACTCTTCTTAGCATCGCGGCGATCGGCGAGTACGTAGCACGCATTTACGAAGAGGCTAAATCGCGCCCTCTTTACATCCTGGATCAGGTCGTCAATCTTCAGGCCCGAAGTGAAATTGCGCGCGTTGCAGTGATGCAGCCCAGAACTCGTGAGGCGCCGCGTCACGAATTGCTCGAGCTTGGCGAGAGGATCAGCACCGCTGGCTGATGTCCGCCGAATTTGACGATTATGCGGCATCGTATCGCCAGTTGCTGAGCGATCCGCTGTGCGACAGATTTGCTTCTGGATCGCAGTTCTTCGTCTTTCGAAAATGGGAGCTGCTGAAACGTTTTCTTTTTACGCGTAAGCTTCCGCTGAGTGAGCAGAAATGGCTCGATGTGGGCTGTGGCTTTGGCGATTTGTTGCGCCTTGGCAAATCGCTCTTTCGGCAGGGTTCGGGATGCGATGTTAGCTGCGAGATGCTAAGCCGCGCGCCGGATTTGGATGTGCGGCTGCAGAACCGGCCCGATACAATTCCCTACGAATCGGAGACCTTCGACCTGGTCACGGCAGTTTGCGTCTACCATCACGTCGTCTCTGAAGACATGAGAGCTGCGCTCACTGTCGAAATCAAGCGGGTGCTGAAACCAGGGGGCGTCTTCTGCCTCATAGAGCATAATCCTCTCAATCCGATGACTCGGTTCATTGTGCGGCGCACGCCTGTGGATGCAAATGCCCGCTTGCTAGGGCTCGCAGAATCGACACAGATGCTCAAAGTAGCAGGAATGAACGTAATCGGCAAAGAGGTTTTTCTCTATCTGCCGGAGATGCTCTATAAGAGATTCTCTTCTCTGGAATCCGCGCTACGAAACGTGCCGATTGGAGCGCAATACGCACTTTTCGCAGAAAAAGTCAGCCGATGCTAGTTACCGAACGGCAGTCCATTCGCGCGTGGGCTTCCAATCGCGTCTGGATTGGATATCTCGGCGTGGCGTTTTGCACGGCAGCGTACCTCTTCCCCTTTGTGCGAATGGTCTGGGGAATCGGCGATGAGGGCGTGTCACTCGATGGCGCACGCCGCATCATACAAGGCCAGCTCTTTGCGCGCGATTTTGAAGAAATGGTCGGGCCGGGCGCGTTCTGGTGGCCCGCTCTGTTCTTCAAAGCATTCGGCGTAAGCATCGTTACCGCACATGCGTTGCTATGGCTGACCGGGATTGCCATCGCTCTGCTCATCTTTCACTTGTCGCGCCGGCTCGGCGGGAACGCTTTCTTCTGCGCGGCCTTCTTCACTGTTCTCGCGATCCCGCTCTGGCCCGGTAACAGTTATCACTGGGATGCGATGCTCTTTTCTCTGCTGGCTTTCGCGGCCCTGATCGAATGGCAAAGGAACAATCGCGATTGGCTGCTTGCGGCGTGCGGGTGTTCGGCCGGCGTGACCACGCTAATGATCCAGCACAAAGGCGTCTTGTTGATAGCTGCATTGCTCACGGTTGTGATTCTCAGGCAACTGCAACGCAAAACGGCCGTACTCTTTCTGCTCCTGTCCTATGTGGGGGTCGTGACAAGCGCGATAGCATTTTATGCAATGAAAGGCGCCCTAGGAGATCTGATCTTCGCCGATTACGTCTGGCCTCGCTCCCATTACCTGCGGATCAACGAAACACCGTATGGCTATCTCTTGCCATCAATGCTCCAGGGGATCATGGATATCCACAACCTGGCCGCGCGGCTTCTAGGCTGGTTCCTGCTTCTGCCTCTCGCTGTCGTATTCGCTATGCCAGGCCTTCTTATCGCTGCAGCTCTCTTTTTCCGATCGCGTGCGTTTACCCGCGAGCTTCTGCCGTTCTGGATCTGCGGCATAGCTCTGTGGGCAGCCGAAATGCACAAACCGGACATGCCTCACCTGATCTGGGGCTCGCCCATTCTGTTGATTCTGCTGTCTCGTTTCGTGCAAAGCATGCGCTGGCGCAGCGTATTCGTGGGGTGTACGCTCACCGCGCTATTAGGGTTCGGGCTGGCTCGCATTGCGCACCCGCTGAGTGCCCATACCCGGATTCAGTCGAGAAACGGAAGCTATTGGAGTATCGATCCGGATCACGCGTTGGCGTTTATACAGGCGCATACTGGCCGCGGCGATCCTGTCTTTGTTTATCCTTATTACTCGCTGTACAATTTCCTCTCGGATACCGAGAATCCGACGCGCTTCAATTATTTCTTGTACGGCTATAACACGCCGCAACAATTCCATGAAGCTGTGAACGCCATCCAAGCGAAGCGCGTCCGCTACGTTCTTTGGAGCACGCCCTCGAGCCTCGAGCTTTTATCGCTTTCCTTTCCCGCGTACCATCCGCCTCCCCACGATCAGCAGATCATCGAGCCTTATCTCGAATCGCATTATCATCAGATCGGAATCGCAAACGATTTTCGGATCCTCGAACGGAATCACTAAGCTACGTCGGTGTAATCTGCGTGATGCCTATGCGCGAACGATCTCGATCTGCTCACGAGGAGCCGCTGATGCTTGCCTGGTTCGAAACAAGATGACCGTGCCTGTGGCCAACAGCGCCAAAGCAATCCACTGCGTAATCGAAAACGGGCCGATGAGCGATTGCTCGTGTTCCCGGAAAAATTCGATGATGAACCGCGCCGTCGAATACAAGACCAGGTACAGCCCGATCACCTGCCCCGGCGGATGCGCGCGATTGAAGCGGCGATATAGGATGCCGAAGATAATCAGGTTCGCCGCCGACTCATACAGCTGCACGGGATGCAACGGCTTACCAAGCGGCACAGGCGCGGCTGCATCTGAGCGGAAATATACGCCCCACGGAAGATGACACTCCTTGCCCCAGCAGCAGCCTGCGGCGAAACATCCCAGCCTGCCGATCGCGTGGCCCAGCGAAATGCCCGGCGCAAACGCGTCCAAGGTCATCCAAACCGGCAGACGCTCACGCCTGATATAGAGCGCTGCAACGATCAGCGCCACGAGAAATCCGCCATGAAAAACACCCGCGGCTTGCAGCGTTTCGAGCGAAAAAATTTCACTCGGATGCCGGAGATACTCGCCTGCGTCGAACAGAAACATGAAAAGCTTCGCGCCGATGATGCCGGCGACGGCGCAATAGACGGCCAGGTTCGTGATCTTCTCCGAAGATAATCCGGCACGGCGGCCGAGTTTCACGGTTACGGCCAAGCCCGCGAGAAATCCAAGCGCGACAAGCACCCCGTACGTCGGGATGTAAAACGAACCGATGCTGATGAGCTTGGGATACATGCTGTGTTACTTCCGCGCCAAACCGGCCGGCTCCTCGACACGGCTCTGGCCATGGCACAAGAGGTCGATCACCAGCAGAATCGCGCCTACCGTGATCGCGCTGTCGGCAATGTTAAACGCCGGAAACGACCAAGTACCATGGTAGACCTCGATGAAATCCGTCACCGTCCCGTGCGCGATCCGGTCGTAAAGGTTCCCCGCCGCACCGCCGAGAATGAAGGCCAGGCCCAGCCGCGCACCGGCGCCTGTGAAAGTGCTTCGCTGCCCCCACAACGCCGACGCAACAAAAACCAGCACGAGCGCCGACACCCCGACGAGAACAGCAGTGCGCAGAATTGGGGTCCCCTGGGCCATGAAACCGAAGGCTGCGCCGGGATTCTCCGTATGTACGATGCGCAGGCAGCCCGCCACCAGCGAAACACTGTCGAAAACGCCAAGGGATCGCTGAATCCACATCTTCGAAATCCGGTCCGCAAGGATCACCAGCAAAGAGACCACAATGGGCGCGAGCCGGACGGCAGTTTTTCGGGACTCAGTCACTACGTCAAAAACTCGGGCAGTACGGATGCGCAAGCTGCGCAGACACCAGGAAATTCTTCATCGCTGCCCACGTCCGTTGTGTATTTCCAGCAGCGTTCGCACTTGTCACCGCGCGCTCGCTCGACACGAACCGCAAGTCCTGTCCTGTCGCCCGGCTCGAGTTCTACTTGAGACACAATAAACCAACCGGGAAGCTCGCTCCCGAATCTTTCGAGCAGTGGAAAGAGATCCCGGCCGGCTTCAAGGTAAATCGCGGCTTCGAGTGATGAGCCAATCACCTTGTCTTCGCGCGCCGTATCAAGCGCCTTTAAAACCTGCTCGCGAATGGGGACCAGCTGGTCCCAGTCGGCCGCGCTGTCTCGCTGTTCGTGCGTGATCCCCTCGCTCAACATTTCAGGAGCCGGAAAATAGGCCATGTGAACGCTTTCGGGCGAATCGCCGCAGAAGCTGGTATGCTGCCAGACTTCCTCACACGTGAATGACAGGATGGGAGCGAGCAACCGAACCAGTGCTACATGCAATCGATAGAGAGCCGCTTGTGCGCTACGGCGCGACTCTGAATACGGTCCATGCGTGTACAGGCGATCTTTCAATACATCGAAATATACTGCGCTCAAATCTGTAATCGCAAAATCGTAAATAGCCCGATAGACCTTGTGAAATGCGTATTCGCTGTACCACGCGACACAACGGCGGACCAGATCTTCCGCGCGCAGCAGGATCCAAGCATCAATTCCTGTCAGCCGATCGCCCGGCAGACCATCCCGCACCGCATCGAAATCGGCCAGATTGCCGAGCATGTATCTAAACGTATTGCGCAACTTGCGATACGCTTCCGCAAGGCGACTGAGAATCACCTCCGAGATGCGCACATCTTCCGTAAAATCGACAGAGGCAACCCACAGCCGGAGGATATCGGCGCCATACTGCTTCACGATTTTCTCGGGGCCGATGCTGTTCAGAGATTTCGACATTGCCCGGCCATCCGCATCGAGCGTCCAGCCATGCGTTGCGCACTCGCGGTACGGCGCGGCGCCTTTCAAACCGACCCCGACCAAAAGCGAGCTCTGAAACCAGCCTCGGTACTGATCCCCGCCCTCGAGATACATATCGCAGGGCCAATCAAGATGGTTCTGGTTCGTTAACACCGCAAGGTGACTCGATCCCGAATCGAACCACACGTCGAGAATGTCGGTTTCTTTTCGGAAGGACGTACCGCCACACTTCCGGCAAGTGCATTCTTTGCCCATCAGCTCCGCGACAGATTCTGAGTACCAGGCGTCCGCAGTGTGCTTCCGGAACTGCTCGATAACGTGTTCTAACACGCGCTTTTCGGTGTAGGGCTCACCGCAGTTTTCGCAATAGAAAGCAATGATCGGCACGCCCCACACGCGCTGCCGGGAAATGCACCAATCGGGGCGCAGCGCGACCATATTTGACATGCGCTCTTCGCCCCAGGCCGGGAGCCACTTCACTTCCCGGATCGCTTCGAGTGACCTCGTACGGAGAGCTTCGCGATCCAAACCGATGAACCATTGCTCCGTGGCTCGGAAGATCAGCGGGTTGTGACAACGCCAGCAGTGCGGATAGCTGTGATCCAGATTCGCTTGCGCAGCGAGGGCGCCGTGTTCCCGAAGCAGCTTGATGACTACAGGGTTACTTTCCCAGACCGTTTTGCCCAGCAGTTCATCCGGCAACGGCCCGCTCGCACCGTCCGCTTGAAACATTCGGCCCGCGGCATCGACAGGACAATACACCGGAATGCCGTAGCGCTGGCACACGACGAAATCTTCCTGCCCGTGCCCGGGAGCAGTATGAACTGCGCCGGTCCCCTGCTCGAGCGTGACGTGATCGCCCAGCAGGCCCAGCGAATCGCGATCGAGAAACGGATGCCGGAAAACCGCGCCTTCGAGCTTCGCTCCGGGAATCCGCGCAACGACGGTTTGATCCCAGCCGAGCGCCTCCGAGATCTGCGGCAGCAAACCTTCAGCGACAATCGTCACGCCCTCGGGCGTGTCTACGGCGACGTACTCGAATTTCGGATTAAAGCTGATTGCGAGATTCGCCGGAATCGTCCACGGCGTTGTGGTCCAGATGAGCACGTACACGTCGCGGCCGGCCAGTGCCGGATCGAGCGCTGCCGCGTCCGAAGCGAGCTTAAACCGCACATACACGGAGGGACTCGAGTGGTTCTCGTATTCCACTTCCGCTTCGGCAAGCGCGGTGCGGTCCTTGATGCACCAATAGACGGGCTTCAGACCCTTATAAACGTAACCACGATCGAGAAAATCAACGAAAGCCTGCGCGATGATCGCTTCATATTCCGCGGTCATCGTGAGATATGGGTTATCCCAGCGGCCGAGAATCCCGAGCCGCTTGAACTCTGAGCGATGAATGTTGACGAATTTCGAGGCGTAAGCGCGGCACTCGGCTCGAATTTCCGCAACGCTCATGCTCGCTTTGCGCCTACCTAACTCTTGATCGACTCTGAACTCGATGGGCAGGCCGTGGCAGTCCCAACCGGGCACGTACGGCGCATCGAAGCCGGCCATTGTTTTCGACTTCACAAACAAATCTTTGAGGATTTTGTTAAACGCCGTTCCAATGTGAATGTTCCCGTTCGCGTAGGGTGGCCCATCGTGCAGAACATATTGAGGACGCCCCACGCGCGACTCGCGAATGCGCTCGTAGAGTTTCATGGCCTCCCAGTGTTCGAGCAGTTTCGGCTCGGCCGTGGGCAGGTTCGCCTTCATCGGGAAATCTGTCTTGGGCAGGTTGACCGTCTTTTTCAGGTCAACTGAGGAAACATTCATGGATGTAATTTCATGGTAACGAACAGGCGCGGCGAGCCGATTTCTAGCGATAGCTCAGGGCAGAACGTCTACGCTGGACGAGCGTGGTATTGCGAGCACGGTAGGGCTGTACCTCCCCGTAAGTGTGCGATCATTTCCAAAAGGTGACTCAATGAAAACACTCGTTCTGTTGTTTGCGATTTCGATTATTAGCGTTCCGGTCTACGCTCAAGCTACGGCTCAAGCCACGGCGAATCCGCTGAGCACGGGAGAGAAGCTAGTCTATGGCTACCTAAATGGCAATTTTGTCAAAGCAGCGGAGAAGATGCCGGAAGAAAATTACAGCTACAAGCCCACGCCGGAGGTTAGGAGTTTTGGACAAATCGTGGGCCATGTTGCGGATGCACAGTACATGTTCTGCTCCATGGTACTCGGCGACAATATGAAATCACAGGACATCGAGAAGACCAAGACTAGTAAGGCCGACTTGGTGAAAGCATTGAAAGATGCGTCCGCATACTGCGATAAAGCGTACGACGGCATGACCGACGCACACGCAGCGGAGATGGTCAAATTGATGGGACGCGACATGCCTAAATTGACCGTACTTTCTATTAACAACGCTCACACCGATGAGCATTACGGCAACCTTGTCACTTACATGCGGATAAAGGGGCTGGTACCGCCCTCCAGTGAACAACAGAATCAGCCGCAGAAAAAAGAAGGACAGAAATAAGCTAGCGCTCTACTTCGCCGATGTAAGCGCCGTAGGCGGGTAGGGCGATGTGCCCGAGATCAGCGGTTTCACGTGCCGGAAACGAAGCCAGTACTGTGCTTGCGTGCTTGCCTTCGACTCCTTGAGCGTTGAAATCGAAGTTAACCGTCTGTGAGGACGGCGTGAAGTTGAGCGCGACGAGAACCGCTTTACCGTCGTTTGTCTTCCTCAGAAACGAAAGCACGTTTGTGTTGCTTTCATCGACCGGAATGAAATCGCCGTCGCGCAATTGCAGGTTCTCTTTGCGCAGGCGGATCAGAGCTTTGTAATAGTTCAGCACCGAATCCGGCTTTTTCTCCTCAGCCGCGACATTGACGGTTTTGAAATCGGGCGCGACGGGCAGCCACGTCGATTTGCCGCTCGTAAATCCCGCGTTGCGATCGTTGTTCCACTGCATGGGGGTGCGTTCGCCATCACGGCCCTTGTCTTTGGGCCACCCCAGCTTTCCGACTGGATCTTTGACGTCTTCTTTGCGCTTCGGATCGTTGTCCATCATTGCGAGCTCTTCGCCGTAGTACATCAACGAAGCGCAGCGCGGCGCCAGCAGAATCGTCGCCAGCAGTTTAGCCATGGGGACGTTGCGCTTGTCGCCTGCATAGCGATCCAAGCTGCGCGGGTTATCGTGATTCTCGAACACGAAAAGCGGCACATTTCCGTTCATTTTCGTTTCCGCGTCCACGAGCTTTTGTCGAAATTCCGCAACCGAAAGGTGATTCGTAAATCCGAGCTGTGTGTCCATCGGGAGCTGCAGCTCGTCGCGGTTTCTGCCGTACATTTTCGCCAGCTCGCCGATGTTTGGAACGTAGGTCTCTCCAATCAGAACACGGCCGGGAAACTCGTTCGTCACGCTGCGGAGCTCTCGCAGCACATCATGTACTTCAGGCAGGTTGTCTGTGTAAATCCGCGAGATCTTGCGGTCGCCATAGGCGTTCGTGCCTGTCAAGTAAGGCTCATCTTTGAGCGCGAAATCTTCGAACAGGCTCGTGACAGCGTCGAGACGAAATCCGGCCACGCCCTTCTGCATCCAGAATCGCGTGACATCAAACATCGCGTTCCGAACGTCCTTGTTGCGCCAGTTCAGGTCCGGCTGCTGTTTATAAAACGCGTGGTAGTAGTACTGCTTGCGCGAGTCTACGTATTGCCAGGCAGAGTGGCCGAAAATCGATTGCCAGTTATTGGGCGGCTGACCATTGGGTTTTCCATCGCGCCAGATGTACCAATCGGCTTTGGGATTCGTTTTGGAAGACTTGGACTCGATAAACCAGGGATGCTGGTCTGATGTGTGGTTGACTACAAAATCGAGAATGACTCGAATGCCGCGTTTGTTTGCTTCGGACTCGAGGCGGTCGAAATCCGCCATGGTTCCAAACTGCGGATCGACACCGCGGAAATTCGAAATGTCATAACCGAAGTCGACTTGCGGCGAAGGGAAGAATGGCGTGATCCAGATGGCGTCGATTCCAAGCTCTTTCAGGTAATCGAGGTGCTCCGTAATGCCGTTCAGATCGCCGATGCCGTCCGCGTTTGTATCGCCGAAGCTCCGCGGATAGATTTCATAGATGACGGCGTGCTGCCACCAGTTGTTATCCGATTCCGCTGCGAAACCCGGGTGAAGAAAGAGGAAGGGAAAAGCTAGAAGGTAAAGCGTGAGCGCAAGGTGGCGAATTCGGCGCATGAGGGTATCTTATGCCTATTTAGCGAAGGCGCTGCGCGTAGGGGGCGGCGGTTCAGTGCCCTTAATGGCGCGCCACAGAATCGCGTTCAGCTCATCGTCGTCCACCAGATCGGCATCGGAAAAGTTGAGGCGGGCTGATTCATCCGCGCCGGGAGACTTCCCGGTATTGCGGTCAGTGAGCGAGATCTTCGGCTGCATTGCGGCATAAGGCCGCACATCCGCCTGCTGGCTGAAACTGCCGAACATGGGCCGCGCGGCTGCGTCGAAATGCGTGAGTGGCCGCAAGCCGACGATCAGTTCCATGGTCCGGAGCACGCTCGTCTGGTTATACATTGTCGAATCGACAATGCCGCGGTGCGTGAACGGAGAGATGACCCACGCCGGGGCGCGATGCGAATCCACGTGATCGGGACCGTTCTGCGCGTCATCCTCGATGATGAAGATGGCTGTCGAGGGCCAGACTTTGCTGTGTGACACCGCATCCACGAGCAGTCCGCAAGCGTAATCGTTCTGAGCCACGAAGGAAAGCGGCGTAAGTTTTCCCGGCGCAGTGCCTTCGGTGTGATCGTTGCCCAGGCGCACGATCGTCAGTTGCGGCGCTTGGCCCTTCGCATCGAAGTCCTTCCATTCACGGATGAACTCGTGGACCCGATCGAGGTCCGAATAATCAAGGTCGAACCCGCGATAGTTCAGATCCGTGTATGGCTGCAGAGCAGCGTCTTCTACTTTCGCGATCTGCCGCTGGCCGGTTACAGAAGCTAACGGGATGTTGGCAACCCACTCGCCATAATCCCGGATGCTGATCCCGGCTTCGAGCGCGTTGTCCCAGATATAACCCGCTGGCGGATTGTTCGCGGGCTCGCCGCCTTCGAAATCATAAACACGCCGCCGGTCCGCATATACGTTCGGCCAGAGCTTCACTGTGTAATCGGGGGCAATGGCCGCATTCGCCCAGTTGTGCCCTTCCGCGCTTACGTCTGCGTTTTCATAAAAGTTGTCGTAAAGGATAAACTCGCGCGCAAGCTGGTGCAGATTGGGCGTGATCCGCTCTCCAAATAAATTCAGCGATTTATCGCCGTTGCCTTTTTCCATGTCGCCGAGCACCTGGTCGTACGTGCGGTTCTCTTTGATGACGTAGATGACGTGTTGGATCGGCGAGGCGCGCTCCTGGGTTCGCGCGAAGCGTGCCTCTTGCGCATCGGTGATCGCGCCGTAAATCATTTCGTCGCGATAGGGCGAGTTTTCAAGAACCGAATTGGTGTAAGCGGGTAAGTTTTCATCCGTGATAGGCGGCACAAGAGCCGCGGTTCCAGTCTGAATGCGCGCGACATATTGAACCTCCGGATTTCGACCGCCACGCCCTCGTACGGTTGGATTCGGCCCTTTCGGATTAGGACGGCTTCCCAGCCCCTTGCCATTAAGGATGACCAAACGGTTGTCTTCGAGCGTGCGCACAGCGGTCGGATACCAGCCCGTCGGAACGAAACCGAGCACACGCGTCTGCGCGCCCGCTATATCTGCAACACCGACGGCGTTCGCGTCAGAGCAAACGATATAAAGATGCGCGCCCTGCCTGTCAATCGCCAAACTCGAAGGCGTCATGCCGAGCGGGTGCATCGGAGTGAGCGAGACATTAATGGACTCGAGCGCTCTTGAATTGGCCGTCGCGCGTTACGCCGAGCGAATAAACATAATTGGTGTTCGCAGCCGCAACGAATAGACGGGCCACATACTCGGAGCTGCCGGTTTCTTCGCTGGGCGCGGGCTTATTGAGCCAGAGCATGTCCGTTGGATGAGAGCCGACGCGAGTCATGGCGATTTGCGCGCCGCTGTTCGCGTCGTATTGATAGATCGCAGCGTCCGCCCAGCTGCTCACAATCAATTGCCGGTCTCCGGGCGGAAGAAGCAGCCGGTAGGGCCGGCGCCCCGATTTCCATCGGGCGATCAATTGACCGGACTGAAGATTGATCACGGCAATACTGTCACCGTACAGGTCCGCCGCATAGAGCAGATGAGCATCGGACGAAACAGTCACATCGCCGATGAACGAGACGCCTTTATGATTCAGGTCCGGAACTGCAGCGAACTCACGGCTGCGTGTGAGCGCGCCGGTCGCGGGATCGAGAGACAGTTCGTACACGGAGGCGCGGCTGCCACCCCCGACGTACACGTAGTTGCCTTTTAGCGAAACGGTGAGCCCCAGCCAAGCATCGGGCAGACGCGTGCGGCCTATCTCGCGTTTCTGTGCAACATCAATGACACTCACCGACGGCGGATTGTAGCCGCCGTTCAAGACCAGCAAGTACTTGCCATTGTTTGACACGGCCGCGCTCATTGGAAAGGTGTCGACGGGCACCTGATCACCAGCGGGCCGGATCGTCCATCCGCTATTTAGCAGGAATCCGCCTCCCGGCAAAGGGCCGACCTGCTGACGAGGAGCATTTTGAGAAATAGCATCTTGCGCGGCCAGCAGTCCAGCCAGGGCAAGCACGAAGCTTGTGAGGAGTTTCATTCGGTAAACCTGTGTGCGATTGGGAAGCGCCGCCCCACGCCGAAAGCCTTGGGAGTGATGCGCAGGCCGGGCGCGGCTTGTTGGCGCTTGTACTCGTTGCGGTCGACCTTCCGAACGATATCGCGTACCAACTCTTCGGGCAGATGTTCTTTCGAGGCAATTTCAGCGACCGATTCGTAGCGTTCGATGTATCCAGCAAGGATGGCGTCGAGCACGTCATATTCAGGGAGCGTATCGGTGTCTTTCTGATCCGGACGAAGCTCGGCTGAGGGCGGCTTAGTCAAGGTGCTTTCGGGAATCGGGCGGCGCAGTCCGTTTGCTTTGAAACGGGCATTTGCAATGCGCGCCAGCCTGTACACCATGGTCTTCGGCACGTCGCTGATCACGCCGAGACCGCCGCACATATCGCCATATAAGGTGCAGTAACCGACCGCGATTTCACTCTTATTGCCGGTGGTCAACACAAGCGCGCCGAATTTGTTGGAGAGCGCCATCAGCGTGACCCCGCGCAGCCGCGATTGCAAATTCTCTTCCGTCGCATCGCGGTTGAAGCCGGTGAATAAAGGCCCTAGCGTGTGAATCATGGCTTCGTAACCGCACTTGATGGGCAGCACTTCAAATCGAATGCCCAGATTGCAGGCGAGCGCCCGCGCGTCAGTGAGGCTGTGCTCAGAGGAATATGGCCCGGGCATCCCGACGCCCGTCACGTTCTCTTTTCCGATCGCCTCCACCGCGATAGCCGCCACAAGCGCTGAATCGATGCCGCCACTCAATCCGACGAGCGCCGTGCGGAAGCCGCATTTGCGGATGTAGTCGCGCGTACCGAGAGCCAGGGCTTCAAAGACCGCTTCGTCTCGTGTGAGATGGTTCGCGTGGTCATCGCCGCGGCCGGTTACCGAATCGAACAGGATTAAATCTTCAGCGAATGATTTAGCCTTGGCGGCCAGCTCGCCGCGGCCGGTCATCGCAAAGCTGGTGCCATCGAATACCAGCTGATCGTTGCCACCCACCATCTGAACGTACGCGACGGGCAGGCCGAAGCGCTTCGTATTTGAGCAAAAGATTGCCTCCCGCTGTTCGCGTTTGCCGATGTTCCACGGCGAAGCGTTGATCGAGATGATGACATCCGCGCCTTGTTGAACCAGCTCTTCGATCGGATCACGGGAATAGCGGCGCCGCTCCCAATATTGCTTATCATTCCAGAAGTCCTCGCAGATGGCGAGGGCGACTCTCGTGCCGCGAATCGTGCAGACACACTGTTCAGTGGCGGGCTGAAAATAGCGGGCTTCATCGAACACGTCGTAGGTGGGCAGAAGCATCTTGCGCTGATCAAATACAACACGGCCGTTCTCGATCACGGCGGCGGCGTTCTGAGCTTTAATGGCCGAGCTCTCCCTGGAGCGCGCCACATATCCCACGACAAGGCTCAGATCGAGATGGGCCGACTCCTGCGCAATGTGGTGCAGAGCCGTGGCGGTGCGATCGAGAAAAGAATGCTTCTCTACCAAATCCCGCGGTGGGTAGCCGGTCAAGGCCAGCTCGGGAAACGCCACGACTTCTGCGCCGGCTTGCTCGGCGCGGCGGGCAAAGTCCAGAATTTTGGCGGAATTGCCGCTCAGATCTCCAACTGTCGTATTGATCTGCGCGAGAGCGATCCGCATGCGAACTCCATTGTATCGGCGGCTGGAGACCTGACCGGAGTTGGGTAGTGTCCTAAAGCTGCTCCATCGAGTGGCTAGACTACGATGGTTCGTGAACCCTCTCGAGGCTGAGTTGGATGCACTATCAAGGAAACATCAATTCTTTACTGACCGTCGCTCTGGCCTTTGTAATTCTCATTTTCGTTGTAATTGCCAAGATAATGATGCGCCGCGAAAAGCGAGGCCAAGGGGGTCGGTCGAGCGGAATCGGTAACGCCTTTCTCGTTGTCGAAGCCACAAAACCCGAAGTGGCGCAGGTTTTACAGGCGAAGACGAACAGCGTGCAACGGCGACATCGAAAAAAAGCGATTGGCTCCGACAACAACAAATAGGCGGACAGGGGATTATCTGGGCATTATCCGGCCTATCACTCTTCACGTAGGATCAACGCAAGCTTAGGACACTACCTGCCATTGCAGCCGTCAATAGCAAGCGCTACGCTGAAAGAAAAGGTGGCATTTATGCGGTCAGCAATGCGGACTTTCCTGATCGGCGCGTTAGCGGTTGCAGTTTGTGGCGGTTTACTGTACGCCCAACATCCGTCGGGACACGCGAGCGGTTCAGCGGGTTTTCATACAAGCGGTGCAACGGGCTTTCATTCAAGTTCGTTCGGAACGCGTTCGGGCAACACAGGCGTGCGCTTTGGGAACTCAGGATTCAGCGGAATAAATTCCTTGCCGCCCCCCGCGAGCGGTATCAGCCCGTTTGCGTGGAGACAGATCCAGAGGAGCAATCGCTATGCTTACCGGAACACGCCCTACGGGTACTTTTTCGCTCCATATTACTACCCGTTTCTCGGCTACAGCGACTCCGGCTATTCGGGTGGCAATTACGACGGACCCCCGCCTGGAGATCAGGGCGTGCAGAGCATGGCCAGGGCTGAGGGTGCGCTTGGCCGGCAAGTCCAGAAGCTGAGCGATCAGATTCAGGAGTTGAGGGCGGCGCAGGAACGCGGGGCGATACCCGAAGATAGCGACGCGCAGCAAACACTCCCCCAGGTTCCGATTACGGTTGTATTGCGCAACGGGCAACACATGCAGGTTCTGAATTACGCGGTTATGGACCAGACTTTTTGGGACTTCAGCCGGCAGCCCGCCCGAAAGATTCCGATCTCAAATATCGACATTAGCGCCTCGACCAGAGCCACCGAAGCCAGCGGAGGGGAATTCCCAAGCCTTAGGTCAACGCCGTAAGAGACGCCAGCCCCACGAAAAAAAGCACATTATCGCCCTATCCTAAGCGGCCTGCGTCTGGGGACCTTGGCCGTTTTGCGAAACGAACCCAGTTTTGTGGTCATCGGTATTTTGCGAAACGAAGCCAGTTTGGAGGGCCATCAGCATTTTGCCAAACGAACCCAGTTGGGGCGCCATTGGCGTTTTACCAAACGAACCCCAATTCGCGGAACCCGGCTATTTTGCGAAACGAACTCAACTTGCGGAACGAAGCCTCGGCCTGCTCGAGCCGGCGGAGCCGCGGCGAGGGACTTGTCGGGCGCGACGTTCGTTGCGAAGTTGACGACTGGTCATAGCGGGTTGACGGTAGCATCCGCCAAGCATCAACTGAGCGTCCAGCGTTGCAAAACCGTCCGTAAGTTGATGCGAGTGAGCGTGAAGATTCTTTTTGAGAATTGGTGACGGGTAGCGATTGCCCTAAAGCTACCCGCTGTTTGGTCCGATATCTAAGGTATGAGAGAATACATCGTTCAACGATACAAAGCCTTCTGGCGAGAGGAGAGCGCCCAAGATCTCGTCGAGTACTCGCTACTGCTCGCGTTTATCGCGCTTGCTGCGATCGCCCTGCTGTCAAGTGCGGGCCGCAGCACCAAAACAGTTTGGACCACCGTCAACAGCGGCCTGCTTAGCGCGGCCTCCTAGCCCTTCGGTTTAGCGTAATGAATCGCACTCTCGACGGTGGCGCGCCGAAAGCCGGTGTTTTCGAGTGAAACCGTGATATCGCGGTTGATGAAAAAGACGGCGTGCAGTCGAAATTCGGTTCCAAAGCTCACTGGGAACCACAGGCCATCATCGAAGCGGCGATACTCGACGTTAAAGCCGAGTCCGGGCAGGTCGGTCCCGAGAAGGGTGCGCACGGCCAGGGGAATGCGCCGCGATAGCCGGGTGAAGACTCGGATGGGTTCGAACTCTTGAGCATCGATGAGCGCTTCGCCCGCCCACCCGATGCCCTTCCTATCTTTGGGCCCGAAGCCAATCCGGTACACGTCGCGGCCGCGCACCGTCTGTTTTCCGAGCAGCTCGAATGCGTAATCTTTCTGCTGCTCACTAGTCAACGGAAATAGATCCGCGCCGATTCCATCCTTAGAATCGGAGTTCACCAAATCATCACGGAAAGATTTGACCAGAGAGCCATCGAGACCGCTGCCGTCCGGCGCTGTGTCGCTGTGGAAATCAACATATCGATGCTGATGCCAGTAGCGTCCGTCCAAGTGCTTCAGTTCTTTGTTCACGCCATGCGGGGTCGGCGCGACCAGGTAGTCTGTGGTTTCCTCCCGCGCAAGCTTTCCATTGGTCTTACGCGTTGCCACGTGGATATGCTGCTGATACACATAATCATTGCGAAGTTTTTCCGCCCGGTCCTGGTTTTGAGCGACTTTGGCCATGATCGCCGCCGCCCTAGGCCCGGAATCGCTGGCGGTCCCGCCGCTCATCTGAAACGCGGCAAGCCAACCCAAAACACAACCGAAAAGAAGAGCAGCCATATAGGGGTCCTTTTCTTTCTACGAATCGGCCGGGCTAGAAAATGCAAAATGTGAAAGCAGGCCTTTTCATGCCGAACCGGTCCCTGCTAAATCGTCGAGGGCGGCTCCAGTCAGCTCGAAAACGGTCCAGTCATCGAGTGGTACAGCACCGAGCTTGCGGTAGAACTGGATCGCGGGCTCATTCCAATCGAGCACTGCCCAGGAGAGCCGACCGCAGCCCCGCTCTATGGTGACGCGGCCCAGGTAATTCAGCAGCGCGCGACCGATCCCTCTGTTCCGAAAGGCAGGCTCGACGAACAGGTCTTCGAGATAGATCCCGGTGCGCCCGATGAAAGTTGAGAAAGTCTGAAAATAGACAGCAAATCCCGCCGGCTCATCTCCCGCATAAGCGAGAACGACTTCGGCTGCGCGGGTGGGGCCGAAGAGTGTCTTGCGGAGCGCTTCTTCGCCGGCGACCACCGTGTCCAGAAGCCGCTCATACTCCGCCAGCTTTCGGATGAACGCCAGCACCAGCGGAATGTCTTTCTCCTCGGCTGGTAGGATCCGGAGTTTTTCGGTGGGAATGGCTCTCATGTTCAGGTGGGTTCCGGCTAACTCTGATACTATCGAGGCTGCGAGCTACTGTTTCACGCATCCTGCATCTAACTTGAGGTAGCCCGCGAACTCGGCGGATTGCCATAGAGGTGCAACATGAAATTTTTTCTTGATACAGCGAATCTCGAAGAGCTGAAGAAAGGCGCCGCGTGGGGCATCGTTGACGGCGTTACCACGAATCCCACACTGATTGCCAAAGAAGGCGTCCCGCTCGAAGATCAGGTGCGTAGGATCTGCGACATTATCGACGGCGATGTCAGTGCGGAGGTCGTCTCGACCACTTCCAAAGAGATGATCGATGAAGGCCGCCGTCTTTCCAGGATCCACAAGAACATCGTCGTAAAGATACCGCTCATTCCCGAGGGCATCGTGGCCGTTTCCGCGCTCTCGAAAGAGGGCATACGGGTCAACGTGACGCTATGCTTCAGTGCCGCTCAGGCGCTACTGGCTGCGAAGGCGGGAGCGTATATCATCAGTCCATTTATCGGGCGGATCGACGACATTGGCTGGCCCGGTATGGATTTGATTGACGAGATTGTGACCATTTACGAGAATTACGGCTACAAAACCCAGGTTCTCGCGGCTTCAATTCGGGGTCCGCTGCACGTTATCGATGCGGCGAAGGCGGGAGCGCACATCGCTACCATGCCCTTCAAGGTTCTCGATCAACTGTTCCATCATCCGCTCACGGATAAAGGGCTGGAACAGTTCCTGAAGGATTACAACAAGGCGTTTGAGCTGGTAAAAGCGTAGAGCTGCTGCACTCGCAGACGACAGAAAGCGATCGTCTGCGCCACACGGGCAGGTAGTGCGGCCCAGAAAACGGGAACCCAGTCGGGTGACTCTGCATCCCTGCGGTATGAGTAACTCGCAGCGCGCCCCAGGTCGAATTTCGCGGCGCAGGGCACTCGGATCAGCGATCTCGTTACTTCCGGCCGCCCGGTTGCTTTATGGATTCGAGTTGCCGCAAACGCCAACCTTTTCGGGCGGTGTCAAAGTCGTCAACCTCTTCGCGACCGTCCGCAATAAGGACGGCCAGATTGTCCGAAATCTTACGAAGGACGACTTCACGTTGGAAGAGGATGGGCGGCCGCAAATGATTCGCTACTTCGCCCAACAGAGCGATCTTCCTCTAACTCTCGGATTACTGGTCGATACCAGTGGAAGCGAGCGGCGGATGCTCGGCACGGAGCGCCAGGCGAGTTACACCTTCCTGGAACAGGTGC
Source organism: uncultured Acidobacteriaceae bacterium (assembly GCA_963803455.1). GTDB lineage: Bacteria > Acidobacteriota > Terriglobia > Bryobacterales > Bryobacteraceae > Bog-105. The sequence goes on along the minus strand of CAWDMK010000005.1, from coordinate 41,922 downwards.
TGAGACCGGATAAGGACAAAGCGTTTTTGATCCACTTCGACCGCGATGTCGAATTGCTGCAGGATCTCACTTCCTCTCGCGAACGGTTGGAGAAGGCGTTGGCACTGCTCGAAACGCCGGACTCCGGCCAGGGCGGATACGGCCAGCCGGGTGGCGGCGGAGGCCGGGGCGGGGGCGGTGGATGGGGCCGACGAGGTGGAGGCCAGGGTGGCTACCGGCACGGCGGCACGGCTTTTTTCGATGCGGTGTATCTGGCGTCTGACGAGTTAATGAAAAAGCAAACCGGCCGTAAAGGGTTGGTGATGCTAACCGACGGCGAAGATAATGCGAGTAAAATTTCGATAACCGAAGCAATCGCTTCCACCCAGCGGGCAGACACGCTAGCCTATGGAATCCGTATTTATGACCAAGAAGAAGGCTTCGGTGGCCCTGGGTTTGGGCGTCGCGGAGGATGGGGTGGAGGCGGTCCGCGCGGGCGCGGCCCGGGAATGAACCGTCCGGACGGAAAGAAAATTCTTGAGCAGATCTCAAAAGAGACCGGCGGCGCTTACTTTGAAGTCTCGAAGAAGAAAACCCTCGATGAGATTTATAGCCAAATCGAGGAGGAGCTGCGAAATCAATACAGCCTTGGGTACACGCCCGACAGGCCAGACAGCGAAGCCGGGTTCCACAAAATTCAGCTCACCGTGAAGCAGAAGGGTTTAACGGTTCAAACCCGGAACGGTTATTACTCGGGAGCGTAAGGCCTACGCACATCGCAGACGACGGAAAGCGATCGTCTGCGCCACTGAGTAACCTTCGACGTTCGCCAGCCACCTTATTGTAGTGACTGCATCGAAAGCGGAGTAGTGCGGAATTTGTGCCGGGGCTTTCACGTGCTCTTCCCTTATTGCTGTTCTCGGTGTTCACGTTGTGCCAGGGTTTGCTGGCGCAAACCGGAGTTGTGAGATCGGGCGGTCAACCCATCCCCGGCGCGGTTCTTACAGCTACAAACGGCAGTGAAACGATTTCGACCATTACGGACCGGAACGGCCGTTACGCGTTCCCTTCACTCGGCGCTGGAATTTGGAAAGTCACTGTTGAAATGTTCGGGTTTGAGACTGTCACGAAGGACGTAAATTACTCGGCTGAGAAAGAACCCGTTAACTTCGAGTTGCAATTGAGAAAGTCGGCATTTGCGAAACGGCTCGAACAATTCACTGCCGCGCGCAATAGCAATCCCGGATTTCCAAATCGGAATGGGCAGCAGGTCGACCAAGAGCTGCAGAATGAATTGAATTCACAGCAGCAAGGCGCGACAACCGCCGCTGCGTCGAACCAGAGCAGCAACGAGGCGTTCCTGGTATCGGGCAGTCTCAGTCCGGGCATGGCGCAAAATGCACAGCCTGATTCAGGACCCGGCGCGAGATTCCAAATGGGCTCAGGATTGAATACTTTCGGAGCCGCGAACGGAAGCAATCCAACTGCGCCTGGATTTGGGGAGTCCTCGGGAGCAGGTTTCGGCCAGGGACCAGGCGGTGGACGCGGCGGGTTCGGAGGGCGCGGCGGCTTCGGACGAAATGGCCGGGGAGGACGCCCGGGCGGAGCGTATTTCGGGAACCGGCGCAGGCCAAACCAGATTCGCGGGCAGGTTTCGTTCACGTTAGCCAATTCAGCGGTGAACGCAAAGCCGTTCTCACTGAACGGGCTTGATATTCCGCAGGCTGCTTACGCGCAGAGCCGGTTCAGTTTCATTGTTGGCGGCCCGCTCTCGATTCCGAAAATCGTCAAAGACCCGAGCACGCAGTTTTTCATAACGTATTTCGGGACGCGAGGGCGCAATCCAGAGCTGTTTACCGAAACCGTTCCAACCGAGGCGGAACGGCAGGGCAATTTTTCGCAAGCAACCCAATCGCTCGGAACGACGGCTCTCAATCTTCCGGTTGTGATCTTCAACCCGGCAACGCATCAGCCGTTTTCCGGGAATGTTATTCCTTCGGCTCTGCTGAATCCAATCGCGCTCGGCCTGCTGCGCTACTATCCGCTTCCGAATGAGCCGGGCAATGCGAACAACTATCAATATGAGACCGCCCAAGTAGGGAACACGGATAACCTGGGTGTTCGTGTTCAGAGAAACATAACCAAGAACGACCGGCTGTCGGTGAATTTCCAGTATCGAAACCGCGATGGCACGACTGCACAGCCATTCGGATACTTCGACACGACGAGTGGATACGGCCTCAACGTTCAACTGCAATGGACACGGAATATTGGCTCCACAGGCTTGAGCAACGCTCAGATCAGGTTTAACCGGAACACAACTGATATCAATCCCTTCTTTGCTCTCGGGCCGAACGTTGCAGCCCAGTTGGGCATCCCCGGGACGTCATCCAATCCCGTTGACTACGGCCCGCCTACTTTAAATTTCACCAACTTTGGCGGACTCAGTGATGGAATCGCGGCGCTGACTCGCAATCAGGCCCAAAGCGCGAATGAAAGCGTGAACTTAGTGAAGGGAGTGCACAGCATTACGCTCGGCGGCGGTTACACGCGAGCTGATTTAAGCACAACCACGAATCCCAACGGCCGGGGGCAATTCAACTTTACGGGAGTCGCGACCAGCGCCATCGGCCCGGATGGCCGTCCAGTGCCGGGCACAGGATACGATCTAGCCGATTTCTTGCTTGGCTATCCTCAGTCGAGCTCGATTCGTTATGGGGATACGAGTAACTATTTTTTGCAGAATCAATGGAACGGCTACGCTCAGGATGAATGGAAGATGCGTCCGAGCCTCACGTTGCTTCTGGGGGTGCGATATGAGTACTTCTCGCCATTCAGTGAAAAATATGGGCGCATGGCGAACCTGGACATTGCTCCTGGTTTCAGCAATGTATCCGTTGTAACGCCGAGCCAACCAGGTCTCTATACGGGTGCATTCTCGAGCGGGCTCATCAATCCGGATTATGAGAATTGGTCGCCCCGTGTTGCTCTTGCGTGGAAAGTCCCGCATGTCAAGCGGTCCACGATTTTCCGCGCGGGTTACGGAATTTATTACAACGGCCAAGCGTACGTTCAGTTCGCTTCACAGTTGGCGCAGCAGCCACCCTTTGCCACATCAAACAACGTAAACACAAGCGCGCTCGAAGTATTAACTTTGCAGCAAGGTTTCGTGACAACCAGCCGGCGCGATATTACGAACAGCTTCGCCGTGGACCGCTACTATCGCACACCTTATGCGGGCACTTGGAATGCCACGCTGCAGCATGAGCTACCCGGCGGATTTTTTGTGGAGCTGGGTTATCTCGGCACGAAGGGAACACATCTGGACGTGAGAACGCTGCCGAATGAGGCGCCTCCGGGCAGCGGATTTTCGCCCGCGGAGCAGCCAGCAACTGGGCCATGCCGTTGGGTTTATCTATGACTCTTCGGTTGGGAATTCGATTTTTAATGCGTTGCAGTTGCGGGCAGTGCGCCGCTTTAATCGGGGTATTTCGCTGAACCTGTTCTATCAGTTTGCGAAATCGATAGACGACTCGTCGACTTTCGGCGGCGTCGGTAACACGGTCGCACAGAACTGGTTGGATATCGCCGCTGAACGCGGACTTTCAAGCTTCGATGTTCGTCATGAGCTGGACGCGACGTTCGTTTGGAGCTTCGCCTGTAGGCGCAACCGGCTCGCGATTTGCTCCCGATGGCGCTGTCGCGCGACTCTTGAAAGACTGGCAGCTCAGTGGAGGAATAACGGCACAAACCGGGAACCCGCTCACCGCCCGTGTGCTGGGCAATACGGCACAACTCGCGCAAACCGGAGGAATCGGAAGCCAACGAGCCGAAGCGACGGGTGAGCCGATTGAGACCGGCGCTGGGTTTTTTAATCTGGACGCGTTTGCTTTACCGCCGCCGGGCGTGTACGGAAATGCGGGACGCAATACGATTCCGGGCCCGGGGACGTTCGCGGTCAATGCTGCGTTTGCGCGCGCGTTTCAGCTCGGGGAGCGCCGGCGACTTGAATTCCGCGTCGAGGGAAACAACGTATTGAATCACGTGAATTATACGAACCTCTATACGGTTGTAAATGCCGTCAATTACGGGTTGCCCAGTGCGGCCGGACCGATGCGTACGCTCGATGCCGTGGTGAGGTTCCGATTTTGAGATTTGCAGTTGCAATCCTGATAAGCGCGCTGGCTTTGCAGCCTGCGCTGGCTCAACAACAACCCACGTTTACCGCTACGACGAACGTAGTGATCGTGAACGTAACGGTGCTTGATGCGAGCGGCAGGCCGATTGACAATCTCACAAAGAACGATTTTGAAGTGTATGAAGACGGCAAGCTGCAGAAACTGCAATCGGTCGATTTTCAGCATTTGGATAATCACCCGCTGCCGCCGCTGAAGCAGGCCCTACAGCAACGAACCCAGCAAAGCAGCCGCCCCGAAGATGCCGCTGTCGAGAGCAGCAGTGCCGCAACCTATCAAAACCGGCGGCTGATCGTGATCCTTTTCGATTTTTCCTCCATGCAAGCTGCGGAGCAGATTCGAGCAAGACAGGCGGCCATCAAGTTTCTGAGTACTCAGATGACAGCGAGCGACATGATCTCGATCATGACGTTCGGTACGGAGCTTCAGACGGTTCAGGATTTCACATCGGATCGTGATCTGCTCGTCGCCGCGATTAACAAATTTAGAATTGGCGAATCGAGTGAAAATGCGGCGATGGCCGATACGGGCGCGGACGCTCAAGACCAGAGCGGGCAATTTGTGGCGGATGAAACCGAATTCAACATATTTAATTCGGATTTGAAATTGGCGGCGCTTGAAGATGCAGCCCGGCGTCTTGCGCACTTCCCGGAGAAGAAGGCGCTGATCTATCTTTCAAGCGGCATTCAAAAGACCGGGGTAGATAATCAGTCGCAGCTGCGGGCTACGGTCAACACGGCGGTGCGATCGAATGTGGCTTTTTATCCGATCGATGCGCGCGGGCTGTCAGCGCTCGTACCCGGCGGAGACGCGACGCAGGCGGGCGCGGTAGGAAACAATCTCTACAGCGGCGCTGGCCAGCGAACGCTCAAAGAGAACTTCAATAACCAACAGGAGACGCTCGGTTCGCTCGCTCTTGACACGGGCGGCAAGGCGCTGCTCGATTCGAACGATCTGACCGAGGGCATGGTGCAGGTTCATAAGGATATTTCGAGCTACTATGTTTTGGCTTATGCCAGCTCGAATCCCGCGCAAGATGGACGCTACCGGCGCATACAGGTGAAGCTGGCGCCTCGATCGGTTTATCTCAAAGCCAAGCTCGAATACCGGCAGGGATATTATGCGCCGACCACTTTCGGCCATATGCGAGACGTAGACAAGGAAGCGCAGCTTCAGCAGGCGCTAATGGCCGGCAATCCGGTGACTGATTTGCCGATCGCGGTCGAGGTCGATTACTTCCGGCTCGAGAAGGGGAAGTATTTCATTCCGATTTCAGTCAAGATTCCGGGATCGGCTCTGGTGTTTCACGGCAAGGGCTCGAAGAAGGCAACCGAGCTCGATTTCATTGCGGAGGTGACGGATGCCCGGAATCATCCGGCCGCCACCGTTCGCGACACGATCCCGCTGAAGGTCAACGACAGTGTCGCGGGCGAGGTAAGCCGGAAGAGCATTCAATACGACACCGGCGTGACGTTGTCGCCCGGCAATTATAAGCTTCGATTCGTTGCTCGAGAAAACGGCGAAGGCAAAGTGGGAACGTTTGAATCGCCGTTTACCGTTCCGGATCTGGGTGCGGCGAACGGGTTGCGCGTGAGTTCGATGATCTTGAGCAATCAGCACGATTCGCTGCAGCAGCAAGTCGCAGGCGTCAAGAACACCAAGAAGCTACTTGCGGTGAATCCCCTGATCGATGACAACGGACAGAAACTTGTCCCGAACGTCACGAAAGTCTTTCATCCCGGCCAGCAGATGTTTGTGTATCTGGAGGTGTATGATCCGGTGATTCCCGCCAGCCTGCCCGAGAATTTCCGGGCCGCGGATGTGGAAGCCAGCCTCGCGTTGTATTCCGGCTCGAAGAAGATCTACGAATCCGCGCCGGTTCGTGCGAGCCGGCTGAGCACGAAACGCGAAGGATCACTGCCCATTTGGTTTCAGGTTCCGCTTTCCAAAATCGAAGATGGCAAATACGAGTGCCAGTTGAATCTGATTGACGAGTTCGGCCGGAAGTTCGCCTTTCCACGGACAGAACTGGCGATGGTAGGAAACGCGGCTCGTAAAGCGCTGTAGTCCGTCGGCTCTAGTACGCCACTTCAACCGGTGCGGATCTGGCGCTCTCGTTATTTTTTTGATCGATCGCACTGATCGCATACGCGTACTTTTTCCCGTGCTCAACCTTTTGATCGCTATATGTCGGCAGGTGAGCAAGTCGCCTTGGCGCTCGAACGCGCCACCATTTACTGAGCGGTACACGTAATAGCCCTTCAGATCGGGATCGGGGCTGCGCTGCCAAGATACTTCAATCGAGTTCGGCGCGGCCAAGGCCGTCACGCCTGTAGGAACTTTTGGCGGAAACACGTCAACAGCCGTGATCGGGAACGGCTTGGACGGGAGGCTCTCCGCCGAGCCTACGAACGCAACCACCGTGTATCGATACGGAATATCGAACTGAGACGTCTTGTCGAGGTACTCCGGTCTCGCGCTTGTCCCAAGCTGGACAGGCGCTTTGTCGCTCGGGCCTTGCCGCAAAACGCGATAATGAACGCCGCGCCCCTCGTCTGGCCAGGTGAGCCTGATCCCGTCCGCAGTCGCCTTCGCCACGGCAGTTGGTTCGCCGAGTGGCGGGACGATATTGAGCCGCACGACGTTCGACCAGCTCGAAACGCGTCCTTCCTTCACGGCAGTACGTACGGCAATGGCCACGCGCCGCCCTTCCCATTCCGCGGCTGGAATCGAATGTGAAATTGGGAAGGCCTTGGGAGCGTCGGGATCATTTCGCGGTGGTAGGGGCAACAAGTATTGGTGGGCACTCGCCGACCAACGGCCAAAATCGAAAGGAGTGACGATCGGCCCGATGCGCAACTCAATTTCCGAGAAGCGCTTGATGGCCAGGTTGTCCGTCGTGCGCGGCGGCGTGCTGAACGCGATGACGATCTGATCGCCCCGCTCGACAGCAGTGAGATTGCCAATTCGATTCGGGAGCTGAGGCGAGGGCGGCAGCACTGGGCCAACATACCCGCAGCTTAAAGAAAGCAGCAGCGTGAAGATAACCGCGATGCTGCCCGCTCGCACTACAGAATGTACCTGCTGAGATCCTGATCCTTCACGATGTCCGACAGCTGCTTGCGGACGTAGCCCGCATCAACCCGGATGTTTTTCTTTTTGAGGTCCGGCCCCTCGAACGAAATCTCTTCGAGCAGCTTCTCCATAATCGTGTGCAGCCGCCGCGCGCCAATGTTTTCGGCGGAATCATTCACCTGCGCAGCAATAAGAGCCACCTCGATCACCGCATCTTCGGTAAACGTCAGCTTGATGCCTTCGGTTTCAAGCAACGCCGTATATTGCTTGACCAGCGCCGATTTGGGCTCTTTGAGGATGCGAATGAAATCGGCCTGACTGAGCGTCTTGAGCTCGACTCTGATCGGGAAGCGCCCCTGGAGCTCGGGAATCAGATCGGAAGGCTTCGAGACGTGAAAGGCGCCCGCCGCAATGAATAGGATGTGGTCCGTACGAACGAAGCCATGCCGGGTATTTACAGTTGTGCCTTCGACGATGGGAAGTATGTCGCGCTGCACTCCTTCGCGGCTGACGTCCGGACCGTGACCGCCTTCCCTGCCCGCAATCTTATCGATTTCGTCCAGAAATACGATCCCGTTCCGCTCGACGCGCTCGAGGGCGATGCGTGTTACCTGGTCCATGTCGACTAACTTCTGTTCTTCTTCCTGGATCAGGTATTCGAGCGCTTCAGAAACGCGCATATTACGCTTCTTGGTCCGCGGCCCAAAGAGATTGCCCATGACATCTTTCAAGTTGATGTCCATCTCTTCGACGTTGCCGTTGGTTGAAACCTCGAACGTAGGACCGCGTTCTTTTACGTCGACTTCGACCGTGCGGTCATCGAGTTTGCCCGCATGCAATTTTTCGCGCAGCTTTTCGCGAGTCCGCTCGGTACTCTCGCTCGATTCCGGTTGCGGCGGCATCAGCAGATCCAAGAGCCGCTCTTCGGCTTGCTGCTCGGCGCGGTCTTCCACTTGCTCGAGCCGCTCCTCGCGAACCATATCGATCGCCACATCCACCAGGTCGCGGATCATCGATTCGACATCGCGGCCCGACATAGCCCACTTCGGTGAACTTGCTGGCTTCGACTTTCAGAAATGGCGAGTTCGCCAGTTTCGCGAGGCGGCGCGCGATCTCGGTTTTGCCGACGCCCGTTGGACCGATCATGAGGATGTTCTTCGGCATGACTTCTTCGGCCATTTCGGGCTCGAGCTTCTGGCGGCGCACCCGGTTTCGCAGTGCGATTGCCACGGACCGCTTCGCGTCATTCTGACCGATGACGTGCTTGTCCAGCTCCGCGACGATCTCGCGCGGCGTCAGCTCATCGAGCATCGGCGTTTCTTCAGAGGATTGCTGGGGAAGATAAATCACCATCTAAGTCAGCTCCTCATAGGTGACGCTTTCGTTTGTATAAATGCACAGATCACCTGCGATCTTCATGGCCTTCTCAACAATTTCGCGGGCGCCGAGATCGGTATTCTCGAGCAGCGCCACGGCCGCACATCTGGCGAACGCACCGCCCGATCCAATCGCCGCGACCGGGCTGTCCGGCTCAATGACATCTCCGGTACCGCTTACGATGTACATGTTCTGGATATCTGCGACGAGCAGTAGCGCCTCCAAATGGCGGAGCATGCGGTCGGTTCGCCATTCTTTCGCAAGCTCCACAACGCTTCGCGAGAGATTGCCGCCGTGTTGTTCCAGCTTCCCTTCAAACCGTCCGAAGAGGGCGAACGCATCGGCAGTGGAGCCCGCGAAACCAGAGATGATTTTACCGTTATAGAGGCGGCGGAGCTTTCGTGCGCCCCCTTTCAGGACTTCGCTGCCCATGGTGACTTGGCCATCACCGGCCAGCACGACTTTCCCGTTCTTTCGTACGCATAGAATCGTCGTGGAACGGATGTTTCTCTTCATGTGGGTTCGTGAACCAGGAAAATTGAGAACAGTCCCGGCGGGGCAGTCTCTTTCGAATTCGAACCTTTATTTCAGCACAGGCGGGGAATACTTCCGGGGGGAATCCGGACGCCGACGCAGTCGTTCACGAACCGCGAGTGCCCCGGCAGCCGCAGCAAAATAGCCACAATCGCATCCTCCGCGAGGCGATGTGTGGCGAAAATGCCACATAGTACCCGATACAAGTATCCTGAAGTCAATTGATTAGAGACTTGGGGCCGCTTCCCTGCTATTCTGGCACTGTTCGTACATGAACTACGAAACGACGCTACGTCGTCCCGTCGAGGTGAATGGGGTGGGCCTTCACCACGGAGCGCCTGTTCATCTGCGCATCACGCCGGCACCCCCGGCTACGGGCATCGTTTTCATCCGCACGGACCTTGATAATACCCGGATTCCAGCAAGCTGGGAGTATGTCGAGCGCGTGAGCTACGCGACGAGCCTGATGCATCCGCGCGGCATTTTTATTTCGACCACCGAGCATTTGCTGAGCGTGCTCTACAGCATGGGCATCGATAACGCCTTTCTAGAACTGGACAACCTGGAAGTTCCAATCCTAGATGGCAGCGGGTTGCCGTTCGTCGAGCTGTTGCGGCAAGCCGGAAAGCGCGAATACCGGCGCTTACGGCGTTATGTGCGGATCGTAAAGCCGGTGAGCGTCGAAGCGCCTGGAAAGTGTGTGGCAGTTTTGCCCTGTGACCGGTTCGAGCTTCATTGCCGGAACTTTTTCGACCATCCGATGGTGGGCGAGCAGATCTTGGAATTGGGGCTTACGCCCGAAGCGTATGCTTCCGAGATCGCGCCGGCCCGTACGTTCGGTTTTGAGTATGAGCTCGATCAGATGCGCGACATGGGTTTGATCCGGGGCGCTTCGCTCGACAACGCAGTCTGCTTCACACGCCAAGGTATCGCGAATCCGGAGGGGCTGAGATTCGCGGATGAATGTTGCCGGCACAAGGCGCTCGATCTCATCGGCGATCTCGCGTTGATCGGACGGCCTCTGCTGGGCCGGGTCGTCGCGGAAAGGGCCGGACACGCGATGCATGTGGCACTCGTAAACAAGATTATGTCCGACCCTTCTCTATACGAGACGGTTATGTTCGACCGGCACACGGGTCGAACGCAGGCAGCGGCAGCAGCCCACGCGCTCGTCTCGTAATCGATCCTACTAAGATGTGGGCTTGCGCCAGCTTCCACATCTGCTCACGTTCCTGCGGTTGGCGGCATCTCCATTCCTTGTTGAACTGCTCCTCCGCTCCCGTTTCCGCGCGGCACTTGCGGTAGCACTGCTGGCCGGCTTAACGGACTGGCTCGACGGGTTTGTCGCGCGGCGAATGAAGGTTTCAGGCCGTGCCGGCGTGATTCTCGATCCGCTAGCAGATAAGACGCTGCTGCTTGCCTTATTCCTGACGCTCGGATACATCGGATTTCTTCCACTATGGCTCATCTGGTTAGTCATCGGCCGAGATGTGGTGATCGTGATGGGTGCGCTGCTGCTCAGAATGCTGCGCGGGGTTCGCCGGTTCCTTCCCTCGCCGCTGGGTAAAATCAGCACCTTTTTTCAAATCGTGCTGGTGCTCGTCGTACTGATCCATGCGTCTTTCGGAAACCCGGTTTCGCTCTGGCTGCAGGACTTGGCGTTGGTTCTTTGCGGTTTGTTCACGGCCGCGAGCGGTCTCGATTACATCCGCAGAGGCGTAGGGCTGAGCATGACAGACGAGAGACTGAGATAGCAGGACTATTTCGGTAGCGATTTCAATTGCGAGTGGTACCGTGAAGAAAACCGTCATTGACGGGCGTAAGGTCCGAGAGTAGCCTGTAGACATGGAGCCGAGCATCGAAATCTACCAGCCGTCGCGCTTGTATTCCTGGACGGCCTGGGCGGCGTTGGCGGGCTCTTTGATATGTGTGATTTGCGGGTTGCGCGCTCCGCTTGCCTTCATTCCAGGGCTTTTGTGCGCCGGTACGGCGGCGGGCCTATTCTGGCTCGCGGCAAGGCCTGCGATTCGAATCGGAGAGAGCCAGTTTAATATTGGGGAGCGAGCGATTGCCTGGCGCGAGATACGCGAGATCAATACCAGCCGCTTCAATACCGGGCGTTTTGTCTCGCCGCTGATCTTAAATCTGAGGCTGACCAATTCACGGCGGAAGGTGCTCGTTTTCCCGGGCGATCCGGACCGCATCCATCGGCTCACGCATCAACTGCGTAAAAATTCGTATTTGGCTACGTTTGACGGAGTGGCGTATCGCGACTATTGGACCTGGTCGAGTCTTGCAGGCTCACGCGGCGAGACCCCGGCGCGGGAGCAGCCGGTTCGCATGTTGAGCCATGAAGACGAAGATGAAATCGAGCGCATGTATCAGAAGTTGAAGACCGTAGGGCGCCTGGATTCCCGGGCCACCGATTCCTCCAAGACCTCGCATGAGGACTGATACCCGCTGCTAGCGTCCGAGAGTTAGTCCGCGTCCAACGCTGATGCTGAAGTCGTTATCAACGCTGTGGCCGTACTTGCGCCGGTATCGGCGCGGACTCGCGCTCGGCCTGGGATCTCTGCTGGCGAAGGACCTACTCGCGGCGGCGCTACCCATCGTAATTAAATACGGCGTCGATTCCCTGACTCGAGGCTTTCAGCTTCGGATCGTTATGCAGCTAGCCGGGCTGCTGATTGCACTCTCGCTAGTCAAGGGACTGTTCCAATACTGGATGCGCGTGATCATCATCGGGATCTCACGCGACATCGAATATGACCTTCGCAACGATCTGTTTGCTCATCTGGTCGAGTTATCGCAGGATTTCTACTCGCGGTATCGCACGGGCGACATCATGGCGCGAAGCACAAACGACCTGAATGCCGTGCGCATGATGCTCGGTCCAGGCGTGATGTATTGGACCGAGACGAGCATCACGCTCGTATTGGCGCTGGCAGTGATGCTGCATACCGACGTGCGCCTGACGCTGATCGCGCTGATTCCGGCGCCGCTGGTCTCGATCGCTGTGATCCTGTTCGGACGCCGCATCCATCTGCGCTTCGAGCATATTCAGAAGATGTTTTCCGATATCAGCAGCCGCGTTCAGGAGAATCTGGCCGGCGTGCGGGTGATTCGCGCCTATGCACAGGAAAACGCCGAAGTCGAGCAGTTCGCGCGACTGAATCGAGAGTACGTGCGGGAAAATATTGGGCTCGCACGCTTGCAGGGAATGTTTATGCCGCTGCTGCAGGCACTCATCGGGATAACGTTTCTGTTGGTCCTGTGGTACGGAGGTAAGCAACTGCTCGCGGGCCGTATCACGCTTGGTAGCTTTGTGATGTTCAACACCTACATGGGCATGCTCATCTGGCCCATGATCGCGTTCGGATGGGTGGTGAATCTGATGCAGCGCGGCACGGCTTCGCTCAACCGGATTAACCAGATTCTGCATGAACGGCCCAGCATCGCGCGGCCGCACGACGCTGCCGAGCCAGCCGATCTATCAGAGCAGATTCGGTTCCGCGATGTAGTCATGAGATTTGGGGAACGAAAGGCCCTCGACCACGTGAATTTGACGATTGAGCCGGGCGAGACGGTGGCGGTGGTGGGACATACGGGAAGTGGGAAAACCACTCTGGTGAATTTGATTCCACGTCTGTTCGATCCGACCGAGGGAGTCGTCGAGATCGGGGGCGTGGACGTTCGGCGCTTCGATCCCGAGGAATTGCGGCAAGAGATCGGCTTCGTGCCGCAAGAGACATTTCTGTTCAGTGCGACTTTGGCGGAAAACATAGCGTGGGGAGCGCCGCATGGCACGCGTGAGCAGATACGCTGGGCCGCCGACGTCGCCGGACTTGCGAGCGATATTGAGAGCTTCCCGAACGGGCTCGATACAGTCATCGGCGAGCGCGGGCTGACGCTTTCGGGAGGGCAGAAGCAACGTACGGCGATTGCGCGCGCGATTCTGCGGAACCCGCGCATTCTGATTCTGGACGATGCCTTATCGAGCGTGGATACCTTGACGGAAGAGAAGATTTTGAGCGGCCTGTCGGGTGTGATGCGAGGACGCACGACGGTTCTGATCTCACACCGCGTCTCGACGGTGCAGAACGCCGACCGCATTGTCGTGCTTAGTCACGGACGCGTTGTAGAAACTGGCACGCATCGCGATTTGCTTGAGCGGGGTGGCTATTATGCGGAGCTCTACGAGAAGCAGTTATTGGAAGAGGAATTGCAAGCCATCTAGGCTGTTGCGATCACGAATTTGGGGCTCAGGCGGACGTTTTCTCTGTTAACTGTGACAGCGGCCTTTCAAGCTCCGGGATTGTGATCAGAGTACGCGTCCCTTGTCCGGGCCGACTGTCGATGAGCATCCGGTAGCTCGCGCCGAATAGTACGCGCAAACGCTCATTCACGTTGCTCACGCCGATACCGTGCTCGAATAAAGTGTTCAACTTCGATTCCTGGATTCCCACGCCATCGTCCTCGATCGAAATGTGCAGGCGCGTGTCGTCGAGCCACGTGCGGAGGCGAACCATGCCCCCGTCCACCTTGTTCGCGAGCCCGTGCTTGATCGAGTTCTCGATGATGGGTTGCAGGATCATGCTCGGGACCAGCCGGTCGAGCGTATTCTCATCGATCTGCTTATGGAACCGAAGCTTGTCGCCGAAGCGGGTCATCTCGATCGCGAGATAGTCGTCGATGAAGGAGATCTCCTCGCGAAGCGGCGAGAAATTCTCGCTTTTGCGAAGCAATCGCCGGAGGATTTTCGAGAGCTTATAGACCATGCTGCGGGCGCGGTCGGGATCGACGCGAATCAGAGTCGAGACGGAATTCAGGGTGTTGAACAAGAAATGCGGGTTGATCTGGTTGCTGAGCGCGGTTAGCCGTGCTTCGGTGAGGTGAACACGCTGTGCCTCGAGCTGCTTTTCCGCACGAAAACTGCTCCAGACACGGAGCGGTAGGGAGACGGCGAACAGAGTCGTGGCGGCACTGGCGGCGAAGGCCCATGCCGTGACTCGCTCACCCTGAAACAGGAAGAACGTGCCGTGCCCCGGAAATAGCCGGTGGATGCCCCAGCGGAACGATTCGGCGAGGATCACGATTGCATTGCAGGCAACATTGAATGCGGCCCGTTCGATGAGAGGACGTTGAATTGCCTTGCGCCTGAGGCGAATGACCTGGCGCAATAGGCGATACAGATTGAGATCGATAAAGGGCGAAAAATACCAGATGTCTTCTTCTTTCGGGGCGAGGTCGCGCATCAAGCCGCCCAGGAGCCCGGCCGCGGAAAACAGAGGCATAGACATGAATTCGCCGTTAAACATCCCGGGGAGTGAAACGCACAATCCGGTAATCAGGCCGCTGACGTATCCGCCCAATATGCCGGCGATGATTGCTCCTTCAAGGGCCAGATCGATGGCCTGATATTGAGAGTGGCCCAGAATTCGAACTTCCGAACTCGCGCCGAAAATAAAGGAGAAAATAAACGCGAGCTGCAGGCGCTGGCGCACGGTGCGCTCATCTCGAAGGAGAATCTTTTGAATGCTCCCGAAGCGCATCAGAATGCTCGCGATGGAGGCGGCAACCGCGATCTTGATTAGAAGCGCAGCGAGTTGCTGAGTATCAAGCATGGAGCAGAAAACCGGGAACAGTATACAGGTTTTCGCTAGTCATTGCTGGACGGGCGCTTTGCGTAGCTAGCGTGATCGCGAATGGCCGGAGCATCATCGACACTCGTAAGCAGGTATCGATCGCCTTGACCGGGCAGGCCCAGCATCCAGACGAGGTCTCCCGCGGCATCTTCCTGCTCGATGGTATCGAGCCAGGCTCGATAGATGTCGTTTCGGCGGGCCGACGCGGGCACCCCGTACTCTTCCAGGATCATGGGTTTCGATGCGCGCCGCGCAGCGTCAATATGGTTCTGAATCCACATCTGCCCGAAATCCTGCGGATCCTGACTGCCTGCCCAGGTGTCGGGATACATATGGCACGTTCCGAAGTCGATATCGGGAATGCCGAGGATATTTTCGGTGCTCACGCCGCAAGAGCCATTGAACAGCCAGTTATTTCCTGCCTGATCGTGATCGAAGAAACCTTCGTCGCCCGCAGCTATTAGCTGACGCGGAGCCGTGGATCGAATGAACGCGCTGATTGCGGCGAGCCACTCGGTAAGGAGCTGCGCCCCGGACGGATCGCCCGGACAGCGTGGCTCATTGGCGATTTCCCAGGCGAGAATGGTCGGATCATCCGCATACGAGGCGCCTGTCAGGGCATTTTGGCGCGTGAGAATCGCTTCTATCCAATTTTGAAAGGTTGCTCGAGCGTTAGCGTCGCGGTAGAAATCGTTCAAGCTCGGAAAGCCCAGCCAGCGCTGGTATTGCGGCATGCCGCCGTAGTCCGGGTTGTGATTAGTGAGCGTTAAGATCAGGCGAATTCCGCGATCGCCGGCGAGTTTGATGGCGCGGTCGAGACGCTCGAGGCCGAAAGGTCCGTCGCGAATCTCGGGGGCGCTCGCGCCGGTAGCGAGGAATTGAAAACAGATATCGGTATCGGAGGGGGCGGGAGGGTTCGGCAGCAGGTTGATGTAGTCATTGAACGCCCATATTCTGAGCACGTTTAAGCCGAAATCGCTGGCGAGATCGAGAAGGCGAACTTGATCGACCTCCGAGCTAAACGCGAAGTAATAGATGTTTGCGCCGACCATTCGAAACATTTCGTTATCCAAGATGAGGCGATCATCTTGTCTCTGGACGAAGCTATTGGGCGTTGGCATAGTCGGGCTGCTGGGCGGCGAGAAGTAGAATCGACTCTTTCGCGAGCGCTATACCTCAAAATAAAACTGATGATGGTTTCTGCAGCCCGGATTCCATTCGACGTGGCATGCAGGACAGTGATCGTCGTTTGTCATGTAGTCGTTGATGCTCAGTTCTGTACGGCAGCAGCCGCACAGAACCGCCTTCTCCGTCCAATTCTCTTTTGCCCAAACCTCAATGCGGTGGCCCGCGAGCTCTTCGTGACAGTCTTTACATGAGTAATAAACGCCGCAGCAGGGCATTTTTATGGCGATAACATCGACCGGTTTGTGGTAGTGGACGCATCGGGTTTGCGAGTCTACCTCGACGCCGCGTACTTCTGGATTCTGTGACATCGGTCGAGCGGTTTCACCGGCTCGTATCCAGAATACGAGTTCTACTAGGTTTCGCTAAGCTCTGCGGTCGAAAGAAAACAGCTTTCAAACGCGTGGTCCAGCAGTTCTTGTGTCAGCTCAAAAGGGAGCCGCTTGAAGTGGATGAAGTCAATGGCCTGCGAGATCACGTCGCGCGCGTGGCAGCGCCGGAATTTCTTCCCTGTAGCGAGATAGTGTTTCGAAATGAACGCGTCCATCAGAGCAGCCGACGCGCTGAGCCCTTGTGCTTTGCAGAAATCGCAGAATATGGTACGAAACTCGTCAATGTCAGGGCTGCGAAGAAGCATCTTGTACTGAATTCGGCGCAGAAAAGCTTCGTCACCGAGCTTGTCCGGCGTGAGATTTGTTGAAAACACCAGAAAGGTTTCGAACGGAATCGTCATCTTGCCGCCGTTCGAAAACGACAAATAATCAACTCGGCGCTCCATCGGGACAATCCACCGGTTGAGAATTTCAGCCGAAGTCGCTTTCTGCCGGCCGAAATCATCAATCAAATAAATTCCGTTGTTCGCCTTCATCTGGAACGGAGCGTCGTAAATCTTCGACACTGTGTTGTAACTCAGATCGAGCATGCCAAGCGACAGCTCTCCACCAGATGCAATGAACGGCCGTCGGCACCGCGCCCATCGCCCATCGAATGGAGACTCAGAATCCCGGTCTCCTTCTTTTTGAATTACGGGCCGATGATAGATCGGATCATACAACTGGATGATGTTTCCCTGACACTCAAGCGCGTACGGCACGTAAATGTCAGAGGTCTCGATATTGGAGAGAGCCTCGGCAAGATATGTTTTGCCGTTTCCAGGTTGGCCATAGATGAGAAATGATTTGCCGGAGGTGACTGCGGGCCCGATCTGATCCAGGATGGTGTCGCTGATGACCATGTGCGAATAGGCTGCGTTCAGCCGTTCTGCCGTCAGCCAATTCGCCGGCATTCGCTGCGCGTGCACAGCGTCCCGGTACTGGTCAATTGAAACCGGCACAGGACCGACATATTGGTTGTTCTCCAGATAATCTCGTGTCACATGGCGTCCCTGTTCGGTTAAGGAAAGCAGAGCCGAAACCGGCCCGTAGCCAAGCGAGCTCTTCACTTGAACCAGTTGCTTGAACTTGAACTGGTCAACCATTAGCTCGATCAAGCTGAAGCTAAGTCCAATAGTGCGCGCGAGGTCGCCGCCCATGACATCGCCTTTAAAGTAGAGAATTTTGAGAATTAGCTGCTCAATGAGAGAAGTGGGCAAACCAAGCTCAGTCAAGCTCTGCGGAACCGGAGGAACGAACCTCTGGTTTAGCCTCGGATTCATCAGTCTGGCCGGAATTTCTGCGTCATCTCCGTCTTGCCTGGAATCGCGTTCAAGCGTGAGAACGGAAGTATCTTGAAATTGCATTTATGGACCTCGATAGTAGGAGGGTGGCGTCCACCTTCATACAAACCTGTGTTCGCCTGGGACGGCAAATCTCATTCTGAAACGGGATCTGCCTGGGCAGCCATGCATGGAACAGACTGTAGACAATACATCGCAAATTGTCATTCGAGACATGACGCCTGAAGACATCGGGGCCGGTTTGCGGCTGTGCCGGGCCAGTGGATGGAACCAGCTCGAAGCCGATTGGTCACTATTTCTCGATGTGAGCCCGGGTGGTTGCCGCGTGGCTGTGAAGAACGGCGGCGTCGTGGGTACAGTGGCAACGTTACGCTATCAAGACCGATTCAGTTGGCTGGCGATGGTGCTGGTCGACCCGCGCGAGCGCCGAGCAGGTATCGGTACGCGACTGCTGTTGGAAGGCTTGTCTCTGCTGGCCGGTGAGCCATGTATTCGTCTGGACGCGACATCGGCCGGGCGCGAGCTTTACCGGCAACACGGATTCATGGATGAGTATCCGATAACGCGGTTCACCACCGGCGTTGATGTCGCGCTGCGGGCTCGTGCGGTTGGGAACGTTCGTCAGATGCGACCGCAGGATCTTCCCGCGATCTTCGAGCGGGACCGCGAAATCTTTGGGGCAGACCGGGAGGCGCTTCTTCGATCGCTGTTCCTGCGTTCACCCGAGTGTGCCTGGATCAGCGAGGGACTCGGTGTGGAAGGCTATTGCTTCGGCCGTCCGGGCTTCCTGTACCAGCAGCTTGGACCGATTATTGCAGGCGATGATCTAGTGGCGCGCGACTTGGTCTCGCAATGCCTGGCTCAAGCAGACGGCCGGCGATTTGGGATTGACGCCCCGCAGCATTCTCGCTCATGGCTGACCTGGTTACAAGGAAACGGATTTACAGAGGAGCGCGCCTTTATGCGAATGCATCGCGGTGCAAACCAAAACCCAGGGCGTCCCCAATGCGTGTTTGGCATAGTTGGTCCTGAATTCGGATGAAAAGCGAGAGCGATGCCTGCCCAGCTAATACAATCGCCTGAAGAACTGGAGCGGCGCCTTTCGGAGCCCAGCGAAGCCGACCGCAGCTTCATGCGCGATTTGCGGGGCGACATCATCGTTTTGGGCGCTGGAGGAAAGATGGGACCCTCCCTTGCCAAGCTCGCGAGACGAGCCGCGGATGAAACTGGCGTACGCAAGCGCATCATCGCCGTATCCCGGTTTACGTCCGAAGCGAGCCGGCGGGACCTCGAAGGCGCGGGCGTCGAGGTCATCCCGTGCGATCTGCTGAAGCCTGAGGAAGTGCGACGGCTCCCAGCCTGCGAGAACGTGCTGTATTTGGCGGGCCGGAAGTTCGGTTCCACAGGCCGTCCCGATTTAACGTGGGCGATGAACGCAATTGCGCCGACGCTCGCTGCATTTCAGTACCGCGAAAGCCGGATTGTCGTGTTCTCTACGGGAAACGTGTATGGGTTTACAAAGGCGGATGGCCGCGGCTCGCGTGAAACCGATCCGGTGTCGCCGGTCGGAGAATACGCGCAATCGTGTCTTGCTCGAGAACGCATTGTCGAGTATTACTCAAACGAATACAAAACGCAGTGCCTCATTTTTCGACTGAACTATGCTGTCGACCTGCGCTATGGGGTGCTTGTCGATGTCGCTCAAAAGGTGTACCGCGACGAGCCGGTCGACGTGACGGTTCCCGCGTTCAATGCAATCTGGCAGAGGGACGCCAATTCGTACGCGTTGCGTGCGCTCGGCCTGTGCTCCTCGCCGCCCCGCATCCTGAACGTCACAGGAGCGGAAACCATTTCCGTTCGAGAAGTAGCCGAGTCGTTTGCGAAACAGTTCGGGCGGGCTTGCCAAATCCAGGGCATGGAAGGAAGTAGTGCGCTCTTAAGCGACGCTTCTCTTTGTCACCATCTGCTGGGCCCCCCTTCTGTCTCGCTCGCCGCGTTAACAGAGATGGTTGAAAGTTGGATCATCGCGGGCCGCGAAACTCTTAATAAGCCGACTCACTTCGAAGTGGTCGACGGGAGTTATTGATGGCCACACATGCGAAGCTTGACGCAATAGCCGCCCGGATTCTAAGAGAAGGCGCTGTCATTCCCGCACATCCGCTGGCCTTGAATGGACAGCGGAAGCTCGATGAGCGGCGGCAAATCGCGCTCACACGCTATTACTGCGAAGCGGGAGCGCGCGGCATCGCCACTGGGGTACATACAACGCAATTCGCCATTCGGGATCCGCGGTTCGGACTCTTTCAGCCGGTGCTCGAGCTCGCCGCTTCAACAGCCAGGGAATTCGAACGCAGGGCGGGCGTGCGAGTCCTGAAGATTGCAGGGGTATGTGGCGAAACTCGCCAGGCCGTGCGCGAAGCGGAGCTGGCGCGGCAAACTGGATTCGACCTCGGACTCCTGAGTCTGACGGCGCTGGCTACGGCAACAGATTCCGAGTTGATCGCGCATTGCCGGGCAGTCGGCGATGTGATCCCGTTATTCGGCTTTTATCTACAACCCGCCGTGGGCGGCCGGGTGCTGAGCTACAGTTTCTGGCGCGAATTCTGCGCACTCGACGCAGTCGCTGCGATCAAGATCGCTCCGTTCAACCGCTATCAGACACTCGACGTGATACGCGCGGTTGCGGACAGCGGGCGCGGCTCAGAGATCGTTCTTTATACGGGCAACGATGACAACATCATTGCCGACCTACTCACCAAGTTTCGGCTGAAGAAAGAAACTCTTCGCTTCTCCGGAGGCCTTCTGGGCCAATGGGCCGTTTGGACGAAGCGCGCTGTGGAGCTGCTTTCCGATATTCAGAGGTGCCGCAGCGAACCCGGCGGGGCTTTGAACATTCTCGCGCGTTCTGCTTCGCACATCGATGCAAACGCTGCTTTGTTCGATGCACGGAATCAATTTGCCGGTTGCATTGCCGGCCTGCATGAGATCTTACAGCGTCAAGGGCTTCTTGCCGGGCGCTGGTGCCTCGATCCAAACGAGGATCTTTCGCCCGGGCAGCTCGAAGATATCGATCGCGTGTGCGCCAGTTATCCAGAGCTTCAGGATGACGAATTCGTACAGGCCAACCTCGATCGCTGGCTCGCTTAAGATCCCCGCAGGGAAGCGCTTGTAACGCCGGAGTGTTACAACAGTCTTCGATATCGCACATTCAGCAAAGCTGCTTTCTGTCCGATCCAGTTTCTACGGCAAGTGGATTCTTGCGACAGCGTTCGTGACGCTCGGCATTGCGCTGGGCGTGCCGTACTACAACCTCCCGTTCTTTTACGACTACTTTCAAAAGACGTTCCACTGGGATCTCGCCCAAATCACTTTGGGATTTCCGATTGCAGCTTTGGTGACCGTGTGGGTTGGGCCGTTAATCGTGCCCTATTTCAGTCCGAGAAAACTGATTGTCGCGGGCACTGGAATGACTGCGATTGCGTTCATCGGTTTCGGCCTGATGAGAGGAGCGCTGAGCGTCTACTTCCTGCTGTACTTCTTTTACACGCTCGGCTTCCTGCTTTCCGGGCCGATCCCGCATCAGATCCTGGTGTCTTACTGGTTTCAAAAGACGCGCGGACGCGCCATGGGGCTGGTTTACGTCGGGGTGGGCCTGTTCGGCAGCCTCGGATCGATCTTCGTACGCGCGTTGACGGAAGCGCAAGGATTTCGCATTGCGCTGATTGGGGTTGGCGCTCTGATGTTGATCACGTGGCCGCTCTCGATCTTGCTGCTGAAAGACAAGCCGCAGGAACTCGGTCAATATGCGGACGGCGCGGATCATGCGCCTGCGGACGTGAAGCTTGCTCCGCAAACCTTCTGGCGCCTGCTGCATAGCGGATCGTTTTGGCTTCTTCTGATTGGCAGCGTCTGCTCCATAGCCTCAATTGGCGCGATCAACTTGCATATGAAATTCGTGTTTCGCGATCAGGGGTTCGTGAACCAGAAGCTACTGAACGCGACCTGGACGACGGCTTCCGTACTGATCTTGTGGTCGAGCATCATTGGGCGGTTAAGCGTCGGGTATTTTGCCGATATCTTCTCGAAGAAAGTGGTCATGGCGGCGACTTATGCGGTCATCGCAATCAGCGTCGTCCTCCTGCTGTCGGTCACGCCCGAGCGGAATGCATCACTGTATGTTTTCTCGATCGTGTTCGGTTTTGCGATGGGCGCCGATTACATTTTGATTCCACTTATGGCGGCTGAGCAGTTCGGCGTCAACACGCTGGCGCGCGCAATGGGCATTATTCTGCCGCTGAATACGATTGGGCAAACCTGGTGCCCGTATCTGGTCTCGACATTGCGGCAGCACTATGGCACGTTACTTGGGCGCGATGGGGGTGGTCTTTGGGATTGCCGTAATCGGAGCGCTGGCCATCGCGCTCATTCCGCGGTATGAGAATGGGGGAGCCGCTTCGCGTTCCGTTACAGTTCGGAACGTGATGGAATAGCGCGGCTCGCGCGTGGGCGGAATCATGTGCTGCCATTTCGCGCGCACTTCGCCGGTCAGCAGATAAATGGAGCGCGGCGGCAATTGGATGGCGCTCGTCTTGCGGGCGGCGCCCGTGCCGGTTTGGAAGCGCATACGGCATGAACCAGCCAGCGAGATGCCCGCGACAACACCGAACGCCGGAGCATCGCGATGCCAGCCGATACCTGCGCCAGCCGGATATTCGGTAACCAGCGCTTCGGCCCATGCGGAAGCATCGAGCCCGGCCAAAGCGGCTGCACGCGCTCTTATGGCATCGAACTCTGCGGGAATCGGATCTGCGGGGGTGAGCCGATAGGACTCGAATGCGTAGTGCCATCCAAACTGTTTGATCCGGCGCTTTGCAGTGACACCATGCATCTGGAGAGTACGAAATTCGATTGCCTTTATAAACCCGAGGAGCTGCTGCTCCTCGTCAGTGGTGAGGAAATCAGGCGAAAAGATCAGGCCGGGCGGCACGCTAGCGGCTACTGGGACGCGTTCCAGGGCGGGGTTTGCGGAACTGCCTCACCGTCAGCGCGCGGATCGGACGCGCCATAGTGCATTCCCTTCGCATCGAGCATCACTGCGTTTCCGCGGCCCATGCTCAAGGAGTAAGCATGCACGACTTCGAGTTGATGCCCTTTCGCTGAGAGCTCATTGCGCACGGCTTCAGGCACGCGCGATTCGATGAGCAAATCGCAGCCTTCAAACGTCGGTTTAGTGAAGCGCGGCGCGCTCAAAGCGGCTTGTATGTTCATTCCGAAATCGGCAACGTTTGAGACGAACTGAGCGTGCGCTTGCGCCTGGTTGAAGCCGCCCATGATGCCGAACCCGATCACCTCGTCACCCTTCTGCATGAAGCCCGGAATGATGGTGTGAAGCGGCCGCTTATGAGGCGCAAGTGAGTTGGGCTTGCCCGGCTCTAACGTGAACAGCTCGCCCCGATTCTGCAGCGCAAAACCGGTGCCCGGCGCAACCAGGCCTGTCCCGAAAGAATCGAAATTGCTCTGGATGAGCGAAACGATATTGCCGTCTTGATCGATGGCGGTGAGATAGGTCGTATCGCGGCCGCCGCGAGTGAGTTGCTCGGCGACTTCTGACGGCGATACGGAACAATGCGCGTGTGATGGGTCGATGAAATCAGCACGCTTCTTCGCCAACTGCTTTGACAAAAGCTGCTCGACGGGAACGTGCGTGAATCTCGGATCACCGACATAGCGGAGCAGATCGGCATAGGCCAGCTTTTTCGCCTCAATCATCACGTGCAACGCCCGCGCGCTATTGTGGCCGTATTCGCTCAACGGGAACTGCTCCATGATGTTGAGCATCGAAAGCGCCGCGATCCCTTGTCCGTTGGGCGGGAGCTCCGAAACCGTCCAGCCCCGATAGCTAGTCGCAATGGGATCGACCCACTCGGGCTGAAAATCCGCCAGATCCTCGGCCGTCATGACGCCGCCTTGCTCTTTTGAAAACTGAATCAATTTCTCGGCCAGCGGTCCGCGATAGAAGCCGTCGCGGCCGTGCGATGCGATCAGCTTCAGAGAAGCGGCCAAATCGGGATCGCGGAACACTTCTCCTGTTTTCGGCGCATGCCCTTCGGGCAGAAACGTCTTCTCGAAATTAGGCTGATCTTGAAGCACCCGCCCGGAGCCGGCCCATACTTGCGACACCATCTCCGTGATTGCCACGCCGTTTGCCGCATAGTAGATCGCAGGTTCGAGCACGCGTTCGAGCGGTAGTTTGCCGAACCGTTTATGTAGAGCATCCCAGCCGGCGACCGCTCCGGGCACGGTGAGGGCATGGATGCTCTTGCGCGGCAGCGAAGTGGAAATCCCTTTGGACTTCAAAAAATCGATCGTTAGGCCGCGAGGCGCCCAGCCGCTCGAGTTGATGCCGTAGAGCTTCTTCGTCTTCGCCTCGTAGACGATGGCAAAAAGATCGCCGCCAATACCGTTCATCATCGGTTCGGCGACGCCCAGAACCGCGTTTGCGGCAATCGCCGCATCCACGGCATTGCCGCCTTGCCTCAAAATGTCTGCGGCGGCTGCCGACGCAACTGTCTGACTGGTGGCCACGATTCCGAAGCGGCTGATGACCATGGAATTCGGAGTGTCGCGGCCTAGATCAGCGCTCGATTTCGCGTTCTGCGCGCGTATAACGGCGGAGCAAATTGCGATCAGAGATAGAGCAAGAAGCGTTTTCATCCGCGCGGATTCCTCCCAAGACTGAGCATGTTCGCCATGATCCGGTAAGCGCCAGGCACGCCTTCCGGCAATTCACGATAGAACGCGTACGCATTATAGATGTAAATGCCCTTGCCATATTTGGCGTACAACAGCCCGCCTTTTTGAGGCGCCTGCGCCGGATCGTGCGTTTCGAGCAGCGCTTCGTAATGCGGGTCCCAGGACGTCATAAACTTCGAGCCGCGCTCTTCGATCCAGGCGCGGAAATCTGCCTCGGTAATCTTGTTGGGCCATGAAAAGACGGGGCTGTCGGGCTTGAGAATCGTCACCTTACTTTCTTCGTCCGTGACCTCTTCCGGCTCTTCGCCCATGTGATACGGGTACGGGCCATAATTCTTGTCGAACTCCGGAGTGTTGTATTGCACAATCACTACGCCGCCATTGTGAACATAATCGAGCAGGCGCTGATTGTAGGTGATCAGATCCGGCCGGACTGCGTAAGCGCGGACGCCCAGCACAATCGCATCGAATCCACTCAGATCGGCGCTCGCGAGATCGGCCGTCGCGAGAAAAGTGACGTTGATGCCGATGTTTTGAAGCGATGCAGGCACGTCATCGCCGCTGCCGGTGATGTATCCGATCTTTAAGCCCGGCGCGATTTTCAAATCCACGCCGGTTGTTTTCAAAGTGGACGGCTGGTATAGAAAATACGGCCGGAGTCCGGGATAGCCGGTGACGCGATAACCTTCGCGATACTCCTTTCCTCCGTATTTCGCAATGGCCGTGATGCTGTAAGGCTTTTCGCTGAGACTTGCCGGAAATACGCGGAACGTCACGGAGCGGTCTGCGCCGTCTTTATCGGTCTGGAAGGCTGCCGTTGGCGGGTCGGTGCGCCAGCCGCGCGGCAAGTCGAGCTCGACAGATCCATTCGCCGGTCCTTTGACGTTGCTGTGAATGGTCGCTGACACTTGAAAGGATTTTGAGGACAACGGAACGACACCCGCGTGCTGCGAAAGCTGGACCGAGATTGGCGGCGCGACGACGAGCGGCTCATAGACGACGCCGAAACCGTTCTCGCGCTGTACCGTTTGCACAACCTGCGACAACCTCACGGTCACGCCCTCATATTCGAGTTCCGCCAACAGCGGCCAACGGATATGGCGCGGTCGGGCGGCCCAGATACTTGGTATCGAGAATGTCGTAATAGGGCTGCTCAATCGATGGCCGGGTGAAATACGGTCGCGTATAAGGGATCGACTCTGAGGCAGTCACGTCGAAACCGCGCGTCGGCTGTCTTGCCGGACGCGATTGTCTGCCGTGCCGCTCTTCTGTTTCAGTGCGGTAATGCTCCACCAATTGCCGGCGGGCGCTTCGAGCGAAATGCGGCGCACGCGCACGCTTTCCGCGGCCTGATTCGCTACCGTGACTTGCACGCCAAAGTTTTGTCCTGGGATCGCCATGCGAAACGTGTCGGGATCACCCATGAACATCGCAAACAGCGGGTTCACTTCGTGCTCCGGTTCGACTGTCGCTCGCATATCGATTGCGAGCGCTTCTACCAGTGCGTTGTTGAACTGGGTGCGTTTCGTTTTCAGCTCGTGCAGGATGTTGTACTTCTGTTCGCGCGGCAGGCTGCTTGCGTTCACGCGCTCGATCAAAGCTTGTGTGCTCTTGAGGCCCGCCGCAACGAAGGGCGCGCACTTTTCAGGATGCGCGGCCGAGAAGGCGGATGTTGCCTCCTCAATCGATCCGTTGATCTTCTTCAGGCCCTCAGTAAGAAACCGCGATTTTGTTCGGCCGCGAGCTCCGCAATTCCGATCAGCGACGTATCGATTCCTTCGAAAAAGCTGCTTTCGTGATCCGGCGACAGTGACGTTCGATGCGAACCGGTGATAGTCGGACTGATCGATCCGGCGCGCGGGATCGAAGCCGCCTCCGTTCTGCGATTTCTGATATCCGAGGCCCTCGCGCGAGATTTGCAAATAAGATAATCCGAGGAACGGATCGTAATCGCCGACGGGAACTCTGAACGCTGACCGGGAATTTCGACTGTTCCGGCCCGAAGAAAGGGACGTGCGCGTAATACTTGAGTGGTTTCCAAGGGCAGCAGCCCTTCGCGGATCTGTTCCGGAAATCGATTGGGGTCGCCAGCCGCCTCGAAGACTTCTTTGGCCATCAGTCCCGCGACCTGGTGGTTGCCGTGACCGTCGCTCGGACCGCCAACAAAGACCGATGTCACGACGAGCGGTCGAACCATGCGCACGACTCGAACAACGTCTCCGAGCACTCGCTCTCTGCCCCATTTCGCGAGCGCCTCCTCCATGGTCTTCGAAAAACCGTAATCGCAGACGCGCGTCCAATACTGATCGACGCCGTAATATCGATCCGCCGCGAGCAGTTCTTCCGTGCGCACCAGGCCGAGAGCATCCCAGAAATCGGACGACATCACGTTCGCGCCGCCCTCGCCTCGATTCAGCGTCAGTAAAGTGACTTGCGCGCCTACGCCGCGGGATTCGTAAGCGAGCATTCCGCCGTCTTCATCGTCCGGATGCGCAGTAATCATGATCAGGCTGGCGCGCGTGTGCAGCTTTTTGAGGCTCTGCCAGAGCGCTGCTGCGCCCCGATTCGGAGCGATCTCGGTAGTTACCAGCGAGGGCTTGCCGCCGAATCGAATGGGGTTTGCGCGTTGAGGGCAGCCGCAGCGAATAGCGCCAGGACAATAAGCCAGTGCGCGAATGCTCGCCCGTCCGCATGACGGCTCATTACCGGGCCTGAGGAAATCCGAGATCGACTTTACTGGTGCTGGGATCGGGCCAGCGGCTCGTCACGACTTTGGCCCGCGTATAAAACAGCACGCCTTCCGGCCCGTAGATATGCAGATCGCCAAACAGCGAAGATTTCCAGCCGCCAAAGCTGTAGTAAGCGATCGGAACCGGGATGGGAACATTGATGCCGACCATGCCCGCTTCAACGTCAAACTGAAACTGCCGGGCGGCTCCGCCGTCGCGTGTGAAAATCGCGGTGCCATTGCCGTAGGGATTGTCGTTCATAATGCGCAGCGCTTCTTCGTAGGTGTCGACTCGCACGACGCTCAGAACAGGTCCGAAAATTTCCTCGTCGTAACAGCGCATGCCGGGCTTCACGTTGTCGAGCAGCGTAGCGCCGATAAAGAAGCCCGCGCGTTCCCCGACGGGATCCTTGCGCCCGTCGACGGCCACGGCCGCGCCTTCCGCAGGCGCATTTTCGATATACGAGGCGACGCGCTCACGATGCTCGCCCGAAATGAGCGGGCCCATTTCATTTCCGTCCTCAAGGCCCGGACCGATCTTGATGCGAGCTATACGCTGGCGGATGGTTTCGATCAAAGGATCGGCTATTTTGCCGACTGCAACCACAACCGAGATGGCCATACAGCGCTCACCCGCTGAACCATATGCTGCGGAAACAGCAGCGTCGGCAGCCATACCGACGTCCGCATCGGGCAAGACGAGCATGTGATTCTTCGCTCCGCCGAGCGCCTGAACGCGTTTCCCGTTCCGCGTGCCGGTTTCGTAAATCGATTTCGCGACCGGCGTCGAACCCACGAAACTGATCGCCTTTACGTCCGGGTGCTCGAGCAAACGGTTGACGGCAACTCGATCGCCTTGCACGATGTTGAAGACGCCGTCCGGAAGACCGGCTTGGGCCAGTAAGTCCGCGAAAACGAGACTCGCCGAGGGATCCTTCTCGGAAGGTTTGAGAATGAAGGTGTTCCCGCACGCAATGGCGTTCGAAATCATCCAGAGCGGTACCATCGCCGGGAAGTTGAACGGAGTAATCCCGGCAACAACTCCCAGCGGCTGGCGAATTTGATACACGTCAATACCGCGGCTGACCTGCTCGGAAAATCCGCCCTTGAGCATGTTCGGAATCCCGCATGCGAACTCTACATTTTCGAGTCCCCGCGCGACTTCGCCCATAGCGTCGGTGATAGTTTTGCCATGCTCCATCGTGATCCGCTCGGCGATTTGGCGCCGATTCGTTTCAATCAGCTCGCGAAACCGGAACATGATCTCGGTGCGCCGCGATAATGCCGTCGCACGCCAGCCCGGAAATGCTTGTTTCGCTGCAGCGACTGCCTGGTCCACCTCTTCGGCGCTCGCGAATTGAACGGTAGCTTGTTGTTCGCCAGTCGGCGGGATTCCAGATTACGCCCGAGCGCCCCGAAGCCGATTCGACCGGCCGTCCTCCAATCCAGTGGCTCACAACCCTGAGTTCGGTCGCGGTTTCAAGTTCTGTCATATTTCACCTTTCGTAATTAACCGCTCGCTCACGGTCGCGGCTCGGTCCGCTTGCGCAATCCATTCGACTGTTTTTTGTGCGAGACGGTCCAGCGCCACGACGGCGAGCTCAATGTGCTCTTCTTTTGTATCTTCTATCTTGTTATGGCTGATTCCACCGAGTGACTGCACGAACATCATCACCGTTGGAATCCCGGCTCTTGCCACTTCAGCCGCGTCGTGTAGAGGGCCGGAGGGCAGCCGCGGAGCTTCGCCGGCAATCTCGCGAATCGCCTCTTCGCAAAATTTGATGAGCGTGGGATCGAAACGGAACCGGCTCAATGTTCCAGATGCGCGACCACTCTACCGTACATCTCTCCTCGCGCGCAAAATGCTCGCTCGCCTCCCGGGCCTCCCGATACATTTGAGCGAGCACGGCAGCATCGAGGTCTCGCTGGTCGAGAGTCGTTTCGCAGCGCCCCACTACCGCCGTTACGATTCCCGGAAACGTTTTGACACTGCCCATCGTGCAGACAGCGTCGGGATGCTTGGCTGCAATCGCGCGGATCTCCAGCGCCAGCTTCGCCGCCGCCGCCAGCGCGTCATGGCGCTCTTTCATGGGGGTTGAGCCGGAGTGCGCTTCCTGTCCGTGAAACGTGACGGCGTGCCGCTCGACGCCTTTTGTGCCAAGTACGACGCCGAGAGGCAAGCCTTTGCGCTCGAGAACCGGGCCTTGCTCGATGTGCAGCTCCAGATAAGCGGCGGCGTTCGCGCGTTCTTTTTCTGCCTCTGGGAAACGGTCAATCTCGACTCCGCAGCGGCGAAGCGCGTCTTCCAGGCTGATCCCGTCTTTATCTGTGCGGCCGCGATCCGCTTCGATGGTGTGCGTCCCGGCGAAAGCTGAAGATCCAAGCAGGCTGCGGCCGAAGCGCGCGCCTTCCTCATCGGCCCAATCGACGATACGAACGGTTACCGGGGGACGGCCGTTGTATTCATCTGCGAAGCGGCGCAGAATCTCAAGCGCGGCAAGCATATCCAGACAGCCATCCAGCCATCCGCCGTTCGGAACCGAATCGAGATGGCCTCCGATGATCAACGCTTTCGGCGACGAACCGGGCAAGGTGACCCAGCGATTTCCGGCTGCATCGAAATGATGTTCGACGGGCAAACCAGCCAGCTTGGATTCGAACCACTCCCGCGCCTTCAGCCACGTGTCGGTCCAGGCTACGCGTTGCGCGCCGTTTTCATCGCCCGTCAATGCACGCAGCTCTTTCAGCTCGGCGACAGTTCGCTTGGGATCGAGGCTCATGGGCTCGCCATCTCAAAAATATATCGGTTCGCGCTTCAGCAACCGGCCGCGGCCCCGCTCGCCCACAAACTTGCCATCTCTCACCTGAACTTTGCCGCGCACGGTAACAACGGACGGCCTCCCCTCAATCTCCATGCCTTCAAATCCGTTGTAGTCGTTATTCGTGTGCTGGGTCTTCGCCGAGAGGACGCCTTTGTAAGAGGGGTCATAAACAACTAGATCGGCGTCGCTGCCCACCGCGATGGTGCCCTTGCGCGGAAACAGCCCGAAGAGTTTCGCAGCACGCGTGCTCGCAGCATCAACGAAACGGTGAAGATCGAGATTGCCTCGCTTGACTGCATACGTGTACAGCAGATTGACGCGTTCCTCGATCCCGGGAATGCCGTTCGGTATGAGCGTGAAGGCGTCTTTGCCCAACAGCTTTTGTTCCTGATCAAAAGGGCAATGGTCCGTACCGACCGTGTCGATCAAGCCGGCTGCCAAGGCATTCAATAATACCCTCTGGTTTCGCTGATCGCGCAGAGGCGGCGACATTACGTGCTTCATGCCTTCCACTCCCGGTTTTTCCGCGTATGATTTGTCGAGGAACAGATGCGGAACGACCGACTCCACGAAGATCTTGACGCCGCGCTCTTTCGCCGCGAGCGCCGCTTTGAGCGCCGGTTCACAGGAAAGGTGAACGACATAGCCGGTTGCCCCGGTGTTTTCGAGAAAGGTCGCGAAACGGTTCGTACCTTCGGCTTCGACTGACTCAGGGCGGCTAGGCTCATGCCACTCCGGCCCGGTCTTGCCCATCGCAAGCAGAGTCTGTTGAAGCCTGGCGACCAGCTCGGCATTTTCGCAATGCGCTGTGACGATGACGCCGAGCTTCCGCGCGAGTTCGAGCGTCTGATACATCTCGCCGTCTTCCACGCCGAAGAAATTCTTGTAAGCGAGAAAGATTTTGAACGAGCTAATGCCGTCCCGAACGATTTCACGCAGCTGCGCTTCCGTTCCGTCGTCGAATTTCGTGACCGACATGTGGAAGCTGTAATCGCACGCGCTGTTTCCTTCGGCTTTTGATTTCCAGAGATGATACCCGGCGAGCGCATCGTCCGTGCGGGACGGGCAACACATCTCGATGTATGTCGTCGTGCCGCCGATCAGCGCCGCGATGCTTGCCGTCTCGTGCGTGTCTTTGGCGAACGTCGCCATGAACGGAAGGTAGATGTGCACGTGGGGATCGATGAAACCCGGAAAAACAAGTTTGCCCGCCGCATCGATCACTTCCGTTCCCGGAGGCGCTTCGAGATTGCTGGCCGATTCGCGTAATCGTCTCGTCCTCTACATAGATGTCAGCCCGGTAGCGAGAATCGGCGGTTACGATCTCGCCATTCTGAATCAGCAACGGCATCTGAATCTCAGTGAATGTGGATCCCTACGTCCTCGCGGTAGCGCTCCATGGCGTCCCAGTTTTCTGCGACTTTGGGCTGAGCATGCCGAGAGTTGCCCCCATGTCACCGATGGGCGGCATGGCGGTAAGTCGACCATGTGGATGCAGTCTTCGACCGGGCAGATGTTGTAGCAGAGCCGGCAGCCCACGCAATCCTCCTCGCGTACGCGCGGTTGCGGACGGGTAGTAACTGCGGTCTGCTTTCCGTTCGAATAAACGCCGTACGCGTGCGGTTGGACGAGCTCGCCATTTGCGCCGATCAGATCGATGCACTGATGCGCGGTGTCATTGCAAGCCACATAGCAGAGATCACATTTGATGCACTTGGCCGGATCAATGCGTGCGACGGCCCGGAACGCAAGATCCAAGTCGTTGAAGCTTGCCATGTGATGGAGGCTCTTGCTGCGAACGTCTTCGAGGGTCTGAAATCCTTTCGAATCCATCCAGCGCGAAAGCCCGTCACAGAGATCTTCGACGATGCGAAAGCCGTAGTGCATGACCGTCGTGCATACCTGCAGACTGCTCGCCCCGAGCAGCAGAAATTCGGCGGCATCTCTCCAGGTTGCAATGCCGCCCATTGCCGAAATCGGAACGCCCGAGCGAGACACGATTTCATCTGTGCCGAGAGCCGCGACCATGTTCAGCGCAATGGGCTTCACGGCTGGGCCGGCATAGCCGCCATGCCCCGCTTTGCCGCCGATATTCGGCGTGATCTCGAGCGTATCGAGATCTACTCCGACAATCGAATTCAGCGTGTTGATCAGCGACAGCCCATCCGCTCCCGCCGCGACGGCTGCGCGCGCCGGGCTCACTATGTTCGTGATGTTCGGAGTGAGCTTGACGATGATCGGAATACGGGCGGCGTCTTTCACCCAGCGCGTGATTTCCTCGCAGTATTCCGGCACTTGCCCGACAGCGCTGCCCATGCCGCGCTCGCTCATGCCGTGCGGGCACCCGTAATTCAGCTCAATGCCATCGGCTCCCGTGTCCTCAATCCGGCGCACGATCGAATGCCACGCTTCGGGGGTCGAGTCGACCATGGCGGACACGATGACGGCCCGATCCGGCCAATGCCGCTTCACATCCGCGATCTCCGAAAGATTCACTTCAATCGGCCGATCGGAAATCAGCTCGACGTTGTTGATGCCCAGCATCTTTTGTCCGCCGTAATGCCACGCGCCGTAACGATTCGAGACGTTCAGCACCGGAGCGCCGATGGTCTTCCACACCGCTCCGCCCCAACCGGCTTCGAAAGCCCTGTGGACCTGAGCCCCCGAATTTGTCGGAGGAGCTGATGCCAGCCAGAATGGGTTTGGCGATCGGATGCCCTTGAAATTGGTCCTAAGATCTGCCATTTAAATTCCCCCATTTCCGTGCGCAGGCGATTCCATCAAGTTCCGGTGGATAGAAGCGGCCGCGAGCTTGCCGTCCTGAACAGCCATTACAGTCGAACATGCGCCTTGCGTTCGAATGCAATCGCCGCCCGCGTACACACCCGGCACACTGGTTTCGAATTCATCGTTTACTTTGATCTTGCCCTTTTCCATTGAGATGCCGAGGCGCGCAGCCAGGCCGGGTTTCTCCTGGCCGATGGCTTTGACGACCTGGTCGGCAGGCAAGACGAACTCAGAGCCTGGAACGGGTTGCGGGGAAGCGCGGCCCGAAGCGTCGGGCTCGCCGAGCGCCATATGAATGCAAACGAGCCCGAGAACAGATTCGTTCTCCGTCATCACGCGAGTGGGCTGAGCCAAAAATCGAAACTCCACACCCTCCTTCTTGATGAATTCGTATTCGTGAGGGTAGGCGCTCATCTCGCGCTTGGAGCGGCGGTAAACGATTGTGACCCGCTCGGCGCCGAGGCGCTTTGCAATGGTAGCGCAATCAATGGCAGTGTTGCCTGCGCCAATCACGATGACGCTGCGCCCGATTCTCAACCGGGATGCGTCGATTTTGCTTTGCTCGATGTATTCGAGGCCATCGATTACATGCTCCTCGCCGGGAATGCCGAGCGCGGGTGTCGCGCCTAAACCCACGGCGATGAAAATCGCATCGAATTCGTTCTGCAAAGCGAGAAAATCGAGGTTGCGGCCAAGCTCTTTTCCGGTTTGCATTTCGACGCCGAGGCTTTGAATCATTTCAACCTCCGCGAGCGCGATTTCGATGGGTTCGCGCAGGCGGATGATGCCGTAGGTCGAGAGTCCGCCACCCAGTTCGCGGCTCTCGAAAACCGTCACGCTGTGCCCGCATTTTGCCAATTCTCCCGCACAGCTCAAGCCGGCGGGTCCTGCGCCGATCACCGCCACTTTCTTCCCCGAGGCCGCCGCAGCTTTTATGAGGCGCAGACCACGGCTGTAGGCATCATCCATGGCATAGCGCTGAAGCCGGCCGATCATGATCGGCTTGTGATCCGCGCCGAGCACGCAAGCGCCTTCGCACAGTTCCTGGACCGGGCACACGCGCGCACAAGTCGCACCTAGCAGGTTCGATTCAAAGATCGTAGCCGCGGAACCGACTGTATTGCCGGTTGCGATTTTCTTGATGAAGCGGGGAACGTCGATATGGGTGGGGCAAGCGTGCGTACAAGGGGCGTCGTAGCAGAAGAGGCAGCGATTCGCCTCGACCACAGCTTGGTTATCGCTTAATGGCGGCAGCAACTCCGCAAGGGGCTGGCGGGACTCCAAAGAAGGTTGGCTCGTAAGAGATTCGCGAGACTGCAAAGTGCTTTCCTTTAATCTTAGAGTCTCGACATGGAATCAGTCGCTCATTTCGAACCGGCACTCTACAACCAAGATCTCGCGCCGGTAGCACGAGAGAGGCGCACGTGGGGCGTTTACAACTACGCCGCACTTTGGGTTGCGATGAGCGTCTGCATCCCGACGTACATGCTGGCGTCGGGTTTGATCGCGGGCGGGATGAGCTGGAAACAGGCCATTGCGACGATTCTTCTCGGCAACGTGATCGTCCTGATTCCGATGCTGTTGAATGCGCATGCGGGCGCGAAGTACGGGATTCCGTTTCCGGTGTTCGTGCGCGCCTCGTTCGGCGTGCGGGGTGCAAATGTTCCTGCCATTTTGCGGGCCATCGTCGCCTGCGGCTGGTTCGGGATTCAGACGTGGATCGGCGGACAGGCGATCTATTCGATGCTGCAGATCCTTTATCCGGCGGCTGCAAACCACGCCTCGGGCGTATGGATCTGCTTCTTCGCGTTTTGGCTGCTGAACATCGCGGTGATCTGGCGCGGCATCGGCATGATCAAGTTCCTCGAGGGAATCAGCGCGCCCTTTATGCTGGGTATCGGTTTACTCTTGCTGTGGTGGATCACGCGGAAGGCGGGCGGCCTCGGCCCGGTACTCAGCAGCCCCAGCAAGTTCCAGACCACCTCCGCCTTCCTGCACTTTTTCATTCCATCGCTCACGGGGATGGTCGGTTTCTGGGCGACGGTCGCTTTGAATATTCCCGATTTCACGCGCTATGCCAAATCGCAAGCATCGCAAATCATCGGGCAGGCGATCGGTTTGCCTCCGGCGATGACCGCGTATGCGTTTATCGGCGTGGCGGTCACATCCGCTTCCGCGGTGCTTTTCGGGCATGCGATCTGGGATCCGGTTGCGCTGTTGCAGCGTTTCCATCAGCCCCTGGTCGCATCCATTGCGCTGGTCGCCTTGCTCGTCGCAACGCTCAATACGAATGTGGCCGCCAATGTCGTATCGCCTTCTAACGACTTTTCAAATTTGAACCCGCGCCTGATTTCGTTCCGCACAGGCGGGTTCATTACCGGGGTGGCGGGTCTGGTCATGATGCCCTGGAAGCTTCTGACTGATTTCAATAGCTATATTTTTGGATGGCTCGTCGGGTACTCGGGACTGCTCGGTCCGATTGCCGGCATCATGATCACGGATTACTTTCTGATACGCGGAACGAACCTCGATGTGGGGAGCCTTTACCGCCGCAACGGCCTGTATGAATATCGAAAGGGCGTGAACCCCGTTGCGATGTACTCGCTCAGCCGCAGGAGTCGTGGTTGCGTTAGGCGGACTGTTGCTTCCTTCGGTGCGTTGGCTTTACGACTACTCATGGTTCGTCGGATTCCTGGTCGCAGGAATTGTTTATTACGCCGGCATGCAAGGTAAGAAACGGCCCAGTGTATAAGAATGTTCAGAAGCTGGATCGAACCAGAGCCAGCGCGCCCCATAGAATCGCATCATCGCCCAGACCTGCGGGCACAACGTGGACGCGAGCGCGCGACCAGGGCGTCAGTTGTCTGGCTAATTCCTCGCGTAGCGGAGCGAAGAGCGCCTGGCCGGCTTTGCTGATGCCGCCACCGATCACGATACGCGCCGGATTGAAGAGCAGGATGCAGGTTTTCAAACCCTGAGCGAGCGGCTTCACATACCGACGCACGAGCGCGGGGTCTTTCAACAGCTCGCTTGCGGGCTGGCCGTAATCGCGCTCGAGCCACAGGCCCGAGCAAAGCCGCTCGAGACACCCGCGCCCTCCGCATAGGCACTCGGGTCCATCCGGTTCAATCGTGTGATGGCCAATTTCGCAGGCGAAGGAATCCGCGCCGTGATAGAGGCCGGAGCCGGTCAGCAGGCCGCCTCCGATTCCGGTCGAGAGCGTCATGTAGAACAGGGGACGCACGCCCCTGCCAGCTCCGTATTCGCCCTCGCCAAGCGCGCCGACCATGGTGTCGCGGTCGATAATCGAGCGTACGCCCAGCCGGTCGCGAAGCGCCGATACGAGATCGAAATTCTCCCAACCCGGTACATGGGTCGAGCAGATGACGCGCTGCCCGTTGAAATCGACGGGTCCGCCGAAACCCACTCCGCAGACCTCAATGCCGAATTTCGATACCCATTCCGCGGCGAGTTCCCCGATCCGATCGACGGTCCAGGCCGGGCCCCCTTCACGGTTTGTGGCGCACGTGGCGCGCTCGATCAACAGTTCGTCGTGAAATATTCCGACGGCAAGTTTTGTTCCCCCAATGTCGATGGAGAGAGAATGCATCTCCTAATTCGACAAAATCTCTCGAATCTCAGTTCCAGTAATTCCGATCCAAATTCCTGTACTGCACGGATTCCGCAAGATGCTTCGCTAACACAGTATCCGAGTGGTCGAGATCGGAAACCGTCCGTGCAACGCGCAGAACCCGGTCGTGTGCGCGGGCGGAAAGGTTCAGCCGGCGAACCGCCATCTCGAGAGTTCGCTCGCCGCTGTCATCGAGCGCGCAAAGCGTTCGAAGCTGAGAGGTAGGAATCTGTGAATTATAGAACCCGCGCTGGCGTTGGGTTTCGCGCGACTTTTCCACTCGCTCGCGTATCTGGGCGGAAGAATGGCCGTCGCTCTTGCTGCGGAGCTCTTTGTAGGGAACCGCCGGGACTTCGATGTGGAGGTCGATGCGGTCGAGGAGCGGCCCGCTGATTTTGGCCAAATAACGCTGAATAATGCCTGGAGTGCAGCGGCATTCCCGGGTGATGTCACCGTAAAATCCGCACGGACACCCGTGCAGGTATCAACTGCACATTTGACCGCGTGTATCGGTTGCCCCGCCGGGGGCGAGCGGCGTAATGTCGACGGTATCACTCATCGCAGTAATTGATGTGCTCGAAGCGGGTATTCATACCGCGCGTCTCGGGTTTTTTCCTCGACCTGTGATTGGTGCGGCTATATCGTGCAACGACGGCGTAGAGCTTGCCGAGGGTGCAAAGTGAATCGAGCACAGTCGGCTGATCAGCCGATCACTCGGACCGGCGCGGGTATCAGCACTAAACGTTGCGCAAAGGCGTACCCGAGCGACGTAATGCGTTCGTCGCTCTCACGAAATGCCAGGAGTGTTTGGACTTCGCTGTGCAATCACTGTGACGCTGACGGCCTCGCGTTTCCCCGGGAGGTTACGATTGCAAGCGAATGCGCAGTAAGCGAGAGGACAGTGCGAAGAGGACTGAAGGAACTCTTGGAAAACCAGTGGATTTGTTTACCCAACGGTGACGCGGGCGGCCGCCCACCGAGAGATCGCGCGAGGGACTTACAGAGTCGAGTCAAATACCACTTACATCCCAATGGAGTAGGCTGCGCTCTCCCGCAACGTGAGTTGAAACAACGTTCGGCGGCTATCAAGCGAAGGCAAAAGGTGGACAGTGTGTCCTCCTTTTCACCTCAGAAAGGTGGACAAATTTGCTTCGAAAGGTGGACATCAACGACCGAAAAGGTGGACAAAACCGACAGTGCATATAAGGAAGAACGTTCTCTAAGAACTATCTCTAATGGAACACCCTCAACAACGTCATCATCGCGCGCGCGTGAAAAAATCGATGATGCTGCCGTTGGCCGCAAAGATCTCCCACTGTGCGGCACGGGAGGTCCGGATTTAGCGGACTACACGGAGCAGATCCAGCGTCTCTTGAGAAGTCGGCGATGTGTGGAGAACTCATTCGGGCCATTGGACAAGAAGGTAGCTGCAGATTTATTCCGGCACAACGTGCCGATAGAGCAGATCGAGCATGCATTCCTGCAAGTATGCGCCCGGTGGTATATGGGTTTCTTCAACGGGAAAGAGCTTACACCAATCAAGAGCCTCAGATATTTTGAGAGCGCGATAACCGAGGCTGGTGAAACGGAGGTGTCGAAGGGCTATTGGCATCATGTTTGTCGCCGCGTGGATAAGTTAGAGCAGCAATGGCTTGAGAAGAAACGATTGAGTACCCCGAAGCGCGGCCCCTAACCGCTGCTGCTGGTATAGCTACGGCGTGCGCGTGAAACCACGGCCTACCGTTTGACGGATGCGAGAGCACAAGCCGAGGGTTGGCCACCAGCACTTCGCAGCGCGATTCATCTTTACCTTTCGCGTCTGAGCCGTGCACGGGACGGGAGTACTCATCGGCGAAACCGCTACAGGGCCGGTGTACTAATGGCGAGCGCTCGGCTGCGAGGCGAGTATCCATCAGGTGAATGTTGCATCGGTGTCGAAGGGCTATTGGCATCATGTTTGTCGCCGCGTGGATAAGTTAGAGCAGCAATGGCTTGAGAAGAAACGATTGAGTACCCCAAGCGCGGCCCACGCTGCTGCTGGTATAGCTACGGCGTGCGCGTGAAACCACGGCCTACCGTTTGACGGATGCGAGAGCACAAGCCGAGGGTTGGCCACCAGCACTTCGCAGCGCGATTCATCTTTACCTTTCGCGTCTGAGCCGTGCACGGGACGGGAGTACTCATCGGCGAAACCGCTACAGGGCCGGTGTACTAATGGCGAGCGCTCGGCTGCGAGGCGAGTATCCATCAGGTGAATGTTGCATGAACCCGTCATCCATACATATTGATCGTCGTGGCAGCCGCAGGAGTGAAAAAAGGAAACAGACGTTTCTGCCGATGCCGAATTGCCATCCCCAAGCGCGCTGTCAGAAGAGAGACCATCCTGTGCTCTTCGACTTGCAAACCATCTGAAATCGAACGAGCGGAGAAGCTTTGCCTGCCGATTCTCCGAGCCGTGAACGCATGTTCGAATCCATCTTGGGGAGTCAAATCTATAATCCTGATTGAGGACTCTGCCCTGTCGCGTGTAGCTTGTTTGTGCTCTTCGGGTGACCCCGCTCTTGATCCAGTGCACTCTCACCTGCGCGCACGGTAGCATGCTCGTCGACGATTGCACAAACACGCAAATGCTGATTGCGCGTGGCAACACAATTTAGCTAGGGCGCAGGTTACGAAGTCATGGAAAAAAGCGAGGTCACCGAAGCTTCGCACTGGATCACAGGCCGAGTACTCCCGAACGTGACGAGAACTCCCAGGTTCTCAATCAGATCGAGTTTACGAGATGCACAGGTGGTGCAGCACACAGACACTAGAGCTTCCGAGTCGTTTAGGATCGCTTCAGATATGCTCGGCTCCCAAGCCGAAGCAGAAGACTGTATGAGAGCCCATCGGACAAGCGCGGTGATATTGGTGCTTGAGCAGGATCAGGAGTTGCGCGACGCCATCGCCGCACTGCTGAGCGCAGATGGATACCGCGTGATTTCTGCCCGTGATGACGACGAAGCCATTCTGAGAACACAATGCGAATGTCCGAAGCTGATCCTGACGGGAATGTGGCAGTCAAAATCCGAAACATCTGCCCGGGCGAAACGGACGAGAGAACGGATGAAATGCAGCGACGCCATCCCGATCATTCTGTTTTCAGACAATACTATTCCCGAGGGTTCAGAACGAGAGTTAGGTGAAAAGTTATATGTTACGAATCCGGATAACTTCGATCAATTACGAGAGTTTGTACGCAGGCTCATGCCCGCATAAGATCCGTGCGGCCAGCATTTCCGACCGAGAGCGCAATCTATTGCATTCATTCTTTACAACTCCGTAGCATTCGCACGAGGCGGCTTCGAGTGCAGCCCGATGCAGAATGCAGATGTGTCCCCTGGCGTAGCGTATGATTCCGGCGTCCTGTAGGCGGCCTGCCGCGACCGTGACACTTTTCCGTCTTCCACCTAGCATTTGTGAAATAAACTCCTGAGTCATTTTCAGATCGGGCGAACGTGCGCGATCCTGGCATAGGAGTAACCATCGCGACAGGCGCTGCTCCATGGAGTGAAGGCGATTGCACACTGCAGTCTGCGAGACCTGTGTCAACAGAGCTTGGGTATAGCGCAAGATGGTCTGCTGAAGCCGATTTCCACGCAAAAATTCGTTTTGAATGACATTTGCTCGCACGGCTATGGCCGCGCCCGCGATCTGTGTGACAGCCCGATGTGGCATCGTAGTTCCACCGAGAATCAAGGCGATCCCCAGCATTCCGTCGCTTCCAATTACACCGATTTCCGCGGTTGGTCCACTTTCTGTCGTATAGACGAGCGATAATACGCAAGTTGTCGGGAAGTAAATCGTATCGAGACGTTGACTGTTTTCGTGAACCACTTGTCCCAGCGAGAGAGTAACTGGTCGAAAATTTGGAAGCAGCCGCTGGTACTCGTCTTCCGGTAAAGCGGAAAGGATGTCATTGCCTGCCTTACCTGGACCGTGATCAAACATCGACGATACCCCAGTCAGCTGATTGGTTCATCGAATATAACTGAAGGCCGAGTGAAATTCAAGCGCCTTTTCAATCTTTTTTGAGCTTTGGAAATTTTGTTGGACTTTTGTGCGATACCGCACCGACTTTAGATCGAGTTTGCCGTTTAATTCTCTACAGTAGCGTTGAATAACGCGCACGGAAACGATTTACGGACGGAAGCGACTGAAGGAGTTGTGCAATGGTAGCGCGCAAGACGGATTATCCGACGCTTCGACAACACCTGAGTCCGGATTTGGCGGAAACATCCGATCAGCGGATTGAAGCTATATTGAAATCCCGGAACATCGATGCGGAAGCGATGGAAGGCTTCCTAAGCGATCTGGGGAAAATTGCATCCAGCGTAGGCCAGACAGTTCTGAAGGCGGCCCCTTCTGTTCTTCCCGTTGCGGGTACCGTGCTAGGCACAGCTTTCGGAGGGCCCCTCGGCGGAGCTCTGGGAGGGAAATTGGGCTCACTTGCGGGTGGGGCTCTCGGAGCGGCTACAGGCCAGAGCGGTGGAGGTGCTCAAGGATCACATTTAGGCGCACTCCTGGGGATTCGGGATTAGGCGCTCTGACGGGCTCGCCGGCGGCAGGACAGTTACTGCAAACCGTGCTGAAACCACAGACCTTGCAGGCTTTGACGTCCATGGCCTTGGGTCCTCTCGGCAAGTCCAGTATTCCGGTGGGCGGGACCCCCGTGCCGGTGGGTGCATTTAGCAACTTACTGAGCGTTTTAGCTGGGCGAGCGGAAGCCGAATACAACGCTTCCGTATCGGCGATGCGTGGGGATGCCCCCAAGTATATGCAGGATTATGCCGGGGAAGCGAAAGGCGACCCAGCCATACCGGAGCACGGGCCGCGGCTCTGTACGAGCTCCTCGAGTTTAACGTATACGAGAGCGAATCCGAGCAAGAGAGTGCCGAGAGTGCAGAGGCAGCCACGTTTGCACGGTTGGAACGCGACATGGAAGCATTCCAGGCTGAGTACGACGCCATGGAGTTGGAGAGTGCGTACGAATCTGAATTCGAGTCCGAATCCGAGGACTATTCAGGGCGGCGAGTTTATGAAGGACATGCTGTTGGAGATGCTTGCGGCTCGATCAGGGAACAATCCGGCGATCGCCGATGCGCTCGCCAAGATGCGATCCTCTTTTCCGATGGTGGCCAGCTTCCGGAAGATTTGCTGGCGAACCTCGGC
The DNA here is from genome assembly GCA_963803455.1 of uncultured Acidobacteriaceae bacterium. Classification (GTDB taxonomy): domain Bacteria; phylum Acidobacteriota; class Terriglobia; order Bryobacterales; family Bryobacteraceae; genus Bog-105. The sequence goes on along the minus strand of CAWDMK010000005.1, from coordinate 324 downwards.
AGCAGGAATCCGACCGCTGCGCTTCTTGCGCAAACGTTTGGGGAACAGCGCTTCGGCGCGGCTCGGGAAATCGTAATCGACGTAGAGCCCGAGGAGGCACCGGCGAAGCCGGTGGCCGAAGACGGCGCGGATGCGATGCGGGAATTACGCCAGCAGGTGGAGAACATGTTCGCGGAACTAACTGTATCCAGAGAGCGGATGGACCTGCTCGCGTTCAGCATCCGGGGCCTGCTGTCTGTGTTGGGGCGAAGACGCCGAGTGCCGGATTTGCCGAGGGCGAGGCCGGCCCGGATTTCTCTGCCGGAGGATGCATTGTTCCAAGAG
>CAWDMK010000004.1:0-634009 GCA_963803455.1 uncultured Acidobacteriaceae bacterium | reverse complement strand
GTCCGCATTTCCGGCAAAACTTTTCACGTGCCACTCGATCAAGGCTGAGGGAACCGATGGAAGCCCACTTTTTATTGCGCCAGCCTCTCCATCATCAAACCGCAGCGGCTCTTCGTCTGCCGCCGTGCTCTCTCCGCACGCCTCGATCCGTGCCTGCCAAATCCTTTCCGCAAGCTCCAGTGTTTGCTCGGAAAGCTCGTTCATCACCTGAGCCGGAGGTTTGCTCGAAAGCATCTGCTGCGCATCCCCGAGCATTCCCTCGCCTCGTCCGAGTCCCCGGCCCCATGAATCATCAGGCACTTTTCGAGACTCGCCCGGCCCAGGTCCAGAATGTGCATACTGCGTCGGTACTTTTCTGCGGAAGATAGTCGCCGAGGCGTGGGATCACGTCGTAGGGCGGACCGTCCAACTTCCGTATTGCCGACCTCCAGGACTCCAAGAACGAGAAGCGCGGTTGGCGCTACTAATCCGGCGCAGGTTTCCGAACCAATAGAACGGGAAATGTTCCTGTGGCGCGGCCACATAGGCCTTCGTGATAAAATGTGGCGTCACCACAGGACACAGATGGGCCAATCCAAACTCGATCTTTTGCAAGGGACGCTCGATGTGATGGTCCTGCGGACGCTAGAAGTCTTGGGTCCGCGGCACGGTTATGGCATAGCGCGCCGCATAGAACAGGTAAGCGGGAATCAAGTGTTACTGAACCAGGGGACGATCTACGCGTCGCTGGTGCGATTGCAGCAGCGCGGGTGGATCGCGGCCAAATGGGGTACTTCGGACAACAACCGGAAAGCGAAGTTCTACTCCATCACAAAAGCCGGCAAGAAGCAGTTGGCCCAGGACACTGCCTATTGGCAACGGCTCTCAGGACTCATGGGGCGGGTTTTCGCGATGCACGGCGAAGGAGGTGAACAGTGAGGCATTCCCCTCGAGAAGCCTTCAACCGAATCCGCTCTCTGTTCCGCAAACATCCACTTGATCAGGAACTCAATCAAGAGATGGCGTCACATCTGGAAATGGCCGTCGAAGAAAACATCAGGCGCGGTATGGCTGCAGAACAAGCCCGGCGACAGGCCCTTGTACGATTTGGTGGGATCCAGCAATCTCTTGAACTGCACCGCGAAGCGCGCGGATTGCCTTGGCTCGAGGCCTTGACGCAGGATTTGCGTTTTACCTTCCGCACGCTGAAGCGCGATTACGGCTTCACAATAATCGCCGTGCTGATTCTCGCACTCGGCATAGCCGTCAATATCACCGTCTTTAGCGTAGTGAATACGATTTTGCTGCGCCCGCTGCCATTTCCCGATTCGCAGCAACTGGTTCGGATTGTGGAGAAGAATCCCCAAGCCGGCGAGTCCAGCAAAACCTATACAGCGGATGCTACTCAGGATTTTCAGCAACAGAACCACTCTTTTCAGTCGGTCAGCGGCTACTTCGCCTTCACTGGACCCGACAATTTCAAGCTCATTGGAAATAGCCAGCCGGTACCCGTTACGGGCATACTTGTCGCCGGCGGTTTCTTTCAAACACTCGGTATAGAGCCTTCGCTTGGAGGACTGTTCAACTCTCAGGAATTTGTGGAACACGCTCAGCCGGTGGCGCTACTAAGTTACCCGTTTTGGAAGCGCCAGTTTGCAGGTGATCCCAGCATTGTTGGACGGGCAATTGACCTGAGCGATATATCGGTGACCGTTATCGGAGTGTTGCCGAACACATTCGATTTTGGCTCGGTCTTCTCGCCGGGAGCCAAGATCGATCTCTTCACGCCGTACATCATGGATGATTTCCGCGACGATGGCAATGACTTGGCATTGATCGGCCGTCTGAAAAAAGGAGTGACTTTAGCCCAGGCGCAGAGCGAGGCCGATCAACTCTTTCCGCAACTCCTTTTCGAGCATAAGCACCCGGAAATCCACCCCAGCTACACAGGCCAGGTGACCCGACTCAAGGATTATGTCAGCGGCAAGCTGCGGCGATCACTGATTGTGCTGTGGTGTGCGGTTGGGCTGATTCTGCTGATCGTGTGCGTGAATCTCTCAAGTTTACTGCTCGCCAGGCTTGCAGCGCGCACTAAGGAATTTGGAATGCGCAGGGCTCTCGGGGCAAAACGAGGACGGATTCTGCATCAACTGCTAACCGAGAGCATGGTACTCGCCGCTGCGGGAGCTGCGTTCGGGTTGGGACTGGCGTATTTCACGATCCGGTATCTCGCTCATCAGGGATCGATTGCTCTGCCGCTGCTCAGCATAGTTCGCGTGGACGGAAATGTCCTGGCATGGACGGTGTTGATCGCGGTAGGCGCTGCAGTTCTTTTCGGACCAGCGCCGGGGCTGCGCATGTCGGGTGGCAATCTGCAGGAGCTACTGAAAGATAGTGGAGGACATGGAGCCAGTGAAGGCAGAAAGCATGGCCGCCTGCGCTCGATCCTAGTCGTAACGGAAATTGCGCTGGCGTGCGTTCTACTGGTCGGCGCCGGGTTGCTACTGCGTAGCTTTCTCCGCGTTCTAGATGTTGACTTGGGCTTTGAGCCAAGCCGTGCAGCCGCTATCAGTCTTGACTTTAACAATGGCGAACAAGCGGCTGTGCGCGCTGCGAAATGGCAGGAGGTTGTCGAGCGCATTTCGTTGATCCCTGGGGTCGAGACCGCTGGCATATCCGATAACCTGCCCATGAGTCGCAACCGGAGTTGGGGCATCGCGGCGAAAGGCGAGCAGAAGCGCAGCGGCCGCGATTTCCTTTCAGTCTTTGTCTACGTTGTGTCGCCAGGTTACGTGAAGGCAATGGGAATGCGCCTGCTGGAAGGTCGCGATATCAGTTGGCACGACATCGCCGATAACAGGAATGTCGCCATTATCAATGAGACGGTCGCGCGAAGACTATGGCCCGGGCAGAGCCCCATAGGCCGTACGGCTTTTACCGGCGGATCAGAGGCGCAGGTGATCGGTGTAATCGCTGATGTTCGCGAAAGCAGTGCAGAAGACAATGCAGGAGCGCAAATGTACCTGCCCGCGACGAAACAGTTTGGGCCGGAGGGCGCGTACCTGGTAGTGCGTTCGAAGCTGCCTCCTGCCGCCGTGGCAAGGAGTGTGATGATTACGCTACGGCGGATCAATCCTGGACAACCAGCGACAGAATTCAAATCCATTCAGGGCTTGGTGGATCGCGCCACATCCCCAAGACGCTTTTTTGTCCTGCTCGTCGGAATCTTCGCGGGCCTCGGATTACTTTTGGCTTCGCTGGGAATTTATGGTGTCATCTCATATTCCGTTACGCGCCAGATACCGGAGATCGGCATACGGATGGCTCTTGGCGCCACGGAGACGCGTGTGCAGCTCGATGTGATTTGGAGGACCATGCGGCTCGCGCTGGTGGGCGTTTCTATCGGGGTTGTCGCATCCCTGGCGGTCTCGCGCCTGATCGCTTCTCTTCTGTTTCGGACTGCCCCCACTGATCCGCTTACCTTTGTTGCTATGGTCGTTCTGCTTGGAGCTGTTGCGTTGCTGGCAGGATATCTCCCGGCACGAAGAGCTTCAAAGATCGATCCAATGATCGCGCTGCGGTCAAACTGAAACCGAGTGGCACGCTTTGCGAAACCTCGGGGGATAGTTTTGGTTTCCAATTCCCCGATTTGTAAATCACTAAACAATCTGAAGAGGGGCCATAATTAGTCCCCAGAAGTCGGCATCGAAACTGTAATCCTGAACGGCGCTTTATTCCCGATGGCAGGACTTCACGCTTTGTCAGTACTGATCTCTTGCTGCACACGAGCGCAGTACGCGAGAGATTTGCGACCACATAGGGCACACGGCAGTGGTTTACTTCGCCTACGTTTAATACACATCGAGGTCATGTGCGGAAACCACCGCGCCCGTGTAGTGCTCTCGCACCAAACGCAACAGTTCCCCTTCCGGCACATCATGGAAGACCTGGTGATAGAGCACCAGGAGCTTCGGCCTTGCTCGCGAGGCGATCGCGCCCAGTTCCTCAGTCGAAGTATGAAAGGCGGCGAAATAGGCTTTCATGCGAAAATCCGTCCCTGCGGGGGGCTGAGCGTAAACCTCATGCAGCAGCACATCGCAGCCGCTACACGCGTTCACGACGGCATTGGTGGGCGCGGTGTCACCAGAGATGACGATGGTGCGGCTGGGGGTTTCGAAGCGGTAGCCGAAGGCCTCGTCCCAGGAACCATGCTTCACAAGGAAGCCCTTCACAGTGACATTGTTGTCTTTGTAAACGATGCCAGGCTGGATTTCGTGCACATCGACGACGTACCCGGTCGTGTTCGCATGTTCCAAGCCTTTCGTGCGCACCTCAATATCTTTATTCCAGGCAGCGAGGATGTGATTAGTCATTTCCTGAGCCACACGGTCCATGGCTGGAAAGTGTTCAACGCTCATGACCCGGACTGAAGATCAGGTCAGGATAGCCAAGGTATGGTCCGAGTGCAGGTGGGTGATGAAGACGGTCTTCAGATCGCTTGATGCCAAGCCGGGAACTCCGGCATTGGAAGCCGCTGCGGCCCGACGCACGATACCCGGACCACAATCCACGAGATAGCTATGGCCGTTGACGATGACAGCGACTGCGGGGCCGGAGCGGTCTGGATCAGCATCAGGCGTACCGGAGCCGAGGACGACGACCTCGGCGGTAGAACGCACAGCCTGAGCGGGGACTAGGGGGCAGCATAGCAGGAGGATCAACCCGACGCGCATCGCAGCGGTGTACTCTACCAAATCCAGAGTGCGTTATCAGGATCGCGGTTGGCAACCCAGACAAATCCATCGATGGTACTCGGCAAGTCTTTTTCGGAGGCGATTCGCCTCACTCCTGAGCAGGGCCTACACAGAAGTGATTCTTGATGTGCGTGCCAAATCGCCACTGGCCAAAATTGCCCCCGGAAAAACTTAAGCACTTGCAGGGCCTTCTTCCCCTATTGCGCCAGTCTCGCCATAATCAATCGCAGCGGCTCTTCTTCTTTTGATGTGCTCTCCCCGCACGCTTTCATCCGCGCCTGCCAGATCTTTTCCGCAAGCCCCAGCGTCTGCTCGGAAAGCTCATTGGTCACATGCTCCGGAGGCTTGCTCGAAAGCGCCTCCTGCGCCGCGCCCAGTAACTGTTCGCTCTCGCTTGAGCCATCGGCTGGATGGCTCGGCAGGCATTCGTTGAGACTCGCGCGGCTGAGGTCTAGAATGTGCATGCTTCGTCGGTACTTTTCCGCGGAAGATAATCGCCGCGGAGTGGGATCGAGCGCCGTCATCGTGTTCGATAATTCCATGCGCTCGCGAATCGATGCATCCTTCGGGTCGTGCGCGAAAGCAGTGATGAATGCGGCCTTCGCCGCCCGATAGTTGCCCTGATCCAGTTCAGCTTCGGCCAGCCCTGCGTATGCTGCGGCATTTCTTGGTTCCTGCTGGATCAGTGCTCGATACACGTCCGCAGCGCGCGATGGAGAACCAGCCGTCAAGAAAAGGCTTCCCAATTTCTTCTCGATCTCTGCATCGTTGCCGGCCTCTTCCTCTAGCGGAAGTAATTCCGCGAGCAGCTCCTGTTTTTTGCCCTTTGCTGCCAGCAATTGAATCAACTCCATGCGCACCGATATGCGCTGCCGATTCGCCTTTCCGCCTTCGGCCACTCGCCGTAAATCGCGCGATGGTAGTAAGCCTCCGCATCCGCAGTGCTCCCTCGTTTCAACGACAATCGCGCCGCGATCAGGTTCGCGCGGCCGTCGTTGGGTTCGCGATCGAGAATGTCAGTCATCAGCGGCTCGGCTTCGTCAATCTTTCCGGCCGCGCCTAGAGCTTCTATCAGAGCGAGCTGATACGCCCCGTTCCGTCGCGCGAGTGCGTGCGCCCTGCGCAACAGCTCCACCGCTTGGTTCGCTTTGCCATCCTTCAAGGCCTGGATGCCATCGCGATAAAAATCTTGCGCGGCGCTCTCCAACTCTGTCTGCTGGGTTCTTGAAAGAAACAAGTCGAGTGCAGTGAGAGCGGCGATGACCAGCACGACAATCGCAATCAGACCCAGTACCGGACGTCTGACCGGGCTCGATTTCGCTGCCACGCTGTCGGCGCTCATGACACCTTGACCGCATCCTCGCCGCCGACTCCGTACGTGGCGAGAATATCTTTCAGCGCCACGATCCCATACATCTGGTGAATGTTCGCGCGGCTCACAACCGGAACTACGTCGACGCTTTTGGCTCTCATCCTTTTTAGCGCGTAACTCAACGGATGATCCAAGTGCACGTAAGGATATCGTCCGGCAGCCTTCACAAGTTCGCGAACGGTTTCGGGCGCAGGGGGAGGCCGTTTCGATTTGGTGGCTGCTACGATCACCCTTCGAGGTACTCGCGATCGCCGACCGGCCACGAATTGCACTTCTCCTGTTCGAAGCGCCGCTTGGCGCTCGCCATGTCCGCATCGGGCGGAAGTGGTTCAACTCCGGAGTGCATCACCTCGCTCACGCGAATGCCGGCCAGCTCTTCACGCGATTCGCCAGTCGGCAAATAAACGCCCTCTTGCAGCGCCAGCGCCTCATAAATCGGCTCGTGCTGCATTTGCTGTGAAATGAAAAAGCTGATCAGATTTGAAATCATCAGCGGCACGATGATCGAATAATCGCGCGTCATTTCGAAAATCATGATCACTGAAGTCAGCGGGGTGCGAACGATTCCTGCAAATGCCGCGCCCATCCCGACCAGCGCATACGCTCCCGGATTCGCAGTCACGTGCGGGAGCAAAGTGTGGGCGACGCTGCCGACCGTCCCGCCGATCATAGCCCCGATGAACAGGCTCGGCCCGAAAATGCCTCCTGCATTTCCCGACGAGTAGCAGGCCGGCGTCGCAATGATCTTCATGACCGCGAGCAGCGCGACGCTCTTCAGCGGAAAGTCGCCCCCCAACACACGGTCGACGTAGTCGTATCCGACGCCCAGCACTTCCGGCATGAACATTCCGAATATCCCCACCAGAAGACCGCCTGCGGTCGGCTGCAGCCACACCGTCGATTTCGGAAGCCGTTTGAACCAAACCCGCAAATACAGCAGCAATTTCACGAAGCAGACTGATCCCAACCCGCCCACCACGCCCAGGATTGCGTAAATGCCGAACTCGAGCGGATTCACGAGTTGGTACGCGGGCACATGAAACAGCGGCTGATCGCCCAGAATCAGGTGCAGCACAATCCACGATGTCGCCGAACTCAGAACCACCGACCCAAGTACCGGCGCATGAAGATCGCCTAAGATCTCTTCGAGCGAAAACAACACGGCCGCAATCGGAGTATTGAATGCCGCCGCGAGTGCCGCCGAGCAGCCGACCGGAAGCAGCGCCTTCACGTTCGCCGTGCTCAGCCCGAAACGCCGCCCCAAAACCGAAGCGATGCCCGCGCCCATCTGCACGGATGGCCCCTCGCGGCCCAGAGCGATGCCGCTCGCAAGTGAAGCGGAACAGCACAGAAATTTTCCGATGACCGTGCGCAGCGAAATGTACCCGTCTTGAATGAACAGCGCAAACTTCGCCTGCGGGATACCGCTGCCGCGCGCGTTCGGGAAATACCGCGCCAGCAAAAATCCGGTAACCAGAGCCCCGGCAGTCGGAATCAGCACGCGCCGCCACACCGCGCCTCCGGGCGGATACATGCGCGCCGCCAGACGCCCTGTGAGCAGAATGAACGCGACGACCGTGAGTCCCACGATCACCCCGATCACCAAACTCAGAATGATCGAGAGTTGATCCTCGCGCTTATGAAAGCCCGTCCAACTCCGTAGCTTGGCGCGAAAACGCAGCCTCGGCATCCCTTTCATAGTCACAAACGGAATCGCACGCCCTTGCTAAAATCGAGCGGCGTGGATCACCTGAAGCAACTCATCCGGGAAGTTCCTGATTTTCCGAAGCCCGGCATCACCTTCTACGACATAACTACTCTGCTGAAAGACAAACAAGGCTTTCGCCAGACCATCGATGCGCTCGAAGAGCACTATCGCCAGACGTCCGATCGATGTTGTTGTCGGCATAGAAGCGCGCGGCTATTTTTTTGCGCCCGCTATGGCTCATGCGCTCGGAGCCGGCTTCGTTCCCGTGCGTAAACCCAAAAAGCTTCCGCATCGCGTGAGGAGCGTCGAGTATGCGCTGGAATACGGAACCGACCAGCTTGAGATCCACGCAGATGCGATTGAACCTGGCCAAAAAGTTCTGATCATTGATGACGTCCTCGCAACCGGCGGCACGGCTTCGGCAGTCGCGCGGCTCATCCGGCTGCTCGACGGCAAAGTGCTCGGCCTCGGATTTGTAATCGAGCTTACGTTTCTGCATGGCCGCGACAAGCTCGACGGCTACGATGTTTTTTCGTTGATTCAGTATTAGCTCGTGCGGGTCACCGTTCCCTGTTTTGCCAAGCTGAACTTGGATCTCCGGGTTCTGCACAAGCGCCCCGACAACTACCACGAGCTGCGAACGATCTTTCAAACCATCAGTTTGAAGGATAAGCTCGCACGATCGAATTCAAGCCGCAAAAACGAACCCAAATTGAACTACAGAGCTCGATCGACATAGGGGACAACCTGGTAGTTCGTTCGGCAAAAACGGTCTTAGACCACCTCAAAGTCACCGGTTGGGTTCGTTTCGTACTGGACAAGAGCATCCCTATCGGCGCTGGCCTGGGCGGTGGATCGAGCGACGCCGCCGCGGTCCTGATCGCCTTGCCTGCCGTCATCGGCAAGCGCATCGCCGCTTCCGACCTAGTTCGTTTGGCAGAATCGCTGGGGAGCGACGTTCCGTTCTTCCTGTATGGCGGTACCGCCGTCGGACTGGGCCGGGGAACCGAGCTTTATCCCTTGCCCGATCTCCCGCCGTACCCTGCGGTTGTGGTCTCGCCCGGGATCCACGTTTCGACCGCCGCTGCCTACCGCGCCCTAAACCGCCCTGCGTTGACTTCACCCTCCGACTCCCCTATTCTGAGAGAGTTTCAGACGCTTGTCTGGAACCTGCCGGACTCTAGTCTGGGCCAACTTCCGCTTAAAAACGATTTCGAGGAAGCCGTATTTGGGATGCACGAAGAGATTGCGGCGCAGGTTCGAAAACTGCGAAAGCTGGGGGCCAAGCCAGCGCTGATGACAGGAAGCGGCTCAGCCGTATTTGGAGTTTTTCAAACCGCCGCGGAAGCGCGAGGGGCAGCATCGAAGTTCCCGCCCGGCTGGGCCCACGCGATTGGGTTCGTTTCGCGCCGGCAGTATAGAAGCGCCTGGCGCAGGGCCTTAGGACCTGCCGCCGAGGCAAGTTGCTTTGGCGGATAGCGAGGAGGCTGGTTCTCAAGAAGATGTCCGCGCCCAAACCGGTTCGCTCCTTGTTCACAGATTTCAAAGTTTTTAGCGGTACCGCGAATCCGCGCCTCACCGAGGAGATCTGCGATTGCTTAGGCTGCCCGCTCGGTTCCGCCATGATCAAGACCTTCGCGGACGGCGAGACCTATCTGCAGATTCAGGAGAATGTGCGCGGCGCCGATGTTTTTGTGGTCCAGCCGACCTGTACGCCTGTCGACCATAACTTGATGGAATTACTGCTGATGATTGACGCCTTCATGCGCGCGAGCGCTGAGCGCATCACGGCAGTGTTACCCTATTATGGGTATGCGCGGCAGGACCGTAAGGACAAGCCGCGTATGCCGATATCCGCGAAACTTGTAGCCAGCCTGCTGGAAAGAGCGGGAGCGAGCCGGGTTTTGGCGCTCGATCTGCACGCCGCTCAAATTCAGGGATTCTTCGATATTCCAGTCGATCACCTGTTTGCGCTGCCGGTCATGATCGACTATTTTGAAGACCGCTACGACCGGCGGGAGTTGATCATTGTTTCGCCGGATGCGGGCGGTGTCGAGCGCGCTCGAGCGTTCGCCAAACGGTTGAATGTTCCGTTGGCGATCATCGATAAGCGGCGCACGGACGCGAATGTGGCCGAAGTGATGAACATCATCGGCGACGTTCGCGGAAAACATTGTTTGATGGTGGACGATTTAGTGGATACGGCCGGAACACTGATCAATGGCGTCGATGCTCTTCTGGAGCAAGGCGCGACGGGAGTCACAGCTTGTGCGACGCATGCTGTCTTATCGGGCCAGGCAGTCGAGCGGATCACCGCCTCTCCGCTGAAGGAGCTGGTCGTGACAAATTCGATTCCGCAGACTTGCCTTTCGGCGGACTGTGGAAAAATCCGGGTGCTTTCCGTCGCTCCGTTGCTCGCGCGGGCCATTCAGTCGATTCATGAAGGCGGCTCGGTGAGCACGCTGTTTGTGTAGGGAGATTCAAGAAGGATGAGGAAGGAACTTACAATTACCGCCGAGTCACGCGATTCGCGCGGAAAGAACGAAGCACGCCGCTTGCGCGCCCACGGCTCTATGCCGGCGGTGGTCTATGGAGGCCCCAACGGGGCGGTGCCGGTTGCCGTCAGCCCCAAAGAGCTCACTCGCATTCTGAACAGCAAAACGGGACACAACACAATTTTCAACCTGAGTGTCGGCAGTCGAAGCCACTCCGGTGATGATCGTCGATTGGCAGTACGACCCCATCAAGAACTCGCTATTGCATGTCGATTTGAAGCGGATCGACCTCAGCCAGAGAATTACGGTGAACGTGCCCGTGCTTACGCAGGGCGACCCCAAAGGTGTCAAAGTGCAGGGGGGCTTGCACGAGATCATCACTCGTGAAGTCCAGATCGAGTGCCTGCCGCAAGACATCCCGGAACAGTTTGTTGTGGATGTGTCGGAGCTTATGATCGGTGCAAGGCATACGCGCCGGCGATATTCCGATGGCCGGTTCAGTGACAACTGCTGAGCAATCCCGATACGCTCATCTCGCACGTGGTCGCCTTGAAGGCTGAGGAAGAGACCGCGGCCGTAACTGGTGGCGAAGCCGCAACTCCCGCCGCTGAGCCCGAAGTAATCAAGAAGGGCAAGAAGGAAGAAGAGGGCGCCGCTGCTGCCGAACCCGCACCTCCCAAGAAGAAATAACCCAGCTTTGGCTACAGAATGATTGAAGGAACAGTTCTGTTGGATCCGCCCCGGAGCGAAATCCGCGAGAATTCGGCAGAACCGCAAGTGCGAACCTACTGTATCGCCGGGCTCGGAAACCCTGGAGTGCGGTATCAGGACACGCCGCACAACATCGGGTTCAAGGTAGTCGACGAGCTGGCGCATCGCCATCGGGTTCGCCTGTCGAAGACCGGCCTGGCGATGAGCGGCGCAGGCGAGAATTCGTAATCAGGATGTCGTGCTTGTGAAACCGCAGACTTTTATGAACGATTCCGGCTGCGGGCGTAGCTGCCATCCTGAAAGCTCACGCGCTCAGAGAGACGGATCTGATCGTCATCCACGATGAGCTCGATCTTCCGTGGACGGCATTGCGGATTCGGAAGAATGGCTCAGCGGCGGGGCACAACGGTATCAAGTCGGTGATCGCCAGTTTGCATACCGATCTCTTCATTCGGGTGCGCGTGGGCATACGCCCGAATCACCCGATCGAAGATGCGGCGGTTTACGTGCTCGCTCCGTTCGAGCGGGACATGAAGGACGAAGTGGATGAGGTGGTCTCGTATACCGCCGATGCCGTTGAGTCCATCGTTGCCGAAGGCGCCGCTGCGGCCATGGCGAAATTCAATCGCCGCGCCCGAGGCATTCAAGAAGAGGAAGAATGAGGATTTACGAAGAGCTGTTCATTGTTCGTCCGGATGCCACCGAGGAAGAGGTGGATCCGTTTATCGAGCAGTTAAGGAACGTGATTACCCAAGCGGGTGGCACGCTCGAGAAGACGGAGAAATGGGGCATGCGCAAACTTGCGTATCGCGTGTTGAAGTACAACGAGGGGCACTACATTCTGTTGCAATTCAACGCGCAGCCCGAAACGGTCAAAGAGATTGAGCGCCGTTTGCGCGTAACCGATTTCGTGATGAAGTTCATCACGGTTCGCATTGATGAGAAGCTGAAGCGAATTGATAAGCGCAGAAAAGCTCGGGAGAAACGAGCCGCTCGGAAGCCTGCGCCGACGGCTCCTGCCCCGGCGATGGCCGCGCCAGCAGTGCCGGGCGAGCCGGCAGCTCCGATGCCTGGCGCGCCGGGAGCTTCGGCGTCGCATGCGGCGGAGAGAGCTGAATAAGCGCTTTAGAACGAAAGGAACATTGGTATGCCAGAGCAAAGAGGCGGCCGTCCCATAGCCGCATCACAGCGTCCGACCGGCGGCGACAAGGCCATCGCGACTGGAAAAAAGCAATATTTCCGGCGCAAGAAGGTCTGCAGGTTCTGCGTCGAGAAGATCGACGACATTAATTATAAGGATGTGAGACTGCTGTTGAGCTTCATATCGGAGCGCGGCAAGATTACCCCGCGACGTATATCGGGCGTCTGCACTCCGCACCAGAAGCGGTTGAGCCAGGCGATCAAACAGGCGCGCAACATCGCGCTGCTATCGTTCGCCGCGAGACAGTAAAGCGTAGGAGCAAGGAATGGAACTGATTCTCAGAGAAGATGTCGACAAGCTCGGCTCACGCGGTTCCGTCGTCAAGGTCGCGGACGGGTATGCTCGCAATTTTCTGTTGCCTAAGCGCCTGGCGGTTGCCGCCACAGAGGCCAACAAGAAAATTGTCGAGCAAGAGCGCGAGGCTCACCTGCGGAGGGAAGCGAAAGAAAAGACCGACGCGCAAGACCTCGGCAAGTTAATGGACGGCGTGAAGCTGACGTTCCGGCAGAAGGTGGGCGAGAACAATCAACTCTTCGGTTCTGTAACCGCCAAGGACATTGCCGACGCACTTGAGGCGCAGCGGTTCCACATCGAGCGGCGCAAGGTTCAACTCGATGAGCCGATCCGCACGCTCGGCGAGCATAAAGTCACGCTCCGCCTGCATCGTGACGTGGCAACCCAGATCGACGTGGTTGTCGAGCCCGAGCAATAGCGCTCGATCCTTGTTTTGTTCCTCGATCCCAATCGGCTTGCTGAAGCCACTCCCGCTGAAGTCCTGGACGCGGCGGCGAAGGGGCATCTCGGGCTGGACCATCGCTTTCTGCATTCGTTGCTTGACCGGCGTGAAGAATCGCTACCGGCGCTCTTGCGGTTCTCGGAGCGCGACCGCAGTCAGGATCGCGTCGATTTGGCGCCTGAGCTGGTCGCGATTTTCCGGTACTTGCAAACCGCGAAAGCACTTCCATTCTTCATCCGCTACATTCGCGAGGATCCGAAAGACATACCCGATGAAGTCATGGAAGCGATGGTTGAAATCGGGCGGCCCGCATTGGATCCGCTTATCAGCCTGTATCGCGAATTGGATCCGTCCGAAAGCGGGGAGGTGGCGTTCATTCTGGCGAATCTCCGAGTGCGGGATGAGCGCGTACTCGAGATCCTGCTTCAACGCCTGGAGGACGACCCCTCTGACGCAGTCTTTCTTCTCGGCGTTTACGGCGATCCGGCAGTTAAGCCAACGCTCGAACAACTTGCGCGCGAGGCTTCGGAAGAACTCAAGGGCGAAATTTCGGAAGCTCTGGAACAGCTCGAGGGAACTCGGACCGATGGAGAACAGACGCACGAGCGTTTTGATATTTGGGCGTTGTACCCGGAATGCGCCGACCTGCCGGTTGAGCTACTTGATGAAGACGATCGCGTTCTGCTGCTCGAACATCCCGTCACGGCGGTGCGCGCGGCAGCGGCCGCTGCATTCTTCAATCGAGAATTCGGCGCCGATATTACAAGCAAATTGCTAGAACTGGCGCGCAATGATGCGTCTCCGGCAGTTCGGGCCCGTGCCTGGGAGGCATTATCGGGCGCGACGGATGAGCCGCACGTGATCGAGGCGATGCTCCAGGCGCTACGCAATCCTGCGCTTTCGACCGAAGAGCGCGGCGGCCTGTTGGTTGGGCTCGCGCCGGAGGCGGACCGCAATGAAGTTCGGGAAGCTATCGTCGACCTCTATAAAACTCCGCAGGGGCGCGCGAAGGCGCTCGAGGCCATGTGGCGCTCGCTTCACCCGAGCTTTCGGGAGTATTTCGCAAAGCACCTGGAAGATCCTGACGTCGAAGTTCGCCGGGGCGCTGTGTGGGGTATCGGTTATTACGGATTAAGGAGCGAGCTCGATCGTTTGCGGATACTCTTTGAGCACGATGAACTTCGTTCGGACGCACTGTTCGCCTATGCGCTCGCCATGCCGGCAGAGTTGTCGCGCGGACGTATGCCCGGATTGCTGGCGCGAATTGAAAAAGACGCGCATGGCCTATCGGAAACAGAAGAGGAATTGATCAAGGTCGCCTTCGATGAGCGGCTGGCGCTCGCGGGCAAGGAACCGATTTTCAGCCAGGAGCAAGATTAGTGCGAGTGAGCGCCCTATGCAAAAGGCTATGTTAGTCTATCGGGCACAAAAGCACGCGCGAGGTGTTTGAATGAATCTGTTCACGAAAAAGCCGCTTAACCAGTTGATTGCCGAATCCGAAGGCGTGGGCGAAAAGGGCGGAACGCTGAAGCGCACTCTCAGCGCCACTCAGCTGGTCGCGCTGGGCATTGGCGCGATTATCGGCGCGGGCATTTTCAGCATTACTGGGGTCGCTGCCGCGACGCACGCCGGACCCGCACTGGTCTACTCGTTTATCCTCGCCGCGGTCGGCTGTGCTTTCGCCGGTTTCTGTTATAGCGAGTTTTCGACCATGATTCCCATCGCCGGCAGCGCGTACACGTACGCCTACGCCACGGTCGGTGAGCTGGTCGCATGGATCATCGGCTGGGCGTTAGTGCTCGAATACGCGGTCGGAGCAGCCACAGTTGCAGTCAGTTGGTCGGCCACAATCGCCTCTATTTTGGCCGACTTCAATCTCAACATTCCTCAAGCGGTGCTTGGATCGCCGTTTGACATTGTGCCGGGCGTTGTAAACCTGGTGGCGGTCGTGGTTGTGGTGGTCATCTCGATAATCTTGATCATCGGTGTCCAGGAGTCGGCGCGCTTCAACGCCATCATCGTGTTCATCAAGGTCGCCGTGGTGGTTGTGTTCATCATCGTGGGTTATTTCTACATCACGAAAGCGAATTACACTCCCTTTCTCCCGCCGAATACGACCGGGAAATTTGGGGCGTTTGGCTGGTCGGGCGTGTTGGCCGGCGCCGGACAGATTTTCTTTGCATACATCGGCTTCGATGCGGTCTCAACGGCGGCACAGGAAGCAAAGAATCCCGGGCATGACATGCCGATCGGCATTATCGGCTCACTTGGAATCTGCACGGTGCTGTACATTCTCTACTCACTCGTGCTCACAGGGGTGGTCAACTACAAGGACTTGAATGTGGCAGCTCCGCTCGCCGTCGCGGTGAATCACATGAACGGCGTGCCCTGGGTTGGAAAACTGATGAAGCTGGGATCGCTGCTCGGGTTAACCAGCGTGATTCTGGTGATGCTCCTCGGCCAATCGCGCGTGTTCTATTCGATGTCGCGCGACGGTTTGCTGCCCAAGCTCTTCTCCGATGTTCATCCCAAATTTCGGACTCCCTGGCGCTCGAACATATTGCTGATGATTTTCGTTTCTGCTGGCGCGGCCTTCACGCCTATTGCGCAACTTGGCAATCTGACGAGCATTGGAACTCTATTCGCGTTTACCCTGGTCTGTCTGGGCGTCCTGATCATGCGCAGAACGCAGCCGGGTTTACCGCGCCCGTTCAAGACGCCCTGGGTGCCGCTCTTCCCGATTCTCGGGATACTTATCAATTTGCTGCTAATGGTGAGTTTGAACAGCCTAACCTGGATGGCTTTTCTGACCTGGATGGCCATTGGACTGATCGTCTATTTCAGCTACAGCCGGTTTCACAGCCATTTGATGAACGTGAGAACGGCGCGGCCAGTAGCGCGGTAGAGTCAGCGTGACTGGCTGACGAGCTGCATCCATTCTTCCGCTCGCCGCCGCATTCTGCTTTGATTGTAGGTACCGGGCAGCAGTGACGAGATCACTGCGACTGAGTCCGCTCCGGTACCCAGCACCTCAAGCGCGTTCTCGAGCGTTATGCCTCCGATTGCGACGAGCGGTTTTTGCGTAAATGTACGGAGCCGGCGCAGGCCCTCCAAGCCCACCACGGGATCGGGCCGGCTTTTGGAGTTCGTTCCGAAAATGGGGCCAACGGAAACATACTCGATGCGCTCTTCATCTGCCCACTTCAGTTGCTCCTCGTTGTGGGTTGAGAATCCAATCACCTCATCACTCACAACAACGCGGGCCGCCGCTGGTATCAGATCATCCTGGCCGATGTGGAGCGCCGCTCCGAGCAGCCGCGCGAAATCGGCGCGATCGTTCAGCACAAATAGAACGCCGCGGTCGTGACACAGCGTTGCGATCTGCTTGGCTTCATCGAAATGAGCCTGGGTCCACGCGTCCTTGTGGCGGTACTGCAGAACCTTTGCACCCACATCGAGCAGCGTTCTTGCGGCCACTATGACCGGACATTCGCGCTCCGCAAGCGTGATGGTGTCGAGAATGGGATAAAAGCGCGGAACGCGGAACGGGATCGGTTTGTAGGGGGGAAACAACTTAGGTCGCCAATGCTAGCGGCGCGTGGCGCTCAACTCCGATTCCGCAAACGCAGGGAAGGGGACTTGCTCAGTGATCTGAATGCCGAAGCCTTCGAGGCCCACCACTTTGCGCGGGTGATTCGTGAGCAGACGAATAGTCGAAAGGCCGAGATCGGACAAGATCTGCGCGCCGATGCCGATTTCATGCTGCAGCGGCTGATGGTGGTCTGAGGGAATCAGGTTCGAGTGGGTGCGTCCGTGAGTGACCAACTCGCAGCGATCCGCGTGCCGGACGGTTTCGAGGCCGCTTCCTGTCTGATGCAAGTAAATGAGTACGCCGCAATCTTCACGTGCGATGCTCGCGAGAGCTTCCTGGATTAGGCGATGGCAATCGCACTCGAGCGAATGAAATACATCGCCGTAGGCGCAGTGCGAGTGAACGCGCACGAGAACCTCGCGGTTGCCGCGGATATCGCCGTGGATCAAAGCCAGGTGAGCTTCTCCATCAATGCGGCTGATGTAACGGATGGTTTCAAACTCGCCCTGCGCGGTTCGAATACGCCCGGAGGCTTCCCGCGCGACGAACCTTTCGGTCTGCATGCGGTGCCGGATCAGGTCCGCTACGGAGATCATCTTGAAGCCGTGGCGTGCGCAAAAGCCGATGAGCTCGGGAACACGAGCCATCGTGCCGTCTTCATTCATGACTTCGCAAATGACGCCCGCCGGGGGAGAGGCCGGCGAGACGGGCCAGATCCACTGCGGCCTCGGTCTGACCCGAACGCGCAAGCACGCCGCCGGGGCGAGCTCTCAAGGGAAACACGTGTCCAGGACGCGCAAGATCCTGGGGCTGCGTGCGCGGATCCATCGCCAAACGGATGGTATGCGCACGGTCATAGGCGGAGATGCCGGTAGTGATACCTTCAGCCGCGTCTATCGCCTCGCAAAAAGCAGTGCCAAATTTGGCGGTGTTGACCACTGACATCGGTTGGAGGTCAAGGCGCGCGCAGATCTCAGAATCGAGCGCCAAGCAGATCAGGCCACGCCCATGCGTCGCCATGAAGTTGATCGCTTCCGGAGTGATCTTTTCAGCGGCGATCGTAAGATCGCCCTCATTCTCCCGGTCCTCATTATCTACGACGACCAGGATCTTGCCTTGGCGGAAGTCTTCAACGGCTTCCGGTATAGAAGCAAATGACATTAACAGAGGCGAACGGTGAGTGGGCTCAAGCCATTGCGGCAACGCCGTACTTCGCATGCCACGGTTTGGCGGATTTGATGGCAGCGTTCACGGCGTTGATGTTCTTGACGCCCTGATCGGATAGCCAATCTTCAAGTGCCTTTACACCCTGCTTAGCGTAGACCGGTACGCCGTCCTTCCACGTGGCGCGCCCGCAGAGTACGCCCGAATAGTCAGTTCCCGCTTCAGCCGCCATGTTCAGGGATTCGACGAACTGCGGATTGCTTACGCCTGCGCTGAGATAGATGAACGGTTTTTGCGCGACGGAGGATGCCTTGCGGTAGTACTCAAGAGCCTCTTTGCGGGTGTATGCCGTCTGGCCTTTGAAAACGCTGCTGCCTTCGACGAATTCGGCGTTCACGGGCACCTCGACTTTCAGGACATCCACTTTGTACTGGGGCTTGCCGAACTCCTGCATCGATCCGATGACTACGTCCGGTTTCTTTTTCGCGAATTCAAAGCCCTTCTCGTCACCGCCATTCGGATCGTAGCCGACAAATTCGAGAAAGAACGGAATCTGATAGTACTCGCATTCCGCGCCGATTCGCTCGATAAAGGCGTGCTTGATGTCGTTCACGTCGGCAGTATCGAAAGGCGTGTAATAGATCAGGATTTTCACCGCATCTGCGCCCATGTCTTTGATGCGTTTTACCGAGAGATGTGGGAGGAGATCGGGCAGACGCCCAGGCTTGGTATTGTCGTATCCGCTCTCTTCGTAGGCAAGCAAAAGACCGGCGTTTTTCGCGCGCGCTTTCGCGGCCGGCAGCCCGAATTCAGGATCGAGCAGGATGGCGCTCGCGTGAGGAGTTAATACTTTCGACACGGCGACCTTGAATTCCGTCATCATGTCGTCCGTGACCTCGTTCTGCGAAACACCTTTGGCAGACGCGATTGCCTTGCGGAGACTGCCGCGCTGATCCATGGCCGCCGCAGCGATCACGCCGTTCTTGTCAGAAAGTGCGTTCAGATGTTTGATTTTGCCTTCAGAAAGCTGCATGGGATTCTCCGCACTCGAGGAGGGTGCTAAACGCTCTCAGTATATCGAAGGAGCGGGTTGGGCTAGCCGCGCGAAGCGACGCCAGTAGGCCTGAGCTGTCGAGGCATCCTGAAGAATCTGGGCCTTCAGTGCGCCCGGATTCGGAAAGGCGCGCTCCGCGCGAACGAAGCGGCGAAATTGCACTTCAATGCGCTCGGGGTTTTCGCCATCGAGTGGAGCGAGCAGGAACGTCTCGATCGTGAGCGAGTCTCCGCCGAACGTGGGCCGGACGCCGACATTTGTGATCGAAGGCCAGCGCCGGTTACCCAGCAGATCGACCGTCTCGGTGATGTAAACGCCGCGAGGAAGAAGTTGTCCGGGATCGGGCCGAAGGTTCAACGTGGGCACAGTCTGCTTGGAACCCACGCCGTGGCCAGTGACCACAGGTCCTTCGATGAAGAAGCAGCGGCCGAGGAGGCGTGCAGACCGCGAAACATTCCCAGAATGGAGATAACGGCGAATGAGCGAGCTCGAGACAATCTCGCCACGAACGCTGACGGGCTCGAGAAATTGCGAAACGAACCCATGTTCATTTCCAAGTGCCTGTAGCGCCTCGGGAGTTCCGGCCTGTTTGTGGCCGAAGCGAAAGTTTTCGCCGACGAAAACCGCTTGTGCTGCGAGAGCATCGACGAGAATCTGCGAAACGAACTCCTGCGGTGAGAAGTGAGCGATTTCAGGTGTGAACGGCAGCACGAGGATGCGCTCCACACCGAGCGAGCTGAGCAGGGTGATGCGCTCTTCTAGGGTGCAGATCATCTCCGGAAGTCGTTCCGGAGCCACGACGGCAGCGGGATGCGGATGGAACGTTAAGACGCATGGAGGGAGATCGTGGGCGCCCGCATAGGCTCGAACGGCGGAGATCAGAGCCTGATGTCCGATATGGACGCCGTCGAAGTTGCCGATCGTAAGCGCGCAAGGACCGAAGCGGCCGTGCGCTGCTTCAACGGAGCGGAAAACGGTAGTGGTCATAATCAGCCCGCTCGCCCGATCGGGATTTCGAGGCCGTCATAAGCGATGTGGACGCGAGACGGCAAGCGCGCTTCTACCGCGGCATGAAGAAGATCGTGCGAAATGTGTGTGAAGAAGGCCCTTTGCGGATTCAACGATTCGACTGTGCGTAGCGATTCTTCGACAGTCGAGTGAGTGGGATGGGGATTATGGCGCAGGGCGTCGAGGAACAGCACGTCGAGATTGCTGAGCCGGTCCAGGCTTTCCGGTGGAATGTCGCTATGGTCGGTCAGATAAGCGCAGTCTCCGAAGCGAAACCCGTGTACGGTGCCTTTGCCGTGGGCCGCGCGGATGGGCTCGATTTCTATCTCCTCGAGCGCGATCTTCTCGTCCTCAAAGGAGTGGAGCGTCAGGCGGGGGCGGCTGGATTCCGTAGGATTCTTATCGAAAACGTACAGGAACGTGCGTTCGATAACCTGTAACGTTTCAGACGATGCGTAGATCGGAATCTGCTTTTTATGCATGAAGTTAAAGGGGCGAACGTCATCCAAGCCTAGAATGTGATCGGCATGCGAATGCGTATAGAGAATGGCATCGAGGCGGTCGATCCCGAAGCGCAGGGCCTGGTAACGGAAATCGGGCGAGGTGTCGATCAAAACACGTTTGGCGCCCAGGCGTAACAGCACAGACGGACGGAGGCGCTTGTCGCGGGGGTCGCTCGAAGTACAAACTTTACAGTGGCACCCGATCATGGGCACGCCCACGCTGGTGCCGGAACCGAGCACGAGGATGGAGGCATGCTCGAATTGGTCGAGCATTTACTCGGTCTTGGTTCCTTTACCACCGTCGGCAGTGATGATGCGGGGGCCCTCGTCTGCGGGAGCGCCAGGCTGCTGGGGCGCCGCGCGCTTTTTCATCTCATCCGAGACCTGGACGTAACGGAAACGGAGCTCGGTGAGGCCGTTTTCGAGAAGCCTCTGCTCTGAGACTGTCAGGTTGCCCCGGGTTTTCTCCTCGAGCATCGCCAGCATATCGATCGAGTGGCGAGCGAGCGGCAAATTGGGTTGCGGGGTAGCTTCGTCCGTCTCGCCCAAATTCAACAGGCCGAGCTGGATTTGCGTCTGCATCAGGATCGATTCGACAAGGAAGGAAAAATCTGCGGGAGGGATGGGAATCTCGTAGGAAGGTTCAGTGCTCTCTGCCATATAACTCACCATCTTATATATTCGGACTGGAATCACGATGTCAGAGCGGTTTTTCGAGGCGGGAGAAAAGTTTAAGACGCTGGTTGAGGTGATGGCACGATTGCGCGGTCCGGGCGGCTGTCCGTGGGACCGGAAGCAAACGTTCGACACGCTCAAGACCTACCTGTTGGAAGAGAGCTATGAAGTAATGGACGCGATTGACGCGCGCGATTGGAAGGGCTTGGCCGAAGAAGTGGGCGACTTGCTGTTACAGCCGGTTTTCCTGGCCGAACTGGCGGCCGAGGATGGGCTGTTTACGATTTCGGATTCGCTGGACGCGATCAACGAAAAGTTAGTGAGGCGGCATCCGCATATTTTTGGTGACGCGAAGGCCGAAACAGCGGAGGATGTGAAACAGCGCTGGGATGAGATCAAGAAAGAGGAGCAAGCGGCCGGGGAGCCAAGCGGATTTCGATCAGCTTTGGACGGAGTGCCGCGCAATCTGCCGGCGCTGGTCGAGGCGGAGAAGATTAGTCACAAGGCGGCAAGCATCGGCTTCGAATGGCCGGAGATTAGCGGCGTGGTCGAAAAGCTTCAAGAAGAAGCAGCAGAGTTAGCGGAGGCGCGTGAGACGGAGAGCCAGGATCATATCGAACATGAAGTGGGAGATCTGCTGTTCACCGTGGTGAACCTGGCGCGATTCCTGAAGGTTGATCCGGAGCAGGCCCTGCGCAAGACAAACGCGCGTTTTCGGAAGCGATTTGTGGCTGTCGAGAGAGAGATCGCTGCTGGCGCGGGCGTGTCGCTGGAGCGCATGGAAGAGGTGTGGCAGGAAGCGAAGCGGCTTGAAAAGGAAGCAGGCTAAGGTTTTGTGCGCTGCATCTCAGCAGCCACCTTTTCGACTTGGCGCATGACGCGGAGAGTGTTGCCTCCGTAAATCTTTTTGATGTCCGCGGGAGAGTATCCCTTTTCAAGCAATGCGCGCGTCAGGTTCGGGAATTTCGAGACATCGTCGAGTCCAATGGGCGCGCAGGTGATGCCGTCAAAGTCAGTGCCGAGACCGATCGTGTCGATGCCGGCGACTTGCCTGACGTGGTCAATATGCGCGACGACGTCATCGAGGTTGGCGCGGACCTCAGCGTTCTTCTCTTCTTCGGCTAAAGCATCGAGCGCCGCTTTCAATTTCGCCGGGTCATTTGCGTATTGCTTCTGGAGCTCCTGGGTTCGTTCAGTGAGATGCAAGCGGGCGACCGCGTCCGCAGATTTTTGAGAAATGAAGGCGCAGTAAATGTTGATTTGAATGACGCCGCCTTTCTTCGCCAACGCTCGAATCATGTCGTCGGTCATGTTACGGGGCGCGTTCGTAATGGCTCGGGCGGAAGAATGAGAGGCGATGATAGGCGCCTGGCTGGTTTCAACGGCATCGTAAAACGTTTTGTCGGCAACGTGCGAGATGTCGACCATCATGCCCAGGCGATTCATCTCGCGAACGACGTCTTTTCCAAAGGGTGTGAGGCCGTTGTGATGTTGCACTTTGGGATCGTCGATATCGCCTGAAGAGTCGGCCCAATTGTTCGTATTCCAGTGCGTCAGGGTCATGTAACGCACGCCCAGGCGGTAATAGTCGCGCAGCAGACGCGGGCTGTCTTCAATCGCGTGGCCGCCTTCAATGCCCATCAGCGCGGCGATTTTGTGCTCACGGTGGGCTTTCTCGATATCCGCAGCGGTGAGGGCCAGCATGAAATCGTTTGGATAACGATCGATGATGTCGTGGTAGACGGTATCGATCATCTGCAGCGTGCGATTTGCCGAATGATTGCCGTTGACGTACTTCGCGTCGACATATACGGAGAAGAAGATGGCGCCCACGCCGCCCTGGCGCAGACGGGGAATATCGGTGTAGTTCTTGGGAGCATTGCCGATATCTGTGCCATCGATAGTGAAACTCGGGATGTCGTTATGAGTGTCGATCAGGATGGCCGATTTGGTTATGGCGTTGACCTCGGCATCGAGGTTCTTTTGATTTGCGGGAGGCGCTGCGAAGGTCGTGGAGCATGACAGGCAGGATGAGAATGGGGAGAAATTTCGGCATACATTTCATTTTGCTTCTCTGTGTCGATGCTTCACGAATACCGCGACATCCCGGCGCTTGATCCCGAGAAATACGTAGGCGATCAAAGCGCCCGCGGCCATGGTGACGACGTTTATCGCGAACGTGCCGATGCGCTGTGCGGTAATGCCGGGCGCAGGAAAGCCGTGCACGAGACATGATCCGAACCAAACAGGAAAAATTCCGTACTGCACGGCAGCGGCAACTCCAATCAGATATCGCCGGCCAGTATCGTCGGCGATGATGGGACCCGCGGCAAGGCCGATGACCGCCGATATCGCGAAACTTGGAAGGGGCGAGCTGAAGTGACTGAAGCGCATCGGGCCGCGATCGATCAGCGTGACCACGGCGCCCGCGAACACAGAGCAGACGGTGCTGACGATAAGCGCCTTCGAGCCTTGCCAGGCCAAGCTTCGGTCGCCGGCCCAGATGCCAAAGCTGATGGCGAGAACTTGGGACAAGAAGGGGAGAAAGAGCGCCGCCACAACGACCGTGATGGGATTATCGTGCAGCATTCCGTAGGTGAGAAGAATGGCTCCGGCGAGCGCGCGCGCCCAGTAACTGACGGTTAGATCGCTAAGCTGCCAGAGATCCTCGAAGACGTTCACCGGCGGCTCGACCATGGGCTGGGTGATATGGCGCGGGTGAGCGTCAGTGACGACAGCCCGCAGCTCGCGCGAGCTGAGCGTGCATTCAGCGGAATCGAACCAGGGAGCGGTGAGCACGCTGTCTGCGAAGTGCCTGGCTTCGGGCGTTGAGATTTCTGCGCTGAGAACTTCTTTGCGCCGATTGGGCCCGTGTGCGAAGACGGGGTACATGGAGACCTGCTTTATACCGGCTCGGAGAGCCAGCTCGGCGACATCCTTGCCTCTGCCTTCGGGCACGGTCACTCGAATCTCATGCATGGATTTTCGTGGCGGGCGGCAACAGTTTGCAACCTATTTCGTAACAGATCAGAATATACAATCAGGACAGATGGCCGAAAAGACAACGGGCTGGAAGCGCACCTGCGCAATGATTGCTGCAATCCTGCTCGGGTTGATTTTTCTCGTTTCCGGTGGGTGGAAGGTGCTCAGCCCGTTCAAGACGGGTGAACTGCTGGAGCAGGCGCAAGTGCCCGCGGGATTAGGCGTTTTGGGTGCGGCATCGCTTGGGACGGTGGAGCTGTTCGCTGCGTTCCTGCTTTTCATGCCGCGCTTCAGGCGTTGGGGCGGGCTGCTTGGCGCGGCGTTGCTGATTTTCTTTATGGCATGGGTGGGATCTTTCTACCATGTGCTGGCGGGACAGGAGTGCAGTTGTTTTCCGCTGATCAAGCGCACAGTAGGACCGGGGTTTTTTATCGGCGATGGAGTGATGCTGCTGCTCGCGCTGGCTGCGTTTGCGTGGTCGCCGCGTGTGGGGCGGTTCAGAGTCCCTGCTGTTGCCTTTGCAGCCTTGGTTGCGCTTGCCGCGGTTAGCTTTGGCGTCAATGCGGCCGAGCGGGGCAATGTACAGGTGCCGACGCCCGTGGTGGTGGATGGAAAACCGCAAAGTCTCGCGGACGGTAAGGTCTTCCTGTTTTTCTATGATCCATCGTGCATGCATTGCGACGCAGCGTCGAAATTCATGTCGAAGCTGAATTGGGGAGATACGAAGATCGTCGCGATTCCGACGGTGAATCCGCAATGGGCGGGATCGTTTCTGCACGACACGGGCCTGAAGGCATCCACCAGTCTCGAGAGCGACAAGCTGCGAAAGGCGTTTACGTTTGTCGACCCGCCGTTCGGGGTTGCTCTTGAAGACGGGCGAGTGAAGGAGACGTTTGGCCAAGCCCAGTTCTACCCGCCCTTGCCGCAGCCGGATTTGAAGAAATTGGGATTCGTGAAGTAGTCGGATCTCTCACGCAGCTTTAGCGCGCGCCCGCTTTAAAGGCGTGATCAACGAGAGCACGATCTGCTCATAAGCGTGCGCGCCTTGCGCATCGCGGAACTTTTCTGCTAACTCGCGAAGCTTGCCGGCTGCATAACATTCCATGACGGCTGGGTGGATGTAGTACTTCTTGCAGGTTGCGGGCTTGTTGCCGAGCTTGCAGGCGACATCCTTGACAACCTCAACGAGAGCCGACTTGATCTCGTGCTTCACTTCCGGGTCGTTCGAGTCCCCGCATTTCTCGAGCAGAAAGCTAGCGGCCAGACAGGTTCCGCCCCAGGTACGAAAGTCTTTGGCCGTAAAATCGCCGCCGCTGATTTCGCGCAAGTACTCGTTGACATCGCCAGACTCAATGCTTTGGGGCTCACCGTTTTCGTCCAAGTATTGGAACAGAGCGCTACCCGGGATTTCTCTGCACTTGCGGACGATGCGGGCGAGGCGCGGGTCCCGGAGCTTGATCTCGTGCTTCTGACCGCTTTTGCCGCGAAAGCGGAACTTGAGCATCTCGCCCAGAACCTCGACGTGCTGATTCCTAAGAGTCGTCAAGCCGAAGGAGTTATTGTCCTCCGCGTACTCTTCGTTGCCGATCCTAATGTAGGTGGTCTCGAGAAGCTTTACGACGGCTGCGAGCACCTTTCGCTTCGGCAGGCCGCGCCGGGCCAGATCACGGCCCACGATACGGCGAATGCGCGGGAGGACCCTTCCGAAGGCGCGCATGCGATCGAACTTCACGAGGTCCCGGATCTGCCGGTACGCCGGGTGATACCGGTACTGTTTCCGTCCCCGAGCATCGCGACCGACAGCCTGAATGTGACTGTCAGGATCGGGACTGATCCAAACAGAAGTCCAGGCTGGGGGGATTACGAGAGAGCGGATGCGACGTAGCGTCTCCTCATCCTCGATCTGCTTATCGTCAGCATCGATATAGACGAAGCCGCTTCCCGCCGCGCGCCGCCGGATGCCGAGGCCCTTGGGAATAACGTAATGCAATCCCGCCTTCCGGGCTGACTGCACTTCGTCTGGAAGATTTGAGACTGTTGTTAACCCCATCTACTTCATATGATGCTGTTTGACGCAAAAACACTACTTAGATGCGAGATCGCGTAATCGGATTCGGTTATGAACGAGAATGAATTCAAGACCCATGACGAAGGCCGTCATCTTTGATATAGACGGAACTCTGCTCGATTCGGTTGATTTACACGCGCAAGCATGGCAGGAAGCGTTCAGCCATTTCGGGTACGAGATCCCGTTTGACGAGATCCGGAGGCAGATTGGCAAAGGCGGCGACCAGTTGTTGCCGGTATTTCTGGGTCCCAAAGAGTTGAAGAAGAATCGCAAGGCGCTGGAAAAATTTCGCGGAGCGCTATTCAAAAAGAAATACCTGCCGAAGGTGCGGCCTTTTCCGGGCGTTCGTGAGCTGTTTCAAAAGGTAAAGAATTGTGGCCAACAAGCGGGCTTGGCTTCGTCGGCAAAGCCGAGCGAACTGAAGAAATTCGAGCGCATCGCGAATATCCAGGATCTGGTGGAAGTGAAAACGTCATCCGGAGACGCGAAGCGATCCAAGCCGCATCCCGATATCTTTGACGCTGCGCTCGCGCGCCTCGGAGATAAGGTTTCGAAGGAAGAGGTAGTCGTTGTGGGTGACAGTCCGTACGATGCGGAGGGGGCGCGAAAGGCCGGCCTTCGCTCAGTTGGTGTGCTGTGTGGCGGATTCCCCGAACCTGCCTTGCGCGAGGCTGGCTGTATTGCGATCTACGGTGGCCCAGAAGATGTGCTGCGCCATTACGAGCATTCACCGCTCGCGCCGAAATGCTAAACGATTGTTCCTGCGATGCGCGTGCACAGCGCCATCAACGAAAATGTCAAGAACAGCAGATCGTTGTTCCAATAGACAAAAGCAGTTGCAAGGCACATCAGTGCAAGCTGAGAGCGCGGATCGAGAAAGCGGTTGAACATCGCGGGTTGAATTCGTAGTGCTCGGAACGCGACTACGTTCTCTAAGCAACGGACGGAATGTTTGCGAGCGCTTGCCGCAGCTTTGTGTAAGTGTCGTCGAGCGCTTCGGGAATGATCCGGGTCTCGCCCACAGTGCTCATGAAATTGGCATCGCCCTTCCACCTGGGGAGTACGTGGAGGTGAATGTGCTGCTCAATGCCGGCGCCGGCCGCCTCGCCTAAATTCATTCCCAGATTCAGACCGTCGGGGTGGTAAATCGCTTCGAGCACTTGCTCAGCCCGGCGTGCCAGTTGCATCATCTCTGCTGTCGTGTTCTCGCTGCTTTGCGCCAGGCGCGACACGTGCTCATAGGGAGCGATCATCAGATGACCGCTGGTATAGGGATAGCGGTTCAAGATGATGAAGCACAGCTTGCCGCGATAGACAAGCAGGTTTTTTTCATCTTCCGTGCTGGCCGCGGCGGCACAGAAGATACAGTGCTGGTTCTGATTCCCGGCTTGCATGTACGTGGAACGCCACGGCGTCCACAGATGAGTCATCCGTTCCAGCCCGGCGGCCAGGCTTAGAAGTCCTTGTCGGAAACGGTCGAGGTAGGCTGCGGCTCGGCTTCTGCCGGCTCGGCCGGTCCGCCGGTGTTCCCAGTTCCCGCGCTTCCGGACGTAGCGGCCTGATTCACCAGGTCGCGCAACTCCTTACTGGGCTTGAAATAAGGGATGCGCTTGGAGGGCACTTCAACCCGCGAACCGGTCTTCGGATTCCTTCCGACGCGCGGCTGGCGCTGGCGTGTGCGGAAACTGCCGAATCCGCGGATCTCGATCTTGTCACCTTTGTGCAGGCTGTTTACGATGCTTTCGAAGATTGTCTCCACAATGGTTTCCGAATCCTTGCGTGTCATCTCGACAACTTTGGACACTTCCTCGATCAGCTCAGCCTTAGTCATACTTTGCATATCCCTTATATCGTCTTCTCGTGTGGTTTGTAATCGCTGATAACCTCTCCCACGCTGGACGCCGCAGCAGCGGCGTGGCGTTTGTAATCGCCGAGCCGGACGCGCTCCTCATCTTCGGCGACCGCACGGAAGCTGAGTCCAATCCGTTTTTGGGCTTCGTTCATTTTGACGATTTTGAAATCGAATTCGCTGCCGATGGGGAGAGCGGGCTCGACGGCTTCGCGGCGGGAGCGCCGGCGGGTATCGGCGCGGGTCGAGATCTCACTTGCGTGGCAGAGGCCTTCGATATCCGGAGCTAGCTCGACGAAGACACCGAACGGAGCAGCGCGGGAAACGCGACCTCTCACGACATCACCAACCTGATGCGTGCGGAAAAATGTTTCCCAAGCGTCAGGCTGCAATTGTTTGATTCCAAGCGAGAGCCGGCGGTGGGGCACATCGATGTTGAGAATAACGGCTTGGAGAAACTCGCCCTTTCGGACCACCTCGGAAGGATGTTTGACACGTGCCGTCCAAGACATATCGGAGATGTGGACCAGGCCGTCGACGCCTTCCTCGATTTCGATGAACGCGCCAAAGGTCGAAAGTTTTCGAACCCGTCCTTCGACCACCGAGCCAATACTATAGCGATCAGCGACGGTCGTCCACGGATCGGCTTCGAGTTGCTTGATGCCGAGCGAAATGCGGCGCTCCTTCGGTTTTATCTCGAGCACGACCGCTTCCACCTGATCGCCGGCTTTCACCACTTTCGCAGGATGCTTCATGCGGCGGCTCCAGGTCATCTCGGAGATGTGGATCAGGCCTTCGACACCGGGCTCGAGCTCGACAAATGCGCCGTAATCGGTTACGCTGACGACCCGCCCGATGACGCGGCCACCCCGCGAATAACGCTCTTCGATGGTCGCCCAGGGATCGGGACGCATTTGCTTCAACCCGAGCGAAATGCGTTCCTTTTCCTTGTCGAACTTGAGAACCTTGACCGTGACTTGCTGGCCGACGTGAACCACAGCACCGGGATGCGTGACATTGCCGTAGCTGAGATCAGTGACGTGCAGCAACCCGTCGAGGCCGCCGAGATCGACGAATGCACCGTAGTCGGTGAGATTCTTGACCGTGCCGGTTACTTCGACGCCTTCCTGAATGTTTTCCAACACTCGCGCCTTCCGCGCTTCGAGCTCCTGTTCCAAAAACACGCGGCGGGAGACAACCGCATTGCCGCGGCGCGCGTTCAGTTTCAGAATGCGAACTTCGAGCTCGCGCCCCAAGTAGGGATCGAGATTGTGTACCGGGCGTATCTCGATATGCGAGCTCGGCAAGAATGCTGCGATTCCGATGTCCACACTCAAGCCGCCCTTGGTCTTCCCGACAATTCGCCCGGACACCGGAGTACCTTCGGCAGCGGCGTTTTCGAGGCGCTTCCAGACCTGACGGCGATGCGCTTTTTCGTGCGAGAGCAGGATATAGCCCTCGACCGGCGGGCCCGTGCGGTCGAACATGACTTCGATGACATCGCCGGACTTTACAGCGGGCTTTTCATCGACCAACGGAAATTGGGAGGCGGGTACGAGGCCTTCGCTCTTCCTGCCTATATCGACGATCACTTCCTTATCGGAAACGCTGAGCACGTGCCCGTGGAGGATCTGTCCTTCTTGGAGTTTGAATTGGCTGCTGTAATCGTCGAGAAACGCCTGATAGGCTTCGCGATCGGTGTTCGCGGGTAACTCGAGTAATTTCTCAGACGGGCTAGCCATGTCTCGCTTTCATCCTGAATCCGGCACCGCCAGATGCGCAGAGCAGCCCAGGGAGAGTAGCCCTGTGGGAACTCATACGACTTCAACTCGGAACGGGATGCCTCACTTCGGTTCAACTCGTTGAAAGTTCAGTACTTCAGAACTATACCGGACGCCTTCCTGGATGTCAACCACTCGCGCGGCCGACTCTGAACTGAGGTTTAGGGCATCCCGGGCTGGCGAAAGCTTTACACCGCTTTCACAAACAACCCGGTCGTGTGACCCAAGCCCTGCGCGATCTCGTATATACTTGAGAAAGGTTGGGCATTGAAGCCCGCCGTGCTCCTGGAGAATCCTCATGATCGAAGGACTATTGCAGCCGACTCACCTACTGATTATCTTAGTGGTCGCGCTGTTTATTTTCGGCCCGAAAAAGCTTCCAGAACTGGGCCAGGGCTTAGGCAAAGGGATCCGCTCCTTCCGGGACAGCATGAAGAACATCACGGAAGAGCCGGAAAAGATCGAGACCCCGAACTCGAGCCGCCCTGACGACAAGAAGTAATTCCGTCGCCCTGTTGAACTAGATCGAAGCGTCGGTCCGCACTCGCGCCACACTTCACACTGGATGTGTGCAAGTAAGTTTACTACCCAAGGCAATCGATGAACCGCTGGATCACACTGGAAGCTCCGTGGCGTGCTTCCGCGTGAACCAGAAATTTTTGCATCGGCGGGAAAGATTTGCTGCGCGGCAGAGTCGAGGTGTCAGCGGCCGTGTGGATGCTAGTGAATTGTATAAGCTTCGGGACCTCAGCCACTTACAGCATGTTCTGCCTTCATAAGACGAACGTTCCGTAGCGCTTCTTGCGTTGGAACCAAAACTGCCTACCTCTAGCCCGATGGTGATAAGGGCAATTCAATCACCGGAAGGCGATCCGGAGAGATCGCTATCTCAAAATTCAGGAGCGGTGGAAGGTAAATGACTAAAGAAGAATACGGCAAGGCATATCAACGTGGGTTTAACCTGACGGTACGGTTTCTGGTATCCCGGGGCCTGTCCTACGATGCCGCACTCGACACAGCGCAAGCAGCTTGGGCGAAGGGCTGGGAACGCAGAGAGCAATTGCGGGACCCGAATCTGGTCCTCACCTGGACGAACAGCATCGCGCTCAACATTCACCGCACGTATCTCAGGCGCGAACCACAGACCCAAACGCTGCCCGAGCTACAGGCGCCTCCGCGCATGAACGTGGCGGCTATTGATGTAAAACGGATTTTGAAAGAATGCAAGCCGAACGATCGAGTGGTGCTTGAAGGCCACTACATCGAAGGGTACAAGGTTCAGGAAATTGCGCGCCAGCATGGATGGTCGGAAACAGCCGTGCGCATCCGTCTGCTCCGTGCGCGGCGTGGTGTGGAGCGCCGGTTAAGCCGTCCCAAGCATGCGCGTCTGCGAAATCTGGCAGAAAAGACGAAGCAGGCCCTGGCCAGCGCGCTCGATGTTTCTGCTTACGAGCCCAAAGTCGCCTAGTAATCTTACTTAGAGCAATTCCGCAACGCTGAAGAAGAACGGGATTTCATTGGCTGCGGTTTCTGGTGCGTCCGAGCCGTGCACGGAATTGCGCTCAATGTTTTCGGCAAACTGTTTGCGGATCGTGCCTTCGGACGCGTCGGCTGGATTGGTTGCGCCCATCACGTCGCGCCATTTCGTGATCGCGTTTTCGCGCTCGAGAGCAAGCAGCACGACGGGACCTTCCGTCATAAATTTCACGAGGCCGCTGAAAAACGGACGCTGTTTGTGAACGGCGTAGAAGGCCTCCGCCTCGCGCTGCGATAAGCGCCGCTGCTTCATGCCGATGATGCGGAAACCATTCTGCTCGATGATCGAGAGAATTTCACCGCTGTGCTGACCCGCGACGGCGTCTGGTTTGATGATTCCGAGGGTCCGTTCCAAAGCCACTTAAGACCTGCGCGCCCGGAGCGGTACGCTTTCCTGTGCTTGGAGCGCTTCCTGCATCTTTTCGCCCATCAGCGCTGGAGACGGGCAGACGCTGATACCGGCATCTTCCATCGCAGCGAGCTTATCCTCCGCTTTGCCCGAGCCGCCTGAGATGATCGCTCCGGCGTGGCCCATGCGGCGGCCCGGAGGCGCGGTCTGACCGGCAATGAATCCGACCACCGGCTTTCTCACATGTGCCTTCACGTAAGCGGCCGCAGTCTCCTCCGCGTTTCCGCCGATTTCGCCAATCATGATGATGGCGTGCGTATCGGGATCCTGATTGAAGAGCTTGATGGCCTCCGTAAAGCTGGTACCGATGATGGGATCGCCACCGATGCCGATGCAAGTCGATTGTCCGATGCCGAGGCGCGTTAACTGTCCGACGGCCTCATAGGTCAACGTGCCCGACCGTGACACGATTCCGACATGCCCCGGCTTATGAATGTGGCCGGGCATAATGCCGATCTTGCACTTGCCGGGGGTGATCACGCCGGGGCAGTTGGGTCCGATTAAGCGCGTGGAGGGCCGCGTTTTGAGGAAAGCCCAGACCCGGATCATGTCCTTCACGGGAATGCCTTCCGTGATGCAGACGATGAGCGGGATTCCTGCATCGGCCGCTTCCATAATGGCGTCAGCCGCAAAGGGTGGCGGCACAAAAATGACAGACGCGTTTGCGCCTGTCTCTCTAAGCCCTTCTTCGACGGTGTTGAAAACGGGCCGGCCTAAATGCGTCTGGCCGCCTTTGCCGGGCGTGGTTCCACCTGCGACGTTCGTGCCATAGGCAATCGCCTGTTCGGCGTGGAAACTGCCTTCGCGCCCGGTGAATCCCTGAAAAAGGACGATGGTCTTTTCGTCTACGAGCACGCTCATTGCGCCAGCCTCACTACTTTCTCCGCCGCGTCCTTCATGCCATCCGCCACGGTAAAGTTAAAACCCGATTCCTTCAGAATCTTTTGGCCGAGCTCGACGTTGGTGCCTTCCATGCGCACCACGATGGGAATCTTGATTTCGAGCTCGCGCGCGGCTGAAACCACGCCGGTAGCCAGCGTGTCACAGCGCAGGATGCCCCCAAAGATATTGATGAGCACCGCCTTTACGCCGGCATCGGAGAGCAGAATGCGAAAGGCGTTCTTGATCTGCTCGGCATTTGCGCCGCCGCCGACGTCGAGGAAATTGGCGGGGCGCCCTCCTGCGTATTTGATGATGTCCATGGTGGCCATCGCGAGGCCGGCGCCGTTCACCATGCAGGCGATATTGCCGTCGAGCTTGATGTAGTTCAGGCCGAATCGCGAGGCTTCGACTTCGAGCGGGTCTTCCTCATTCAGGTCGCGCAGCTCAAGGAGATCTTTGTGCCGGTAGAGCGCGTTGTCATCGACGTTGATTTTTGCATCAAGCGCGTAGACTTTCCCGTCCTGCGTCAAGATGAACGGATTGATTTCAGCCAGAGAGCCGTCGATTGCGTCGTAGGCTTTCGCCAACGCGGTCATCGCGCCCGCAGCCGCGTTTACGCTCTTGGCCGGAATGTCCATGCCGAAGGCCAGCTTCCGTGCTTGAAACGGCTGCAGGCCGTCGCCTGGGATAAGCCGCTCGTGCAGGATCAGCTCGGGCGTGCTTGCGGCGACTTCTTCGATCTCAACGCCGCCCGCTTTCGAAGCCATAAAGACCGATTCACCGAGCGAGCGGTCGAGCACGATTCCCAAGTAGAGCTCGCGCTCAATCGGCAGAGTCTCTTCTATAAGCAAGCGCTGCACGACCCGGCCTTCGGCGCCGGTTTGGTGCGTAACCAGCGTCATCCCGAGCATTTTTTTCGCGATCTCGACCGCTTCGTTGGCGTCGTGCGCGATCTTAACCCCTCCGCCTTTGCCTCGGCCGCCTGCGTGAATCTGCGCTTTCACCACCACGCTGCCCCCAATCTTCTTGGCAGCGGCCTCGGCCTCTTCGACCGTATAGGCGACTTCTCCGCGCGGCACCGGAACGTCATGTTTGGCGAGGATCGCCTTCGCCTGGTACTCGTGAATCTTCATAAATGCGTTACCGGCCCGAATGAGGAAGGACTTAGTGTTTGGGCCAATCGCTAGTGTATCTCGGGACTCCGTTCTGCTGATCGTGGCTTGAGCTTTCGGGCTTTCGTTCGTATCTGAATTTCGAAGAGCTTCGGCCAGTATTTGCCGGTAACGAAGAGCCTGTGGCCCTTTTGATCGTATGCAATTCCGTTCAATACTTGCTCAGCACCTTGCGGGCCGGGCAGAAGATCGGTCTGGGGCAACAAACCGCTAAGGTCGATCCAGCCGAGCACGTGGCCGGTCGTCGCATGAATGCGTGCAATCCGATTCGAGTGCCAGATATTCGCGAAAATCTCGCCGTTGACCCACTCCAATTCGTTCAGGTTCTCTACGGGGATCCCGTTGGCGGTGACGCGAAGGCGTCCAGTTTCCTTTAACGTCTCGGGATCCCAAAACCGAATGTCCGGCGTGCCGTCATCCATGATGATTCGTTTGCCGTCGTGTGTCATCGACCAGCCTTCGCCCGGATAGTGGAATTCGCTCTGCCGTTTTAATGTATGGAGGTCGTACACGAAACCCAGGCCCGTGGTGTAGGTCAGCTCGAAAAGGCGGTTCTTCCAGGCGACAATGCCTTCCCCGAAATAACGCCGCGGCAAATCGTACTGCTGCAGAATCCTGCCAGTCTTGAGCTCGACTTTCCGAATTGAGGAATGACCGGGCAACCCGGTACCTTCATAAAGATATCCGTTGAGGTAGAAAAGACCTTCCGTGAAGGCTCTGCCATCATGCGGGTAAGTGTGCACCAGGCGGTACGTGTATTCCGGGATCGCAGTTTGAGAAAGACTGCAACAATTCATCGCAACTGCGAGTGCGGACAAGAGCAGAGCTCTCATTCTCAGCGTCAGGCTACAGCTTAGTGGATGAACCTGATTGGGTCGCCTGGGTGGATCGTGCCCTGGACCAAAACTGCCCCGTAGACGCCAGCCTTGCCATCGTGAATGTGTGCGAGATGCCGCAGTACTTCAGGATTCGCCTCCGCTGTATCGGGATCGAGTGTAATCATCTTGCAGCGCGGATCGCGATCCGTCACCGCGATTACGGCCTTGTCGCCAATTTGCAACGTATGCCCGACGAATTCGTCCTCGGCAAAACCCTTTCCGGACGCGAGGTCGACATAAATGCTTGCGCGGAAGCGCCGCTTATCCAGATTGGTTTCCAATTCGCGGCTGAGTTCCTGCACAGTCTGGATTGAAAATAACGAGACCGGGCGGCAATCGGTCATGGCCCGGTCAGACCGGAGTAGCGTCAGCTCATGTCTTTCGCGGATTCCCTCACGCAACCTGGCGATCAGTCCAGGATCATCGATCGCCAACTTCTCTCTGCCGGGCGTCTCGACATCGACGATCGAGCAAGCAGGTTCCGGGTAGACCGGTGTGAGCCCAAGTTCCGAGGCTTCGGCTTCCGCGAGATTGGGCGGCATGCTCATGTGCTCGGGATACCGGTACACCGGTTGATACAGCAACATGTGCTCCTGTTCACGCCCGGTCAGATACGGGAATCGTTTCGGCGCTGCCGAGCTACGAAACGCATAGAGCCGATCCCCGTAGATACCGGCAAAGCCGGCATAAGCCTGTTGCAGCTCTTCCCCCCGCATACTCTTCACGGGATACCGCCATAGGCTTTCGACGTGACCCACAATTTGCATAGGCTTCCCAGCTGGTCATTATAGTGTTTCGTGAAACTATTAATTCTTTCGTTGACAAGAGGGGACAGCATCGAGTAGAAATAGAATCAGCTATTAATTCGTTAATACACGGAGCTTGAACCGTATTGGCCCGAAAGAAATCGCCGCAGTTGACGGAAGGCGAACTGCGCCTCATGCACGTGCTTTGGTCGAAAGGAAGCGCAACCGTGGGTGAGGTAGCGGAAGCGCTGCAGCAAGATCCGCCTCTTGCCTACAGCACCGTCCTCACGACGCTTCGCATTCTCGAGAACAAGGGATATCTGCGGCACAAGAAAGAGGGTCGGGCGTTTGTATATCAACCGGCGATTGACCGCGAGCAGGCAACACGAGGGGCGATTCGCCATCTGCTCTCCAGGTTTTTCGATAATTCGCCTGAGCTGCTGGTGGCCAATTTATTGCGAGATGAGCGGATTACCCGCAAAGAGATCAACCGGCTGAAAAAGCTAATTTCAGAGCACGAGTGAGAGGGAGGGACGTTATATGTTTGATCGATTCTTGTTGGAGTGGAATCAGCTTGCCGGGACGGTCGTTGTCGCGCTGATCAATGTTCTGCCCGCGAGCGTCGTGCTTACGGCGGCGGTATGGGTCGTGCTGCTTCTTCGTAGGAGCTGGACCGCGGCGACCCGTTATTGGGTCTGGTCGATCGTGTTGGCATTGGTTCTTATTATGCCGCTCGCTGATCCGTTTGTTTCCCATTACTCGAAATCGGTTCGGGCGGAAAATGCGCGGCACGAGATGTCCAAGTACGTTCCAGCATCGGGCGTCAAGTTACTTGAAGTCGCCGCGCAAATTCCTGTTGCGACGGCCCCAGATCCTCAGCCTGTATCGATATTCACGATCTCGGGGCTGTTGCTTCTCGTGTGGGTCTCTGCCGGTTTGGTTCAGTTCGCGCGCCTCGCGTTGGCTTTTCGGAACACGGCCAGGCTCAGGCGCTCCGCCATATTGCCGGCGG
This sequence comes from uncultured Acidobacteriaceae bacterium, assembly GCA_963803455.1. Lineage (GTDB taxonomy): Bacteria > Acidobacteriota > Terriglobia > Bryobacterales > Bryobacteraceae > Bog-105. The sequence goes on along the minus strand of CAWDMK010000004.1, from coordinate 597,742 downwards.
TCGCCTTAGAAGAGCAGTGGTTGAAGGTGTTGCAGGCTTGCGGAGTCACACGGCCTGTGACGTTACGTCTCGCGAGCGCAATCGGCACGCCTGCTGTCACCGGCTATTTTCATCCTGTCGTGCTCTTACCCGCTGCTGTTTCTGATCGTCTGAGCGGCAACGAGCTCGATCAGATTCTCCTACACGAGCTCGCGCACGTCCGCAGATATGACGATTGGGCAATCGGACTGCAGCGGCTTGTGGAAGCTGTGTTTGTCTTGGATCCGCTGGTCCATTTTCTTGGGAAGAAACTTGAACTCGAGCGTGAGATCGCTTGCGATGATTGGGTGCTTTCAGGGCAACCGCCGCGGGCTTATGCGTCGTGCCTCGCGAAACTGGCCGAGTTCTGCATTGCCGCGCGGCCGCCGAGCTTGACTTCAGCCGCGCTGGAGCATAAATCGCAACTGCGCCGGAGGATCGAGATGCTGCTCGACGGCACACGATCGATTGCGACTCGCGCTTCCCTGCGAAGCATCGGAAGCGCTGCTGCAGCCATGTTCCTGCTGGTATGCATGAGCTTCGAGTTACCGCGCGTCATGGCATATCCCGTGCCACAAACCCCGGTACCGCCAGTCGCCCCGGCGCCGCCGCAAGCTCCAGCGGCGCCACAAAGTCCGGCTGCTCCTATTGCTCCTCGCGCTCCCCAAGCGTCAAACGATACCGACTCGATTGCGGTCTATTCCAAGGATGGGCAGAGCTATGCATATCAATACTCCGGGTCAGAAAGCATTTTCGTTCACCCGGATTCCAGCAAGGCCGGCACAATCCGATTCCGGCGCAATGGCAAGTCTTACGTGATTCGCGATGCAGCGACGGTCCGGTCTGCAGAAGAGATCCTTAGGCCGCAGGAAGAGCTGGGACGGCGTCAAGCGGAGCTAGGTGAGCAACAGGGAAAATTGGGTGAGCAGCAGGCCATGCTCGGCGCGGAGCAGGCTAAAGCATTTGATAAGCAGCTCAATCCCCGCGAACTTGAGAACTTGAAACGCGAATTGAAGCGCCTACAAACCGAGATGAACAAAATCAACCTTGAGGAGAGTATGAGGACCGCATCCGAGGCGCAAGTCCAAATCGCCAAGCTGCAAGCCGAATTGGGCGAAGCTCAATCGGAGCTGGGTCGAGAGCAGAGCCATACAGCCGTCGATCAGAGCCAATTTGGAGAGCAGCAGAGCAAATTAGGCGAACAGCAATCGCGTCTAGGCGAGCTGCAATCCAATCTCGGAGAGGAGCAGAGCCGAGCGGCGAAAAAGGCTGGCCAGAAGCTGCGTGAACTGATCAATCGAGCTCTCGCCAACGGTCTGGCGCAGCCAATCCAATAATTACTGCGCAGCGAGTCTGGCTGCGCCTCGGCGAACCTTCATGAGTCGGCTCCACCGGTCCGCCCACGACAAAGACCTATACTGCGGTCATGAAGTTTCGCATTATCCTTGAGTTCGACCCCGAGGCCGGCAGTTTCTCAGCGATCTGCCCGGAACTTCCGGGCTGTCCTTCGGCAGGAGATACGGAAGACGAGGCGCGGCAGAATATCGAAGAAGCCATTAAGCTGTACCTCGCGCCAGGTGAAATCGATCTTCCGCACAACGCGAAACTGTTTGAAGTAATGATTGGCTGATCGCGGAACGCCGCGTTTAACCGCAGAGCGGGTCATCTTAGTTCTGAAGCGCCACGGCTGGAAGATGGGCTTGCTGACATCGCCCTGGTGTCCGGTAAAAGGGCCGGTGCAGAGCGACAAATCCGGGTTCAAGTCACCGCAATGGGAGTTTTCCGCTTGGCCGAGAGTAGCTCGGCGATGGCGCGACATTCGTCCGCCATTTGCGCAAATTCGATTGGATCGAGCGACTGGTATCCGTCCGATAAGGCATGCTCGGGCGCGGGATGCATCTCGACTATCAGTCCAGATGCACCTGCCGCGATTGCAGCCAGCGACATCGGAATCACCTTGTCGCGTTTCCCGGTTCCGTGGCTGGGATCGACGATGATCGGAAGATGACTGAGCAGTTGCACTGCGGGAACGACGCTCAAGTCGAGCGTGTTGCGCGTATGATCGGCAAAGGTCCGAACGCCGCGCTCGCAGAGAATGACCTTGTAATTGCCTTCCGCCAAAAGGTATTCAGCAGCCATGAGGAACTCTTCGAGCGTGGATGACATCCCGCGCTTCAAGAGTACTGGCTTCCGCGAGCGGCCTGCACGCCTCAAGAGCGAAAAGTTCTGCATGTTGCGTGCGCCGATCTGAATGCAATCCGCATAGCTTTCGACGAGTTCGAACGTCTCGGTATCGATCGCTTCGGTGACGATTCCGAGGCCGGTCTCTTCGCGCGCTTCAGCCAGATAGCGCAAGCCTTCTTCGGCCAGACCCTGGAAGCTATAGGGTGAGGTGCGCGGTTTATAAGCCCCGCCGCGCAACAGCTCGCCGCCCGCCTCTTTGACGGCGTGCGCGGATTCCAGGATTTGCTCGCGGCTCTCGACAGAGCACGGTCCACCGCACAGGACGATGTCTTTACCGCCAACCGCGACCCCGTTCACCATCACAACCGTGTTCTCGGGCTTGGTCTCGCGGCTGACCAGTTTGTAAGGCTTCGAGACGCGAATCGCCTCGGCGACCCCCGGCATGTGCTCGAATTCCGCTGCATCAATAGGCGCATTGTTTCCGGTGATGCCTATGGCAGTTCGCTGCTCGCCGGGAATGATATGCGGCTGCAAACCGAGCGCTTCAATTCGCTCACAAACCCGAGCGATATCCGCCGGCCCGGCTTGGGCCTTCATCACGACAAGCACGGTTCAGACGCCTCTTGCTTCTTAGGGTAGCGGAGTGCACACAGCCAGAGATGCCGGTTTGAGATTGCCGTTAGTTCACAATATGATTTGCGCGTAATCGACCGAACGACGGAGCTATGGCTCATCTTCCTTTTCGGAATTTTGTTCATCTAACGCAACCCGAGGCCTATGACCTGATGCGCAACATGCTGTCGGGCGGCATGAGCACGGAGGGCATTGCCGATGTGCTCAGTTTCCTGCGGCGCAAAGGCGAGACCATTGCAGAGCTGGTTGGGTTTGCGAGTGCGATCCGGGATATGAGTCCCGCGGTAGAGCTCGACCAATCCGAAGAGCCGGTGCTCGACACTTGCGGCACGGGCGCAGATGCCACGAATTCGTTCAATATCTCTACTGCCGCAGCCTTCGTGGTTGCGGGAGCGGGATTGCGCGTTGCCAAGCACGGTAATCGGCGCATTTCGAGCCAGTGCGGGAGTGCAGATGTGCTCGAAGCTTTGGGCGTATCTGTCAGCCTTTCGGCCGAGCATGCAATCGAATGCATTCGCCGAATTGGAATCGGTTTTCTGTACGCGCCGTTGTTGCATCCCGCCGTGAATCATGCTCAGGAAGCGCGTCTCCTGCTGAAAGGGCGCACGGTGTTCAACCTGCTTGGGCCGCTCACGAATCCGGTGCGCGCGCGCGTGCAGTTGATGGGAGCCTTTTCAGTGCGCGCGGCGGAGATGCTCGCGCATGCTGCAGCCCGTCTGGGCATTGAGCGAGCGTTCGTCGTGCATGGCTCCGACGGTCTCGATGAGATCACGACCACCGGGCCGACGACAGTCTTTCAAGTGGAAGAGGCGAGTGTGCAAAAGGGCCGCTGGACCCCGATCGATTTCGGCGTGCCTCAAGCTACGATCGAGGACTTAAAAGGCGGCGACCCGGAGACGAACTCGAAAATCGTGCGTTTTGTGCTCGAGGGCCAGGCAGGCCCGGCCCGCAATATCGTGCTCGTGAATGCGGCAGCCGCCCTTCTTTTGGCCCGCAAAGCCGACGATCTCAAGAGCGCGGTTGCGATGGCGGCTGAATCCATCGATGCGGGATTGGCGCGCACGAAGCTCGAACAGCTCACGCAATTGACCAGTGAACTCAAAGCATGAAATGTTTCGAAGTACAGGAGTTTGGGATAGACAAGCTCGCGCTTGTCGAGCGCAACACTCCGCGGCCGGGTGCGGGCGAGGTGCTGGTCAGGCTAACCGCCGCTTCGCTGAATTACCGCGACTACATGGTTGTGCAGGGCGCCTATAATCCGAAACTGAAGCGGCCGCTCGTGCCGCTATCCGATGGCGTCGGAATCGTTGAGGAGACGGGAGCGGAGGTTACGCGCTTCAAAACAGGCGATCGTGTGGCAGGCTGTTTCATGCAGAGATGGATGGATGGGCCAGTGAATCGTGAGAAGGCTCTTTCGGCGTTGGGCGGCGCTATCGATGGAATCCTTCGCGAATTCGCCGTGTTTTCCGAGCAGGGGCTGGTCTCAGTCCCGCACCTGCTTACGGACGAAGAAGCGGCTGCGCTTCCGTGTGCTGCTGTCACAGCATGGCATGCTTTGTTCGAGCACGTTTCCTCAGCGCCCGGAGATACCGTACTGATTCAAGGCACCGGCGGAGTTTCTATGTTCGCGCTTGTGTTTGCCAAAGCAGCGGGGATGAGAACCATACTGATTTCAAGCAGCGATGAAAAGCTTGCGCGAGCGAAAAAGCTCGGAGCGGACGAGACGATAAATTACAAGACGACCTCTAACTGGGAAGAGCAAGCGCGCCGCCTGACGAATGGTCAAGGCGTGGACCATGTCATCGAAGTGGGTGGAAGCGGCACGCTCCCGCGTTCGCTACGGGCGGTCCGCATGGACGGGGCGGTTAGCGTGATCGGCGCGCTGAGCGGTGCGGAGCCGAGCGTCAGCCCGGTGCCGATCCTGATGAATAGCGTTCGAGTGCAGGGAATTTTCGTCGGCTCCCGGGCGATGTTCGAGCGCATGAATCGCGCCATTGAGTTGCACGCGCTCAAACCAGTCATCGATAGAGTTTTCAAATGGACCGAAATACGCGAGGCCCTGCACTATATGGAAGCCCAACAGCATTTCGGAAAAATTTGCCTCAGTTTTTAACCTTTATTCAAAAGGCGCATCGTCTTCGCCCATGTCCGCCGCAAGATTCTCAAATCGCGTATAGCGGTTTAGAAACGCTAGCTTGACGCGTCCCGTTGGCCCGTTGCGCTGTTTTGAAAGAATCAACTCGGCAATCCCTTTCAAACTCTCTTTGTCCGGGCGATAGACTTCTTCGCGGAAGATGAAGGCCACGATGTCGGCGTCCTGCTCGATGCTGCCGGATTCGCGCAGATCGCTCAGCATGGGCCGATGATCGCCGGTTCGCGTCTCGGGAGCACGGCTCAACTGTGAGAGCACGAGAAACGGCACGTGCAGATCTTTCGACATCAGCTTCAGACCGCGCGATAGAGAGCTGATTTCCTGGACGCGATTCTCAAACCGGCCCCGCCCCTGCATCAATTGCAAATAATCAATGACTACGAGTCCGAGTTCGTGTTCGGCCTGGAGCCGCCGAAGTTTCGAATGCACGTCCATGAGGTTGGTACCGGAACTGTCATCGATAAAAAGCGGCGACTCTACCAGGCGGTACATGGCGTTACGGAGCAGCCGGCGTTCGTCTTCGTTCAGGTAGCCGGCGCGAAAGCGTTGCTGATCGACGCGCGCCGAAGTGCAGATCAGACGTGTGAGCAGTGACTCCTTGGACATTTCGAGCGAGAAGACGGCGACTGCTTTGGGGTCCTTGGCATCGGTTGCGATGTGATGCGCCATGTTGAGCGCCAAGGCCGTTTTCCCCATCGCGGGGCGGCCGGCCAGAATGAACAGCTCGCCTTCCCGCAGACCGCCCGTCATCTCATCAAACTTCAAAAATCCTGTGCTGATTCCCTTCAGGCGTCTGCTGGTGTCAAGAAACGCGTTAACGCCGCCTTCGTACTCGGTGATAATGTGCGCCGGGCTCGCAAGCGAGTTGTGCGACTGTACGTCACTCAACTTGATGAGCGCATCTTCGACTGCCCCGAGTATCTGTTTCGCATCCTCCTCGGAAGTTAAGCAACGAGTAATCGTGTCCTGAGATACTGTGATGATCCGCCGCAGCAGAGACTTCTCTTTGATGATCGAGACATAGCTTTCCAGGTTGTGCAGTTGCGGCAATCCGTCGTCGAGCGAGACGAGATAGCTCAGGCCGTCTACCGACTGGAGCTGTCCATGCTTCATCAGCTCATTCGCCAACGTGACGCGATCAATACTCTCGCCGCGCTCGTGCAAATCACCCATGCGCAGGAAAATGCGCTTATGCTTCTCGAGGCTGAAATCGTCGGCCGTCAGCGCGCCTGCAACCTGAAGGAATGCGGTTTCGCTGCTCATAATTGCGCCGAGCACGAACCGTTCGGCATCAAGATTATCCGGAAGCGGCTGGTCAATGCTGATGTCGCGTACTGCCATACAGGGTCCGATTCACTTTACTGAGGCGACTGCGATTCATCAAGTGCTTTCGCGAGGATTTCGGAGGAAAGCTGTTATTCACACGAAACTGAATCTCAGCTCTCGACTTAGGCGACTCGCGCACTGATTTCCACAATTGTTCCTCAATACATTTTTACCTGAAATTGTTTTGGAGTACGAGTATTGCCTCGCGCGATTCAGAGAATTACTGCAGTTCAGCCCTGCTATACTGCGACCGCGTCATGAGAGGCTTTGAACCTGTCGACTAAACCAGTAAACCCGCACAGCGAAATGAGCGATGCGCGGACCGGGCCGCCGCCGCTTGCGCCTCGAGCTGCAATTTTGCAAGTCGAGGCGCGTGAGCGGACTGCTACCGGACGCCGAAATAGGCTCCGTCTTGATCTGAACGAGAACACTGCCGGTTCGCCTGTTCACGTTCTCGATTTTTTGCAGCGATACGTTACGGCTGCCGACCTCGCCATCTATCCCGAATACGATCACGCGCTCGAAGATCTGGCACTGCACTTCTCGGTCGAGCCTGGCGAAGTAACCCTGACGAATGGGACCGAAGAGGCGATCCAGCTCCTCATAAACACTTACGTTAATACCGGCGAGGACGTGTTGATGTTGCGTCCCTCTTATGACGCTTTCAAGTTTTACAGCCAACTCGCGGGTGCGCGTCTCGATGAAATTGATTACCGCCCCGGAACGCTTGCATTTCCGCTCGAGGAATTGCTCGACCGAATCGGGCCGGCAACCCGCGCTGTGCTGATTGCCAATCCGAATAGTCCAACCGGCACGGGAATCCGCATTCGCGCGATCGAGCAGATTCTCACCAAATCTTCGAACGCGGCCGTGCTCATTGATGAGGCATATTACGAATTCAGCGGCGCCACTGTTCTCCCTTTGATTCACGCGCATCCGAACCTGTTCGTGAGCCGAAGCTTTTCGACGGTCTATGGCATGGCGGCGATGCGTTGTGCCTGCCTCTTTTCACAAGCGGAAAATATGGCACACGTGCGAAAAGCACAGTCGCCATACAGTGTGAACTCGCTCGCCGCCATGGCCGCCCGAATTGCCGTGCAGGATCGAAAATTTGTCGAAGCGTACGTTCTCGAGGTGCTGGCTGCCCGGGAGCTGCTCTATGTCAGTCTGGAGCGGTTGAGGATCCCGTACATCGAGAGTCAGGCAAATTTTGTGCTCTTCCAAGCCGGTCCCCGCTCGGTCGAGATCTGTGACGAGCTCCGCGATCGCGGTGTGCTGGTAAGAGACTGCAGCAGCGAAATCCCGGGCTGCATACGCCTCACGCTCGGAACTCGTGATCAGGTGCAGCAGTTCCTGCATGAGCTCGAACAGATCTGGTAGCTGGCCGGCGCTAACGCGATTGCCGTCCCGAAATATTCCGGATGTGATCGTCTTCGACATGGACGGTGTGCTTGTCGAAACCATGAGCTCATACCGCGAAGCCATTCGCGAAACCGTCCGGCACTTCACGGGCGAGCTCGTTTCGCACGATCTCATCCAGGATTTCAAGAATGCGGGCGGCTGGAACAATGACTGGCTCCTGTCACACCGTCTGATTAAGGATCGAGGCAAAGACGTAGACTACGCCGAGGTCGTCGAGTACTTCAATCGAATCTTCTTGGGCGAAAAGGGCGACGGGCTCATTCGCAATGAGAGATGGATGCCCGCGCCCGGATTTCTGGAGCGCCTGGCCGGTTGCGTTTCGCTCGCCATTTTCACCGGACGCGCGAAGTATGAGGCCGATGCAACTCTCGGGCGGCATGCAGCGGCAATCACCTTTCATCCCGTCATAACGGACGAGCTCGTCGCGAACCCCAAGCCGGCCCCCGACGGACTTCAATTGATCATGCATGAATACCCAAACAAGACGCTTTGGTATTTAGGTGACACAATCGATGACGCCCGGAGCGCGCAGGCTGCAGGTGTTCCGTTCATCGGCGTTTCGACGCGCGAAAATCCGCGCCACGCAGAGATTTCCGGCATCCTGAAACGTTGTGGCGCATTAACGGTCCTCGAGCACGTGCATGAACTGGAAGGGATTCTGGAGGCGGCCAGAGAACCGAACGGCCCGCCGGTTAACAGATCATAGATAGAGTGAGAATCGCCCGGCTCGCCACCGCATGCACCGGCCTGCTTCTGTTTCAGACTCTCGCGGCGCCATCAAACCCCGGCTCATCAATAGACCTAAACAAGCCGCGTGAGATAGAAAGGGCTCCGGCTAACGGGGCCCGGAGATCCATACGTATCCTGACCTGGAATATCGATCACGGTGGCGAGCTGAGGACAATCGCGTCAGAGCTCGAGCGCAACCCCGCCGGGCTCTGTCTGCTGCAGGAAGTCGATTGGAATACAAACCGAACAGAGAACACGGACGTAGCAGGAGAACTCGCGAGGCGTCTGCATTTGAATCTCGCGTATGGGATCGAGTTTGAAGAGCTGAGCCAGGAAAGCGGACGCCCGGCGTTCACTGGACAAGCCACGCTCACCGATTTGCCGATCCGGCACTCCCGCGTACTGCGCTTTCAAACGCAGTCCGGCTTTTGGAAACCGCGCAGTTGGATCCCGTCTTCGTTGCCGCTCATGCAACGACGCCTCGGCAGCCGCATGGCGTTGGTAACGGACCTCGATTTTGCCGGACGTTTGTTTGTCGTCTATAACGCTCATCTCGAAAGCCGTAGCATGGGACGCATCCAATCAGCCCAACTGGACGAGATCCTCGCAGATTTAAAGCGCTACCCGCCCGATACCGCAGCCGTTATCGGCGGTGATTTAAACACCAAGTATTTTGCATCTGCGTACCTCAAGAAACTCGAGCGGCAAGGATTTCACAGCTGCACAGGCGAGCGGATCGAGCGGACGCACATGATCGCCATGGCGCTGGACTGGATCTTCGTCCGGGGGCCGGTGAAGATCGAAGACGGGAAGGTTCGCAAGGATTTCAGCGGATCGGACCACTATCCCGTTTACGCTCGCGTCAGCGCGCAGTGAGTGGCAATTTTCATTTTTCCGGCAGAGGACAAAACGTACCTTCCGAAAATCCTTCGGCCGCAATGCCAAATATCCGGTTGAAGCGGGCCCGCGAGTTCTCCCATCCAATCGCAGTTCCCAATTCTACGAGCTGTTGTTCGCTGAACTCGCGCCGTAAGTCTGCGAAAAATTCATCGTCGACATTTGCGGGCGTCCTCGTCAGCGCTACAGCGAGCTGTAGCGCCAGTTTCTCCGGCTTACTGAACGCTGCGCTCTCTTCAAAATGTCCTAAATCCTGCAACTGGCTTTCGGAAATCCCCGCTTTCCTGCCCACGGCAGAATGAATATCAATTCAAAACGGACACCCCACCAGGACGGCGACTTTCAATTGCACCAGTTCCTTCAGAGAAAGGGGAACCGTCTTTGTCGACCTGCAGATCTTGTCCATCCACGTGGATGCAAGCAGCGTTTCGGTATCGTGAGCCGCCAGCGCTTTAGTCTTGGGAACCCTCCCGATCCGTTTTTTGAGAGTCCTGTAAACGAGTCTTGTGATCCAGCCCGCGCTTGTTTGGCTTACGCCGCTTGCCCGTTCCATACCAGGACCGCCGCCCACCTACTTTGACCCGTTGTCGGCCTGTTTCACTAACTCGACGTCAATCGTAATCCCGATCTCATTCCCGACCATGCCCTGATCGGCGTCTATGCCAAAATCGGTGCGGTTGATGGTCGCAGTCGCCGAGGCGCCCATGTGCAGCCTACCTTTGGGATCTTTTATGGGCTTTGACGGGCCGTCGACATCGAGCACCACCTGCTTTGTCACCCCGCGAATCGTGAGGTCGCCGGTAACCTTTAGCTTGCCGGCTCCGGCCGATTCGACCCGCTTTGATTTGAAGGTGATGGTCGGGTATTTCTGGACATCAAAAAAGTGTTCACTGCGCAGGTCGTTATCTCGCATGTCGACGCGAGTGTCAAGCGAAGCAGCGTCTATGGTCGCATCCATGGAAGACTTCGAAACGTCACTCGGGTCATACTGCACCACCCCGCTTACCTTCTTGAATGTCCCGCGAATTATAGAAATCCCCATGTGGCGCACTGAAAACTGCGCGGCAGAGTGGGGCGGATCGAGTTGCCAGGTTTCCGTCTGGGCAACGGCCGAACCCGCCAAAAATGCAGTTGCAAAACACGCGAAGAAAAGACGACGCACTGAAGTTCCTCCTTTTAGACACCACAGCGACTCACCAGTGTAAACCTGAACGCTGATCTGATACGACGCAGGGGTGCGGTCACAAGAACCGAGCTGCCCAGATTCGGTTCTGAATTCAGCGGCTTAGGCGTAATCCGCGGTTCGGAAGGAACTCTCCCGGGCGATGTTCTGCACGAGGAGTTTTCTACCCATGTTCCAGCCGGGCAGACGGCTTACCATCGCTTTCTTTTTCGCCATCGCACCCACGTTCGGTACGACCTACTACGTCGATTCCTTGAAGGGGTCGGATTCTAACTCCGGTACTTCCAGCTCGGCACCGTGGCAAACCGTTACTAAGGTAGATAAGGGGCCCTACAACCCAGGTGATTCCATTTTGTTCAAAACCGGCGATACGTGGACCGGTGACCCGAGTTTCACGGGCGCTTTGACGACGCCGTCGGCGGGCTCGAGCGGAAATCCGATCACGTACGGCAGCTATGGAACGGGAGCCGCGCCGATTCTCGACGGCGCCAACTCGCTTGGAACGGGTATCAATGTGTCCAAGGGCTACGTGACGATCACCGGGTTGCAGGTGCAGAACGTGACTGGGTCGGCCATTTATGTAACCGGTTCAAACGTAAACATCACCAACAGCACGCTCGTGGACGCTTCCAGTTACGGAATTGACATTCAGGGCAGTTCGAATGTGGTGGTCGATCACACGACGTACTCGACCAGTTCGAACTGGGGCATGGGGCGTTGGGCCTTTTTTGCGACGACGACGGGGCCGATTACGTACACCTATGACACCTGCGATCTGAGAGGCATCAGCAGCTCGAGCGCGGCGGGGTGCTTCGTGGTGAATGGATCGAGCTCGGTAAAGATTCAATACAACTACGCCTATGGCGGAATGCAGTCTTTCTCGATCAAGCCCTATCCCGCGAGCCCGTCAGGATGCCAGGGTCCGGCAGTTACGGGCGGGATCATCTCGGATAACTACAGCTCCGGAGTCAGCACTCAGGCCGGAGGGGATGGAGAGGGCATCGAGGCAGAGGGATGCTCCAGTTATCCACAGACGGGAATCGTGGTCGCAAGAAACGTAATGATGTGCGGTTCTGCGGAAAACGACGCGATCGGGATATACGAGTCAAAAAACGGCCTGTACCTGGCGAATATCGTCATTGGACCTTGTCTGCACCAAGCCTTTCATTTCACATCCTCGTCCTCGGGAAATCTGGTGTATAACAACACGATCTCCGACGGCAGCGGCACGGTTCCATACGGTTTCAATCTGCTGTCGAACTCGAGTGCCACGTTTAACAACAACATCATTGATGGGTTCGGGGTAGGCCTTGAAGTACAGACCGGCGCCTCGGTGACCGAAGATTACGATTTATTCACGCCAGGGGTGGGAACTCCCGCTTCGGGAGCAACGCTCGGCTCCCATACCAAGACGAAGACAAACCCGCTGTTCATCAACAGCACTCCGGCAGGCGCAAATGATGTGAAGTTGCAGGCCAAGTCTCCGGCTACGGGAACCGGGGCGAGCCTCGGTTCGCCGTACAATCTCATTTTGAATCCAGTGAGTATCGGGTCACCGTACGGCACTTACGATCAATCCTCGGGATGGATGAGAGGCGCTTTTGGCTATACACTAGCCATCGTTCCGCTGAGTATCACCGGCGCGAAGATGAAAGGCGGGATCGTAGTCCCTCACTAGGCGGGCGTCAGGTTGCTCAAGCGCACAGGCAGGCTCAGCTGAGCTCGAGCGCGTGAGACGTTGCGCGTCGAAATCCTACTAAGTAGCGACGATAGCAAAGGCCTGCCAACACATGGTAGAATTCGATTGCAGGCGCGATTTCAGGGGTGGAATCGCGAAGCGATTCAGTCAATGTTGTGACTGAATTTGCGGAAGCGTGCAGGATTTCGCAAGAGCAAAACGGCAACCTTTGGGAATGTGGTTTTGTTATTCTTCGCTGCAAAACTCAAGCAACCGCGTACAAGCAGGAATTCACCTATGCCACATCATACTCTTCTTAACTGCAGGACCATTCTGCTCGGAGTTGCCGTCCTTGGTTTGACGGCCTTGCCGGGGCGTACTCAACAGACTACCACTCCAGCGGCTGCACCGGCGCAGCCGGTTCCCTATACCGTACCCCCGAAGGATTACACGATTGGCACGGGCGACGTCTTGTCGATTATCGTGAGCTACACGCCGGATATTGGTGGCAAAGTGCGGGTGAGTGAGGATGGTTTGATCCTTGCGCCGGGTTTGCCGACGCCGGTCAAAGCGGCTGGACTGACCCCGAATGCTCTCGCGGCCCACATCGCCGACGTGTTAAAGACGGGGCAGATTGTACGTGACCCGATTGTGAGCGTGTTCGTAGAGGAGTATCACAGCCGCATGGTGAGCGTGCTGGGAGCGGTAACAAAACCGTCTGTGTACCCGCTGGATCATCCGGTGACGATCTTGGAAGCGATTTCGCTCGCCGGGGGTCTGACTGCTACGGCGGGAGGATCCTTGACCCTGATTCGCAAAGGGCACGATTTGCCTATTGGACATATTAAGGGCGACAGCACAGTGGCCCAAATCGATTTGGGCAAGCTGATGGCCGGCAAGGACCCCGCGCTCAACCTGAAGGTCGAAGCGGGAGATATTCTGACCGTCGCGCAGGCGCCGGTGGTCTACGTAGTGGGTGCCGTAAATATGCCGGGCGGCTATGTGGTCGAGGACCCGAGCTCGGATCTGACCGTGCTGCAGGCGGTTGCGAAGGCCCAGGGCTTCAAGCCGGCGGCGGCAACAAATCGTGCCCTAATCATACGGCGGTCAGACGATGGGCAGGCGAGGAAGGAAATTCCGGTCGACATTAGCGCCATGATGAAGGGGAGAGGCAGCGACCTGGATCTTCAGCGGAACGACATCCTGTTTGTGCCCGAGAGCGGTATGAAGAAGACCATGCAAGTGCTGACGCAAGCCGCAATCCAGGGCGCGACGGGAATCGCAATTTACGGCGCGGGCTATCGATTGGCCCAACGCTGAAACGCGATTTGAGATCGCGGGAATAGCTGATGATGCCGGCGGCCGCGAGGATTCCCTTTTCGATGCCGGGACGCTGGCGGTTTAAATCCCACCCGCTGCTGCTCGACTTCGGATTCACCGGGGCCGCGCAGGTCTCGTTATTCATTTCCAATCTACTTCTGATCTCCTTGTTTGCCCGGTTTCTAAGTGCAGCCGGCGTCGCGGAATATCTACTGCTCCGGCGCGTCGTGATTTGGCTGCAGTCGGGAGTTCAACTGGGTCTGTTCGTCGGCATCCCACGGTACGTCGCGTATGAGGCGGGCCTGCCAGAAGGAAGGCCCGAGAATTACTTTGCTGCGGGCGCGGCTTGCCTGGGCGTCGTGGGGGCGATAGTCGGTCTGATCCTCAACCTTTGGGGGCAGGGCTTCTCGCGGTTGTTGTTTGGCAGCGGTCAGATGACCCATTTGATCCTGCCCGTGTCATTGATGCTTTTGGGCCTGGTGTTGCATACGTCCGTGTATGGATATTTTCGCGGACGCATGCAGATGAATCGCGCAAACCTGCTACAGATTTGGGACATGGCGCTGGTTCCGGTGCTTGCGCTCGTCCTGCTGGTTCGATACCGCTCGGTGGCGAAGATCGTGAACTTCACCAGCATTGCGATGATTGCAACAGCTGTCGTGCTCGCTTTCCCGGTGTTACGGCGGCTTTTGAAAAGCGGGAATTTCGACCTGTGGGGTCCTCTGAAAAAGCTGCTGACGTATGGTATCGCGCGGGTGCCGGGCGATTTTGCGGCTGCCGCACTCTTTGCGTTGGGGCCGATTATCGCCGCGCAATTCATGCCTCTTGCGCACGTTTCGCCCCTGCTTCTGGGTACCAGCGTGCTGATGGCTGCGAGTGTCAGCATGGCGCCTGTCGGAGTGCTGCTGTTATCGAAAATCAGCACTGTGGTTGCGCAAAACAGGCTGGAAGATGCGCGAGCGCCGCTTCGCCATATGACCGCCGGTATTTTCGAGCTGTCGCTCTTCATGACCTTCCAATTTCTTGTGTTTGCAGATGTCATTCTGCGGATCTGGGTCGGCGCCGGCTTACTCGATGCCGTTCCGGTGGTGCGCATTGTCGCTCTCGCGATCCCCGCTTTCCTGTTCTTTACCGCGCTGCGAAGCGTCATCGATGCAGCAACGGTCAAGGCTTCGAACGCACACAATATCCTGATTTCCCTTGTGGCCTTCCTGCTTTTCACCGGGCTTTCCATCGTGGCGGTCCCGCGATCTGATTTGTTGATCGCACTCTCCCTATCTCTGGTCGCGAGCGTGGTCCTGCTTGCGGCTCTCACGGCGGTGACAGTGCGGCGTCTGTGTCAAGTAGCGCTGGCGTGGAAGAACGCCGTTCAGTCGCTCGCGATCAATCTATTCTTTCTTGCGATCGCGATTGCGCTGCGGACAGCTGTGGGCAAGGGGAAGAGCCCGGTATGGTTGATTGCAATCGAGGGTGCGATCTGCGTAGCCTATCTGCTAACGCTCATGAAGCAGAAGCCAGAGTGGCTGAAATTTATTTTCGAAAAGGGTTTTGCGCGAGTTCCTCAATATAGCGCCTGAAGACATGCCGGCTACAGCCACGAAGAAACCCTCCTACGACGTGATCATGCTGACCACGGCGCACGCCGCAACGGACGACCGTATCTTCTATCGCGAAGCGAAGACGCTCGCCGAAGCCGGGCTGGCGGTCGCGGTCATCGGCCCGCACTCGAAACCCGAGATGCTGGACGGAGTCTGGATCGAGGCGCTCGAAAGACAGAAGACCCGATTCCGGCGCCTAATGCAGGGATGGACCGTGATCCGACTGTCACTCCGGTTGCGGGGGCGCGTGTTTTTGTTTCACGACCCAGAGCTTTTTGGAGTAGCGCTGGTCCTGCGGCTGTTGGGGAAGAAGGTGGTATACGATTGCCATGAAAATTTGCCGGCGCAGGTTCTGCAAAAGACGTGGATCCCGCGTCCCTTTCGTCGCCCGGTCTCTTCGGCAGCTTGGCTGCTTGAATGGGTTGGTTCGCGGCTGCTGAGCGGGGTTGCGGGCGCGCGGGATGCGGTGCTGCCGCGCTTTCCGAAGAAGCGGCGGATACTGGTCCAGAACTTCCCGACGGAACAGGCCTTGAAGAGTGCTGAAGGGTTGCCACTCCATTTACGAGAAAACATTGTCATTTATGCCGGCGGGCTGAGCCGGGCGCGCGGGATCGGCGAATTAGTTGAAGCTTTCCGCCACATCCGGCCAGAGGAAGCGCAACTCTGGATAGCCGGCAATTTTAGCGATCCCGTGTTTGAGCGCGAGATCGTCGGCAATTTGCCGCCGAACGCCAAGTATCTGGGTTGGATGGAACATCCGCAGGTTCTCGATCTTTACAAATCGGTCAAGATCGGAATGAACCTCCTCTATCCGATACCCAGCCATAGGAACTCGCAGCCGATTAAGCTGTACGAGTATCTGGCGGCAGGGATACCGGTCATCGCCTCTGATTTTCCAGAATTTACTGAAATTCTCGAAGGATGCGGAGTGCAAGTCAATCCCAAAGATCCCGTTCAAATCGAGCGTGCGATTCGGGATCTGTTGTCCGATCCTGCGAGGCTCGATGAGATGTCTCGAATCGGGCGGGAGCGCGTGCTCGCATCCTACTGCTGGAAGGGCGAAGGTATGCGGCTGGTTGGCCTCTGTACGCAACTCGCTGGGCAGGGCTGATGGCGCCCACGCGCTGGAAAGTGAATACTCACGAAATTACGCGGAAAGAATAAGAACATGAAGGTCCCTCTACTCGATCTGAAAGCTCAGTACTCAACCATTAGAGAAGATGTCCTCGCCGCTGTTGCGGAGGTGCTGGAATCACAAGTCTGCATCGGAGGCCCGAAGGTCGCGGAACTCGAGCGCAAGGTCGCGGCGATCTCGGACTGTAAATTCGGAGTCGCGGTTTCGAGCGGTACCGATGCGCTGCTCTGCGCTCTCATGAGTCTCTCGATCGGCCAAGGGGACGAGGTCATCACTACGCCGTTCTCGTTTTTCGCGACCGCCGGTTGCGTGTCGCGCGTCGGGGCGACGCCCGTTTTTGTCGACATCGATCCGAACACGTACAACATCAACCCTGAGCTGATCGAAGCTGCGATCACTCCGCGGACGAAAGCTATCATTCCGGTTCACCTCTTCGGGCAAATGGCGGACATGGATCCAATCATGGACATTGCGAAGCGGCACGGGCTATACGTGATTGAGGACGCTGCGCAATCCATCACCGCGACCTACAAAGGACGGAAAGCCGGAAGCATCGGCACGGTCGGCTGCTTCAGCTTTTTCCCCAGCAAGAATCTAGGTGCGGCGGGCGACGCCGGCATGATCGTCACCAATGACGAGCAGTTGTATGAGCGCATGTCGATGATGAGGAGCCACGGCGCGAAGCCGAAGTACTATCACAAGTACGTAGGAGGAAACTTCCGCCTCGATCCGATTCAGGCGGCGGTTCTGCTGGTGAAACTTCCGCATCTCGACGCATGGTCTGAAGCGCGGCGCCGCAATGCGGCTCGTTATGACCGGCTGTTGGCCGGCAGCCCCGTCCAAACGCCTTACATTCGTCCCGATTGCGTCAGTATCTTCAATCAATACGTCGTGCGTGTGGAAAACAGGGATGAGGTGCTAAAAACGCTGAAGGATGCCGGTATATCGAGCGAGATCTACTATCCTTTGCCGCTGCACATGCAGGAATGCTTTGCTCCGGTCGTGCCGCGTGGAGCGCGATTCCCGGAGTCGGAGCGAGCGGCTGAGCAGGTGTTCGCGCTGCCGGTCTATCCCGAACTCACACCGGAAATGATCGACTACGTTGCGGATACGGCTTTGGCAGCGTGTTCGAAACTGCAGCCTTCGCACGCATGATTTGAGTTCTCAGCTTATGCAGGGAGTAACAGTGCCAGTTAAAGTTGCGGTCGTCGGAAGCGGATATTGGGGCAAGAATCTCGTCCGTAATTTCCACGAGCTCGGGGCTCTGGGTACGATTTGCGATCCGAACCCCATGGTCGAGGCGAGCACGCGGGAAAAGTATCCGTCCGTTGCCTATGCGCGTGAGTATGCGGCAGTGCTCGCAGACTCTGCAATCAGCGCGGTGGTTCTTGCGACGCCTGCAAAGCAGCACTTCTCGATGGCCAAGCAGGCGCTCGAGGGCGGCAAGGATGTGTTCGTCGAAAAGCCGCTCGCGCTCACCGCATCAGAAGGCGCCGAATTAGTGGATCTTGCCTCTCGGCGCAATCGCATTCTGATGGTCGGGCACATTCTGCAGTACCACCCGGCCGTGATCAAGCTGAAGCAACTCATCCAATCCGGGGCTTTGGGGCGGATTCAGTACCTCTATTCGAACCGGCTCAACATGGGGAAGATCCGGACCGAAGAGAACATTCTGTGGAGCTTCGCGCCGCACGACATCTCGACGATCTTGGCGCTGCTCAATGAAGAGCCGTCGGCTGTCGCATGCAATGGAGGCGCGTATCTGAGCCACGACGTTTCCGACGTAACGCTCACGGATTTCACCTTTCCGAGCGGTGTGCGCGCCCACATCTTCGTGAGCTGGCTGCATCCGTTTAAAGAGCAGCGGCTGGTAATCGTGGGTTCCGAGAGGATGGCCGTGTTCGATGATTCCGCGGCCAGCAAGCTGGTCCTCTACGCGCACCGAATCGAGTGGAAGGACCGCGTGCCGAATGCAGTGAAAGCGGAAGGCGAGCCGGTCGGCACTCGAGAATTCGGAACCGCTCCGAAATGAGTGCATGGCCTTGCTTGAGGCGGTTCAAAGCCGTCGGCCTCCTTTGACCGACGGACAAGAGGGGCTGCGCGTGCTGCGCGTGCTGAACGCCTGCCAGGTGTCGCTAGAGAGCGGGAAGCGCACATCGCCGGCCCAAGCCTCGCCCGAGTCTTCCCGAGCGTATTATGCGCATCCGACGGCGGTGATCGATGAAGGGTGTGAGATTGGCAGGGGGACCAAGATCTGGCACTATTCGCATGTGCTCAGAGGCGCGCGAATTGGCGAGCGCTGCGTATTTGGGCAGAACTGCAGCGTTGCCGAGAATGTCTTAATCGGCAACAACGTAAAAGTTCAGAACAACGTTTCGATCTATACAGGAACAGTCATTGAAGACGATGTGTTCCTGGGGCCTTCGGCGGTGCTCACGAACGTGAAGAATCCGCGCTCGCAGGTGAACCGGCATGCGCTCTACGAAACCACGACCATACGCCGCGGAGCCTCGGTCGGAGCCAATGCTACGGTAGTTTGCGGCACTGAGCTCGGACGGTACTGTTTCATAGGCGCAGGCGCCGTAGTCACGAAGGATGTACCCGATTATGCTTTGATTCTCGGCAATCCGGGCCGGCGAATGGGTTGGATCAGCCGCCATGGTCACCCGCTGCGTGATCCCGATTCCGAGGGCATCATGATGTGCCCCGAAAGCGGTTATCGTTATAAGGAGGTTGCGCCGGGCGTGATCCGGTGCCTCGATCTGAACGAGGACGCGCCTTTGCCTGCGCATCTCGGAAGTGGCGCCAAGAGCTACGATTCGTTCAAAATGGAACGAGCGGTTCTGCAGCAATAATAAAAATGTCGCCGGACTCTTTCAGAGATCGGTGCGGTATTCGCGATCTGCGATGCACGTCCTAATTTTTTATCAGTACTTTGCGACGAACGACGTAGCCGGTTCGACCCGGCCATATGAGATCGGCCGAAGATTGGTCGAGCGCGGCGACACGGTGACGATTGTAACCGGCAACTGGTGTTACGCGACGGGACGGAAAACAGCGCCCTGTGGATTGCTGTGGAAGCACAGCCAAGTCGATGGCTTGAACATCATTACAGTGCGGGTGCCTTTCGGCGGATCCCGCAAAATACTGCCGAGGATTATCGGTTTTTTGTGTTTTATCCCGTTCGGGTTCGTGGCTGCGCTTTCGGCTCGGAAGCCCGACATCATTGTCGGCAGCTCCACTCCGCTGACGATCGGGATTCCAGCCTACCTGATCAGCCGAATACGAAACGTTCCGTTCATTTTCGAGCTGCGGGACCTGTGGCCGGATAACGTCGCCGAGTGGAACGTGATCAAGAGCCGCTTCATGATAGGCGCGGCGCACTGGCTCGAGTCATTTCTGTATCGCAAAGCGGCTTTTCTCATCACCGTCACCGAAGGAATTCGAAAAGAGCTGATCAAGAAGGGCATTCCAGCGGAACGAATCAAAACCATCACGACTGCGAGCAATTTGTCACTGTTTACGCCGGAGGGGCCGCGCGCAGATTTAGGCAGTCTAGCCAACGTCCCGGATGACGCATTCGTCTGCATGCATACGGGCTCGATCGGGCTGGCGAACTCTTTAGGCCTCGTGCTCGATATAGCCGAACGCGTGCTCGACGATCCATACATACACTTTGTGCTGATGGGCAATGGGGAGCAAAAGGCGGGGCTTATCAGCGACGCTGCGCGAAGAAATCTCCACAATGTTCATTTTCTGAATCCCGTACCGAAGGCCGCTGTGCCCTCATTTCTGAGGAGGGCCGATCTCGGCATTGTCTTCGTAAAGGCCAGCCGCCTCACGTACATCTTTTTGCCAAACAAATTTTTCGATTGCCTGGCGTGTGGATGCCCCGTCATCGTGAACTTTGAAGGCGAGGCGCGCGATTATGTAGAGCCGGCGAATGCCGGGCTGTTTGTTTCGTCGGAAAATGTGGATGCACTGGCTGCTGCAATTCGGAACCTGGCCGCCGATCGCGCTAAGGCTCAGCAGATGCGAGTCGCGGCGCGCCGGGTGGCCGAACGGCACTTCAGCTGGGATTTCAAAGCGGCCGATTATCAAGAGGTCATGTCGGCCGTGCTTGTTGCGAGCGCGGTGAACCCGGAGGCAAGGGGCTGGGGAACACGTCTCATCAAGCGCGCCTTCGATGTCATCGCGGCCGCTATCGGCCTGATCGTCCTCGCTATTCCGATGGCCGCCATTGCAGCCCTGATCAAAATGACGTCGCCGGGCCCGGTATTCTTTCGACAGGTGCGGCCTGGCCTGCATTGCCGCCCGTTCACGTTGATCAAGTTCAGGACGATGTCGGACGCGAAGGACTCGCGCGGCAATCCTCTTCCGGATGGCGACCGGCTTACGCGTCTCGGCCGATTGCTGCGAAGGACCAGCCTGGATGAGCTCCCCGAGCTGTGGAATGTGTTGAAAGGCGATATGAGCCTGGTAGGTCC
Organism: uncultured Acidobacteriaceae bacterium; assembly: GCA_963803455.1. GTDB lineage: Bacteria > Acidobacteriota > Terriglobia > Bryobacterales > Bryobacteraceae > Bog-105. The sequence goes on along the minus strand of CAWDMK010000004.1, from coordinate 576,980 downwards.
GCGGCCGCTGTTGGTGAGATATCTTCCGTACTATGCCGAGCGCGAGCGGTTGCGTCACTCGGTGCGGCCTGGGCTGACGGGATGGGCTCAGGTGAATGGCCGGAATTCCGTATCGTGGAATGAGCGCCTTGGATTCGACGTCTGGTATGTCGAGAACCGCTCCATGCTTCTCGATTTTCGAATTCTCTTTAGAACGTTAACTTGTGTTCTTCGCTCTGACGGCGTGCTGGTGAACACTGAAGAAGGTGAAACTGCGCTCGATGTTGAAAGAAGCAGGAGCGGAGTTTCTCGATCAGCTTTTGATTCTCGAGCAGCGGAGACGGTTTCCTCGAGCGGGTCCGACGTGGTGAATCGCCGGGGCTGAAAGCGGGAGCTCCAAGCGCCCTCAGGCACACGCGCATCCCGCGCCCTCTTTACATGTACTCTGAATTGCAATTTCCTTGGGACCGCATCCACGCTAACCGCTCGCCAGCGATCCATTCACTGGCTTCGGGCCGCAGCGCGGATTCTGAGCCGGCGAGCGAGTCGCTACGCCTCCTCAGGTCAGAAGAATATGCCGAATGGGATGCGCTCGTCGATAGATCGCCGCAGGGATGCGTCTTCTGCAGGTCGTGGTGGCTAAATGCGGTCGGTCCGGATGTCTCGGTGCTCGGCTATTTCGAAAGCGGGCGCTTGGTGGCCGGGGTACCGCTTTACTTCGCAAAACGCTCCGGGTTCCGGATGTGCATCATGCCGCAATTCACGCAAACCTGGGGCGTTGTCATAGAGCCGCTCACGGGAACGAGCGCGGTGGCGATGTCCCGGGAATCGCACATTCTGGCCGTATTTGCGGAACGCTTGAAGAAAGAGCGTGTGTTTTACCAGCGCTTCCATCCCAATTTGCAGAATTGGCTTCCGTTCTATTGGAACGGCTTTCAGCAAACCGCGCGAGCCACTTACGTGATCGATGACCTCCGTGACACGAAGCAGGTCTGGGAGAACATGGCGGCGAATATCCGGACGAAAATCCGAAAGGCCGAAAAGAGCGGCCTTACCGCAAAGCCATGCGGCATTGATAAGGTTTTCGAAACCTCAGTGAAAGTATTTGCGCGCCAGGGATTGGGAGTCTCGTTCTCTCAGGAATATCTGGCGCGTCTGCACTCGGCGGCTGTCGCAAACGGGTGTGGCGCGTGCTTTGCGGCCGAAGACAACACAGGCGAGACTCACGCGACTACATTTTTGGTTTGGGACAAAAAACGATCCTATTATCTGGCAGGCGGATCGGATCCCAACCTGCGGGCGAGCGGCGCGCAATCCGCTTTAGTTTGGCATTCGATCCAGTTCGCGGCCGAGCGGACGGCCGTGTTCGATTTCGAAGGCTCGATGATCGAGCCGATCGAACAGTACTTTCGCTCGTTTGGAGCGAAGCAGGCGTCCTATCACCAGATCGTGAAGATGCCCGCAATGCTGTCGATGTATCTCGAGCAGCGCGGCAAGATGTGATGGCCTGAAGAGCGCATGCGTATCGGCTTAGAGTTTACTGCGGAGCAGGGGTCCGTGCATCGTGCGCGGCTGGACTACGCATTCCGTCTATTCTGCGCGGTCTACGGCCATGAGCCTATCTCCGGCACTCGCCAGAACGAGAGCGGCGGATGTGTCCGTCAGCTATGCCCGTGGCGCCGTGTCACCCGGGCTCCCGGCGGGTGGCGCTCAGTAACTTGTACCGGCCGCGATCTCCGCGAGACCCCGCACCCCCGCCGCACCGCAGCGACATTGACGGCGACACTGCCGTCCTGTTGTATTCGCCTGAGTCGGGCCAAACTCCCGACTGGCTGGGCGAGATTTTCGAATGGGTTTCCTGCGCGGATGAATACAGCGTGGAACACCGGGATGCGGTAGGCAGGATTCCGTTTTCAGATACCTATTTGGGGCGGCATAATCTCGATCCCAAGATTCCTTACGCGTCTTCTGCCATGCGTAGGCTGGAACGTCTGATCTCAAGCGCCGCGTCGCGCGCGACGAATCGCTCTTCCGCTCACTGTGCAACCGCATTTTATCGTCAACACGCACGACGTAGATTACTTGCCGGGCGGATATTTCAGCAACCTGAAGCGTCTTGTCAAGAACGCGGCGATTTCGCTGATCCATCATCGCCATCCTGGGCTGGCGGCCGGGCAAACGCTTCAGGCGCTTTCGATGATGGCGGGCGGCCGGAATCCGCTCGATCAATTGCCCGCGTTGTTGACGGGCGAAAAGCAGCGAGGGCATAGGGGCGACCTACTTCTTCCTGCTTCGGCGTCTGCATTCGAGAGACGGCAACTACGATCTTGAAAGCCCCGGTGCAATCGACATCATGAAGAAATTCAGCGCCGCGGGAATGGAAGTGGCAGTGCACGGTTCCTACACGAGCAGCGAAACGGAAGCGGGAATCGCCTCGGAATTCGCGGCGCTCCGGCGAGCCGGTTTCGCGCCGGCCGGGAATCGTCAACACTGGTTGCGGTTTACATTGGGCCGGTTGATCCCCGCGCTCGAGCGTGCTGGAGTCGAATACGACAGCTCACTCGGCTGGTCGGATCGAATTGGATTTCGTGCGGGGGCGTCGTTCCCGTTCCCGCCGTACAACTTCGAGGAGGAGCGCCCCGCTAAGTTTCTCGAGATCCCGCTCGCGGTTATGGATCAAAGTCTCAGAAGTATAGGCGGTGGCAAACGTGCCTGGTATGAGGAAATCGCGAAGCTGTTTGCTATTAGCCGCGAGTATCCTGGCAGCGCAATCGCCGTGTTGTGGCATCCGACGGCGTTCGGCGGAGGCCAGTTGCCGCGAGAGATTGGTGACACGTTTTGGCGATTGGTGGATCGCAGAGTTGATTCGGGAGAGAAATGGGTGAGCGGGCGCGATTGTTTGTCTTGCATTCGTCCGCGATATGAAGCCGCGGGATTGCTGGCGCAGAAGGCACAGCCGCTTGCCGAAAATTTCGTGATGCAATCATGATGCAGTCGAGCACCACAGAGACGCGGCCGAAGAGCACGCCGGGATCCAAGGTCGATCATGCAGAGCCCGAAGTGCGGTATCTGGCCGCAGAGGAAATGCCGCTTTGGGATACGCTCGTCGAGGCCTCTCCGCAGGGTTCAGTATTCTGCCGTTCGTGGTGGCTCGAAGCGAGCGCAACCAATGCACGCGTATTGGGCTATTTTGAGGAGCGCCGGCTGATTGCGGGCATTCCCCTGACGTGCGAATCGAAGTATGGTATTCGGGTCTGTGGGATGCCCAAGTACACCGCCGCCTGGGGTGTTGTGATCGAGCCGCTGAGCGGGAAACTCGTCACGCGCGCCGCTCGCGAGACGGAGATTCTCAAGATTTTTGCTCAAAGGCTCGCGACTGAATCGTTCTTCGTTCAAAGCTTCCACCCCACTCTGCAAAATTGGCTCCCGTTTTATTGGAACGGATTCAGGCAAACTACCCGCTTCCTCTACGCGTTCGACGAGCTGAACGATTTGAACCGCCTTTGGGACGGCTTCTCGCGCGAGAGGCAGGCCGACATTCGAAAGAGCGTGGAGCTAGGTCTGAGGTTCGAACTGTGTGACAGCGCTGATGTGTTCGCCGGACACCCGCGGCGCAGCTCTCGAAGCCTGCAGAAGCTTTCAACCTTGTGCGCAGCGGCGAAGGAACGGGATTCCGGTGAGTGCTTTGCTGTGAAGGATAAGAACGGGCAGGTGCAAGCGGCGAATTTGATGGTCTGGGACGCGAAAAACGCATATCTTTTCACTCCCGGTTTTTCGCGAGGCGCGAACACTGCCGATCACACCGCATCCGCGTTGCTGACGTGGCACCTGATTCAGTTCTGTGCCGAACGGTCGCTCGTGATGAGCTTGTGGGGAGCGCTCGATCCCCTTACGGACGAGTTTTTCCGGTCCTTTGGCGCCCGGCAAATCGCGTACAACTGGATCGTCAAGGCTCCGCTTTGGCTACGAGTGTATCTGAAGCTATCAGGCAAATTCTGATCCCACCATACCCGCATATTCACGCATCAGTCACGCACTTCCGCGACTAAGCAGGGGCGAATTTCATGCTAAACTGTTTGCAGAACGCCGATTAGCCCATTTGTCATTCCGATTCTCACGATTCGGTACCTCGGCGGCAATGAATCGCTTCGGCAAACAACCGCTCACAGCGGCAAATCAGGATCGGTGTGAAAAGAACTTGCGGCAGAGACATTCGGCTTAATCCGGTATGTGGCACAGGGCAAAGGTGTCGATGAGTTCAAAGACTGCCTGCTCCTGCGGAATCAGGACTAAGATGAGCGGCAGAATAGCCGTAGCGGCGGTTCAGTACGGAAGGTATAGTACTTTGTTGCGCGCACGCCGTGTGTCTACAGTGAGAAAGCCGTTCTGGGAGGTCGTCTAATGGTAAGACCGCAGATTCTGGATCTGTGTATTGGGGTTCGAGTCCCTGCCTCCCAGCCAATTTATTTAGAAATATTATTGACCGTGTCTTTTGGGGAATGAGGAGCTTGAATGAAGGAGTATCGTGAGCTTGTACGTTTCGATGAACCCACGCGTTCTACCGAGCCGTACAATGCATCTTTCGCAAAAAACTGGAGTCCGCCACCGGCGGCCGTAACCCGGCCGAATTGGACTCGTGACTTCCATTGGTCCATGGCGTTCCGCGTCTTGCGGCGCCGTTGGCTATCTGCGCTTATCTTCGCGGTAGTCGTCTCCGTCGGCGTCTTTCTGTTGATGCAGTGGATGAAGGACGTCTATTCCCCGGTTGCCCACATAGAGGTCAATCCGCCGGGAATGCAAGCGCTCAGCACGACTGACGCTACCAGCCCCGAAGAATCGAAACCGGATTATCTCGAAACACAAATTGAGATTCTCAAGGGCAATGAATTGGCCGGAGAGGTCATCAAGGCTCTCAAGTTGGACAGCAACCCCGAATTGGTGCCCAAGGGCAAGCCTGGTTTGATCGGGCGCGTCAAAGGGTTTTTGATGTCTTTCACGGGCCCCAGCGGACTGCCTCCTTCGGATTTCGATATTGCTCTGAAATCCTTTCAAAAACAGCTATCTGTAAGCCAGGTCCGGAACAGCAAGCTGGTGTCCGTCAGCTTCAGCAGCCACGATCCAAAGCTGGCCGCGCAGGTTACGAATACGATGGTCAACTTGTACATCGACCTGAATTATCAGAAGACCTACCAGACCACGATGAAAGCTGCGAAGTGGTTGTCGGCGCAACTCGAGGAGCTTCGAAAAAAGAATCAGGAACTCGATCAGGCGCTGGTCGATTTCCAACGGAAGAACGGGATTCCTGTCGACGTTGACAGCAGAGACGCTGCGAACCCGGTGGCGCAGGAAGTGAACGATCTCCAGCACCAGCTTACGCAGACCCACGTGGAACGTATCCAGGGCCAGGCCAGTCTGCAGACCGTTGTGCCGGGCCATGAAGCCGTGTTGCCTCAGATGAAGGATAGCGAGCTGTTCAAGGATCTACAGCGGCGTCTGGCCGACGCCCAGTCTCAATTGGCCGATGCCCAAACGCTTTATGGGGCAAATCACCCCACCGTTAAGAAGCTTCACAATCAGGTGCAGGAGTTGGAAACCGAGATTGCGAGTGAAAAGCAGCGTGTTGTCTCGGAATTGAACTCGGCGTATGATGCTGCGCGCATTCGCGAAAAGCTGATATCGCAGTCGCTGAACAAGTCGCAGACAGAAATGGGCGATTTGAACGCGAAAATGATCCGTTACAGGGCAATGAAAAGTGAAGCGCAGGCTAACGAAGACCTGTACAACACGCTCTATGCCCGGCTGCAGGAAGCGGGTATAACGGCCGGCCTGAAATCGACGAATTTACGAGTGGTCGATGAAGCCCCGGTTCTGAACTCGCCAACCAAGCCCGACCGATTCCTGATCATGATGCTGGGCATAATGATGGGAATCATCGGTGGAATCACTTTGGCATTCATTCGCGATAGCCAGCACGATGTGGTCCGTAGCGCCGATGCGTTGCAGGAGCTGACTGGCCTGTCGGTGTCAATGATACCGGTCGAGATGGGAGGCAAGCGCATCCTACCTGTCAAATATCGGATTGCATCAGGCGCCCAGCTCCAGCCGGCCAGCCGCTTTTTCATCGATCGCCCCCGCTCTCCGGAATTTGAGGCGGTAAAGAACCTGTACACCTCCGTCATTCTGAGGTCGGCCAGTAAGCCCACAAAAGTAATCCTGATCGCTTCGCCTGGCGCTAAAGAAGGGAAGACCACAGTTGCAGTGAACTTGGCGTTCGCTCTCGCGCGACACGGCAAGGTGTGCCTCATTGACGCGGATCTGCGCAAACCATCCATCCGGCGTGCGGAAAGAGGTCTCCGCGATCTATTAGACGGTACGGCGGAAACCCGAGATGTGCTCGAGACTCTTCCCGAGAACGACAATTTGGTGATCCTGCCCGCCGGGCTTCCTTCTGCGGGAGAAGAGATGATGGCGTGGCCCCGGATGTGTGACATCGTTCACGAGCTTTCGCGGCGCTTCGATCACATCATCATCGATTCACCCCCGCTGATTCCGTTCCCGGACAGCAAGGCGCTTGCCACCATCGCAGACGGCGTGTTGCTCGTCGCGCGTTGCGGTTCAACGGAGCGTGAGGCAATTAAGCACAGCATCGAGATGCTCGAAGAGGTGCAAGCAACGCCTCTCGGTGTGGTGCTGAACGCCGTGGATCGCGATTCGCCGTCCTTCCGTTACTATCAATATGCGTACAAATAGAGAGGCGGCGCGAAGCAATTCCGGGCGAGCTTGAGCTTCTCATGTTAAGAGGGAAACCTCTCGACAAACCAGCTTTGGCGGCGAGGGACAAATGTTCCAAATAGACTGGGCGAATCGCAGTCTATGGCAGGAAGAAGAGCGGGTCGCAGGCCCGCCCAAACTTCGCCTGGACCGGCATGCTGTTTCAAAAGTAATGCTGCTGCATTGGCAGGAACATTGCCTCGAATGCAGCCCGCCTCAGTGTTATCAGACCTGCTCTCTTTTCGTAGCTCGCGCCGATCGCAAGTGCTCCAGATTTGTTTACGGTATTGTTCCGAACCCCAGCTTTCGGGGCCTATTTGATTTCGGAGCGGATATCCGGTTCCGCCGCTGGGCTAAATTGGAAACCCGTCTGTACGGCGCTGCGCTCGACCCGCAACAGATTGAACGCCTCTCTCGATACGACGGTACCTTGACGGCCGGTGTGAACCTTGCTTCAAACGCGCTCATTCAATTGAGCCCCTACCGGCGCCTGAACGGCGGCTTTGCGCTGCTGCGCGAGAAGGCATTCCATCGGCTTCCGTCAACGCCGGCAGAACGACTCGACGCTTTCGTTCTCGAATGTTTCTCGCCGGAAGAAAGCAGCTTCCGGTTAATTCTCGAGCACTGGAACGGAGATTTGAAGCTCCGCCATGCATTCGAGATCCACCCCGGCCTCAACTATCACGAAATTCCCATGGAGCGCTTCGGAACGGGTCCGCTCGCTGGCAAGCTTTCCTTGTATCCCGAGAATGACCTCGAATGCCGCTTGATTTTTACGTGGCTCGACTTTGTGGAGTTCAAAGATGCCAAACGGCTGCACTCTTCCGCTCCCGTTCAATCCGGCGCCAGACCTGCCTCGAAGGTTAAGTGTGTCGTGTGGGATCTCGATAATACACTCTGGACAGGCATACTGACCGAGGATACCGAGAGCCGGATACAGCTGCGCGCCGATGCTGCCGATCTGATCAAAGAACTGGATCGGCGCGGCGTTGTCCAGAGTGTAGTCAGCAAGAATCACTTCGATGACGCTTGGGCAGTCATTTCGCGGCTCGGCCTGGACGAGTATTTTTTGTATCCACAAATTAATTGGGAGCCGAAGAGCAGGAACATCGCCCGGATTGCTGCATCCTTGAACATCAATCTCGATACTCTCGCGCTCATCGACGACTCTGAGTTCGAAAGAGAAGAAGTTCGCAGCGTATATCCTCAGGTGCGCGTCTTTTCCGAAGACAAATTGGCGAGCCTGTTAACCCGCGATGAGTTCAACCTGCCCGTTACGGAGCTGAGCAGCAAGCGGCGTCTGAGCTATCTGACAGAGATTAAGCGCGAGCAGGAACGAGACGCTTTCTCCGATTATGAAGCTTTTCTGCGCAGTTGCAACATGACCTTACGGGTGTTTGTGCCTTCCGAAGCCGCTCATCGGATTCGTTGCCTCGAGCTGATACAACGCGCCAACCAATTGAATCTTTCGACCCGGCGTTACAACGAGATCGATTTTAAGCGCCTGTTGGACACTCCCGGAATGCTCTGTGTCGCCATGGATTGTAGCGACAAGTTTGGAGCTTACGGCATCGTGGGGTTCGCCGCAATCGACGAACGCAACGATCCGCCGGTTTTGCAAGACCTGGTGCTCTCCTGCCGCGTCGCGCAGAAGCGAGTTGAGCAAACCTTCCTCGAGTGGCTCGCAGTTCGCGAAATGCACCGCGGTCTCCGCACGCTTCGCGCTGACCTTGTCAAAACAGAACGGAACGCGCCCATGCTGCAAGTTTTTGAATGTCTGCCGTTCAAATTGACCGAAGAGCGGGACAGCCATACGATTCTGGACTGGAAACTCGACGAGAGCGTCGCCGTGGGCGATGTTCTGACGCTTGAAGCGGAAGTCGATTTTGCCGTCCCGGCAAGCGGTCGAAACGGGAGTCGATGAATAGCTTCCTCATCATCAATGCCGACGACCTTGGAAGAGATTCTGAGACGAATCGCGCGATTCTCACCTCCTTCCAAGAGGGATATTGTTCGAGTGCGACCATCATGCCCAACATGCCCGGTTTTGAAGAGGCGTGCGATCTGGTTCACGAAAACAAGTTACTGAAGAACGTGGGCCTGCACCTGACATTGCGAGATGGATATCCTCTCACGGACGCTATGAAGAGGTTTCCTGCTTTCTGCAATGCGGACAGCGCTCTCGCGAAGGTAAGCGTTCGGTCTCCGCTATTCCTCTCTGCTCCCGAGAAACGAGCTCTGGCGGATGAGATTCGCGCGCAGATCTCGCGTTGCCGCGCCTCCGGGCTGCCCTTAACGCATCTCGATTCCCACTACCACACGCATACCAACCCAGCGATTGCGAGCATGGTAATCGCAGTGGCGCTCGAGCAGGGGATTCCTCATGTGAGGTTGACGCGCAATTGCGGACCCGATATCGGCTTCGTTAAGCAATGCATTAAAGCAATGTTCAATCGCCGGCTCAAGGCGAAAAAGCTCGCCGGTACGGATTATTTCGGATCCGTCGATGATTTCTTATATCTCGCGAACGCGAACGGGGGCGCGCTGGCGCAAAGGTCGATGGAGGTGATGGTTCATCCCATTCAAGACGCGAACGGGCGCATTGTCGATTGGGCCGCCCAACAGCCAATCGGCGAAGTTGTCTCGCGCATGCCTCATTACAGGGAAGCTGTATCTTACGCTTTCGCTCCACGTGCACGAACCGCCGAAGCTGGCGCTGTCTGAGGTTAATTCTCAATCGGTGATCCTGTGTTATCCCGCATATCAAAGCCGCTGATCTTATTTATCGTTCTGGCCTCGCTTTTTGCGAGCGGAATCATGCTCTTATTAGTCGGCCCGGACCTGGATCCTGCGGTTAGCATAATCGTCGCGCTGGCGCCCCCCATTCTCTTCTTATGCATCCGTTACTTTCCGGCCGCCTTAATTCCGCCTGTCATATTCATAGGCAATTTCAAATCGAAACCCGCGGAGGGCTTTGACCTGCGAGATCCCACTTTGTGGTGTCTCGCCCTACTGGCTGCAACGGTTTCGATAAACCTGTTTTTCTTCTACGTGCAAGCACAGCGCCACACGTTACGATATCTCTTCGCTGGACAGGGAAAGGCGATTGCCTGCTTTTTGGGACTCGAGTTCGTAGTCACCTTCAGTTACCTGTACACGAATAATCCGAAATACGGTCAAGTGCTGGTGATGAAGTTTTTGACTATCGATCTTCTTCTGTTTTTCGTCGCTCTCCTGATCTTTCGCGACGAGCGGGATTTCCGGCAGTTTTCATTAGCCATGGTCGCGCTTGCGGTCCCGCTGGCAGCCTACCGGATTTTTGTGGCTCTCACAACGACTTTCGATGCGAACGTCGACATCACCCAAATATCAGCCGGACACCTGATCGGTATGACGATCCTGCTCATCGTCAATTACCGCATTACGGAGATACCGTGGCTCCGGATGCTGATCTTCCTCACTTTGCCTCTTCTCACGGCCGGACTCATCGCATCAGATGCCCGGGGGCCTGCGTTGAGCTGCTTAGTGGTTCTTTGTCTGAGTGTCTATAAGAGGCGCGGCGCGGGCGGGTTCTTTTCCGGTACATTGGGCAAGGTCGCCGTTGTGGCGGTGGTCGTCTTGACCGTGGGAATCATGTTTCAAAAGATGGCCAGCACGGGAAGCCAACGAAGAGTACACGAGAAAACGGCGGAGCTCAAGGAGTTGCTTTCCGGCGAAGCACCGCGTGGCACTGCGGGAAGCAGGCTTTGGGCCTATGCCGCGGCAGTTAGCGGCTTCGAAAAGAAACCTATCTTAGGATGGGGCGCGGGGGGATCGCAGACCTACCTCGCAACGCACAGCGGAATCTTTGGAATATATGGCGGAGATCTGAATCTCAAGTATCCTCACAACGTCGTCCTTCAGGTCGCGGTCGAGCAAGGAATTGTCGGTGCGCTGCTGCTTCTCTCGTTTCTGTGGCTAACTGTTAAAACCGGCAGGTGGGTTTACCGAGTGTCAGGTGGACGATTGAGTTGTTTCCTCTGGGTTCTTCTCTTCGATCTCGGCGTCATCATGTTTAGCGGAGATCTTGATGAGAGCCGTGCCATCTGGCTATGGTGCGGCATAACGCTCGCGATGGCGCGCATGCTGGCGGTCGGGTCCATACCGCAACAGGCAGTCATTGTCGAGCATCCCGCGCCCGTCCCGCGCTCAGCCAGGCTCGTAGCTCGTGGGGCAGGTCATCGGTTTTCGTGACCTATCGCTTACCGCCCTGGGCTTTGTCCTCCGAGCTCCCGTACCGCCGTCTCGTGCAGTTGCCGTGTCATCTGAATGCAGGCGGCCTGATCGCCCGGAGCGCAAAACCTCGAGTCCTCCCAACCTTTCCACTGATCTTCCTTCCCAAAGAAGCCCGGATAAAACTCGATCCAGTCGACCGTCCCTTCCCTGAATAGGCGGCTCTGGATCGCGATTGTCTTCTGGAACAGAGCTAGCTCCTGATCGCTCGAGCATCCCTCCTTCATCTTCTGCGCACAGGGTGAATACTTACGCCGGTCATAAGCGTAAGCTCCTGCTATGATCCGCGCGTTCGGAAACAATTTCTTCACCTGTGGTATGTACTTTTCATAATTGAGCCCGTTTTGGCGGTAATGGGGGTACAAATGAATGTAATCGAACTTCGCGCGAATCGCCGCGGGCAGCTTGGCGTCTTGTATAAACGGGTTGTTTAACTCATCTTCGTACAGCGTCGCTCCGAACTTCAGGTTTGGGTTTATCGATTTCAAGTTGTCTATGCTCTGTTGCACGATCGTTATCGGATCGCCTTCGAAAGTCGAAGAGAGTTTTCTATAAGCGGACACGAAATCGTCCGTGCCGACTTCAACAAGGGCAGGCACTTTTAGGCTGAGCTGGCTGTACTGGACCGCGTACCCTGGCGTATTGGCATCCAGGCCGATCGAAAGAAATACCTTTACGTGATATTTGTGGGCCATCTCATTCGCCAGGCCGACACATCCGCGGGGTGGGCTCGAGCAACCTCGCCGCGTCCCGGTCACGCCCAGCGCCCGGTTCCACTCCGGCGTATCCGTGTCGACGCCCCACACGATTACTTTTCCAATCTGAGCGTGCATCTGGATCGCCGACAGCCAACTCACCGACAGCAGCAGCGAAAGCTGGAGAGCCCTTCTCTTGAACATACTTTCACTCTACACTCGCCAAACGTCTGGCTCGCGCGACGTAAAAGGCCCCACACATCTATATCCCGAATCCACTGGCAAACACCCTAGGTAACGCACTTTCAGCCGCCTCCATCTAATTGCTTAGCGCTTCGCTTTCAGAGTTTGCCTGTCCAAACCGCACTATCCCCTCAGAGCTCTAATTTGCCGAATGCCTGTCTTTCCGTCGTGGTGCCTGCCTATAACGAGGAAAGAACTCTCGAACGAGTAATCGAGAAACTGCTTCAAGTTCCGCACCTTTACGAGATCATCATTGTTGATGATTGCTCGCGCGATCGAACGCCGGAAATTACAGAGCGGTTGACTGCGCAATATCCGCAAGTCCTCGCAGTACGCCACCCGAAAAACCAGGGCAAGACGGCGGCGCTCAAAACCGGGTTCCAGCGAAGCAGCGGGTCCATTGTGATGGTGCAGGATGCCGATCTCGAATACGATCCGGACGATATCCCCAGTCTGATTCAGCCGATTTTGGACGGACATGCAGACGTGGTCTACGGCTCGCGATTTCTGATCCGGAAGGCCGCCCGCGTGCTTTATTTTTATCACTATTTGGCGAATCGCGGTCTGACCTTCCTCTCGAATCTCTTCACCAACATCAATCTGACCGACGTGGAGACCGGTTACAAGGCATTTCGTGGAGAGATTATCCGCGAGATGATCATTACCTCTCAGGGATTCGGTTTCGAGATCGAGGTTACTGCGAAAGTAGCCAAGCTTAAGTGCGCGATTTTCGATACGCCGATCAGCTACTACGGGCGGACCTACGAGGAAGGCAAGAAGATCGGCTCCCGCGACGCGATCGCGGCCCTCTGGTACATCGTTCGGTTCAACTTGTTTTGCGGGCTGAGGCAAAGTTTTCGCAACATCCCCGCGCCTTCAAGGCAGCAGCCGCAGCTAGTCCAATCTTCGGGCGCATCGCAAGAAACCCAGTCGTCTGAGCAAACCCGGGTTGCCCCTGAGCCCAGCTAGCGCGGAACTGTCTTACCACCGAAACTACACGCAACAGAAGTGTCACGACCGGCCGCATCCTCCGAACACCCACGCTCACGCGACTCTCCCCAAGCCAACCAGCTTTGGCGAAGGCCTGGCTCCAAGCTTCCGGTCACCCTTCTTGTTTCCGCAATCTTGGCCGTACCATGTTTCTGGCAGCCTCGCCTGCAAGCGGGCGACCTGTCGAGCCACGTCTACAATGCCTGGCTGGCCAGGCTCATCTCACAGGGAATCGCCCCCGGTCTAATCATTGTTCCGCTCTGGACGAATACGCTTTTCGAGATCGTCGAAACCTGGCTGCAAGGCGTTTTTACCCCTGCTGCCGCTGAGCGGATCGGAACCTGTGCGGCCGTCTTGATTTTCTTCTGGGGAGCTTTCGCCCTCGTCTCCGCACTCAGCGGCCTTCGAGCTTGGTCCATCGCCCCCGTCGTGGCGATGCTGGCCTATGGTTTTGTCTTCCACCTAGGCCTTACGGATTTTTACATCTCTGCCGGCCTGTCGATGATTGCATTTGCATTGGTCTGGCGTGGTGGCATTCGAAATTGGCTGTTTGTCGTTCCGATCGCATTGTTGGCCTGCCTGGCGCAGGTCACCGCTCCGATGTGGGTAGGAGGTCTGGCAGCGTATGCCTTCGTTGCCCGCAAGCTTTCATTTAGGTTTCACATTCCACTTTTCGTGCTGTCGGTAATCGCGCTGTTTGCGATTCGCGAATATTGGGTTCGCCATTTTGAAAGTCTTTGGTCGGCGCGCCAAGCGCTTTCGGTCACCGGGGCAGATCAGTTGTGGATCTTTGGCCGCCAATATGCCCTCATCTCGTTGGCCGTTCTGTTGCTCTGGGCCGTGCTGGCGTTTGAAGACCGCAGCGATTGGCGGAATCCCTCGCTGAGGATTTCCGCGCAGCTCTATCTGCTTTCTGCATCCGCAGTGCTGATCCTGCCCCGCACAATAACGCTCTGGGATTTTCAGGTGCCCTTCTGCTGCACTTACAACCGGATGTCTCTCGTTACCGCGGTTCTCGCCTGCGCTATTGCCGCTCATGCGAAGCCGAGACGGTGGCATGTCATCGCATTTTCCGTTATAGCGGCTTGGTATTTTTTCTTCTTGTACCTGGATGTTTGTTCTTTCAATCGCATCGAAGCGAAAATGGAGAGCCTGGTATCCCGCTTGCCCCCTCGCCAGCGCGTTCTGGCTCTTCTGCCGCTGCCCAGTTCCCGGGATACCGACATGAACTTCGGGAATCGGCTGGAGAGCAGCGCAGCGAATTCCATCTCCCGCTTTCCTCTCGCGAGACGAGCTCTTCAGGTCTTTCCCGAGTGCCGTCTGAGTCTCGAAAGAATGATTGATCGCGTGTGCATCGGGCGCTGCTTCAGCTATGCCGATTACGAACCCTCGACACACCAGTTCCGAGTGCGCGCCGCGCCTGGAAACCGCATCGTCGAGTGGGACGCGGATCAGGATGCAGCGCTGTTGAACGGATACTACGTCGTGAAGCCAGCCGATTTGCCGATCTATCAGATCTACCGCTGCGGTACAGCTTCGACCGATCTTTGTATCCGCGCGCTCAAGCCGGGTGAAATAAACGGCAGCCGTTCCACTCCGTAAATGTGGCTGAATTCCCGCGTTTGCGGTCTCGAGGGCCCAACGTCATGAGAACGTCTTTCATACAGAGGGCCGCTATCGGGCTTCTATTTCTCCTCGCGGTGGCGTTCTTTCTCGTGCGGGGTCCAGTTCGGGCCGTGCGAACGACCACACCGCGCGATTTCGCTTTGCTGTACACCGCCGGGCGCCTTTGGGCGAAAGGTCAAAACCCATATGAGCCTGCAGCGCTGGCTCATGAGTTTCTCTATAACGCGAAAGGCCCGCCACCCCTGGTTCCCGAGCCGCACTCCCACCCCGCCGTTTATCCGCCCACTGCCATGCCCATTGTCGCGGCATTCGCTTGGCTGCCTTGGGCCCCCGCGAACCTCCTGTGGTGCCTGCTTTCCATGGCATGCTTTGCGTTCTCGCTTCTGCTCATTTTCAAAAATGCCGCCCTGCCAGTTAGTGGAAACTGGCTGCTCGCTTGCGCGCTGCTCGCGTTCTCTCCTGTACAAACTGGGCTCGCCATGGGCAACCCCAGCGTACTCGTCTGTAGCCTCGTTGCGCTCGCCCTCTATTTTGCATTCTCGAAAAAACGCTGGGTGATCAGCGGCGTCCTTCTAGGCGCCGCACACTGCCTCAAGCCTCAGTTGTCCATCTGTGCAGTGGCCGTCCTCGTGGTCTGGAGCTGTTGGCGGCCCGTGTTGCTTAGCTTCCTCGTGCCGCTCATCTCGGCTGCCGTGAGTGTCGTTCCCGCCGCTTCAATCGCTGAATACTGGCGCTGGTGCCGCACGCTGCAACAGAACGTAGCCACCAGTTTTGCTCTAGGAGGTACGAATAATCCCAGCGCCGGCCAGGAGGGCTCGCACATCCTGCTCAACGCACAGGCGCTCGTTGGATTATTCACTCGCAACCTTCATCTGAACGATGCCGTCGTCTGGACCCTAGGCGCCATACTGATCGTTCTGTTCTTCCGGTTTCGCAGACCAGCCCCGGGCGGTGCCTCGCGTTGGCGCGATTTAGCATTTTTTAGTGCCTTGACCATCGCTGTTACCTATCACCGTTACTACGACGCCCAGCTTCTCCTTTTGGCCATTCCGTTCATGCTGGCAAGCTGGCGCGAGTATCGGAAAACCGTTAGTATCCTCGCCGTCTGTTTGCTCTTGCTCGCATTTCCATTGCAAGCGGCGCTTGCCGTATGGAGCGGAGCCGGCGAGACGAATTCCTTCTTAGGTCTGATTCTGTTCCGCCATCAACCCCTCGCCGTGCTCGTGATGTGTTTCCTCCTGATTCCCTGGACCAATCAACGACAATAGATTGCCGCCTATGCGAATGAATTCTATTGCGTTGCTCTTTGTTGCGTCTCAGACCCTGCCTTTAGCCGTTACGCAGGCCGCCATACCCACCTTCCAATACGCCGCTGGTCCCAACCTCTACACTCTGGTCGGCCGGGATCCGGCGCAGGGAGGCACAACCACCATTTCAACGCTCGTCGTCCCTATCGCGCTGTCGTTTGAGGCAACAGCTGCCCGGCAACCAGTGCGAATGGACGCCACGCCCGACGTTCCCAAGCTGCTTGCATCGCCGGTCTTCTCGCCCTTTGCGTTTCCTATCGGCGGCACTACCCAATTTGCCGACGCCATGCTTCGCGCCACCTTTCCACGGCCTGCAGATTGGCACACCATCTTCGCCAAAGCGGAAGTGACGAAAACCGTCGCCATCACGGTTCTCGCGGGATCCGGCTACGTGCTTACTTCGCGGCAAACCGGCAGTTCGCTCGCCATCGTAGACCTCGAGTATGTGCAACGGGAGCTCTTCAAACAGCTCGGCAAAGAACCCGGCAAGCTCGTCATTGCCCTGACGCGCAATACAGCTTTCTACGCCGAAGGAGACGCAACCATCTGCTGCTCTTGGGGCACGCACGGTTCAGATTCGTACACCGGAAACTCTTTTGTCCTCGCGTCATATTTAGACCTCGCCCCTGCCGTCGTGCGAAACCAGGACATACAGCCCCTCACCGAACAACTGGCTGAATTTATCTATGATCCGCTGCACGATCCTCTGGTGCGCGAAGGCGCCCAAAACACGCCGGGGAACCAGTTTCCCGCATGGATGCGTCCTGCCTCGATGCATCCGGGAGATCAGGGCGCCTGCGGCGGCACGCGCGTTGCTTCTGCTTACTTCCTTCTCGAGCCCAGCGATACAAACCTCAAGAACAATCTTCCTGCATCGAAGCCCTTTCTCGCACGCGCAGGGAATACGACCTATCACCTACAGAATGTTGCTCTGCTGCACTGGTATCTTGGCGCTTCGAAAGATCTGGGAAACAGCAACAGCTTCCCAGACGCGCAGGCGCTCACTGAACCTGCCAAGCCATGTCCAGCCCGCGGCAACCGCTGGCAAGGCGGCCAGTCCGCACATCCGAAGCCCACGGCCATAGCCGTCGAGCGGAGCGGTCCGCCCAATGGTCATCAGCTCATCGGGTACTGGGTCGGTCACGGTTCAGCGGGCTCAACCTTCCCGCTGCGTGAGGTCTCGCCACAGTGGGACGTAGTGATCGTGGCATTCGCTACCCCTGCTAAGAATCAACCCGAAGGAACCCTGCAGTTCCAGGTTCCCGCCGGGCTCGATCCCCAACAATTTAAGGCCGGCATTACGGATTTGAAGAAGCACGGCAAGAAGGTCATGATCTCTCTCGGGGGTGGCGGCGAATACTTCACGCTCGCCGATGCAAAGAACATCCCGAACTTCGTGTCCAGCGTTACGGGCACTGTTAAGGAGTACGGGTTCGACGGAATCGATATCGATTTCGAATCCCCATCTCTCGCCCTCGACCCTGGAGACACAAACTTCAAGCACCCCACTACTCCCTCGACCGTGAACCTCATCGTGGGGCTCCGCCGTCTGCGAGATACGTTTGGCCCGGGATTCATGATCAGTCTGGTACCGGAAGGTACCCAGATTCCTGCCGGCCATCCCACTTACGGTGGACAGTTCGGGTCCTACTTGCCCCTCGCGTACGGAATTCGCGACATTCTCTCGTTCATAGATGTCCAGGACTACAACACGCCGCCTTTGGAAGGTTTAGACGGCGAAATCTACCAGGCTGGTTCAGTAGACTATCACGCGGCTATGACAGAACTCGTGCTGCATGGGTTCAATGTCGGTGGCGATCCAAACCAGTTCTTTCCACCGATCGCTCCGGACAAGGTGGCCGTTGGCTTCCTCATCGGAGATGCAAGTCCGGCAATCGTCAGCCAGGCAATGCGATATCTCATTACCGGCAGCGCTCCGTCCGCAGTCAGCTATAAGATGCTCAAAACCGGTGGATACGCCGGAACGCTTGGGGCCATGTTCTGGACCATCGATGCCGACCGCCTTCAGGATTATAAATTCTCGAATGTAATCGGTCCCCAACTCCATCAGTACCCGCCTGGCAAATAGCATTCGCCAGGAACTCTGCAACCCGGTCACAAATCCCGATCAACGGAATTGCCCTCGTAAATACAGTCACTTGCAGTCAAGATTCTGCCGCGTCTGTAAAGCGGCGCGTGAGACCTTTGCAGCGAGGTTGTAGAAATGACGTTTACGCGACGGTACATGACCTTGCTCGCCTTGGTAGCGATTTCAGCATTCGGCCAGACAATCACCACTCTGAATCTGTCGACCCAGGGCCGAAATGCGGACTTCGCCAATTTTCCGTTTACCAGGCCTTTCACACAGGGATCGACCCTACCCTCGACCTGTCAAATCGGACAGCTCTTCTTCAATACGGCGGCGACCGTTGGAAATAACGTTTTCGGGTGCGTTTCGACGAACACTTGGGCAGGCATGGGGGGCGGCGGCAGCAGCACTTACGTTTTGCCTCCCGCCACTGCAACCGCTCTGGGCGGGGTCTTGGTTCCCACCCTTTCGGGACTGAATATATCCTCAACTGGAGCTCTTTCCGTCCTCTACGGCACAGCGGCCAATACGGCCGCCCAGGGGAACGATAGCCGGATCACGGGCGCGCTCCAGTCCAGCCGGAATCTGAGCGATGTCGGGAGCGTCGCCACGGCTCTTCAGAACCTAACTCTAACCGGAGCCTATCCGGCTATGCTTTCTGCGCCCACGAGCGGTAATGCCGCTACTGCGACGCGCTTGGCGGCTACGCCTACGGCCTGTGCATCTGGCCAATACGCGACCGGCGTGGCAGCATCGGGCAATGCCAATTGTGCTCAGGTTCTTATACACACAGATCAGCGGAGCGCCCCCCGCCTACACCCTTCCAACTGCGACAAGCAGCGTTTTAGGCGGTGTGATGGTTGGCTCCGGTTTGGCCGTTTCTTCAGGAACCTTATCTGCGAATCTGGGCACTGCCGCGGGAACGGTTGCGGCAGGCAACGACACCCGCATCACGGGCGCACTCCAATCTGTCGAATAATCTGAGTGAGGTCGTCAGTGTCACGAGTGCCCTCCAGAATCTAAAACTCACGGGCTCAAGCCCGCTCAACGATTTCGGCTCCTACCACCGGCAATGCTGCTACCGCGACCAAACTGGCAGCGACCCCTACGGCTTGTGCCTCGGGTCAATATGCCACCGGTGTCGCTTCCTCGGGCAACGCCGTTTGCGCTCAGGTCCAATACGCGCAGGTCAGTGGCGCGCCCACGCCGTATTCGCTGCCCGCCGCGACCAGCACCGCCCTGGGAGGAGTCATGGTCGGCTCTGGATTGGCCATTTCCTCCGGTACGTTATCCGCGAATGTTGGCACTTCTTCAGGCACCGTGGCGGCCGGCAACGATAACCGCCTCACTGGCGCCCTGCAAACGAGCAACAACCTCAGTGACGTCGCGAGTGTGACCGGTACCCTTCAAAATCTCAAGCTCACCGGGGCCAGCCCGGTAACCATTGCCGCCTCGACTAGCGGAAACGCCGCTTCGGCCTCCAGTCTGCAAGGGAGCGGCGCATTGCAAATCCTCGGTGGTACCGGGTCCGCTCCTACGGTCGGCACGGGTCAGCTCGGAATGTGGTTCGATTCCGCCGATTCGAACCTGCACCTCCTCAATTCCAACAGCGATCAATCAACCCTCATCAAAACCTCATCGAATGGAACCAGCACGAATTGCGGCTCCACGAGTTTTGTAACCGGATTCCAGTCGAATGGCCTGCCCAACTGCGGCTCTGTTTCGGCGATCAATGGAAAGATAGGCATCGTTTCGAGTGGATCCACATCCGTCAGCTCCTGCGGCACATCCCCCGCCCTTACGGGTAACGACTCCGCCGGCATCATCGTTGCCGGCGCAGGTACGGTGACGAGTTGCACGGTCACCTTCTCGAGTGCCTTTACCAATGCTCCGATCTGCACAGCCAGCGATAATTCGGATTTCGTGGTGATCAAGCCCACTGCAACGACGACCACTCTCACCCTCGCCGCGCAAACCTCGATAAACGGTGATTCGCTGAGCTACATCTGCATCGGCAAGTAAAACGAGTGGGGCCGGGCAGATCGCTTTATGTCGCCTGCCACTCCCCCTATGGCTCAGGTTTACAGCCTTTCCCTCCCCAACATAATCTAAAGAACCCCAAAAAAATAGTTGAATGATAGTAGCTTCTCGGCAATAATAGGCCAAATCTACTAAGAATGTAAGCCAGGGCACTTTGCAGGATGACCCTGGGCCGGTCTGTCGTGTACCAGTTGCGTGCCAGGCCAATGGAGAGGACTGTCCTTACCAGGTTTTGTTACGGAGAAGACACTTTGCACTCAAAAAGGGAAGGAACGTTAAACGATGTCTAAAAGCACTATCATCCTATTTGGATTCACTCTCGGTCTGTTAAGCACCCAGGGGCAGGCAACTACTTACTACCTCGATTCCAACTCCGGAAGCGACTGGAATGCCGGAGCCAGTCTCACCAGTCCGAAGCAATCACTGCGCGGGGCAAGTGCGATTTTGTATCACCCCGGAGATCAGATTCTCCTTAAGGCCGGCAGTGTTTGGAAAGGAGAAACGCTGCACATAACAACTTCGGACGAATCCGACCTGCCAATCACAATCGGCTCCTATGGCGTCGGCAAACAGCCTGTTCTTGATGGCAATAGCTCATCTTCGCCGGTCAAATTAAGTGACGCGCATTATGTGACGGTGGAGAATCTTACGATCGAAAACTCCAATTCCGGCCTTGTTATCGTAGAGGGCGGATATAGCGACACAGTTCGCAACTGCACGCTGGTGAACGGGGGAGTTTTTGCGGTACACGTCTCGGACAGCCCTGGGTTCACCTTTGCCGATAACACTTACGAGAGCACAGGGAGTTTCTGCACCTGTGGCGACGTGCTTCGCGCCGACACCCAGGTCAGCGGCATCACCATTTACGGAAACAAGATCACTCTCAACTACGCCAGCAGAGGAACTTCAGGAATCTACATTCTTGACGTGGATAATGCTAACATCTATTCGAACACGATCACTGGAGGCTCTCAAGCCATTGGTGTGAAAGGCTATACACACAGCGTCACAGGTGCATCCGTTCACGGCAACACGGTTTATTACACCGACTCGAGCGAAGGAGATGGCGAGTCGATTGAATTCACGGGCCACAACGGCAGCTCACTGCGGGTTTCCGGTTCGATCTACGGTAACACCATCTATGGTGGATCGAATACCATCAACGCGATCGCCTGCTACCAAGCCACAAACGTACAGGCGTACGACAACAAAGTGAACGGGCCCCTGCTGGATGCAGCCTTTCACTGGACCATGTACTCGAGCGGCGGGGTGATTCACAACAACACGATTAGCGGGAGCGTGCCGAATCCCTTTGTAGTTCTATCCGGTTCATCCGCGAAGATATACAGCAACACCGTTAATTGAAAGATAACCAGCTGGTGCCTTAGCCCACGCGGACCGAAGGCAGCGGTTCGGGTGAACCGCTGCCCTCCCACGCCAGAGTTCGTTTGGTAAGAATGGGTTCGTTTCGTAAAACAAAGGCCAAAGGCGGCTCAAATCAACAAAATCTCAGAAACCCCAAAAAATAGTTGAATGATAGTAGCTTCTCAGTAATAATAGAGCAAATCTACTAAGGAATTGTAAGCCAGGGCACTTTTTCATAGGACGACCCTGGGCCGGTCGCTCGCGCATTCAGTTCCGCGCTGGGCCGATGAACAAGAATGCCCATACCTGGGTTTTGTTAAGGAGAATACACTTGCACTCAAACGAAAGGAACACTACACGATGTTTAAAAGCACTATCATCCTATTTGGATTCACTCTCGGTCTGTTAAGCACCCAGGGTCAGGCAGCCACGTATTATCTCGATTCGAGCTCTGGAAGCGACTGGAACGCCGGGGCTGCTGCGACTGCCCCCCGGCAAACGTTACAGGGCGCAAGCTCCTTGTTATTCCACCCTGGAGATCAGATTCTCCTCAAGGCTGGCAGCGTTTGGAATGGCGAAACGCTGGACATCACCACTACGGACGAGTCTGACGAGCCAATCGTCATCGGCTCCTACGGAGTCGGCAATGCGCCTGTGCTTGACGGAGCCAGCTCACACTCACCGATCCGGCTGAACAATGCTCACCATGTCACGGTTCAAAATCTCACGATTCAGAACTCGCACTCCGGCCTTGTCGTCGTAGACGGCGGCAGCGGAAACACCGTTCGCAATTGCAAGCTATTGAATGGCGGCGTTTTCGCGGTACACGTGTCCAACAGCCCAGGGTTTACCTTCGCCGACAATACTTACGCGAGTACAGGCAGCTTCTGCACCTGCGGAGATGTGCTACGCGCTGACACCCGGGTCAACGGCATCACGATTTATGGGAATAAAATCACTCTGAACGAAGCCAGCCGGGGAACTTCAGGAATCTACATCCTGGATGTGGATAATGCGAAGATCTATTCAAACACTATCACCGGGGGTTCTCAAGCCATTGGGGTGAAAGGATATACACACAGTGTCACAGGTGCATCAGTTCACGACAACACGATTTATGACACCGATGGGAGCGAGGGTGATGGCGAATCGATAGAATTCACGGGCCGCCGCGACAGTTCGCTTCGGGTTTCCGGTTCGATCTACCATAACACCATCTCCGGTGGATCTCATACAATCAACGCGATCACGTGCTACCAAGCCACAGACGTACAGGCGTACGACAACAGAGTGAACGGGCCCGTGCGGGACGCAGCCTTTCACTGGACCATGTACTCGAGGAGCGGCGTGATTCACAACAACACCGTTAAGGGGAGCGTACCCAATCCCTTTGTAGTTCTATCGGGCTCATCCGCAAAGATCTACAGCAACACTGTGGAAAAGTAAAAACCACTCCTGCTGTAATCGAACAGGGCGGCGGTTTAGCTGGACCGCCGCCTCCCCCTCTCCGAGAAAACGAAGGAACGAAGCCAACTCTCTCGAACCGGGGAGTTCGTTTGGTAATAATGGGGGTTCGTTTCGTAAAACGAGGCCGAAGCCGGTTCAAGTTGCTGAAACCGCTCACTTATCGAACGTGATCGTGCTCTCGCCTGAAAACTTGTGGTAATCGCGAAAGTCAATCTCGTTCTTGAAGCAAACGGTCGAACCCCGCTGGCAATACAGATTTTCGGCATGCACCGGCAGCAGGAACGCCGCCGTCCCCAGGCGCACGTTGTCGTAGTCGACCGCCCATTGCAGCGAATCCAGGGGAAAGTCCTTCGGAATGTTTTCGCCCTGCATCTCGATCCTTCGCACTTGGGCCGTCGACCGGTCAATCCAAACGCTGCCGCTATACGCCGGTTTCAGGGCTTGTCCCCCGATCTTCGTCAACCAGTCCGAGTTGTGTAGAGCTACTTTGAAGTCGTAGATGGCCGCGGGAGTCTCGCCGACCGTGGCCGAGCGGTAAAACTTAAACTGTGCCTGGCTCGCATCCGAAAACAGGCTGTATAGGGTGGATGCGAACTCGCCCGTTGACGTTGAACCGCCCAAGTCCAGCATGCTCTTGTTCGTCCTTTTACCCCCGACCGTGATCTCCCGGTAATTTTCCTTTCCATCCTCATAAACGACTTTCGCGGTGATGACGTCGAGAGCTTGCCAGCCGGCGGACTTCGACTCTTCCATGTAGCGCGTAGTGGATTGCTGGCAAACGAAGTTCGGCAAACCGTTCGTAAACGTTTCGCTCCATTGCTTGGTTCGTGAAATCAGAGCCTCACTGGCAGAATTTGCGGCCTTCGTCGAAGGGGCGTCATCCGACTCAATCGTGAAGTCCGTTCCATCCGAGCGCTTCGCCAGACGAGTGGAACTGCTGACCGGGGGAGCTGAACTCGCTTCCTCATTTGCCGGCGGCTTCCCGCGCCGCAGGATAGGGCGGTCGGGCACATCCACTGGAGTGTCAACGACCGTCGAGGGCTTTTCCTGAACCTGATTGCCTTCAGCCACCGCGGCCGGTGCTTGTGCCGCGGCGGAAGGATCCTTGACGAGCTCCACGGTAAGCGCCGTTAAATACGCCTCTTCGTCCTCCGCAGCTTCCACGTGTACCCTCGATCGGGGAACGATCTCAGCCGCCGCAATAGGGCTTCCCGAACGGGTGAACTTCGTATCGGCCTCGATTGTAAGAGTAAGTGTGCGCCCGTCCCCAGTCGCCATCACCAGGGTCTTGCCGTTGTTCGATAACGTCGTCCCGTCCGCTGCCAGAGAAGGCTCATTCTTCTTCTGCTGATTTTTCTTCTTGTGACCCCAGGGCACCGGAAAACCACCCCCGCCCAGGGGAGGGCCGTACTGCGCGAGCGCCGAACCCGAAGCCAGAAAGCACAATACCAGCGTGGAAAGGAATGCTTTGGACACTAAATCTTTAGATGCCCGCGCACGCGGCGCGGGTTACCTCAGTCCCTCGAGCCTATCACCACCTGAGCAAAACCAGCTCAGAACAGAAGCCGGGACCCATTGCCGCGAGCAGACCCCACGTACCCGGTTCCGGCGGCTGGCCCTTCAGAATTTCCTCGAGTACGAATAGAACCGAGGCCGAGGAGAGGTTCCCCGTTCGCCGCAGGCACTCCCAAGACACTTTTACAGCTTCACGGGACAGCCCCAAGGCCGCTTGCGTGGCTTCGAGCACCTTCGGCCCTCCCGTATGCAGCGCCCAGATTTCTACGTCATTGCGGCCGAGTCCGTGCTCGTTAAGAAATTCGTCTGTATCGGCACCCAGATTGCGCAGCACGACTTCTGGCACGTCGCGCGAAAGAACAATGCGGAACCCTTTCTCGGAGATGTCCCACCCCATCACATACTCCGTATCGGGGTAGAATACGGATCGCGTGTCAATCACCTCGGGTCCTCCGATTCCGTCAAGCTCACGCCCGGAAAGAATCACCGCCGCCGCCCCATCGCCAAATAACCCGGAGCTAATGAGGTTGGCCACGGAAAGATCATCCTGCTGAATCGTCAGTGAGCACAACTCAACCGAGAGCAGCAGGGCAGCTTGGTTGGGGAACGCTCGAACGTAATCGGCCGCGCGGGCGATACCGGCTGCTCCGGCAACACAGCCCAGCCCAAAAATGGGGATGCGTTTGGTGTGCGGATTCAGTGCCAGACGATTCATCAGCCGCGCCTCGATCGAGGGACTCGATACGCCTGTGATCGACACGAAAAAGAATGCTCCAATGTCACCGGTTTTGGTTCGCCCCTGCTGTATGGCCTTGCAGATTGCCCGCTCGCCCAGATCGAGCGCGGTCTCAATCCAAACGTTATTTGCCTCGCCCCAGCTGCGCAGCGGATACGCTTCCAACGGTAACGCCAGATACCGCCCCTCCACCTGAGTAGCGGCATGCAACCGCTCGAGGACGTCAAATCTCTCGATCCGCGAACCCCAATGACTCCGGAACGCCTCGACCAGGACTTTTTGCGGATAGTAGTGCGAGGGAAGAGCGCTGGCTGCGCTGGTGATTCTCATAACGGGCGATCAGATTGTTAACGTGCCGGGATGCCCCGTGTGCGGCTCTTACATTGGAACGCCAATGAGGCGCAACACCTCATCGGGCTGTTGTCTACGGCGGGTTATGACGTCGAGCATAACCCTGAGTTCCGCCCTGGCATGATGCGAAGCTGGCGCGAAGCGCCTCCCGACGCTTTCGTTATAGATTTATCACGCCTGCCTTCGCATGGCCGGGAAATCGCAACGGCCCTCCGCCCTGTTGTTCTCGGTAAAGCCAGGATCTCGAAACCATTCCCGGCACCCTAAAGCCGTTTTCGCCATCCGTCGATAAGCAAGTAGCATGGATGTGCTTATTCGACGCTGGCTCGTCAGAACCTTAGCCATTCTTATCCTCCCGGTCCTGTGCCTGGCCCAAAGATTCACGTTCGAAGAATATGTCGACGGGCTTAAGAACTTAAACGTCAATTGCATCTTTCAAGACCGTGAAGCCTTTTTGTGGGTGGGCACGGAAAATGGGCTCTTCCGGTATGACGGTTCCCGCTTTCAGGAGTTTGGATACGACGCTGGCCTTGCCAATACGTTTATTACTGTCTTAGCGGCCGACAATTCTGGCCGGCTTTGGGTCGGAACAACCGACGGGCTTTTCTACATGGATGCAACGAGGACATTTCTCCGATTTGCGGTACGAAGGCCAGGAGTTAGCAATGCCGAGAGGCTCGAGTCTTTCGGCGGGCTCTGACGGTAAGCTCTTCGCCGCTACGCAACTTGGGCCTCTGGTCATCTCTAGCAACAGCGACGGGTCATTGCAGTGCGTTCCGCTGCTACGCCCGGAAATCTCAAAACCGTTAGTGCCTAACGGAGCAAAAGCCATTATCGCGAACCCGGACGGCTCGGTGTTATTCGGCTGCGGTGAAGGTCTTTGTCAATTCTCAAACAGTGGCGAGCTCATCAAGTGGGGGCCTAAGAACGGTCTACCCAAAGATAGATGGGCAACGTTTCTGCGGGATAGCAGGGGGCAGCTTTGGGTCCGTGGGACTGCGCACATTGTCGTCCTACCCCGCGGCGGCACCCGATTTGAAAACCGGGATTTTCCATATCAGCCGCATACGATCGACTACCTTACTTTGTCGGAGGATGTTGGTGGCCGCGTTCTTGCCAGCTTCGACTCTGGAGTCGGCCGGTATGAGGATGGACGTTGGCGCGTTTTCTCGCGCGCAAACGGGTTCAGTGAATACATGGTGCAATCGGTTCTTATCGACCGGGAAGGTCTCGTTTGGCTCGGGCTGGCCGGCCATGGTCTTCAAAAGTGGTTGGCATACGGACAGTGGGAGCACTGGACGAATGCTGAGGGGTTGCGCAGTAATCTCGTCTGGGCCATTCTGCGTGACCACAAGGGTCGGCTCTGGGTGGGCGACGACCTCGGACTTACATTTATGCCTCCCGGAAGCACGAAACTTCACACCTGGACTGCGCCCGGTATCCAAGCGGACCACAACCGGTCACTGGCGGAATCGAGAGATGGCTTCCTCTGGGTTGGTACGGCGGAGGGGCGCGTGGTCCAGATTGACACCTCGACCTTACGCGCAAAGCAATACAAGTTCACTCACATCTACCGCGTGCTCGTAGATTCGCAAGACCGCGTTTGGCTGGCGACAAGTGACGGCCTGTTCGCAAGCGACGCAGGTCACCCTCGTCGTCCATTTCGACGGCTCGGAAACAGTATCCTCGAGGCTCAGCAGTTCTTCGACATCACAGAAGGTCACGACGGCCGCATCTGGTTGGCTTCCGACAACGGTTTGTACGTATTTAAAGCGTCGACCTGGAAGCGGCTCAATCTCGCGGATAAAGGCTTGGGCCAACACTTTGAGGATCTGGCGTTAGATAACCGGGGGAATCTCTGGCTCGATGGTAGGTTTCCCGGCATTGCACGCCTCGAACTCGTTCGAGACACCCTCGTCCGGGTCGACCGATTTGACAGGCCGATTCTCGAATCGGACGAAGTCGACTTTCTCAATACCGACGCTCGTGGCTGGATTTGGGTGGGAAAGGATCACGGCGTCGATGTCTTTGATGGACAGGATTGGCGCAGTTACACCCAGGACAGCGGCCTCCTCTGGAACGATTGTGACGCCAAAGCTTTCTTTGCCGATCGAGACGGCACAATCTGGATCGGAACCAGCGCCGGTGTTTCGCATCTGTTGACACCGAGAATAGTCTCCACACCTCCTCCAACTCCAGTCTTTGCGTGGGCCAGGTTCGGTTCGGCAAACATTACCAGCGACCCTACAGATTTGAAATGGAGCAGTCAGCCTCTCAGTATCGGCTTGGCGGCGCTTACCTTTCGAAATGAAAAGGCAGTCAGGTTCCGGTATCGCCTGGAGGGCTTGGAACCGGAGTGGACCGAGACGGCCAGTCGTGAAGTTCGCTATTCGCGCCTCTCACCCGGTTCTTACACATTTGAAATGGCCGCCGTCGATACCGACACCGGGAAAATGTCTCCGCTTGCAAACCTATCATTCCGAATCATTCCCCCCTGGTGGTGGACGAAAGCGTTTGTGGCTGCTGTGTTGGGTGATTTGCTGATACTGGCCTTTTGGATCGCGCGCCGGCGTATGCGAGCGGTGGTGGCTCGACGCCGCAAATTGGAGCAACTCGTTGCGGAGCGCACTGCAGAGCTCGATCGGAAGCTGGCCCAAGAAGAGTCCTTGAAAGCTGAAGCCGAGCAGGCCAATCATGCGAAAACTGAATTCCTCGCGATGATGAGTCACGAGATCAGAACACCCATGAACGGAGTGATCGGAATGACGACATTGCTGATCGACACTCCGCTGACGCCGGAACAGCACGACTATCTCGCGACCATCAAGGAATCGGGGAACTGCCTTCTTGCGATCATCAACGACATTCTGGATTTCTCCAAAATAGAGGCTGGGAAACTGGACCTCGAAGCAATCGATTTCAATTTACGCGCGCTTGTGCACGATTCTGCCGGCCTGGTCGCACAGGCGGTTCGTCGTAAAGGGCTCGAATCGATAGTCGTCGTGGATGAGGATCTCCCAGCCTGGGTGGTCGGCGATCCAATTCGGCTTAGGCAGATTCTGTTGAATCTTCTCTCTAACGCCGTAAAGTTTACCGAACGAGGCAGCATCGGGTTGAATGTCTCCAGCGAGCGACACAAAGACCCGCCGAGTTCAGCGATACGCTTCACGATTACGGATACAGGCGTGGGCATCCCACGCCCCACTCAGGCCAAATTGTTCGCAAGCTTCACGCAGGCCGACAACTCGACTACGCGCAAGTACGGAGGAACCGGCCTGGGGCTCGCTATTTCGAAACGGCTCTCCGAGCTTATGGGTGGAAGCATCGGCGTGGAGAGTAAGCCGGGCAGCGGCAGCAGTTTCTGGTTCACGGTTGATTTACCTGTGAGTAGGAAACAATCCTTGTCGATTACTGCCGCGGCGGAGCGAACCCCCAGTGTCTCGAATCCTGAGAAAAACCGAGGACGGGTTCTCGTCGTAGAGGACAACCTCATTAACCAGAAGGTTGCTGTTAAATTACTTGCCCGCTTGGACTGCGTGGCCGATGTAGCGTCGAACGGGGTAGAGGCGCTGCAGATGATCCAAAGCTGCTCGTATGACCTGCTGCTGATGGATTGTCAAATGCCAGTCATGGACGGGTTTGAAGCTGCGAGGGCCATCCGAAATGCCGGAGAACAGTTCCAACATGTCCCCATCGTGGCTTTAACCGCCAGCGTTCTTCCTGGCCAGCGCGCGGCATGTCTGGCGGCCGGCATGAACGACTTCCTTCCTAAACCTGTTGTGAAAGACGCTCTCGACCTAATACTCCGCAAATGGCTGACCACGTCAGAATCGGCAACACCCGATGAGCCTGTGCCTGTTCCGGCACTCTGCTGATCTCGGGTTCCCACGCTGGTCCTGAGAAGTAGCGCCAAGGACCAGCACCTATTCCTCGTGGCAACTGCCGTGCTCACCCAGGAGGAGACACTCCATTGGCTCGCACTCCGCATGGTGCCGGGTTTGGGCACTGTCGGGACCCTGCGAATTCTAGACAAGCTCAAATCGCCCCAGGCAATCTTCCGGGCCTCGGCATCGGAGATCGAAGCAGCCGGAACCAGCCCGGCGCAGGCGCGCGCGATCGCCACCGGTTGTTCATTTGAAGACGCTGTTGAACAGCAGCAAAAAATGATGAGCGCCGGCGCCCATCTCATTTCTATCCACGATTCCCGATACCCGCAACGCCTTCGTGAAATCTTTGATCCACCTCTGGTTCTATTCGCCATCGGCAGAACGGAGTTACTGGCCGCTCACTCGATAGCGGTTGTGGGCACTAGGCGTCCTACGCCCTACGGGATCGCGGCAACGGAACGGCTCGCGGCAGATCTGGCCAGGGCGGGGCTGGCGATTGTCAGCGGGATGGCTCGGGGCATCGATACCGCCGCTCATAAGGCCGCCTTAGCAGAGCAGGGCGATACCGTCGCGGTGCTTGGCTGTGGCATCGATGTCCTCTACCCGGCCGATAACCGCAAGCTTTACGACGACATCTCGCGGCGCGGCCTGCTGGTATCCGAGTTTCCGATGGGCGCGCCGGCTTACCCCCAGAATTTCCCGATCCGAAACCGCATCGTTAGTGGGATCTCGTCCGGCGTTCTCATCGTAGAAGGCGCTCAGCATAGCGGATCTGCCATTACAGCCCGGCTGGCGATGGACCAGGGTCGCGAGGTCTTCGCAGTTCCCGGCAATATTACCTCCAAAATGAGTTGGGGTCCCAACCTGCTCGTGAAGCAAGGCGCAAAACTCGTCCAGGAGTGGACCGATGTAACGAACGAGCTACCAGCCGGAGTGCGGCGGGAGCTGGTCAGCCGGGCTCAACAAAAAATATTAGCTGAAGGAGGAAACCAGGGTAGCGGGGTCGCCGATGAGGGTTTGGAAGAGCCTATGAAGGCGCTTGCCAAGAGAGTCCTGAACCACTTGCAAGTTGATACGCCACAACAACTTGAGACTCTGCTTGAAACTTTTGAGGGGGTCTCCTCATCTGAGTTAATCGGCGCACTCTTTGAGCTTGAGATGTCGGGCTTGGTCCGGCAACTCCCCGGTAAGAGCTTTGTCAAGGTGTGGTAAAAGAGTAGCGTTCTCGTGCTGGCTCCCGGAACAGCTGGAAGTCAAGTTAGGTAAGTACGGTATATGGCTAAAGCACTCGTCATCGTCGAGTCTCCGGCGAAGGCGAAAACAATAGGAAAATATCTCGGCAAGCAGTACGTCGTAAAGGCTTCTTTGGGTCACATCAAGGATCTGCCCAAGAAGAACCTGTCTGTCGATATCGAGCGCGATTTCACGCCCAAATACGAGGTGATCGAGGGCAAGAAAAAGCTGATCGCGGAACTGAAGCAGGCGGCCAAGGGCGTGGATTCTGTTTACCTCGCCGCCGACCCCGATCGCGAAGGCGAAGCGATCTGCTGGCATCTGAAAGAGGAGCTCGAGCCGAAGAAATCTGAAAAACCAGCCATTTTCCGGGTCATGTTCAACGAGATCACTGCGAACGCGGTGAAGCGGGCGTTCGATCGACCGATGCCGGTCAACGTGCATCTTGTGGAAGCTCAGCAGGCACGGCGCATCCTTGACCGGCTGGTCGGCTACAAGATCTCTCCCCTGCTCTGGGACAAAGTGCGCCGCGGCCTCTCTGCCGGCCGGGTGCAAACCGTGGCGCTGCGGCTGATCGTGGAGCGCGAGCGCGATATCCGGGCCTTTCAGAAACAGGAATATTGGACGATTGATGTCGCGCTGAACGCGAAGAAGCCACCGGTTCTCACTGCGCGGCTCAACAAGCGCGGCGACGAAACACCCCAGCTCGAAAACGAGAAATCGGCAACCAGCGTTGTCGAGGATCTCGATCAGGCATCTTATGTCGTCCGTTCAGTAGCAACTCGCGAGAAGCGCCGCAATCCGGTACCTCCCTTCATCACCTCGACGCTGCAGCAGGAATCCTCGCGCAAGCTGCGCTTCAGCGTGAAGCGCACCATGATGCTGGCGCAGGGACTTTACGAAGGAAAAGAAATCGGTCAAGAAGGCTCGGTAGGACTGATCACCTACATGCGCACCGATTCGACCCGCGTTTCAGAAGATGCTTTGGCGGAAGTTCGAGCTTTCGTGACCGAGCGATATGGCCCGGACTATCTGCCGCAATCCGCGATCGTCTACAAAACGAAAAAGGATGCGCAGGACGCGCACGAAGCCATTCGCCCCACTTCAGTTCTGCGCACACCGGAGTCACTCCAGAAATATCTCGCTGAAGATGAGTTGAAGCTGTATCGCCTGATTTGGATGCGGTTTGTCGCGTCTCAGATGACGCCCGCCGTTTTCGATCAGACCACGATTGACATCAGCGCGACGGGCAAGAGCAATACCGCGTACCTGTTCCGCGCAACCGGTACGGTTCAAAAGTTTGATGGGTTCCTTCGGGTCTATCAAGAAGGCAAAGATGAAAAGGATGAGGAGGACGAGGAACTCCAGCACAAGCTGCCGGCAGTGAGCGAAGGCGAGGTGTTGCGGTTCAAAGAGATTCGTCCGGAACAACATTTCACGGAGCCGCCGCCGCGCTACAACGAAGCGACACTCGTTAAGAAACTCGAGTCGGACGGGGTCGGACGTCCTTCTACATACGCTTCCATTCTCTCGACAATTCAGGAACGGGAGTACGTAACGAAACAGGGCGGCAAATTTCAGCCGACTGAGCTCGGCATGGTCGTCACCGATCTGCTCTTACAGAGCTTCAACGACCTTTTCGATGTGAAATACACGGCTCGCATGGAAGAAGAGCTCGACGAGATCGAGGAAGGCAAGCTCGAATGGCGTGACGCGATGGCTGAATTCTATGGCCGGTTCCAGAAAGACCTGGAACATGCC
The DNA here is from genome assembly GCA_963803455.1 of uncultured Acidobacteriaceae bacterium. Taxonomy (GTDB): domain Bacteria; phylum Acidobacteriota; class Terriglobia; order Bryobacterales; family Bryobacteraceae; genus Bog-105. Next base: position 544,653 of record CAWDMK010000004.1, on the reverse strand, counting down.
GAAGAAAACATGACCGACATCAAGCGCATGGAGAGACCCACCGATCTCATTTGCGAAAAATGCGGCAAGCCGATGGTCATCAAATGGGGCAAACACGGAAGCTTCATCGCGTGCACGGGTTATCCCGAATGCACCAACACGCGCGAGTTAACGGTGGATCTGGCTGACGTCGACAAGACCGATCTGAACGAGCAGGACGAACAGGAGTACTGCGAAAATTGTGGCCGGCCCATGGTCCTTAAAAAGGGCCGATTCGGGCAGTTCTACGCATGTTCCGGCTATCCGGATTGCAAAACCACGAAGCAGATCGGCGGTGAACAGCGCAAGGATGTTCCACTCGAAGAGACGTGTCCGCAATGCGGCAGCAATCTCGTAAAGAAATTTGGCCGTTACGGGGAGTTCACAGCCTGCAGCAATTATCCGAAGTGCAGATACGTCAAGCAGAAAACCATCGGCGTGCCGTGTCCGAATTGCTCGGAAGGAGAAATCGTCGAGCGCCGCTCGAAGCGCGGCAAAACGTTTTACGGTTGCAACCGGTATCCTGACTGCGATTTCGTGGCCTGGGGCAAGCCGGTTTCCGAGAAGTGTCCCGAATGCGGCAGTAGTTATCTCGTCGAGAAATACCTCAAGTCAGGTCCCGTTGCCCAATGCCCGAATCCGGAATGCAAGTACAAGCATCCGCTAGAAGTTGTCGAGCAATCTAGCGTAGCCTAAGTCAGCTCCCGCCTGTGCGCATGTGATGCCGCAAGCATGACAGCCGAACAGCAGCGCCTCGCCGAGGCCGAAGCTCGAACCAAGCACTGGAAGCGCTGGGGAGCGTATCTAGCCGAACGTGCTTGGGGAGTGGTTCGCGAGGACTACAGTCCGGACGGTACGGCCTGGCGATATTTCCCGCACGAGGATGCGAGGTCCCGCGCTTACCGCTGGACCGAGGACGGCATTCTCGGCATCTGCGATAACCATCAGTATCTTTGCTTCGCTTTGGCGTTCTGGAACGGAAAGGACTCGATCCTAAAGGAGCGCATGTTCGGGGTATCGGGCAAGGAGGGCAATCACGGCGAAGACGTGAAAGAGCTCTATTACTATCTCGATGCCACTCCGACGCATTCCTATCTGAAGGGTTTGTACAAATATCCGCAGACTCGATTTCCTTACGAGCAGCTCCTAGAAGAAAACCGCCGCCGCACGCGATTCGATCCCGAGTTCGAGCTCCTCGATACGGGCATCTTCGACGAACACCGCTACTTCGACATCTTCGCCGAGTATGCGAAGCAAGATGTCGATGACATCGTGATCCGGATCACGATCGTGAATCGAGGCCCGGACGCCGCTCGCTTAACGTTCCTCCCGACACTCTGGTTTCGCAATATCTGGGCGTGGTATTTCAATCCGGGTCCTGCACGCGAGGCTCGCCTGCGCATGAAAGCAGATGACACGCTTCAAGCCGAGCACGGCTCATTGGGCGCTTTTTTTCTCACGTTAGACGGTGCGCCGGAAGTGTTATTCACCGACAACGAGAGCAACACGGAGCGTCTCTGGGGAACCCGCGGGCCAAGTACGTTTTACAAAGACGCCTTTCATGCATACCTGGTCCACGGGCGCCGTGAAGCGGTGAATGCCGAGCGCCAGGGCACGAAGAGTTGTGCCGTTTATAATCTCACGCTGGATTCAGGAGAGCAGAGAATCCTTCGCTTCCGTCTGCATCGCGCCGGCTCGCCCGAAATCGCGCGAGACGAGTGGGACGGAATCTTTCAGAGGCGTATCCGCGAAGCCGACGAATTTTACGACGATCTTGGCCACGGATTGAGTGAAGATTCCCGTAACGTGCAGCGGCAGGCCTTTGCCGGGCTGTTCTGGAATAAGCAGTTTTACCACTATGTCGTCGAGACTTGGCTGAACGGTGATGAAACGATGCCGAAGCCTCCTGAGCAGCGCAAATGGGGTCGGAATCACAAGTGGAAACACCTTTTCAATGAAGATGTCATCTCGATGCCCGACAAGTGGGAATATCCCTGGTACGCCGCTTGGGATTTGTCGTTTCACACAGTAGCGATCGCGCCCGCAGATCCGGATTTTTCAAAAGCTCAGTTATCGCTGTTCTTGCGCGAGTGGTACATGCATCCCAACGGGCAGCTCCCCGCATACGAGTGGGCGTTGGGCGACGTGAATCCGCCCGTGCACGCCTGGGCCTCGTGGCGCGTATTCAAAATCGATCAAAGAATCAAAGGCAAGCCCGATTTCGCTTTCCTCGAGCGTGTTTTTCATAAGCTCCTGATGAACTTCACCTGGTGGGTGAACCGGGAGGACTCGGAAGGCGCAAATGTGTTTGAGGGCGGCTTCCTCGGGCTGGATAATATCGGTCTGTTCAACCGCGATGCGAAGCTGCCTTCCGGGTGGCTGCTCGAGCAGTCGGATGGCTCGAGCTGGATGGCGATGTACTGCCTCAATATGCTTAAGATCGCACTACAGCTTTCAAGCGTCGATTCCACCTACGAAGACATTGCGAGCAAATTTTTTGAGCATTTCCTTTACATCGCTCACGCCATCAACCATCACGAAGGATCTGGCTTGTGGGACGAGGAAGACGGCTTTTATTACGATCGCCTACGTGTTGGAGACGGCCGCCACATATTGCTTCGTGTCCGCTCACTCATCGGGCTGGTGCCGTTATTCGCAACGGATACGCTCGAAACAAAAGTGGTCGACGCCCATCCCGGATTCAAGCGGCGCATGGAATGGTTCGTCGAATACCGCAAAGATCTAACCGACGGGCTTGCACCAATCGCCGAGCGTGGGTTGGAGCGCCGACGCCTGCTCTCGGTCGCCAACCGCTCGCGCCTGGAACGCATTCTGAAGCGTGTTTTTGATGAGACTGAGTTCCTGTCGGCATTTGGCATGCGCTCACTGTCCCGCTACTACGGGCGCCACCCTTACACGTTGGATTTAGATGGCGCAAATTTCACTGTAGAGTACGAACCCGGCGAGTCAAGGAGCGGAATGTTCGGTGGGAATTCAAACTGGCGCGGCCCTGTGTGGTTCCCCATGAACTTCCTGATGATCGAGGCTCTGCAACGGCTGCATCATTACTACGGAGACTCGTTCACAATCGAGTTTCCAACGGGTTCCGGAAACGAGATCAACTTGAGTCAGGCTGCGCGCCACCTTTCACGGCGGTTATCTGCGTTGTTCCTCCGGGATTCGCAGGGATCGCGCCCGGTATACGGAGACACCTATCTGTTCCAGGAAGATCCAAACTTCCGGGACTACATTCTGTTCCATGAATTCTTTCATGGAGACACGGGCAAGGGATTGGGCGCAAGCCACCAGACAGGCTGGACCGGCCTCGTTGCGAAACTTCTGCAACAAAGTGGAGAACGGCGCGGCTAAACTGGCACGAGACCGCGTCGCATTCCAATTGCCACGGCTTCAGCTCGACTGGATGCGTGCAATTTTCCGAGAATCTGAGCCACGTGAAATTTGGCGGTGTGATCGGAAATATTGAGCAGCCCGGCAATCTCTTTGTTGCCGAGCCCATCTGCCAGCATCCGCAAAACCTGCAATTCCCGAGGAGTAAGCGCCTCTAGCTCGGAGCCAATCTCCGCCTGCGGAGATCGCTGGTCACCCATCCACTGACGCACTTGCCTCGGTGTGAACGCAATCAGATCATTGGCAGCGGCCAGAATGGCGGCACTCATTTGCGAGGGTTCTGCATTCATCGGAAGCCACGCTCGAATCGAGGATCCTAACGGCATTTCCTCGAGAGGCTCATTCGTCAGTGCGGCCACCGGCGGCCCATTCGAAGGTATTTCGTGGAGAAGAAGCCCAACGGTTACGAGAACGTCGGCCGAAGTTGATGCCCCGTGCTCAGACTCGCTGGAGAAAGCCGAAGCCTCAACGATCTCGATTCGCTCGTCTTCGGCCAGTAATCCGGCAATTCTTTGCGCGCGCGCCAGCGTATTCGCGACGACAGCAACTCGAGTCAAGCAGCGTTCGATACCGCTTGTTCGGAAGAGAGCTGGACGGATACTTGTCTCAAGTTCCGTTGCCCAGCCCGATAGAAATCCAGGTGCAGCACGCCCGCGAGGCTCTGGTCGATTGCATTTTGCAGGTCGTCGAGATAACGAAAACGGCTCCCATTGGCGCCCGCGAGGATGTCACCGGGCAGAAGCGAACCGTACTCCGCCGCACCCCGCGGAATGAGCTCGAGTATCATCAGTCCGAAACCGCGATTCGGCAGCTGAACCGGGCGGACAACAACTCCGAGGCTTCGCCCGGAAGCAGGGCGCGTGAGAAATGACTGAACCGAACGGCTGGGGATCGCCAAAGCCAACCCTCCGGCGAGAATCATCGTATTGATACCGACGATTTGGCCTTTGAAGTCGGCTAATGGCCCTCCTGAGTTGCCGGGCGCGAGGCGCACATCGGCGTGAATCCAAGATAGTCCACTGATTGGCGCGGCAGTGCCGATCGAATGCACGATACCCGTTGACACGGCTCCCACGAAGCCCATTGGGTTGCCGACTGCCACGATTGGCGTTCCGGCCCGAAGCGCCTCGGAATCTCCCAGTGGAGACACAGGGGCATGCAGGTCCGGTGCGGCGAGCAGCGCAAGATCGCGATGGCGATCAACCTTGACTAGAGATGCGGGAACTGTCTTGCCTTCCCACGATTCCACACTCAGATGCGCTCCCCTAACGACATGTGCATTCGTAACCACGTGCTGATCGGTTACGACGACGCCAGACCCGTTGCCCCGCGAGCGTGCACGGCCGCTCTGAATCTGCACGGTTGATCTTCGAAGCGCTTCGGCAATACGCCCTGGCACTGGAATCGGCATCTTAGCTTCTCTTCGGGCGCTCTGATACCGTGATTTGGGTCTCAACGAGTTCGCCTCCCCTCAACAGGGAAGCTTTCAGGCTTCGACCCACGGCGTTTCCGCGCAACGTAGTTTGAAGCTCATCAATATCGCTGACGGGCTTGCCGTCGAGTGACAAGCAAAATGTCGCCCACAAGCCATCCGGCTGAATCGGCGGGTGACTCGGGTTCCACGCTCAGCAGAATGAGCCCCGACTCCTGAGTCAATCCAAGTTTCGCCGCCGCGCCCGCAATGGCAACCGGGTGCAGCCCGACGCCGAGATAACCATGGCGAATTCTCCCTTCCTTGAGAAGCTCGTCTGCGATGCGGTGAAGAGTGGCCACCGGAACCGCGACCGCTGAATGGCGCAGCAATCCCGGCGTCGCTAGACCGATCAAATTCCCGTCAGCGTTCACGACCGCTGCGCCCGATTGTGATGGATAGAGATTTACATCCAGACGGAAGAATTGATCCAAAGTGCCGCCCCGCCACGTGCGCCGGGTTCCGCCGACTGCGCCCAGAATCCCCAGACTCGCTGACGGACCGGCATCAATGGTCAAGCCCACTACTGCCGCGAGAGCCCCCGTTTTCAGGGACGCGGTATCGGCAGCGACGAGCGGCTTCAATTCTTGGCCTTCGAGTCTTAAAAACCCAAGATCGACACTCGGATCTCGCCCTAGAATCTTTGCCTCAGCCTGCGTCCCATCGGCGGTTTGAATCGGGATGCGGTCTTCGCGGCGCAAGCTGTGGTTCGCGACCGCAATCACATTGCCGCTCAGGATCAGCCCGCTCACGACTCGGTACGGAGCCGACTTCACGGCCACAACGCCCGCTGCAGTCCTTTCGACGAGTGCGATAAGCGCCTCAGAAAACCTACCCATCTCCGGTGTTGGTGTGTTGCTCATAGCTTCAAGTGTGCTTCGCTCGAGCGATTTACACATCAGCCGATTGGGTAGGTCCAACGAAAAAAATGATTCCGCGCCGTAGGAATGCGGCGCTTCACTGGCTCAATTTCTTGAAGTATTCGGCGACAGCGGCCCGATACTTTTCGGGAGCGGATTCGGATTGTGCTGTTCGCGCGGCGTCCTCGGTTTTCCCAACGCGCCGGCTCAGCTCGACTTCCAGGCGTTCGAGACTCGGTAGAACTTCCTGATTGATTCGTGATTCGAGGAGACCTGATCGCGCGCCGTATAAGCGATTGAGAGACCACAACGCGCCATTAATGTCCTGACGCAGTTGCCGGTCTGGTCCATCGAGTTGCTGCCGCAGTTGCGAGAGCTGTTCGATCGCGCTCGAAAGAGTATCATCTCCGCCGATTGCAGGGCCGCCACCTCCGGCAGGCGAGTAATTACCGTTTTGCCCGCTTTGCCCGGATTGCCGAGAGCCAGGCTGTGCGAGCTGGTTCCGCAGAGCCCGCACTTGCGCGAGTGCGCGCGACGCCGGATCAGTTGCTCCGGTGCGGCTTCCTTGCCCGGCTTCGTTCAAAGCTTGTTGGGCATCGCGTAGCTGCCGGCTGAGCTGCTCGGCTCCAGCCGTCACGCTATCCTCAAGCCCTAAAGTACGAGACCCGTAGCCCTCCCGCATCCATTCGGCACTCTTTTTCATCCGTAGCGCCAACTCTTTTTGCTGCGCTTCTGAAAGAGCACTCAGCAGCTTCGAAGATGCACTCGGGTGGCTGCCGGCCACGCTGTGAGCCTGCTCCTGCATGCGCCGCTCGAGCTCCTGAAGTTGCTCTGCCAACTTTTCTTTTTCCCCGGCGACACCTTTTTCCTGTTGAGTGGCCGGACGTGCAGGCTCTAATTCCAATGGCTGCCAGTACCGACGCCCGAACGCAGAGCCGAAGCGAGGGTCCTGCATTTCAGGCATTGAGCCGTCCGAACTCGATAAGTCTTTCCGCTCGCTCGTGCCGCTGTTGCCGTACATCTGCTTCACGCGGTTTTCTATTTCTCTTTGCGAATTTGCAATGGCCTGGGCCTGTTGCGCTAACTGCTCAACCGATTTGCCTGCCTGTTGCCGCTGCATCTCGTTGAGCAAATTCTCAGCTTGACGAAGCTGGGCTGAGGCTCGCTGCTGTGCTGCGGTATCACCGTCGCTGACCGCTTTGCGCATTTCGTCTTCGGCCCGCTGTAATGCATTCGTCGCGTCGCGCAACGCACTGGCAGTCTGCTGGCCCTCGCCCCGGCCCGAATCAGTGGACTGGTTCTGCTGGGCCTGCTCCATATCTCGACGCAACTGCTCCGCTTCACGCCTCAACTGTTCTTCTTGCCAGCGCTGCTCAAAAGCTTGCTGTTGCGGCCGCTGCGCTCCCAATTCTTGTTGCCTCTTGGCCAGCATCTTTAGCCGTTGCAATGCCTCATCCAAAGCTTTTTGTTGGGCTCCGGCTGAGGAAGCCGATTCTCCGGTCTCATATTGATTCTTCGTCGTATCGAGCTCGAGATCGAACAGCCGTTCCAGGTCGCGGCTCGCGCCATTCGACCCCATGCCGCGCCCGCTGCGCCCGAAAGCGACTTGGATATCCCGAAACATGGCTTCCGCCCGCAGCAGCGCTTGGAGCGCTTTCTGCTCCGGGGGGAGAGCGTCGTGCCACTTGTCCGGTTTCAGCTCTCCGGCGGCCTGGTTCATGGCGTCCGAGGCTTGATCCATCTCGTGCGAAAAGCCCTCGAACTCCGAGCTTGCACCAACAAGCTCGCGGCTTCGCATGCGGTCCGCCAGCGTTTTCGCCTGCTGCCCTAATTTCCCTTCGAGCGACGCCAAAAAGCGTGCCTCTTCGGCCGCTTTGCTGCGGTCCTTCGATGCGTCTTTAATCTCGTTCCATGTAGCAGCGATCACTTCCTTCTGACGCTCTGAAATTCTGTTATCATCGCCGCCCATCGTGCCTTCGCTGCTCATCTGCTGCAATTGCCGGAACTTATAATCGAACGGTTCAATTTGGGCGAAAACGATATCGCTCTGTGACGTGGTGCTCGCATCGCGCGCGGTCGCGTAAAGAGTGACCAAATCGCCCGGCGTCAGTTTGAAGTCTTCGAGGTACAGCGTCGTCCCGCGTTTCGCGTCCTTGACTGCCTTCCTGTCTAACAGTGAGACCACCTTCTCCGCGCCGCCATTTACGGAATAGTGGAGATCGAGTCCGTGCAGTCCGAAATCGTCATTGGCTTCTACGGTCACCGGTACTTCTTCGATCGGGCTGACGTGCGGGTCGCGTCCGGGCCGTGCAATCCGTACCGTCGGAGGCTCATCCTTCCTGGCCTCGATGAAATAATCGTCGCTGATGCGCACGGCTTCACTTCCGTCAAGCGCAGCCACGTGATACGAGCCATCCTTCCGTACTCGCAACCGAGCACTCAGCCAGGATCCTTCAGCCCTCGCAAGCTCGATCTTCGAGCCGTTATCAAGCACAAGCACTCCGTGCTCAAGAGGCCGGTCAGTCAGCACCGAAATCTCAGCCTCACTTCCCACGACAGACCTGACGTCTCCACCTGGGTCCTCGACCACATCTTTCAACTGCAATTTCGATGGAAAGTGCACTGTGACACGTACGCGCTTGACGCCCGGCAGATCCTTTACGCCAATCATGTAGTGCTTCGATTGCCTTGCACCCGCTTCGACGTAATAGTCGACTGAGTCCGACAGACCCGCGAACAGAAACTCATAGCCGTTTCCGTTACGCTGGTGTTGCATCGGAGCTTGCTCCCACTTCGCGGCGGCATGATATTTCGCGTGCAGAGTGACGCGATCCGTTGAGAAACCGGCTAAATGCGCTGTGATGACTTGGTCCGACTTCCGCCTGATCGTCTTATTGCCGGGCTGAACCTTAACATCGTAGAGCGGCCGATCTCCTGCGTGGGCGCTGCCAATCCATAGCAGAGAAGCGCCGTATCCCCAATAGCCCGGACCGGCTGCGATCACCCAGATCAAAGCACCGGCGCTTGCCACAGCAGAAACGGCAAAAGCACCGAGTGAGCGTGCCTTCGTAACATCGTCATCGCTGTGCCCGCGCGCGACACGCAGCGCATCCTCGGCGAGAAGCTCCGTAAACGGATTCGCCGGGTTGTTCCGCTCAGAGAAAGTTAGCAGCCGCTCTTCGAAGCCGCGAATGCGATGCTCCGCCAGTTGAGTCACCCAGCGCCGATTTACCTTGAATAACGGAATCAAAAGCGCGAACGATACTGCCGTTGCAAGCGAGGCGAACAGTACGACCCGAAACGGCCATATGAGCGTTTGCGCGAACTCGAAGCGGTTCGCGATCCAGACCAATGCGAGCGTCAGAAAGAGAGCCGTCGCAGTGACGATTCCCACGCCTCGTGAGATTGCAAACAAACGGAGCCGCTGCTGGAGGCGGCCCAAATATGCGTTCAGTTGTTCCAGGGCCGTCATGCATTACTCTCTTCCTTGAGGTAGCGGCTCGCAAAAACCGATTCGATCACCGCAATTGCAAGTACTATCATGATGACGTAGCGCCACAAGCCCCACGGCCGAGTTTGGCGCTCCACCATTCCGGTTTGCGCGTCCGCTGCCGTATCTCCAGTATTGCGCCATAACGCCAGGGTTTCCTCGGGCACGCGCGTCAGATCCGATTCGCGCCGGTCCGCGTGAGCGGCGACCAGCATGCGGCGGCCATCCGCCCGTTGGACCTGATAAAAACCTTCACGCTCCAAAGTGAACGTTAGGGCGTTCGCAGCGTCGCCTAGTGATAGTTCATGCTTTCCGTCCGGTCCGATCACATCGGCTGCTGTGCGTTGGTCGCGAGTGCGTCGCAATTGTATAGGAGTGCCCGTCACTACGGAGGGCGGCGAATCCTCGCTGCGGGCGAGATATCGACCCGTCTGGACGACAAACGGCAAGAACGACGGATGCAAGCAGAAATTATTCATGGCGTTGTCAACTGTGGAGGCGAACGTCAGCACGTGGCCTTCGCCTGCATTCTCTTCAACCACCAGCGGAGATCCATCCGCAAATCTCGCGGCGACTCGCGAGGCCGGTGTGGCGGAGAGCTGCGGGGTATTCGAGAAATGCGCATTCTCGATCGCCCCAACACCGAGTAGCGCCGGATCCTGGTTGTTTACAGGCCCTGCGCCCTGCGTGATATCTGTCGGCGTAACCCGATCGCCCGTTACCGGCAAGCGGCCCGCATGTGCGGTGTTGGGGCCAACGGAGATGAATAAGGAACCGCCATGCCGCACGTATGCGCCGAGTTTTTCCTCGAGCGTCGGATCGAGCACTCCAACATCGCCCAGCACGACGAAAGCGCACTTTAAGAAATCGTCTCCCGACGCTCGCTCGACGGGTTCGGAGTGCACTATCAACCCTGTATCGCTTGCTGAGTCCATAGCCGCCTTGTAGTAGAACGGTTCGCGGGCGCGGCCGCTCCCATAGAGAAACAGAATTTCGCGAGGGTCGGAGCGCTCGATCGAAAACGGAAAGACATCATCCGCCGGCAACTCATCATGAGGCTCGATACGAACCTCTCCGCGATGCTCGCCATAGGGAACGTCGAAGGAGACGAACTCGACCTGTGCGCGGCCGTTCGCCGGAACGCGCGCGTCTTTCGAAGCGAGAAGTCGTCCGTCCAGAGCGAGAGACACCTTGCGCGATATTGCCGGGGTCTCCCATCCCGCAATCGTCGCGAGGATTCGGGTATGCGCCGGATCATACACGCGTTCTGGCGCGTTTACTGACTCGACGGCCCAATTCGGCTCGTCCTTTTGTCCGATGCAGTGCAGTTCGAGAGCTGTATGCGGCCCCATTTTGAGATCCACAAAGCTCGGCGGCATCGACGTCTGCTGGAGATCACTGATCAGATGCGCATCGAGCCGCATGCCGGTGTTTTGACCCAGTACGCGCAAAGCTCGCGCAACTTCACCAAACGAGCTTGCCTGGTCACTGGCATGAACAGAGTCAACGGCGGCGTGCAACACGCTTCTGTCTGTTTCTGGTTGTGTGAGAGCCTCCACGCGTGAATCGAATGCCAGAACCTCGGCGAGATCGGGTCCGTGCAACCGCTGGATGAGACGATGGGCCTCTGCTTTCGCGCGCGCCATGTTATCTCCGTACTGCATGCTGAAAGAGCGATCGAGGGCCACGATGGTCAGCTTCCGCCTCGTCGCAATAGCAGCGGTTCGATTCACGAAGGGATTCGCAAATGCCACAGCGAGCAAAATCAAAAGCGCAACCCGCAGCGCGAGCAATAGAAGGTATCGCAGCCGCCTGTGCTTGACGGAGCTTTGCACCCTGCGCTCGAAGAACATAAGTGAGCTGAAGGGATGAGGCGTCTGGCGATATCGTTTGAGCAGGTGCAACCACACGGGAATGCCAGCGGCGACCATGCCCGCCAGAAACCAAGGCGCAAGAAAGCCCACTCAGATCCTCCGGCGCCTTACCGTGAAATATTCACGTAATCCTTCGTCAAGCGGCCGATCCGTAGTGAGTAGATAATATTCGAAGCCGGCCGCCTGAGACTTCGACCGTAAGTCTTCGATGTGGGCACGAATCCGTTGGGGATATTCGGTGCGCGCATATTCAGGCGAGGCTTCGATCGCGTCCCCGGTTTCCATATCGAGCAGCAACACCGGCTCGTGAAATTGAGGTTCCAGCTCCTTGCGGTCTAGGACATGGAATAGGATCAGCTCATTTCCCCTGAAGCGAAGCGGCTCCACGGTACGAACGATATTCTCCGCACTTTCAAAAAAATCCGAGATGAGGACGGTAATCCCGCGCCGTTTTAAAAATTGCTGTAACTCAAAAAATGGCCGTCTGAAGTCAGTGCGTTTCCCGAGCTTCGCGTTATCAATAGAATGGAGCAATCGCATTAGCTGCCCTTGCCTGCCGGAGGGCCGGACGAAATCGGCAACATCGTCGTGAAACGCGATCAGGCCGGTGCTGTCCCTTTGCAGGTGTGCGAGATAAACAAGCGCAGCCGCCAAAAACTTCGAGTATGCAAACTTGCTCACAGGGCCCGAGCCGAACTGCATACTGGCGCTTGCATCGAGCAGCACCATTAGCTCAGTGTTCGTCTCTCCGCGATAGCGCTTCAGATAGGCTCTGTCAGTTCGCGCAAAAACGTTCCAGTCAACGTGCCGTAAGTCATCTCCGGGCGTGTACGCTCGGTATTCAGCAAACTCCTGGCTGAATCCAAAATCCGGTGATCGATGCAGCCCAGCTACGAACCCATCCACGACCGTTCTCGCGATCAGGTCGAGCCTCGCGATCTCGGCGAGAACCGCCGGATCGAGAAAGCGGTTTGTGGCTTCCGCAGGCACTTGGTTCTACCCGCGCGGCGCAGGCTTCCATTCAAGTAAACGCCGCAGGATCTCGTCGGTATCGAGGCGGTCTGATTCAGCGTGGAAATTCAGCAGCACCCGATGCCGCAAGATGGGAATCACCAACGCTCGAACATCTTCGTAAGAGACATGGAAGCGCCCGCGCATCAGCCCGCGAGCCTTGCCGGCCAGCACGAGAAACTGCGCCGCCCTTACGCTCGCGCCGAAATTTACGTACTTCTTTATGAAATCGGGACCGTCTCCATTCTGCCGCGGTCGTGTGGCTCGGACCAATTCAATGGCGTAGCGCGCAACCGATTCGGCCACCGGAGTCATTCGCACGAGCTGCTGAAAACGTAAAATCTCCGGTCCATTTGTTACAGGCTCAGCCTCTGGGACCTGCGTGGTCGTGGTCAGGTCGACTACCTTCAGCTCGTCCTCGGCATCGAGATAATTCAGGACAGTATTAAACAGAAACCGGTCCAACTGAGCTTCAGGCAACGGATATGTGCCCTCCAGCTCGATTGGATTTTGCGTCGCTAATACGAAAAACGGAGGAGCAATCGAGTATTGGCGCCCCCGCACCGTGCACGACAGCTCCTGCATGGCTTCGAGAAGCGCCGATTGCGTCTTTGGCGGCGTTCGGTTGATTTCGTCCGCGAGCAGCAAATTGGAAAAAATCGGACCGGAAACAAAAGTCCAAGTGCGATGCCCGGTGGCCGGATCTTCCTCGATGATGTCCGTCCCGGTAATGTCCGAAGGCATCAGGTCCGGCGTGAATTGAATTCTGTTGAACTTCAATCCCAGTGTCCGCGCCATGGTTCGTACGAGCAGCGTTTTTGCCGTGCCGGGCAGGCCCGTTAGTAGGCAGTGGCCGCCTACAAACAGCGAAATGAGGACATGCTCGATGACCTCTTCTTGCCCCACGATCACTTTCCCTACCTCGCGCTTGATCGAAGCCTGCACTTCTTGAAAGCGCTCGACGTGCGTTCTGAGATCGGCAGGCTCGGTTGTGAGAGGTGCGGTTGAGATCGACATGATTATTGACTTAATTGAAGCAATAGCTGCTGAGCGGGTTTGAAATCAGGCGCAGCCTCGAGCGCGAGAACAGCCTGATCTTTCGCCTCGTTCATCCGATGCGCGGCGTGCAAAGCTCTAGCCAAATCGTAGTGCGATTGCGCGGGGTCTGCCGTCCGGAGCGCGAGCACAGCTTGGTATTCGCGTATGGCTCCGCTTGCATCACGGCTCTCGAGCAAAAGGCCGCCTAGCCTGCGATGAATCTCCTCGTCCTCGGGATAAATGTAGTTCAATTCCCCAAGGGTCATCTCTGCCTGCCTCCGTTGACCCGAGTCTTGCTCGAGCGCCGCCAATTTCTTCAGCGTTCGAATGTTACTGCCGCCTTCATCGCGATAGCGCTCGAGAGCTTGTATCGCAGCGGCGCGATCATTCTTACCGATATACGCCTCAACAATCAGCTCGTAATCGTTTTCGCTGCCGACGTAATCCGGATAGTAATCACGAACTGCCAAAGCCTTGCGAATGGCTTCGTCTTTCCTGCCGTTTTTTAGGTCTTGCTCAGCCGCTTTGATGCCCTGCTTCCAATCATCAAAATGGCGTACTGTGTTTCCCACTTTCTGATCGAGCCACACTGAGAAGCTTCTATCGAACTCAGCGGCAGTCTCACCGAGATTCTCCTGAATCGCATCGCCAGTGGTCTTTCGATTCGCGTACGCGTGAATCATCCCGAGGATCGCTTCATTGCCCCACTTTTCCACCATGTAGTCGCACATCTGACCAGCTTCGAAATATGACACGATAACCTGTGCTGGATATTCTGGACGGACGAACCCGCGATCCAGTTCCAGAACAGGCAAGAGTTTCTTTTCGTGGAGCGCCGTCACGATCTCTGGTGTCATCCGCTCATGCCACTCGGGTGACGCAGCGCCTTCCTCGTGCACGGCGACCCCTTCCGTAAACCAGCGCGGAACCAGATGATTCGTGGCGGTGAGTACATATACGTGGCTCAACTCATGCCACATCGTACTCGCCCAATTGAATTCTCCGGGCGGCCGTGCTGACGGGCTGTCCATCGCGACCACCATGCCAAACGTAACGCCGAGCAAGCCACCTTGGCCCGGAAGCCCGAGAGTGCGCACGACAAAGTCCTCATGGTTCGGGTAGACTTCTAAGCGCACCGGCCCTGGTAGCCTCATCTTGTATTTCTGCTGGTAAACGGCAATCGCACGATTCAGCTCCGCGCCGATATAGGGCCGCAGCAGTGCCGCCTCATTTTTGTGCAACATTAGCGTCGCGGTGCCGCTATCAAATGTCTCGTAGTCCTTCAAGGTGTCAAGCAACCGTAGCGAATTGACCGTCTCAGCGTCCCGGTATCGCGCGCGGTAACAACGCTCGAGCTGCTGCTTTGCCTCATCTTCGAATCCCAGCCGCATCAGGTTGACGCCCAGTTGCGATCTCGCTGCCCATAAACTTTCATTCAGCGCGAGAGCCTTGCGGTAAAGCTCAATCGCTTCCTTGTAGCGGCGGTTAATGACGAAGAAGTGCGCACCGGTAGCATACGCGTCGCCGTAAACCGGATTCACCTTCAGGATGCGATCCATCCACTCAGAGTGCGGTTTGCCGTTCAGCCAATCAATCGAGGCAAGCACAGCCAAACCGTCCAGTGCTTCGGACGAAAGCGCGAGTGCGCTCTGAGCCTCCTGCATTGCCAAGCTCGCATTGTTATCTTCGAGCGCAAGATAGGCCAGGAATTCGTGAGCCTCGACGAATTTCGGATTGCGCTCGAGAGCCTGGTGCGCAAAGTCGATGGCCTTCTTGTCATATCCTTCGGCGGCCACTCGCGCCAGCCCGAGATACGCCCGCGCTTCGTTCGGATCTAATTTCAGAGCTTCTTGAAACAGATTGGCTGCTTCAGCGGGGTTGAACCGTTCGAGAAATAGTTGGCCCCACTCCACGCGCAGCGCTGAAGAGTTTGGCTCCTGTTTGTAGGCAACCCGAAACTGCTGGTTTGCTTCCTCGTACTGCTCGAGTCCCCAATACGCCAGTGCGCGAGTCAGTGCGGCATCGCTCCCAGATAGGCGCGTGAAGCAAGCACGTGCCTCGCTGAGCCGGCCATGATGTCGTAACGCGCGGCAATCGCCAATCTGGGCAGCAATGCACCTTTCGGCGGAGCCGGAAACTGCAATTGATAAAAGCAGAAACCCCAGCCGGCTCACCGGTCGATCTCCGCTTGGGTCCGCGCGAGCTCGAGCAGCAGCGCTGTTAACTGCTGCTTGTATTCGTCCGGGTCGAGCGCGGCTTTCTGATACTTCAGCCTGTCGATCTTGGCTTCTAAATCTTCTTTCTTTGCCAGCAGCCGTTGCTTCTCGGGTGCGATATTCTTCGCAGTCTCATTTTTGGGGCGTATCAGGGGAAAGGCAGCAGCGAGCAGACCCTGCCCGTTCTCCGCTTCCGGATCGCGCACTCCGCTTGACGCACCGGTGTCCGTGAACATGGCATGTTCGGTTGCAAGCAATTTTTCAGTCTCGAAGTACGCCGCCGTTTTGCGTTCCGCATAGCGGTATGCCTCGAGCGCTGAAATTGATCCGTTCTTGTCGGAATCCGCGGCAGGATCCCGCAGCGCGTCCACCCAATACCGCGCGAACACGGTCGCATTCTTCTCATTTCCCGATTTGGTGGCTGTAATCACAATGCGATTTTTCCTCGCAAGCGGGGCAAGTGATGCGCCGCTTGCGCTCGTCATGTTCACGACCAACTGGCGTGTTGCCGGGATGCGGTTCAGCAGGGATGCCAACTCGGTCGCCGTCAGATCCGGCCCCGGGAGATTGAACTTATAATCCGTTCCATCGAAGGTTCCATGTCCAATTAGCAGGAGTGCAAAAGCATCGTCCGTGTGAGCTTCTGACGCCACTCTCGTCAACACCTCCCGCACGTGCTGGCGCGAAGCAGCGCTTCCGTAGAGCGTCTCGATTTGCGCGCTCGAGCCGTTCCCGCGCAATTCGTGATCGATTTCGGTCGCCCATTGCTTGAACTCTGTTTCGTACTCTGGGGCTCCGCCAAGTCCTGCAACGGTGACGTAATACATCGTTGCCTGCAACGCGGGAGCAAGAAACAAGAGTAAGGCGCCGCCCTTCACACCGCGCCCCACTTCCTGCGCAAAAGCCATTCGGCAGATCGCAAAGCGATCGCAACCAAAAAGAGGACCGGCATATTCCAGAGTTCCTTCATTTCGCGTCCCGTGATTCCAGCCTGTGAATACGAGATCTCTCCTGCAAGCTGTGCCGCATTCGCTGGCTTGTAGTAACGTCCGCCCGTATCGGTCGCCAGCTCCTGGAGCAGCTCACGGTTTTGTTCCTGATGAAAATTTTCTGCAACACCATCTTCCCGCCGGAACGTCACGATATCCCTGCCCAGCTCCCGCCCGGCGCGCCCGGCCGTGATCTCGGCCACGTAAGAACCGGCCTGCGCGGCGTTCCATTGGGTGGAATAAACTCCTTGCGTCAGAGGCTCTGGCCGGAGCGTTGCTGTTTCCGCCGAACCGTCCGGACGAATAATATGCGCCTGCACTTCCGAGTCGCTCGCCGGGAGATACGTAGTGTCGCGAACCTCGGCACGCAATTCGATTCGCCCGTCGTCTTCGAGTTGCGCATTAGGCGTAGAAGCGACGATGCGAGACGGCGTTGCGCTAATCAACCATCTCAGCAACTGCCGCCAGAACGCCTCCTGACTCTTGTCGCTGACGGGCTGTTGCATACGCCAGCGCCAACTTCCGCCTGTGGCGAACACAGCCGTCCGGCCACGGCCGTAGTTTTCAGTAATCAGCAGGGGCAGCCGCTTACCGCCTGCATTCACGCGCGCCAGAACGACCGCGCCTGGTTTAGGGGTCCCGGCGTCTTGATAGTTCGCGAGGTACGGCAAGACCTCCCAGTGATCAATACTCTTCTCCGAATCGTCCTCGAGCCGGCAAATCAGGCTTTGCTTGCCTAGGTCGGTGAGCTCGGCCGCGACCAGGTCCCGACGAAAGGTATTCTTCCGTTTCGGCAAAGTTACCGGCAGAAGCTCCGCAAACGGTGGAACGCTGTACCCTCCGTCTGCGAGCGCCCAGCGTCCGCCGAGAAATAGCAGGCCGCCGCCCCGCCGGTCTACAAATTCTCTGATCAGCTCCTGCTGTGTTGTCGTAAAGAACGCTGCCTCCACGCTACCCAGAATCAGCCCTTGAAATTCAAAGAGGTCTTCAGCTTTCGACGGAAGGCCATCTGCCAGCTCATTTGGATTCTGAATCCCCTGCCGGTAGATCTTGTTCTCAGTAGTCCGCAATATGGACACAACTTGCAATGCAGGATCATCCTCAACGGCACGCCGCAAAAATTTGTATTCCCAACGGGGCTCTCCCTCCACATAAAGAATGCGCCTCTTCGTCTCATTCACGGAGAGCACTCGCGTAAGTTGATTGTTTTGGCGGTTCTCTTCTCCCGGGAGCGGATCGAGCTTCACTTCGATGTTCTTTACGCCTGCCGCGCCCGCATTGAATTCGATGTTTTCAATTTGCTGGGGACGGTTTTGAAGCACGATGTCCCGGCTTGCCACCACGCTGCTGCCCGCCATCAGAAGCAGTTGCGCTCGCCTGCCGCTAAAGCCGTTCTGCCGAATTTTCACTTGTGCTTGCAGACGTGAGCTCGCGAGAGCTTGCGAGGGCAGGTCGAATCCGTCCAGCTCGATGTCGTTCCTCAGTTGCTCCCGGCCGAATCCGATCGTGTTCACCGGGAGCCGTCTTCTTTGCAGGTCGGAAATGCTCGCCGAATCAACGCCGCCCGAATTCTCCGCGCCATCGCTCAATAAAATCACCGCGCCGACCGGTAGTGTCGCGGCTTCGTCCGCGATCTGCCGCAGCCCTTGATTGATGTGTGTGGCGTTCTCGTTCGCCTTTAACTGATCGGTGCTTTGGATCCGCTCGAGCCCCGCGCCCAACCGGTATAGCCGTACTTGAAAGCGGCTTTCTAAATCCTTCAGCAGGCCCGAATCGAGCACCTGAATCGCTTCCTGCTCCCGCGGCAGATTGCTATCTCGAATGCCCATGCTGCGGCTGTCATCGACGATCACCGCAATGATGTTTTGCTGCGGTTTCAGCGCCGATACGCTCAGCGCGGGCTCCCATAGAAGCAGCAGCAGCAAACCAACCAAAGCCGATTGCAAAGCCCATATGACAAAGGCGCGACGTGTGCGCACGGAACCCGCCAGACGACGGCGCTTGCGCCACATCATCCATGCGAGCAGGCCCGCCATTCCAACCAATGCAGCAAACAGCACCCATCTCGGCCAGTCTCCAAGCAGCACAAAGGTTCCTTTTGAGAACACGGCAGGAGGGTACTTGAACAGGAACTCGAACATGTAAAACAACGCGGCCTAAAGAACCGAAGATGTCAGCGAATCTAGCTGCTCTACTAATTGTCGCGGGTCGGAGATGAGCAGATCGGGCGGATGCACCTCGAACGCTTCCGGTTGGAAGCCCCAAGTCACGCCCCAGCTACCTACGCCCGCATTGCGCGCAGTCTGCACGTCGACTCCGCTGTCGCCTACGAGCAGGGTCTCCGAATGCCTCAGGCCGGCTTCACGCATCAGCTCAATCACCCCAATTGGATCCGGTTTTTTCGCGGGGAAGCTATCGCCCCCATAGACACGCATGAAATGCTTTTCCAAACCCAGAGCGCGAACAATATCGAAGCTGATACGCACTGGCTTGTTCGTCAGGATTGCGAGCTTATGCGCGGGTTTCGCCGAGCTGCTCGATAATCTCGCGAACCCCCAGGTAAAGCTCGGTGTGCTCTAACGCATGTGCGCGGTAGAACTTCAGAAAAAACTCCAGCGCCTCCTCAACAGTTTGAGTTCCTGTGTCCGGCCCCATGGCACGCCGAACCAACACTGCCGCACCATTCCCGACATACGAGTAAATGAGCGACGGATCGAGCGCGGGCAATCCGAAATGTTCGCGCGTCGCATTCATTGAGATCGCGAGGTCTTTACTCGAATCGATGAGCGTCCCGTCCAGATCGAAGATGATGAGCAATCGACTGTCCCTGAAGGCTTTCGGATTCAGATTTCCTGGCTGTGGTGATCTTTCGGCGGCGCCCACAATTGCTTTAGGTTTTCCATCTGCTCGGTGAACGCGTCCCTCAACTCGCGGGGCGCCAAACCGGCGAGCCACGACGAGATCTGCAGCGTATATGGCAAAACCTTCGAGTTGTCGAGAAACGAGGGAATAGGAGAAGGCGAGAAGGCCACCAGCACGTCTACAAGCGCAGCGATAACGAGTGCTCCTCGTGCGACGCCTGCAACTGCGCCCAGGAAGTGATTGAACCACGAAAGGCCAACCCAGTTGAAGAAGCGCGAAAGCAGCGCCGAGATCAGCGACCCGAGGAGCAGCACGCCGGCAAAGATGATCAGAAATCCCAGAATTTCTGCGGCGGTGACTGTTTTCACCCACGGCATCAACTTCGCGGCGAGCATCCGATAAAACCAAAATCCGGCCAGCAGCCCACAGATTGCGGCGATGAATCCAATTACGACGCGCGCCAGCCCGGCTCGGAACCCGGCTTACGGCGGACCAAAGCACGATCACGATCAGCACAATATCGAACCAGTTAAAAGTACGAAGCATCGCGCAATGAATGACTCATACGCTCAAGCAACGAGCGGATGTCCGGTCAGCCTCAAGTACGCCTCCTGATACTTCTCGCTTGTCTTCTGGGTGACGTCATCCGGGCAGCGCAGGGGCGGGCGGACGCTTATCCCATCTCAAGCCCTTCCAGATAATCGCGGACGTACTGTTTGTCGAAGGAGAACTGCGGGCCGCCTGGCCGGTACATGTCCGCCGGCCAGTAGCGGGACGAATCAGGCGTCAGAACCTCGTCAGCCAACACCAGCTCGTTCTCGATGAATCCGAATTCGAACTTCGTGTCGGCAAGAATGATGCCGCGCTCGAGCGCGTAGCTCGCCGCCCGTTGATAAATTTCCAACGTTCTGTCGCGAAGCTGCCCTGCCAGCTCGACTCCCAACAGATCCGCTACGTACTTGAATGGGACATTCACATCGTGCCCGGTTTGCGCCTTTGTGGCCGGCGTAAAAATCGGTTCGGGAAGGCGCTCGCTTTCCCGCAACCCAGGAGGCAGCGGAATGCCGCACACCGTCCCTGCTTGGCATATTCCTTCCATCCCGATCCCGCCAGATAGCCGCGCGCCACGCACTCGATCTCGATCATGGCCGCTTTTTTCACCAGCATCGAGCGCCCCTCGAGCGTCTTGCGGAACTTCGATGCTTTTCTCGGATACTCTGTCACGTCCGCAGTTACGAGATGCGAAGGTATCGTGTCCCGCAACAACTCGAACCAGAACGCCGACATCTGCGTCAGGACGCGGCCCTTGCACGGTATACCGCTGCCCAGAATGCAGTCAAATGCCGAGATGCGATCCGAGGCGACGAACAGCAGGTGTTCACCGAGTTCGTAAACATCCCGCACCTTTCCTCTCACCCGGAGCGGCAACGGCAGATTTATGCTGAGTAGGACCTCATCCGGGCACATAACTACCTCTGAGTATCCCAGAGCGCGCGGTTCGGCGCTCGACAGGGAAAAACGCCAAAGTCGGGCTGAAGAATTTGCCAGTACTGACGCTAGCCTACTCGGCTAAACCCTTTTACTTCGTATTTGGTCCGTCGATTGCATAAACGCTTTTCGTGAAGGAGAACCCCGAACCATGAACTCCGATCAATTTGAAGGCAAGTGGAAGCAGCTAAAAGGCTCTGTAAAGCAGCGCTGGGGCAAGCTCACCGACGACGATATTACTGCGCTGAGCGGGAAAAAAGACGAACTCGTCGGCAAGATCCAGGAGCGCTACGGCATTACTCGCGAGCAAGCTGAACGCGAAGCAGACGAGTGGGCGCGTGCATCGGCCGCAGATATTAAGCAGGACACAAACACCCGCACCGCATCGAAATTTTGAGTGCATAGTAGAAAGTGAATCCATCAGGCAGCCTTGCCGTTGAGCGAGGCTGCCTTTTTTGTGTTTACATTGGGAGCTTGGGCCGGCGGAGACGAAGCCGTCTTCTGTCCGATTTCTCACATACATGAATCGTTATATCGTCACCGGGGGCGCTGGATTTATCGGATCTGCCCTCGTCAGGGCTCTGCTTGCGGAAGGCCACCGCGTGCACGTCATTGACAATCTATCGACGGGCGCTCTCGACAATCTGGAAGGAGTCGCCGATCAGATCACAGTGCACGAGCTGGATCTTCGCGATTATGATCGCATTGCGCCGGTAATCGCGGGCGCTGATCGCGTCTTTCATCTTGGGGCGATTCCTTCCGTCCCAAAATCAATACTGGACCCCGTCCCAAGCCATGAGAGCAACATCGACGGCACATTCAACGTGCTTCGCGCAGCCGCAGAGGGCAAGGCGGGTCGGGTGATTTATGCGGCCTCGTCTTCCGCATACGGTGACACCGATGTGCTTCCCAAAGTCGAGACCATGACTCCGAAACCGAAATCGCCGTATGCGCTGCAGAAGCTCGTGGGCGAATATTACGCGGCCATTTTTTCTGAGTGCTTCGGCTTGGAAACCGTATCGCTGCGCTTCTTCAACGTGTTTGGGCCGCGACAGGACCCCACCAGCGTATATTCCGGGGTGCTGTCTGTGTTTCTGAATTGCTTGATCGACCGCCGCCGTCCTACCATCTATGGCGATGGAGAGCAATCTCGTGATTTCACCTACGTCGAAGATGTCGTGCAATTGCTGCTGAAGGCTTCGACCGCGAGTGGCGTCTCGGGGAGAGTGTTCAATGCCGGGAACGGGAACCGGTACACGCTGAACGAGACTTGGGGTCTGTTGCAACGGATCGAAGGCGTAAGCCTGCCGCCGATTTATGCTCCTCCTCGTCCGGGCGACGTGCGGCATTCGCAGGCGGACACCACTGCTGCGATCCGAGATCTTCATCACCAACCTCGGTTTACTTTCGAGCAGGGCTTGCGGCTGACTCTCGACTGGTATCGCGGCCGATTCCACACGCAAACGCAATCTCAGCGGCTCGGGCGCTAAGCTGGTCTCGTAATCTCCGATAATTTCCCAAACGGCGGTCATGCGCTTGTGAATGGTTCGTTCCGGCTCGGTCCTGACGGCATCTATCGATGCGATGAATTTCAGGAGTTTGTTTGGCAAAAGCACGGGTTCGGCACGCGCCAAGCGAGTCCGCCAGTCGATGTCACACTTCGTCAGATCCATTCACATCGCGTCGTGAACGCGCACGCGCTGAGAGATCGGGACGCCGAGGGTGACGCCCTGATCACGGACGACGTTGGGAAGAGCATCGGAATCCGAACTGCTGACTGTGTTGCGATTTTATTGCTCGATTGCGAAACGCGCGGCATTGCTGCCGTGCATGCCGGATGGCGGGGTACGGCCGCGGGAGTCGCTGAACGGACAATCGAAAGCATGCACGCGAGCTTCGGAACCGCCCCCGCTGACATATACGCGGCAATCGGCCCGTGTATTCGAGGCTGCTGCTACGAAGTCGGCCCGGAAGTAGAAGCGCCGTTCGCGCAGTTGTTCCCTGAATGGCAGCCCACAACCGGGAATCGCAAGCTGGATCTGCCCGAAGCCAATCGCCGCCAGATGCAAGCCGCCGGCGTGAATCCCGATCGCATCTTTGATTCTGGTTTGTGCACGACCTGCCAGAGCGCGCAATTCTTTTCGTACCGCCGCGAGCCTGAGAATCCCGGCCGCATGGTCGCGGCCATTTGCCGCCTCGCCTGATCCGCGATTTCTCTGCCGCATTTCACAGCGGTGAAGCATCTTATTCCTGGAATTCATTTTCAGGAGCAAAGCATGGAACGTTCAGCGAAAGCGCAGTGGACGGGTGATCTGAAATCGGGGCGCGGCACACTCTCGGCCGCAAGCGGCGCGCTTTCAAATACGCCTTATTCTTTCAAGGATCGCTTCGAGCAGGGCACAGGAACCAACCCGGAAGAGCTTCTCGCAGCAGCTCACGCCGGCTGCTTTTCGATGGCGCTCTCAGCCGAGCTACAAAAACAGGGGCTCAAGGCCGACAGCATCGACACCAGTTGCAGAATCACGCTCGACAGAGAAGGCGAGGGATTCGCGATAAAGAAGAGCCAGCTCGAACTCAGGGCAAAAATTCCGGGCGCGAGTCAGGAAGCTTTCGAGCGGGCCGCGCAAAGCGCAAAGGAGAACTGCCCTGTCTCAAAGCTGTTCGATACGGATATCTCTCTCGACGCGAAGCTCGAAGCATGACTGACCGCTCGGCTGGCTGGCGGGTCAGTCTTCATCGTGCTGTGAGGCCAGGTTTGTCAGCACAGTCATATCTTCGAGAGTCGTCACATCGCCCGTGACGGCGTGAGTCGTGACAATCTCGCGCAGCAACCTTCGCATGATCTTGCCGCTGCGTGTTTTCGGCAAAGCATCGGTAATCCGTATCTCTTCTGGCCGCGCAAACGGGCCGATTTCGTGGCCCACCCACTGCCGCAATTCGTTGCCCAAGGCGCGGTGATCCCAGTCGCCCTGTTTCAGGGTGATGAACGCACACACAGCCTGACCTGTGATCTCGTGCGGCTTGCCAACGACCGCCGCTTCGGCTACGGCCGGGTGGTGAACCAGCGCTGATTCCACCTCCATCGTGCTGAGCCGATGACCGCTGACATTCATGACGTCATCGACTCGCCCGAGCACCCAGTAATATCCGTCCTCATCGCGGCGCGCCGCATCTCCAGTGAAGTACGCGCCCGGAACACGCGACCAATACTGTTCTTTAAAGCGCTTCGGGTCTCCCCAGATGTCGCGAATCATCGACGGCCATGGCTCCCGGATGATCAAATACCCTTCGTGATTGTCGCCAACCGGGTTGCCCTTTAAATCGACAATGTCCGGAATCACGCCGGGCAGCGGAAGCGTCGCGGATCCCGGCTTAGCAGGCACGGCGCCCGGCATCGGCGAGATCATAATCGCGCCGGTTTCCGTCTGCCACCACGTATCGACGATGGGGCAACGCTCTTTTCCGATCACCCGGTGATACCACTCCCATGCGGCTGGATTAATCGGCTCGCCAACCGACCCGAGTACGCGCAAGCTCGATAGATCGTGCGCGTTCGGCCATGCGTCTCCTTGCCTGATCAGCGCTCGAATGGCCGTAGGAGAGGTGTAGAAAATCGAGACACGGTACTTCTCGACGATCTGCCAGAAGCGATCGAATGCGGGAAAATCCGGCGCTCCTTCGTAAACAATGCAAGTGGCTCCAGCCGCAAGAGGACCATACACGATATAGCTGTGACCGGTCACCCAACCGATATCAGCAGTGCACCAGTAAACATCGTTCTCCTGCAGATCGAAGACCCACTTCATCGTCATTAACGTCTGAAGCAGGTAGCCGGCCGTCGTGTGCAGAACGCCCTTCGGCCGACCTGTTGTGCCGGATGTATAGAGAACATACAGCGGGTGCTCCGAATCAAGCTCTTCCGCGGGACAATTTTCCGCTTGTTGATTAAGAAACCCATCACTTGACATCTGCGCGTCCAGGTCGTGCCACCAGAAGTCTCGTCCTTGTTTCATCGGCACGCCTGAGCCAGTGCGTTTATAGACAATTACTTTCTCAATGTCCGGGCACTCTTTTAACGCCTCATCCACTGCGTCCTTCAGGCGAACCTCGCGTCCTCGCCGCCAGCCTCCGTCGGCCGTAATCACAAGCGTGGCGCCCAGATCCTGAATGCGGGCCTTCAATGCCTCTGCCGAAAAGCCGCCGAAAACTACGCTATGAATAATGCCGAGACGCGCGCAAGCAAGTAGCGCGATGGGAAGCTCTGGAATCATCGGCATATAAATGATCGCGCGGTTTCCGCTTCCGTACTGAAGCGTTTTCAGAACGCTCGCAAAACGGCTCACGAGTCGCATCAGCTCTTCATAGGTAATCACGCGCTGGTCGCCCGGCTCGCCTTCGAAAATGATCGCGGGCTTCGTCTTCCGGAAGCTGGCCGCATGCCGGTCCACGCAGTTATAGCAGGCGTTGATCTTTCCGCCCGCAAACCACTTTGCATAGGGCGTTTCCCATTCGAGAGTTTGGCCGAAAGGACGGAACCAGGTGAGCTCCTGCGAAGCTAAATCAGCCCAAAAAGTTTCCGGCTCTCGTTTCGCGCGATCGTAGAGCTCGCGATACCCCTCCATCCCTTTCACACGGGCGCGGGCCGCAAACTCAGCGCTCGCAACGTAGGTCTTCGAATCACTCATACTCTGTTCGGCTTCTCAGCCGCCAGTGTAGCTCAGGCGATGGCCCGTACTGCGATATTCGAGACGCTACTCTTTACAGCGCGGCAGCGTCAAACTGAAGTGAACCTAGGACGGCTTCTGATATTCGCAGGGCTGTTTTTAATCGCGCTCGGTGTTGCCGTTTTGCTGCTGCCGAGATTGAATCTGCCCTTGGGGCGAATGCCGGGCGACGTCGTCTGGCGCGGCAAAAACACGACCGTCTATTTCCCGATCATCACTTGCCTGATTTTGAGTTTGCTGGGTACGTTGGTGCTGTGGCTTGTAAACCGGCGGCCGTAAATGCTCCCGCGGATCAGCGAACCGTGCCGATCTTGTCGGGGGGCCAGAAGACGAAGACAGCTTTACCGTAGATGTAACTTTTCGGGACCAAGCCCCACGCCCGGCTGTCGTTAGAAGAGCTGCGATGATCGCCCAACACGAAGTATTGATCGGGCGGAATCACGATAGGCGGGTAGCTTCGATCATCGCGGTATTCCGGCGGAATGTAATTCTCGACCAGCTTCTTGCCGTTCACAATCACATATCCGTCGTCTACCGAAACTGTGTCGCCGGGAAGCCCGATGACTCGCTTGATATAGGACGTGGTCGGCTCGCCGGGATACCAGAACACAACCGTGTCACCGCGCTGGATGTGGCCGATGCCGAACTTGTAACTGAATTGATTGATAAACAAGCGCTCCTGGTCGTAGAGGCTAGGCATCATGCTTGTTCCCTCGACCTTTACCGGGCGGTATAAAAACAGAATCACAAGCACCGCGATCAGCACCGAAAGCATCAGATCGCGGAACCAGGCGACAGTCGCGATCACCGCAGACCGGGGCCGCTCCGGCTCCGATCCAGCCGCTTTCGCTTCAGGAGTAGGCTCGCTCATACTTAACAGGAACTTACTCTAATTTACAAGAGAAACGTAAGTTGACCAAAGACTGGGCTGCTTGTTTGACGGATCAGCTATTTTTTCGGTTGCCTTCCAAGCCGGCAACCTATACATTTCCGTTCGCGTATAATTCGGGTAAGTGGCATCGCCGTCCAGTAAACGCTTTCCAAGCGCCATGCTACTGGCTCTTGTGTGTCTCGCGGCTTTGCTCGTCGCATCCTTCGCGGGACCTCTTCACAGGCACGATTCGCCGCAACACGCAAATTGCCTCTTGTGCCATGTCGCGGAGCGTGCGAATGTAGTCACGATCGCGAGCGATGCCGGTAAACCGCTGATCACCCCCTCACAGCACTTGACGGCCTCGATTTTACCGGCAGTTATCTTCGAAGTACCGGATCTGACGCGCATTCCGCGGGCACCGCCGTCCTCACTCCTTTCGCTGTAATTTTCAGACCGGCTGGAGCGTTCCTATACGGACGCGCGCAGCCTGTTCAAGTGGTGTTTGCAATGTGAAAAGGAGCTAGCTCTTGAGACAACGAGTGAGGCCGAGGTGGATACCGGCATTTCTGATTCTTTCGTTCTTTTTTCTTCAGAAGACCGGGATTCCCGCGCAGGCGACTGGCAATGGTGGAACTATTCGGGGCACTGTTACAGATCCGAGCGGGGCCGTGGTTGCGGGCGCTGACGTGAACATCAGTAATCCTGTGTCCGGCTATTCGCAATCCGCGAAATCGGGCTCGGATGGCGCGTTCCGGCTCCTGAACATTCCACCCAATCAGTACCATCTGCAGATCACGTCGTCAGGCTTTCAAAGTTTTCAGGAGGATGTGGCGGTGCGCACCCAAGTTCCGATTCAGGTCAATGCCGCATTAGCGCTCGCCGGATCGACCGAGACGGTCAACGTCGAAGCCAGCGCGGATGTCCTCGAGAATGTTCCTTCGGCGCACACGGACGCCGATCAGACGCTTCTTTCCAAGCTTCCTATCGCATCTTCTGGACAGGGACTCGGGGATGCGATCACGCTGACTTCGGGGGGCGTGGTCGCCGATTCGAACGGCTTCTTCCATCCCCAGGGAGATCACGGTGAGACGACCTACGTCGTCGACGGCCAATCGATAAGCGACCAGCAAAATAAAACTTTTTCCACGCAGTTGCCCCCGAATGCGTTTCAGTCGCTTGAGCTGGTCAGCAGCGCTCCCAATGCGGAGTATGGCGATAAGACGGGCCTTATCGTGAACACGGTAACGCGCTCCGGCCTGGGACAAAAGCCGACTGTTAGCTTGGACACGTACTACGGATCGTTCGGCACGTTTGGTGAAGACGCCACGTTCGGAATAGGCGGTGCGAAGTGGGGTAATTTTCTGGTTGTGGATTCCAACCGAAGTGGCCGATTTTTGGACAGCCCTGAGTTTGCGCCCTTTCACGATATAGGCAATAGTGAAACAATATTTGATCGTATCGACTTTCAGCCTACGAACCGCGATTCTTTGCACCTCAATCTGTTTGGAGCTCGCAATTGGTTTCAGATACCGGTCACCTACAATCAGCTCGATCAGGATCAACGCCAGCTCGCGAAGACTTACAGTTTCGCTGCCGGCTATCAGCACACATTCAGTCCGACGACTCTGCTGACAATCGATCCATTCATTCGACAGGATCGCGTCAATTACTTCCCCAGCGGAGATCCGTTCGACGACACACCCGCAACCGTGAGTCAGGATCGCCATCTCACGAATTGGGGAACGCGCGCTGACCTTTCGTACGCGAACGGCACGCACAACATCAAGATCGGAACGGAACTGATGCAGACGAGGCTGGTCGAAAACTTTGCTCTTGCGCTGACTGTTCCGACGTTTAATGCCGTCTGCCTGAGTCAGGAGGGTACTCCGCTCGCATTACCAGCCGTTACGAATCCGGCTGCGTGCTCGGGGCTCGGCTTTGTTGCGAATCCTAATCTCTCGCCGGGCCTGATTCCTTTCGATCTCACTCGCGGCGGTGCGCCGTTCCACTTTCATGGCCGCGCGAACATTAACGAGCAGGCAGTCTACGCGCAAGATCAGATGACGATCAAGAATCTGAGCCTGAATTTGGGGCTGCGGTTCGACAACTACGATGGCATCTCCGATGACAACCTGCTGCAGCCGCGCGCCGGTCTTTCCTACATGTTCAAAAAGACCGGCACCGTTGTTCGCGGCTCCTACACGCGAACCATGGAGACGCCTTACAACGAAAATCTGATTTTGTCGAGTACGACTGGGGCGGGCGGCTTAGCGTCCAATGTTTTCGGAGCGTTTGGAAGCCATGCGCTGCGGCCAGGTCATCGGAACGCATACGATGCCGGCTTGCAACAGGGAATCAAAAGATTCTTGCAGATCGACGCGGACTACTTCTGGAAATACACGAAAAACGCCTTCGATTTCGATACGCTGTTCAACACTCCCATCGCGTTTCCGATCGAATGGCGGCAATCGAAGATCGATGGTGTTTCCGTGCGCGTGTCCACTTCGAACTTGCATGGGTTTCAGGCCTATACAACGCTCGGTCACACCCGAGCTCGCTTCTTTGGACCGGAAACAGGCGGGCTGATTTTCAACTCGCCGCTTGATACAGGCGTATTTCGCATTGATCACGACCAGGTCTTACAGCAGACGAGCTTCCTCCGCTATCAGTACAAGAAAGATGGTCCCTGGGCGACGTTCACGTGGAGGTATGACAGCGGAGAGGTAGCGGGTTCCGTGACCGATCTCGCCGATGCCCTGGCTCTCACGCCGGCTGAGCAGGCCGATATTGGTTTCTTCTGCGGGAACCAGTTCGCGACAGTAACGCACGGAATCAGCTCATGCTCGGCAAATTACGGGGCGACGCGCCTCGTTATTCCGGCCGCCGGGACGT
This sequence comes from uncultured Acidobacteriaceae bacterium, assembly GCA_963803455.1. Taxonomy (GTDB): domain Bacteria; phylum Acidobacteriota; class Terriglobia; order Bryobacterales; family Bryobacteraceae; genus Bog-105. The sequence goes on along the minus strand of CAWDMK010000004.1, from coordinate 515,438 downwards.
ATAATCCTGATCACAATCCCCCGCGCATCGCACCACGCAATCTGTTCGATGTTGGACTCGGGATAGATAACCTGTTCCGCACCGAGAAGTTGAAGACAACCCTGAAACTCACGGCGATGAACATTACGAACGAAGCGGCTCTGTATAATTTCCTTTCTACATTTAGCGGGACGCATTGGGTTACGCCCAGGACCTACCAGGTCACGTTGGGCTGGGTCTATTGACCGCAGGTGAGCTGGTCTTCTTCGATTGCAGTGGAAACACAAAAGGGGCGGGCGCGTAAACGGACCTTTCCGAACATCCAAAGACAATTGGGCTCGCAACGATGTGTCACGTTTTGAGACGGGAACGGACCAGAAGATCCACTGTCCCGTCCGGGTGTGTTATGGAGAGCGAAGAAAATTGGCCCCGGTAGTCATACATCAGAGCCGGGATCAACTCCAAAGCGTCTTTGTAGCTGCTACAAGTGCACTCTTCACGCGAGGAATCAAGCCGTAGCGTTACGAACCATTCGTTCAAAAGGACACTCCTTGCCCAAACAGCAAGTCGCAAGCCGCGCCTTGAAAGGGGCGCAGAATGACGTCTGATTCGCCGCTTTTTTTTGGTGGGGTTGTTATGAGCTTACTCCTATTGAATAAAGCCAGGAGCTAGCAAAGATACGTGCAGCAGCAATCCTTAGCCGAATGACTAAGTCCACACGCAATTCAGTAAGCGCCAACCGATGTTTTTTAGCAGTTCCCATTTACCGGTATTGGATGCACTCTGCTCCGCTGGCCCGTTGGGCGCGGAACGACCGGGAATCTCTGCTGCTTAATTTTTCGGAGTGCCCAGGCTCTTGCTTTCTCGAGTGCTTCGTCTGCTGAAGCATAAGGACCTTCGTCACCCCAGAGCGTAGCTTCCTTCGCATTGCGTGGGAACTTTAGATGGAAGTGACTGTACCAGCCCGCCTCCATGTTCGTCGCGCCCACGATTAGTGTGCATCCACGGTGTGCGAATTTGAGGTTCTTTCGTTCGTTCACGATGTCATCCGTTCTCTAGTGCACCTTGGCGTGTAAGCGACTCAAGCGTCGCGCGTCACAGGACGCCAAATCGTGAGTCTAGTTCACCCAGGAGCCGCGGTCTGATACCCGAGGTCTATCGACTATCACGATTTGGCTGATAGCGGGAACTGCTGGGTGTTGATCCGAGACTGACATGCGGGCAATCGGTTTTTGGCCAAGAGGGATGACTCTTCCAGTGGTGGTTCTAAGCGAGGATCCAGCGATTAGGAAAGTCGACGCGCTCCGTGAGTGGAGCTGTTCTAGTTCTTCGCCCGATCTTGTGACTAAATCTTTGCGTCTGGCAAATTCTCGTAAGAAGGCTTCGGCTTATTGAGGCTACCAGGGGGCCGCCCGCGCGGTTTTGGGGTCGATACAGTTTTTTTCTGTAACTCACTGACTGTCGATATCGCAACATTAAGCCTATCCCGCTCTGCGATCATATCGGCAAGCAGTTTCGCAAAATCCGCCATCTAAACTCTTTCTCTCAATATGGCCTTTTCAACTTGCAGTTTGGCTAGTTCCAGATCTTCATGCTCTCCTAGCAAAACCGGGCCGCTCGCGGATTCGTTGAGCCGTCGCATGTCAAACGCCTCCCATCTCTGCCCCTCTCCCCATATACGCGGAACAGCAGCTGCCATTCCGCTGAGTTCGCCGTGTATGTAGAAAAGATGGGGCGCAAGTTCGCTGGGATACCAGGTACCCTCAAGACGTGTAGGTTTCATGTTTCCTTCCACTTGCAACCCGCGTTTTGAGGATTATTCTTGCAGCATTCGCGGAGATTTAAATCATGTATTTTCAGTTGGTTCTGATTTCATTTTCCAGTTAAAGCTTACTCCTTTTTGGCTGTCGCAGCAAGGCAAATCTGCTAATTATATCGCAATTCGACCGTATTCGCCTCGTTAACAGTCGGATTATTGGGTTCAATTCGGGGATTGTATCGACACGTATTCACCGGCTTCTGCGGGAGCGCAACCGGCAATGTAATTACATTGAACAGACATTGCTTCTACTCACGTACCTGTTTGGCGTGCGTGCTCCCGAACCAGAACGAGAGTCGGAAACGACACTTTTCACCGGAACAGCCCAGTGTGCGCCTCGGCCCCATCGTGCCATGCTTTTGATGGCCGTCGTCATCGAATCTTGTCCTCAGTTACGGCACTTACGGCCACGAGATGGAAGGTGAGAACGTCGTCTTCGACATCGGGAACACATACCATCATCGTCGTGAACAGCGTCCGCCCTTCGGTCGAAACCGGATCTGGTTGAGGGCGTCACAAATTCTAAAGGGTCTGATGCAGGCACTCAATGTGTTTCAATCCTGGGGGAAAGTACTGACCGGCAAGATCCCCATGCTCTCTATCGAAGTGACTCGGGAGTGTCCCCTTCGCTGCCCCGGTTGCTATGCCTATGGCGACTCGCATCTCGGAGCGGACGGTCTGAATCTGCGATCCGTTAGCAGACTTTCGTGGCGACGACCTTGTCCGGCGCATCCTTCAACTGGTCGACGAGCATAGCCCACTGCAGGTGTCGCTTGTCGGTGGCGAGCCGCTGATTCGGCATCGAGAGCTCAGCCGCGTTCTTCCGGAGCTCAGCCACCGTGGCACTTACACGCTGGTTGTTACGAGCGCCGTGATTCCGATTCCCGAGGAGTGGACAGCGCTCCCCAAAGTGACGGTTGCCGTTTCTGTTGACGGCAATCCCGAAGATCACGACATCCGGCGCAAGCCCGCGACTTACGAACGCATTCTCAAGAACATTGAAGGACGCCGGGTAAACATCCACTGGACCGTAGTTCGAAAAAACATTGAGCAACCGGGATACATGGATCGTTATGTCGAGTTCTGGAACGCCCGGCCGGAAGTGAATCGGATCTGGGTCAGCGCCTACACTCCTCAGATCAATGAAGAGTCAGCCGAGCGGCTAACGGACGACAACCGGCGGCAGCTTGCGGCATACTTCAATTCAGTTGCGGGAAGGTATCCGAAGCTGACCATGCATAAAGGACTGATGGATGCGTTTCTTCGGCCGCCGCCCAGCCCCTCTGCGTGTCTTTTTTCCAAGCTGTCGATCAATTACACTGCTGATCTCAAGACGCGAGTCGAGCCGTGCGTCTTTGGAGGTGAGCCAAACTGCGCGGAATGTGGTTGTTCGATGAGCATGGGGATGCATTGGTTGGGTGACGTGAAGGTCGCGCGGACCGCTTCGTGCCCGTCATTAATCCAGGGATCGCTCGCGATCGGACGAACGGTGAATCGCATGCTCCACGAGCGCGAGGGCCTGCGCTGGGATGATACGGCTTATTCTTCAAGCACGCGTCCCCGTTGATTCAGATTCAGCAATAAGTCTGCCAAAATAGGCAAGATGTTCGAACAGGTAGTCCTCGTCGCGAACGGTGATCTGCGTCTCTCCGCGAACCGCGTGTGTTGGCCGGCGCAAGAGTGTGTCGAACAAGCTGTTACGAAAGCGATCGAGAGTTTTGGCGTTCGAGTCAAGCGCGGTCACCCCATAGATCCCGTCAAGCAACACGGATTCATCGATTCTCAGAAATACGGCATGGAGGTCTTTCGCGGCATTCCCGAGGACGCGCCGCTCGTCGTCGTCGAGGCTGTGTGGCAGTATAGCCATCACATTCTGCACGGCCTAATCACCCATAAAGGCCCCATACTGACGGTTGCAAACTGGAGCGGCCAATGGCCGGGCCTTGTCGGCATGTTGAATCTGAACGGATCGCTTTGCAAGGCCGGTGTTCCGTATTCGACACTTTGGTCGGAAAATTTCACGGATGATTATTTTTTATCGCGGCTTGCATCCTGGCTCCGTGGCGAGCCGGTCCAGCACGACTCGAGTCACGTCCGTTCATTGGATGGCCTGAGCCTTCCGCCCGATTCAGAGTCGCTCGGAGTTTCGCTCGCTCGGCAGCTCAAGCATGAGAAGGCGATTATCGGCGTCTTTGATGAAGGATGCATGGGCATGTTCAACGCGATTGTCCCTGATGATTTGCTGAATCCGACCGGCGTCTACAAAGAGCGGCTCAGCCAGTCGGCGCTTTACGCTGCGATGCGTGAAATACCCGAAGAGGAGGCGAAAGAAGTTCGCGCGTGGCTCGATGCGGCGGGACTCACGTTTAAAACCGGCACGAACCCGGAAACGGATCTTACGGATGCCCAGATTCTCGACCAATGCCGCATGTATATCGCAGCGGTTCGCATTGCGGATGAGTTTGGGTGCGCTGCGATCGGAATCCAATATCAGCAGGGCTTGAAAGATTTGGCTCCCGCTTCCGATCTCGCGGAAGGCCTGCTCAACAACTCTGAGCGTCCGCCCGTGAAATCGATAGACGGGCGTGTTCTTTACGAGGGCCAACCGCTGCCGCATTTCAACGAGGTGGATGAGTGCGCGGGGCTGGATGCTCTCCTTACAAACCGGGTCTGGAATGCGCTGGGCTTTTCTCCAGAAACCACGCTGCACGACCTACGCTATGGCGAAATGTTCAACGGCGAATTCGTGTGGGTGTTTGAAATCTCCGGGGCCGTGCCGCCGGCGCACAATTCCGGAGGGTTCAAAGGAAGTGTTAGCGAGCGGCAACCGCCCATGTATTTTCGCTTGGGCGGCGGGTCCCTCAAAGGAGTCAGCAAGCCTGGAGAAATTGTTTGGAGTCGCGTGTTCATTGAAGATCGAAAACTGAAAGCTGATATTGGGCGCGCGCGCGTTGTGGATCTCCCGCGCGAAGAAACGGAGCGAAGATGGCGGATTACCACGCCGCAATGGCCGATTATGCATGCCGTGTTGTACGGTATTTCGCGCGACCAGATGATGGCTCGGCACAAGGCGAATCATATTCAGGTGGCGTATGCTCCCGACCGAAACGGAGCAAACCGCGCACTGGCCGTGAAAGCTGCATTTTTCCGTGAAGCGGGTCTCGAGGTGAGCGTTTGCGGGACGGAAACGGGTCTTTAGCACGCGGCAAAATTCTGCAGGTGAATATCTCGTCCGGCGGCGTTCCGAAGACGCCGGTTGCCCGCGCAGAAGTCGGCTTGCTCGGACTCTCCGGAGATGACCATAACGATAAGAAATATCATGGCGGACGGCGAAAGGCGCTGCTCCTGATCGCTGCTGAAGTAGTACGTGAGCTGTGCGAGGAGGGCTGGCCGCTGTACTATGGAGCGCTCGGCGAAAATCTTACTACGCTTGGGCTCGATCACAAAGCGTGGCGGCCGGGACAGATATACCGTGTGGGCAGCGTCGTTCTCGAGCTGACCAAACCGCGCGGGCCATGCCTTACGCTCAACCCGTACGGATCGGGGATACAGCAACGAATTTTTGATAGGCGAGTGAAGGCGCTCGATCCGGGCTCGCCGCGCTGGGGCCTGAGCGGTTTTTATGCCTCGATCGTGCAACCCGGGATCATAGAACCAGACGATATAATCGAAGCGATAAATCCGGTTGCACAGGCCGCAAGCCACGCGACAGCAAATCCAACCTCTCGTTGACACGTCGGTTGACCCCGAGAGGACGTCGCATTTCCTCAGCGAGTTTCTGGCGAGGTGTCCCGATGCCGAAGAGTGGATCAATACCGGAGATGAACGCTTCGAGTGGCTCATCACAATCTTCAGCTTCAGCCGCTTCCTTTCGGAAGAGTTACTGCAGCATCCTGAATGGCTCTGGGATATTTCGTCCATTCAACAGCCGCTCTCGGTTGCCGATTACAAAAAACGTTTGGGCGCTTTTTTGAGAGAGCGTGCAGTCGTTTCGCCCGCAGCGTTGGACCTGGCGCTCTTCCGCCGCAAAGAGCTGCTTCGGCTTGTCACCCGCGACGCGCTGGGCCAGGGCAAGCTTTCCGAGGTCACGGAAGAACTTTCAAATCTCGCCGACGCAATTCTTGCTTGCGCGCTGGAAAAGGTGAGTTGCGATCTAAGCGCGCGGTACGGCTCTCCGCTGAGCGATGGTGCTCCCGCTGCCTTTGCGGTGCTCGCGCTCGGCAAGCTCGGCGGCCGCGAGCTGAACTACAGTTCCGATATCGATCTGATGTTTTTGTACAGCAGTAACGGCGAGACATCCGGCCCCGAGAAGATCAGCAACAAAGAGTTTTACAAGAAGGTCGCGAATCAGCTCACGAATCTGCTTTCGACGTACACGGGGGCAGGCGTTTGTTATCGCGTCGATTTGAGGCTGCGGCCTGAAGGAAGCCTGGGCGATGTATGCATTTCCCTTGCTGGCGCGAAAGACTACTACTCAAAACGGGCGCGTGACTGGGAATTGCAGATGCTCATTAAGGCGCGGGTTGCGGCCGGCGACGAAGCGCTGGGGCGGGCGCTACTCGATTTTGTCGAGCCGTCCATCTATTCGACGACGCTCGACTTCTCGACCGTGGAGACGATGTCGGCCACGCGGGAGCGCATCGGTGAAAAGCTCGGACGGAAGCGGCTCCGCAAAGATGAACTGGACGTGAAGCTCGCGCCGGGCGGAATTCGCGATATAGAGTTTCTCGTGCAATGTTTGCAGCGCTTGCATGGCGCTCGCGAGACGGATGTCCGGCATGGCAGCACGCTGGCCGCGCTGTCGAATCTGTTTAAAAAAGACCTTCTCTCCTCGACTGAGTATTCGCGCCTGGTCGAAGCCTACGAGTTTCTGCGGAACCTGGAGCACCGGCTGCAATTTGAAGATGACCGGCAAACTCATTCGCTGCCCGGATCCCAGGCGGAGCTGGAAAGAGTTGCGCGGCGCATGCCTCCTGGCGCGAAACCCGATTCGCCCAGAAGAGCATCGGCCGTGCAACTCCTGCAAGAACTCAACCGGCATTTAGAGAATGTGCAAGGGATTTACGACCGCATCGTGCATGCCCAACGGCCGCTTTCTTATACGCACCCGCCGACGTCGAATTTTCGAAGCGATTCTCCGCCTCGGCCTCCCGAGGAACGGGGATCACGTGGTTTTTCGGAAGATCTTCTTCGAGCGCTGGACGACGCGGCGCCGAAGCTCGCAGAGCGCTTTCGGGCGCGGAGCATATATCGGTCGGATCGCTCGCTCGCGTCTTTTATCGAGACTTTACTGAAAGACCCGGCTCATCTCAGGCTGCTGAATGGCCATCCGGTTCTGACGGATTGCGTCATTCAAATCTTTGAAACGAGTCCCTTCTTTTCCGAAGAGCTGACGCGGTATCCGGAGCTGCTCGAAAAGATCGCGCGCGTGGCGGACGATCCAAAACGGCGCCTCGCATTTGAGGGCCTTGCTGCGCCACTGAACGACATTAACGGACTGCGGCGCTTTTTCCGGCATGAGATGTTCGCCATCCAGGCGGGCAGCATCTGTCTTTCCGAGCCGGTGTTTCAAACGCTCGACCGCACGTCGGCGCTCGCTGAATTTGTAATTGCGCGCGCTTACCGCATCGCCCTCGAGCAAGCAATTTCGCATGCTCATGCACACGCCACCGGGAGCAAGCCGTTTGAAGAGCCTCAAAGCGAGATGATGATTGTGGCTTTGGGGCGGTTGGGCATGCGTGAATTCGACCTCGGCTCGGATGCTGACTTGCTCTTCATCATTCCCGATTCCGAAGCCCAGCGCCAGCGGTTCTGGACGCGGGTCACCGAGCACGTCATCGAGATTCTGACCACCTACACGGGCGATGGCACTATTCTTTCGCTCGACACCCGGCTGCGGCCTGACGGACGCGAAGGCATGCTGGTTCAAACAGAATCGAAATACGTCGATTATTTCTCAACGCGCGCCGAAGCCTGGGAAGGGATTGCGTATATGAAAGCGCGCGGCGTGGCCGGCGATGTCGAGCGCGCGACGGCATTTCTGAGTGAGCTGCAACGAGTGGATTGGCGGCGCTATGGCCAGAGTGGCCGCTCGAAACAGGATCTGTATCAAATGAGAATGCGGCTGCAACGGGAGCAAGGCACGGTAAGTCCGCTGAAGGCCGGCGAGGGCAGCTATTACGATGCAGATTTCATTCTGATGTATTTGCGTCTGAAGGGCGCAGGAATGTTTTTCAAAACTCTGAACACGCCGGAGCGTATCGACATTGTCGAGAAAATGGGACACCTGGAGCGAGCGGATGCCGAGTTTCTACTTCAGGCGACTACTTTCGTGCGGGCTTTGGATCACGGCCTCCGCATCGTCGCTGGGCGCGCGGAAGAAAAGTTTCCAGGCTCTCACCGCGAACAGGAGATGCTGGCAGACCTGATGCATCGTTGGACGGGCGAGTATCGAACCGCCGGCGGCCATACGTGCGGAACTTAACGCTCTGCAGGGCAAGATGCGGCATCTGTTCGAAAGCGTTTTCGCCCACTAGCCGGGCCGGGACGCAGCCCTGCGGCCTACTCTTCTTCTTCGACGTGCAGGTGCGCCTTCGCCGCAGCGATGATTTTCTCGGCTTGCGCTCCGGGCACGTAATCGTAGTGGTCGAACTCCATGTGGAATGACGCTCGGCCCTGCGTTTTAGAAATCAAGTCATTTTGATAACTGAGCATTTCAGACATTGGCACTTGGGCGCGAATGGTTTGCATGTTGCCCTTCAGATCCATGCCTGAGATCCGGCCGCGGCGTCCATTGAAATCGCTCATCAAATCGCCCGCGAAATCGGTGGGCGTTTCTACTTCGACCTTCATGATGGGTTCGAGCAGCGCCGGTTTCGCCTGCTGCATCGCCGCGCGAAAGGCTTTTCGGCCTGCGAGTTTGAACGCCATTTCCGAGGAGTCGACGTCATGATAAGAACCGTCGTACACAGTGACTCTAAAGTCGGTAACAGGGTAGCCGGCGAGAAAACCCTGCTCGGCAGCTTCTAATACGCCCTTTTCGACGGCCGGAATGTATTGCCGGGGGATCGCCCCGCCGAAGATGTCATTCACGAACTCGAACTTCTCCCCACGGGGCAGTGGCTCGAGCTTGATCCAGCAGTCGCCGAACTGGCCGTGGCCGCCTGTCTGCTTCTTGTGGCGGCCCTGGACATTGGCGCTGCCACGGACGGTTTCGCGGTATGGGATCTTGGGGGATTTCAGCTCCACTTCCACCCCGTATCGCCGCTTCAAGCGGCTGACGACGATCTCCACGTGTTGCTGGCCGTTGCCAGCGAGCAAAAACTCCTTCGTCTGGGGGTCGCGGTAGAAGCGCAACGCGCGATCTTCTTCGAGCATCTTCGCAAGCGCGGTGCTCAACCGATCCTCATCATTGCGTGTCTTGGCGGAAATAGCGTAAGCGATGGACGGCTCGGGTATCTCGACGCCCTTGAAGACGACGCAATTCGTTTTCTCGCACAAAGTGTCACCGGTCAGAGTGTCTTTCAGCTTTGGGACCACGCCGATGTCTCCCGCGCGCAGCTCTGTTATGGGCTGCATGGTTTTGCCGAAAGGAGTAGCGATGTGGGCCAGCCGCTCGCTTGCGTTCGAACGCATGTTTGTGAGATGCGCGTCATCCTTGATCGTGCCGGACATCACCTTGAAATACGTTACGCGCCCGGCGAACGGGTCGGCGGAGGTTTTGAAGACGAATACGGAGGGCGGATCGCTGGGCGAAATCGCTTTCGTGATTTCCGCGCCTTCTTTTATTGCCGTGGGCGCGGGGCCGTGCAAAGGCGAGGGAAAGATCTCGGCTATCGAGCTCATCAGCAGATCCGAGCCGATGTTTTGAATAGCGGCTCCACAGAAGATCGGAAAAATGCGGCGCTCGCGGACCGCTTGCTGGAGCCCGGAGATGATGTGGTCAGGAGGGAGCGTGCCGGTTTCAAAGAACTCTTCCATCAACTCGTCATTGCCTTCGGCAACCATCTCGACCAGCGCCTCGTGCGCCTTCGTGGCTGCGTCCTGATGAGGCGTGGGAATCTCGTCCTCTTTGCTCTTGCCATCGCCGCCGGGTTTGTAGCGAAACGATCGCATGCGGATGAGGTCGATAATGCCGGTGAAGTTCTTTTCGGAACCCAAGGGCAACTGCACGGGTAGCACGGTTCTGCCGAACGCCTCGCGTGCGGCCTCGACGGCCCGCTCGAAAGAGGAACGCTCGCGGTCGAGTTTATTGACGAACAGCGGGCAGGGGAGCTTAAACTCTTCGGCGAATTGCCAGACCTTCTCAGTCGAGACCTCCACCCCGGCGACGCCATCGAGCAAAAGCAAGCAGGCATCTGCAGCCGTAAGCGTGGATCTCGTTTCGCTCAGAAAAATGTTGTAGCCGGGGGTGTCGAGCAGATTGACTTTTGTCTTCTGCCATGCGAAAGCGGCGGCAGCCGACATGATCGTGAGCTTTCGATAAATCTCCTCTTCATCGAAGTCGGTAATGGTGTTACCTTCATCGGCTTTCAAGTATCGGTCCGTTGCGCCGGCGGTATACAAGAGCGCCGAGGCGAGCGACGTCTTTCCGGAATGCCCGTGCCCGATCAATGCGACGTTCCGAATATCGGAGGTATCGAAAACCCTCATAAAAGCGCCTCCAGATCGGCCGTAAGCCGATCAAAAACGATTTTAATCCTACGGGTCTGAATGTCGGGAAGATTACGGCGGATCAGGCAGTCTGCTGGCTGGCGGCTATGTCGCTAGATATGTCGAGGATGGGATTGTAGGTGAGAATTCGTCCGCAGCTCTCGCAAAACATGATCTGATCGCCGCGCCGCAGATCCTGAAAGAATTGCGGACGAAGAGCGATTTGGCAGGCATCGCAGCGGCCGTCCGTTGCGTCGGCAATCGCAGTGCCCTTGGTTTTTTTGCGAATTCGCTCGTAGTGCGTGTAGAGCTTGGGGTCCATCTGATCGGTGATCGACTTGCGCTCGGCTCGCTGCCCAGCGAGTTCCTTCTGGTCAACAGCGGTCCGCTCGCGGGCGCGCGTCTTTTCACTTTCCACATGCTGGCTTTCCTGCCTCAAGGCCGCTTCGGCTGCCTTCGCATTCTTTTCGAGACGCTCAGATTGTTCCATCAGCTCGAGAATCTTGTCCTCGGTCTTGCGGATCTCGCCTTCCGCATAGGCGATTTCGTTTTGAAAGGCGCGGTACTGCTCGTTGGTTTTGGCTTCGAGGGTCTGACTTTTGAGCTTCGAAATTTTCTGCTCCTGCACCTGAACGTCGCCTTCGAGCTTCTTGCGATCGCGTTGATTCGCAGCCAGGGCGGCGCGATCCGCATCGAGTCGGCGTGTATGGGATTCGAGCCGCTTCTCAATTTCAGCAATATGTTTGGGAAGGGTCGCGATCTCAGTTTCGAGACTCGCGAGGCTGCGATCAAGGGCTTGGAGACGCAGCGCAAGAGCGAGGTCCTGCAGCATCAACTTCGAATTCTAGCACGCGAACCGGGGTCCTTTCTTGCCGGGTGCGGTAGCATTTTAGGAACAACTTGCGTAAGACCCCTACAGCACACGACATCAGACGGTATGCCTGCGTCTTTCTCGCGGCCTTGCCTCTGAGCGCTCAATGTATCGTAGAGAACCCGGGAGGCAGCAAAGTGAACGCGAATCGCCCACGCGATGCCGACGTTCCGGAAGCCAGATTCTCGCCTCTCTCTGACATCAACCACTCTCTTCCGGGCTGGCTGTGCTTCACGGCCGGATATCGTAGCCGTTTTGAAGGTTATAGCGGCGGAAGCTTCCAGGCCGATAACTCCGACGGCTATCTCCTTACCCGATTCCGGTTCGGTATGCTCATCAAACCGGCTGGGTGGTTTAAGGTCTATGCCGAGCTGCAAGATGCCACCGCATTCTGGAAAGATCAGCCTCTGGTCCCGCCATACCAAAGCACGTGGGACCTCCGCCGGCTTTATTTGGACCTCGGCGATGTCGAGAAGAGCCGGATCAGTCTTCGGGCCGGACGTCAGGATCTTAATTTCGGTGATGGCCGGCTGGTGGGAACTTCATATTGGCGCAACGCCTCCAGAGGCTTCGATGCCGCAGAAATCAATCTCAATTGGAATTGGATCCGCGTGACTACATTCCTGGCTTCGCCTGTCATTGCTTTGGACAATGGCTTGAGCCATCACCAGCAGGGAAACAATCTCTCCGGCGTTTACGGTGCTCTGAATCACCTCGTCCCCCAATCTGTCGTCGAGCCGTATGTGTTTTGGCGCGTTTCACCAGGCATTAAGACGGAGGAAGGCAAGCTATCGCATCTCGACGAGAAGACTGTTGGAGTGCGTTGGGCCGGCAATATTTCGCGATGGGATTACGATTCCGAAGCTGCCGGCCAGTTCGGAAATCTCGGGACCGACCGCATTCGCGCTTGGGCGGGGACCGGAAGGCTCGGGTACAGTCTCGAGTCACTACGATTGAGGCCGCGCTTTTTTGCTGAATATTCCTTCGCCTCCGGGGATCAGAACGCGAAAGATGGTACGCACGGAACATTCGATCAGCTCTACCCGAATATTCATGATCACCACGGGCTCGCCGATCAGGTAGCCTGGCAGAACCTCAAGGAAGTTCGCTCAGGCGTCAGGGTTTCGTTACGCCGCAATTGGACGCTGGCCGGCATCTATAACGATTGGTGGCTAGCCAGCGCGACGGATGCTTTCTACAACTCCTCGGGGTCTATTGTGGCTCGAGATCCGAAGGGATTATCGGGAACGCATATTGGTGAGGAGTACGACGCGGAGACTTCGTATCGGTTGAACCGGCAGCTCGAATTCGGATCTGGTTTCGGCCACATCCTCCCGGGAGCCTTCCTTGCGAACACGCATCACAATCACGCCTACTCCTATCCGTACGTGATGATGAATTACAACTTCTTTTGAGCCCTGGCCTCCCTCGAATCGCGGCGCCGAAGCGGATGCAAAAACGCGTTGGAAGCGAGGCTGACCTCTTGAAGACCAAACAGCCGCGATGCCAGAACAAACACGAGCATTCCGAGCGGTAAACAGATGGCAAGATTCGCGAGGTAACCAGCGCGCGTCGACGCCATTCGCTGGCCGATCATGTGGTTGGTAAAAACAATTGCGAGCGTCATCAGCAGAGAGGCGGCTGTGATGCGGGCCAGGCGGTCTATCAGATAGCGGCCTTCAATGCCGCCGAGCTTGCGGCGCAGGCTTTCAAGTAAACAAACCGAAGAGACGATGGCAACCATAGACGTGGAGAGCGCGAGAGCCGCATAGCCGAAGTGAAAGTATCCGAGCAGGACCAGAGCCATGCAGAAGTTGACCAGGATCGAGAAGATGCTCACGTGCATCGGCGTGCGTGCGTCGGACAAGGCGTAGAAAGCGGGATTCAAAATCTTGGTCCCGGCGAATCCTAGCAAGCCAATGGCGTAACACGACAATGCGATCGCAGTTTGCCGGGTGTCGTAAGCGTTGAACCGTCCGCTTTGGAAGGTTGCGCCAATGATGGATGGGCCTAACACAATCAGTCCGAGGGACGACGGAATCGTGAGCAGAAATACGAAGGAAAGCGAACGGGAGAATGTCTTGCGGAACTCTTCGAGGTTGCTGAGCGCCGCGCTGCGCGATACCGAGGGCAGCAAGGCGGAAGCGAACGCGACCCCGAACAATCCGAGCGGAAACTGCATGAAGCGGTAGGCGTACGTCAGCCAACTGACTGGACCGTCGGGACCGCGAAGTGGATCGGAGAGGCGCGAAGCGAAGTTGGTATTGACGGTCACGTTGATCTGGACGGCAGCGTTGCCGATAATGGCCGGCCCCATGAGCCGGAAGATTTGCTGCAACCCAGGGTGTGACCAATTGAAGGCCGGCCGGAACGTGAAGCCCACGGCGCGCAAGCTGGGGATCTGAAACAGGAGCTGGAGGGCTCCGCCTAAAACCACGCCATACGCCATTCCAACGATGGGAGCCATCCCGATGTACGGGCCGACCCAAAAGCCGAGCGCGAGACCGAAGCAAACCGCGCCGATATTGAAAAACGCCGAAGCGATGGCGGGCACGCCGAACTTGTGAAATGAGTTGAGTACGCCCATGACTTGTGCGGAGAGCGCAATCAGCAGAAGAAACGGGAACATGATGCGCGTCATGTGAACGGCCAATGCAAATTTGCCCGGAACCGCCGCGTAACCAGGAGCGAGAATCCACACGAGCTGCGGGCTGAAGATGATCCCCAACGCACAGAGGACGGCCAGGATGATAATCAACGCGGTGCCGACGAGATTTGAGAGTTGTATCGCTTCCTCCCGCCCGCCGTGGGTAAGCGCGGAGGTGAAGGTGGGAATGAAAGCGGAGGAGAGTGCGCCCTCGGCGAAGAGAGTACGCATCATGCTGGGGATCCGAAATGCGAGGAGAAACGCATCGTAGGATAAGCCTGCGCCGAACTTGTTCGCCATGACCATCTCGCGAGCGAGCCCGGTAATGCGGCTAACGAGGATGGCGGCGGAGACCACGCCGGCGGACCGGGCGACTTGTTCGGATTGCGAGCGCGGACGAGCCCTCACCGGCTTCCGGCTTCCGTGCGTTTACTGATGGCCGTATTCGTCAAGGAAGTGGGCGATCGTGAGGATGCCCTGATAGTAGTTACTGATGCGGTACTTTTCGTTCGGCGAATGCAGGCCATCATCAGGGAGGCCGAAGCCCATGAGCACGGTCGGAATTCCGAGATGCGCCGCGAATTCGCCGACGATCGGGATGGAACCGCCGCTGCGGATGAACACTGTCGGCTTGCCGAGCATCTCACTGAACGCCTTCGCAGCGACGTGTATCGCAGGATGGTTTGGGTTTACCGATATGGCGGGGCCGCAGCTCAGGACACGCACTTCAGTTTGGATTCCTTTGGGCGTGTTCTCGGTCACCCACTGTTTGAATCTGGCCAGCACGCGCTGCGGATCTTGCCGCGGCACTAGACGCATGCTAACTTTGGCAGTTGCTTTCGCCGGGATAACGGTCTTCGCACCCGCGCCGGTGAAACCACCCGCAATGCCGTGAACTTCAAATGTCGGGCGCGCCCAAACGCGCGCGAGCACAGATTGATCGGGCTCGCCCGTCAGCTGAGATGAGCCGACTTCATCCTTAAGAAACTGATCTTCGGAGAAGGGCAGACGATTCCAACTGTCGACCTCGGCGGGATCAGGGGGGACAACATCGTCGTACATGCCGGGAATCAGAATGTGTCCGTTCGCATCTTTGGCTTTCGACAGAAGTTCAATTAAGCCGTACACTGCATTCGGGGCAGCGCCGCCGTACATGCCCGAGTGCAGGTCGCGTGCCGGACCGGTCGCTTCCACTTCGACATACACAAGGCCGCGCAGGCCGACACAGAGCGTGGGAATGCCGTCGGCGAAAAGCTCGGTATCGGAAACGAGCGCCACGTCGGCCTTTAATTTGTCCTTATGCTGAGGAACGTATTCCGAGATGGATTCTCCGCCAACTTCCTCTTCGCCTTCGATCAGAAATTTGACATTCACCGGCAACTTGCCGTCATGTACAGCGCGCAACGCTTCGATCGCTTTGATGTGCATGTACATCTGGCCTTTGTCATCGCAAGCGCCGCGCGCATAGAGATCGCCATTGCGGATAGCGGGCTCGAAGGGCGGGTTCGTCCATAGCTCGAGCGGGTCCGGAGGCTGAACATCATAGTGCCCGTAGCACAGCACCGTCGGCTTGCCGGAAGCGTGAAGCCAGTCGGCGTAGATGAGAGGATGCTTGCGCGTCGCGATTACTTCGACGTGCTCGAGCCCTGCGCGTGTGAGGCTATCCGCAACGAACTGAGCCGCGCGCGCGACATCCTGCTTGTGCTCGGGGAGAGTGCTGACGCTCGGGATGCGGAGGAAATCGGTCAGCTCACTGAGAAAACGGGATTCATTTTCGTGGACAAAGGCTTCGACGGAAGATGGCAAGGCGCGTCCTTTAAATTTCAAGTATAGAGTGGATCAGCGGGTGCTTTGGAGGCTCCGGAATACGCTTTCAAGGAACGCAGACACGATCTCGCCTTGCTCCTTGGTCTCGACAAGGAAGGCATCATGGCCGTAGGTTGAGGTGAGCTCGCGGAAGGTGACATCGACGTCGGAGCTGCGAAGAGCGTCTACGATTTCGAGCGATTGATAGGTGGGATAGAGCCAGTCAGACGTGAAACTCAGGACGAGGAAGCGGGCGTGTGTGCGCTCGAACGCGGCGGCGAGCGAGGCGTGACCTGAGGAGAGATCGAAATAGTCCATTGCCTTGGTGATGTAGAGGTATGAGTTCGCGTCGAAGCGGTCGACGAATTGTTTTCCGCGGTAGCGAAGATAGCTTTCGACCTCGAAGTCAACCGAGAAGTTGAAACCGAAGGCCTCTTTTGCGCGGAGGCGCCTGCCGAATTTCTGGCGCATGGACGCGTCGCTCATGTAGGTGATGTGGCCGATCATGCGGGCGACGGCAAGGCCGCGAGCGGGAGGATTCGCGTCGTAATAGTTGCCTTGGTTCCAGTCCGGGTCGGCCATGATGGCTTGGCGTCCAACTTCGTTGAACGCGATCTGCTGCGCGCTGTGATGGGCGGTAGCGGCGATGGGAATGGCGGCTGCAACGAAATCGGGATAAGCGGCGGCCCATTCGAGCGCTTGCATACCGCCCATCGAGCCGCCCGAAACAGCGAGAAGCCGCTCGATTCTCAGATGATCAATCAGCATCTTTTGGAGGCGCACCATGTCGCCGATGGTGATGACGGGGAAACGCAGCGCGTAACGCTGACCGGTTGCGGGGTCAATAGAGCCGGGGCCCGTGGTCCCGCGGCAGCCGCCAAGCACGTTCGAAGAAATGATGAAGTAGCGATCCGTGTCGAAGGCGAGGCCGGGACCGATCATCGATGACCACCAGCCCGGCTGAGTGTCCTCCCTGCTAATGCCTGCGGCGTGGGCGTCGCCAGAAAAAGCATGGAGGATCAGAATGGCGTTCGTGCGGGTGCTGTTCAGTGTTCCGTAGGTTTGATAGGCGACAGTGACGTCGAGCAGCGTGACGCCGCTGTCGAGTGCGAGCGCGGGGAACGCGGCGGTCTGGGTTTCAACGGTAAGTGGAGTCTCGGCGGGGACGGTCATGGCCGGGAAGCGATGCTTTACTCAACTCGGAACTGACTGATTCTGAATGGTGGGCCCTAGAGAACTCGAATCTCTGACCTCTACCGTGTCAAGGTAGCGCTCTAACCAACTGAGCTAAGGGCCCTCGTGCAAGACCAACTTATCACGGGAGCGATTGGAAAAGCGCGCCAGCGAAACCCTTATTTTTCGAGCAGCTTTTGAATGGCTTCGAGCTCCTTCCCAGCCTCGGACCATTTGCCTTGCGCGCTTAGTTCGCGATAACGGCGAAGATGATCGCGTACTTCGGTAAGCGTGCGAACCGCATCGGGAGAAGGCGCGGCTGCTTGCGGAGAGACTTGCGCACCCGCCGGTTGGCCTGAGGTTGGTTGAGGGGCGGGCTGAGCCGGTGCCTGTGTTCCGCCTAAGGAGCCGATGAGTTGCGAGAGCGCCTGCTCATACGTATCCGCATATGCGAGCCGGTTTCCCATCGCGAGAGCGACCTTCTTGAGTTGCGGCATGCTGGCTTGGGATGCCTGAATATAGATCGGCTCGATGTACAGAAAACTGTTGTCAATCGGCAGGACGAGAATCTGCCCTCGCAGCACCTGCGACCCTTGCTGGTTCCACAGAGTAAGATCCTTCGAAATGTTTTGGTCCTGATTGATGCGAGCCTCAATCTGCATCGGTCCGTAGATAATGTTCTGTTTCGACAGCTCCTCAAAGACGAGCTCACCGAGATGCGTCCCGTCACAGCGCGCCGACATGAACCCGATCAGGTTATCTTTATTTGCGGGAGTAAACGGAATAATCAGCATGAACTCCGGCGTGTTCTCGCCCGGCAACGTGGCGACAACGTAGGTCGGGGTAACCGGTGATGCAGGCTCGCCTTGTTTGCTGCTGGTATGCGCGATGTCCCATAAATCCGCCCGATTGTAGAAGGCCTCGGGGTCACGCATGTGGAAAGCTAGATAGACTTGCGCCTGCGCGCTGAACAACATCTCGGGGTATCGGGCGTGCGCACGCAGATCTGCGGGCATCGCGGAGGCCGGCTTAAAAAGATTTGGGAACAAACGCCAATATGCCTGGATCAACACGTCGCCCGGATCGAAAACGTACAGATTCGTTTCGCCGGTATAAGCATCGATGGTCGCCTTAATCGAGTTACGGATGTAGTTCAGCGTTTCGCCATTCGCCAGGTCCATGGCGCGGGAGTACGGATGTGCGTCGGACATCATGTAGCCGTCCGCCATCCACACCAGCCGTCCCGCGTTGGTGAGCACGAGATAGGGATCCGAGTCCCATGTCAGGAAGCCTGCCAGTGTGTGAAGGCGCTGCAAGATCGGGCGATGAATCATCATGCGCGTGCTTCCGGTAAGCGGGCTGGGCAGAATGATGTTCAGGTCGCCGTAGACGGTCGCCGCCGCTAAGCGCAGCAGCGGAGATGAAATGGGAAATCCGCCAGTGCCGCTGTAGCGGGTGTAAACGCTTTGCGCGCCGGAAGGATAGTTGAATTCGGGCTGCGCGGTATCTACGAAAACGGGCTCATGGGCGATCTCGCCGTAATAGATCTCAGGCTTGGTAAATGAGAGGCTTTTCGTGGTTACTACGGGCGGTGCGTCTTTTATGAACAGTACCGGCAACCCATCGGCAGTGATTCGGTTTGCTTCGGCCATCACGATTCCGTAGCCGTGGGTGTAAATGAAATGCGTGTTGATCCAACTGTTCCGGGTGCCAAGCTGACGAATATCCAGCTCGCGAGGCGATATCAGAACCTGCCGGACCTGTCCATCGATGTTGTAGCGATCTACATCGGAATCGATATACACGTAGGGCCGGAGCGGCTGGATTTGCGAAACCGTATCGTGAAACGCACGCCAGTCCCACAGGCGCACGTTATCGAGCAGCGGTTTGTGCTTTGCATAATCGATTGGGATTTCGGGTTGCGCTTCGAGTCCCGTTTCGGTCACGCGCTGATTGAGGCCGTACGCCGAACGGGTGGCTTCGATATGGTGCTGAATGTAGGGCCGCTCCAAAGCCAGCTCGTTCGGGCGGACGTACAGGCCGGAAACCAGAGGCGGCAGAATGTAGCGGATGGGGAGAACGAGCAGCAACACCAGAGCCCAGCGGCCTCTCTTCGCGATGAGCAGCACGGCCGCGGCTAGCGCTGCTAGGATCATCAGCCATTGCAGCGGAAGCACCACGTGATCTGTTACCCAATCGACACCCACGAGGTAAGCCCCGTGGTCCTGGAGCAAGAAAGTGTAGCGATTAAAGTAGAACTTAATCGCAAGCCCGAGCAGCAAAATAGCAGCGGCGAGGCGGACGAACGTCGAATCGAACACTCCGGCGAACGAGACCGGATCGAGTTCGAAGGACGTTCCGGGATAGAAGCTAGGGAGGCGTCTGCTGAGAGCTTCGGCGTGCGCAGTGAGCCCGTAAATCAGGAGCGAAAGAATGACCCCGACCAGCACGACGCGCAAAAGCAGGTTATAGAACGGCAGGCCGAAGAAATAAAAATGCAGCGGCAGCCCGAAGATCGGGTCGGCGAACTCGGCATGCGAAGTGGGAAGGCGTAGGCCGCCGAAATATCTGACGACTGTCCAACTATCGACTGTCGCATTCGCAGCGATCAGGGCCACGAGGACGAACACAAGCAGGGCTATGCGGGAAACGAACGCGCGCTTGAAGAGGCTGGGGCGCGACGTCCCGGCATCCTGCCGGATGCCGATTTTGAAGGCAGTCCAAAACGCAGCGAAAAACAGAACGGCGGCGAGCACTACAGGAACCGTTCCGTAGAGCAGGAGATTTATCCAGGTGTCGAGCTGGCTGCAACTCAGACCACCACTCGTAATCAATCAACGTTGATGCGATGTAGCGTGAGCACACCAGTATCGCGAGCACCACAATCGCGAGAAAGACCAGACCGCCTCTGCGTTGCCGCTGCCCGATGAGTTTGTCTGTGTAGGGCAAGAAGCGATAGTATATCGCCGCGGTTCGAAGTGCGCATTTCGCTAAAGCCGAATAAGATTTTCTAATCGCGCCATTCGAGAGATGCGATTGCAGCGACGGCGGCTTGGCGGGTATACTTGGCTAACCCCCATGAAACCGAGGAGGCGAAGTGTATACAATCGAGCGCCGGGGAGGTCTGCCCCCACCTCGAGGCTTGTACGATCCGACGAATGAGCACGATGCGTGTGGCATCGGCTTCGTAGCGAATATTACAGGTGAGCCCTCGCACGACATCGTGCAGAAGGGTTTGCAGATCCTCGTGAACCTGGCGCACCGGGGCGCTTGCGGCTGTGATCGAGAGACCGGAGACGGCGCCGGGATACTGATTCAAATCCCGCATCGCTTTTTTGCGAAAGAAGCTGCTCATCTTGGATTCTCTCTGCCGGGAGCCGGCGAATATGCCGTGGCCATGTGCTTTCTGCCCGTCGAGCGGCAGCAACGGCTGAGCTGCGAGGGATTACTTGAACAGGTTTCGCGAGAAGAAGGTCTGATCGTTCTCGGGTGGCGCGATACCCCTGTCCAAGTGAATGCGATCGGCCGCATTGCCCGGGCTTCACAGCCCTACATCGAGCAGTTGTTCGTGGCCCGTCCCGCGGATATGACCCAGGAGCAATTTGAGCGCAAGTTGTTCGTGGTTCGCAAAAGGGTGGAGTCGCTCGTCGCTGGTTCCGAGATGCGCGACAAAGACTTCTTCTATATACCGTCGTTCTCTTCGCGAACGATTATTTATAAGGGTTTGCTGCTGGCTCACCAGATCGGCGAGTTTTATAACGAGCTTCTCGATCCGGATACGGCCAGCGCTCTGTGTCTGGTCCATCAACGCTTTTCTACCAACACGTTTCCGACATGGCAGCTCGCGCACCCGTTTCGGTATTTGTGCCACAACGGCGAAATCAATACTCTGCGCGGGAACGTGAATTGGATGAATGCGCGGCAGCCGGTGCTCGCCTCACCGTACTTCGACGTCAAAAAACTATTTCCGATCATCCAGGATGGTGTGAGCGATTCGGCGGCTCTCGACAACACGGTCGAATTACTGAGCCTTGGCGGACGCTCGCTGCCTCATGTTATGGCGATGTTGATTCCCGAAGCCTGGGACGCGGATGTCAGCATGACCCCTGAAAAGCGGGCGTTTTACGAATACCACGCATCGCTTATGGAACCCTGGGACGGACCTGCGGCTGTCGCGTTTACGGACGGGCGGATGATTGGAGCGACGCTCGATCGCAATGGGCTGCGGCCCGCGCGCTATCTCGTCACCAAATCGCGGTTGGTAGTTATGGCGTCAGAAGCCGGGGTGCTTTCTTTCGAGGCGGAAGAGATCGAGTATAAAGGACGCCTGCAGCCCGGCAGGATGCTGCTCGTCGATTTGGAGCAACGCCGCATCGTGCCCGATCAAGAGATCAAGCAGCAGCTTGCCTCGAGGCAGCCCTATGCCGAGTGGCTAAAGGCGAACCAAATTTCGCTCGATGCGCTTCCCGAACCGTCGCGCATACAAGGATCCGATCACGACACGATTCTGATGCGGCAAAGATGCTTCGGCTACACGGACGAAGACGTGAATCTTTTGATCGCCCCGATGGCGGCGAATGGCGAAGAGGCTTTGGGCTCGATGGGGACGGACACGCCCCTCGCTTGCTTGTCCGATAAACCGCAATCGCTTTTCGACTACTTCAAACAACTGTTCGCGCAAGTAACGAATCCGCCCATCGACCCGATTCGTGAAGACTTGGTGATGTCGCTGACCAGCTATATCGGCACGGAACGCAACATTCTGGAAGAGACCCCGCAACACTGCCATACGCTGAAGCTGCCCCACCCGGTGCTGACCAACCGCGATCTGGAGAAGCTGCGGCGTGTTTCGACAGGCGATCTCTTGGCGTCGACGTTGCCCACGACCTTCCGCGCGGGTGAAGGCGAGGCAGGACTGAAGCGCGCGCTTGACGGCCTCTGCCGCCGGGCTTCGCTTGCGATCAAATCCGGCTATACGCTTCTGATTCTCTCCGACCGCGGCATCGATGAGGAGTATGCGCCCATTCCTTGTCTGCTGGCGCTGACTGCTGTCCATAACCATCTTATGCGGGAAGGGACGCGGACTGCCGTGGCGTTAATTGTTGAATCGGGTGAACCGCGGGAAGTGATGCACTTTTCGCTTCTGATCGGGTATGGCGCAAGCGCGATCAACCCCTATCTTGCAATCGAAACGATTGAAGAACTCGCGCGCGATGAAGAACTGACGCCCCGCATTAGCTCGGAAGCGGCGATCAAGAATTACGTTAAGGCCGTGAACAAAGGTTTGCTCAAGGTCTTCTCGAAGATGGGCATTTCTACCCTGCAGAGCTATCAGGGCGCCCAGGTGTTCGAGGCAGTCGGGCTCAACCGGCAACTGGTCGATCAATATTTCACGGGAACTCCTTCCCGTATTGAGGGAGTCGGCTTGGACGTGCTCGCCAGAGAGGCGATTCAGAAGCACGGCTTCGCGCTCCGGCACGTATCCGATTCGGACATGGACTTGGCCGTGGGCGGCAAGTATCAATACCGCGTGAACGGGGAATATCATCTTTTGAATCCGCTCACGGTCAGCAAGCTGCAGCACTCGGTTCAGCAGCGAAGCTACGCGACCTTTCAGGAATATACTCGCCTGATCGATGAGCAGAGTAGAAATCTCTGCACCTTGCGCGGACTGATGGAGCTGAAAAGCGCCGCGCAACCGCTTCGTATTGAAGAGGTCGAGCCGGCGAGCGAGATCGTGAAACGGTTCGTTACGGGCGCGATGTCGTTCGGCTCGATTAGCGCGGAAGCGCATGAGACGCTCGCGATCGCGATGAACCGCATTGGCGGGCGCTCGAACACGGGAGAGGGCGGGGAAGACGAAGCGCGATTCATCACGCTTCCGAACGGCGATTCAAAGCGCAGCGCGATCAAGCAGGTCGCGTCGGCGCGGTTTGGCGTCACGACGAACTATCTTGTAAATGCCGAAGATCTTCAAATCAAAATTGCTCAAGGATCGAAGCCGGGCGAAGGCGGACAGTTGCCGGGCAGCAAGGTGGATTCCGAGATAGCGCGAGTACGGCACGCGATTCCGGGAGTCGGTTTGATCTCACCGCCGCCGCATCACGATATCTATTCGATCGAAGATCTTGCGCAGTTGATTTATGACCTGAAGAACGTGAATCCAACCGCCCGCATATCCGTGAAGCTGGTCGCGGAAGTGGGCGTCGGCACTGTGGCAGCAGGTGTTTCAAAGGCGCATGCGGATGTCGTCCTGATCAGCGGGTATGACGGCGGCACGGGCGCCTCGCCGCTCTCCTCGATCAAGCACGCGGGAGTTCCCTGGGAGCTGGGGCTGGCCGAAACGCAACAAGTGTTGGTGATGAACGATCTGAGGAGCCGCATCCGCGTGCAGGTTGACGGGAAATTGCAAACCGGCCGGGATGTTGTAATCGCGGCTTTGCTGGGGGCCGAAGAGTTCGGATTCTCGACGACGCCCTTGATCACCATGGGATGCATCATGATGCGCAAATGCCACTTGAATACATGCCCGGTGGGCATTGCGACTCAAAATCCTGAGCTGCGAAAAAAATTCGCGGGAACCCCGGAGCGTGTCATCGATTTTTTCTTTTACCTGGCCGAGGAGGTTCGTGAGTGGATGGCGAAATTGGGCTTCCGCACGATGGACGAGATGATCGGCCGAGTGGACATGATCCAAATGCGCACGGCGGTCGAACATTGGAAGGCGCGGGGACTTAATTTCTCGGCCATTCTCTACAACCCGAAGGTTCCGGCACGCGTGGGGCGGCGCTGCCTTATGCCGCAGGATCATGGACTTGGCCAGGCGCTCGATCGCAGCCTGCTTCAGTTTGCAACGCAGTCGATTGAAAGCGGCGTTCCAACCGAGATCAGTATGCGCATTCGCAATGTGCATCGGAGCGTGGGCGCCATGTTGAGCGGCGAGATTGCGCGGCGGCACGGATCGAAGGGTCTGCCCGAAGACACCATCCAAATCCGCTTTACCGGGTCTGCCGGACAAAGCTTCGGTGCGTTCCTGGTGAACGGCGTGTCGCTCGTGCTCGAGGGCGAAGCGAACGATTACCTGGGCAAGGGACTTTCGGGCGGCAAAATCATCGTGTTTCCGCCCCGCGATTCGAGTTTCCGGCCTGAGCAAAACATACTGGTCGGCAATACGGTTCTTTACGGGGCTACCACCGGCGAGGCTTACCTCAACGGGGTCGCGGGCGAGCGCTTTGCGGTGCGCAACTCTGGCGCGATTGCGGTGGTCGAGGGAATCGGAGATCACGGCTGCGAGTACATGACCAACGGCACGGTGGTGATCTTGGGCGCGACCGGGCGCAATTTCGGGGCGGGCATGAGTGGCGGGATCGCTTACGTCTTCGATCCGGATGGCGAGTTCGCCCGAATCCGCTGTAACCGCAGCGGCGTGGATCTCGATCCAGTTTCCGAGCCCGCCGATATCCTTCTGCTGCATAGGCTCATCAACAGGCATCTCGACTATACGGGCAGTCCGCACGCCCGGCGCATTCTCGAGAACTGGCCCGCGTCGCTGCGGCTCTTTGTAAAGGTATTTCCGCATGAGTACAAGCGAGTGCTGGGCGTGCGGCGTGTCCAGGAGAAGCGGGACATCCCTTATGCGCTGACCATCCATCCAAAGCCAACGCCCATATACGAGGGGGCGCCATAATCTTTGGCCAGACCAACCGGATTCCTAGAGTACTCTCGCGAGACACCTGAGCGCCGCCCTGTATTCGAACGCGTGAATGACTGGTTTGAGGTGTATCGGGAGTTTCCTCCCGATAAGCTGCAGCAGCAGGCGGCCCGCTGCATGGATTGCGGAGTTCCGTTCTGTCATACCGGCTGTCCCGTACACAATTTGATTCCTACCTGGAACGACCTGGTCGATCGCGGCCGCTGGCGGGAAGCGCTACGGAGTTTGCATTCGACCAACAATTTCCCGGAGTTCACCGGCCGCATCTGTCCAGCTCCTTGCGAGAGTGCGTGCGTGCTCGGCATTCATGAGTCGCCGGTCGCTATCAAGGTAATCGAGCAAAGCATTGTGGACCGTGGATTCCTCGAAGGCTGGATCCGTCCGGAACCTCCGCGCGTACGTACGGGAAAGAAAGTCGCTATCGTCGGGTCGGGCCGGCCGGCCTGGCGGCTGCGCAACAACTGAACCGGGCGGGACATTCGGTCATCGTTTTCGAAAAGCACGACCGGATCGGCGGTTTATTGCGCTACGGTATCCCGGATTTCAAGCTCGAAAAGAGCGTGGTGGACCGCCGGCTGGAACAGCTATGCGCCGAAGGCATCGAGTTCCGGCCGCGTGTACATGCGAATGCAGAATTCATCGCGAAGGATCTGATTCGAAATTTCGATGCAGTGCTGCTTGCCGTAGGGGCCGAGCAGCATCGGGATCTCGAGATACCCGGCCGCGATTTGAAGGGCATTCACTTTGCGATGGACTACCTGACGCAGCAGAATAAGCGCGGCGCGGGTGATCGCTTCACAGCAGCCGAAGAGATTGTCGCAACCGGCAAGCGCGTGATCATCATCGGCGGAGGCGATACCGGCGCTGACTGCCTGGGTACCGCTCACCGACAAAAGGCTGCGTCCGTTCACCAATTGCAAATCCATCCCGTCCCTCCGGACAGCCGTCACCCGACGACTCCCTGGCCGCTGTGGCCGCTGCAATTACGATTCGAAGCCGCTCATGAAGAAGGCGGGGTGCGTGAATGGAGTGTTCTGACGACCCATTTCAGCGGTGACGAGCAGGGGAACGTGAAGAAGCTGCACTGCGTACGGGTGGGTCCAAAGCCCGCGCTCGAGCGAGTTCCGGCGAGCGAGTTCTATCTCGATGCCGATTTGGTACTGATTGCGGTTGGCTTCTCTGGTCCGGTCAGAAGGGGATTATTCGATGAATTGCCCGTCCGTCTAGATGGCCGGGGCAACGTTCAGACCGACGCTACGTACATGACGTCTGTGCCCGGCGTTTTTTTGGCGGGCGACGCACGGCGGGGGCAATCGCTGGTGGTTTGGGCGATTGCGGAAGGGCGGCGAGCCGCCCATCACATCGATAACTTTCTAATGGGATCGAGCCAGCTGCCCGTCTAAGCTATTTTTTCGACGATCTGGCCGATACTGTCCTGACCTGATCGGTCTGAGCGCCGGCTGCGGCGGCAACCACTGGCATCCGGACATTGTCTCCGATGACATTGGCCATAGCGTGCACTTCCATGCTCTCGTCCTCGACTCTGAACAGGAGCGTCCGATTTGCCGCATCGAAGTCCGCTTTGATCCAATCGCCGGCGTTGATCTGGTTTGTCGCCATGAGGTTCGAGAGCGGATGCACGAGTAGGCGTTCAATGGCGCGTTTCAGGTGCCGGGCTCCGTATTTCACGTCGGTTCCTTCGCTCAGGAGAAAGCTCTTTCCAGTCGGTGAAACGGTGAAAACAAACGATTTGTCCGCCGGGGATGCCAGAATTCGCTGCTGAACCTGCCCAAGTTCGAGATCCAAAATCCGCCGCAGCTCCGGCTCGCCGAGCGACTTGAAAACTACCACTTTGTCGATGCGGTTCATGAATTCCGGGGTGAACTTGCGCCGCGCGGCTTCTACCCCGGTTCGAGCCAGTTTTTGATCCAGCTCCTCATTGGTTCGGGAGCCCTGTGCGCTGGCTACAGGAGGCCGGAATCCCGAGCTTGGGCGCCATCAGGGCACTCATCTCGCCCGCGCCCAAATTACTGGTCATGAAGATCATGGTCTTCGAGAAGTCCACTTTGCGGTTATCGCCGAGCGTCAGGGTCGCTTTGTCGAGGATGCCCAGCAGAAGATTCCACAGCGCGTCACTCGCCTTCTCGATCTCGTCGAACAGGATGAAGCTCAGCTTCACCGTATCGCTATGATGCTGGTTGATGACCTCTTGGCTCAACAATGGATGCGTTTCCCGGTGGCCTAGGTAGCCGGGAGGCGAGCCGATCAGCTTGGCGATCTCATGGCTGTGCTGAAACTCGGCGCAGTCGATCTTGATCACCGCTCGCGGATTATGGACCAACGCTTCCGCTGTCGCCTCGACAGTGCGGGTTTTTCCCGAGCCCGTGGGTCCCAAGAAGAGGAAGTTCCCCACCGGCCGCCCCGGCGCTGTCAGACCCGTGAGATGCATCTGATAGATGTTCACGATCTGCTCGATTGCCTCATCCTGGCCGACTACTAGCTTGAGCAGCGTCTTCTCCAGTGATTCGGCGTCTTTGCCCGTCCTCGTCGGATCGAGTACTTTTCGGAGCCGGCTCATATCCCTAGATCCCCTCTTTCTCTTCACGCCCTTGTTCCAATAGCTGATCGTTTTTGGCGATCAGCCCATCAGTCCTTTTCGCTTTAACTAAGATTGAGCAACCAGGCTGCCAAATCCGGCCTTGCTGCTTCCTACTTCCTTCATCGTCAGAGGGAGCTTTTCTATGAAGGGTTGGGAGTACCGTTTTACGTATCGGGCTTTTCTGATTAGTACTTCTGAGGCCGAGAAGGTCTCACTTCAACTCGACTGATGAGGGTTCTTCCGGGCTTCCGCAAAATATCCAACACTATTTCGGCAATGTCCTCGGGCGCGATCTTCCAATCGGACTTCTGTTTTGCGTCGTGGCCGCCGAATTCCGTGTCGACGCTGCCGGGCATAATGTAGCTCACGCGCACGTTGTCATTGCGGTGATCGAGCATCATGGCTTCGGTAAATCCGTTCAGTCCGAATTTGGAGGCGTTGTAGGCTGAGCCGCCCAGGAACGGGTTCTTCCCCGCAAGGCTGCTGATATTGATGATCCATCCGCCCCGCGCGGTGTGAAAGCGCTCGAGCGCTTCCCGGCTGCAATAGAATGCGCCGGAAAGATTGGTTCCTATGACGCGATTCCACTCCTCAACGCTCAGCTCCGCAGTGGCCCGGAAGATTCCGAGGCCGGCGTTGTTGACCAGTATGTCGAGGCCCCCGAGTTGTTTGTCTGCAAACGCGAAGAGCTCCTTTACAGCATCGCTGCTGCTCACGTCGGCCGCATGGCCCGCAACTTTGCGTCCGGGCGCACGCTTTTGCAGCTCGCTCACGGCCTTGTCCACTCCTTTGGCGTCGCGAGCGCAGATCACCACGTCGGCTCCTTCGGAAAGAAAGGCTCGCGCGATTTCGAATCCGATACCCTTCGAGGCGCCCGTCACGATGGCTCGCTTGCCGGTTAAGAATTCATTCATAACTGCTTAACATCCTTTCACGCGTTTAGTTTGTGCGGTGGGTTACAGCCACCACACCCCACTTGAATGACTCAATTGGCGCAGATTCAATACGCTCATGAAATCAGGTTATGTGCCGGGCGCGGCCTTGCCCCCAACCTATACTGAAGAAGAGCCCCCGCCCTATGAGTGTTTTCTGGCTGCGGACGGCCGCCGCCTTGTACTCCGGCGGGCTGCTGTACGCGCTGCTGTACCTGTTCCGAAAGAGCACACGGCTTTTCATTCCGGCATTGATCGCGTTCGCAACCGGAACGGTATTACACTTCGTGTCGATTGTCGAGCTGTGGGCTGAGACGGGGCATATGCCCCTAAACAATTTCTACGAGACGAGCTCCCTCTGCGCGTTTCTCGATAGCCGTTCTATTCCTGGCGGCGTACAGCTATTACCATGTCGCGATTTTCGGGGTCTGCCTGTTTCCAGTGGTGTTCTTCATGACCCTGATCGGGGCTACTGAGTTCCCGGTCACGATCTGGACCAGCCCTCAAGTCCGGAACGCGTGGCTGACCGTTCACATTACTACTGTTCTGATTGGATACGCAGCGTTGATCCTGGCTGCCGTCGCATCGGTCTACTATCTACTTCAGGAACGCCAGCTCAAGCGCAAGAACGTGAGCCCGGCCGCAAATCGCCTGCCGCCGCTCGCCACTCTCGACCGGATCATCACCCAAGCCATGAATACCGGGTTTGTGTTCATCACCGTCGGTGCTCTGAGCGGCGTGGTCTGGGTCTCGGTTGAAATCGGCAGGCGTTGGGTGCTGGATCCGGGGATCTGGTTTTTCCTGTTCACGTGGGCGTTTTACCTGGCCATGATTTTTCTGCGCGCGTCTGCGGGGTGGCGGGGGCGCCGCATTGCGTGGCTGGCGGTCAGCGTCCTGAGCTGCTCGATCATTACCTGGGCGACTCACGTCGGGCTGAGGACGTTTTGGCTGCGATGAAACTGGCTCTGGCTGGCATCAATCATCGCACGGCTCCCGTAGAAGTCCGCGAGAAGCTCGCGTTCCGAACCGAGGATGTGCCTACGGCGCTGCTTGGAAGTGCAGGCTCGTGGCGCAAAGGAAGCGCTGATTCTTTCGACGTGCAACCGAGTCGAAGTGACCGCCGCTCTTGGCGGATGGCATCTCAACCGACACCCTCGTTGAAGCGATTCTGACGCGGTCGCGACGGCCTCAGCCTCGAGGCAGTCCGCCCGCACTTCTATCTATTTGAAGAGAGCGAGGCGATCCGGCACCTGTTCCGGGTGGCCTCGAGCCTGGACTCGATGATCGTCGGTGAGCCTCAGATCCTGGGGCAGCTCAAGCAAGCTTTCGCTCAGGCGCGGGGCCAAGGAGCGATCGGGAGCGTTCTCGACACCGTTCTGACGCGCGCGTTTAGCGTGGCGAAGCGCATCCGCTCGGAGACCGAAATCGGGCAGAGCGCGGTGTCGGTGGGTTATGCAGCCGTAGAGCTGGCGCGGGAGATCTTTGGCTCGCTGAACAAGAAGCGCGTCCTTATTATAGGAGCGGGCAAGATGTCCGAAGCGGCTGCTCGCCATCTACTGCACGCAGGCGCGACGGAGATCCTGATCACGAATCGAACGCCGGAACGGGCTGACGATCTCGCCCGGCTGTTTCGAGGCGAGGTGATTCCGTACGATGGATTTCATCATCGGCTTGGCGACATCGATATCGTCATCACGTCTTCCTCAGCTCCCGGATATGTGCTGGTTCCGGAGGCAGTTCACAGAGCTATCGAAGCGCGCAGGAACCAGCCCATGTTTCTGATCGATATCGCCGTTCCGCGCAATATCGATCCTGATGTGAACCGGGTGGAGCACGCGTTTTTGTACGACATCGATGATCTGCAGCGGCTTGCGGAGCGCAACCTGCAAGCGCGCCGCGAAGTGGCGGAGCAGGCCGAGAGCATCGTGGCAGATGAAGTCGCCCGCCTGGAAGTCCGGCTCCGGCAGCGCGATATCGCGCCGACGATTGTGAGCTTGCAGGAGCAGCTCGAGGCAGTGCGCCGCGAGGTGCTCGAACGCTATCGTCCGCAACTGGGGCCGCTGACGCAAGCGCAAGAGGAAATGCTCGAAGGCCTTACCCGAACCATCGTCAACAAGATCGCGCACGGACCCATTTCCGAGATGCGGCGCGATGCAGCTTCACAGAAACTGGGTGACAACATTCGCCAAAGCGAGCTCGTTAACGCTGTGCGGCGCATGTTCCGGTTGCGCGACAGCTAATTCGAATGGCATCCGGCGCGAGTGCCACGCATCTGACAATCGGGTCCCGGGGCTCGCAGTTGGCTTTGTGCCAGGCCCGTTTGGTCGCGACTGAGCTTGAAACGCGTGGCGTTCTCAGCCGCATTCAGGTCATCAAAACCACTGGGGACCACCTTCAGACGGCTTCGCTTGTACAGGCCGGCGGCAAGGGGCTATTCACGAAAGAGATCGAGGAGGCGCTTCTGGCCGGCACCATCGATATTGCGGTGCATAGCTTGAAGGATCTGCCGACCGAAACAGCGCCGGGGCTCGCGATAGCGGCCGTACCCGAGCGAGCGGATGCTAGAGACGCGATTGTGGGAAGCCCGCTCAATAAGCTTTGGCCGGATGCGTGCGCCGGGACCAGCTCGGGACGCCGCGCCGCACAGCTTCGAATCTTGCGGCCGGACCTGAGGATTGAGCCCATTCGCGGCAATGTCGACACGCGCCTTCGCAAATTAGAGTCGGGCGAGTATGACGCGATCGTACTCGCCGCTGCCGGACTGCGCCGACTGGGATTCGGTCACGTGATCGCGGAGGTTTTGTCGCCCGAGCAGATGTGTCCCGCGCCGGGCCAGGGCGCCCTCGGAATCCAGACGCGAGCGCAGGATCGCGCCGCCGAGATCTGCGGCCAACTGGATCACGAGCCGACCAACCAGGCTGTCACGTGCGAACGAACCGTGCTCGCTGAGTTGGGAGGCGGCTGCCAGTTGCCGATAGCTGTTTACGCGGAGCCGAACCAGGAAACGCTCGAAGTGATAGCGTTCGTAGCTTCGCCCGATGGTGTGCGTTTTATCCGAGCCCAGGGATCAGGTCCGCGCAACCGCCCCGAACGGCTAGGCGAGGCGGTTGCCAGGGATCTTCTGGCCAGGGGTGCGGATAAAATCCTGAGCGGGAGCAAGTGAGTGCGCGCTCTTGAAGGGCTCCGCATCGTCGTTACGCGCGCTGGGCATCAAGCTGAGAAATTAGCGGCCGCACTTCGGGCGCTCGGAGCAGAGGTCATCCTACTGCCAACGATCGGGATTGCGCCTCCTCGCGATCCGGGACCGCTGCGTGAGGCGGTCGCCCGCGCGGACGACTATGATTGGATACTCTTCACGAGTGTGAATGGAGTCGCTGCGTTCACTGCCGAACTGAAACGCGAGCCGCGATTCTGCAAAGCGCGCATTGCGACCGTCGGCGCGGCGACGCGCCAAGCGGCGGAAGAGCGCGGCTTCACGGTCAGCCTCACTCCCGAGAAATACGTGGCGGAGGGGCTCATCGAAGCTTTCGGGA
The DNA here is from genome assembly GCA_963803455.1 of uncultured Acidobacteriaceae bacterium. Lineage (GTDB taxonomy): Bacteria > Acidobacteriota > Terriglobia > Bryobacterales > Bryobacteraceae > Bog-105. The sequence continues at coordinate 483,716 of CAWDMK010000004.1, read as the reverse complement.
ACGAAGATCTGAACGGTCGCTGGGTCTTAATTCCCAGCGCGGCCGTTACTCGCGACGTGGTTCCTCGCGAGCTGCGCAGCCGCGGCGCGCATGTGGATGTCGTGGAAGCGTACCGAAATGAGCTTCCTCCCGGAACTGCCGAGAGAGCTCGAACCGTCTTTGAAACGAAGCCTCCGGATTGGGTGCTGTTCGCGAGCGGCTCCGCAGTGGATAACCTCATTCACCTGACCGGTGTCGAGGCCGTACGTCGCACACGCATCGGAAGCATCGGCCCAATCACGTCAGAGGCCGTTAACAGACACGGCCTGACGGTCGCGGCCGAAGCCAAGGTCCACACGATTGATGGACTGATGGACGCAATAAGCGAAGCCGTATCCATGCATTAAGATGGCATTCTAGTGCCGTGGACACACCGCAGTTTTTGGATCGGGCCGCTTATCATTGCGGCTATTCTGGCGCTGCTCGTGTTATTGGTTTCCCGGACGCGTTTGCGGGCAGTTTACAAGAAGCAGTTCCCGGAAACGCGGCGCGAACGGCTCTTTCTCGCATCTGTCGGATTTTTTACCGCAGCCGTCGTTGTACGCGGCATCACCATTGCGATTCATAACAATATCGGCCCCTTTCACAACGTCAGCATGCATGGCCGCCACATCCATCATTTGGTTTGGGGCATTCTTCTCTTGCTGCTGGTCGGATACGCATGGTTGAACCAGATCGGGATCGGCACTGCCTGTTCCTTTCACGTGGCCGATCGACTGACCTCCATGCTTTTCGGCGTCGCGGCTGCGCTGACGCTGGATGAGTTTGCGTTATGGCTCAATTTGAGTGACGTGTATTGGCAACGCGAAGGCCGCGAGAGCTATGAGGCGCTGGCTCTCTTCGGGGGATTGCTCGGGATCGGCATCTTTGGCGCACCATTTCTCAGGGGCGCTGCGGTTCATCTCTTCAAGCGCGGCCAGCCTCACTGACCGAAAACGCTGCGCTCCAATAGGCGCGTCAACTCTTCCGGCGGCTTCGCGGCGTCGGGTTCCAGAACTTGCCCGACCGATACGGAAATTCGCCCGGAACGAAACCATCGCTCGCGTTTGGCTTTGATCTCGCCGAGGCCCTTCAGATGAACCGGCAGTGCGGGCGTGCCGAGCTCTTTCCAGAGCAAGCCTGCGCCTGATTTGAACGGCCCGGGGCTGCCATCTTCCGATCGGCGGCCTTCGGGGAAGATGAGCACGCTGTATCCGCGGTCGACCGCTTCGCCGGCGTGCGCGAAACTTCGCCGGAACCCGCTCATTTGCGGCAGTGGAAATACATTGAAGAGTCCCGTCACGAGCACATACTGAATGGGCGCGACCAGATTTAGAAACCAGTTTCCCTGATTGCGCGCGTGCCGCCAATCGAGGAGCATCTCGGCGGCCATCGCAACAGCCACGCGACGCCGCACCCGCCCGGGCAGCGCGTACAGCACGAACGGGACATCGTACGTAGTCACGTGATTCGCGACAATCAGAAGCGGCGATGCAGGCCAGCTCTCGACCTTGTTCTTGACCGATGGCGCGGCAAGCAGGCGGACCAGCGGCAGCGCAATCACTTCGAGGAACACGCTTCGAATCGCTTGCGCAATCGGATTCCAGGGCCAGTGCGGATACACGTGTTTCGGAGTTTCATGCGCGCCCGCAGGGACATTTTGCGAGAGCAGGGTTTGCAGCTCTTCCGGCGTCTTCACGTTTTGTAACGCAGTATCGTCGAGCGCGATTCCGAACTGCTGCTCCAGCCGCGCCTGCAGTTCGACCCGACCTAGGCTATCCAGATTCAAATCGCCGTTGAGCGACTCGAGCGCGCCGCCGCGTCCGATTTCGCCGCTCGAGATTCGTCGCGCCACTTCGCGCCGCAATACTTTGCCCGTCGACGTACGCGGCAGATCCGGTTCGGGCCAAACCACCCAGTGCCGAATGCGCTGGAATTCCGCGAGCTCCCGGTTGGCTGAGTCGATTGCAGCATTCGCGTCTGCGCCCGCGCTGAAAACAAGTGCGGCGAGCGGCTCGGGCCCGCGCTCGGTTTCGGTTTCGATCACGGAGCAGGCCTTCACGCCGGGCTGCCGCTCCAGCACTCGTTCCAGATCTTCGGGATAGATGTTTAGACCCGACGACGTGACGATGACGTCTTTCTTACGGCCGCGAAACCGCAGATTGCCGGTTTCATCGAACTCCGCCAGATCGCCCGTCGCGAGCCACTCCGAGTTCTGCCGGTTCAGACGGCCGTGCTCCCAAACCGCATTTGAAATCGTTTCGCCTCGCACCAGGACTTCGCCTTCATCGCTGAGGCGCACTTCGCGGCCCGGCAACACGCGTCCGATCGTCCCCTCCGTTGGATGAAAGGGATGATTCAAGCTCACGAGGGCTGTCGTTTCCGTCATTCCGTATCCCTGGATGACCACGAATCCGAGCGCATTCCAAAATTGCTCGCCAGCAGGAGCAAGCGACGCGCCCCCGCAGACGAATGCCCAAAACTTCAGGCCGAACGCGCGATGGACGTCACGAAAGCGCCACCATCGTTTCCACGCGCTCAGATGTTTGGAAGCCTTCATGCGCGCGCCCAATTCCGGAAACCGATCGAGCAAATAACTCTGCATCAAATCGAGCACGCGCGGAACGCTAGCCAGCACAGAGATACGCTCGGTATGGATGCGCTCGACCATCTCGCTCGCGACCAGACGCGATTCATAGTGCACTTCGGCCGGAATCAATGGCGGAAGCCACAGTCCCATAAACTGGCCAAACACGTGACTCAGCGGCAGCGTATGCAGGAAACGCAACGGATGGACCAGGCGCTCGTATTTGAGATACTTCTGCATCTCGCGCTCGATCGGCATGAGGCTGGCGAGCACGTTCTTATGTGTATGGACCACGCCCTTTGGCTCGCCGGTTGTACCTGACGTGAAGATAATCTGCAGCGGATCGTCTTCGTGGAGATCCGTGATCGCGCCAACCGTCTGTGTCGTGAGCGTCTGGCGAAAGCGCTCGAACGGGATTTGCGGCGTACCACTCGCGAGAGCGGCAAGTTTCGCTTCGTCGCCTACGATGAGCTTCGGCGAAACATCGCGCTCCACTCGCCGGGCAAATTCCGCTGTACTTGCAGGATCGAGCGGCACCGGCAAGACGCCGCGCGTGACGCACCCGAAAAAACCGGCGGCCCATTCTGCGCTATTCTCGCCCCAAATCAGGACACGGTCGTCTTTTTCGACGCCCCGGTTTATCAACTCTGCCGCAAACCGCCGGGTCAGGGTTGACAGCTCGCCATAGGATGTTTTGTGCTCGCGGACTCCGTGCCGCGAAACGATGGCGAGCTGCTTTGGGTGGCGCTCGAAATCGTCCACGAGCGAAGCCAGGTTGACGCGATTTCCGGCCACAACCCCAGACTACGACGTGGCGTTCGTGCGCGGTCCTTCAGTTGAGGTAAACGGGAAGATGGTGAAGGGGAGCCCACTGCGCCAGCTCCGTTCGCCAGAACGGGCAGAGGCCGGGCAGTGCCCGGCCCCTACGGTAGCTGTGCGCCCTCTTAGCCGCACGAGGTAAATTGTGATGCGAACTCGAAAATTCCGTGAATTAATTGATGCTAGGCCGGGAAATCGTCGGCAGAAGATCACCCAACGTGTACGCGAAACGATTGCGGCTATGCCGCTCGATGAGCTGAGAAAGGCGCGGCAAATGACTCAAGCCAAACTCGCTCAACGTTTGGGAGTGAACCAAGGCGAAGTGTCGAAGATTGAACACAGGACAGACCTTTACTTGAGTACGCTATCCGAATACGTGGAAGCATTGGGTGGCCGGTTGGAGATTCGCGCCGTTTTTCCAGATCGTGAGGTCCGCATCACACAGTTCGAAGAGCTTACGTAAAATCGCCAGTTACTATCTATTCCGGGATTTCTGAGTCCGGTCCTTCCCGTTTTCCGGGTTGCAAACGCATTTGCTGATAGAGAGTAGCGAGCCGGGTCTTCATCTTCTTGAGCCTTTCGAAGTCAGCCAGCTCACGATGAGAATCTTCGGTTCGGCCGAGTTCCTTGTACAGCACGCCGAGACGGTAGTGTACGGCCGGATTGAAGGGCTCGAGTTGCGCGGCATGCTCGAGATGAGACTCCGCCTCGCGCGGCTGGTGCGTGGACATCAAAATTTTGGCCATCTCGAGGTTGGCATCCGGATCATTGGGTTGCATTTCGAGCGCACGCTTATAGTGGGCCTCGGCGCTCTTCAAATCAGAGCGGCGCAAGGCGATGTCACCCAATCTCGACTCCGACTTCTCATCGAAAGGATTTATGGCCAACGCCAGTTTGTATTCTTTTTCCGCTTCCGCCTGAGCGGCTGCGGATGACTGTGTGTAGAGCATTTCAGCCAGCTCGTAGTGGATGTCTGCTCGCTTGGGATCGATTTTCAATGCTTCGCGATAGTTTGCAATCGCCAGGTCGTCCTTGGCCTGTCTTGCCAACTCATGCGCCATGAGCTGGTGCATACGCGCGGAATCGGGCGCGATCATCGCCAGGCTCAGCATGGCCTCATCCGACAGCTCCGAGTAGATCCTATGCGCGGTGTAGAGAATGTCTACATCCGTGGGTTCGAGTTGCCGGAGCACGTTGACGACTTCTGCGGCTTTGCCCAGATCTCTCAGCGCGTAATCGACTTCGATGAGTGCCAGTCCGGCTTGGACTTGAAGCTTGGGATCCTTCAGTTGCGGGAATGCCCTCTCTAAATCGGCTTGCGCCTTGGCGTTTTCTCCGATGCGCTTTTCGCTCATGCCGAGCAGGGCCTGCAGCTTCGCATAAGCTTGCATCTCTGTCGAGTGCTGAGCGAAGATCTGAAACGGCGGCCGCATACTGGCCTTGAAAATACTCGAGCACTCCGAGATTTCCTCGCGCGTCGAGGTTCTCCGGCTCGATCGCCAGGATGGCTTTGAACTCGTTTATCGCGAGATCAGGCCGCTTGTTCTTGAGATCCTGCTGGGCTTGCGTTAGGTGAAGCTGTATCTGCTGCTGTGTATCAGATGTTGCTTGAGGAAACACAGGAGCCGCAGGGAAGACACAAATAGCCGCGAAAATGATCGCTTTTCTGATCATGCGGATAGTGTAACGAGATTGTGAGGGCCGGGCACTGCCCGGCCCTCGCCATTCTAGCCCCGTTTCATTCGTCGTTGTGGCAGGCTGCCCAGCCGTTCACAACAGAACAAAATTTTCTTCTCCTTGCCCTTCCGCATTTCCGTTTTCGCAATTCGGCACAATTCCGCCAAACCGGCTTACCCTCGGGGCCGAAAGCAGACTCTCATGGCCTCAACAGAACAACTCACAGCGAATCGCGCGAATGCGCAACAATCAACCGGCCCCACCTCGTCTGAGGGCAAGGCCAAAGTTTCGCACAACGCACTCAAAACCGGCCTCACTGGCCGCACCGTCCTCCTGCCTAGCGATGACGTTGCCGCCTACCAGGCCCACATGGAGCGTGTACTCGCTCAGTATTCCCCTGCAACGGACGCGGAAAAACGACTCACCGAATCCATCGCCGATGCGCTCTGGCGTCTGGACCGCATTCGCTCGCTCGAAACCGGCATCTACGCAATCGGCCGCCGCGAGCTGGCCTCTCAATTCGCCGACGAACAAGACCTGGCCGTCCGCAAAACCATGATCGAGGGCCAGATCTTCCTCACCTACCGCCGCGATCTGAACAATCTCTCCATTCAGGAAGCGCGGCTGCGCCGCCAGTGCGCCAAGGAGGAAACCGAGCTGAAGCGCTTGATCGCCGAGCGCCGCGCGGCCGCCGAGCAACAGCAACAAGCCGAAAAGGCGCGCTGGCGCAATGCCCTCGACCACTACAACACGGCGCAAGCTATGGGTTTATCCTTCGATCCCGCCGAAATTGGCTTTGAATTTTCAACTCAAGAAATCATCGCCCGCCAGCAGCAGGAACAGATCGAAGGCGCCATCCGCAACGGCCGCTATTACGAGTTCAAAAAGAAAGGCTGGATCAAACAAAACCTTCCGCAAGCAGCATGAACGTAGGGCCGGGCAGTGCCCGGCCCCTACGAAGGACGAACAGTCGCGGTGCTAACCGGAGTGTCGACAGAAGGACTGTTGCGATGTCCAAGAACCCGGTGACGATACCGCCACGAATGGCGGCATGGCAGGTCTGGAGACCCGCTCCACATCGAGACGGCTTAGAACGAAATGCGCGCGCCGAGTTGGATGGTGCGTTGCCCGAATTGCGAGTTGGTCGAGTTGTAGTTGCCGGTGGTTCCAGTTATGACTCCGGCACCGCTGGTGCCCACACTGGCGCCGGGGACATCGAAGTTCGGATGATTCAGGCCGTTCAGAGCGTCGAAGCGGATCTGAAGATTCCCCGTTTCGTGCGGCAGCGGGAAGCGGAAGTTCTTGCCAAGCGAGAAATCGACATCTTGGATGCCAGGCGCCCGCAAGATGTTGCGGCCGGCAGTTCCGAAATGACCTGGAGCGGGAACAGCCCATGCCGGATTCGTGCAGCCTACCGGGAAGTTTGTCCCGTCCGGCAAAATCGTGCAGGTGTTAAACCACTGGCCCACCGTCGGATTCGAGACATTTGGATTTCCTATCAGGTCGGGGTACCACCCGCCCGATAGCGCTCCGCTGTTATTGTTCGTCCCGACCAGAGGAGTGAACGGCAGCCCGGATTCGAAGACGAATGTCGTCCCAACCTGCCATCCGCCAAGAACGGCGTCAACGAAGCCATTGCTGTTCAGGAACGCTCTTCCTTTGCCAAAGGGCAGATCATAGACTAAGTCGCCCTTGAACATGTGAGGTAGGTCGAAATTGGAGAGCGCGTAATTCAACCGCGGGTTGTAAGCATCTTGATAGTTCTGCCCGCCATCGCGGCTGCCCCAGCCTGAGGAATCCTGCTCGTCCAGCATTTTGGACCAGGTGTAATTCACGCTGAATTGAACGCCGTGAGCCAGGCGTTTGGTCAGGGTCAGCTGCAGAGCGTCGTAGTTCGAGATCGCGTTGTAGGTGTTGCCGCTGATGCTACTAAACTGCGGGAACGGCCTCAGGTTTTGGGCGTTACCTGAATTAGCCACGCTCTCCAAAAGCAAGTTTGCCGGTACTTGATTCACGTCGACCGGGAAAGACAAATTCGCACCGTGATTACCAACGTACGCTGCCTGGGCCATCATCCCGCCGCCAAATTGATGCTGCACGCTCAGTGACCACTGATACTGTTTCAAGTATCGGCGTGTGATACGGATAATACGGCGGGCTCTGGCCGTTGAAAGAGTCCGGCGAGCGATTGGGTCCAACGTAATTCAGGCTCGCTAAACTGGCCTGCGAAAGTATGAAGACCGGATTGATCTGGTCGGTTGACGTCAGATTGCCGTGGCTGTTCGTGCCCAATCCCTCGGCGCCGCCTGCGTACGTATCGAGGCTCCAGGGTCCGTCGTAAATGCCGAACCCGCCGCGCACAACCCAGTTATTCTTTAGGGACCACGCGAATCCGATGCGTGGAAGGAAGATGTCATAGATCGTGGCTTCGAGGTTCTTCCGTCCGTTCTGGCCTCCAAACCACATTGCGCCGGGGGTATTCGTAGCCGGGTTAGTGAGATTCGGATCGAAATCACCGAGGCGGTTGGCAACCTCATGCCATCCCTGCTGGATCTGGTAGCGGATTCCTAGATTCAAGGTAAGGTTCGGCCGGACTTTGAAGTCGTCCTGCACAAATAACTGCGGAACCTTCTCGCGAAAGCCCACTATGGGCGTGTTGCTGGCGCTCCAATTTGCGACTTCACCGAGCAGAAAATCCGCGTATCCCAGTCCGCCACTGGCGTTGGGCGCTTGTTGGGTAAACGCGCCGCTAAAAAGAAACGTTCCGGCATTGATGTTCCCCCAAGGGGTCGAGTTGTCCTGATAGGCCAAGATCTCACCGCCGAACTTGAGAATATGCCGACCGCGAATCATGGTCACGACATCTGAGAGGTCGAACCCGTTTTCAACGTAGATCGCGTTTGTATTGGGACCGATCCAGGTGGTGCTGGGGTTGCCATTGAACTGAAGGCTTGGCGGCAGATTGGCGAGCGCATAGGTCCAGCCCAGATTCTGCGGGTAATTCTTATTGAGGCTGGTCGGTTCGAACCAGTTCCCCTGGCGAGTGAAGCCCAGCCGAAACTCGTTTACCGTGTTTGCGCTAATCGTATAGACATCGGAGATCTGCGCGTTATACCGGTCCACATCGCCGGACTGGGCGCCAATGGGGAATGCTGACGGATAAAATGCCGGGTTATCGCTCTGAGTGATGGAGAACGTCAGCCGGTTTTTGTCCGAGAGATTGTAATCCAATCTGCCGAACCATTTGAGAAATGGACTATGGTTTTCAATGGTCCCCACCCAATTATTGGAGTAGCCGGGCAGATTTGGGGCTGGGAACAGCGACTGAAACTTTAGCGCGAGCGGGTCCAGCATGCTGGGAGGGATTTTGTTGCCTGGAAAAGGAATGCGTCCGCCGTTCGGACCCAGCCCCAAAGTATTGGGCTCGTAGATGGTGGGCCACTCGCTCCGGTCAGAGAAGTCGCCATTGCGCATGGCCGCCGTCGGAAACGTATTCGTCGAAACGTAGCTCGAGTTGTTGATCGTTTTATCGACGTTAAAGAAGAAGAAAAACTTGTTCTTGAAAATTGGTCCGGCAACGCTGCCGCCAAAATTATCGAAGCGCAGGAACGGGACTGTCGTCGAGAAAAAGTTCCGTGCATTCAAAGCGTCGTTCTGGAAATACTCGTAGGCCGAGCCGTGCCATTCGTTCGTTCCCGATTTGCTGATCTGATTAAAGACGGCTCCACCTACGCCGTACTCCGCGGAAAATGTTGACGTATTCATCTGAACCTCCGCCACGTCTTCGAAAACCATCTGATCGAAGTTCGCGCTGTGAGGCAGCATGACGTTCGCGCCGTCCGCGAGAAAGTTGTTGTAGTAGGGCATGTTGCCGTTTACCGCGACGCCGGTACCGGAGCCTGCCGCTCCAGGCAATAGCTTCGTGAAATTCGCCCAGCTCTGATTGACATTGGGGAGCTGCTGCATGGTCTGGGCTTCGAGAGTGGTCGATTGCTCGCCGTTTTCGGTCTGTAGTAAAGGCACCTCGGCGGTCACTTGCACCTCGGCTTGAGTTCCACCGACCGTGAGTTGGGCGTCTACGGTGGTTGTTCCGACAGTCAGGTTCACCCCGCTGCGCACGAACTTTTCAAAACCCGGCTTGGTGAAGGTAAGTTGATAATTCCCGGGTAGAACTGAGACTGCGTCGTAAATACCGGCGTCGTTGGTTGTCAGATCCTTCGCAACTCCGGTATCTGTGTTCAGAATCGTGACGCTTACGCCCGGAACCGTGGCTCCGCTCGGGTCGGTCACCGTGCCGCGAATCTCACCCGAGTTCGTGTTCTGGGCGAATGCCGCTGCGCATAGCAGGACAACGAGCGATGCCAGAAAGAACAGGTTCTCAAGACGCAGTTCGATTACGTGCGAAAAACGATTGCCCAAGCGCATTTGAAAGGTCCCCCTCCTGAAAGCAAGTACCTGACTGCCTCTTACGCTACACCTTGGAACCCAATTCCCAGAGGTACTTTACGGAGCTTTACTGTGCTGACCGCTCGGAATTACCAAAAATAGGCAGCAACTACGGTCGGGGGGCCGCTGACACCTGACAATACCCTCGTCGAGAGCACGATTTGGATATTCTTGCGATACCAGTTGTTTGGCGCCTGGGTGAGAGCGCCTTTGAAATATGTCGGGTTCGTGACAAATTCGGCGGCAGCTTCCGTGCCGTACTGTGATATCCCGCCGAGAATCACCACCGTTTGCTCAGTCGTGCGATTCACGACCCGGCTTACCAGAGCGTAATCCTTATTAATGTCCTTCCCAGGGGGCCATGCGTCTACAAGTTTCCAGTCGGTTGCGGCGGGCCTTTGCCGATCACGAATGATCTGCGCATGGGTCTGCTCATCAGTATCGAAATAGAAGCGGAGTTCGCCTGCCAGATTGAGCGTCCATTCGTTATCGAACGCGCCAATGAGGATGGTGGGCCTTCCGCGTAGATCGGAAAGGGAGACGGATCTCTCCCCTCGAAGATCGACCTGCTTGCGCCTTCGGGCGAAGAGATTCACGAGTTGCGAAAACGCCTGCGCATCGGCCAGCGCCACTGATTTGTCCCACATCGGTACGATGGCGTTCAGCGGGACGGAATTGAGGGGAGGGGCGGGAGACGGACTGTATTGTCCGTTCGCGAACCAGGAGTTCAGAACCCGAGCGGTGTCGGGGTGAAATGTATAGAACTGAGGCTGGCCCATGCACACCAGCACGGATTTGCCACCGACGATGGGCGCCCAGAAGCGATCCACCGAAGTAGGACGGGACAGCAGCCATAAAGAAAGGATCAGGACGGTGAGGAGGAGGGCTGACGCGACCGCGGCCTGCATTCGCCGGTTACGTTTCGGGGAGCCGGCCGTGAGGCGTACCACAGCCGGGGATGCCTGCGGCGGGCGTGGCGCCACATAATGCGCCTCGGGTATGTACGAGCCGGGTGGCAGGCTGAATCGCAGTTCCCCGTCCGGGGCCTCGAGGTAATACTGAGCGAGCCGCTTCCGGACTTCTCCTGCAGTACCTCGGACAATCGGATCCTGGTTGGTATCGTAGTGAGCTTCGCGATCAAAAACATCGACCCCGAGCGTGCGCTCTTTCAGGCAATCAAAGCGGCCATCCACAGCGGCTTCGATAATGTGCCGGAGAAAACGACTGCACTTCTTGCTGGCTCGAAACTGATGGCTCTCGAGAACCCTGTCGAGTTCGGCTAAGACTTCGCTCCTCGGCAGGTCGGACCAACTGGCCGCCACGCCGACACTCGTACCTGGAGTGTTATCTAGCGACCCCACTGGTCCGCCATGTTATCACGCGGCGTACAGCACACGTACTGTACGGTGGCGCCGGCCCGCTGGTGCCGTACGGTGGCCTCTGAACCTGAGGGGAATCACGGTATGGAGCGCCGAGACGATTCTCGGCGCGGCAGACACGAGTGTCCGCGCCACGGCGTACTCTTCCGTAGAACACCTCAACGGGGTTAGAGTTGCCGTTTACGTTAAAGTATCCCGGTGTCGATGAGTTCCTATAATCGCCGGACCCTGTTGAAACTGAGTTCCGCTGGGATACTCTCGCTCACTCGCGCCGGCGCATCCAAGCCTGGTGAGATTCAGGTCCGCGTAACCGCCGGCACGCAGCGATTCGCTTCCGCGCCGTCTTTGACCTGGCGGCCCGAATCAGGATCCTGGGCTGACTCGATCGTCGTCGATCCCGGCATGCAGTTCCAAGATATTCTCGGTTTCGGCGCCGCATTCACGGATGCGGCCTGCTATATGCTCCATCAACTTCCGCCTGCAGCATGTGACGAACTATTCAATGAGCTGTTTCATCCGTCGCAGATGAACTTGAGCGTTTGCCGGATGTGTATCGGCGCAAGCGATTACTCGACGAAGGTGTACAGCTACGACGAGGGCGAACCCGATCCTGAATTGAGCCGGTTCTCGATCGATCATGATCGCGAGTACATCATTCCGGCGCTGAAGTCGGCTCGCAGCCAGAACCCCGATCTGTTCCTGCTCGCGTCGCCGTGGAGTCCTCCCGGATGGATGAAGGTGAATGGGTCCATGCTCGGCGGACTCATGCAGAAGAAGCACTTCGCGACATACGCGAAATATTTCGTCAAGTTCCTCCAAGCTTATGGCGCAGCGGGAGTGAACGTAAACGCAGTCAGCGTGCAGAACGAGGTGGACGCGGATCAGGATGGCCGGATGCCGGCCTCTTTATGGGGCCAGGAATATGAAATGGGCTTTATCGCCGACCATCTCGGGCGCGAGTTTTCCGAGAACAACATCGCAACGAAGATTTGGATCATCGATCATAATTACACTCTCTGGGGCCGCGCCATTTGCGAGCTGGATGATCCGAGTGTGAACAGGTATGTTGATGGGGTCGCCTGGCACGGCTATCTCGGCGATCCCTCCGCCATGAGCCGCGTCCATGCAGCCCATCCCGAGAAGCATATGTACTGGACAGAAGGCGGACCGTCTCTCAGTTCCCCCAAATATCAAACCGACTGGGCTCAGTGGGGCGAAACTTTTGCGGGCATCCTTCGCAACTGGTCGCGCTGCATTATTGGATGGAATCTGGCGTTGGATGAAAACGGGAAACCGAATATCGGGCCGTTCAATTGCGGTGGTCTCGTAACGATCAATTCCAGAACTAAAGAAATTACCCGGAGCGGCCAATACTGGGCCTTCGCTCACTATGCCCGTGCTGCCCGTCGCGGCGCGCGGCGGATCGAATCGTCCGGCAAGATCCAAGGAATTTCTCACGTTGCTTTTGCGAACCCGGACGGAACCAGAGCGATCATTCTTACGAATCGCGGTCCCGCGAAACAGATCCTTTTACGCGTCTCCGGAAATGCAGTGGAAGTGATGCTGCCTGCCGACTCTATTTTGAATTTGACGTGGGCGTAAATTCTATACTGGCTTCGCGTAGAAGTTTTCTCTCTGCCTCTCTCGCATTGAGCGCCGGCGCTTTGCTTTCCAAGCCGCAAGCGGCAGCGCCAAATGGGTTTGTCAAGGCGCGCGGGAAAGATCTGGTCACACCCGCGGGTGAGGCGCTCAAACTACGCGGCATCAATCTGGGGAACTGGTTTGAGCCCGAAGGATACATGTTTCTTTTCGAAGGCGGCCCGCAGTCGCCTCGGGAGATTGAGGCGTTCTTCAACGAGCTGATCGGGCCCACAGCGGCTGCCGATTTCTGGCAGGAGTACCGGCGGCGGTACATCACTGAAAATGACATTCAACTCATTCGACGCTCTGGACTGAATTCGGTTCGGATTCCCTTGCACTATAAGTTCTTTTTGCCGGACGGCAAAGGATTTGAAATTCTGGACCCGGCGCTCGAATGGTGCACTCGCGCCGGGCTGTGGGTGATTCTCGACATGCACTGCGCACCGGGCGGCCAAACCGGCGCGAACATCGATGATAGTTGGGGTTATCCATGGCTCTATGAAAGCGCGAAGGATCAGGACATGCTCGCGGACGTCTGGACGAGGATTGCTCAGCGATACCGCGACAATCCAATCGTGCTTGGCTACGATCTGTTGAACGAGCCGATCCCGCATTTTCCTCAGTTGCTCAAGTACAACCCTTTGCTAGAGCCGCTCTATAAGCGTGTAACCAAGGCGATACGAGAAGTGGATTCGAATCACGCGATCGTGCTCGAGGCAGCGCAATGGGACACGAACTTCAAAGTCTTTGGACCGCCTTTTGATTCAAACGTGGTGTACGAATTCCACAAATACTGGATGCCGCCTGCTCAAAGCGCCATTCAGGAGTATCTCGATTACCGCGACCGCTATAAGGTACCGATCTGGCTGGGCGAATCAGGCGAGAACACGGACGACTGGATCCGGCAATTCAGAGTTCTGCTGGACAGCAATGATATCGGTTGGTGCTTTTGGCCATACAAGAAGATGGAGAAGACTTCGTGCATGGTTGCCATCCCTGAGCCTGTCTATTGGGACGAAATCGTTGCTTTCGCCAAAATGCCCGAAGGCACCGGGAATGCCGAAAAGCGTATCGCTGCACGGCCATCGCTGGAGCATTCTCGAGCGGCGCTGGATGACCTTTTGGACAAGATTCGTCTTGACTCGTGCCGTAAAAATGCCGGCTATTTTCAGGCGTTAGGGTTGAAGAATGCTTGACGAATCAACAGCGACTATCGCGCAATCCCGCCATTCCATATTCACCGGGAAATTGTGAGGTTATGCTGGGGCTCAAGAACCGGCCGCCAGTTGCGACCACCTGAATCGCGCGGATGAGATCGCTTTGCGCCGAGTCGGCGAGTACGTAGCCTCGAGCTCCCGCCTTGAAGGCCTCGGAAACGTACTCTTGATCGAGATGCTCAGTAACGAAGATGATCCCAGGTTTGCTGTCCTTGGAACAGATCTCGCGTGCAGCGGCGATTCCGTTTATATGCGGTAGGTTAACGTCGAGAAGGATGATGTCCGGATGGGTATGGTCAGCCAGGAGCACTGCTTCCCTGCCGTTTGCGGCCTCACCGATCACACGAAATGCCGATTCTCTTTCCAGCAACAGCCGCAAGCCACAGCGCACGATCGGATGATCATTACAAAGCAGAATGCGGGTGGGCTTCATTGCGAGATCGACAAGCTCTCATGCGGAGCAATACCGGAATCTTACGCGCGCATTGGATCCGCCGCTATCCCGGCGGGACGGTATTCTCGGGCTATTTTCACAGTAGAAGCGCGGATCAGAAACTACCGCCTTTCAGCCGGAAAAATCATGTCCTCAGGGGATGGCCTTCCGGGGCTCGAGTTCTTTACAGTGAACTTGTTGCGACGTGATTCGTAGCCTCGCCGCTCGAAGCACGTGCGTCCAGGTCGAATTGATGCATCCACAAGTGGCGGCCGTACCGGCGGGAATTCTCGAAGAACTCCAGAAGTTCAGTACGTGTACGGTTTCAAACGCAATCGAGCAGTTTCAAGTCAGAACCCGCAACGAGGGATTTGTGAACAGCTCGGTGCGCTGCATCTTTCCGCAGTTTCCGCCTAAGGTGGGTTACGCGGCGACCGCGCGGGTTCGCACGTCGTCTACTCCAATTGCGGGCCGCTGGTATTACGAGCGAATGGATTGGTGGTCATACCTGCTCACGATCCCCGCTCCCCGGTTCATCGTGGTCGAGGACGTCGATCACATACCCGGCGTAGGAGCCTTTTTCGGCGAAATTCATGCGTACATCTCGAAAGCTCTCGGCGCGACTGCGTACGTGAGCAATGGGGCGGTGCGCGACTTGTCAGGGATTGAAGAGGCCGGCATTCAAGCTTTCGCAGGAAGCGTTGCGGTTTCACATGCGTACGCTCACATGGTCGAGTTCGGCGAACCTGTTGAGATCGGCGGAATGAAGATAAGCCCGGGAGATTTACTGCAGGGTGACATGCACGGGGTCCTCAGTATTCCTTTGGCGATTGCAGGGGAAATTCCCAGAGTCGCAACAGAGATTCTGGAACAGAAAAGGGAGCTAATCGGTTTCTGCCGTTCTGGCGACTTCTCTTTAGAAAAATTAGCTGAAAAGATCAAACATGGTTCTACTAAGTTGAAGGCCGGCAACAATGCAAAGTTATGATTCGCGAGTTTAGCCGGTCGAATCACGCTGAGGTCTTTCGGTCACAGCCGTTTGTGATGTGTGCGATGGCGTGCGTTGCGGGCGCGATCGGTGTCGCGCTGGTATCTTGCGGGGGGAATCACGTCGCCCAAGCCGATGCCAGCTCGCAAACCAGACTCCGCGAAGTAGCGGTCACAAAAGTGAGCAGAAAGCCCATAGCGCGTTCTCTCACGATCTCGTCTGAGCTGGTGCCGTTCCAAGAGATAGACGTGTACGCGAAGGAGTCGGGCTTCGTTTCGAAACTGTACGTCGATTACGGAACTCACGTTAAAAAAGGACAGCTCATGGCGGTTCTCGAAATTCCGGAGCTGCAAGCGCAGTTACAAGAGGACCAAGCGTCGATCACGAGCATGAATGACCAAGTGACGGACGCGCAGCACGAACTGGGCCGAATTGAAGCCCAGCATACGGTTGCCCACTTGCAATATCAACGGTTGAACAACGTCGCACAGAGCAAACCAGGTCTTGTGGCGCAACAGGAAGTGGATGATGCGCAAGGGAAGGATTTAGCCGCCGAAGCGCAGGTCGAAGCAGCAAAGTCCCGCCTGCAATCTGCTGAGAGCCAGCTGGCCGTTTCCAAATCCAAGATGGCTCACGATCAGGCCCTCTATGACTATTCAAAGATTACAGCTCCGTTCGACGGAGTGGTCACACAACGATACGCAAATTTGGGAACTCTTGTGCAAGCGGGCACGAATTCAGATCAGGCATTGCCTCTGGTGAAGCTCTCGCAAGAGGACTTATTCCGTCTCGTGATTCCGGTCCCTGAATCCTACGTGCGGTACATAAAAATTGGCGATCCGGTGAACGTGCGAGTGCCTGCCCTAAATAGAGATTTTCCTGGAAAGGTAATCCGCTTTTCGGTCGACGTAACGGGCGCAACTAGGACTATGCATACGGAGGTGGACGTGCCGAATGCGCAAGGCGTCCTCATTCCGGGAGTCTACGCGGAGGCTACGCTCGCGCTCGATAGAAAGGGTGACGCGCTCGTTGTTCCGCTTCAGGCCGTCAGTCAGGGAAGTGACCGCGCCACCGTGCTGGTAGTGGATCAAGACAATAAAATCCAGGACCGTGACATCACACTTGGGATACAGACGGAGAGCAATGCGGAGGTCCTGTCGGGACTTCGCGAGGGTGATGAAGTTGTGATCAGTGACAGGAGCGGCTTGCAACCGGGTGAAATGGTTCGTCCCAAAGTCACGGAAGTCGCCACTTATCAAACCCAAAGCTGAGCAAGCACTAAGTCGTACTCTGCCTTATGTCAATTTTTTCGATTCGCAATCCGTATTTCATCATTGCCGTCTGCCTTGCGCTCTCACTCATTGGGGGAGCCTGCATTGTACGCATGCCGGTCGATTTGTTTCCGCCGATCAACATACCCACTGTCGTGGTTGCGACATTCTACTCCGGGATGCCGCCTGCCGATATAGAGGACGACATCACGAACCCCCTCGAGAGGTTTTTCACGATGGCTGCGGGTGTGGATCACATGGAATCGCGCTCGCTACTCGGCGTCAGCTTGATCAAGGTTATCTTCCAGCCGGGCACGAACGCCGACACCGACGTTACGGAGTTGTCGAATTTAGCTCTCGCGGATCTCAAACGCTTGCCGCCCGGCACTCTTCCGCCGGTTGTCCTGAAATTCGACGCGTCGAGCCAGCCAGTTTGCCTTGTAACAGTAAAGGGGTCCGGCCTAAGCGAAACTCAACTTCATGATCTTGCCCAGTTCACGATCCGCAACCAGATAGCCGTTGTCCAAGGGGCGACCATTCCGCCGCCATTCGGTGGGAAATATCGTCAGGTGATGGTGTATGTCGATCCGTACAAACTCATGTCACGGCAGTTAAGCCCGATGGATGTGGTGAGTGCGGTAAATCAGTCGAACCTGATTCTGCCCGCTGGCGATGTAAAACTGGGACCGTTTGACTATTACGTTTATTCGAACAGTCTTGTCGACAACATGAAGGAACTCAACGAACTGCCAATAAAGACGGTCGGGAACTCCTGGGTTTCGGTCAGCGATGTAGGCAAGGCAGAGGACGCAAGCGCGATTCAATACAACATCGTGCGTGTCGACGGGCAGAAGTCCACTTACATTCCGATCATGAAGCAGGGAGGCGACACGAACACGATTGCGGTTGTGAACGGAGTCCGCGCGCTACTCACTCACTTATACGATATTCCTAAGCAGCTGGTGACGAATATCGTCTTTGACCAGTCTGTTTTTGTGAAGGAAGCGATCAAGACTGTACTTCACGAGGGACTTATCGGCCTGGTGCTGACGAGCGTCATGATTCTGCTGTTCTTGGGAAGCCCACGAGCGACATCGGCCGTGTTGCTGTCAATTCCCCTATCCGCGCTAGCAACCTTCATCATTCTCTACATGTTGGGCGCAACGATCAATACGTTGATTCTGGGCGGCATGGCTTTGGCGTTTTCTCGAGTTATCGACAACTCTGTCATTTCACTCGAAAATATCTACCGGCATCTCGAGTTAGGCGAACCGCCCATGATGGCGGCCGAGGCGGGAGGAGCAGAGGTGACGCTAGCCGTGCTCGCGGCGACATTGGTGGGCGTTGTCGCATTTTTCCCCGTGACGTTTCTCTTCGGGGTGAGCAAGTTCTTGTTTTCCGCACTGGCCTTGTCGTTCTGCCTTTCGCTGTTGATCTCTTTTGTTGTGGCCATGACCGTGATTCCACTTTTCTGTTCACGCTTTTTGAAGGGTGTGCCGCACGAAGCTCACGGCGGAAGCGTGGAGGGAGAAACGCCGAGGAAGAGATCTCTCTGGGGCAGATTTACCGGCGGCTTTTAATGCCGGATTCAACAGGGTCCTCAACATTTATGAATCCTGGGTGAGGCGGTCCCTAAAACGGCCCGCGCTGACTGTGATCGCTCTCACAGCGCTCTTCGTTGTAAGCATGCTCATCTATCCGCTACTGGGGGTCGCCTTTTTTCCGCAAACCGATGCCGGTCAATTCACCATCAATATGAAGGCGCCAACTGGATCGCGGATCGAATTGACGCAGGAATACGTCGCGAAGGTGGAAAACCTGATTCGGCAAACCGTCGGGCGAGATCTCAAGATGGTGGTCTCGAATATCGGCATCGTTCCGGACTTCTCAGCGCTCTACACCAACAACGCGGGGCCTTACACGGCGACAGTACAGGCAGCATTGAAGGACGGCCATAAGGTGAGCACGTTTGTATATATGGACCGCGTGCAAACCGCAATTGCGCAACAGTTTCCGGAAGTCCGAACTTTTGTTCAAACCGGTTCCATGGTAGATGCGACGTTAAATGCAGGCATGCCGGCTCCAATCGACGTGCAGGTTACCGGGCGCAGCAACCGGCAGGATTACGAAGTGGCTCAGGAACTTGGCAGCCGCATTCGAAAACTAGCCGGAGTCGGTCAGGTCTATATTCCGCAAGACGTCAATTATCCGGCAGTGCGGATGGACATCGATCGCGTTCACGCGGGGGAATTAGGGCTGACCGAGAAAGATGTGGTCGATAACGTGATCACTGCACTAAATTCGAACGCGATGATCGCGCCGAATTACTGGGTTGATTACAAAACTGGAAATGACTATTTCCTTACCGTTCAATACTACGAGCACGGCAAGCCGGCGATTCATAACTTCCTGGACCTGACGAACATTCCCTTAAGGGCTCCCAACCTGAAGCAGCCCACGACTCTAGACACGGTTGTCAAACTGTTGCACACCGAGACACCTACCGAGATCGACCATTATCAGATCCAACGCGCGGCAGACGTATATGTCACGCCGAAGGGCGAGGACCTGGGCCGCGTTGCAAGCGCAATCGACAAAATCGTGACCGATGCGAAAGTCCCGGGCAATCTCCGCGTGAATCTTCGCGGGATGGTATTGGGCATGAACGCGTCCTTCAAGAGTTTCGCTCAGGGCTTCATCCTTGCAGCTCTGCTTTTGTACATCATCTTGGTTGCTCAGTTTCGGTCCTTCATTGATCCGTTTCTCATCATGCTGGCGATACCGATGGGGTTTATCGGCGTCTTGCTGATCCTATACCTGACCGGGACCACGCTCAACGTCATGTCGCTGATGGGCGTGCTCATGCTAATCGGGGTCGCCGGTTCGAACAGCATTTTAATTGTTGACTTCGCGCACAAGCTCGAAGAGCAGAATCTATCCGTGAGTGACGCCGTCATTACGGCATGCCGTGTTCGCCTGCGCCCCATTTTGATGACGTCGCTCGCAACGATTATTGGAATGCTTCCTATGGCACTGAAACTCGGAACCGGTTCAGAGCAATATGCACCTATGGCTCGCGCGATTATCGGCGGATTGACCTCGTCTGTCATCCTGACGGTCTTTATCGTTCCGGCGGCGTACCTGGTTATGTACGGAAGAAAGGATAGGCGGCGAGCTGATGAGAATGAGCCGGCGCAAGCATAAGCTACGGCAGCAGGCGACGAACCGGCTTTTGGGCGGCAATCCTGATCGCGTCTTTTGCGCAACTGGTGCGCGCGCAAGGGGCGCGCCTTAACTTGCAAGATGCTCAGGCGATGGCCTTGAAGAATCATCCGCAGGTTCTTGCTTCTCAGGCCAATTACCTTCGAGCGGGCCAGATCATAACAGAGGAGCGCTCCGCCTACTATCCCACTCTCAACGGCAATATCACAGGAGCTCAGGCAAACCCGAATAGTCGTTTAGGGGCGGGGGTTCTGAACGATCCTCGTCTGTTCAATCACTTTGGATCAGGCGTTTCACGCTTTCGCAACTGATCACTGATTCTGGAAGAACTCCAAATCTGGTTGCGACGGCGCGCTTCCGAGCCCAAGCAAGCCAGCAGGATTATCAGGCTACCAGGTACGACATTGTCCTTGCCGTCGATCAGGCGTATTACGAAGTTCTGCTCTCACAGGAACTGATCAAGGTTGCACAACAAACAGTCAGCACCCGGCAAACCGTCGTTGATCAGGTGACGGCGCTGACCCAGAACCAACTGAAGTCCCAAGTCGATTTGAGCTTCGCGCAGGTAAACCTCTCGGATGCGCAATTGATGTTGATCCGGGCAAGAGATCGTTTGGCCACAGCTTACGCGAATCTCGGCCAAGCTCTCGGGACAACCCAGGCGGCTGAATATCAGCTTGTCCGCACAACCCATGCCTCCCGCTCCGCCGGCCAGCCCGGATCAGCTAATCGCGGAAGCTTACCAGAACCGTCCAGAGTTGGCAAGTCTACGCCTCCAGCGAGAGGCCGCGCAGAAGTTTACATACGCGGAGCGCGATCTGAAACGGCCGACCGTGAGCCTTGTGGCAGTTGGCGGGGTCTTGCCGTACATAGATCCGGGAAATGCGAACCCGGGCATACCTTTGGAGTACGAAGCTGCTGCAGTAAACGTGCAGATTCCTGTATTCAATGGACACCTTTTCACAGCTCGGCGCCGGGCGGCGGAATACGAATTGCAGGCAGCCGATCAACGCGTACGTGATTTGCAAGATCGGATTGCGCGCGATGTTCGGGCGTCTTTGGAGCATGCGAGGACGGCTTTCGAAGCTATCGCGCCGAGCCGCCAGCTTCTCGCACAAGCCAATATGGCTCTGAATCTGTCGCAAGGAAGATACAACTTAGGGCTCGCGTCTATCGTCGAGCTGACGCAGGCCCAACTCGGGCAGACTCAAGCGCAAGTCCAAAACCTCAGCACTCAGTACGACTACGAAGAAGCGTACGCGGCACTGCAATACACACTCGGGTTGTTGCGGTAGCGTTTCGCAAGACCTGCGCACCAGCTCAACTAATTACGCCCTTGCGCACCGCGTACAGGATCAGCTCCGGAATGCTATGCACATTCAGTTTCTGCATGAGGTGGCTGCGATGAGTGTCGACCGTATGAGGACTAAGGCCAAGCAGGCCAGCTATATCCTTCGTAGATTTTAGTTCCGCGACGAGCTGCAGCAATTCCCGCTCTCTCGCTGTTAGTAGATCGTACGGATCTTCTACTCCTTGCTGGTGAAGCTGCCGCACGTAGTCGTCCGCTAAGAGCTTGCTTACCGCTGGGCTAAAGAACGCCTTGCCAGACGCGACGGCGCGCACGGCTTGGATGAGGTCGGCTTCGGCTGAGTCCTTGAGTAAATAGCCACGCGCCCCGGCTCTGAGCGCCTTAACAATGTAGCCCTCGTCTGAATGCATACTTAGAATGACAATGGCGGTCCGTAGGCGCTGTTCGTGAATTCTTTTCGCTGCCTCGATGCCGTTCAAAAGAGGCATTCCGATATCCATGATCACCACATCGGGACTCTCGCGAATCACGATCTCGATCGCCTCTCTTCCGTTACTTGCCTCGCCAGCCACTACAAAATCGGGCTGACGTTCGAGGACCAGGCGAAGCCCGTTGCGCACAATCGTGTGATCGTCCGCTAACACAATACGCGTGGTGCTCATGTCTCGACGGTCACGCGCTTTTCTGACAGAGGTAACTCGACCCGAATGGACGCGCCGGCCCCAGGAGTTGATTCGATACGGAAGGAGCCGCCGAGGTGCGTAACTCTTTCCTCCATTCCCAACAAACCCAATCCCTTGTCTCGCTCCGGCACGAATCCAAGTCCATCGTCTTGTATGGTCAGGACAAGGTCATCATTGCTCTGTTCCAAACGAATCCGAACGCTTTTCGCGTGCGCATGCCGGACGACGTTGCGGAGGGCTTCCTGCACAATGCGGTAGATGCACGTTTTATGTTCGTCGGGAAGATCCTCCGGCAGGGATTCAGCGTTTACGTGCACTGAAACGTGACTGGTTCGGGATACCTCGCGTGCTTGCCACTGTACGGCCGGGATCAACCCCAAATCGTCAAGCATAGACGGGCGCAGCAAAAGTGACATGTCTCTGACAGCCACGACGGTCCTTTCCGCCAGCCTGCGAAGGTCCTGCAACTGAGCGCGCGCATCGGCATTTCCATCTGCCGGGAGAACCGCCGCGACGTTTCCTATTCCCAATAGAAGAGCTGAAAGTGACTGCCCGATCTCATCGTGCAGCTCGCGCGAGAGCGAACGCCGATCGGATTCCTGGACGGCGATGAGGCGCGCAGAGAGCTCCCGCAAAGCGGCGCGAGCGTGCTCGACTTCCTCGAAACGGATAGCAGACAGGTGCTCGAGGCGCAAAATGCGGCGGATACTTCCGCCCGCTAATAGACCTCCGCAAACCAGAGTAAGCACGAGTAACAGGATCAAGGATCGCCGGAAACTCGAAAATAGGTTTGCAATGTGCTGGTTACTGGCCTCCATTTGTCTTTGATTCACGGCGCCTATTTGATCTGCTAAATGCACGATGGTCATGCGCCGCGGCAGCAGAGAAGTTTTCATGAACGCGTAACCCAACGCCTGACGTTGGGCCGCGTTCCACTCGAGCGCGGGCCTGAGGGATTCAAAGTATAGGCCAACTTCATTTGCGAAATCACGGAAGGGCCCGCGCTCCTCGTTACGGAGAATCGCCTTGTACCGCGAAACATTAGTTTGGACGCGCTGTTGTGTTTCCTGTAACTCTTTGCGGTGTAAATCTGCGCGGGTGGGGTCGTGCTCGAGAAGCAGATCGCGGACATATGTTCCCGACAGATAGATATCCGAACGTAGCTGCTCTAATATCTGATCGCGACTAAAGTAGTCCTCACGGATGGTGTTACTCCGCGTTTCAATCCTTTGTAATACGGAAAGTGCGTTTAGCCCTGTGAAGGCCAAAAGCAGTAGCAGTCCACCGAATCCGAGAAACAGGAGCCGTTGTGTCTGACGATCAGAACTCACGATTTCACGTTCCAGTCGACTCCCAGGCCGTTCAATCCGCCGATTCGCGAGGAAGCGGGCAAATACGGAAGGCAAACCTCTGGCGGGATTCGCTAGGCCTATTCCAATTCTATTCCGGCGAGGCCTGCCGATCGATATCGGGCCGCCGGGATTAAACGTTACTGCGCCATCCGCCAACCCGAGACATTTTCCCAGCTCTTGATTCTCTCTGTCGCCCAGAGTGTCGACTTGTCCTTGTGACAAATCAGGCACGGGCTCGGGATGTTGTAAGCCTCCGTCACCGCGGGGCTTATGAAGCGAAAAGTATGGCTCCGCACATTAACATCCGCAATCGTCTGCTCGATTTTGGGCATATGACAGGCGATACATTCGTTGCCGCTGCTGCCGGGTTTGTGGTGAGTATGTCGTTCAATCGTGCCTGTATGCGGGCCGTTGGGAGATCCCGAACCGTGGCATTCGAGGCATATTACACTGGCTGGCTTTAGTAGCAGGGCGTCATTATCCGTTCCGTGTACATCATGGCAACTTGAACACTTGACCCCTCGGGTGTAAATTACACTCTGAACGAAGTCATTCGCCTGCATGCGATTCGGGAGGCGCTGCACCCAAGCTCGCGTCAAGGAAGGCGCAATGTTGAGGAACAAGAGCAGCGCAAGAGCACGATTTGCTATGTCCATACGCTTGTATGAAGTTTAAGTATGAATGCTGAAGAAATCACACGCAACGTTTGCTGCGCATCGAAACGAGTATCTGGTTTATCCAAACGCCATTTGGCCGCCTAGGCTGCCTTGGTAAGTGAGCGCCAATACAACCAAAAACGCCGCGATCAAGTACGAGAACCCCGGTCCCTCATCGAGGGAATGGATGGTCCAGCGCCAGAGAGCCAGGCCAAGGAAGGCAATCGCGAGTGAGATTCCGAGCCATTGATGAGTCAAAATCACGGACCGCGGAAGCGCGCTCTCGCCCACTGAGTTCTTCCATAACGCTCCTGCTGCTACGGTCAATGGCGTGATGGCAGTAGCATAGATGAGCATCCACCAGGCGGCGTGATGCAGAGACTGACGTCGAAGTATGCGGCCAAGCACATCACTTCCGAGGGAGGCCGGAACTAACGCGGCAGTGAAGTTTACTAATATTGGATGAATGTGTTCCGGTGACAAAGACGGGACGGGAATAAACATACTGCTCCTGATAGCTTTAACGGACGCTAAGCTGGACCTCGGTGGAAAGTGTAGGTTAGGAGAGCTCGCACATTGAACAGCCCGTCATTCGTAACCGGCGCGGCCGCGTTCCGTTGAACCCACAAAGGACTGTAGAACGCATCAATCGTAAATGTCGCCCGGTTCGTAACTAAGTAGCTGACGCCCGCGGTTGCGGAAAATGTGCCACCGTGCGTCCAGAGGCGAGTTTCATCAAGCCCGGCCAAGATCGGTGCATGAACCTGAAACACTCCATCGATAAAGTTGCCTCCGGCCGCTACATGCGGCACCAATTTCGGCATGCTCGGGATCCGATGTGCAAATTGAAATTCGCTGCCGACGTAGCGCAGAGAGGCGACATCCGCCGACTCGCCAATACACGCCGTGGGGTTACCAGGAGATCCAGGTACAAATCCCAATACGTTGCGTGGGCAAGTAAATGCGCCCTTTACTGATCCGACCTGGGCGTATCCCCGCCAGCTCAGCGCCCATTGCTCCCGAACCAATATAGGCCGTTCCAAGCCGAATGCAAACAAGTGTGGGGTGACGCCAAATACCCGGAAGGGGGGAGGCGCGGCGGCGACGAAGGAGAACTTTCCAGGCAGTCCTATTCTCACCACAGGCCTCGCGAACACAGGCGCCTTGTTGAGGTCTTCGGGCGTAGTGCCGTTGAAGCCGATTCGCATTTGACCTGCGTCGAGCGCCGGCACCCATCCCAATTCGAAGCCCAAAGTCACAGATCCCACGCGATATCCTTCGGGTGACTCAGGCGGTTGTAATCCGCTGAGCAGAGATGTAGATGCGAAATACTTCAGCCCCCAGGCCTCGGGCCGATCGAAACCGATGTGGTAAGTAGTATTGAACACAGTTGTTCCGGCGCCGGACTGTGCGACGCCGTTACCGGCGATGAAAACGCCGATTCCGGCCAAACATAACAAGCGTCTGCTTTTCTTTCTGTTACTGAGCCGCAGCATGGCGGTGATCCTCCAACGATGTCTTTTCCTGTAAGTGGTCCAACTGAATGTCGAACTCGATTCGGACCTCATCCTTTACGCGTATCGTGCCGCCGCCGGCCTTGACCGGCGTGATACCGAACTCTGTTTGTTTAAAGCGTGAAATGCCTGTGTAATGTCCGCCCTTTTCCCGGACTTCCACGGCGACTGGATGAGTCTGTCCATGGAGCGTCAGATTGCCGCGCACCCTCCAGGAACCCGTCCCCGCAGCTTCAACCGCCGTTGATCGGAAGGCAATCTCGGCGTAGCGTTGCGTATCGAGCACTTTCGGTCCTAACATGGTGGCCTGGATCTCCGAACGATCTTTGCCGGAAACTCCCGGGTCACGTACTATCAGCGCGGCCGCATTCACATGCAGTTCGACTTCGCGGGCGGCGGGATTCACGGCACCGCGGGAAATAGGCGCGGCGATCTCGTGATCGTGCCCAAGCGCTGAGAAAACTCCAGCTTTCGAAACCCGCACCGTCATCACAGATCTATGTGGATCGATGGCCAGTTGTTCGGCGGTCGCTCCCCCCATGGATATGAAGCCCGAAAGGCAAAGCACGAGAAGCCGTTTTCGGCAACTTTGCTTTCGACCGCTGCCGAACCTGCTCCAGATCCCAGAAACCAATACTCTGGCCATGACTGACTTCAGACTAGCCGTGAAGTGTGCGTCCAGTCGCTTCGAAATTGTAAAGATCTTGTAAATTGACGGGGATTCAATAACTGCGGGAGAGATTTCTCGCTTAGATCGACGCGGAAGACTTTTCAATAGTTTTTTACAGAACCTCAACAACCAGAACTGCCAGTAGACGTTACTCTTGGGCTGTGTAAATGCGGAACGCTTCTCATTACATTTCTACGTAACTGACGACGTAATGGATAATGTCCTCCCAGCCCAACCTATACGAAGCAATTGCATGCTACGCGTATCCGGCCAATAAGCCGTCGTGGTTATGGCAAATTGTGGCCAAGCTCGAGCGGGCTCTCGCATGCATGGTGTTACTCGCGTGTTTTCCATTTCTGTGCATTGTCTGTGCGATAACAATCCTGTTGTCCCGGCAATCGCCCCTGATTGCTCACCGCCGAGCCGGGAAGAGAGGTCGAGACATCTGGGTTTTCAAGGTCAGGACAATGTGGGGAGGGAAGCCACGCACGGCGCGGGGTCTTCACTTGGTCGAATACCTGCACGGAAGTGTGGTTCCAGATTGCAAGTGCAGATTCGACCCACGAGTAACAAGCCGCTTCGCGGCGTTCTGCAGAAAATATTCAATCGATGAACTTCCCCAGCTTTGGCTCGTCGTACGAGGCGAGATGTCAATTGTGGGCCCACGTCCTATGACTCACGAAGAGCTGGCAAGACACTACGGTTCTGATGCGATACGGGTTCTTCAGGCGAAACCAGGACTAACTGGTCTCTGGCAGATAAGAGGACGGAGCAATCTCAAGTACCATCAGCGGCGCCGGCTTGACAGGTTCATGCTCGAGAAGTGGTCGCTGCGCTTGTATACTGCCATTCTGATCGCTTCGGTTCCCAAGGTGTTGACAGGCAAGGACGCCTGGTAAACCCGTACTTACCGGTCCTCGTGAACGAGGGTCCAGAAGAGGCTTGCGGCGGTGATTGCCAGGAGCGCTGCAGTGCAAAGAACGGCAGGATAGCCAAAGCGTAAGATTGCCGCTCCCGAGATGAGTGCAGATAGGCTCCCGGCAATCGAAATAACCAGGAAGTTCAGGGCTGAAGCTCCGCTACGCTCCGCGGGGCTAACGCGAGTCATCAGCATGTTGAATAGACACGGCTCGCTCATGTACTGGAAAGACATATAGCTGATGTACATCAGAGCTGTCAGCATCCCGGGAAGGCCAAGGGCTAGACTTGCAAGGCTGATCGCGGTGGCAGCTTGCATTGCAGCCACGCCTCTTATCTGACCGATTTTCCTCAGAACTAATGGCGCCAGTAGTACGGCGGCAACTGTTGCAAGCTGTGAGCAAGAGAGAATGACTCCGATGGTGCCCACGGTCATATGCTGCCGGCGGGCGAAATAGGCATTAAAGAAAGGGTTAAAAGCGCCAGTCCCGATACTCCAGATCAAAAGGGCTATGAGAAACATTGAAATGAACCTGCCTCTCGGGTAGGATTTCTTCTCTGCTCGAGGTGCATTTTCAAATTTCACCAGGGCCATCGGAGCCGCACCCAAGACCGCGATACCGCATCCGATCAGAAGTGCGATGCGCTTTGCTTCCACAGACGTGGGAGCTAACGAACTGTGTTGAAGCAACCCCGGTAATTGGCCGCCCAACACACCGGCGAGGCTTCCGAGGCCTATGCCCATCGCCGTCACCAAGCTGAAACCGAATGCTCGATTGCGCTCGTTCGTGGTGGCCGAAACCGCCGGAGCGAATGAGACGGCCCACACGGACATAAATATGCCACTCAGTAAGCTACTTGCCAGAATAGAGATCTTCGTATCCGCGATCGCGCGGAGGGCTGCGGTGGCCGGAGCGCCAATCACCGCAATGAGCAGCATCGATCGCAGGCCTATCCTGCGGGTCAGAGCTACGGTCGGGATCGCTCCAACAATCGTGCCCGCGGTCATCAGTGAAGCGACTTGACCCAGAAACTTCTCATTGAAGCCTCGCTCCAACAGATACAGGTTGAATAGAAGAAAAAAGATGAATTCACCGAAATCGAACAGCGCCGAAGAGAGCTGAAAAATAACGAAATCCCGCCCGAGCTCTTGACGCACCCACCACCATTTCAATGCGCCCCCGAGCGTCGGCAGCAGAGTGCGGCAGTGATGGGAAAAGCGAGAGAGGCGAAATCTCAGTTCTAATACGCGTCCTATCGATGGTTGGCGCGCATCATCGTTTTCTCCAGCGTGCTGCCGCTCCGATAGTACGCGGAGAGGAAGAATGCGGCGGGTAAAGATGCGAATCTTATCGCGCCGTGAGCCGAGGAGCGAAAGATGAAGCCAGAGTTCGTCTTTATTCGGAGAAAAGCGAGCCTCAACGGGTTTCAGCGCGTATCGCTCGATCCAGAGCTTCACATCGGCTGATAGATCTTGTTCCTCCTCCGAAAGCACAATCGGCCATTTGGCGCCAAACCATCCGGAGCTCAATTTGAAGACGATCAGCTCAAGCCTGCGCAGTGCCGGGGGATGAAGCTGCTTCCATGTCTGCCAGAAATCCTCATCATAGGCGCGCGTGTGAATGAAATGCGCGATCTCCCATGCACGTTGAAGTCGAAGGTCTCCGCCGAGCAAATGCATCAATAGATGAAGGGCCGCAAACCCGAGAGTGTCGGCCTCGCAGAGCACTGGCAGTGGCCGGCCGTCTACTAAGATTCGTTCCCGTCGATCCCAGAATTCCTGCTCAGGAGGGATGGAGATGCATTGGTCCTTCTCGTCCCAAAGGGTGTAGTGAAGATCGACCGGTATGGGAAGATCGGGAGCGAAGTAGTCGCCGCGCCAGCGCCAGTCAGTCGGGCGAACCATTGGAGGCAAATGCCTCCCGTTCGCTTTTCCGCACGGGAAGTACCCCAACTCGAGTAAGGCATCCCGCGCGTCAAAAACAGAATTCGGGCGGCACCAGATGTCAATGTCGCCCTGCGCGCGGAGCACCGGATCGGTCGTAAATGACGGAGCGTGGCCGAGCCCCTTGAGCGTGACGAATTCAACATTCCGTAAAAGGAGTGAGTCTGCGATCTCGAAAAGAGCCGCATTCAACCGCGAGAAACGCTTGCTGCTGTTCCGGTAATTCGAATCGATTCGGGCCCGTACCCAATCGGGAAGCAAGTGGCCGCAAAGCTCACCGAGAATCAATGTGAGCTGGCTCGAATCGGAAAATCGCAGGAGTCTCTTCCATTCGGTTTCATTCAGTGATTCGAGCCGTCGCAGGTCCGGAGCACAGAACTGCAGGGACTCCAAAAGCGCGATCGCATACCGTGGTAATCGGGCGTGCTCGAAGGAGCGCGTTTTCGAATACCATGACGCGTCCAGCGCCTGTAGGCGAGGGGAGCAGGCCATCAAAAATCGAGTCGAGCGCCGAATTGAAACCGCCGCGGCTCGCCGGTCGCAAGGATTCTGCCGAACAGCGATCCGGCATCCGGATAAGGGCCAGGAATGCCGAAGTTCGGATGGTTAAAAATGTTGAAGCCCTCTGCCCGAAACTCCAGGCCGGTGCGCTCCGTAATCGTGAATCTGCGATGGAGCGCTATATCGGTGACCTCATTCCCTGGTCCGGGAACGATGTCGCGTCCCGCATTGCCAAATGTGAAGGGCGCTGGAGTGCTAAACGCTGCAGTGTTAAACCAATGCTCGGCGGTTCGCTGGCTGGCGGGCAAACTTACGCTTTGTCCCGGTACGACGTTTGGTCTGTTGGGCGTCCCGGAGTTCGCAATATCCGTTCCGATATAGAAAATGTTGATCGGTGTTCCGTCTTGAATCGTAAGAACGCCGCTAAGTTGCCAGCCACTCATCAGGGGCCGCAGAAACGAGCTGGCTGGCAGGCTGTAAACGAAACCGCCACTTACCCTTCGCGGGACGTTGAAGAACGAGAGCCCTCGCTCCAGGCGGAGGTTGTTTTCATTCTGCGCTCCAACGGCCTCGAAGAAACCGATATTGACGTTATCGGCATCGTCGATCGATTTCGACCACACATAACTGGCCAGAAAGGTCAGCGACTTCCGGAAGCGCTTTTCGGCTTTCAACTGAAACGAGTTGTACGACGAGTTGCCGATGTGTTGCCGTTGAAAGAGAGTGCCAAGTTCTGGAAATGTACGCAAGAGCTGCAAGTCGCCGGGGCGTGGATTCAGGTCTTCGCCCGTCTCGGTGTGCAAAGCCGTGTTGAACCTGCGAAAAAGTCCCAAATCAGTCCCTTTGCTCGCGACGTAACTCGCTTCCATGACTATGCCGCCTGGAAGCTCGCGCTGAAACCCGGCGTTCCACTGCTGAACGTAAGGAGTTGGCGCGTGCTGGTCGAGTCCGAAATAGCTCGGAAAGCCTGTAGTCGAGGTACTCGGAAAGCCGGCCCGAGTAGTCAAAACCGGCAGTTCGGTACCGCTTGTCTCGTTCATCTGGGTCAGTATTCCGTTGAGAACCAGATCATACGCCTCAACTGCAATCTCCGGGCTGAAATAGATTCCGTAACCGGCGCGAAAGACGCTCTCGCCACCCCGTGAGAGGAACCCAGGCAAGCGCCACGCAATGCCGATTCGGGGAGCAAAGTTCTTGCGGTTGGGCTCCGAAGCATTGTGCACGTTAATGAGCCGCGGTGGAGCGGGAAGCGTCGAGTAATCAAGATTGAGCAGCTTGTTCCTGGTCTCGGTAAACGGCGAGTCGTACTCGTATCGCAATCCGAAATTCACGGAAAGACTCGAAGTTGGACGCCAGTCTTCCTGCAGGTAAGCGGAATAGATGTGCTGTCTCAGATAGGCAAGCGGGGAGCCAACTTGCCGCGTCGTCTGTTCGGGAAAACCGAGCAAAAAGTCGGCTAGTGGCTCACCTGCGGGATTGAGAGGGCCAGCGGTAAACGCGCCGTTGTAATCATATTCGCCCCGAATCCTGTTGCTCTGTTGATAGTTGAGCTGAAAATCACCCCAGTCGACGCCGACTTTCATTGTGTGCCGGCCCCGCACAAGGGACAGCGATTCTCCGATGTTCCACGTGTTATCGCGCTGCGTTTGCGGAAGAGTTGGGTCATCTGTCACCGTCGCGAAGTCGGTGACGTTGAAGTACGGCAATCCGAATGCGAATGGATCCGTTGGAGGATTCTCGATGCCAAGCTGTGCCGCAGCATTTTGCTGAAACGCGCTTACCGGGACATCGAAGAGGCGCAGACGCGTGAACGAAGCGCGCAGTTCGTTCATCCAATTGGAGCGGGCGAAAGTGTGGCCCAGCACGATCTCCTGCGCGCGGAGCTGCTCTGATGTGGGCCGCAGGGGGAAATTTCCGGCCAGATCGCCACGTTCCTCATTGATTGTGTATCGTCCAAACAGCAGACCGGCGTTGCGGAATTGATGATCGATGCGTCCTGAAACGCTGTCATTGTGGTTTGTGGTCGGCGTCGTGTCGAGATAGTTGCTGGACGAGCTTGCCGAGCGGTTGGGAAGCGGCTCGTATGTGGCAAGAAATTTTGCCGCGATCGGATCAATGCGGTCGCGAGGAATGACATTGTTAGGAAAGGGAGTACGCTGCCCCGTAGCCGGATT
Organism: uncultured Acidobacteriaceae bacterium; assembly: GCA_963803455.1. Taxonomy (GTDB): domain Bacteria; phylum Acidobacteriota; class Terriglobia; order Bryobacterales; family Bryobacteraceae; genus Bog-105. The sequence goes on along the minus strand of CAWDMK010000004.1, from coordinate 452,296 downwards.
CAGGCTGAGCGGATCATAAATCACCCCGTCTCCTTGAAAATCGCCTTCGCGGAACGCCTCGGTAGGCACCACTTGTGCGGAAGGTTTGGCCGATTTGCCGCGCAATCCTTCATATGCAACGAAGAAAAAGGTGGACGGGATTGGTAACGGACCTCCCAGGCTCCCGCCAAACTGGTTGCGCCGGAATATCGGTCGCGGCAACGCCGGATCATCGAAATAGTTGTGTGCGTCAGTGGCCTCGTTCCGAAAGAACTCGAATGCACTCCCGTGCAAGCGTTGGCCGCCGGACTTGGTGGCGATGTCGATAACTCCCCCGCCTGCCTCGGGAAACGCGGCAGCGGCGAGAGACGATTGGATGCGGAACTCCTCAACTGAGTCCATCGGCGGGATGACGACGGGTGCAAAGGTGTTTCGGTCTGTGTTGTAACCGCCGTCGAGGAGAAAGGCATTCATTGAAGCACGCCCTCCGTTGATCGGTGGATTCAGTTCGACAGAGCCGCGCGAGCCCTGCTGCACATCATTGTCGGAGTCATGTGTAAACCCGCCCAACTGACGTGGAATTGCACCAGGGCCCAGGGTCACAAGTGATAACACATTTCGCTGATCGAGCGGAAGCTCAGTGAACATCGCGGAACCGAGCCGATACCCTTCCGAGCTATCGTCCGTCTGAAGCGGCGAGACCGAGGCGTTGACATTGATCGACTCATGCGCCGGCCCAACCTTGAGCTGAAAATCGACCCTGGCCTGTTGATTGATCTCGAGGGGAAGCCCGGAAGCAACCGCCGTTCGAAAACTGGCGTGCTCCACAGTTATCGAATACGTGCCCGGAGTGAGATCAGCGATGCGAAAGGAGCCAGTTTCATCGCTAACAACGGACCGGGTAAAGCCTGTGCTCTCCTGCCGGGAAATGACGTGCGCGCGCGAGACGGCTGCTCCCGATTCGTCCAATATCTGTCCATAGAATGATCCGGACGACACTTGGGCAATCGCCAAAGCGGAAGACATCAGCAACAGAAAGATACTCTTCATGACAAACCTCGATGAACAACCTGCTCCAAGACATCAATGGCAGAATCAAGATCGCAATAAGACAACTCGCTGATATCAGCTTCGAGCAGGCGTTCGATAGCCGCCGAACGTTGCTGATGAAGCGGCAGTTCAGCCGGCCAAACATCCGGAAGCAAGCGGTCGCAAAGCTTCTTCTCGCGAAACGGGAAGCAGACGAGCCGATCCATTCATCTGAACGCTGCGCTTGAGAAAAACAATGTGATCAATGTCGGCTTCTTCGGCTGTTTGAATGTTCGGCAAGCATTCTGTCCGAACCTCAAATGTCGGCTTACTCTTTTTGAATCTCGCCCGCTGCTGTGGCTCGAAGAGCGCCTGACGCACGCAATTCTGGAAAGAGGTCTACCGCAGCCGGTCGAAACCGGAACAGCCGAGAATTTCCGATCACCTTCCGCTCCGTTCCACTTCGCAGTAATGAACTCGCGTCATCGGAGACATAGGTCCACCCACGGCAGGCACAGGCGTATGCGAGCGACGACTTACCCATTCCAGAATCCGCCGTCAGCAGTACGCCATGTCCGTCCTTCGACGACGCACGCGGCGTGAATCGTGACTAGGTGCAGATTCTCGAGGAGCACTTGAACCAAGCCCTCCAGGAATGAATAGCGGAAGTAATCGATGTCACTGACTGTGGCCTCCGTTAACCAAGCGGAGCCGAAGCCCTCGCGAGAGATCGCAACAGGCATAGTTGTGCTCGTCCGCGACCATTGTCAATAGGTTTGATTGGGCGCGAAACACAGGAGCGGGACAGCGCCTTTTCGGACCGTTGCAGATCAAGTAACGCGCTTCAATCGCGGATTCCTCAAACCGTTGCCGGGATACTCCCCAATTCTGTTGTGCTGCTTGCAGGACTGCCGGCATGTTCGATCTGATTCGGACAGGGAAACCGCAGACGATAGAAAATCTGCCGAAAAGGCAGTGGGGACGAACGCGAGCAAGGGATCGGTCACGGGCATCACTCGGCTTTGAGCGCGGGTCATCATTCAATTCGTGGAGCAACGCACAACGGAAGCTTATCCGGGTTCTAGAAACCTATGTGCAAACAAATCGCAAAGAACTTGTAAAAATCAAACTCCCGAGCCATGCTCCGTCAAATCCGCGCCAACTGCTTTCCGACACTTGTAATCCTTTTGTGAAATTTGTCATTTCTGTGCTGTAACGCATGCGAAAAGCTTTAAACTTCTTGCAGTGCCGCGCTGCGCAATCGTTCATTACTGGCTCTTAGGAATGCGAGGCGGCGAAAGAGTCGTCGAAGCGCTGTGCCGCGTGTTCCCCGACGCGGACCTGTTCACTCTGTTCTATGACCCGAACTCCGTCTCAGAAGTCATTCGATCGCACCGCGTAAACGCATCCTTTCTGAACCCGCTGAAGCGGCATCATCGTTCGCTTTTGCCGCTGACTCCGTTCGCGCTTGAATCGTTCGATCTCCGGGAATACGAACTGATCATCAGCAGTGAATCTGGGCCCGCAAAGGGTGTCATTACACCTGCCGATGCGTTACACATCTGCTACTGCCATTCACCGATGCGTTATCTGTGGGACCTCTACCCGGCTTATCTTCAGGAATGGACAACTTCACGATTACGAGCGCGAAATGTTGCGGCTGTTCGCAACACCGCTGCGGGTCTGGGATTACTCCTCCGCAGCGAGAGTAGATCATTTCATTGCGAACAGCTGTAATGTGCAAAAGCGGATCTGGAGGACCTACCGTCGCGAGGCGGAAATCATTTACCCGCCTGTAGCGGTTGAGACTTTTTACAATCGGCCTTCCGAATCGTTCTATCTTGTCGTCTCAGAGTTGGTTTCCTACAAACGGCTTGACCACGCAGTCCGATGCTTTTCACGTGATGGACGCCGCCTCAAGATCGTCGGAGACGGACCAGAATATAAGTCACTGAAGCGATTAGCGGCGGGCAATATTGAATTTTGCGGGCGCGTGTCGGATGAACAACTGCGAGACTTGTACGCTCGCTGTCGCGCACTAATCATGCCCGGAGAAGAAGATTTCGGTCTCGTTGCCGTGGAAGCGGTTGCAAGTGGAAAGCCAGTGATCGCGTTAGGTTACGGCGGCGTTCTTGAGAGTGCGCCGACGGAGAACCCCCGCGCTGGATTTTTCTACTACACGCCGGGTCCTGAGTCACTGAAACAGGCTATTCGGAAATTTGAGAAGGCCGAAGCATTCATCTCCCCAGGGGACTTGCAGCAATGGGCGGCCGGGTTTTCTGAAGCTCGATTTATACAGGCAATCACGCGGACAGTTGCCCAACATGCAACAGAGCAATCTAAGGAGAGTTGGGCGAGGCCCTTGTCGCCCGCAGTCTCATGAGCAACTCACGAGTATGCAACCCGATCTGAGCCCAGTCGTTTTGAATTCCGGTGAGTTATACGACCAGGCAAGCTTTGGTCCCAGCGCAGTAAACCGGGGCGCAGTCCTACTCCAATCTACGTGGGACGGAGGGCGCTTTGTGTCGGGAGTCTTTATTGGCAGTATTTTTCGATCAGGGCGATTCGTCGGCGGGATCTTCCTTGGCGGAATTTTTTGGGGTGGTACGTGGATTTCCGGAGTGTGGGAAGGCGGCTTTGACCGAAACGGAACGTACCACCCCAGAGGCGATGATCCAAGTGCCTGGTAACTCCCGGAGCACGGTTCTGGTCGCCAGTCCGCACCACTATCCTGATCTTGCACGGCTGTGGTATCGATTTGTATCCCGTGACCTTAGGCCCGCATTCGCCCGGCTTGATCTGCATTTTCAAGTGAACATTTTTCGTGACGCGAATGCGTCTCGATTCGATCCGCAGCTGTTTCCAGGCGTCGTATTCTCCAAAGTCGGTCCTGGCATGCGGGACTTCATCGAGTTCTACGATGCCGCTTTGAGGCAAGAATGCGATTTTCTGTTCTTTGCTGATGCCGATTTGTTTTTCCTTAACGGCGAGTGGATTGCTTCCTATTTCAAGGCCTTTCGTGATCCCACCGTGGCCGCTGTCTCATTCGTACCTAGGAAGGGCGCTCCAGCCATCTTTGCCCTGCTGTGTCGTAGCGAAGCATATCGAACGTTGCCTACGCCAGTGTTCGCCTGCAGATACGAACATCCAGAAATCTGGCCGCACGGCATCAACTTGCAACCCGGAGAGTTTGCGGCTAGGGAGTTGAGTAAACGTGGCATGAAAATTCTTAACGTGGACGCGGCCGAGTCTTCGGAATACATTGCGATGTTCCGGAGTACCACAGGGATCCGAACGACACGTGAACACATAGTGCGGGTCTCGGGGGAGCAGGCGTTCCAAACATACGTCGCGCGGAATCCGGCGTACATTGCCGCTGCTTACGATAATATCCTTTTAGGCGCCCTGTACGAGAGCCTCTTTGCTGAATCATTTCGCGGTGGATTACTCAGGAACGCCTTTGGCCGGCAGCATGACGCTACGCGAACTGAACCGCATCCTCGATCGCGTTAACGATCCCGGCGAGATTAGAAAACTGAGAGAACATTTTCGGCGATCTGATCGAGCCATAACTCAGGTTGCAGCCCGAGAGGGTATTCAGTTATCTTTTCCCTCCATTTCTCCCCGCTTTCGACTCGGTGGCGGCACTGAGTAGCGCGAAGCTGAATCGTGCTTCATGCAAAGCGGAGCGCACAGGTAATCTGCCAAAGCTCCGCCCTCGAAATCGGTAATAAACTTGTCCCGGATTTCATACTGGTGCCGGTGAAGAAAATCGAAAATATCCGTTACGCTCTGTGACTTTGGTAACCAATACGGGTGAACGCTGACGATCAGTGTCGGACGGCATTGCGCGATCAAACGCTCCGCCCCCTGAAGTACAAGAAATTCGGCGCCTTCGACATCTATCTTTATTAATCTAGGAATGGCTCCGGACTCAAACGAGAATTGATCGAGTGAAACGGACGTTACGTGGCATCTCGTCTTCTGCCCAGGGCCGATGTACGGCGCATCATCCGATCCAATCGTCAGCGAGTTGCGAAAGCTGAGGCCGTTGTTCACCAGGAAGAACGGAACGGTTCCGTTGCCCACATCAGTCACGGCCTTCGGAACAATCTCCATCTGCCTCAACCGGTTTATTCGTTTGTGATAGGAGAGGATGTGGATTAATATGGGCGAAGCCTCGAATGCAATCACTCGTCCAGACGAACCTAAGCGGCTAGCTGCAGCAATCGAGATCCAGCCGTAATGTGCGCCTACGTCGAAGAAAACGTCACCAGGGGAAAGTCCGCCACGAACCCATTCAACGATGTGCGATTCGGGTTGATCAGAAGTTAGGAGCCGCCGCTGCGTCCAGATCAGGTGGCCAGCGATTCGCTTTGGAACCGGCAAGCGATCGTCTGGAATCGTTTTCAAGCACTTGTGGACCGCTGGGCATCTCCGTTTCAAGACACTATTCAGGGTAACTATTTACTTGACTAACCATGCGATTTACGCATACTTGATTCATGAAAGCGCACCTAAGACCCTTCAAGAAGCGATGATCTACTTCGCAGATCCCGATAACTGCAACAGTTTCCTGGCTGATCTCCGCTGGGCGGATGGCAAGGTGCGTTGCCCCCACTGCAGCTCTGACAACGTCACCTATCTAGCCAGCGTGAACCGCTACAAGTGCTATGGAAAACATCCCAAAGCTCAGTTCTCTCTGAAGGTCGGGACTATCTTCGAAGACTCCCCCATCGGCCTCGACAAGTGGCTCTGCGCGATGTGGCTCATCGTGAACTGCAAGAACGGAATCAGCAGTTGCGAAATGGCGCGCGATCTCGGCATCACTCAGAAGTCCGCTTGGTTCTTGGATCATCGCATCCGGTTTGCTCTGTACTCCGGTTCCTTTGAAAGCTCTCAGGCGCATGTGGAAGCAGACGAAACTTTCATCGGTGGTAAGGCGCGAAATATGCACGTTGCGCTCGGAAACGTCGCATTACCGGACCGGAACCAAAGATAAAATTGCCGTCATGGGGATTATGGAGCGCGGCGGTAAAGTTCGCACCATCGTAGTTCCGAATCGAAAGAAGCACGCGCTACAGACCGAAGTGAAAAAGCACGTTGAAGCTGGTTCCGCCCTCTATACCGATGCCTTGCTCAGCTATGAAGGACTCGCCAGCGACTACGCGCATCAGGTGATCGATCACGCCGTAGCGTACGTCGATGGTCAGGTTCACACTAACGGTCTTGAAAATTTCTGGAGCTTACTGAAACGCAGCATCAGCGGAACCTATGTGAGCGTTGAGCCGTTTCATCTGTTCCGCTATCTCGATGAGCAAGCCTATCGCTTCAATAATCGAAAGAGATGAACGATTTTGAGCGCTTCAAGCTCGCCTGCGTCGCAGATCGTCGGCAAGCGGCTCACTTGGGACAGTCTCACTGGCAAAGCAGCCCGATCCAGAAACGTGCGTTAACTGAGCAGGAACGCAAGCGCCAGGGGCGCGGAAACGGATCTCGTAAAAACAGCCCGGGAGGACCACCCCGAGCTGTTTGATGACTTTGGCCTCGCGGGCCTCGCACCACGCATTCCAATCTATCAGGAGAACGCGGTGCAAGACGTTGAATCATTTGCCGAGGAATCTTCGAGGAGAAGTATAGGCTAGGCGCAGACGATTTTGGTGGACTCGTTGGTTCGGATAGGTCATCGTTGCCGCAGACAAGCGGATCGTGGAGTCAGGCGCGGCGGCAACGGCGTGGACGGCAGAACGACAGACAAAAGGTGTCAACGAGGAGAGCGCAAAGTATTTAGCCTTGCAGGGGGATGGACCGCAATGCTTCGAGCTTTGAGGAAAAGGCTCAATGAGATTGTAGGAAAGCCCCAAAAGTCGCGTCCTTCTTGGACGCACAGCCCGAGGCGAAATCGCTCGCACCAGCGTGAGGACGCGCAGACATCGGTTTATCGCCTGTAGGGCTTCTCGTAGTCTTTACGGGTCCCGAAAAGTGGAACTTACTAGAATCGAAAGAGCAAACCCTAGCACTCCCGTTCGTGCGCCGTTACCGCTGGTCAATCGAATGCGCAAAGTTTTTCATCAAATACGCCCGAGAAGGTTTGCCTATTGCCAGACTTAAACGCTGGCCGCTCACACTGTGTTGACGCAGGCCACTGATCCAGAGAGATCTCTGACTGACATGCGGCCTTTGACAGCTCTGTATTCACGACTACTGACGGGAGAGGACCTCTACGTAAAAAATCGCGGCTCTCTATGACCTAATCTGTGCGCGTCTCTTTAGATAGCCCTGACTACTTCGCCAGACACAGCAACGCGGAGACCTCGGCGCGGTCAGTATCTCACTGGAAGCTCCAAGGTATCGTCAAGCTCAATACTGGCGATTCGTCAAGATGCCAGATATCTCCCGTTCTGTCCGCAATAGCTGATTGAACTTCACGAGGACTGTGGCTGCTTGTCTCCTCCGTAATACAGATATCGATAGACGACCGAACTCAGCGAATCAGGGGCCATGTTCCATTTCGTATCTTTCAGCGGCTTCCCACATCGAGCGATCAGAACATCGGGCGTTAGCCCCGCGACTTTCAAAGAGGCCGCGTGTTCGCGCTGATCGGCCAGGAGCCCGGCCAGTGCCGTACGAAAGAGATGATAACCACGGCCAGAAAATCCCGCCAGCGATTTGCAGAACCAGTTTCACGTATCGGCCTTATTTTCTGCACTGGCTTTTTTCTGCTCTTGCCAGACTTCCCGAACGGACTCGGAGGCATCGCGCTTTTCGGAACGGTCAAAACTTTCTTGACGGCCTTACGAACCGTTCGAACGCTTCCGGTCCTTCGATCATTTCCGGGTGCGGCCTCATACTCCTATCTTCTCCTGCTCGTTTAAGCGTCTCTTCATGTCCTCTTCCGTAAGTCGAGGTTGAGTTTCGGGAAGTCGGAGTAGACGCCTTTTCAGCTTTGGCTGCTTGCCTTCTGCTTTTGCCCAGTAGAGCACCGTGGCCCAAAGAGTTCCCCTCGCACGCACAATGTGGCAGAGATATTGCATCGCTGGATCTCTAGGCGGAGGTCGAGAACGACCCGCATGCGTTCCAAATCTACAATTGCCCAACCGCGATCAAGCGTGTGGTTGATCTCGTGCAAACAATCGCTGTAGCCCTCATTTTTAGCGCCAACCGTCGCAAGATGATTACCGATCTCGCCAGCGATTAAATCAGCTACTTGTAAAGGAAGAAACGAAGTAGGGCACTCCCACTTTGACTTGAAGTCGGAATAGGAAGCCGTCGCGCTGTGCCATCCATTTATCTGCCCTTTGTGTTTCGCACCGTCCTCGAAAACGATTTCAACGGGCTCGGTTACGACGTGATGGTCCAACCATGATTTCAAACCGAGAAGGCAAACTCTTGCAGCCAAAGCATACGGGAACCCTACACACTCGCTGAATACATAGTCCTTATTGATCGCAGTGTGCTCCTTTAGATCGATTACTATGCCGAAACAGCGTTCGACGCGTTGGCGCATCACTCTTCCGAGGCCGCAATGGCTCGCGCCCCTTCGAGTTAACCGGTCGAACTCTGCATAGTGGAAAGCAGAGATTCCTAATGCGAGAATACAATTCCATTCGCGCTCGATGTGTTTCCACTGCTCAACGTCAGCTACCGCGCCAGCGACAACCAAATACTCACTGTCATCTGGTGCCCACTTTCATCGAAGTACGCCGAAAACATCGCCATGCGATCGCTCCAGCTAAAACGACTGAGCCAAATTGTTTTTGCAAGGCTCCGCCTGCGAATACAAAGTGTTTGTTCCGTTACGTTAGTTGCTACATGCATCAGCATCACATTCCCATATCTTTAAACACACATTCACTCCCTCTTCCATTTCACCTACACTCTTTTTACTGTAGTTATTTCCTATTTAGGCTCACAGTTGTTCTCACGAGCACGGCCGCACTATGTATTCTGCAGAACCCTCCAGGCGCGGGGATTCCATTACGTACTCTGCACCGGTCTCGCGGATCGCGGTCGCCAATACCCAAAAATAGATTGGAAGCACGCGCCAGTAGGTAATTAAGTCGCCCGAAAACATCTGGACTAGCTCACCAACCCAGAAGCATGTGATCCATCTGCCAAAGAACTTCGCTTTCGGGTTCGATGAGCGGATTGCTCGAATACCGGCGCGAAGAATGAAAACGTTCAGAGTAAGAAATAGCCCCAAGCCCACGACTCCCGTCTCGACGAGGAGATCCAGATAGGTGTTGTCTGCGACAATTTGACGGCCCGCGAATTCCGAATAGGGCAGCGTCTTGTAACCGATTCCCAAGAGTAAATGCCACGGATGCTGCACGATGAAATCACGCAGCGCCATCCAACTGGATACACGGCCGGAGAGCACCTGGGCGGGCGCATCGGAGAGATTAAAAAGCGAATACTCCACGCGTAACCAGTAACTCTCTGCAAAGCTGGGCAGCAGCAGATAGATAAAAAGACCCGCGGCGCAGACCCAAAGTGCCGGAACAGACACCCACCGCAAACGTTTTCGCTCGATGTACAACATCACTACTCCGGCGCATAGTACGTTCAGTAAAGAAGCGCGCGAATAAGAGAAGGCAAGCGCAACAGCAAATAAAGCACTGGCGAAGCTCAGTTCCCACCACGTGCATAGCCGGTTCTGACGCCGACCCACTACCGCGGCCAAAATCATTACCAGGAAGAACGCGCAGAAATTGCCGAGCGTACTTGCTTCGTAAAACAAACCTTGCGCCCTTCGGATCACAAGTTCCCCGAGCCAGATAAATTGCGGCTCAAAGCCGGCCGGTGCCGGCAATTGGAGGTAGAAGTCGAGGCATGCGAACACGGCGGCAACCGTCGCGAATCGAAATAACAGCTTTGCGGTCCGTGTAGTATCGGCTCCGGACCGACATCGGAACGCATAAGGCGTACAGAAAAACGTACGGACCTATCGCAAAGAGTAAAGCTCGCGCGACGCTGCCCAACGCAATACTCGAACCCGAGTAGATGCCTGCGAGAGCGGCGCTGCCCACCAGTGCAGCAGTGAACAAAAGCATAACGAGAGGAAGAGCGCCCTTCGGCGGTCGCCAATGCGGAAGAGCTAGAATGCCTGCAAGCACGCCGATGGCAGCTACGAGCAGAGCCGGATGTGGGCCTGAATCGCCTATTGCGAAAGGCAGTGGAGGCAGCAGAGTGGCGGCGGCGAAGAATACGAGGATCCAGCGGTGTGCTCGCGACAGTGTCCAGTGCAAGAACACGCCTGACAAAACTAGGGCGCCGATTCCATACCTGATAACGGGCGAGCTACTGAGAGCTAACCCAGCCGCGACCGTTCCCAATGCAAGCGCCGCTAAATAATCCGCGTTAACGCGGCGAGCGATGTTCATGTTGACGGTTATTCCGTATCACCGGACCGCCGATTGCATTTGGAGATAGCCAAATCGAATGGCCAGATACAGCACGCAGCAGGATACGGAGCCTAGTAGCGCGACTACTAGGTTCAAAGGAATATTCGGAGAAGTCGGGCGATCGGGAACTACGCCGGGATCGATGATTTCGAGCCTCTCGCCCCGAAACGAAGCCGAAGACAAGACCTCTGTTTTTCGTGCCAACGCAGTTTCGTATTGCGCTTGTGCCGCTTGCACCTCCTTATCCAGGATTTCTCGCTCCTGCTTGCGTTTCTCCAGCAATGCGCCATAGTTGGTCAGTTGCCCGCTGAAATGTTTGGCTCTGTTTGCGCAATGTCGATACTTGAGCCTGGATTGCGGCGACGTCACTCCCAGTAACAGAGCCATTTCCGGAAGATGCATCAGCATGTTGAGAAGCGAGTCGCGCCCTAAGAGCTGCCTGCTCCACGTCAGCGTCGGCGAGGTTTCTATCTACACGAGTCTTCAGATCGCTCACACTGGCTAACTCTGCCTCCAGCGGAGCAACGGGCTGTTGCTTCAGGTAAGTATCACGCGCTGTGCGGGCGTTGAGCAATCGTGATTGCGCCGCTTGCACCAGGCGCGTTGCATCGTCACTCAAGTCGCGTGTCGAGTCATTTTCAAGGGACCGGTTCATTGTGATCGTTTGTTCCGCGATGTACTGTGCAAACTGCTGTGCTTTGAAGCGGTCGCCAAGCGTCGCGCTGATTTCGAGAATCTTCTCGTCTCTTGGTTTGCGAACCCTTAGAATGCGACCCTTTAGGTTTTCGATTGCAACCTTTGGATACAGTTCGCGCACACCGAGGTGTTTGAGAGCTTGGCGGAACAAGCTGTCGCTATCCGCAAAATGTTCGTATGTCTTTAGCGATTCCAGGTACACAGGGCTTACTGCGGTAGCACCGCGGGGATCATTGCCGGCCGGCGGTTCAATGAGTATGCTCGCCTTGGCCGTGTACTTGGGCGGCACAAGGAAGCTTGCGATGCCAGTTATCCCCAAAGCTAATGAGCACGTAACGAGGACTAGCTTGCGCTGCCGGTAAAGATATTCCGAAAACGCCGCTATATCTACGGCGTCGGAGCGATCCGCTAACCCAGAACGCAACTGTTTCTTCTCATGTATGCCGATCATGCGGTTTGGTCTGACACTACTTTCAACTCTCTGCGCGCATGTCGCAATATGTGCTGCCGGAATTGACAGAATATTTACAAAGCTCCAACAAACCGGGCTGTAAGTTACTGCAGGATGGGAATACATGCGTCGCGCAGCGCTATGGCTCAGCCTTGCCTCTGGCGTCTCAATCGTATTTTCAATCGCGTTGTCCCAATTTCTCCTCGCCTGTGCGTTGATCGCGGTGTTTACGCCACCCCGATCCCTTCGGTTTCCTCCGATACGGCTGCAATTCGGATTGTTTTTGGCATACACCGTATTGGCCGTTTTCTTATCCGAACATGCCGCCTCGGGTTGGCCGCAGATACGCAAGTTTTTCGTTTGGGGAATCCTTCTCGTAGTCTCGAGCACATTTCGCTCCGTGAGGCAGGTTCAGCTTCTCTACTGCCTTTGGGGATTCGGCGGTTGTTTGTCCGTCGCGGTCGGAGTGACACAGCTCGTTCGCCGTTTTCAACAAGCACGCGCGCAGGGTTGGGGGGATTACGGCTTTTATCTCGATTCGCGGCTCACAGGGCTCGCCAGCCATTGGATGACTTACGGCGGGGAACTCATGATTATTTTTCTTGTGACGCTCTCTTTCGTGCTGCGTTCGGAGCCGGCAAAATGGCGTTCCTGGGCCGCTGTCTCTTTGCACGTCTTATGGATTGGCCTCGTGCTGGGCCTCACGCGAAGCATATTTCTTGTGGCAGTTCCCTTGGGCAGTGTTTATCTGCTCTGGAAACGGCGCTGGATGGCGATTGTCATCCCTGCTTGTGCGGCTCTCCTGATGCTCGTCGCGCCGTTTCAAGTCACAGAACGGCTAGTTTCCGTAACGCGGCCGCATGGAACAGTCGATTCAAACTCGCGGAGACTGATTATGGCGCGCACCGGTCTAGCGATGATCGAGGCGCATCCATGGTTCGGCCTTGGTCCCGAGCAAGTTGGCCCTCAATTTTCTCAATACGTTCCGAAGGACATACCCAGGCCGCTTCCGAAAGGTTGGTATGGCCATTTGCATAATGTGTATCTTCAATATGCGGCCGAACGCGGCATACCTGCTCTGCTGGTGATGATTTGGCTGCTTGCTGCAGTGATCCGCGACCTTCATCGCGCAGCCCGCAAGTACGCGCGAAACCCGGCCTCATGGCCCCTGAGTGGCGCTGTAGCGGTGATCATCGCGATTCTCGCGGAGGGATTTTTCGAATACAACTTGGGCGACAGTGAAGTTCTGACCATGTTCCTGGTCACGATCGCGTGCGCGTATGTTGTCAAATGGCAACTCGACGCCGTCGAGGTTTCTCTTGAGCTTCGCCGTGCCGCCGTCCCGATGCCTTCCCAACCACAGCACTCAGTCCAAGCGATTCCTAGCACCGCATGCGCATCCTTGAGCAGTCGTTCCTGAAATCTGTACCGGCACGTTCCCTATGGTGTTCCGATATCGCGCGTGTCGGGCTGATGACGGGAGTGGTGAAACTTGCTGGCGGAATCAAAACGGCCGTCAGCGCCCGAATTTTAGGTCTAAGCGATGCATTCGACGCCTATCTCATCGCATTTTCGATTACGTCATTTGTTTGTGACAGTCTGGCGGGGAGCTTGTCTCCGGCGCTCGTTCCGCTCTTTGTCGCTCGCGCTCAAACTGGCCGCACGCATGAGCTTCATGCCTCCTATGGAGGAGCGCTATACCGTTCCGTTCTGTTTCTGTCACTCCTTGGCGCTGCCTTGCTACTTGGCAGGGGAGCTATTGTTCATCTTTTCGCGCCTGGGTTTTCACTAGAGGAAACCGCGTTAACTCGCAGCCTGATGCTCGTACTCGCGCCAATGTTTCCGATCATGGGAATCAATGCAGTATGGCGAAGCCTGCTGAACAGTCAAAACCGGTTTGTTGTTCCTGCCATAGCGCCAGTGATGACGCCACTCATTGCGACAGGCCTGCTACTCTTCGCTCACTCTCTCGCCGGCATCTACACTCTGGCCATCGGCTCGACGCTCGGTGTATTTGCGGAAATGCTGATACTCGGCGCTTACGTACTGAAGCTCGGAATGCCCATCTTTCCCCGTCTCGGGCCGAGTCCCATCAACCTACGGTGGCTCAAACGTAATTGCGCTCCACTGCTTTTCAGCAATCTCCTGCACGGAGGCGTGAATATCGTAGACCAAAGTGTTGCTACTCTCGCGGCCGCGGGTAGCGTGTCCACGCTAGTGCTTGGAACCCGGCTGGTTTCTGTTGTGATGGCAATTGGACCCACGACGCTTAGCACGGTCTTTCTCCCGAAGCTATCTCGTATCGTGGCTATCAAAGACTGGGGAGGCATGCAGCAAACGATCAAACGGTGGCTCCTGCTCGGCTGCGGAGGCGCGTGCCTCGCTATCTTCGGTGCTCGCGATGTTTTCTGGCCCACTCGCGCGCTCGTGCTTAGAAGGGGTTCATCCAATGCCGTCGGGATCCACACCTTGGAAACCGTCCAATCATTCTCATTCCTGCAACTACCGTTTGTTGTAGGTGCAGTTATTTTGGTGCGGACGATCGTGTCACTGCAATTGAACCGCAGACTCGTATCGATCTCTCTGCTGGCCCTAATTGTGAACGCCGTGCTCGACATCTGTTTCGTTCGGCTCTTTGGCATCAGCGGGATTGTGATTTCAACTGCTGCCGTACAAGGGCTCACGTTTTTCGTTCTATTCCGGGTTGTGAGGAAGCTATTCACTTCCGGGAAGCTGACTTCCGCCGCAGCTTAACTGAGTACCCCGCAAACCATCCATGAATATTTTGCTTATCGATCAGTTCGGCCAGCTCGGAGGGGCACAGCGCTGTCTGCTCGATCTCGTCCCCGCATTTCAAAAACGAGGCTGGCAGCTCCGGTTTGCTATCGCGGAAGAAGGCCCGTTTCCCGAGATATTGCGAAGCTTTGGAACGCGAATAGACATCTTGCCCGGCTGTGTTCTTTCCAGCACCCACAAATCGATCCACGAAGCTGTCCGATACCTCAGCTGGTATCCGAAGGCAGAACGCGCGATCGGGCAAATCGCGGCAGAATTCAAACCTGACCTGTTCTACATAAATGGGCCGAGGGTAGTCGCCGCCGGCCGCGCTTTCCGCCAAACGAAGCGGAACGCCGCTGTTATTTCACGCACACAACCGGCTCGTCCAGGCCGCTGCGCTTTGGGCTACCGGCTTACACCTTCGCCTCGCTCGAGCCCGTGCGATAGCCTGCTGCCGATACGTCGCCGATTCTCTATTGCCTTACTTACCGCGCGATGCGATTCAAACCATCTACAACGGTGTCTTGGACATGCAGAAGGCCTCAGCGCGGCCTAGCAATGAGCTGTGTGTAGTCGGGGTTGTCGGCCGAATCGAACCTGAGAAGGGTCAGCTGGACTTCGTACGAGCCGCTCGCCTCGTTAATCGCGAATTGCCCGGCTGTCGCTTCGTCGTGATAGGCGCTCCAATCCTGAGTAGGACAGATACGTATCTTCGGCAGACTGTCGAGGAGAGTCGCGATCTTCCCATGACCTTCGCAGGATGGCAGAGTGATATCTCACAGGCTTTATGCGACCTCGATCTTTTGGTTGTGCCTTCAGTTTCCTATGAGGCCACGCCGAGAGTTATCATCGAAGCCTTTTCAGCCGGCACACCAGTGCTTGCTTTTTCATCGGGAGGAATACCGGAACTGATCCAAGACGGCCGAACGGGCTTCCTCGTGAATACGCGATCGCCACAAGCGCTTGCCACTCGTATGCTCGAAGTGCTCGGCCAACATGAACTGCTGTCGAAGGTAGCCCGAAACGCGCGGAGGAAGTGGGCCACGGATTTGAGCCTTCAGGCATATCAGGAACGGGTCTGCGATATCGTCTTAGAGATCGCCAATACGACTAGACCGCGGGGTGGCAAATTAGTTCGCACTCACGATCCTTTTGAACTCAGTTTTCTTAATTCTTCCTGATAAAGATGATTACGCGGAAAATGAGCCGCCAAGTCTGAAAGTAGTCGCCTAGCTTCCGCCTGATGGTTGTCTCGCAGTGCAGCCACAGAGAGCAACAATTGCGCATACGGCCGCAGGTACCGGCCATGTTCGGCAGTGACGCGGAGACTTCTCAGCCCCTTTTTCCGGTCTGTCTGTGCTCCGCCGATTCGGAGTATCCAACGGACCGGTGCGGCCTTCAAACTGAGCAGATAATTCTCGATTCCAATGGCGAGGTAAGCATCGTACGCGTTGGGATCTGCGGCGATCAGGCGCTCAGCCAACCGGCGGCCTTCCGCAGCGTCCTTTAGGGAATCGAGATACCGCTTCTGAACTAGGGCAAGGTAATCCGCGTGTAAGCCAAGCCGTAAAACACTTGCAAAGGTGGCCCGTTCGTCATCGGGGGAGTGCGCAAGCTTATCGTCCGCAACTTGCTGAGCCCGCGCTAACGCTCTATCAAAGTCGCGCTTCACAATCGGATCGGGCATGAGCGGCCTTCGTCGAACGAACACGTTATCGTCGACGAAGAACTCTGCCTGTAGTATTCTTAGCCGATCGAATTCGGCGAACAAATAAGCCGCGGCGTCAGACACCGGCGCAATAGGATCGTCCGGATGAGCCGTCTCCCAGCGCTCGAAACAACGGTGTGCATCCGCAAACGCGAGATTATACATGTCGCTGTAGCCCTCATCGATCAGAGTTGCTGCATAGAATTCGCGAGGAAGAAAGGCGAGCAAGAGTACGAGTAACAATTGCTTTCGGCATGAAGTACGCAAGATCGTTTCCAGTTTGAGTGAAAAGAGCCATGCAGTCATCGCCTATTCGTAAACATTCGGTAAAACCGGATAAACAGTTCGGAAACACAACGAATCGACATCGAACAATTCTGCGCGTCTAAGCGTCTTGACGGAGATAGCGGCCGACCATCATCAATGCGCGCCGCTCCTCGACGCGCTTGTCGATATTTAATCGCAAGACACGAGCTGTAACTCGGCCTTCGGGCGTGAGCGGCTCGATAACGAAACCCTGCAGTCTAAAATGGCCTGCCCATTCATGCCATCAAGCTGATATCGCTGCCTTTCCAAGCATTGCAACGCAACCAGGCGTAAGCGAGATTTTCCAGGGTCGACAGACGTCCGTGCTTACGGGCGACGACATGGTCGACCTGTCGCCCGAGTGAAGTTGGATGTAGTCGCTGCTTTATGTGCCCGGATCGAATCCGATAGCGTCGAGATCACAAACGCAACGGCTTCGGTAACCTTCACTGACCACGAAAATTGCCCACAGCGAATAATTTATTGACTGGCGGAGAGAGTGGGATTCGAACCCACGTTAGAGTTTCCCCTAAACACGCTTTCCAAGCGTGCGCCTTCAACCACTCGGCCATCTCTCCGCGTTGGGTATGGGGGCTAGGCCAAATCGAATCTTTCCTGATGCAAAGTTGCATCGCTTGTCACCAGCACCGGGCGCCCGAGTGTGTCCTCGATCTCTTCCAGATAGCGGTTGTGACTCGACTTGAGCACCTTCGCAACGGCGGGATTCACGCGCAGCACGACATCTTTGCCCTCAATCGCTTTCGCAATCTTCTGCGCTTCTACTAAGATCTCACTTACTACGGTGTGAACACTCTTTATATATCCGGCGCCATCACAGTAGGGGCATGAGGAACACAGCGCGCGCTCCAGGCTTTGCTTGACACGCTTTCGAGTGATCGCGACCAATCCGAAATCGTTAAACTGCAAAATCTTGTACGGCGCTCTGTCCGCGCGCATCGCCTCTTCCAAGGCCTGCATCACCTTTTGACGATTCTTCCGCTCGTCCATATCGATGAAATCAACGACAATGATGCCGCCGAGATCGCGCAACCGGATCTGACGGACGATCTCTTTCACAGCTTCAGTGTTGGTTTTCACGATCGTGTCTTCGAGGCGGTTGGACTTGCCCACGAACTTGCCGGTGTTGATATCGATCGCAACCAGAGCTTCGGTCTGATTGATGACGATGTAGCCGCCCGATTTCAGCCACACTTTTGGCCGCAGCGCCTTCTCGAGCTCCTGAGTAATGTTGAAGGCGTCAAAGATGGGAGCAGGCCGGGTGTACATTTTCACGCGGCTGACGAGCGGCGGCTGGAAGCGCTGCATGAAACTCAGCACGTTCTCATACATCTCTTCGTTATCGACCCAGATGGCTTTGAAGTCTTCGGTCAGGCGATCTCGCAAAATGCGTTGCACGATGCCGAGATCGGAATGCAGCAGCGCGGGCGCAGGTTTCTTCTCAGCCTTCTCCCGGATCTCCAGCCACTGGTTGTAGAGGAAATTCATATCCGCCGCAATCTCTTCTTCCGGTATCCCTTCTCCCGCCGTGCGAACAATAAAGCCGCCGGTGGTTCCGGCGCGATGCTTGTGCAAAATGCGCTTGAGCCTGTAGCGCTCGTCTTCACTTGCGATTTTGCGTGAAACCCCTGCGTGAGTCACGCTGGGCATGAAGACGACGTAGCGTCCGGGCAACGCGACATGGGACGTAATGCGAGCGCCCTTTTGGCCGAGCGGCTCTTTCGCGATTTGAACAATAATTTCCTGGCCCGGCTTTAACAGATCCGAGATGGAGGGCATGGCTCGCTCGCTTGAAGAAGAGCGGGTTTCGGGACTGTCCGAACGTGTTTCTGCCCGGCTTTCCGGCTCCCTTCTGGCCGGCGTAATGATGGCTGGGCGGATCGATTCGCCACCTAAATCCTGGCCCGGGCTGCTGAAGCGATCGCCGCCGCGTCTGCGCCGCATGCGCCTCGGCATGCGATGCATGTAGCGTCCACCTTGCTCACGAAATACGGCAGTTTGCGGTCCAGAGGGACTCATGGGCTGCGCTGGCCCGGTTTCAGGCTGATCGTTATTCGAAGACGAGGGCGAGGAACTCGGTCGTTCGAAATCTTGCTCTTCCTCGAATGTCTCGGATGCATGCATGTCGAAATCCGTCGCAGTCGCAGTTTCCGCCGGCCGCGCTGCATCGGGCTGAACGCCTTCGAACTGCTGCGGACCTCCTGCTTCGAGAGCGGTTTCCTCCGGCGGCGCGGGTTGATCCTGCTTTACTTCTTCCAGCTTTTCCTCTTCAGCTAGAGGCGACGGGTCATCGTGATGCGAGAAAACTTTATCGCTTAACTCGATCTCTTCGAGCTCGGCTTCCAGCTCTTCGTGAACATCCGCCTCGGACTCCTCGGTTAATTCGTCATCCGGACTTTCTCGAAAATCGGCTGCGGCGGTCCGTTCGGAACCAGCTCCAGCTTCCGGGATGGTGCTTGCGGCGTCCCGGTACTTAGCGAGTGATTCGCCGGGAAGAAGAATCACGTCTACGGTGTCGCCCGGCTGCTTGGCCGCGCTCACGCCGGCATCCGGTTCACGCCTGGGTTGCGCCAACGTGGGTTGCGCGTATTTGTTATCGGGGAAGCCCTGGCCTCTCGGCCGCCGCCGCCGCGATCGCCTGCCGCGCCGGTCTCCACGAAATCCGCGGTCGTCTTCCGTCGGTTCGGGTGCGCGATTGCCGGAGACGCCTGTGTTCAGCGGGCCATTGGAAGGAGGCACTGGCGCGCCATTCAGATCGGGAATTGCCTCCGTTTCGCTGGGCACGGATTCCGTTGCGGGGGAGGCGGCCTCATCCGGTTCCCGCGCACCCCCATTCGGGACAGCATCCGCGCCACGCGCCCGTCCTGAATCGCGGCGCTCACCCCGCATTGGCTTCTCGTCTCCTAGCGCATCGATGTCTTCATGCTCTTCGAAGAAATCGGAGACGTAGAGAAAAGTGTCGCGTTCCAGGCCCAAATCGACAAACGCCGATTGCATTCCGGGAAGGACTCGCGTCACGCGGCCCTTGTGGATACTGCCCGCGAGCGAATACTCGTTGGCCTTCTGAAAATAAACTTCGACGAGTTGATCGTCTTCGAGAACCGCTACTTTTGTTTCGTGGCGATTGGAACCAATCACCAGCTCTTTACTCATAAATCACCGCCTGTAAGTTGGCCGATGATGAGAGCACAGAGAACTCGGACGCGGGCCGCACTCAACGCCTGAGACGCCGAAGCTGACGCGAAACTTGTTGCCTCGGAAAAGAGTGGAGACTTGCTCGAAAAACACCCTTCCCTTAGACACGCTTACTTTCTTTATCAGTAAACGCAAAATCTGTTTGCAGTCCAAAAACTCTTGTGTCTACTCAGTTCGACCTTTCCATCAAAATCGGCCTTGTCGAGGCCGCACTGCTTTAATTCACAAACCTTCGCAACCTGACGCTGTTCACCAGACCCAGCATCAGAAACACCGACCAAGTATTGGAGCCGCCCGAGCTCATCAGCGGCAGCGGAATGCCAGTGATCGGCATACGGCCGATCACCATGCCCACATTTACCAACACGTGAAACAGCAACAAGGCAGCCACGCCCATAGCGATAAATAGACCTGCTTTATCGGTTGCCGTCTGCGCATTCTGCACAACTTGCATAATCAAAAGAAAATATAAAGCGAGCGCGATAATGACTCCCACAAATCCATGCTCTTCCGCGAACGAGGAGAAGATGAAATCCGTATGCGGCACAGGCAGGAAACCCAGATGCGTTTGAGAGCTCTCCTTTGCGCCGCGACCCCACATCCCGCCATTGCCAACCGCGATTCTGGACTGAATCACCTGGAAACCGGTTCCCTTCGGATCCCGATCCGGATAGATGAAACTGATCAACCGGTCCTTCTGGTAGGGCTTAAGAGAATAATACCCGATTGGTAAGGCGACGAGGAGCAACCCGGTAACGATCAGTAGGTACTTCCAGCGCAAGCCAGCCATCAAAATTCCGCAGATAAGGATGGGCAGATAGGTCAAAGCCGTGCCGAGATCGGGCTCCTTAATGACCAGGATCATGGGAAGGGCCACGAGCCCCGAGATTTTCAGGATGTCCTTCCAGTCGAGCGCGTGCGTCTTCAGGCTTGTGAGATAGCTGGCGATCAGAAGAATCAGAACGATTTTTACGAATTCGGAAGTCTGGAACGTAAATGCGCCTATTTTGATCCAGCGCGTGGATCCGAAGACATTATTTCCGACGAGAGACGTAATGATCAGCAGCAGCACTGAAGCGCCGTACAGATAGAAAACGCGACGGCCGAGCAGCGCATGGTAATCGAGGAGCGATACGACCCACATCATGCCGAGCCCTGTCGCTACCCACACGATCTGCTTCCACCAGGCGTCCTGCCATTTGCTGCCGGAAGTAGCACTGTAGATCTGTAATATGCCGAGCCCGCATAACCCCAGAGTGATAAAGAGCAGCGGCCAGTCTAAGTCGCTGATCGAGCGGTGAATGCGCACTACCGGCTTAAACCTTCCCGCATCGGCATCGTCAACTTTGCGATTGCGTGCGCTGGAAAATCTAAAATTTCAGGTTGCGCAAAAGGCTGAAGCGTTGCGACCTCAGACTCAGACCGGTGAGCCTTCTTGTCGAAATAAGCCTTCAGCACGTCACGCACGATCCAGGAAGCGCGATCCCCGTGTTCGCCATTCTCAAACAAAGCGACAACCACGATTTCCGGAGCCTGTTCGGGAGCGTAGCCGACGAACCAGGCATTGTCCTTCATCGTTTGGCCGAGTTTCGTGCCTTTCAAAAGCTGATTTGACGCCAACTGTGCCGTGCCAGTTTTGCCGCATACCTTGATGCCCGGAAGCGCAGCGAAGCGCCCGGTCCCGCCTTCGTTCACCACGCCGTACATACCGTAGATTACGTCTTCCAGGTTTTCCGGATGCAAATTGCCGGACCGCAGCAGGACGGGATTCGTAGTTTTCAGCAAGTGAGGTCTATACCACTTGCCTCGTATCGCTAGTCCTCCTTCCGCTGCAGCCAGCTCTAGTGGCGATGTTGTAACGGCACCCTGCCCAATGCCTACTGAGATCGTTTCGCCCGCGTACCATTTCTGACGAAACATACGCATTTTCCATTTTGTTGAGGGCATGGTGCTTTCCCTCTCGTTCGGAAGATCTATACCCGTTTTGTGCCCGAATCCCGCTAAGTCAGCGTAGTGGGCGAGGCGATCGATGCCCAGCTTATTTGCGACGTTATAGAAAAAAACGTCACAGGATTGAGCGATCGCGCGGTGTAACGAGATATCACCATGGCCCCGCTTTAAGTGACAAGCGAAGTAATGGCCGAAAAACGATGCTCCGCCCGAGCAATGGAAATGCGTTTCGTCGTCGATGACGCCCGTTTCGAGTCCCGCGAGGGCCACAAAGGGCTTGAATGTCGAACCGGGAGCAAACTCGGCCTGAATCGCACGGTTCATGAGCGGCTTGTAAGGATCGCTTGCAATCGCGTTCCAATCGGCGCGGCTGATGCGCCCAGTGAATTTGTTTGGATCGTAGCTGGGCCGGCTGACCATAGCGAGTACTTCGCCGGTTCTAGGATCGAGCGCGACGACGGCGCCCCGCTTGTCTTGCATCGCAAGCTCTGCGACAGCTTGCAGATCCAGATCTAGAGTGAGCCGTAGATCTTTGCCGGGAACCGCTTTTTGGGGCTCTTCGATCTGACGCTCGTGGCCCATGTTGTCGACCATCACGCGTTGCTGGCCATCGACGCCGCGGAGTGCCTGGTCATACTCGCGCTCGATTCCGTCCTTGCCGATAATGTCTCCCTGGTGGTAATCGATAAACGCCGGGGCATTCAGCTCGGCTTCACTGATTTCGCCGACGTAGCCGATGACGTGCGCGGCGAGGCCGTCTTGCGGATATTGCCTGCGCCAGGCCTGGATGAGCTGCATCTCCGGGAACGAGCTGACGTCGCGGTGCGATTCGACAAAGGCGATTTCATCTCGCGTTAGCTGATCTTTAATAATGATCTGCGGGGTCGAGCCCATCCGGCGAATCTTGTTCGCAAGCTCGCGGTAATCGAGCTGCATCGCTTCCGCAATAGCGGGCAGATGTTCCCACTTGATTTGATCGCGATTCAGTAACAAAGAGTAGGAAGCCTTGTTGTCTACAATCACGCGGCCATCGCGATCGAGAATTTTCCCTCGGGGCGCGAGTATGGGCGTGCTTTTGATGCGGTTGCGCTCAGCGGCTTCGCTGTACACGTCCGGATTCTGCACCTGGAGCTTCCAAAACCCGGACAGAAGAAAAACGAAGACCGCCACGACCAGGTACTGGAAGATGGCGACTTTTCCGGCTGCTGTTTTAGGGTCGTCGCGTAAGAGCCGCTCTGAGGGTAACTCCTCGACGCGGTCCCGCTCACTTTGAACTAATGGCACGGATTTGCAAGCTAGAAAGGACCAGCCACTTTCATTCTATCGAGAATGAGGGAAAGTAGCTATTGTCTGTGATTTGGGCCGCAGCCCGGCGCTAACGAGCGTATGGAGAATATCCTCTCGCAAACGTCGCAATTCGGGCACAATGAAAGCAGCTATGTCCATTGATCCCACAGTGTCCCTATCGCAGTTCGTGGGAAGCCTGCCCACGTTCATCGCAGTCCTGCTTGCCTGGATCCACTCGAATTCACGAATGTCCGACATGCAGAAGAACCTTAACCAGCGAATCGACGACATGCGCGACCTGCTGCGAGCCGAGTTCCGCCGGGTCGAAGAAGTGATGGACGCGCGACTGAAGCACCTCGAAGAGAGCTGATGGCCTCAGGTCCCGGCCAATTTCATTCGATCGAGAATCAAGAACAAGGGAACCGCGACTACTGCGTTCAGAGCGCCGTGCACGAAGGTTTCCTGAGGATCGAAGGGCACGAGCTGGCCGAGGAGAGCGCGGCGCATAATCCAATAGAAAAACGCGTGGAAGAAGTAAAAGAAGAAGCTCAGGATCACGCGAATGAGCGTGCTCTCTACATCGAAGCGCAGACTCACCGCCGCGGCAAAATAACCGACCAGCGTTTTGGTGATGCCGTACATTCCAATCGGAATGTTGGACGGCGCGAGAGAGTCCTCCGCTAACCCGACGAACGCCCCGAAGAGCAGAGAGGCGAGCTGGTTGCGGCGCATCAAGCCGAAATACACGGTTAAGAGAAGAGGGAGCTCGAGCCATTCGGTATTCGGAATCAAGCGCGGCAAATAAACTTTGCCGATGATCGCAACCAACGTGATCGCCGCCAGCGCGAGGACCTGAAAACGGCTGAACCAGCTTTCCCGGGTCGCCCGCGTCAGGATTTGATCACTGGTTTCGTTCATTGCTGGGGCGGGGATGGGGCGGGCGAAGGAGCAGGCTTGTGGCGGGGTGCGCCCAGAGGGAGCACAGGGGCCGGAAGCGCATTCGATGGCTGCGCCTGAGGAGCAACGGCCTTTGCAGGAGGTACTTTCGCCCCGGGACGAGCGCCGAGGATCGTGGGTGGAGCGCTTACCGCGTCCGTAGATGCCGGTGGGCTCGAAGGGTTGGCTGGTTTCGGAACCCCGCCTGATGCGGTCTGGTTCGCCTCAGTGCCGGACCTCACGTTGAAGTTTGGCATATTCGATCCGACGCCGCCATAGACGTGACCTTCCTGTTTGCCCAGCGCGTCATATTTCTCGATGACCTTATCGGCCTCGGTTTGGGGTTTGGACGCTGCGGTATCTTTCTGCCCGGAGTCAGGCGGCGGCGCAGGCAGCATTTTTACGGCAGCTTCCTGCAAAACGGGCGCAGCCGGAATCTGTTGATGCACGCCTTGCAAGACAACCAGCACCTCTTCGGCGCCTCCCGGAGCTCCGCTCAAGTTCAGCTTGATGTCTTTCATGCCTTGCCCGGGCTGGGAGGAAACGACCTGGCCCACCGGAAAGCCTTTCGGGAAGATCCGGTCTTCGCCCGAAGTATAGAACCACTCTCCGATGTCGATCTTGTCCTCGTTTTGAACCTGCTCGACGGTGCACTTGCCGACGCCGCAATTGAGAACGCCGTGGATATGGCCCTTTTGCGATTCGACGCCGACCTTAAAGGTGGGATCAGTAACCAATAGGACTTGAGACACGAGCGGGTACACGGCGGTGACTTTGCCCACAATTCCCTCAGGCGTGACGACGGCCATGCCCTCGTCGATGCCGCTGGTCGAGCCGCGATCGATGAACACGGCTTTGGCGGTGACGACGGTACTGTTTCCGATGACGCGCGCGGCTACCGTTTTTGAGGGCGATTGCGCTTGAAAGACGCTGAGAGCGCGCGCATGCTCGGCGGTGGTCAGTTGGTTGTGATAATAGATGTTCTCCATGCGGAGGCGGTCATTATCCGTGCGCAGCTTGCGATTTTGCTCGCGAACGTCGAGCAGAATGAAATAGTCCTGGAGAAAGCCAATCGTGTTGCGCCGAACCGCCTCGACGATGCCGGCCATGGGCGTGACCGCGGTAACGGCCCAAACGCGAATCAGGCGCTCATCGCGCTCCGTTTTAACCTGATAAGCCAGGCACAGCAGTTGGGCCAGGACGACGACCAACAGAACCGTGAGATTCCTGAATCGGCTCAGCAATGCTTCCATGGCTTTCTCTTTTACTGTAAAGGGGTGCGGGCGAGGCGGCCAACCGTCTCTTACTCAATCGCGATACGCCGCAGAAGTTTGAAATCCGTCAGCATTCGGCCGGTTCCCAAAACAACCGACGCGAGCGGATCTTCCGCAATGGATACGGGTAGACCGGTTTCCTCCCGAATGCGGCGGTCTAAATTCTTGATCAAGGCGCCGCCCCCTGTTAATACGATGCCGTGATCACTGATATCGGCGCTTAATTCTGGCGGCGTGCGCTCGAGCGCCACGCGAATGGCGTTCATGATCGTGCTGATGCATTCCGCGAGCGCTTCGCGGATTTCACTATCCTCGACTGTTACGGTTTTCGGCACACCCTCGATCAAATTGCGGCCTTTGATTTCCATCGTGAGGGGCCGGTCGAGAGGATAGGCGGAGCCGATTTGGATTTTGATTTGTTCAGCGGTGCGCTCTCCTATAAGGAGGTTGTACTTGCGCTTGAGGTAGTTCATGATGGCGTCGTCCATCTCGTTGCCGGCCACGCGGACGGAGCGCGAGTAGACGATTCCCGACAACGAGATGACAGCCACATCGGTCGTGCCTCCGCCAATATCGACAATCATGTTGCCTTGTGGCTCGGTGATGGGTAAGCCGGCGCCCATGGCAGCGACCATGGCTTGTTCGACCAGATGCACTTCGCTCGCCTTGGCGCGGTAAGCCGACTCGCTGACGGCGCGCTTTTCGACTTGCGTGATTTCGCTCGGAACACCGATCACAATACGCGGATGCACCAGCATTTTGCGGCCGTGCGCCTTTTGAATAAAGTAGTTGAGCATCCGTTCGGTCACTTTGAAATCGGCGATGACGCCGTCTTTCATGGGCCGGATGGCGACGATATTCCCCGGCGTGCGGCCGACCATTTCTTTGGCTTCTTTACCGACAGCCTCTATCTCGCCGTTGTTTTTGTTGATTGCGACAATGGAAGGCTCATTGACGACAATGCCCTTTCCTTTAGCAAAAACCAGAGTGTTGGCAGTGCCGAGATCTATAGCGAGATCGGACGAGATAAGACTGAAAACGGACCTGAAATTCATGAATCAGCGCAATGACGAGAGGGGACTCCTCAGAGCGTAACATAGGACTAGTACTAGCGGGACAGCGAAAAAGGCTCTCTTTTCAGATGGTTGCCAGACGGTCGAAATGACGCGGCGGGAATGGATGGCGCTCGGGGGCGCGGCAGTTTTGGGCGCCTGCGGCCGGAAGAAAGGGACCGGATACGACGGCTATGCGCTGATTGCAACTTCGGGCGATAACAGCCTTGCGGTCGTAGATCTCACCGCGTTTCAGCTACGCAAGCCCATTTTTCTTGGCGCCCCGCCGACAACGGTGATTGCGGGACCGGCCGAGGCGGGCAATTACGTGGTTACCGGGTCGACGGGCACGGTTCATTTGCTTGATAGCAGCCTGAGCCGGGTGCGGTACCAGAAGCTTTCGAATGAGCTTTCGGATATTCGCATCGTGCCGGACGGGAAGCGGGCTGTCGCTCTAGCGGCGAGGACCCGGGAGCTGATCGAGATCGATGCAGTTTCGCTGAAGGTGTTGCGGCGCCATAAGCTGGCTGCGCAACCCGCCGCGCTCGATATCGGGGCTCCTCACTACGTGGCGATTTCGACGGGCGAGCACGGTGTAGTCGAACTGTTTGATCTTGTTTCGGGGCAACACTCCCGAACGCGGTTCGCAGGGCCGATCGGCGGTGTTCGATTCAGGCGCGATGGCGCAATGCTGCTCGTAGCGAACCTTCACGACCGCTCACTCACGGCGCTGGACGTGCCAAGTTTGCAGGTGATTGCAGACCTGCCTCTGGCAATGCTGCCCGAGAATCTTGCCTTCAATGGGGATGGAGGGCAACTATTTGTATCGGGAGCAGGCATGGACGGAGTTGCGATTGTATTTCCGTACAACCTGCTCGAGGTGGAGCAGACCGTGCTGGCGGGCCGGGCGCCGGGCGTGATGACGTGCTCGGGCGCGCCTCCCTATCTGTTTGTGGCGAGCCGCAATGCATCAGACGTTTGCATCCTCGACATCACGACGCGCAAGATGATTGGAATCGTCGAAGTGGGCGGCGCGCCGGGATACATGGCCGTCACGCCCGATAACCAATACGCGTTGGCTCTCGATGAGAAGTCCGGCGATATGGCGGTGATCCATATTCCGGCCATACGCGGGAACCGGCTGAAATCGGGCGCGGCGCTGTTTACGATGATTCCGGTCGGCGATAAGCCTGTGGATGCGGCGATTGTGCGGCGCGTTTGAGCTAGGGCCAATTGAGCTAAATGCAGGCGGCTTGGACGATTGCTAATGCCGGCGATTGCGGCGGTTTCGGCGCGCAAGATGGTCTTGCCGAGCGAGCAGGAAAGGCAGCCGGCGTCCAGAGCTTGCTGCCGCTCCTCATCTGTCCAGCCGCCTTCAGGACCTGTAAACACGAGAACGCGATCAGCGGGCGTGCGGGTCTGAGGGAGACAGGCGAGAAGCGGTGGCGCGCCAGGGAGCTCATCGAGCAGCAGCTTGAGCGGTGCGTCGGACTTCAGCGCGGCTGCGAAACGAACTGCGGGCTCGATGGCGGGGAGGTGGACGCGGCGGGATTGCTGGCTGGCCTCGAGCGCGATCTTCTCCCAGCGTGTGCGGCGCTTTTGAGAAGCCTGAAAGAGGCCAGTGTCGGTGCGGGTCGCTTCGAACGGCTGGATGACGGAAACGCCCAGCTCGGTCGCCTTTTCGATGAGCCACTCGAAGCGCTCGAACTTGATGAGCGCGGCGGCCAGGGATAGGTGAAGGGCAGGCGAGGGCGATTCGAGCTTTTCGAGGATGCGGAAGGAGACGAGGGATTTGCGGGCGACCTCGATTTCGGCGAGATAGAGGTCGCGGTTGTCGGAGAGCTCGTAGAGTTGGCCGGCTTCGGCGCGGAGGACACGGACGAGATGCTCGGCATCGGGACCGGTGAGCTGGGCGATGCCGCGGCGGACCTCGGGGACGAAGAAGCGGCGGCGCGCCATGACTAGGCTCATTTTACGGAACGAAGCGGGTCCTCTACGAAACGAACCCAATGCGGGGAATACCGTGGCCGTTCAGCAACTTACACGTATTTTGCCAAACGAACTCGGGCGATTGGCTTCGTTTTTTCAAATTTGAAAAGAGCGGGATTCGAGTTAAGCTGTGGTTGCGCCATGCCACCCATTAAGACCGTCGGGATCATTGCGAAGCCGAAGATCGCGCAGGCGCCGGATATTGTTTGTGGGTTGCTGGAATGGCTCGACGAGCGTGGGATCGCGTACCGTTGCGATGAGCAGACGGCGCGGTACGCGGAGCTAGGCGAGTTTTATTCGCGCGAAGAGCTGCCGGACGGCACCGATCTGGTGATCGTGTTAGGAGGGGACGGCACCCTCCTTTCGGCGGCGCGGGTGGTGGCGGGCCGGGACATACCGCTGTTTGCGGTGAATCTGGGGCGGCTGGGATTTCTGACGTCGATCACAGTCGAGGAACTCTATCCGGAGCTGGAGCGAGCGTTGCGAGGCGAGCACCGGATCGCAAAGCGGAGAATGGCCGACTGCGAGCTTGTGCGCGCGGGACAAACCATCGCTTCGTATTCGGCGCTGAACGACATAGTGATTAACAAGTCGATGCTGGCTCGAATGATCGATCTCGATACGCATGTCGACAGCCATTTCGTCGCGGCGTACAAGGCGGATGGCTTGATCGTTTCGACGCCGACGGGCTCAACGGCGTATTCGCTTTCGGCAGGCGGGCCAGTTATCTTTCCGTCGGTTGCCGCGTTCTGCATTACGCCCATTTGCCCGCACATGTTGACGAACCGGCCTGTGATTGTTCCCGATTCCAGCGTGATCAGCATTCTGAGCCATGGCGATGAGGGAACGTTCCTGACGATTGATGGACAAGTGGGAGAGCCGATGTCGAGAGGCGACCGGGTGGTCTGCCGGTCTTCGGCAAAGACCATCAATTTGATCCGGCCGCCCAAGATGCTTTTCTTCGATGTGCTGCGGGAGAAGCTCAAGTGGGGCGAACGCTGATCGGCGGTGAGGAGCGTGAAGAGACTCTCGCTCACTTCGTGGATCTTCATCGCGCTCGTAGCGGGGATTCTCATCGGCGTTTTCTTCCCTGATTTCGCGAAGCATCTCGCCCCGATCAGCAATATCTTCTTGCGGCTGATCAAGTCGATCGTCGGCCCGCTTTTGTTCGGCACGCTGGTCTACGGCATTGCATCTGCGGGCGAGCTGAAAACGATGGGGCGAATTGCGCTGAAGGCGATTGTGTATTTCGAGATTGCGACGACTTTGGCGCTCGTGATTGGCCTGATCGCGGTGAACGTGATGCGGCCGGGCGCGGGACTGAAGCTGACGGGAGTTTCAGGAGCCGCGCCTGTATTGGCGAAACCCGCTCCGCTGAGCCAGATTTTTGAACACGCAGTACCGAGCAACATTTTTGAATCGCTGGCGCAAAACGATGTGCTGCAAATGGTCGTGTTCTTCTTCCTGTTCGGGGCTGCATGCTCGGCGATTGGAGCGAAGGCGCAGCCGGTGGTGAATTTCGCGGCATCCGTTGCAGAGGTGATGTTCCGGTACACGAAGTACGTGATGTACGCTGCGCCTTTCGGAGTTGGAGCGGCGATGGCGGTCACGATTGGATCGAAGGGCATTGGCGTGCTGTTCGGATTGGGGAAGCTGGTCGGCACACTGTATGTGGCACAAGCGTTGTGCGTAGTGCTGGTATTAGGGTCGTCTTTAGTGATCGCGCGCGTGCCGATTGGGCGATTTTGGGAGGCGGCGCGGCAACCGTTTCTGATTGCGTTTTCGACTGCCTCGAGCGAAGCGGCGCTGCCGGTGGCGCTCGAAAACATGGAACGTTTTGGCGTACCGAAGCACATTGTGGGATTCGTGCTGCCGACGGGCTACAGCTTCAACATGATAGGTGGAACGCTATATCTGTCCGTCGCCTTATTATTCGTTGCTCAGGCAGCGGATGTTCAACTCGCTCTCGGGACACAAATCAGCATGATGCTCACGCTGATGTTGATGAGCAAGGGCATCGCTGGAGTTCCTCGAGGCGCTCTGGTGATTCTGGCGGGAGCGCTCAGCTCGTTTCAACTGCCGCAAGAAGGAATCACCTTGATTCTGGGCGTGGATGCGCTGATGGACATGTGCCGCACGTCTGTGAATGTGATCGGGAACTGCGTGGCAACGGCGGTAGTGGCGCGATGGGAAGGGGTGCCGCTGAGCAGTGTCGGAGGCGAGGTGGAAGTGGCGATTGCGGGGTCGTAGCCGATGCTACTTGATGCAGCGAATCCGGCGGATTGAAGTTGCTTTGCCTGTGGTCTCGTCGGCGCTGATGACTGCGCCATGCAGTTCGATGCCGTGGCGGGCGGCTTCCATGCGGCCGCCTATACCAGTCAAGAACCGGCGCACGATGATGTCTTTCTCGATGCCAATCACTGAATCGTAGGGCCCGGTCATGCCGGCATCAGTCTGATAGGCCAGTCCGCCGGGGAGGACACGCGCATCGGCAGTCGGGATATGGGTGTGGGTTCCAATCATGGCGGTCGCGCGGCCGTCGAGATACCAGCCCATGGCAACCTTTTCGCTGGTCAGCTCGGCGTGGAAATCGACGATCCGGATCTTGATGGATGGATCGAGAGAGGCGAGCAGCTCATCGGCCTTCCGGAACGGGCAATCGATACTTGCCATGTGGGCGCGCCCTTGCAGATTCAGCACTGCATAGGTGACGCCGTTCGACGCCGTGGCAGTATAGAGCCCGTGGCCCGGCAATCCGTCGGGATAATTTGCGGGGCGCAACACTCGCGGTTGCCGATCCAAATAGTCGTGGATCTCGCGCTTATCGAAGCTGTGATTGCCGCCCGTGAGAACATCGAGGCCGAGCGCGAGCAATTCTTCGGCAATCAGGGGAGTGATTCCAAAACCGCCAGCGCTGTTCTCGGCATTGGCGATCGAGAGATCGATTTTATATTCGCTGATTAGATTTTTCAGATGCTCGGCGACGATAGCGCGGCCGCCGGAGGCGAAGATATCGCCGATAAAAAGGATGTTCATCAAAGAGGAGGCGCGAGGAGAAAGCGTTTCCTGCGAGAGGCTCCTGCTCAGCCTCCGTCATTGACCCCATAAAAAACAGGGGGGAATCCTCCGAGCGCCTTCAGGCTTCTCCAAGGCATCGTGAGACACCGGAGCTTGCACACCAGCACTTAATTCGAGTTGGACTCCATGACATTGACTATCGGATCAATTTTTAGGAGGCCAAGAGAGAACGCTCTCGCAGGAAACGCTTAGTAACCAGGATAACAGAGGGCGGAGAGTGACCGGACGCGGTCTTCGGGAGCCTGCAACCTCGGGCTCAGTTGGCCTTGAGACGCTCGGCGATCTCTTTTTCGGAGATTGCGCCTTCGCGGATGACTTTCCAATAGGGCTCGGTTATGTCGACGGTCGTCGAGCCTGGACCGCTGCACATGCCGCCGTCGAGCACGAGATCGATTCGGCCGTCCATGGCTGCGAAGAGCTCGATGCCGCTTGAGATGGTTGGCTGGCCGGAGATGTTGGCGCTGGTTGCAATGAGAGCATGGCCGGTCTTTTCGACCATGGCATTCAGCACGTTCGAGTTTCCGTAGCGCATGGCGAGGCGGCCTGTGTTGCCCGTGACTTTGAGCGGCACCTTGGCGGAAGCCGGAACGATCATGGTCAGGGGGCCGGGCCAGAAATGGCGCGCCAGAATATAAAAACGGCTGTTTAGCTCTTTCGCCAGATCCTCGGCCATAAGGGTGTCGGAGATGGCGAGCGGAAGAGAGCGCGCGCTCTCGCGGCCCTTGGCGGCGAAGACGCGGCCGACGGCATGCAGATTGAAAGGGTCGGCGACCAACAAGTACAAGGCGTCTGTCGGGACGCCGACGATATGCCCGCGCGCGACCTCCGAAACAGCGCGATCGATCGCGCCGGGGTAAGGATTCTCAACGTCGATTTGAATGAGATCAGTGGCCACTAGAAAAGGCGCCGGGCGGCCAGCGCCCGGGCAGGGATGTTTCGTTTAGTTTAGCGTTCACCCAAGGCTTCGGCAACCTGCAGGGCCATCTCGTAGCGGCCGAACGGCGCGCTGAGTTGTACGCCTTGCACCATGGAGCGGATCTGGCGGCACATCTCCTGGGCAATGGCAATGCCCTGGGTGCGGGCTTTGTCGGCGCTATCGGCGTAGCGCATGCGCTGCATATATTCGGCGGGAACGGGGACGCGAAGCTCGTTCACCATGAATTCGGCGTTGCGGTAACTGGTCAGGGGCCAAATCCCGGCGATGATGGGGAGTTTGTACTGTTCGGTCCGTTTGAGGAACAGCTCAACCAGGTTGAGATCGAATACCGGCTGAGTGACGACGTATTCTGCTCCGGCCTCGACCTTCCATGCGAAGCGGCGCAGCTCCTCATCCATGTTGAGAGCGCCCGGATTCGCGCCGACACCGAGCAGCAGGGCGGTTTGCGAACCCATCGGGTTGCCGCCAATATCGAGGCCTTGATTGAGATTGTTGACGATGTTTGTGAGGCCGATAGAATCGACATCGAAAACCGCGGTTGCGTCCGGATAAGCGCCCATGCGCGGCGGATCGCCGGTGATGCAGATGAGATTCCGCACGCCGGTGGTATGCGCGCCGAGCAGCTCCGATTGCATGCTGAGGATATTGCGATCGCGGCAGCAAAAGTGAAGCACGGCTTCGATTCCGGCTTGTTGCTGGATGAGCTGGCAGGTGACCTGAGCGCTCATGCGGGCGCTTGCACGGGGGCCGTCTGGAACGTTGATGCAATCGATTCCGTTGTCGCGGCAGAGACACGCTCCCGCGATTTCTTTTGAAGCATCGATGCCGCGCGGTGGAAGGATCTCGACGAACGCAACGAATTTGCCAGCCGCGAGCTTCGCGCCGAGTTGCGATTTCTCGGCCATCGGAACTTTGGGCAGAGGCTTGGCCTGCGGCTTGCCTTCTTCCACGACGGGGACGGCTGCCGTGTTGCGTTGAACCGGTTGGAGGGAGCGAACCTCACTGCAGATGAGCTTGATGTGCTCGGGGGTGGTGCCGCAACAGCCTCCGATGACGCGCACGCCCGCTTGCAGGAAGCGGCGCGCATATTGCGACATGTACTCGGGCGAACACAGATAGATGTTGCGGCCTTCGACGTTGGCAGGCATGCCGGCATTAGGCATGGCGCTGAGCGGCTTGGATGTGTGCGGGGCCATCTTCTCGATGGTTTCGAGGGCGATTTTTGGGCCAGCCGAGCAGTTGACTCCGATCACGTCGACAGGCCATTCGTTTAAGCTGGCGGTGAATGCTGAGGGTACTGTGCCGTCGCGGAGCCTGCCCTCGTCATCGACAGTGACCTGCGCGAGGATGACCATGTCAGGACCGGCAGCTTCCCGCGCGGCAAAAATCGCTTCACGGAGCTCGTTCAACTCGTAGAAGGTCTCGACAATTAAGAGGTCGACACCGGCTGCGAGGAGCGCGTCCGCCTGCTCTTTAAACAGTGCCCGGGCTTCGGTGAAGGATGTGGGACCAAGCGGCTCGATTTGCAGGCCGAGCGGGCCGATGGCGCCCGCGACGAAGGCTCTTTCGCCTGCTGCTTCACGCGCGAGGCGAACGCCGGCCTGGTTAATGGCCCAGAGTTTTTCGCCAAGCCCGAAGGCGGTAAGCCGGACGCGATTGCCTCCGAAGGTGTTCGTTTCGAGAATCTCCGCGCCGGCTTTCGCGTATTCCTGATGGACCTCTTTTACGAGTTGCGGAGATGAGAGATTCAGCTCATCAAAGCAGCGATTGATGAAGACACCTTTGCTGTAGAGCATGGTGCCCATCGCGCCATCGGCGAGTACGATTCCCGATTGGAGCTTCTTGCGGAACTCGGCAGCGCGACTGTGCGTAAGTGGTTCGGCGGCAATCATGAGGAAGGTGTGCTACTTGTGCAAGTCTAACAATCGCAGGGTGACGGGATCGCC
Organism: uncultured Acidobacteriaceae bacterium; assembly: GCA_963803455.1. Classification (GTDB taxonomy): domain Bacteria; phylum Acidobacteriota; class Terriglobia; order Bryobacterales; family Bryobacteraceae; genus Bog-105. Next base: position 418,283 of record CAWDMK010000004.1, on the reverse strand, counting down.
TGGGCGAGCATTTAAAAGTGCTGCGGCGCTGGCCTCCTTCATTGCCACTTCGATATAGCCTGAGCTGCCGATATAAGCGAAGCAGAGGCGGTTTGGCGCATCTCCGAAAGTCCCCTGAAATTTCGTAATACGGCGATTGCGCACTCGGAGGCTGAATGCGTGGGACGTAATCATCGGGAATTCAGCGGCGCGGAAATTCGTAATGGCGTTCCCGAACCGATCGACGCTGAGTAGGCGGCCTTGCCAGTAGCCGGGCTTGATCTCGCGCGGTTGAAGGTCGGAGAGCAACTCGATTTTTCGAAGAATGGGCCCGACGTCTTCCGGCTTCGCTTGGCCGCTGGCGAGTGCCGCCGCGACAGGCGCGAATATGTCGCGGCCGTGAAATGTGGAGGAAGGCGAGTCAAGCCACAAGCCGCGATTTGTGATTTCGCGAGCATTCCATTTTTTGTCGCGCGCGGCGATCATGCTGAGCACTCCGTTGTCAGGCGCGATGAAAATCTGGCCACCCGCTTCAAGCAGCAGTGGCTTGCGAGCGGTGCCCACTCCGGGATCGATGACGACGACATGAATCGTTCCTGGGGGGAAATACGGGGCCGCCTGATCGATGGTATAGGCGCCGGAGTAGATCGAGAACGGCGCAATTTCATGCGAGATATCCGCGATGCGGCACGCCCGGGCAGCGGCTGAAGAGAACGCCCTTCATGGTGCCGACGTAGTGATCCGCGAGTCCGAAGTCCGTTGTGAGAGTGATCAGCGGGCCCAGATGAGAAGGCTTCATACGCTGCTAGAATTGTAGTGAAATCTCCCATTCACAGCGAAAATCGCGCGTCCGGTGGTGAGGTGACGCTCGCCCGGCGGTGAGGCTTTATGGCCAATTTGTATTTCGATCACAATGCGACGACGCCTATGGCGCCCGAAGTGATCGATGCGCTTGTAGCGGGTTCGCACGATGTGTTTGGAAATGCATCGAGCGTTCACGGGGCGGGGCAGTTGGCGCGTCGATCGCTCGAGAAATCCCGGCGCACCATTGCGGACTTTCTGAATGCGTCGCCTGCGGAGTTCGTGTTTACCAGCGGTGGAACGGAGGCCAATAACCTGGCGGTGCTTGGGACGGCTCGGTGCGTGGGAAATGGGCGTAAGCACGTGATCACGACCACTATCGAGCATCCCGCGGTGTTGGAAAGCTGCCGGCAGCTCGAGCGCGAGGGCGTGGAGGTTACGTACGTCAGGGTGGGCGCGTCTGGCGTGGTGGATGCCGATGAGATCAGACGAAATATCCGTCCGCATACGGCGCTGATCTCAGTGATGCACGCGAACAACGAAGTGGGAACAATACAGCCGCTCGAAGAGATCGCCGCGCTGGTCCGGGAATGCCGGGCCGATGGACATGAAATTTATTTTCATTCGGATGGCGTTCAGGCTTTGGGCAAGATTGATGTGGACGTTCAGCGCCTGGGAGTGGATCTGTATTCGGTGAGCGCGCATAAGATTTTCGGTCCAAAAGGAGTGGGCGGACTGTTCGTGCGCAGAGGCACGCCATTGCAGGGCATACATTATGGCGGACGCCACGAACGGGGGAGAAGGCCGGGAACGGAGAATGTTCCGGGAGTTATGGCCTTTGCCCGCGCGGTGGAATTGTGTAACGGAAGCGATTCGAGCTACTTGGCTGCGCTGCGTGATTTTTTTGAGGCCGAACTCGAATCCGAGCTGTGGCAAATCGAGATTAACGGCAGCAAAGAACGGAGATTGCCGAATACAAGTAATTTGCTGTTTCGTGGCGTATCGGCAGAGGCATTGGTCATATCGCTGGATATGAAAGGCATTGCTGCTTCCACGGGATCGGCTTGCAGCAGCGGTTCGATCGAGCCCTCGCACGTGCTGCTTGCTATAGGCCGAAGCCGGGAGGAAGCGCGCTCCAGCGTACGTTTCTCGTTAGGGCGATACAACAGCCATGAGGATGTGAGCACATTAATCAATGGGGTTACCAGCTCGCTTGCGCAATTGCAACGAATCAGAAAAGAGGAGCGCAGGCTTGTTGTCTAACAGCAGGGCGCCGATTGCTGTAGCGATGTCGGGCGGCGTGGACAGCTCCGTGGTTGCGGGGCTGCTGCAGCAGCAAGGGTTTCGCGTGGTCGGGCTTACCATGCAACTCTGGAACCAGCGGCGATTTCCGGAGCTTGCTCCCGAAGGCGGCGGGGCAGGCCGGTGCTGCTCGCTCGATGACGTCTACGATGCGCGAGCGGTAGCGGCCACGCTGGACATTCCGTATTACGTGGTCAACTTTGAAGAGCGGTTCGAGCAAGAGGTCGTGAAGCCGTTTGTGCAGGATTACCTGGGAGGCAGGACTCCGATTCCGTGCACCCGGTGCAACAACTTTATTAAGTTCGACGAGTTTCTCGAGATGGCAGATGGAGTAGGCGCCGGGAAGATTGCAACGGGCCACTATGCGCGTTTGAGTGTGGATGAGGAAAGCGGCCGATATGAGATGCGTACGAGCGTCGACGCGCGGAAAGATCAAACCTATTTTCTTTTCGGATTGACGCAGGCGCAGCTTGCGCGGACATTGTTTCCGCTTGGGGGGATGGTGAAATCGCAAGTCCGCGAGCTGGCGAGAGAACTCAATCTGCCTGTGGCGGAGAAGAGCGATAGCCAGGAGATTTGCTTCGTCCCGAACGGAGATTATGCGGCTTTCATTGAGGCTTATTTCCGGGAACAGCGCTTGGACGCTGGTGAGAGCAGGGGCGAGATCGTAGACACGAATGGCCGGATTCTGGGCGAGCACAACGGTACGCATCACTTCACAGTGGGACAGCGCCGAGGGGTCGGTGTTGCAGCGGGTGAGCCGCTGTACGTGATTGCGACCGAACCAGCGACACAGCGCGTCATTGTCGGCCGCAACCAAGACTTGTTGAGAGAATCGCTGATCGCGAGCGAAGTGAACTGGATTTCGATTGAGCCGATTCAAGAGCCGCGCCGAGCGCAGGTGAAGATCCGAAACAAGCATAATCCCGCGCCGGCAACGCTGATGCCGGGTAGCGATGGCGAAGTTGAAGTTCGGTTCGAAGAGCCACAGCGCGCAGTGACTCCGGGGCAAGCGGCCGTTTTCTATGATGGCGAGCTTGTGCTGGGCGGCGGCTGGATACTCTAAACTCCGCAATTGGCACAACAGAAGAACCGGGTTCAGATTCGCGCGGAGTACTGTCTCGCGCTCGCGCTCATGTGGATGCTGAGATGGCTGCCTTTGAGCATCGCGGGCGCGGTTGCAAGAATCAGCACGCGCATACTCGACGGCGCCCTGCCGAAGCTTCGAAGGATTGCTTTAACGAACCTATCGTTCGCGTTCCCTGAGCTGGATAACCAAGCACGCAACCAAATCGCGGACGGAGTGTTCCGCAGCATCGCGCGGTTGCTGCTCGCGATGGCGCGGTTTCCTTCACTCAATTCGTCCAACATTTCCGAATGGATCGCTTACGAAGGCCTGGAGAACTATCGCGAGGCCAAGGAAGCCGGCCAAGGCGTGCTGGTTGCCACGGCGCATCTCGGAAACTGGGAGCTGAGCGCGTTCGCGCACGCGATCCTGACGGAGCCGATGCACGTGATGGTGCGGCCACTCGATAATCCGCTGATTGACCGGCTCGTGGAAATGAGGCGCACGCGATCCGGAAATCATTTGATCTGCAAAAGAGACGCCGCTCGCGCGGTGATCAAGGCGTTGAGAAACAACGAGGCAGTCGGGATTTTGATGGATCAGAACACCTCGGCCGCAGAGGGAGTATTCGTGCGGTTTTTTGGTAAGCTCGCGTGCGCGGGATCAGGGTTTGTGAAGCTTGCGTATCGATCGGGCGCGGCCGTGATTCCAGGATTCGCTCTATGGGATGAGAGGCAGAAACGCTATATCCTGCGATTCTACCCGCGAGTGGAGCTGAGCGGCGATGCGCAGGCGGACACGCAGCGCATTCACTGCATTTTTGAAGAAATCATACGGCAATATCCAGACCAGTGGATGTGGATTCATCGGCGCTGGAAGACGCGGCCGGCCGGTGAAGCGCCGCTCTACTGAGCTGTGCGCTTTGCGAAATGGTGCTGCGCTACGGGGCGCTGATCGAGACCGAGCACCGCAGTGATGATTCCGGCGAGCGGCTTCGGAACGGAGATGGGCCCTTCATAACTGAGACACTGCTCGTGCTTCGGCCCCTGAACGAGCTGCAGTTGGATTCCAAACGCCTGATCCATCTGTTCTGCGGTCGCCTTGTATCTGGATCGTACGCGCTTCTGCGTTTTGATCGACCACCGTGAGGCCGTATTGTTTAGCGAAAGAGAGAACGGCAGCGACGTCGCGTGGATCGGCAGCGATCTGGCGCTCCGCTTCTTGCCGCGAGAGCCGAGGGGCTTGGCCGGAGAACAGTTGTTCTCCCGCTTTCGCTGCAGCTCCTGAACCTTCGCTTCTGCGCAGAACGATAGTCGCGCTGAGGTTTTGTTGCGGGGGCGCTGCAGCCAACCAGTGAGTGTTCGGTTCGTGCTGTGGAGCGCTGCCGGGTATCGGTACACGGGATTCAGCACCGGGAGTGGATGCGCCGGATGACAATCCTGCCAAAATGGCTGCTCCGTTCGGGCTTCCGAGGCCGGTGCAAGCGTCCCAGCCAGCCTGCGCGCTGTAGTAGCCGAGATTGCTGTCATCGTTATTGCCGGAGGTGATGTCGTTAAACGAAGTCTCTCTCCCATAGAGAGAGGGATTGATGAAGCCAACCGGAGTGCCGAGCTGCTGGTTGAATAACGCGATCAACGCGGCCCACAATGGCGCGACTGCACTCGTGCCGCCGACCACTTCATTCTGTCCATCCACAAGGATGAAATAGCCGGTGGTCGGGTCGGCATCTCCCGCGACATCCGGCACTCCGCGGCCAACGAAGCCGGTTTCCGGCTGCGCGGGAACGCCTGCTGAGGTTTGATAGGACGGCAACGCGAAGACGTTACTGACGCCGCCACCGGTTGCGCCTTCATTGCTGGCAGTCTCGTTCCATACGACTTCGGAAGCAATGGCGCTCCCGGAGCCTTGCAAGGTTGTGCCTCCGCAAGCGAGGACATAGGGACTGGAAGCGGGGAAATCAACGTGCAGTTTTCCGTCACCTGCGCCGTCACGTCGAGCCGCCATCGCCGGCGGCTACGGTTACGGTGACTGCGAGCGTACCGGCATCCTGGAGCGCGGCGTTCATGGCGGTTTGAGACTGCTGCGTCCAGGAATCTTCCGGACCGCCCCAGCTTATGGAAATCACGGAAGGCTTTCGCGTGGTGTCGTGGACGGCGTCGGTAATCGCGTCGATAAAGCCCTGATCGGTGTTCGGAGCAAAGTAGACGGCAATATTTGCGCCGGGAGCGATGGATCCAGCGACTTCAATGTCCAGCATTACCTCGCCGTCAGCGTCGGAGCCGGGCGTATTCGTGCCGCCATCTACCGAGACGGCAGTGATGTTTGGCTCAGCGACGCCTAAATTGCTGAAGTAGGTTTGGAGATCTGTGGTTGAGTAGCCGCCGCCTAGCTCGATAATGGCGATGGTTTGGCCGGATCCCGTGACGCCGCCGGGAAAGTTATAAAGTCCGGCAACTTGGGGCGGGGTAAAGCTTCCAGTTGGCGGCGTGACGGCTCGCACGATAGAAGCGCCGGCGCGCTCGGAGCGACTCTTTTCCTGCGGCATATGTGGGGCTTCGCTATGGGCCGGTTGTCGAGACCGAGAACCGCGATAACCACGTTTTCGAGCTCGGCAGGAATGGTGATGAAGCCGGAGCGCCCACGGAAGCTGTGGCCGGTCTGCTCGATGCGATAGCAAGCAAACTCGACGCCGAAAGCTTCACTCATCGACTCGGCCGTTCCCATTAACACGACGCGGCGCTTGGCGGCGCTACTTTCGACAACGGTCAATTGAAACTGATGAGCGAATTTCTCGGCCAGGGCAATGTCGGCAGGATCAGCTCCATGGCGCGCGGCAAATTCTTCGCGAGAGAGATGCTGGCCGGCAACGGCTGTATTTGGCACTGCAGAAGTACCGCCTCGCCGCAGAATGAGCGTGACGCATACTTTCTCATCGGGCGGGATTGGGCCGATGGGCTGGGACCCGGGAAGCACTCTCTTTTCGCTTCCGGGTAAAGTGATTCTCTTTTCAAACGGCATGACGATACTCCTGTGTGATTGAGCGAGTTTTTGTGTCCCCAGTTACTATGCCATGGCCGGGTTGTGCCTTACAATGAGGGCGATTACACACGCCTCGAAAAAATGCCGCAGAATCCGGCGATCGAAATTCGCCAGCTCACGAAACACCCAGAGTTTGCGGAGGCGGTTCGTTTACAGCAAGAGATCTGGGGGTTCCAGGATGTAGAGCTATTGCCGCTGCGGCTGTTTGTCGTCGCGGACAAGATTGGCGGCCAGGTGCTGGGCGCATTCGACGGGACGAGGATGGTCGCGTTCAGCCTGTGCATTCCCGCTCTGAAGCCGGGCAATAAACCATACTTTCACAGCCACATGCTGGGCGTGCTTCCCGAGTATAGAAACACGGGCCTCGGCAGGAGTTTGAAGCTGAAGCAGCGCGAGTACGCGCTGGGGCGCGGCATCGATCTCATCGAGTGGACATTCGATCCGCTGGAGATCAAGAATGCGTTCTTCAATATCGAACGGCTGGGTGCAATTATGCGCCGCTATGTCCACAACCAATACGGCACGACCACGAGCCACCTGCACGGGGGCCTTCCCACTGACCGGCTGGTTGCGGAATGGTGGATCCAATCTCCGCGCGCCCACGCTTTCTGCAATGACGGGGCTTTCCAGAGGCCGATGACCGAAGCGATCATTTCCGTGCCGGTCGAAGTCTCTGAGCTTCGCGAACGCGATCCGAAGCGCGCGCGAGAGATACAGGCGCGGATCAGCGAGGAGTTCGACCGGCACTTTGAAGCGGGATTGGCGGTGATCGGGTTCGAAAGAAATGATCATGCGGGAAGCTATCTGTTGGGGCAATGGGAATCAAAATAGACCGCATTGTATTGCGTCAAATACGCATGCCGCTGGTGCATTTTTTCGAGACCAGCTTCGGCCGAACCTATGAGCGGGACATTATTCTGGTCGAGGCGTTTGCAGATGGCGTATCGGGATGGGGCGAGGTAACGGCGGGCGAGAATCCGTTTTACAACGAGGAATGGACCGGCTCGGTTTGGCCGCTTCTGATGGAGTATGTCGCGCCGCGCGTGTTGCGGTACGAGTTTGAGTCTCCCGATGAAGTGAGCGGCCGTACGGCGCATATCCGCGGCCACAATATGGCGCGAGGAGGCGTGGAAACGGCAGTCTGGGATTTACAGGGCGCGCGTAAACAATGAGCCGCTTTGGAAGACGATTGGCGGGGGTGCACGCAGTGAGATTGCCTGCGGCGTTTCCATCGGCATTCAGAACAGCGTTCCAGAACTGCTCAGCAAAATTGAGACTGAACTCGCGGCTGGCTATCAGCGGATCAAGATGAAGATCAAGCCGGGCTGGGATGTGGATGTGGTGCGCGAGGTGCGTGAGCGGTTCCCGAGCATCAAGTTAATGGCGGATGCGAACTCTGCGTACACACTGGCCGATGTCGAGCATTTGAAGAAGCTGGACGCGTTCTATCTGATGATGATCGAACAGCCGCTGGCGCATGACGACATCATCGATCATGCCGTGCTGCAGGGTTCTATAGAGACGCCGATCTGCCTGGATGAGTGTATACGTTCGGCACATCATGCGGAACAGGCGATTCGCCTGAAGGCTTGCCGCATCATCAACATCAAACTGGGGCGGGTGGGCGGCTTTCGGGAGGCGAAGCGAGTGCACGATGTTTGCGAACGCAACGGCATACCGGTGTGGTGTGGAGGCATGCTCGAATCAGGCATTGGGCGGGCGCACAATATAGCGCTTTCGACGCTCCCTAATTTTGTGCTACCCGGCGATGTATCGGCCAGCAAGCGATATTGGAAGCGCGACGTGATCTCGCCACCAGTTGAGGTGAGCGCACGCGGGACGATCTCAGTATCGGATGCGCCCGGCCTGGGATACGAAATCGATAGAGACTATCTGGAAAGCCTAGTGGTTCGCAGCGAAGTTCTGAATTGATTGCAGTCTGCGGGAAGCAGAGATCGCACCGTTATTCTGAATAGACATGCTGAAGCCCAGTATCTTCCGCGAGTACGACATTCGCGGTACTGCCGAGGAGGAACTCCTGGACCCAGATGTTGATGCTTTGGGCCGGGCCTTAGCGACTTACATTACTCGTTACAGCGGGCGCACGATCTGCCTGGGGCGCGATTGCCGGTTGAGCAGCCCGCGTCTTCATGACGCACTACTGAGCGGTCTGCTCGGCGCGGGGGCGCATGTTTTAGATGTAGGAACCGTCCCGACGCCTGTGCTTTATTACGCCGCGGTGCACTTCAAGGCAGACGGCGCCGTGATGATTACAGGCAGCCACAATCCGCCCGATTTCAACGGCTTCAAAGCTGTATGCGGCACGTCGACGTTGTACGGGCAAGCGATTCAAGACCTTTATAAGCTGATTCAGGGTAACGATTACGAATCTGGGCAAGGGTCTGTAAAACAGGTAGACGCCATAACGCCGTATGTTGACGAGATTGCGTCTCAATTCAAACTCGAACGCAAAGTGAAGCTAGTGGTGGATGCGGGGAATGGCACGGCGGGTCCGGTAGTGCATCGCATTTTTAAGAAGCTCGATGTCGATGTAACGGAACTTTTCTTCGACATGGATGGCAATTTTCCGCACCATCATCCCGACCCGACTGTTCTTGACAACCTGACTGACTTAAAAGAAAGCGTTCTCAAGCACAAGGCGGAGCTTGGAATCGCGTTTGATGGTGATGCGGACCGAATTGGCGCAATCGACGAGCACGGGGACGTGGTCTACGGTGACATGCTGATGCTCATTTTTGGCCGGGAAATTCTGTCTCGCAAACCTGGGGCGACGTTCGTATCGGAAGTGAAGTGCTCGCAGGCTATGTTTGACAAGCTGCGCGAGCTCGGGGGCAACCCGATCATGTTTAAGACGGGACACTCGCTGATCAAAGCGAAAATGAAGCAGGAGCATGCGGAGCTGGCCGGGGAGATGTCGGGCCACATGTTCTTCGCCGACCGCTATTACGGCTACGATGACGCAATCTACGCGGCATGCCGGCTGCTCGAGATTCGTGGCGCGCTCGCGGAAGCCGCTTTCGTATCAGCTCGAAGGAATACCAAAGCTTGTGTCGACACCGGAGCTGCGTATCGATTGCCCGGACGATCAGAAATTCCGACTGGTCGAGAGAGTCGCCGAGCTTTACCGGAAGCGGCGGGACATTGTCGAGGTTGATGGAGTGCGTGTGCCGTTTGAGCAAGGGTGGGGATTAGTGCGGGCCTCGAACACGCAGCCCATATTGGTGATGCGTTTCGAAGCGAGCAGCCAGGAATTGCTCGACGGGTATCAAAAAGAGGTTGAGCAAGTTGTCGAACAGGCCAAGCAGGAGTTGGGCGTTTGAAGCGGGCTAATTTTTCGGCCCGATATTTTCGGTGCGGCCGGCCAGCGGCTTGACGGTTGGCCCGCCGCAGACTCCGACACCGGTGTTCAAGAGCGCGGTGAGCAGATTGAAGAGGACTGCATAGATCACCTGCTCGTTCACGGGCTGGCGTCCCGGCATTCGAAAGGTTTCCGGCAATTCTTTTACGATCTGCACGCGAACGGCATGGGGGAGAGCACGTCCTGACTTGTCGCGCTGGTTCGCGAGAGAAAGAGGGGTCTGCAGAACGCTGCCGGATTTTCCGTCGACGTAGAATTGACAACGCGAAAACCAGCCGAGGTTTCCCGGGTCTGCTGCGTCGAACAGCAGTAATGGGGCTTCGCGATCGGTGGCCGTTACGTCGAGCGAGAGGACCCTTCGCTGATCGTCGATTTTGAACTGGAATCCGGCTTGGCGCGCGATGTTTCCGACGAACTCAGGATCTAATTCAAGCAGCAGATACTTGTGAGATCCAGTATCAAGAACTTGCATTCAGAATCTACATTGTAAGTGAACAGCGCGGTACCGGCTTAAGAGGAACTACTGGCCGCGGATCCTTCTCGAAGCTTACCGGCGTGCTGACGATAGATGGCGTGATCGCGGTCGCTGAACTGTACAAGCTTTACCGCGCGCACGGGGCCTGTATGATTTCGGAGCCATGCAGATACAGTTCGCAGCGCGATCTCGGCGGCTTCTTCTATCGGGTAGCCATAGATGCCGGTGCTAATAGAAGGGAAGCTGATTGTCTTCACGTCGCGTTGAGAGGCGAGCTCGAGGCAATTCGAATAGCATGATGCGAGAAGCTCTGGCTCGCCATGCAGACCGTCGCGGTAGACGGGCCCGACCGCGTGAAACACGTATTTGGCGGGCAGCCGCCCTGCGCCGGTGACCACGGCGTGTCCTGTCTCACAGCGGCCGATGCGGGCGCGAATCTCATCGAGCTCGCGCATGATTTCAGGGCCGCCGGCTCGATGGATGGCACCGTCGACGCCTCCGCCACCGGCGAGCTGCGAGTTTGCAGCGTTCACGATTGCATCGACGGCGATGGTCGTCAGATCGCCCTTGAGCAAGTGCAAATGGGCGAGCCCGAGTTGAATGACAAAGTCGGAGGACATAGAATTTGTGCAGCCGTCTATTACATAGATGTTGCTACATAGATGTCGCGAACGCTTCCAGCAGGAAGTCGACGTTTTCGTCTGTCGCGAGCGGGCCCATAGTCCCGATGCGCAGAATCTTACCCGCGAGCTGACCGATTCCCGCGGCAACCTCGATTCCGTATTTAGCGGCGAGGTTACGCCGGAGCTGCACTTCATCGACTCCCGCAGGCGGAATGACGGTCGTGAGATGCCAGATGCGGTCGTCGGGATTTGTGACGAGCGGCTGAAATCCTAATTTCGTCAACCCGGCAATCAGGCGTTGGTTAGCGCGGAAATGGCGCTGCCAGCGATTGCGCAAACCCTCCTCGTCGATAACGGCGAGAGCCTCGTGCATGGCGTAGTAGAGCGGCGGAGATGGGGTGTGATGATACACGTGCGGCGGCTCAAAATACTTCGCGGTGAGGCGGAGATCGAGGTACCAGGTGAACGGATCTTCAGGGCGGCGGTCTAACCATTCCCAGGCTTTCGGGGAAATGGAGATGGGCGCAAGGCCGGCAGGACAGCTCAAGCCCTTTTGAGAGCAACTGAAGGCCACATCGATGCCGACTTCGTCCAGTTCGACAGGCATGGCTCCGAGGGACGTGACGCAATCGGCGATCACAAGCGCGTTCACAGTGCGCGCGGCCGCTCGAATGGCGCGCCCCGATTGATAGGCGCCCGTCGATGTCTCTGCCTGCACAAAACCGACTGTGTCGGGACGTTCGCGCCGTATGAATTGTTCGGCTTCTTCGGAAGTGAAGGCTTGGCCCCATGGTTTCTCCATGCGGACGACGGTTGCGCGCTGCCGCTCACCCATAGCGATCATGCGGTTTGCGAAATGGCCGGCCGTGAAAACCGCAAACTTAGAGCCGGGCAGGACGAAATTGGCGATGGCCGCTTCCATTGCGCCGCTGCCTCCGGCGGGAACGGTGAAGGTCATCTGGTTCGCCGTGCCGAACGCCTGTCGAAGACCGGCCCGCACTTCATCGATCACTTCAAGAAAGTACGGGTCGAATATGCCGACGACAGGCTGGCTCATCGCGCCGTACGCGCGGGGCTCGACCATGGACGGACCGGGCCCGTATAACAGCCGTTTGGGAGGGGCGATGTGTTTGGTGGCGGTGGCCGACATGTTTTCAAAGTATCAGGAAAGGACTCCCGACCCGCCACGCAAGCGAAATCACAGATTTCGTGTTGCTGTTGTTGGATTTGGGGTGCAGGGTCGAAGACCGGCAACGCCCTTACAAAATCACGGAAGAAGGCTTGATTAGCCTCTCCGAAGAGCTTGAAAGGATGCAAAAGATAGCGAGATTTGGAATCAGGAGGCTGAGGTTCTCATGAACCGCCACATTGCGCGATTGTTACTACGTTCCTATCCTTTCAAATGGCGCGCTCTGTACGGCCCAGAGGTGGAAGAGCTACTTTGCAAGCGCGCTTTTCGAATCGGTGACATCGCTAACATTCTGTGGAGCGGTTTGAGGGAGCGAATACGGCAGCCGTTCGCGGGATTCTGTTTCTACTCCCTCGCAGGAGGCGCATTCACATTTCTCACCTGTGTAATATGTGCTCGCCTCCTTTGGCGCACATTCGCAGCTCCAGTGACTACGGTGTTACGAGAGCAAGGCATGAGACCTAGCTTCCTGGTTCAGGTCACGCCGTTTGAGGGGTTGGAGGTAGTGTGGCTCGGAGTACCGGCGTTGATTACCGTCTTCGTCACATTTGCGTTGATGCTCGTTCTTATATGGATCTACTCTTCTCACGTAAAAGGAATTCGACGACGGCAATGGATAACCAGGTTTGTTCTTTCTTCAGGAACTGTGTTTGTTCTAAGTTCGGTGTTATCTTTCGCCGCATGGCGAAATGGATTGCTAGGGAAGCTGTTGGAGCTGTATCCAGACGTTCAAAACGCGCCATTGCTTTCGGTTGGCCATTGCTTCGCGCTGTTGGCGATTTCGACAATAGAAGCTACCATACTGTTGAAAATTCCTATCGTCACATTCTTTGTGTGGCGGTTCCGAGCAATGCTTTCGCGCGCGTGATCCAAGAAGCGTAGGCAAGGACCAGCCGTTAGCATGAATGGCGCTGCGAGTGTTTGCGGGTGAAGCGCCAGACGGCTGCGGGAGGGAGATTGAGCCAAACGCGGCCGACACGCTCGGCATTCAGGCCGAGGCGTCCAGCGGGGATGGGGCAGTGCGAGCCGTAGGTGAATTGAAGAAGCTGGCCGCCGGGAGCGAGAGGCTTGAGAATCGCGCGGACGATTGCGATCTGATCGCGTGCAGTGAGATTGCGAATGGGTAAGCTCGAAATAACGGTTTTCACTTGACCGATGGATTCGTTGGATAAGATGCGGCTCGCGTGTGCGGCATCGGCGCAGCGGACGCGAACGCCAGGAAAACGGTCGCGAAGATATGCGACGAGCGAAGGATCGCGCTCGATCAGAAAGAGGCGCTCAGGATCAACGCCTTGCCTGAGAAGCGCACCGGTGATGGATCCGGTCCCTGCGCCGAGCTCGAGAATGTTTGAACTGCCCGAATTCACACGAGACGCAATGAGATTCGAGAGGCGGGGCGAACTGGGGGCGACGGCACCGACCGCCAGAGGATTACGCAGCAAAGAGCGGGCAAATACTAACGTGCCAGAGGATTGAAGAGGCATCTCTTAGTTAAGGATACGGGAGATGCCAGTAATGTTTCGAGTTGATGCGAAGTGGCGTCCGGGAAAAGTTTGCCTGAGAGCGGTAGCGCCGCTTCATTTCTCCTGATTCGCGACATAGAGATCGTTAGTGACGCTAAATACGCCGGGTGTCGAGTTTGCCTGCATATTTGCGATCGCGAGATCGGCGGAGTTGTTGACGACACCCGTAAGAGTGACATTTCCGTTTTTGACGATAATGTGAATCGCGTGATAGCCGATGGGCGGGTCATTGGTGATTCCCGTGGCCCTGCGCGTGAGGCTAAGCCAGCGTCCGCCGCCGCGATTCGAGGTGTATTTTTGCAATGCGGGAGAGCGGTAGATTCTGGCATAAACAGCGGCACGGATGCGGTCGTCGTTAGGCGATAGCGGCAGGACCTCGATTCGATTGTCGACAGCTTCGACACCCTCGATCTTCTTCACGGCATTTTCGGCGGAGGACTTGAGCGTGGGCCGGGAGGCAAATCCTTCCAATATGACGGTGTTCCCTTTGATGCCAAAGTGAATATCATCGAATACGCCATATTGAGGCAGAGTAACGATCTGCTTACGGACCTCTTTTGCGATTCTGAGAATTTTATCCTGCGATTGTCCGGTGGATGCCGGAGCTTGTGTTGCGTCCTGGGCCGCGAGCAACCCGAGAGGAAGAACGAGCGGTAGCAACAGGTTCGAGACGAATTGAAATCTGCGAGTCATCATGGAGACTCACGTTATCACGGTCCCGGGGCAATGTACAGCAAGCAAAACCGAGGCGTTACGGTTAGTGGGGTACAGGCTTCATTTCGTCGAGAGTGGCCCGGGCCTGCTGAAATCCCGTGGGTCTGACATGCACTGATCCTTGGAACGGACGGTTGATGTCGGCGATGGCGACGAGGATCAAGGAAAGCAGGAGAGCAAGCATAGACACCTGAATCACGTGAAGCCTGAAATTCGCGACGTCAAACAGGCAAGCGGAAATGAGGGTCAGGACTGCGCCGCTGACGAGCACAGCCCATAAAATGTCCGGCAAATCTGAATTGGCTTGCAACTGCCGAAGTCTTCGATGCTCGGTCATCTTCGCGAGTTGCGTAATGGTGTGGTCGAGGCTGGTCTGCTCGGAAGCGTTGTGCGCCTGAGTGCTGATTAGGGTAGTCCACAGCTGCTGAAATAGAGTGTGAGACATTGGGCTGGTTGCGAGGCGGTCCATGGCGGGCCATTCCTGTGTGAGCATGACGTCTACGTATCGGCTTCCGAGATCCCACATTTCCTGGCTCTGCGGAGCGGGAAGACCTCGGGCGATGCGAACTACGTTCACAAGGGCATTGGCTTCCGCTTCGGCGTTGCCGTCAGCAAGCTCGAAATTCGTCCAAACCGCATATAGCATGAAGCCCAGCATCACTGCATAGCAGGTGCCGAGCACACTGATTTGCCAGCCGATCAGATCGTTGTGTGGGCGGCGCTGTTCCCCGGGCCAGATCACCCGCAAGAGCCAAAGAAAGGCCAGGGATGCAGCGATGATTAAAAGGATGATTGCAATGCTCTGAAGCGTACTAAGCACGTTTGCGTGTTCTCTCCTCGAAGGATGGGCAGTGCTGCATTATACGACTCAGCCGCGCACTGCGATCCTTCTTCAATCGTGCGAGAGCCAACTGAGCGGCATTGAATCCGCACATCCCGTGTACTGAGCCTCCGGGTGGAGTGGAAGAGGAGCATAGATAGACGCCCTTTAAAGGTGTTCCGTACTGCCGCCACGTCGGTCGAAAGAAAAACTGTTTCAGGGTCGGAGCGCCTCCGCTGATATCGCCTCCGATCAGGTTCTCATCCCAGCTCTGCATCTCGAGGGGCGTGTGCGTGTTCCTCGCGATGACGCAGTCGCGAAAGCCCGGAGCAAAGCGTTCGATCTGTGCTTCGATTTGCGCGAGAGCGGAGTGGGGCCAAGCGTTCGGCACATGGCAATAGCCCCACAGCGTGTGCTTCCCATTGGGAGCGCGGCTCGGATCGAAGAGACTGGGCTGCGACAGAATGACAAACGGCTTATATGGCGGCCGTCCTTCCCAGGCGTCGCGCTCGGAAGCAGCAATCTCTTCAAACGATCCGCCGACGTGCACGGTAGCGGCGCGGAGGCAATCTTTCGCGGTCCAGGGGACGGGCTCGCGTAAGGCCCAATCCACTTTGAAAACGCCCGGGCCATACTCGAAGCGGGCCAGCGCCCGGCGAAAGCCTGGGGGAATGCGCGAACCCGCGAGATCGAGAAACTGCCGTGGCGTCAGATCGCACAAGATTGCGTCTCGCTCTCGACCGTCTAGCTCAGCCAGATCTCCGACGCGCGACTCCGTCTTTATGCGGCCGCCGAGGGCAACGAGAACGCTGCTAAGTGCATCCGAAATGTGTTGCGCGCCGCCTGCGGCAATCGGCCATCCGATGGAGTGTGCCAACGTACCCATGACGAGCGCAAAGGCCGAGCTGAGCGGGTCTTCGAGTTTGAGGACGGAATGACCGGCGAGGCCGCCGAACAGGGCACGCGCCCGCGAGGTACGGAACGAGCGGCCCGCAACCGATCTTGCGGACTGGATGCCTCGCAGGCCGAACCGGGCAAGCAGGAACGGGTGCTTCGGAACCAGGCGCATGGGGCGAAGAATTTCGTTGGATAGATTCTTCCAATTCCTCACCAAGGGGTCGAACATTTTTTTGTAAGCGCCTGAATCATTTATCAGTTGCTGTGCCGTATCGCCGACACTGCGCTCTACCATTACGGCCGTGCCGTCGTCGAACGGATGCGCGAGAGCAGCGGGCGAGGAAATAAAGCTCAATCCGTGAGCCTGTAAAGGAAGCGTCGAAAAAAACGGTGAGGCCACGGCCATCGGATGAACCGCTGAGCCGAGGTCGTGCACAAAACCCGGCAGCGTAAGCTCGCCTGAACGGGCCGCGCCACCAATAACGGAAGCGGTCTCGCGAACTTCGACAGCGACTCCGGCTTGCGCCAGAACGATGGCTGCAGCAAGTCCGTTAGGGCCGCTCCCGATCACTGTGGCGGTGCGCTGCTGCATCCTCTCTGATTATGAGGGTGCCCGGTGGCCACTGAGCGGCGAGGCCGCTTACTTGCGCTCGCAACCCTCGCCGTCGATTACGTTCGTCAAAATGTCGTTTCGCGCCGTAATTTCCCGGCTGTAACAGTAACCAAGCGAATTAGCCGTAAAGTATTTCTGAAAGCTTCTTTGATCCGAATGGCCTAAGATGTTGAAGTTCGCATCCAGACTGAGCGTGTCGCCTGACGCTACCTCATTATTAAGTTCGCTGGTGAATAACTTATAGCCATTCAGGCTTTCCGTTTTATTTAGCCGATCGGCTTGCCTCACGGTTGTCGCAATTGCCAAGCCGGTTGTCGTAGGCGTTTGATGAATGTCTACCGTAAGCGGGTACAAAAAGCGCTTCTCGCTCTCTGCGGTCACGAATCCGTCTTTTGCGATCGTCCTTGCTTCGATCCTTGTCGATTGGGTAATGTCTTGAGTGTAATTAGGAGAGCTCGCAGAAACGTAGAATTTCTGCTTGTTGATGAAATCGATATTCTGTTCGACTGTAGTTTCGATCCGACCGTGTGACGTGTTCACATACCCCGTAATCTTATAACTGCGGATCGCGCTGACATCAACTGTGCCAGAAACATTGCCGTTCTTATCCTTTGTGAGGTTTTCGGTAACAACAGGTGACGGCTCTGCCGCGAGATCATTCGCCAAAATTCCTCCTGTCACTTTCGAACCATGATCGGTGAATACGAACAAGTTGGCCGTAGCAAGAAAATAACTATTCGCGTTGAAGACGCTCAAGCCAACGATGTGCGAGTTGCCGTCCGAGAGAAGGCCGGCAAACGGCGTAAGGTCAACCCGGTAGGGAGTGAAATTAAGCGTCTGTACGCCGGGAATTGGACGCCACAGATACGGATCTATACCGCCCGTGTAAATCCACGGATAAACGGGCGCAACACCGGCGGGTTGATTATCAATCGAGATCTCGGCTTCCCGAAACGCAGTGTTACTGCAACTCTGGAGCTCGGTTGAGACGTCATTCGGCACACAGGTGTACCAGAATTCGTCGCTGCTTTGGCTTTGCGTGATTACATCGAGATAAACGCGCTCGACATTCGTAGGCAAGGTGACGGTCTGAGTCAATTGGCTAGCTGTCGTATTCAGCGCTACCGCACCTCCGGGCGCATCAGGCATGGGGACTACCAGGTCGGGCACCGGGGGAGCAAATTCGCCATCCCGGCGGGGATAGAATTCGAGTGCGGCGCTCGCATAAATGATGCTCGTGTAAGTCGAATTGACGAGATTCCCCAGCACCGCTTCCCCGCTCTGCGGAGATTTGAATATTGCGCTCAAATCGGTAACGTCCCGCTCGACGTGCCAGTGGGGACTCACGGTTTTGCTCGGCTCCGCAGTCGTTCCGTAATAGACATTCGCATGTCCAAGATAGAACGCTGCTGTGCGGTCGAATTGGCGGCCTTCGGTAACCGTGAAATCTGCCGTGAAGACCACCTTCGCCCAACGGCCCGTGCAATCTGAGGGCGGTAAGTAATCGAAAGTCTTGTTTGTGAAATCCGCAAAAGCGAGATCTTTGAACAGCGTGACGATACAAGGCTTCGTGTGGGGGCGCGGCACACGCGGATCGGCAGTTACAGTGTTCGGAGAACCGATCCTGGGCGTCTCCGGAGCGATCACAACTTGGGCAGCCATGCGCGCAGCGCCGGATAACATCAAAACGACAACTGGTCCGAAGAAGTATGGCGATTTAGTCACGATCCGTCCTTTAATGCGAGGCGTCCAGAGGCTTAATTGGCCGACCCGTTCAGTCTTACAAATCCGATCTTAGCGCCCACGGTGGGTTGCCGGATGGGTGACTCAGGCGCTCGAAAATTGTTTCCTGCGCGTTCTGTGCGCGCGTGTACTCCACTGGCCCGAAAGCCCGCAGCAAACGGCGGTGACCCGGGGCCGTGCCGCCCGGCACCGGTACGCACAAGCCGCATTGCTAAAATTTCTGGAGTATGCCAGGTACTGTTAAACCCATTCCAGACGGTTATCACAGCGTGACGCCCTATCTCATCGTGGACGATGTTGCAGGTTTAGTTCGGTTTCTCGAGCAGGCGTTCGGTGCGAAAGAGGGTCACCGGTCGATGCGTCCGGATGGCAAGATCGCGCACACGGAGGTGAGGATCGGCGATTCGGTCGTGATGATGGGCGGCGCGAGGGACCAATGGAAAGCGCGGCCCAGCGGGTTTTACCTATACGTTACAGATACGGATGCCGTGTACAAGCGCGCGCTCGAAGCAGGCGGTACGTCGCTGATGGAGCCTGCTGATCAACTCTACGGCGACCGCAACGCCGGTGTTACCGATCCCACCGGAAACCAGTGGTGGATCGCCACGCACATTGAGGATGTCGCGCCCGAGGAGCTAGAGCGGCGCTTTGCCGCAGCAGCCGGACAGCACTGATTCATTCGCTCGAATCTGACGACTTTGCGGTGAAGCTTGCGTGGTGTTCGCCCGATCGGCCATGCTCGTCGATAAACTTGAGCAAGGCTTCCGGCCTGATTCGTAGCTCGACGAAGGTGGCATCGCTCCCGTCCAGCACCGTAACCAGAGCCCGCAGATCTCTGCCGTTCTCCTGGACATAGATGTTGGTCGATTCTCCGCTGCGGGAGCGGACCCTGACCATCGGTTTCCACGACCGCCCCACTGCCGCGTCGGTAAGCTCGGAGAACCTTCGCGGCTCGAGTCTGACATCTTCAAAAACGGCGAGGTGCAACTCACTGGTTCCGGCAGGATGTCCCACTGACACAGCGAACTGAGCCAGCCCGAAGAAGGGAATATGCGTTGGTTTGACGGCGCTCTGCCGTGAGAACTCGCGCACCAGCCAATCGAATTCACTTGCTTGCGAGGCGAGCGGCAGGGCCGCAGCCAGGCTCAGAGTTGCCAGTATGCGCCGCATGCCGTTACTCCTCGTTTTTTGCCTTGGGTTTGCCGCTGTGGTCGAACTTCGGAATGCCCATGTGCCCGCCGAGCTCACTCAATTCTTGGGGATCGATCGGCCCGTCGATATGTACGATGGTCAGCTCCTTGGGTTCTGCGGCAAGCACGACCAGACCAGCGATCTGATCACCGTTCTTTTTCAGATAGATTTCCGAGTTGTCGCCTTTGGTCGATCTCACTCCTACAATCCGCGTCCAGTTTGGCCCTTTTAGCTGAGCGCGAAGCGCGTCGACGTCGCTCTTCGAGTACTGCCCCTCTTTATCGAATTCGAAACTCCGAACATAAACCCCTTTAAGCCTGGAAACGAGTTGCTTGACATGTGCTTCGTCCGGATCGTCTTTCGATAAGAATTTACTTGCCAACTGGAGCATGGACGCGTCCAGAGTCACATCAACGGTTTCGGTCGCGTGCTCGGCGAGCTTGTCCAAATTGACCGGCATTTTTATCTCTTGAGCCCATACGGGCAATGTCACTGCCCCGGCAATCACGATTCCTAATAGCTTCCACTTCATCGATCTACCTCCGTACCTTCAATCTCAATCACATGCTGACGTGTTTCTTGCAGCTTTGATCCGGCGATTCGCACCGCTGTCAGCAACTCCTGTTTTGCCGCCTGCCCACGTACTGCGCGTTCGTGCTCGTGATACAGTGCTCCTCCGCTTATCAGCAGCAATGCCGCCGCCAATGGAGCGAGGCGCCACGCCCAAGCGCTTGGGCGCCACGAGCCCTGACTCATCGCGCGTTGTGACTGCTGCTGCCGCTGTTCGACTGCTTCAAGCACGCGTTCCGCGAACCCGCGTGACGGCTCTTTGCGCGCCAAAGCGGCTTTCAAATCTTTTTCAAAGGGCGTCATTTTGCTCTCCCTCCGGTTTGAGCCGGCGCGCTGTTTTCGCTCTGAGAAATTCGAGCGCGCGCGAAATCTGGCTCTTCACTGTGTTCACGTTCATCTCCAGGGCTTGGGCAATCTGTTCCGGCTCCATGTCTTCCTGATACCGAAGCACGACGGCCATGCGCTGCTTCTCGGGAAGCGAGGCGACCATGCGCTCTAGATACGAAGAAAGCATGGAGTCATGCACGCGCTCGAGCGCTGTGGGTTCGCTCACCTCTTCGAGACTTGTCTCGGCTCGCGTTTTCCGCTTACGCACGATGTCAATCGAGCGGCGGCTGGTCACCTTCCGCAGCCAGAACACGATGTGTTGAGCCGAGTGCATAGACGGCCAGTTCCGGTGTAATTCGAGAAACACATCCTGGGCCAGATCTTCGGCGACGGCGCGATCCCGCAAGAAATGCCAGGCGATGCTGTAGACCATTGCTTTGTTCGCTTCGACCACATCCGCGAATGCAGGCAACGTGATTTTACCCTCAAATGACGTCGTCCGCGATGTCGTAATCGCTAGCAAGAGACCTCGTCGCCCGTCCTTCTGTACCTAATTACGAAGAAAGAGCCGCTTGCGACTCAAAAAAGAAAGGAATGCGAGAATTCAGGGGATAAGGTGCAAAATGATTACCGATCCAAAGATTGAGCGATACATGTACGGCTTGCTGCCGCCGCGGGATGAGGTACTTGCGGAGATAGAGGCCTATGCGGCTCAACGCGACATTCCGATTATCGGGCCGGCGGTGGGACGCTTCCTGGCGAGCCTCGTGATGATGACGAAACCGAAGCGGATCTTCGAGCTCGGATCGGCAATCGGATATTCGACTATCTGGCTGGCTCGTGCGGCCGGGCCGAACGCGGAAGTGCATTACTCGGATGGTAGCCAGGAAAATGCGGATCGCGCCCGCGGCTATTTTGAGCGCGCCGGGGTCGCGCCCCAGATTCAGATCCACGTTGGGGATGCGCTCGGTGCTTTGGCCTCCACGCCCGGAAAGTTCGATGTGATTTTTAACGATGTCGATAAAGAGGGCTACCCGGCTGTATTGGACGCGGTGCCGGGACGGATCAACAGGGGCGGGCTATTTATCACTGACAATACGCTCTGGCACGCGCGCGTGCTGGACCCGCAGAATGCTACGGATCAGGCGGTATGTGAATTCAATACACGGCTGTTCGGCTCGCGCGAGTTCTATGTCACGCAGCTGCCGATCCGGGATGGCGTCTCGGTTGCGATCCGGCTGTGAATAGGCCCGGCCGTTACGAGCTGAGAAGCGATGTTAGCAGCGCGGCAGTGATCTCGGAGTGCGAGGCTGTCGCGATCATTGCACCGCCACGGAAGACGAGGATCTGCGGTGAAGCGTGCTCAACACCCGCGCGTTCCGCTACGTATGACATCAATTCCCGCCGGTGCACGGACATCAGATGCACGGGCGTCTCAGGATGAGCCGCGCAGAAGCGCATCACTTCCCAACGGGCTCTCACGCTGGTGCCACAGCTCGCACTATGCTTGAACAGGATGATCAGATCGCGCTCAAGCAAGGCTTCACATTCCTGAATTGTTTTCACCTCAGGAATAGTACGTCTGTTCATGCGTCCCCAGAACATCGGCATCACATCACCGCGTTGACAGCCGTCTCTTGTACTACCCGGCGGGGATCTTTGTCATCCCGCGAAGCGCAATAAGTTTAGAATGCCGCAAGTGATTGACTTGCGCTTCATACTGCACCTCTTTTTCAGTTGCATGAACCTGCGGGTATGCAACGATGTGCCCCGATGAGATGATATCGCGCACCGCACTGCAGAATCAGGTATTCGTGAGATCAGTGATGGCATCTGCCGTCGGCAACTTTCCGAAAACGCTAGTTCACAGCTACTGAGCCGCAGCGTGTTTTATGGACTACTGCAGGATTTGAGCCGCTATTTGGTTTTGAAGTCGACGCTGAAGGTTGAGAGAGGATATCCATCCCGCGTCGGAAATGCCATTTGGGTCAAGGCAAAGCTGTATGTTTGGTTCGGCTGTAACTGAACTGGGAGCAAAATCCGCAGTCCTCCGTCCGTGAAGGTGGGCTTGCCAGTCAACGGGTAGTGTTTCTTTCCACCTATCCCGGGGCTGACTGAATATCCTGCACCTGGATCTAGCGGCTTTTCAAGTACGATTGTGATGACCTTGACCGAGGCGTCCACGTCCTGCGCATCGTTAGCAAACGGCTCCGTGCTTAGCACGTGAGCACATTAGAGAGTTTTCTTTTCGGTCTGAAACCGCTCGACCCACTCGCACTCACGGGCGCGGTTCTGCTGATCGGCGGCATTGGGTTGCTCGCCGGGTACCTACCCGCACGCCGCCCGGCAAAGATTGATCGCATGCGGGCTTTGCGTCACGAGTAAACTCCGCGAATTCCATTTCGTCAAATTCACGCTGGCGGCCATCTGGATCTGATGCGCCAACTCCATGCGGGAATGAAGCTATCTGCAGGTAGCTGTTGCCATCAACTCCTCAACAGCCTCGGATAGTTTCGGCATCGGTGTTTTTTCGGGAAGCCTACTCCGCTCGAAGGATTTCCACTACGTCCATCCGCGCAATCCGTCGAGTAGCAACCCAGATGCTTGCCGCCGCGATGAGGCAAATTGCAATCATCGCGAAAACATAGGTCGCCACGTCCAACCCTTTTGCCCCTTCGATCAGACTGCTGAGCAGCTTTCCAGCACTCGCAGCGCAAGCAACTCCGCAGACAGTGCCAAAGATAACCGTCGCCAAGGCCTGCCGGACAAATTTCGTGCGCAAGCGTGTCGGTGTTGTGCCAAGCGCCAACCGGACACCCATCTCGTGCGTCCGCTGAGTCACCGCGTATGAAACGATGCCGTAGATACCTATAAGCGACAGGAGCAGAGCAAAGCTCGCAAAGAAGACCAGCACTGTTCTGTAGAACTTTGGACGGGCAAAGGCCTGATCCATCCGCTCTTGCACTGTCTCCACACCGAATACCGGCACGCCACGATCAACCGACTGCATAGCCGTCCGGATCGCCTCTACATGATCTTGTGGCCGTCCTTCGACCTTTACGACGAACGTTGAATCAAATCCGCCAGGGTTGTGCGACGGGACGAAAGTTTCCGGCGGGTCCACATCGAAAACGTCCGAGATGTACTGATCCATGAAATCGAGATTCCGGACCACACCGATAATCCTTCGCACCCTCCCATCCGGATCAGTCACCATATGCCCGACGGCATCGACGGGACGCAGCCAGAGTCTCGCGAACGTTTCGTTGACCAGCACGACATCCGCATCAGAACGAACCTCGGCATCAGTGAACTCGCGGCCATAAAGAATATGGCCGCGAGTTGTTGCGAAGTAGCCGGCCATGATCGGAATGATGTCCGTACCTGTCCTGTGCGACGGTGGCTGGCCATCCATCAAATGCGGGCCACCAACAAAGTTGTCAGATAGGAGAGGTAAGAATTCGGTCGCGCTTACATTCCGCACCCCAGGCACGTGGCGCAACCGCTGTAGCACTTCCTCGAAATACTGCAGCCGTTGGCCGGGCTTGTCGCGCACCGTGCCATCCAGGGCGACACTCGCGGTAACGACACCGTCGGCTTTGAATCCACGGTCGATTTGAAGTTCGTGGGACAAGGCTCGGACCACCGAAATGGAAGCGGTTAGTAACGCAATCGTGAGCGCTACCTGTGCCGCCACCAGCAGGTCGCGCACGATTCGCGAGCCGCGCAACTCGGTAGACCCTCGGGCCACAAATAGGTGCGTGCGGCCAAGACTAAACGCAGGCAGCGGTCCGAATAGCACCGCGCTGAGCACCACCAGCCCAATCATAAATACAAGCACTCTGGCATCCAGAATCGAATAAGTTTGCGAGGGAAGCACGGCCGGTTGCACCTTGCTCGCGAGTGCGGTCGCCCAAATCGCGACCAATAGACCGAGACCAGCCGAAATGACTGCCAGCAGCAGAGATTCCGTGAACACTTGTTGAATGAGGCGTGCTCGGCTCGCGCCAATTGCGGAACGAATCGAGAATTCATGCTGCCGGTCAGCCGCCCGCACTAGCATCAGATTGGCGAGATTTGAGCACGCAATCAGCAAGGTCAATATCACAACGCCCATAAGGAGAAGCGAGGCGTCTTTGACACGCCCGGCCAACTCGTCCTGGAGAGGCAGCATCATCGGAATCCAGTCGGCCCGGAACCTGTGGTGCGGCTCAAGCCGGCTCGCGTCGGCCAGGAATGCTGCACGTGCTTGCGGCCAGCTCAAGCCCGATTTCAGACGACCAATCGTTCCCACCCGTTGTTGCCACGGGTATATTCGGCCGCTTTCCAAAGAACTGCTCGCGACGGATAGTCGAAATCGGCAGGCATCACCCCAATAATCGTGAGCGGCTCGTTCGGATGCGGTTGTAGTCCGTACACACGAACGGTCTTCCCGAGGATCTGCTCGGTGCCGGCATACAAGTGTTGCCACAACGCATAGCTAATGACCGCGACTGCATGGTCGTCGGGAAGAAAATGTTCTTCCAATCATAGGTCGCGCTCCCAGCATCGAAAAGAAATTGCATGAGGTAATTGCAAGGTGCACCCGCAACATATCTTGTGGGTCACCAATGTTTAAATCAACATCTTCGAACAGCGCCGCGTCTTGAAGGTAATTCGAATCCTGGCGCCACGAATCGAATTGTTCCGCAGTGTCATGCGGCGGAAGAAAGTGAACCAATGCCGCCAAGACGGCCGGCTCTCGGAACGGCAATGACCGCAATAGCAGCGCGTTTACGACACTGAATACGCCGGTATTGGCGCCAATCGCGACGCCCAGTGCTAGCGCCGCAAAGCCCGTGTGCCAAGGACGTTTTGCCCAAAGCCGAAAAGCGTGCCGACTGTCGCGGCCCATTTCTCTCGCCAGCTTGAACAGGCAGCGAAACCGCTAGGTCGAACAGTAAACGCATCCAAAGCCAGAGAACCGAAAAGCCGGTTTGCGCTTCGGCAAGTTCATCCCTAAACTCCTGTTCCATTGGTTGCGCGTACTCCTCTCGGAAGGCTGTAGGGTAGAGATGTAACAGGACGCGATAAAGCTTAAGCATGCGTGGCCTTTCCGAAAGTTAACGCTGCCATATCTGCAAGTTCGCGCATGCGTGTCGCTTCCGCGCGCGCTACCTGTCTTCCGAAGCTCGTTATCTTGTAGTACCGCCGCCGTTCATCGTCGAGATGCGGATCCGGACGCTCAGCCGATTCCTCGATCAATCCGAGTTCCAGCATTTTACTGATTGATCCGTACAACACACCCGGCCCGAGTTTGAGCTTTCCGTTCGTGCGCTTCGCGATTTCGCGTTTTAATGCATATCCGTGCCGTTCGCCAGAACCGAGGGAGAGCAGAATATGGAATGCGGCCGGCGACAGTGGGACCAAAGCGTCTACAGATGACATACTAGTACATTATGCGACCTATTGAATCCTAGCGCATCCTGAACGGCATTTCCGTCACAAACGGGTTTCGGTCGAAGGTGCTTCAGTTCCGGTTAAGACCTGACGCGTACTCGGCGCTCCATCGCAGCTGCTGGCCGAAATACCGGGTTATCGTACAAGTCAGATGTGCGACTCCACAACGAAATCGCGAGTGGCGGGCTTAGCCATATTTATTTGCATTGTTGTCTATCAGCAAAACCCCGCACCACACTATGGACGCTAAGCCGCCCTGCGTAAGATCGTTCGCCTGTGCTTCTTGGGTGGATTCGGTCCGGGATTTTCAAATACAAATTGGTTTCGATTCGACTGATTCTCGATGAATGCTGCAGCACGTTGAACGATGGCCGGCCTTCCTTATCCAGAAATGTGGAGCTCCACATTTTTCGATTAATGGTGAGAACTCGTTTATGTGCAGCAGTCGGCAGGAACGCCGCCGCTACTTGTGTTGATGCTCTGATCTCAACATTAGCTCAAGCCGGGTGACGGGGTGCCGGTTTGCGAATGCCGTTGCAGATTGCCTTAACACGGCCGCTACTCATTGGCGGGCCAGTTTACGGCCTTCTTTGCACCGCACGTGTAGCGTGCGCTAATCGGGGCCAGCTTTAGCGATGGCCTACGATCAGCAGGCCAGTTCTCATGGTCGGGCGTTTCGGTCAACTTGATCTCTACCCACCCCTCCGGGTGGCGCGTCGTCCAGGACATCGCTGCGTCCGCGTCCTCGATCCCATCCCAACGAACCGAGTTGCGTCGTCGGTTTCGCGAGACGATTCCGGACTGCACACTTCAGTGCGGACCGACGCAGCGAGGTTTGTCAACCTGTCTAACCAATCGACGTCGTTGTGCGTCAGCAGTATCGGGCTACAGTTGCTCGCTGCCAATATGCGCCAGAGTAGGTGTGGCACGAAGGATTGTGTCTTACTCCTGCCGCAGAGCCGCCAGCGGATCAATTCGGGACGCTCGCCTTGCCGGCGCATAGCCAGCGAGAATCGCGGCGCTTACGAGGACGACACCGGCCAGCACCAGGATTCTCGGATCGTTCGGCTGGGTCTCGAACAGAAACGATTTGACAAGCCGGGACGCGCTTAACGCGACAGGCACGCTGATCGCGAGTCCCACTGCCGCCAGTAGTAGAACGTGGCGCAGAACCATCCATACCACGGCGCCGCGTTGCGCGCCCAGAGCCATACGGATTCCAATCTCGCCGACCTGCCGCGCGACGCTGTAGGACATCGTTCCGTAGAGTCCCACGCACGCGATCAGGAGAGCGAGAATCGCGAAACCCGTGCATAGTTTCGCGAACGTGATTTCCTGGCTGATCGTTCGATCGATTTCCGCTGCCTGTGTGAGCACGTTCGTGACGGGTATGCGGGAATCTGCCTGCCGCACGATCTCATGCACAGTGTTGACATAGCCCAGGGGATCACCCGCAGTGCGCAGCGCGTAGGTCACCTGGTCCGGAGGAAACTGGCTGGCCGCTACGAACACGGTCAGCGGACTGTCGTCCTCTTTCAGACCGCCATAGCGCACGTTACCCGACACGCCGACGATTTCGAGATCGCGGTTGTCGTCCACGAACGTGATGCGCCGGCCCAGCGGATTCTCGTTTCCGAAGTAAGTCCGCGCCAGCCGCTCGCTGACGATTGCAACCGGGGTGGAGCCCGCCTGGTCGTGCTCGTCGATCTCGCGCCCCGCGAGGATCGGAATCTGCATCGTGGTGAGGAAGCGCGGTCCGGCGACCATGACGCCTGCGCCTTGGACGGTAGCAGTGTCGATCTTGATTGTCCCCCTGTATGATCCCCCGGCCATGCCGGCGCTGATGATGGAGGATTGCGAAAGCGACGCGCTGCTCACCCCGGGAATCGATTCGAAGCGCTTGCGCAGGTTCTCGTAAAAATTGACGATCTCCGGGGCGCGATGCCCGACCGCGCTCGCGTTCAACGAGAACAGAAGAATGTTCTCGCGGGCGTATCCCAGTTGGATGGAGTGCAGCTTGTTGAGTGTCCGGACAAACAGACCCGCGGCGACCAGCAGGAGAAAAGAGAGCGCGATTTGGGCGACCACCAGAACGTGCTGCGCGCGGCGGCGCGGTCCGCCCCCGCGGCCATTCTTCAGCGCGGGCATGACGTCCGGACGCGTCGCCTGAATTGCTGGAGCGAGGCCAAATAACAGGCCGCAAACCACGGAGAGCGCCGCCGTCACGCCCAGCACGTTCCAGTTCAATTCCGCGTGCAGCGTAAAGTTCTCCTGGCCTCTGGAGAGGAGAAACGTCAGCGAGCGCATGCCCCAGAACGCAAACAAGATCCCTAACGCTCCGCCGAGCGAAGCGAGCATCACACTTTCGGTAAGCAACTGCCGCACGACGCGGAACCGTCCCGCTCCCAAGCTGAGCCGGACAGCCATTTCGCTGCGCCGAGCGGCGGCCCTTGCCAGCAGCAGATTGGCGATGTTCGCGCACGTGATCGCCAGGATCAATGCCACCATCGTCAGGAGTACGTACAGAGGCTTGGAATACTTGCGACGCAAGCTACCGAGACCGGCGGCGCCGGGATTCAGGTTCAGCGCAGGCAATCTGGCGCGCTCACCGTCGGTAGTCGCGGTCGCGGCAACCCATTGATGGAAACGAGGAGCCAGCGCTGCCTGCGCCTGGGCCATGCTGACGCCGGGACGCAGCCGGCCCATCATTTCGATCCAGTAGATAGTTTTGGTCGTGATACATACGAGCCGCTGTGGGGCCGTCTACGAGCAGAGTCGCGTGCAACGGAAGATAGACCTCCGGCGCCTGCGCGGGGTCTACTCCGAAGAATTCCGGCGGCGCGACGCCGATCACCGTGAAGGGAACGTTATCGACGAGAATCGAGTGTCCAATCGCATTCGGCGGTCCTCCAAAGCGATTTTGGCTGGTAGCAAAACTGATGACGGCGACCGGCGGTACGCCTGGACGGTCGTCTTCGGAGTCGATCAGACGTCCCGCGGCGGGCGACACTCCCAGGCCGCGAAAATACTCGCCGGTGACGTACTCCAGCGCTGGCGCTCGTGGCGGCCTGCCCGTGGATAGACAGGTTATGGTGTAGTCCGTTGAAGTATCCGAAGAGCGTGGAAAAAACGGGATTCTCCGCGCGAAGCGTCTCGAACGCGGGGTACGGGAATATCCCGCTGGCCATAACGCCTTTGTTGCCCGGCCACATAAGGCCTTGTAGCCCGTGCATGACGTGGGCCCATTGCTTGCTGGCGTTGAAGGGAGGCGGGCTATGCCAATTCAAGACCACCAGCGACTCGGGATCGGCGACCGGCAGCGAGCGCAACAGAATCGACTCCATGAAGCTATAGACCGCAGTATTGGCTCCGATGCCGAGCGCCAGCAACAGTACGGCTAGAATGCTGAAGGCTTTGTTGGCGGCCATGGTGCGACAGCCATAGCGGACATCCTGGCCAAGTTCCGACCAAAACCGCTTGATCCAAATCTCCCGTGACTCTTCGTGCTTCAGGCCGACGTTCCCAAATCGCCGGCGCGCTTCAGCCCGGGCGCACTCCGGAGTCATACCGTCTGCTTTGCAGTTCCGCAGCCTTCTCCGCAAGGTGGAGTTCCATTTCCTCATGCAGCGCCTCGCTGCGCCTGGCGCTTTCTATCCAATACCTCAGCCGTCGTAACACGTCCGTCACTCCGCTCCCATGACGCGCGCAATCGCCAGCGTGAGTTTGGCGTACTTCCGGGTTTCAACCGCCAGCTGTTTGCGGCCAGCCGCCGTGATTTTGTAGATCCTCGCCCGCCGATTATTCGATGTCACGCCCCAGACACCGTCGATCCAGCCGTTTAGCTCCAGCCGCTGGAGAGCGGGATATAGCGAGCCCTCCTCGATGAGGAGCTCGTTGTCGGACGATTGTTGAATGAACTGGACTATGCCGTATCCATGGAGTTCGCGCAGCGACAGCGTCCGCAAAATCAACATGTCCAGTGAACCGGGCAACGAATCGTTCTTTTGCGCCTTGCGTCCCATACGAAGAATTCTTAGCCTATGACGACGAGATTACGCGAGTCAAGTTCAGATTGGCGAACCCTCGCGCCCCAAGGTGATTCGGGGTGCTCACGCGCGACGGATGCTAATCGCGGTGGCGTGCGTTGACTCGCGGTACGGCGCGCGCAGGTGGTCGTGGCGTCGGCTTGCTACTGTCGGAGATTTCGTCCGGTAGCGATTGTTGAAGCGTGAGAACAGGAGCAAACAGATCGCCCACTTTGTCCAGCCGCTTCAAAGTGCTTTCGGGATCGAAGTACAGGCGATCGGGTCTTCGAGCGCGGCGAGCTTTCGACAGTTCTTCCCAAGTAACGGGGACCGACACGAAGGGCTCACTGCGTTTGGCTCGCAACGAGTACACGCCCACGGTGGTCTTGAAATCCGCGTTTTGGCTCCAATCGATGAACACTTTTCCGACTCGTTGCGCCTTCGCCATTTCAGAGATGATTTCATCCGGATGCTGCTTTTCAAGGAGCTCAGCAACGCTACGCGCGAAGGGCCGCGTGATGCTGTAATCGACGGGCGTGTTTAGCGGGACATAAACCTGAATCCCTTTTGAGCCGGAGACCTTGGCGAAGCATTCGAGATGGAGACGCGCAAGAAGGTCCTTCAACAGGAAAGCGACGTCCGCACACGCGAGTATGTCGACGCCCTTACCCGGATCGAGATCAAAAACGATCGAAGTAGGCCGTTGCAGATTCGGAGCGCAGTGCAGAAAGGGGTGGAACTCGAGGCTGGCGATATTCGCCGCCCAGACCAGCGTCGAAAGGTCGTTGATCAGGATGTAACAGATGTCAGACTTTCCCGAGCGGCGTGGCACAGGAAAGGTCTTCACCCACTTGGGTGTGTATCCCGGGGCGTCTTTTTCGTAAAAGAACTCGCCGCGCACTCCGTCGGGGAAACGCTTCAGGGTGACCGGCCGGTTCTGGAAATGCGGCAGAAAGTACGCCGAGACCCGGATGTAGTAGTCGATCACCTGGGCCTTGGTGAAGTGCTTAGCCGGATATAGAACCTTGTCTAAGTTGGAGACCCGAACAACGCGCTCATCGATCTTCAGCTCATCTTGCTGGCCCATGGTTCAGGCAGCATACCGCGTGCCGGGGAGAACGGGCGGGCTATTTCGCGGTTTCGTTCTCGACGCGCAGGTTGTTGGTTACGGAAAAGACGTTGGGAACGCTGTTGGCTCGGGTGTTGATCAGCGTCTTATCGAACTGATTTGCAACCACGCCTTCGAGCGTAACGTGACCGCTTTTCACAATGATATGGATCGAGGGTAGCGCGCGGTAGCCATATCGCGCCCCGATCGACGGGTCGCCATAGATGGCCCGGTATTCAGCCCTTCTGATCTGATCGTCCATGGGCGAGGGCGGCAGCACTTCGATATTGTTCACTACGTTGGTGACGCCCTCGACGCGCTTCACAACATTTTCAGCATCGGACTTCAGTACGGGACGAGTAACCGCGCCCAATAAGGTTACGGTAGTGCCGTCTACGCGGAATGCGAGGTCGTCGAAGATTCCGTAATAAGGCAGCATGACCAGCTCATGGCGCACCTCCCTTGCAATGCGGCTTTCATCTGAATTGCCTGGTATAAAGGCGTCGTTATGTTGCTTGTCCTGCTTGGCTGACTGGCCGTACGCGGTTAATAGAAACGCGCTAACCAGAAATGATCCGACGATGAAACGCATATATGCCCTCTGTGCTTAGATTGCCCCCGGCGAGTGTTCGTTACTACGTAGTGTTTGGAGGTCATTTTCCCTTTCGCTCTAAGGTCGGGACGGCTTTCGGCCGAAAAGTTTATCAGGGATGCCTATGAATTGCCCTTTTTGTGCGAGTCGAAACGTGCGTCGCTCACGGCGGCGCGGGATCGTCGAAAAACTGAGATGCTGGATCGGAAAACGGCCGTATCGATGCCATACGTGCATGCACCGCTTCTTTTCGTCTGAGCGCTACGGCGGCAGGGGCGCGAGGCATCGGGCGCCGTCCGGGGTTCCAGCCCAGGGGCAAGTAATAGAAGGCAGAGTTATCAGCTCTGAGTAAACTTACGACCTTCTGGACATGTGGGACATCATCAAGGCAAGCGCGCCAGCGCCTAGCCCCTGCACAAGTTTAGGATGTTGCGCGTAGAAACTGCTGGCTTGGTCAATAATTGAGGGGTTGTTCTGCTGAGCATGCTCGGCAAGCTGCTGAACGGTTTCCTGCGGGATTTGTTCAGCTTGCTGCGGAGTCACTTGCGAGCCAGGGTTGAGAAGGCCGCCTACCGAGCCTCCGATCATCGATAACACGCCGGGACCGGCAGCGCCGAGCAGTTGATTGAGGATGCCGGCGCGTTGCTGGCCGTTGGATTGACCAAACAGATTTCCGATCATTTGGGGGAAGGGCGGTGTTTGATCTGACCGAAAGGCCTCGGCCAGTCCTGACGCCAAATGCGATTGCGGCACGGACTCGGCGACTCTTTGAAAAGTCCTGCTGCGTGTTGGCAGGCGGGTTGGAAGCCGAAGCTCCGCTGTATTGCTGGAGAACGTTGAGGAAGTCTGCGATAGCCATGGCAATTTAGCTCGGAATCACGAGCTGCTGTCCAACCTGGATCTTGTCGGGATTGTCGAGCTTGTCTCGATTGGCAGCGAAGATCCGATTGTAGTCGTTCGGGTTTCCGAAGAACTCTTTTGCGATTTTGGAGAGCGTGTCACCAGGCTGCACTGTGTAGGTTCGGGTAGCTTGCGATGTGTTTGCTGATGCGGCCGCCGCCTGCGCCGCCTGAGGCTGGGGCAACGATGAATCCACCGTCAGATCGCAGGTGAGGTCGCTATAGCTGGGGTCCACAGCCTTAATCTGGTTCCAAACCTGGTTCTTGATATCTTCCGACGGTGCTGCGCCCTGTAGAAACAGCTTGTTGTTCTGCACGTGCAAATGAGTCAAACGGACGCCCTTTTGACTTATCAAATCCAACACGGATTTGTATTTGTTCTTCAGTTGTTCCAGTTGATCCATGGGGTCTCCTGTATCTGGACGTTGATTTGGGCGAATTGTTGCGAACCTCGTTCTCGTTCCGGCGGCCCCTGAAGCTAGGGTAGAAGGATGAAAGTAATCTCGTCGCGAGAAGTACTCAAAAATAAGATATTTACAGTTGCCGAGGAGAGAGCGGCCGATTCCAGCGGGTTTGAGATCAAGCGTTTCATTGTTCGACACCCGGGATCGGCGGTTATGATGCCGGTGGATGATCGAGAGCGTGTGTTGCTGGTGAAGCAGTTCCGGCTTCCGGCGGCGCGCGAGTTATGGGAACTGCCGGCCGGGCGCCTGGATCCCGGCGAATCCCCGCTCGAAGCTGCCAAAAGAGAGTTACGGGAGGAGACGGGTTACGCAGCGAAGAAGTGGGTGAAACTGGCTTCGTTTTGGTCGACGCCCGGATACGTGGACGAAAAGATGAACCTGTTTTTGGCGCTCGATCTCAGCGAGGGCGAGCAGCACCTGATGGATGACGAACGAATTCAGATGCGGTGGGTTTCAAAGGCTGAGTTGGGCGATCTGATCGGGGCAGGGAAGATACTCGATGCGAAGACAATCATCGGATACTTCCTGTGGCGCGAGCACAAGCGCAGGGCGAAAAAGCCGCTATTCGCTCGTTAGGGGGCGTTCCATCAACTCGCGCAGGGCCTGGCGCGGATCTTTTGATTCGTACAGCACCTCATACATCTTATTGATGATGGGCAGATCCACGCGATTTTCAATGCCGAGGCGATGCGCGGCGCGGCAGGTGCCGACTCCCTCGGCGACCATGGTCATTCCTGCCAGGATGTCGTTCAGCTCGCGTCCTCTGCCCAGTTGAATACCGACAAAGCGATTGCGCGAGAGGTCGCCGGTGGCTGTCAGGACGAGATCGCCCAGACCTGCGAGGCCGCTCAAGGTGCGGGAATTGCCGCCCAGAGTCAGCGCGAGGCGTGTAATTTCGGCCAGACCACGGGTGACGAGCGCAGCCACACTGTTGCTGCCCAAGCCGAGGCCGCGGCATATGCCTGCGCCAATCGCGATGACGTTCTTCAGCGCAGCTCCGAGCTCGACTCCGATTACGTCGGTGCTGGCGTAGAGCCTTAACGCGGGTGTGGAGAAGGCATGCTGGATGTGTTCGGCTGCCTGTGCGTCTTCGGAGGCAATGACGACAGCGGCCGGTTCACCTGCGGCAACTTCTCTCGCGAAGGTGGGGCCCGAGAGTACGGCTATGGGGGCGGAAGAAGCGCTGCCTAAAACATGGCGGATGACTTCGGACATGCGGCGCAGCGTGTCCTGTTCGATTCCCTTGGTTGCGCTCACAACGCGAGTGTGCGCGTCGAGGTGCGGCCGTATTCTCTCGATGACGGCTGCCATGTGGCTGGACGGCACGACGCTCAGCAGAATCTCGGCACCGGTAATCGTGTCCGTGAGATCACTTGAGACGCGCACATGCCCAGGCAATCGAAAGCCTGGCAGATACTGCCGATTTTCGCGGAGCTGCTCGATTTCAGTTGCGCGTTGAGAGTTGTGCGACCAGAGATGAATGGAGTTGAATCGCGGACCAAGAGCAATGGCTAAAGCGGTTCCCCAGCTTCCGGCTCCGGCAATGGCCAGCCGGCTCACACAGGGTCACCTTTTGCGGATCCGCCCTTGAGTGAAAACGCGGGTTCTTGCCCTTTGAGGAGGCGCAGAATATTTGGCTTGTGCCGGTAAATGATGAGCAGAGCTGCGAAGACTGATGCGATGAGAATCGGCGCGGGCTGGGCGATACGCCAAACGATGACCGGGAACAGGGCTGCCGCGGCGATCGATCCGAGCGAGACGTATTTGCTGAGTGCCACAACGGCGATGAAAATCAGCATGCTGATGGCGAGAGCGAGAGGCGCGGGGAGAAGAAACGCGCCGATGAAACAGGCGACGGCTTTGCCGCCTCGAAAGCGCAGGAAAGGCGAGTAGCAGTGGCCCAGCATGACGGCGATTGCGGCGAGCGCGACCGAAACGGAATCGAAATGACTCAACATGGCCGCTAGCCAAACCGCAAACAATCCCTTCAGAATATCGGCGAGTAGAACAATGAGACCTGCTTTGTGTCCCACACTGCGATGCACGTTCGTCGCTCCGATATTGCCGCTGCCCATCGTGCGAATGTCTTTGCCGGAAGAGATCAGCACGAGGAGGTAGCCGGACGGCACTCCGCCGATCAGATAAGCCAAAACGGTTGTGACCGTGAGGGCGAAATAGGACGGTACGGGGGTCACTTCTGAATGTTAGGAAGCGGCCGCCGCCGATTCAAACTTGTATCCGCGCAGCTTGCGGTAGATGCTTGCATTCGAGCCGGGATCGCTGCGGTAGAGCGCGAGCTCCGCAACACGAAATTTTCCGAAGGATGTGGGTCTCGCTTGCTGCACCTTTTGCCGTATCATATCGAGCGGTACAGGGCTCTTGATTCGTGCGAGCGTGAGGTGCGGAGAGAAGGCGCGGTCCTCTTTCTGTATTCCGAGGGGTTCGAGTTGCTCGTCGGTATCGCGAGCCAGTTTGCTGAGCGGGTCACCCCCTTCGACACCGGCCCACAGAATGCGTGGCTGACGCTCGTTTGGAAACCATCCGAGGCCTTTCAGCTCTACTTCGAAGGGTGTGCGGCGGGGAAGCAGTGCGAGTGCTTCGCTCAACTCGTCAAGGCGCGACTCCGGCCAATTGCCGATGAATTTGATGGTGATGTGCAGGTTATCGAGCGGGCTCCATTTGATGAGCGCTTCGGGCCGCAGCGCGCTCAAGAGCCGCTCCAATCTCAACAGGACTTCCTGGTCGAGATCAATCGCGGTGAATAGACGCATTGAGACGTGCCCGTGCTATGTTCTAGCGTACTTGAGGCACGTTCGGCAATGAGAGCAAGGGCTGGCAAAGCCGAATCGCATGATGCCGAGGCCGATCGTTATGCTCTGCGCAGGCTGCTTCGCGAGACTGCGCCGAGCGATATGCAATTTTTTGAGCGACCGGCGATAGAGGTTGCGCGGGAGCTGCTTGGCTGTGTTCTGCTGCATGGGGATACTGCGGGGATGATTGTCGAAACGGAGGCCTATTTAGGTCTGGATGATTTGGCCGCGCATGCCTCGCGCGGAGAGACGGAGCGGACAAAGGTGCTGTTTGGGCCGGCGGGCCGCGCGTATGTGTATTTCAGTTATGGGATGCATGAATGTTTGAACGTGGTTGCAGACCGCGAAGGAATACCAGGCTGTGTACTGATCCGGGCGCTCGAGCCTTTGTCCGGGCTCGAGAAAATGTATGAGCGGCGTCACTGGCGCGGGGCCGTATGCGGTTTGAGCAATGGCCCCGGCAAGTTGACGCAGGCGCTTGGTATCACGCGCGAGGACTACGGCAAGCGTCTTGATCGTGG
Source organism: uncultured Acidobacteriaceae bacterium (assembly GCA_963803455.1). Classification (GTDB taxonomy): domain Bacteria; phylum Acidobacteriota; class Terriglobia; order Bryobacterales; family Bryobacteraceae; genus Bog-105. The sequence goes on along the minus strand of CAWDMK010000004.1, from coordinate 382,174 downwards.
AGAGCTGACGATTCGCAAATGGCGTAAACTGCCGGCGTTCGAGATTGGCGTGACGCGTCGAATCGGGATCACGAAATGTCAGGATTGGCCGCTCAGGTTCGTATGGGCCGGGCATCCCTGCCTGAGCCGGAGGGCATGAGGAAAGCCGGTATGGAAGCGAAGGTTAGAGATGAAACTCTTGGCCGATCTCACGAATACACACTTGCTCGGGTGCGCCGGCGGCTGCGGCGAGAATGCGTTCGATCGGCTCGAGGCGCGGTTCATGCCCGAGGCGAAAGGTCTGGTGATGCACCGGAAGCACGAATTCCGCGCCGGCGAGTTGAGCCATCTTCCAGGCTTGTTCGGGATTGCAGTGCACGCGGATCCACGGATTATAGGCGCCGACGGGCATAATCGCCAAATCGACTTTCCGCGATGAACGCACTTGCTTGAAGGAATCCGTGTACGCGGTATCTCCTCCAAACACGACGCGGTAGCGGCCCGACTCGATCAGGTATGCGTTGTAGCCGCGAAACATGTCACTGCGCATACGAGCGCCCCAGTGCGCCACTTCAAACGCTTTGATCTTGGCCGGGCCTGCCTGAATGGTTTCGTTCCAGCGGAGCTCGTGCACCTGCGCATAACGCCTTCGCCGGAGTAGATCGGAAGTGCAATAAGCGGTCACGACGCGCGTTCGGCGGTTTTCGAGCTCGGCGCAAGCTTGGAACATCGAAATGATCCATGTGGGCGTGCGATAGCAGTACCAGATCGATATGCGGGAGGTCGTTGAGCGAGGCCGCGGGCTCGATCAGGCGCTTGATACCGACGGTCAACGGGCCGAGGTTCAAGCCGATGCGAGGGCTGAAGACGGGATCGGTGAGAATCGTGAAGCCGTCCAGCTTCAGCAGCACGCTGCTGTGTCCGAGCCAAGCCGCATGCAGACCTGTATCGGGCCACAACTTTGGCTCAGGCCGGTGGGGCGAGGGCGCGATTTCGCGCTTGTAGTCTTTTGAGACTTCGTGATAGAGGGCGGGCGCAGCACGGCGCAAAAACCTGACCGTTTCCGGAGCATGCCTGAGGCGGCTCGAGAAGCTTGTGGCTTTATTGGCGAGCCGTAAACGTTTTTCAAATTGCGAATGGTTCACGTTCGTATCACGTGTGAATCGGCAGCGCGTGGATCCATTTCCATAGTGGCAGACGGCGTTACTTCGAGTCCGTGGACAAACACGCGCTGTACTCTTAAACGGCGGTCGAGGATCACAATGTCGGCCTGCTTGCCTGATTCGAGGCTGCCTACCTGTTTCGCCACTCCGGCACGCTCGGCGGGGGTGAGCGTGGCCATGCGCACGATGTCTTCGAGAGGCGCTGTCGACTGCATGGCATCCGCCCTTTCCCTCAGCGAAATAGGGTCCATAGAGATGCAGTCCTGCGATACGAGCGCCATCGAGTGGACGCCAGTTTCGGCGCACCTCGATGCAAGCGGCGCGTACTAATGCACGACTCGTGCGGCACGGATTGGAGATTGCAGCGATGGCGAGTTTAGGCGGCGTTTTCGGCGGCTACCGGACGATTTTCGGCGATAAGCGGGGCTGGAATCGAGTGGCGAACGCTCAGATTGAGTAGATTCTGGCGGTCGAGCTTGGCTTCGGCGAGTGAAGCGGACCATTTATGACGTTCCTGCTTGCGGGTTTGATCGGCCTGCTTGTGAGATTGCGAAACGAACCCAATTTGCTCTTTCCGCTTTTCGGCTCTTAGCCTTAGAAGCTCGTTGAGGGATTTGTGGAAGGCGCGGTCGTGCGTGGTCTGATAGCGCAGATAGAGGGCGAGCTTGCTTTCGTCCCAACAGCCGCGCGCGTGGTGCTTGAGGACGCTCTGCTGCAGGATCAAAGCGCGCTTGGAGAGCCAGGCGGCTTGCGCCATTTTGCCGATCAGCATGTTTTCGGTGAAGGTGGAAGGCTTGTGTTCAGCGCGGAGCTCGACGAGTACCGTATTGAATTCCTCCTGGTTTTCCCAGGGGAGGACGGTGAATTCGCCGGTCAGGCCGTGGCGGAAATGGTTCATCGCGGAGATGGCTTTTCCCGCCGGAGTTTTGGGTCCGGAGGAACGCTGCGCGTTCGATTGGTTCGCGTTCAGTTGAGCTTCAGTTACAGATTTCATGGAGAGAGAGGTTCCTTTCAGGGGGTTCGCCCGATTCGACGATGGCGCTGCCGGAGCGTGGATAACGATCTGTCGGTGTAAACTGCTGCGGCTACAAGAGCAACAAATTTTCGGGTGGGCTGTGATCGAGCGAGAGATGCCGCCACGAATGGCGGCATAGCAGGTCTGGAGACCTGCTCCACGGTGCTGCTGGAGGAAATAGTGCGGGCGATACGGCGGGCAAGGGACAGGAGGAGCCTGTTCCTGAATTGGCCGACGCCCGCCGGAATACCGAGGCCATGAACCGTCCGGGCTTTCGGACGCAACTCGACATGGCGCGGGATTTAGTCCGTTACTCGTTTAACGGGAAACCTGCAGAGGAGTGGCTTACCGCCACGGTGAGCTGCACAGACATGGCGGCGATGGGGATTGGTGAGCAGCATAGCTGCTCGGCGTTCGTGACGCGTTGGTTCGCGCCTGTCGGTAAACTCCAAGCCATGATTCCCACATTCCGGGCGATCAAAGGGACGGTGAACCAGCAATGGATGAATCAATGGACGGCGACGGTCATCCGCCGAATCAATACGATGTACGAACAGCAGACGCAGGCTCTGCTCGAGCAGGGCAAGCTTGCGCAAGAGCAACGGATGCAGGCGCATCGGGATTTTATGCAGAGCATGCAGCAAGGCCGCGATACGCGAGATATTCAGTTCAAGGACGGACAATACCGGAAGCAACAGAATAAAGAAGACTACGTCGATTACATCCTCGATTGCCAGCGGTTATATGGGGGCAATACTCGTGTCGACGTCGGAAACTGTCAAAGCCGACAGACGTGGTGATGGGTGTTCGCCGAGCCGACGCTTCTTCAAGCTGAATCTGTAAATGAAGCTGGTGGTTATTCCGTGTAGCGCCCGGATTTGTCCCGTGATGTCACTTGCGCGGACTGCCGCGCGCAGCCGACGATAGCGTTACAACCCAACAAGTTTGTGAGATGAGCCGCCGAGTTTGGGTGGAGGCGGAACAGACTAGGCCTACTCGATCCGCAGTAGCAACCTCGTGGGAATCGACAAGGGATTCGAGTTGGCCTGGCGTTCTGAATGTGTAGGTCGCGGCCATTTCTCGGGGAGGAAGAATGATTCGGGAGATCTGGACGAAGCACAAATTGGCGGTTGGGGTGATTGCCGGAATCGCGGTGTTGGCGGTCGAGGGGATCGTGCAGAACCGGCAGGAGGCAGCTTTTTCGGCGGCAAGCGGGGAACAGATGCAGGCGCTCGACAGCGCGTTGAAGAACGGCCTGATTACCGAGGATGAGTACAACGGCAAAGTCAAGTCATTGAAGGGCGGCGATCATGTGACAGGGGCGAGCGCGACAGCCTCGGGCGGCTTGAGGCAAATGAAGACGGTGGAAGTGCTCGATCCGTTCTTTGGGCAGCGAGCGTTTACGTTGACAATTCCGGAGGATTGGAAATTTGAAGGAACGGTTTTAAGAGCGCAAAACGGTGCGGCCCAGTTGGTCTTCCGAGCTTCGAGTGCCGACGGTCTGACCGGGGTACAGCAGCTACCCGAATACAACTGGGAGTGGTCGGATGATCTGGCGTATATGCGATTCGTTCGAGCGTCCAAAGCGGCGGCATTCCCACCTATGCCCGCTGCTGACTTCGCGAAGAAAGTTGTGATTCCGGAGGCGCGGCCTAACGCGCAGGTGGAAGAGGCCGAACCGATCCCTGGGTTGGACGACAACTTGGCGGCGCAGGATCGCAAAGAGAATGAACAGCTCGCGGCTATGAGTCAGCCAGGCGGCAAGCCGAGCACAGTCCACAGTGACGCCGCGCGGGTTCGCATTCAGTATGAGTTCAAGGGCCACGCGGAAGAGGAGTGGATTGGGGTGATCACCAGTACTCAAGAGATGCCCGGCATGGGGCGCACGATTGCCGTCCGCTCTTTGTCGCACGCTTCGGTTAGCGGGTCACGGGCACGACTGGGGCAGTTGGACCGCTCCATGGAAATTTTCAAGCAGATCGGGAGCTCCGTCAGGGAGGATCCCGGCTGGCATGGAAAGCAGGTAGCGTTTCTTACGAAGCAGCTTCAAAGGCAGACCGCGCACGTGACGAATCAGGCCCAAGCGTTTACAGAGCAGATGCTACACCAAAGCGCAGCCTGGCGCGCGGGGCAGCAAGCGAAATTTGAGGCCTCGATGAATGCGGCAAAAGCGATGAGCGAGGCGAGCCACCAGAGTGCGATGGCAACGGCGGAGCATATGGGCGACGTGCAGTCGATGGTCGATCCGGCGAAGGGGCGCACGGGGCAGGTGAGCAACCAGTACAACTATAGTTACGCGAATCAGGACGGCAGCGTGGGGCAGACGAATTCGCCAACGTTGAATCCGAACGCGCAATTGCGGGGAAATTGGACGCAATTGGAGCCCATCAAGCCGCAGTAGCGGCATTTCGGTCGAACGCGAGAGGAACAGGGAAGGGAGACGCAGAAATGAACGCCGGGTCTGTCCTGGGGACAGCAGTGTTTCTTCTGGGCTCGTGCGCTTTCGGGCAAAACCTGTACCGGAGTGCGGATGGCTCGTTCAGTATCCAAGTGCCTGATGGATGGCAAACGCAGAGAGACGAAACTTCGGGTCTCACAACGGACACAGTCTCCAAGCAGTGTGCGACTGCCTGGCCGCAGACGGCATCGCCGTGAGCGTGCAAAGTCTCGGCTCCTATATCGGCCGAATTCGCAGAACTTCTGTTAAGGGCGAATTGGCCACACTTTCACCTGTGCTTGCAGATCCTGAATCGACGAGCGCCGGTGAGCGCGTTGCGGTATTGCCCGTCCGCGAGGAGAAATCGAACGACCCGCTCGCTAACGTGAAACAGAGGCAGACGAAGCGGCCGACGTTCGACTACAAACCCGAATTGGCCGATGCAGAGGATCTCATTTGAGTGGAAAAGCTGGGCATAAGCCGGCATCGCGCAGCGAAGGGCCGATGCGGGGACGCATAACACTCAAAGCTGTTAATGACCGTTGGCCAATCTCGGACGCAAAGCTCGCCGGATCAAGACAGACGGATACTTCTACTTTCACTCCGGCGAAGCCGCGGAATGGCTCGACAAGACGGTCAACACGTCTACTCTTTACAAGTCGCACTGTTTATCAGCGTGTTATGCGGAAGTATGCTTTTTACAAAATCGGTACAACGGCCCGAAAAATTGTTTGTAAGCTACTGAAACAACAGGTGTGGCTCCCCGGCATGGGCTCGAACCACAAGGCGTGTCCAAAACCACCGAATCAAACGCTTTGAGTCGCTATGGATTATGTATATCATCCAATAGAGGCTGTCTGTAATTCAGCAGAGAGTTAATATGCGTTACGACCCCGAACACAAAACTCAAACCCGCGACCGCATCGTGCGGAACGCCGCCCGCAAGCTCCGCGCCGAGGGGTTGAACGGTCCGGGCGTCGCCAGCCTAATGAAGGCTTCGGGTCTGACCGTTGGCGGCTTCTACAGGCATTTTCGCAGCAAGGATGAGCTATTCGCCGAAGCCATTGCGCAGGCATTCTCTGACAGTGAGAAAGTCTACTCCTCCCTGAAAGACGTGCCGCCTGAGGATCGGTGGAAGGAAGTCGTCAGGTTGTACCTCTCACCCGACCACTGCGATCATCCCGCTACCGGCTGCCCGGTCGTGGCCTTGGCTCCCGAGATTGCCCGCGCCAAAGCGCCTGTCAGGAAACGGATTTCCGGCCTGGTGAAAGAGCGGGCCGCGAGATGGGTGGAACTGATGCCGGGACAAACAAAATCGGAGCGCGAGCAAAACTTTTTCATCATTTTTAGTGCGATGGCGGGTGCGGTGTCCATTGCCCGCCTCTTCACGGAGCCGGCCGACCGGCAGAAAGTGCTGGGTAGCATGCGGCATCATCTCCTGCGCAACTGGTGAGTTTTTTCTTGCGACTTTTGGATTATGAATGTAATCTCATACAGCATTACGCGATCGGAACCTGCCCGAGGGTCGAGACTTTCCGGTCTGCCGGAGGTGAACATGTTTTCGTTGACGCTGTTTAAGGAGGGAGTCCTATGAAACTCGCTGGCCGCACCATCCTCATTACAGGGGGCTCCGCAGGCATCGGCCTCGCTTTCGCGCTCAAGTTCAAGGAACTGGGCAACGAGGTTATCGTGACAGGGCGCCGCCAGGCGGTGCTCGACGACGTGAAGGCAAAGCACCCGACGCTCCACACCATTCAGAGCGATGTTGCCGATCCCGCGCAAATCGTCGCCCTTGCGGCGCGCGTGAAGGCGGAGTTCCCCAGGCTTGACGTATTGATGAACAACGCCGGCATCATGGTGTACAAGAACCTTAAGGCCCCGGCGGCCGACCTGGCTGGCCTAACGGCGGAGATGAATATCAACGTAGGTGGCGTAATCGGTATGACTTCCTCGTTTATCGACATCCTCACCGCCAATAAGGGTACCGTGATCAACGTATCCTCCGGGCTCGCGTTCGTCCCACTGCCGCCCGCACCCATCTACTGCGCCACCAAGGCAGCGATTCACTCCTACACCCAGTCGCTGCGGTTCCAATTGGAGGAAACCGGCGTAGAGGTCATTGAACTCATGCCCCCGGCAGTGAAGACCGACATGACGGCGGCGTTTTCCGAGGGCGGTGCCAGCCTGATCACCACGGATGAGCTGGTGAAACAATCCTTTGCGTCGCTGAAGGCGGGTGCCCTCGAAATCCGGCCTGGTCAGTCGAAAACGCTCGCGTGGATGCGCCGGATCGCCCCCGATTTCATCAACGGGCGACTCTGGAAGGCATCCAAGAAGCTCGTGCCGGTCGGAGCGTAATCGAGGCAAGGAGACAAAATGGAAAACAAGACAATAGTAGTGATTGGAGCGACAGGCTCACAAGGTAAGGGTGTTGTAAATGCCCTTGTAAATGAAGGTGCTTTTAATGTAAGAGCAGTAACCCGTAATCTGGGAAAATATTCTGGCAAGGCAAATGAAGCGGTATATGCAGACTTAAACGATCTACATTCGTTAGAAGATGCTTTTAAGGATGCTTATGGCGTATTTGTGGTAACCAACTTTTGGGAAGGTGCAGACGAAATTGCTCAAGGTAAAAATGCCGTTGAAGCAGCAAAGGCAACAGGAGTGCAGCATTTTATTTGGTCAACACTTCCTGATGTTGAATCCATAAGTAATGGTGAATTCGACGTTCCTCATTTTACCAACAAATCTAAGGTCGATGCATTGGTGAAAAATGCAGGGTTTAAATACTCAACATTTGTTCAAGCTCCATTCTATTATCAAAATCTTGTCGGACGGCTTGCACCACAGGCAAAACAAGACGGCACAACCGGTTGGACGCTGTCGATCGATCCGACAAAAAAAGTGATCCATTGGTCGGACATCAATGATCTGGGAAAAGTAGTCGCCGGTGCATTTTCGCAGCCCGAAAAAGCTGGAAACGGCAATTACCTTTCATTGGCAACAGAGCTGAGTAGTTTCAACGACATTCTCGAAGCCTATAAAAAGCACGGCAAAGAGTACAGTTTTTCACAGGTGCCGGCTGAAGTGTTTTCAACTTTTTTTGAAGGAGCAAAGGAATTAGCAGAAATGTTTGGATATTGGGAAAAATACACATACATGGGGCCAGGTTCGGAAAGAAGAATAGAGGCGGCAAAAGAAATTGCCACCAGTGAATTAGTAACTTTTGACGTGTGGATAGACCAACAGTGATTGTTTACCGGGTCTGAGCCCGGAAAACGATCCTTTCCTCGCTCAGGACTTCAGGCATGATCGGTTCACAGAGTGCCTGATGATCCGCTCGGAACGCAGATGGAGTTCAGCGAAGGTGATCGAAGCGCTGGCCGATGTGATGGTGGCCAAGGGGGTGCCGGAACATCTTCACTCAACGTTTCGCAAAGGCGCTGTGAGTGCAAGTGTCGCGGTGATCCAGCAGAATAAGAAAAATTTCTTGACCGTGAAAGAGGCCGCAGATGAAAACGAATCCGAATTGAAGCGTCAGTGTCCGACGTACCAGCTCCGGCAGAGAGGCTCGACGATCCTGGCGGGAGCGGCGGGGGAGTACACGCTGAGTACCTGCAGCGATCCGAAAAGTCCAGCGGTAGCGGAGTGCCTGGCAGCGATGACCAAAGACAACGTCTTAATTCTGTTCAATGCCGTCTCGCCGTTGGCACGCTACTACGAGAGCATCCCAGTGCTGGACGGGATTCGAGACAGCTTTCGTTTGGCCGGGCAGAACGCTGTACCGAAGAATCAGAACGCACTGTCAAGCGCACAGGCGGGCGATTCGGAAGAACTGGTCGCCGTCTATAAGGCATGTGCCGCGGGCGTATTTACACAGGGGGGATGCACGGGGAGGATCGCCAAGCTTTTAGGCGAGCAAGCACAGGAGAGCGGCGGCCAAGCGAAGGCGGTGGACGAAAAGAGCACGGGCGACGAGAAGGGCCCGGGCGATGTTTACCGCGATCCGAAAGGTCGCTTTACGGTGAAGGTCCCGCAGGGCTGGACGGCGACGGCGGAAGGAGATAACGGGATAAAGGGCGTTCAGCTCAGGTCAGGTTCGAGTTGGATCAACATCATTCCTTATGAAGGCGCGAAGAGCGCGAGCGAAGTGGTGCTGCAGCTTGAGAACAGAATGGCGCTGGCATCGCATTCGGACAAAAAGCCTCCCTTCGGAACGCTGGGCCTGGTGCAACTGTTTAGCAACGGGATGGAAGTGACGTTCGATCACTTTGGAGGATCGAGTCCCAACGGTGAGGCGGTTGAGATCTTCATCGCCGGGATTGGAGGCATAAGGGGCAGCGGCGGCCAATTTTTGTCCATGCTGTCTTCGGTTCCGCAGGAACAAGCAGCGGCGCTGGGAGGAGTCAGAATACAGGTCGCGCGAAGTGTGCAACTGGGCAAGTGAGTTGCAGCGAGTTTCCCAAGCCAAGCCTGTATTGGATGGGATTGTGATGAGTGCGACTGCTCAAGTTGGCATTCGAAAGCCGGTTGTTCTGCGCAACAGCCGGGTAGTGATTGCCTTGCTTTTATTAGCTAGTTGCGTCGGCATTGTGTCCGGGGCGGGCTTCGGTTTGCTTGCGCTGGGCTGCCTACTGTCCGCATTCACGTGGGGTGGTTTGTACAACGCGGGTTGGTGGGTATTTGGCGCGATCGGGTCGGCAATCATGGGCGCACAGTTGTGGAGCTTGAGACTGAGTATGGCTCGGAACAGGATTCGCCTCACAAGCGAAGGCGTGTATTTCCACCTGAATGCGAAAAAGCAGGAGCCGGAAGTATTCTTCGCGTGGGGTGAGGTCACGAGGATCGCGTATAGGCGTTCAGCGAACGTGCATTACTGCTCGGTGGTTGCCAAAGGGGGCCGTGAGGTTGATTTCTCATCATTCACTTTCGTCCGGCCGAAGCACGTCGCGCGGATTATCGCGGCGTATGCGGGCCAGAGCTTGGAAGAGGTCTAAGGGCCTTTCGATCTGAGGGGCTTTCGAAAAGTCAAGACCGCTTGCTTACGCGCGCGGCTCGGATAGCGTTTGTAGAGATACAAAGGAGGGATGAGCACGGCAGGCGCGCCGAGATGATTCTCGGCGCGAGCAGACACGAGTGTCCGCGCCACATCCATCGATTCAACGGTCGGGCAATTAGGGGCCGGAGTCGCATTTCATCGCGAACCCGATCGTCGTACGATTGCTCTGCCAAAACCGCTCGCCCGTAGAGTATTCTTCTGAGGCGAACGAGCGCCGAGAGGATTCTCGGCGCGGCAGACAACGAGTGTCCGCGCCACCGAGATGGCGGGATCAATTATGGGATCTGGGCGATGAGCGACTAATCGGACGGCCGTTGTGAGATTTACTAGAAACAGGTCCTCACGATGCCGCGCCAAGATACGGTCCAGGTCACACCCGAAGAGATCATCGGTTTCATTCTTGAAGAGATGGAGGCGGGGTTGTGCCCGAGTTACTACAGCAACCTGGTGCCGAGCGTTTATGACGTGTATCTGTATGGGGAAGATTTCGAGAGGCTTCGCGGGCTCGAGCAGCGGATGCGGGAGGAGGCGATTCAGGCGCTGGGCGAGAAGCTGGCGGAACTGAATAAGGCCGCAGGACGGAAATCGAAGCGGGTCCTGGGCGGTGGGAAGAAGCGGCCAAAGCGGTACGAGACTCTGGGCGAATGGTCGGTAGAGTTTTACGAAAACACGGATGATGACGCGCGGGAGAACCCGCTGGTGATTCATTCGACATTTCCGTTGACTGCCCAATCTGATGACCGAGTGGGCACGTTGACCGAGCGCGTGAGTAAGCGGCGCAACGACGGGCAGACCTTCACGACTTCGACCGAGCGCAGCGGGAATCTCGATACGCATCGGGCGCTGGGGATAGTGTACGCGAATCTCGCGTACGAAGACGATACCGGAGCGCACACCTATCAGATGACCAAGGACCTGATCAAGATCGGGCGCGGGGCTGAGGACCGGTGGGTAGATCTGAAGCTGAATGCGAAGAAGGATGTTTCGCGGGAGCATGTGCAGATACGGCGCGATGCGGCGACCGGGCGAATCTTCATCAAGGACCTGAGCAGTTTGGGGACGACGGTTGACGGAAAACGCGTGCCGCCGAGCATTCAGCGGGTGAATGGGGAAGAGGTTGACAAGAATGTCGAAGCGCCGCTGCCGGGTAAGGCGCGAATCGGATTGGCGGGCGTGCTGTTCATCGATTTTAAGGCAGTGAAGCAGCGATGACTGGGTTGCATGCGGCGCGGCTGGTCTTTCTGGTGCTTCTGGTTGTGTTCGCGGTAGGCGCGGTCGTGTTCGCAGTGAAAAAGGCGGACTGATGACGACCGCTGTGCCACGTTACCTCGCGGCGGCATCGAGCGACAAAGGTAGCGTTCGTCCGAACAACGAGGATCGTGTTTACTGCGACGATGTGCGGGGATTCTTCATCGTGGCGGACGGCATGGGCGGACACGAGGCGGGTGAACGCGCGGCTGAAATTGCGATCGAGCGCGTACGAGCGCGGCTGGAGCGGCAGACCGATAGCGTGGAACAGCGGTTGCGTGAAGCAATTGCGCTGGCGAATAACGCGATCTATGAAGCGGCCCAGACGCATGCCGAGTGGGCGGGCATGGGGTGCGTGCTCACGGCGGCGGTGATCGAAGACGGACAGATGATGGCGGGTCACGTGGGGGATTCGCGGCTGTACCGCATTAAGCGGGGGCGAATCGAAAAGCTGACGCACGACCATTCGCCGGTCGGAGAGCGCGAAGACAGCGGCGAGCTGAGCGAGCAGGAAGCGATGCAGCACCCGCGGCGGAACGAAGTGTTCCGGGATCTCGGGTCACAAGAGCGCACGCCCGATGCTCAGGATTTCATCGAGATTGTTCAAGCGCCTTTTGAGCCGGATAGCGCTGTGCTGCTGTGCAGCGATGGATTGAGCGACGCTATTTCATCTGACGAGATTCTGAAGATTGTGGAGCGAAATGCGGGCGACCGGTGGGGGGCTGTGCGAGCGCTGATCGCGGCGGCGAATGAAGTGGGCAAAGATAACATCTCCGCCATATTGGTGGAAGGCGAAGCGTTTGCGGCGTCGTTCGGCCAGCGGTTCTCGGTGGGTGAGAGCACGGACCGGATGCGCCGGATCGAGGAGGAAGTTCGACGGCCGTGGTATCGAAGCGGAGCGGCTTACGTTTTTTACGGTGCAGTGTTAGGGGCTGCGCTGGGGATTCTGGCGTATGTGTACGTGTTGCAAAAGACCGCTGAGCCGAGATCGTTCGTCGTGAGCGCGGGCGGCAGGATTGGGGCTGTGCTCGATAAAGCGCGGCCGGGGGATCGTCTCGTCGGTGCCTAGCGGAACATATCAGGAGGCGGTGCGGCTGAGGGAAGGCGTGACGCTGTCTGCACAGCGAGCCGGCGAAGCAGTGATAGAAGGACCGGTGATTGCGGATGGGATTCAGCACGGCCGGCTCGAAGGTTTTCAGATTCGCGGGAAGGCGGGCGGCATTCGCATCAGAGACAGTGATGTGGTTCTCGCGCGAGACGATGTAGCGGGCGCGGATGGGATCGGCGTTGAGTTTAGCGGCAACTCGGCAGGCGCGATTTTTGGCTGCTTGATTCACGACAACGCGGGAGGGGGAATCGGCGTGGCCGATGAAGCTGCGCCCGAGATTGAGAACAATGTGATCGAGGGCAATGGGCGGCGGGGGCACGCGCTGAGTCCGGGCTTGCTGATTTCATCGACTCAGCAGCCATGGGTGGTCCGGAACGTATTTGTGGGGAATGGCGGTGAGGCCATATGGTTGCCCGCAGCAGATGAAGCGATGATCGGGCGCAACTATTTTCTGGGGGCAGGGAAGGCGCCTGAGCCGGCGAAATTTCGCATTTTGAAGCGCGGCGATGGCGGCAGGGAAACGCGGCCGTGAATGCCGGCGACCGCTACGGACCGTATCAGATCATTCGATTGATCGGGCGGGGTGCGATGGGTGAGGTGTATCTGGCGCACGATACAGAGGCCCATCGTGAGATAGCCCTGAAGATTGTGTACGAGGGGCCTGAGCCTGAAGACCGGGAGGTTCTCGAAGCGGAACGCTTAGGGGCCGAGCTGCAGAAGCGGTTGAGCGGGGTGGATCCGCGCGTCGTGACGGTGAACAAGTATGGCGAGATTTCGGGTGACCTGTTCATCGATATGGAGTATATCGAGGGCGAGGATCTCTCGGCAGTGATGGCGCGGGGGCCTGTGAATCCGGGCTTCGCGGTGCATGTGGCGAGGGAGCTGTGTGAAATGCTCGAGAACCTGAGCGCGTTCACGACCAGCATCGGCGAGCGGCGTTTTGCGGGGATCATTCACGGGGACCTAAAGCCGCGCAATATCCGTATCAATAAACAGAACCAGGTAAAGGCGCTCGATTTCGGGATTGCTAAGGCGTTGACGCACACGCGCAAATACACGATGAATGTTTTCGCGAGCAGCGCATATTGCTCGCCGGAGCGGCTGGAAACGCAGAATATGGATTCGCACTCCGACTTATGGTCGGTGGGCGTGCTTCTGTACCAGATGGTCGCGCACAAGCTGCCGTTTGAGGAGCCGACGAAGGAACGGCTGGAGCGGCGGATTCGGTCGGGGCAGGGGCCGGATGCGCTGCCGGCCGCATGTCCGGAGCCGTTGCGGCGAATCGTCTTTAAAATGCTGGCGCGCGATCCCGGGCGGCGTTATCAGAGCGCGCGCGAGGTGAGCGAAGATCTGGCGCGGTTTCAGCGCGGGCAACCGGTGTTGGCCGAAGCGATTCGTGCCGCTCCGGCGTTTGATGGTGATGCGACGGTGCGGACGGCTGTGCCGGTTCGAGAGACGCGGGTTGAGGATGCGACGAGAAGACAGGCGAGCGCCGTTGCGCCCAACCTAAGAACGCGAAGAAGTCAGCGGCTAATGGGTTGTGCGGCTGTGCTTGGGGCGGCGTGCCTGATCGGGTTCCTCTTCGTTTCGATGCAGCTGAAGTTCTGGGATGATGCCGATAAGTTGAAGACGGATCTCGAGACAGAGCACGTAACGAATCTCGATGAGGCTTGGACGCGGTATGAGGCGCTCACGAAGCGAACGCATCTGGGAGTATTTTTGTGGGGCGCGACAAGCGCGCTGAGGAAGCGGCTGGTTGCGGCGGCGGATGAAATCATTTCCGAGTATCGGAATAGCGACGCTCCGACGGTATACGAGCCGCAATGGATGCAGGCGCGAAAGGATTTGACGCGGGCGCTCGATCTCGATCCGGGGAATAGCGGCATCGAAGGACGCTTGCGGCTTTGCGAGGGGCACATCGAGCGGATCGAGGGAACTGCGGCGCGGGGCGCTGCGCGGCAGAAGCGGTTCAATACGGCGTTGAATAAATTTGATGAGGCGGCTGAGCTGCTGAAACATTCGCCCGATCCCTATCTGGGCTTGGCGAATTTGTACATATACGATTTGGGTGATGTGGACAAAGCGGAAGAGGCGTTGAAGAGAGCGGCGCATTACGGACACGCGATCGGGAATCGCGAGACGGCGCAATTGGCGGATGGGTACCGGCGGCGTGCAGATCGGAACTGGCGCCAAGCGTGGGGACTTGTGCAGTCGCCTTTGCAGGAGCGCGATTATCTGGATCGGGCGCGAGAGGACTACATTCACGCGGAGGATCTTTACCGGCGAGCGGGATTGTTTGGCGACGCTGCGCGAAATCGAATGCAGGCGGTTCAGGGAGAGCAGAAGGTGGAGCAGCGATTGAGCCAGCTGGGGCAGGGCGTGAATTCGCAATGAAAGTCTCACGGGCGGAGATTGCGAGCCGGGCTCAGGAGCGGCGCACCTTGCAGCGGCGGACGCGCGCACGATCGCGCGGGGCCGAATTGCTGGGACTGATCGCGGGGTCGATTGTGGTGGTCAGTGGTCTCGTGTTGGTATACCGCGCGAAGGTTCACAACGCGGGCGAAGTCGAAAAGAACACGCTGAACCTGAACGAGCTGGTTGGGCCGCAGCAGTTGATTCCGTATCTAGGGATGGTGGCCGGCGCGGCGGACCAGGATTTTATTGCGCGGCACATCTACGACGTGAAGCGCCACGGCGAGACGTTCAGCAATGTGGGCCGGATTGCGCGGCTGCGAGTGACGGAAGGCGAGCTTGCGAGGGCTCGTGGGCTGAGTGAGTTGCCGAAGCGGCTGGCGGAAGCGCGGGCAAGAAGGAGCGCGCGCGAGCTGCGGGGCGGGGAAGGTGAACGCGAGCTTTCGATTCCGCTGCTGACGGCGGCAGAGTTCGCGCAGATGAAACCGAATTTCCGGGTTCGCGATGCGGGTGAGTATGGCACGCGCGTTGTGGTGTGGAGCGTGCTGTTTTTTGTCGCGTTTTATGCGGTTCACGTGATGTGGAGGGTGCGCGGATTTGGGGGAGACACTCTTATTGTTCCGGTGATTCAGGCGCTTTGCGGAATCGGTTTGATTTTGATGATTGGCTTGCGGGATCCGCTGCGGGATAACTTGTTGTTCGCCGATTTCACGCAAGGGGTGATCGCGGGGTGCGCGGCGCTAGTGGTGTTCAGCGTGCCCGATTACGAGCGGCAGTTCCGGAAATTGAGCTACGTTCCGCTCGTTGGAGCACTGTTGCTCGCGATTGCGCTGGGGATTTTCGGGAGCGGGCCGGGCGGCAGCGACGCCAAGGTGAATCTGTTTTTCTTTCAGCCTGTCGAACTGATCCGGATACTGATCGTGTTCTTTCTGGCCGGGTATTTTGCGCAGAACTGGGATGCGCTACGGCAGCTCAAGCAGCGCGGGGGCAGACTGGCGAAGGTTGCGGACCGGTTCAGCGTTCCGCGCCTGGATTACGTTCTTCCCGTCATAGTGGCGGTTCTGATTTCAATCGCGCTTTTCTTCTGGCTTAGCGATCTGGGGCCGGCGCTTGTGATCGGCTGCCTATTTCTGACGATGTACAGCATTGCCCGGAACCGTGTTTTGCTGGCATGCGCAGGACTGGCCGCGATCATTGCCGCATTCGTGATCGGATACGCGACGGGGTATCCGCATACAGTGCGGGAGCGGGTCGAGATGTGGAAATCGCCGTGGGACAACCGCGTGCGGGGCGGCGATCAGTTGGCGGATTCGCTGTGGTCACTCTGCGAGCGGGCGGCGCGACGGGTACGGGGCTGGGGCTGGGCGATCCGCAAAGCATGCCCGCGGCGCATACGGATCTGGTGATTTCCGTCTTGGGCGAAGAAGCAGGAGTGATCGGGATTCTGGCGCTGTATGCGCTGTACGGGGTTCTGATTTACCGGAGCCTGCGGATCGCCTTGCGCGCGCCTGGGACGTACTCTTTCTTTCTGGTTGCGGGGCTCGCGCTCATTACAGCGCTGCAATTGTTATTGATTACGGGAGGGCTGCTGGGGCTGATTCCGCTGTCGGGCGTTGTGTCGCCGTTTTTGAGTTACGGGCGAACCTCGATGGTGGCGAATTTCGTGCTGTTTGCAATCATTCTGTCGATTTCAAGCCGGAGCGGAGAACGCGATCAGAAAGCGGCGTTCGGTTCGGGCACGCGGGCGCTCATGGCGGTGCTGGGGCTGGCCGGCGTCGTGGTGCTGGCGCGGTTCGCGTGGATTCAGGTCATCAAGGCCGATAGCGTTCTGGTTCGGCCGAGCCTGGTGATGCAGGCGGACGGGGTGCGACGGTATCAGTACAATCCGCGGATATTAGAGGTTGCGCGCGAACTGCCGAAGGGCACGATTTTCGATCGCAATGGCCTTCCGCTCGCAACGAGCGACTGGTCGCAGATCGAGGCGCACAGGGCGGATTACGAGAAGCTGGGAATCGCGCTGGATCAGACGACATCGAAGCGGGAGTCGCGGCACTATCCGCTTGGGCCAGAGACGTTTTATCTGCTCGGCGATGTTCGGACGCGACTGAAGCAGGGCGCGACGAACACGGCTTTTGAAGAAAACGCGTCGCGGATCCGGCTGCAAGGATACGACGATGTCGCGGAGCTGGAGCAAGTGCGAGATCCCGAGAGCGGGCAACTCAGTGTTCGCGTGAAGCGGGATTATCGGGCGCTGATCCCGCTGGTGCGGCACCGCTATGAACCGGAGAATCCGGCCGTAAAGGAGATTCTTGCGAGGCCGCGAGATGTTCACATGTCGGTCGATGCGGCGCTGCAGATGCGGGCTTCCGTGATTCTGAGTA
The DNA here is from genome assembly GCA_963803455.1 of uncultured Acidobacteriaceae bacterium. Taxonomy (GTDB): domain Bacteria; phylum Acidobacteriota; class Terriglobia; order Bryobacterales; family Bryobacteraceae; genus Bog-105. Next base: position 365,372 of record CAWDMK010000004.1, on the reverse strand, counting down.
AACATCTCATCGCTCTGGGTAAGCAGAAGGGGGCGGTGGTCGTCATGGAACCGGCGACGGGCGATACGCTGGCTGCGGTCAGTTATCCATGGCCGTCGGAGGCGCAGTTTGCGGCGCTGAGCCCCGGCTCGCAGGGGGCGAGTGCGGGAACGGACCTGCTCGATCGAGCGCGGTTTGGATTGTATCCGCCGGGGTCGTCGTTCAAGATCGTTACTGCGATTGCGGCACTGCGAAAGAATCCGGCTCTTGCGCATCAGCGGTACGAGTGCGTGCGTTTACCTGGCGGGCGGGTTGGGAATTATGTATGGAAGCGCGAAGTTCGCGATGACGTGAAGGACCGGCAGCCGCATGGCTCGGTCGATCTTCAGAAGGGCATCGTCGTATCGTGCAACGCCTTTTTTGCGCAATTGGGTGCGAACAGCGTGGGATCAAAAATGCTTTTCGAGACGGCGAGTGAACTGGGTATCTCAGTAGCGCAGCCGGACACGGCGGAACGGCTCGAACGTTCATTGCCACAGGCGTCGTATGGACAGGGGCAAGTGGTTGCGTCTCCCTTTCAGATGGCCCGAGTTGCGGCAACCATCGCGAACGGCGGGAGTGCGCCTGAGGGGCGCTGGATCATTGACGTGACGAATCCGAGGGTTCACGCGCCGCAGCCGCTGCTTGCGCCGTCTTTAGCGAACCAGATTGCGGGATACATGCGCGCGGTCGTAACGTCGGGAACAGGGCGCGTGCTGAGTGGGTCGCCAATCGCAATTGCGGGGAAGACCGGGACGGCGGAGCTTGCGAAGGCGCCGTCGCACGCATGGTTCATCGGGTTCGCTCCATATGGAGCAAAGAGCGGAAAGCAGATCGCGTTCGCTGTGCTGGTTGAAAACGGGGAGTACGGAGGAACGGCGGCGGCTCCGATTGCGGGCGAGATCGTGGCGGCGGCGCGCGAGCTGGGGATTATATGAGGTCATGCTCGTGAGGAGCATCGAGCAACTGGATGCGTGGATCGCGGCCAAGGTGAAGGCATGGTCGTCCAGAGTGTCGGGCGCGCCGGGGGGCGGAGAGCTGCTTGAAGTCCGGCGTGACATTCTCGGCGATGTTCGCGACCATATTCATGCCAAAGGTCAGGGAAGAAGCCTGTTTCCGTATAGCCGGGTTTCGATACGCGTTGCCGCGGAGAACCGAGAGCAGCAGACGCTTTACGAAGGCGCGCTCGGCGAAGGCGGAATGGAAGAAGATGTTCGAGGGTTGCTGCGAGAGGCGGATTGTCCTGTGCCTGCCGGTTTCAACGTGAGTGTTTCCGTTATCGAGGACGCGACGCTTGCGTTGAGTAGGCGGCCGTTTGCGATTGACTATTCAAACGCGGCTGTGGCGAAGTTGGATCGTAATGCGCGTCCAAAGGCGAAGCTGACGATTGTTCGCGGGCAGGCGGATATGGCTGAGTATCCGATTCAGTCGGATCGGGTGAATATCGGGCGATTGCAGGAAGTGGTCGGGGCAAAAGACGGTCTTCGCCGGCGCAATCACGTTGCGTTTGCCGATACGGAGACTACAGTGTCGCGCGAGCACGCTCATATTCGCTATGACGCGGAGAGCGGGAAATTTCGGTTGTACGATTCGGGCAGCCAGCGCGGGACGAGTGTGTTCCGGGAGGGGCGGCGGCTCGAGGTGCCGAAAGGCGTTACGCATGGACTGCAACTGCGCTCGGGAGATGAGATTCATCTTGGGGAGGCGCGGCTGGTGTTTGAGAGCGAAGGATAGGAGCGCGCTGCAGCTGGGATTCGCTCAGGCTAGGATTAGGAATGTAGAGGCGAGCAGCGAGAAGATTGCAAGCTGAGCAGGGACAAGAATGCCTGACGCGAATGGGAAAAATCGGCTGGATCACATCGAAGAAGTTCTTGAAGGACTGTTGGAGCACGCACGTCTGGCCGATAAGCGGCTGGACGCGCATGAAGCCGCGATTCAAATCTTGCGCGACGTCAGCCTCGAAACAAACCAGCGCATTTCGGCTCTTGTTTCCACAACTGGCGACTACGTCCGTGTGCACGAAAAAAGCTCGGACGGCTGACGTCGCGGTCCAGATTTCGATAATGGCGTTTAGGCATTGATGAGTGCCGGCAGGATCGGCATCGAGCGGATACGTTTGCCGTTAACGTTGTAGATCGCGTTTGCGATAGCGGGCGCAATGCCCATGATCGGTGTTTCACCTGCGCCTGCGGAAGGCAGATCCTTGCGGTTGACGAGCACAACTTCAATTTTGGGAATATCGGCAAACCGGGGCACGCGATATTTTGAAAGCCGCGCATTGAGGATGCGGCCGTTTGCGAAATCGATACTCTCGAACAGCGCTCCGCCGATTCCCATGATGATGGCGCCTTCGACCTGGTTCTCGAGATGCTCGGGGTTCACGATTGCGCCGCACTCGAAGGCCTGAACGACTCGCTCGATCCGGAGCTCGTGGCCGGGTCCGACCGAGATTTGAGCGCAGCAGGCGAAGCAACTGCCCTTTTCGGTGCCGCATGCCAGGCCGAAACCGTGACCGCCGGCGGCCTTATTCTTGGCCCAACCGAAATGCTGGGTTGCGGCGTCGAGGACAGCACGGATGCGCAGATTTTTCAGATTTTTGAAGCGGAATGCGAGCGGGTCCATGTTGAGTGCAGCGGCGAGCTCGTCCATGTGCGATTCGCGCGCGAAGTGATTAGCGGTTGCGGCTAGCCCGCGATAGGAACCCTGCCGGAGCGGCGATTTCACGGGATGAAAGTGGATGCTCTGATTCGGTACTTCGTAAGGAGTTTCAATCGCGGACGGACCGGAGTTGTAATTGTGGAACTCCCAGGCAGTCAGCACGCCGTCTTTGGCGACACCGCTCGCGACCTCGATCACGCCGGCAGGGCGGAAATACGCCCAGGTGAACTCTTCTTCGCGCGTCCAAATGAGCTTCACGGGTTTGCCCGCGCCTTTTGCAAGCCGCGCAGCTTCGATGGCGCATTCGCCTGTATGCTTGCCTCCATACGCACCGCCGGTATCCGGCACAACCACGCGAATTCGCTCTTCGGGGATTCCGAAGGCCTGCGCCGCCTCAGTTCGGACGCCAAAGGGCCGCTGAGTGCCGGTCCATATGCTCAGATTGGAATCCTTCCATTCGGCGACGGCTGCACGTGGCTCGAGCGGTGTGTGGGCAATATAGGCGACCGTGTACGCGCTCTTAAGTGTCTTGTCTGCGGCGTGAAGGCCGTTTTCGACGGATCCGACCACATGCGAGCCGCGCTCCCAGGATTCGCCCGAGGATTCAGGTGGAGCCGTTTTCAAATACGTAAAGAGCTCAGCGGAGGATATCTGCGGCGCTTCTTTCCAGGTTGCCTTGAGCGCTTGGACGGCCTTCTGCGCAATGGTTTCATTCGGGGCGGCGACACCGACGAAATCCGCTTCGTGTATGACTTTGACACCTGGGATTTGCTCAGCGGCGCTGGTGTCAACGGAGACGAGCTTCGCGCCAAAACTGGGAGGCCGCAAGACACGGCCGTAGAGCATGCCAGGGCGCTCGAGATCCGATGTGTACTTGTGCTTGCCGGTGACGATCGCGCGCGCATTCACTTTAGGCAGGCTAGTTCCGGCGACTTGCCAGTTGGCGGCGGGCGTTGTGAGACCGTCCTGGGCAATGGTCTTGACCCAATCGACTTCGGGCGGCAAGCTTAGCGAAGCTCGCGGTTTTTCCGGACGCCTTATCAGTGATGCAGGCATTCGCGACGCTGAGCGTCGCACGATTCACGCCCCACTGCTTAGCGGCGGCGTCAACCATCATTTCGCGAGCCGTTGCAGCCATTTTGCGAAGCTGGGGCGCCATGGTTGGCGTAGTACGGCTTCCGAAGGTGCCCATGTCCCAGGGCGTGAGCGCAGTATCCGCCATCACGAGCCGCACGGAATCGGGCGTAACGCGCAATTCGTCGGCAACGGCTTGGGTGAGCGAGGTTCGAATATTTTGCCCGACCTCAGCCTTGCCGGTGAATGCCGTGATGCTTCCATCGGGCGCGATGTGCAACCAAGCGGCGATGTTTTGCGGGAGATCTTCGCTGGATGGGCGATGCTGTGCGCGACCAGACTCCTGGGCGAGGCCGTCGACGTCCAGAGTCAGAAGGACGAGAAATCCGCCGCCGAGCGTTTTCAAAAAGCTGCGGCGGTGCGGGAGGGAGTGTTTGCGTCGTGGCTGTCTGTTCGGCTTGCTTCAATTCAGGCATGGCGTCGCTCCTTTGCGTCCGCGGCCATTCGCCGTGAGGCCATCTGGACCGCCGAAACAATTTTGTTGTAGGTTCCGCAGCGGCAGATATTGCCCTCGAGCGCCTGTCTTATCTCGGGGTCAGAAGGCGCGGCATTCTTTCGAAGCAGGGCCACGCTTGCGACGATCATGCCGGGCGTGCAATAGCCGCATTGCATCGCATCGCACTGAATAAAGGATTCCTGGACTGGATGGAGGCGGTCGCCATCGGCGATGCCTTCAATGGTCGTGATTTGCTTTGCCTGCTGCGCTTGCGGCCGGAGTAATGCAAGAGCGATGGGGCACGCCGTCGATCAGAACCGTACACGCGCCGCATTGCCCCTCGCCACAGCCGTATTTTGCGCCGGTGAGATCGAGCTCGTCGCGAAGAACAAATAATAGCGGGCGTTCGGGATCGACAGACAGATGCCGCCGCTCACCGTTGACGATCAGGTCCATAGAGCCATTTTAGATCTCGCGGCGTACTGCCTGATTATTAAATCTGTTAGAAAGCGCAATGAGCCGACGACTACCCTATATGTGCGGGGACGTGACCCCATATCGGCTGGAGACGTGAGCCTGGATTCTCTGTATGAACATGCAGCGGAAACCTACGGTTCTTCACTCGACCGGCTCGCGCGAGCGTACGAGCTTGATCCCGAGGCGCGTCGTGACCTGCTACAGGAAATTCATCTACATCTCTGGCGAAGCTTCTCGCATTTTGATCAGCGATGTTCGCTGAGGACCTGGGTCTACCGTATTGCTCACAACGTAGCCACCGGGCACATAGTTCGGCAGCGCCGCGTCAGGGACAGGCTCGTGAGCATCGAGAACATCGAGGCCATGCCCGGAAGTGATCAGGGTGAACTTGCCGCCAGCCACGCCGAAGCGCTTGAGCGTCTCTCGATGCTGATCCAGCGCCTGAAACCGCTCGATCGCCAGATCATCGTTTCCTATCTCGAAGGGATGGACGCGAGTTCGATCAGCGAAATCACCGGGTTGTCGCCGGCGAACGTGGCCATGAAAGTTCACCGGATCAAAAACCTCCTGAGGAGCTGGTTCGATGAAGGAGGATTTCATGGCAAGTGAGTTTCCTATGAAAGACCCACAAAATATCTGGCAAAGCCAGCCCACGGAGGCATTCAAAATGTCAGCAGATCAATTGCGTCTTAAGACACAGCAGCATCAGAGGAGAGCCCGTTTTGAAGCGCTCTACTCTATAATCCTCGGGTTCATCCTTTCCGTATTCTTCGCGTGGGGCTTCGCGAGAGGCCATGACGTGATTCCGCGCCTGGGGATGGGCCTGCTAAGTCTCTGGTCCCTCTATTTCGCGTATCAGGCATATAAATGGATTTGGCCGGGGCGCCAAGCGCCGGATGGGACACTGAACCCCACGCTCCAGTCATATAGAAGTGAACTCGAGAAGCGGCGCGACTATGTCCGGCACATCTGGCGCAGGGCGGGCCTGACGTTTTGTTTCTTGGGAGTGGCGATGGTTATCGCGCCGGGGCTGATTGCGTCGCTTAGCCACCCAGGTCTGCTGGTAAACACGGTTCCGGTTTTTGTGCTTCTCGCCATATGGTGCGCGATTTTCTTTCCTAGGAGGAAACGAACGCAGCGGAGGCTTCAACAGGAGATCGAGCAATTGCTCGGGTTTGAGAGAGAGAACGGATCGTGACAGGAAAGATAGTCTGACGGGCAGGCGTCGGTTGTACTCTGCACTTACAATAGGTCTATGAGCCGGTTTATTCTCCGCATCTCTCTGTGTGTGTTTAGCGCGTGCCTGTTGTGCGCGCAGGACTGGCAGAAGGCGGAGGAGCTGAACGGCGTTGATCTCGGCAGTTTATCCGCGGCCCAAAAGGCGACGGTGCTGAAGGTCCTACGGGAACACGATTGTTCCTGCGGGTGTGGGATGAAGATGGCACAGTGCCGCATGCTCGATCCATCGTGCTCGTACAGCCGGGGCTTAGCGAGCGTGATCGTGCAGGCGATCAAGAATGGAAAGAGCGAAGCGGATGCGATCGCGGCCGCGGAGGGCTCGAAGTACGCGCATGTACAGCAGCCACGCCTACTCGAAGATCCGGTTGCGATTCCCACCGGAGGCTCGCCGGTGCGGGGAGCTCAAAACGCGCCGGTCACGTTAGTCGAGTTTTCGGATTTCCAGTGTCCGTATTGCGTGGCCGCGGTGCCGGAGCTCGAAGCAGTGTTGAAAGCGTATCCCAAGCAGGTGAAGCTGATTTTCAAACAATATCCGCTCGAAACGCACTCTCAAGCGGCCCTGGCAGCGGCGGCGGCGGTGGCGGCCCAAAAGCAGGGCAAGTTTTGGGAGATGCACGATGCGATGTTTGCCGCGCATGACGATCTTTCGAGAGACAACCTCTTGGCGCTCGCGCAGAAAAACGGGTTGGACTTGAAGCGCTTCCAAGAAGATCTCGATTCGACCGAGGTGAAGGAAGCGATCACCCGAGACGTGCAGGATGGCGACCAGGCGGGAGTTTCGGGAACGCCGACACTGTTCATCGATGGCCAGCACTATAACGGGCCGATTGAGCTGGAGGCGCTGAAGCCGCTGCTCGATGCAGAAGTGAAGCATCCCGCGGTGGCCGGGCAAACCGCCTCCGTAAAGCCGTAAGCGAACCGCGAAGTGCAACTATGTCTGGCGGCGCTGCTGCTGGCCGCGGCGTCGGCGAACGGCCAGGCGGTAGCGAAGAAACCGGGTCGCGTTTCCTCCGAAGCTCTAGATTTTCAGCGCGCACTCGCCGGTATTTCCGCCGATTCGCTGCGGGGCAATCTTTCGTTTCTCTCTTCTGACTTACTCGCCGGCCGGTGGACGCCTTCTCCGGGACTCGACATTGCGGCTGAATTCATCGCCTCGCGTTTTCGTGCGGCGGGCCTGGAGCCTGGGAACGGAGACGATTTTGTCCAAGTAGCGGATTTGACCGACTTGGCGAAGAAGAGCGGCGAAATACGCGATCGCGCGATCAATCATCCGATTGTGGCCCGGAATGTGGTGGGCCTGCTTTCAGGCTCCGACCCTGAACTGCGAAACTACGTACGTGATCGTGTCGGCGCATTACGATCACATCGGAACTCTCGAGACTTCCGGCAAGTTGGGTGTTGATAAAGCCGAGAAGAAAGGCGATCGAATTTTCAACGGCGCCAATGATGACGGGAGCGGAACCGTATCGGTGATTGAGATCGCGGCTGCGCTCGCGAAGATGAAGCATCGGCCGAAACGCTCGATTGTGTTCATCGCGTTTTGCGGCGAAGAACTTGGGGAACTCGGCTCGCTTTATTACACGCAACACCCGCTGTTCCCGCTAAGTGCGACGGTTGCGGATATCAATCTGGAGCAAGTCGGCCGCAGCGATTCCGATATCGGCAAAGGCAATGCGACTCTGACCGGATATGAGTACACAACCATGACTCCGATTATCGAGAGGGCCGCGAAACTCTCGGGGTTATCAATGGTTGAGACCAAAGAGACTGATCCTTACTTTCGGGCGAGCGATAACTACTCTTTCGCGATGATGGGCATCCCAGACCTGACGCTTGCGACATCATTCGAATTTCCCGACTATCACGGATTGAAAGACGAATGGGAGAAGATCGACTTTCCGGAAATGGTGAAGGTGGATCGGTTGGTAGCACGAGTGGTGTGGACAATTGCGAATAGTCGCAGGGCGCCGGAATGGAATGCGCTGGACCAGAAGACGGCAAAGTACCGTGACCTCCAGCACGCCGCGCCTGAGTAACGGCTGTCCACGCGAGTGAAGACTGATCTATCCTCGGTCGAGGAGTCTTTCATGAGTGGTGTGACTTGTTTAAGTTTCCGCTCTCGCTCGCGTGCCGCTGCGAGGCTCGTAACGTTGGCGGGTTTCGCGCTATGCGTGACGCTGTTCTGGCATGCAGCTAATGCCCAAACGCTTGCGGGCGTTACCGGCGATATTCGCGTGCAAGGCGATTTCGATGGTGATGGAGTTCTGGATTATGCCTACTGGCGGCCATCGAATGGAACTTGGTACATCCACCTGTTTGCGAATCCGAGTGTTTTGATTACGCAGCAATGGGGCACGGCGGGCGACATCCCGGTTCCGGGCGATTACGACGGAGATGGGAAAACCGATTACGCTGTCTGGCGTCCCTCGAATGGAACCTGGTACATCATCCCGAGCAGAGGAACAGGAGCATTCGCTAAGCAATGGGGGCTGGCGGGCGATATCCCGATAGCGGGCGACTTTGATGGAGACCGGATTACGGATTTTGCAGTGTGGCGGCCCTCGAACGGGACTTGGTATGTGATTCCGAGCGCTAGCCCGTCGAATCCAATCATGACGCAATGGGGTCTGCCAGGCGATGCTCCTGTGCCGGGCGATTATGACGGCGACGGGAAATGGGACTTGGCGGTTTACCGGTCCTCGAACGGCACCTGGTACATCATTCCGAGCGCCACGCCGGCGGCCCCTATCCAATTTCAATGGGGCGCGCCGGGCGATATTCCCGCGCCCGCCGACTACGACGGCGATGGAAAGAGTGACTACGCTGTTTATCGACCGTCAGAGAGCAACATGTACTTCAAGCTGAGCGGTAACCCGAACGGGTTTTCGCAGGCATGGACGCTGCCCACGCGCGTGATCTCGACTAAGCTGGGCGTCGGCACTCTCGGGCGCTCGCTTACTGTTCGGGTGAATGGCGATTTTGATGGCGATGGAATTCTCGATTGGGCGGTGTGGCGTCCGAGCGATGGGATGTGGTTTGTTGCGCCGAGCAGTAATCCGGCAGCGACACTTCAAGTTCAGTGGGGCGCACCGGGCGATATTCCCGTACTTGGTGATTACGATGCGGACGGGAAGACTGATTACGTAGTGTGGCGGCCGTCGAATGGCGTCTGGTACGATCTTCCGGTTGTTGGCGGTTCTGCGAGGGTACAGCAATGGGGAACGCAAGGCGACATTCCCGCGATTAGCGTTGGCGATTTCGACAGCGACGCCAAAGCCGATTTTGCAGTCTGGCGGCCATCGAATGGCGTCTGGTATGTGATTCCGAGCGCGACACCGACCACGCCGGCCATCACACAATGGGGTCTGCATGGTGACGTTCCCGTAGCGGGGGAGACCGACGGCGGGAATGAACGCACAGTTCCGGTTATCTGGCGGCCATCGGAAGGCAGGTTTTACGTTAGGTCGACGACGGGAGCAACGATGACCCAGTTGTTGGGTACGATGGGCGATCTGCCGGTCGCGGGCGATTTCAACAATGATGGCGGCACCGATTATATGGTCTGGCGGCCTTCGGCTCAAAGCTGGTTCATCCTGGTGAACCACGGTTCAGGGGCTGTAACTCAGGTGCAGCTTGGGTTCGCTGGCAATGAGCTTCTTTATAACGAGCCTCCGTTATCGACCTTTATCGGGCCTAACTGACGGCGACGGTATCGGCTTTCGCGACATGGGTTGAGGGGAAGCCGGCTGCGATCCAGGCGTCGTAACCGCCGACGAGGTTCGCGACGTGGCGGAAGCCGGATGCTTTGAGCAGACTACACGCGATCGCGCTGCGATATCCGGTCTTGCAGTGAACCGCAGTTCTGGTTTCGGGATCAAGCGTTTTCAGAGTTGCCGCGAGATTGCTTAACGGCTGATGCAGCGCTCCGGGTATGTGGCCGTCCGTCCATTCGGGCTCGCGCCGGACATCCAATAGGCGAAGTGCGCGGTTGCTTTTCATCTCGGCGGCCAGATCCTCAACCGTCCATTGATCCAGCGCCTCCAACGGAAGCCCCTGCCGCACCCAGCCGCTGATGCCTTCGGCGAGGAATCCAGGAACGCGCTCGATACCGACGCGCGCGAGACGGTAGCGGGCCTCTTCCGCGGAGGCAGAATCTTCCGCGATGATGATCACGTCGCGATCAAGACCGACCACAGAACCAGCCCAGGACGCGAACTGGCCTCCCAGGCCGATGTTGACGGAGCCGGAAATGTGGCCGGAACAGAATGCGCTTGAGGGGCGTGTATCGAGAACGACCGCTCCGGCTTGCTGGAGAGTTTGCACTTGCGTTGCCGGAAGGTCCCTGAGTCGTGGCAGGTCGGCCAGCGGCGCGGCGCCTTCGCGATTAATGTCCACGTCCCGATGAAAGTAGTCCGGCCGGTCCGGAAGACCTTCCGTGACTAGATCGATGAATTGCTGTTTGGACATCGGGCGGAGCGCGTAATTGACTTGCCGCTCGTGACCTATGGTAGAGCTGCGATCCGTTCCGATGTGCTTTCCGCACATCGAACCCGCTCCGTGAGCGGGAAAAACGAGAACGCTATCGGGCAAGCTCAACAGCTTGTGATGAAGACTCTCATAGAGAAGCGCGGCGAGCTGCGCGGGCGTGTGGGTCTCGGATAGATCCGGACGGCCAACGTCGCCAATGAATAACGTGTCGCCTGTGAACACTGCATACGGCTGGGGCCCACGCGCGAGGTCCGTCACTAGAACGCAGACGCTTTCGAGGGTGTGTCCGGGGGTTTGCAGGAAGCGGAGAATACAATTTCGCAATCGGATCTCATCTCCCTCCCGCACTGCGCAGTGCGGGAACTTCGCGCCGGAACCTTTGCCGAGGTAGATTGTGGCTCCTGTGCGGGCGGCGAGCTCGGCGTGGCCGGAAACGAAGTCGGCATGCAGATGCGTTTCGATAACATGCGCGATTTTGAGGCCGTGGCGTTCGGCGGATTCGAGGTAGATTTCGACGTCGCGCTGCGGGTCAATGACGGCTGCGACTCCGTCCGCGCCAATCAGATATGACGCGTGCGCGAGGCACCCGAGATAAAACTGCTCGAAGATCATTGGCTTGTCTCCTTCAGAGCGGCTCACAACGGTCCCCATGATACGGTATTCTCTGTCACACCAGGCACATGCTTCGGCCTTTCTTACTCGCTTTTATCCTATTCTTTTCGTGGTCTGCCGGGCCGAGTATGGCCGCGGAACCGATTCGGCTGATTCTGGACACGGACATCGGGAATGACGTGGACGACGCGCTGGCGCTGGCAATGGTTCACGCGCTCGAGAACCGGGCGGAGGTTCGGCTTCTCGCAGTCACGATCACGAAGGATAATCGCTTTGCCGCCCCCTATGTGGACTTGGTCAATACGTTCTACGGCCGTCCTGATATCCCGATCGGCGTGGTGCACAACGGCAAGACGCGCGAGGATGCGCCGATGCTGCAGGTTCCGGCGCAACGGCGCGATTCGAGCGGACAATACGTGTATCCGCATCGCATCGAAGATGGGGCGCAAGCTCCGGAAGCGGTTGAGCTGCTGACCCGCATTCTACGCGAGCAGCCCGACGGCTCGGTTGTTATTGCACAAATCGGATTCAGCACGAATCTCGCGCGGCTTTTGAAAACCCAAGGCGGCCCGGAACTCGTGCGACAAAAAGTGAAGATCTTATACCTGATGGCGGGGAACTTCGTCAAACCGGAGCCGGAGTTCAACGTCTATAAAGATCCCGAGTCAGCAAAGTTTTTGTTCGAGCAGTGGCCCACGCCCATGATCTTCAGCGGCTTCGAGGTGGGACTTGCGGTGCCGTTCCCATATGATGCGATCAATCGGGATTTTGGGTATGCGGAGAATCATCCGATAGTCGACGCGTTTCGCCTTTATGTGGAAAAAGGAAAGAATCGTCCCGATTGGGATTCGACGGCAGTGCTCGAGGCGATTCGTCCGGACCGCGGGTATTTTGAACTGTCTGCGGCGGGGCGCGTGAGGCTGGGGCCGAAGAACACGACGACGTTCACGCCTGATCCACAGGGCAACAGCCGGTATCTGATTCTCAGGCCCGAGCAGGCGGGGCGCGTGCAGGAGCTCATTACGACTCTGGTGAGCGAGCCGCCGCAGCACACGGCTACATCGGCGAGCGCGCGCCGGATCATGTGGTGAGTTGGAAGGGGAGAGCCGGACCGGGGGGTCGGACGCGGACGAGGACGTCCGCCCAACTGAAGCCTTGGGTGTGGATGCTGCTGGTGGCCGGCTGCATAGGCATCGGCGTTTTCGGCATTCACCGCTATGAGCATCGTTTTGTCCGATCAGATTCGGACATGGTCGCGCTTCTGCCGCGGCCGGGGGCAACGATCTTTTTTGCGGATATTGCGGCAGTTCGCCGTGCCGGCTTGCTGACGTTGTTTGCGGGATCCAAGGCCGCCGAGGAACCGGAGTATCGCGGATTTGTGCGCGAGACGCACTTCGATTACGCAAGAGACATTCAAGCTATCGCAGGATCGTTTGATGAAAAGCAGATTTTGTTTATCATTCGCGGACGTTTCGATTGGGGCAGCTTGCGCGAGTACGCTGCCAGGCACGGAGGCGCTTGCAGCGGTAATTTGTGCAGTGTTCCCACGAGCAAGCCTGGGCGGCGGCTTTCTTTTGTGACGATTCAGTCTGACGTGATGGGTTTGGCTGTGGGGCTTTCACTGCCTCCGCTCGCTTACGGTCGCGGCTCGGAAAGGCAATCGATTCCGTCCGACCCGGTGTGGGTCATCGTGTCGCGGAGCTTGCTCGAGAAGCCGTTGAGCCTTCCTCTGCCCGCGCGCATTCTCGCGATTTCTCTGCAGTCTGCGGACCGGGTCCTGCTCGCGTTAGAGTCTGACCCAGCGCGGCCAGGCTCTCTGGTTCTTCGTTTGGAGGCGGACTGCGCGCGTGCCGCGACGGCTGAAACGATACGGACGCAACTCGAAATGCAGACTCGAACGTTAGGCATGGAGCTAGCTCGCGAACACCAGAAACCCAGTCCGGCGGACTTGACGGGGCTGCTGGTCGCAGGCACGTTTCGCGTCGCGGGCACGCGTGTCATTGGGACGTGGCCGGTAGACAAGCAGTTGTTGCAGGCGCTCGAGTAGCGGTTCGCTGTTCTAACCTAGAACTAGACTAGATGTCCAGCACAGTTTTGGGCGAGCCTCAGGTTGAAGAGCTTTACCGAACCCTCGAAGAAAAAGTAAGAGCACGCCGCCCGAACGAGGATCTCAGCGCACTGGACGGTGCATACCGCTTTGCCGCGCGAGCGCACGAAGGTCAAACGCGGGAATCAGGCGAACCGTACATCTCGCATCCGCTAGCGATCGCACATCTGCTCGCCGATATGCAGATGGACCTGGTTTCTATCGAGACCGGGCTGCTGCACGACGTGCTGGAAGACACGAAAGTCAAGCTCGAAGACATTAAAGAGAAGTTTGGCGAGGAGGTCGCGCGATGCGTCGATGGCGTGACGAAGCTCAGCAAAATCAGCCTGGGGAATCGTGAGGACCGGCAAGCCGAAAGCCTGCGCAAGATGCTGCTCGCGATGACGAGCGACATCCGCGTGATCATCGTGAAGCTGGCGGACCGGATTCACAACCTTAGGACCATCGGCGCGCTTCCACGCGAGCGGCAGGAGGCGATTGCTCAGGAAACCATCGATATCTATGCCCCGATCGCACATCGGCTTGGGATGGGGAAGGTGCGGGGCGAGCTAGAAGACTTAGCGTTTAAGACCTTGCAGCCCGAGGCCTCGGCCGAGTTGATGCGCGAGATCGAATCGAAGCGGCAGGAAAACGAAGAGTGGGTCAGGCAGATTCAAACCGAGATCGAGCAGCGCCTGGCGCGGGAAAACATACCGGCGCGCGTAGATGGCCGGGTAAAGCGCGCGTATTCCGTTTATTCGAAGCTAAAGCGGCAGCGGATTACGCTCGATCAGGTTTACGATCTGCTGGCGGTGCGCATCATCACCGATTCTGTAAAAAACTGCTATGCGGCACTGGGGGTGATTCACAACGAGTGGCATCCGATTCCGGACCGCATCAAAGATTTCATTGCGATGCCGCGGCCGAATTTGTACCAGTCGCTGCACACTTCCGTGATCGGCCCGGGCGGCGTCGCTTTTGAGGTGCAGATACGCACGGAAGAGATGCACCGCAATGCGGAGGAGGGGATCGCGGCGCATTGGAAATATAAAGAAGGAAGCAAGACCCCGGGACAGGAGGATCAGCGCATTGCGTGGTTGCGCCAGCTGATGGAGTGGCAGCGCGACATGCACGATTCGGGCGAGTTCCTGTCCACGCTCAAAGTCGATCTGTATCCGGAAGAGGTTTACACGTTCACGCCGCGAGGGCGCGTGATCGTTCTGCCGCGAGACGCCACACCTATCGATTTCGCATACGCGATTCACACGGACGTCGGCAATACTTGCGTCGGGGCGCGTGTGAACGGAGCCATCAAGCCGCTGAAATATGCGCTCCGGAATGGCGATGTGGTCGAGATTCTTACGCAGGCCGGACATCAACCCAGCAAGGATTGGCTGGCGCTGGTGCGCACCTCGCGGGCGCGCAACAAGATCAAGCACGTGATCAACAGCGTAGAGCGTGCCAAGGCCGTCGAGATCGGGCAGAAGTCGCTCGAAAAAGAAGCGCGCCGCATGGGTTTGAATCTGGGCCGATTTTCGCGGGGCGATTTCGAGACGGTCGCTTCCGAGTACGGGGTCAGCAAGCCCGAAGACCTATACGCAGCGCTGGGATTCGGAAAATTTTCAGCACGGCAGGTGCTGCAGAAGGTTGCGCCCGGCGAACAAGCCGCAAGAACCGCCGGTTCCCGCTCCGCCACAGCGCCTACCGCAGATGCAGCCCGGTTTACCTGCGGGGGACTTGACGATTCATGTGAAGGGCATCGATGACGTTATGGTCTATCGCGCAAAGTGCTGCAATCCGATTCGCGGCGAGCAGATCGTGGGTTACATCACGCGCGGAAAGGGCGTGGCCGTGCACTCGGTGCAGTGTACGAACGTACAGAATCTGATGTATGAGGCAGAGCGCAAGATCGATGTCGAGTGGGTCCGCACTGCGAGCGAGCCGCTGCCGGTGAAAGTGGTCATTTATACGGACGACCGGCCGGGCATTTTGAATCAGCTCACGTCGATCTTGTCCGCCGAATCGAGCAACATCCGAACGCTCGAGGCGCGTGGGGATCAGGCGCGCACAGACGATAGCGCGATTGTGGATATTACGATGGAAGTGCGCGACAAGAAGCAGCTGGAACGGGTGGTGACTGCGTTCCGGCGCGTGCCCGGCGTGAGAGATATCGAGCGAATGCGCAATTTGCCGTGACCTCCAGCCGCGCTCGGGCATCTGAATGAAGAGGATGCAAGAAGAGTTGGAACAGGCTGCGGTATTCGATCCCGAGCACATCGCGATCTCGAAATCGGCAGGCATCAAGATTGATTGGCGGGATGGACACCATAGCGATTACTCGCTGGCTTATCTGCGGGATGAATGCCCCTGCGCCACGTGCACGGGAGCGCATGGGACGCAGCCGCAGAAATCCAGTTATTCAAGCCCTGAACCGTTCCCGATGTTTAAGCCGGCTTTAAAGATGAGCTCGGTAGAGCCGGTGGGGCATTATGCGGTGCGCATTCATTGGAATGACGGGCACAGCACAGGCATATACTCTTTCGACCACCTGAGAAACATCTGCCCGTGCGAAGATTGCAAACGGACGAGATTGGCTACAACAGCCGGAAGCTAACTTCTATCGTGGCCTGAACGGCGACGGGCCGCCCACCTTTCAGTCCTGGACGGAAGCGCCACTGAGTTACAGCTTCGACGGCCTTCTCATCCAAGCCCAGGCCAACGGGACGGATGACACGGATATCGCGCGGGAGGCCGTGTTCATCGACAACGATGGATAGCAGGACGACTCCAGAGTACTTGGCCTTGCGAGCCTCTTCCGAGTACTCGGGTTCTACCTTTGAGAGCACTTGCGGAGCTGAAACGTCGCCACCGGGATGATAGACTCCTCCGCCAGTACCGCCACC
The DNA here is from genome assembly GCA_963803455.1 of uncultured Acidobacteriaceae bacterium. Taxonomy (GTDB): domain Bacteria; phylum Acidobacteriota; class Terriglobia; order Bryobacterales; family Bryobacteraceae; genus Bog-105. The sequence goes on along the minus strand of CAWDMK010000004.1, from coordinate 349,321 downwards.
CGTTCCGGGTCCATAGCCATTGCCCTTGCCCGGTCCGATTCCGCCGCCCGTACCGGTACCGAATCCGGTCGAGCCTGGGCCGCCAGAGAAGGGGAGAGTTTTGGCCAGAGGATCGCCGTAGTTATCAGCAACGATTTGCGGGGCTGGCGCGGTAATCGTGGGAACAACGGGCAGAACGGGTTTCGGGAACCGCGGGTGCGGGGGGCACAAATGGCTTAAGAGCTGGCTTCGGAGCTACGCCTCGGCTGACGGGTTGCGGCATCTTTTGTCCGCCACCGCCGCCGCCGCTCATTTTCTCTGTAGCCGGCGGAAGTTTGGGTCGAAATGCCGGAAGGTAAATGATCTCGCCCTTCTTTATGGCGTTTCGCACTGCGGGCGCTTGGAAGATGACGAGCAAGAGCACTACGATGCCGACGTGAATGAGAACGGATACGGTGCCGGACTTCTTCTCCGCGCCCTGATACGCGCCCCAGATCGTCTTCACTTCAACGGGCTTCGACGTGACCTCTAACGGCGGCAGCTTAGGGGGGTGTATGAGATCTCTGACATTGCTGACGAAGGACTTGTACCAAGGCACGTCAATGGCGCCCATCCCACCCATGTCGACACCCTCGACAGGTTTAGAAGTTATTTCGAGCGGCGGCAGTTGGGGCGGATGAAAATGCTCGTGAATGCTGCGCGCGATGGATTTGTACCAGGGCTCTTCGAGATCGGTTGACATTAATAACCGATCGAGGTGGGCGTCCGCTTGTGGCACGGTCCGGCTCTCCATAACTTCTTTTTCTACTTCATTGGTGATCACGGCACACTCCGCCTGTTACCGGTGCGAGTTTCTGGCACTTCTTGGACGTGAGGAGCAAAACGACAGTTGCAGCAAACTAATTTGTGGAACCCGTTCGACACCTTCAGTCTATCACTCTATTCACGATGTATCGCCTACCAGAAACTCTTCCGACTGCCGCCAAATCGCATCCAGTACATCGGTCAGCTCGTGACCGGAGTCGAGCCGCACAAGGCGGGCATTGGGGTGAGCTTTGACGAACTCCGATGAATACATAACGGGCACAACCGGATCCTGGTTCCCATGAAAAATGAGAGCCGGCTGGGCAAAATCCGGAAAGGGATCAAAGCGGCTGCATCTTCGAGCAATTGGTACCCGAGTGGCATCTCGCGTCCCGCTGCGTAGTGAAAGACTCGAAGGGTCGCCGCTTTCCCGCCACTGCGCGAGCCGTTGCGGACCGAGTTGGGCGGTCCAGAGTTGGTGAAAGCCGAATGCGGGAGCAAGCAGAAGGAGGCGGGCGACTTCCGGATGGCGGGCGGCGTACAGAGCTGCGAGGTAACCCCCCAGGCTCGAGCCGATGAGGATCGCCGGTTTCCTTGCACATGTCCTCTCAATGACTTTAGCTGAGCGGAAATTGTGAGATGCTCGAAATCGCCCTCGGCGAGATCTGGAACGTGCACCTCAAAACCGAGAGGCCGGAGACGCTCCTGAAAGAATCGCGCTTTCCGGGATTCGGGACCCGAGGCAAATCCGTGCAGATACAGGACAGGTAAACGCGCACTGGCCATCTACTGTGGGCCAGCACAGGCGGCGAAACCAGGGCACAGCCGATCTGCTAGAAATAGGAGGAATCGGAGCGGCACACTTCATCGTAGTTCGTCCCATTTTGCATCGATGATGTAGTTTAGAGTGTTGGCCCAGGCAGCTTTTTTGATGAGGTAGATGCGATCTATGAGCACAGGAGAACAGGCAATGGGTGTAGCAGAGAAGGTCAAGCAGATCATCGTGGAACAACTGGGAGTGGATGAAAGCCAGGTTGACGCGAACGCATCTTTCGTCGATGACCTGGGAGCCGACTCACTCGACATCGTGGAGCTTGTGATGGCCTTTGAAGAGGCGTTTGACATCGACATTCCCGATGAAGATGCCGAAAAGATCACAACCGTGAAGCAAGCCATCGACTACATCGAAGCGAAGAAGAAATAATTGAGGCCGCAAGTTCCTTGCTTGCGCCAGTGAGTGAGACGGAGCGAACAGGGGAGAATCGTGCCGCGAAGAGTAGTTGTCACCGGGATCGGGTTGCTGAGCTCAGTCGGAACCGGCACTGAGGAATGCTGGTCGGCGATTCGGAACGGCAAAAACGGAATTGAGCTGATTACTCAGTTCGATGCTTCGGAATTCAGCTGCCGCATTGCCGGCGAGGTCAAAGACTTCGACCCGGTAACTTACGTCGACAAAAAAGACGTGAAGAAGATGGGGCGGTTCATTCAGTTTGCGATGGCGGCAACTGAATTTGCGGTGAGCTCCGCGGAGTTGAAGATTCCGGTCGCTGATCCGGAGAGGCTGGGCGTCTACATCGGAAGCGGAATCGGCGGATTCGAGGTGATCGAGCGGGAGCATAAGGTTCTCCTCGAACGCGGCCCCAGCCGCATTTCTCCCTTTTTCATTCCGTCGTGCATTGTGAACCTGGCGAGCGGTTATGTCTCGATCAGGTACGGCGCGCAGGGGCCGAATTCCGCTACGGCGACCGCGTGTACAACGAGTGCACATTCGATTGGCGATTCATTCCGGTTGATACAGCACGGCGATGCGGACGTGATGATCAGCGGAGGAAGCGAAGCCTGCGTGACACCCATGGGGATCGGCGGGTTCGCGGCGATGCGGGCTCTTTCGACGCGTAACGACGAGCCGCACCGGGCTTCCCGGCCGTGGGACAAGGAGCGGGATGGCTTTGTGGTTGGGGAAGGCTCGGGCATTCTGATTCTCGAGGAACTGGAGCATGCGCGGCGGCGCGGCGCGCCGATTCTGGCCGAACTCGTTGGCTACGGCATGAGCAGCGATGCGTTTCACATTACGTCGCCTCCAGAGAATGGCGATGGAGCTTGCCGGGTGATGCGTAATGCGATGCGCGATGCGCGGATCGAGCCGTCGCAGGTGCAGTATGTGAATGCCCATGGAACATCGACTGGACTCGGCGATAAGGCGGAGACGGTCGCATTGAAGCGGGCCTTTGGGGATCAGGCGAGGAAAATCGCCGTGAGCTCAACAAAGTCGATGACAGGGCATGTGTTGGGCGGCGCGGGGGGGCTGGAGGCGGGAATTACGGTACTCGCGATTCGCGATCAGATTGCGCCTCCGACGATCAATTACGAGTTCCCCGATCCAGAATGCGATCTCGATTACGTTCCGAACCAGGCACGCCCGATGCAGATTGAGTACGCGCTATCGAACAGTTTTGGATTCGGCGGAACGAATGGGTGCCTGATTTTCAAGAGATACGAGACATAGATTTCGATCTTCGGCTCGTTCCCTTGGCCCCTGCGCGCATTTCCCTGGTAACGTTGAGGCATGGTGTTGGCCCGTTCCAATCGTAGGGCTCAGGCGAAGCGGCCTTCAGGTCGAATTTCGTCAAAGGACATTCATCACGCCATCTTTGCCGGAAAGAAGCCAAAACGCCGAACTCTGGATGAGATGAAAGAAGGCATGCGGCGGCGCGCTCGCCAGCATTATGCGGTCCGCAACCTGCACTACAATGTAATGCATGAAGACGGACGTCTATAGTTGGCGTCTTTCGCCAGACCTCAAGGCGTGTTTGGGGCGTGAAGCACGGCGACGTAGCGTATCTCTTTCAGCGGTTCTAGATTTGGCCGCTCGCGAATGGCTAAGTAACAACAGAGCGGATCCTGAGGGCGATCGGGAGCAGCTTCGGTTACACCGGGCTGCGTCGAAATGCTTTGGGACTTTCGCAGCCGGCAATCCTCACCGTTCCGAAAATGCCCGGAAGACCGTGCGACGCAAGCTGCGACACCGTCGTGACGATTAGTGCCCTGATCGATACAGGCGCGGTTTTCGCGCTGCTGGACAGAACGGATCGCTGGCATCGGATCTGTGTAGATGCTTTTCGGCAACTCCACTTGCCGCTGGTAACGTCTGAAGCAGTGCTGGCGGAGCTCTTTCACTTGGTGGGCGACAATCGCCGTGAGGTGGAAGCCGCCTGGAAATTCGTGCGGTCAGGCGCTGTCGTGCTGGCAGCAATTCAGGATCGGAGCTTGGAGAAATTCAGGCGCTGATGGGGCGGTATTGAGATCGTCCGATGGACTTTGCCGACGCCACTCTGGTGTACCTCGGCGAAGCGTGAGGCTTTGTCAACTATCTTCAACGTAGATCATGCGGACTTCGAAACGTATCGAATAGAAGGCCGCCGGCGATTCCGCATACTGCCCGCTAACCGGCCATGATGGCCCTAAACGGTCTTGTTTCGCTGCGCGTTACGATAAAAATGCTCTGGCCGCCCGAGCGGGCGTTCGAAGTACTACATGAAAATTATTGTTTCTGTTAAGCAGGTGGCGGCGCGCGATTCTGCGCTCCGTGTGAACGGGGACGGCAAGTGGCTGGACGAATCGGATCTCAGCTACGAAATGAATGAGCCGGATGCGTACGCGTTAGAAGAAGCGCTTCAGTTGAAAGAGAAACTGGGCGGCGAAGTTGTGGTGGTGTGCGCCGGTCCGGATCGCGTGCTCCAAACGATTCGTGAAGCGCTGGCCAAAGGTGCGGATCGCGCAATTCATGTCGCGATTGAAGAGGAGGGCGCACTCGATGCGCTGGCTACCGCGAAGCTTCTTGCTGAGGCGATCAAGCCCGAATCACCGGATTTTATTCTGACCGGGCTTCAATCCGACGATCTAGGATATGGGCAGACCGGGGTTGTTTTGGCGGAGCTGCTCGGATTTTCACACGCGACCATCGTCATGGAAGTGGAACCTGAGGGCAATACCGTGCGCGTAAAACGCGAGCTCGAAGACGGATGGTTTCAGAACGTTTCGTTGCCCCTGCCGGTTATCCTGACAATCCAATCCGGAATAAAGAAGCTTCGATACGCCACGCTGATGGGAATCAAGAAGGCCAAGACTAAGGAGATTAAGACGGTTTCGGGATCGCAAGCCAGCGCGGATTCAAATTCTCAAACCGTCATGGAACGTGTGTATCTGCCGCAGCGCAACAAGCAAGCCCAGATTCTATCGGGTGACTCGCGACAGGTCGCAAAAGAACTGGTTGAGAAGCTGAAGTTCGAGGCGCGGGTTCTATGAGCGTGCTCGTAGTTCTCGAGCAACGGGGCGGCAAATGGAATCGCGCATCGTTTGAGGCTCTCGAGGCGGGCCGCAAAATTGGGCAATCGCTCGGCATACCGGTGCAAGCTGTCGTATTGGGGTCCGGGATCGATGAGCTGGCCAAAGAAGCGGCGTCCTATGATGTTTCGAAAGTGTTTGCGCTCGATGATCCTCTGTTGGCGCGTTACACTGCCGAGGCATATACGGCTGCGCTCGAGGAGTTGATAAAGGCTGAGCAGCCGAAAGCCGTTATTTTGCCTCACACCTACGAAGTGCGCGACTATGCGCCAAAGCTGGCAACGAGATTCGGCCGGGCGCTCATCAGCGACGTAGTGGACGTGCGCGCGGACGGAGATCAGATTACTTTTGTGCGGCAGCTTTTTCAGGGCAAGCTGAATGCCGATGTGCAGGCAAAAGGTGATCCGCAATTTGCGTCGATTCAAGCGGGCGCTTTCCGGGCAGCAGAGCCGGGCAACGCTGCTAATGCGATTGAGAAACGGGCCGTGCAGTTGGATGCATCTCAGATCCGGAGCAAACCTGAGGAGCCGTTTCGCGAAGCGCAGCGCTCGGTAGACCTAGGAGCGGCAAGCATCATAGTCTCGGTCGGCCGTGGCATTAAGGAGAAAGACAATCTGCCGATCGTCGAAGCGCTTGCTGAGGCTCTTGGTGCGGAGCTTGCGGCGTCGCGGCCGATTTGTGACAACGGCTGGCTGCCGATGGAGCGGCAGGTGGGGAGCTCGGGTCAGACCGTCGCGCCGAAGATGTATGTTGCGGTGGGCATCTCGGGCGCGATCCAGCATCTGGTTGGCATGAAAGGCTCGAAGACGGTTGTGGCGATTAACAAAGATGAGAACGCGCCCATCTTTGAAACGGCCGACTATGGCGTGATCGGAGATCTTTTTGAGGTCGTTCCAGCGCTTGTCGAAGAAATCAAGAAAGCGAAAGCTTAGCAGTTGATGCAAAGAGCGCGGAGTAGCAGTAGCCGATGCGGCATTTTTGTCGCTGTTTCGAGCGTATTGCTTTTTTTGACGGCCTGTAATCGGCCCGTGTCTTCGAATGTAGCGGCTACCGTGAATGGACGGCCCGTGACGTACACGGAGCTGGATCGAGCGATCGCGGCGCAATTTCCGAACAATAAGCTGAAGACGAATGACGATCAAACGGTCCAGCTGCGTTTGGATACTCTGCGAGCGTTGATCGACAACGAAATCATGCTGCAACGGGCGGAGAAAGAAGGCCTGCTTGCTTCCGATGGCGATGTGGAAGCCAAATTCAACGAGCTGAAAGCGCCCTATACGCAGGAACAGTTTCAGAAGCTTTTGGCACAGCGGAAAATGAACGTCGACGATTTAAAGGCGCAGATCCGCCGTGATCTCAGCGTTCAGAAGCTCTTTAACAAAGAGATCGGGTCGCACATATCGATCTCCGACGGCGATGTTGCGGCTTTCTATAACTCGAACAAGGCGACATTTAACTTAGCGGAGAATCAGGTTAGGCTGGCTCAAATCCTGGTCACTCCAACGTCCGATCCGAACGTTCACAATTTGAAAAACGATAAAGCACAAACCGATGAGCAGGCGCGCAACAAGATTCAGATGATTCAGCTACGCCTTCGGCAAGGAGAAGATTTCGGCACGCTAGCCCAGAACTATTCGGAAGACGCTTCGGCGTCTAATGGGGGCGATTTGGGGTTCGTTCCGGAGTCTACGCTCGACAAAGCGAATCCGGAGCTTCGAAGGCTCATTCTCGATATGACGCCCGGGCAGGTCTCGCAGATCATCCACACACCGGAGGGCTACCGCCTGATCAAACTTATCTCTAAAGAGCCTGCCGGACAACGCGAGTTGAGCGATCCGAGAGTGCAGGAGAATATTCGCCGGGAGCTGTTTCAACGCAAAGATCAGCTTCTCAGGTCGGCGTTCTACGAAGTGGCGCGGAGCCAAGCGAAGGTGGTCAACTATTACGCTGAATCCGTTCTCGCAAGCAGAGACAGGAAGTGATCTTTGCCGGTGTTTTACGCCAGCTTGATCCTTCCGTTAAGCCAATCTAACAACAGACCCTGCTTGTCCCGCTCAAAATCCTCAGCTGTGGTCTGAGGCACGCGGCGGCCTTTCAACGTGAACAGCCGCTTGTCCTCGGTCTCAAGAAAGTATCCGGCAAACTCGGATGCAGCATCCGTATCGCTATGTCGGATAAATAAGTGATAGCCAACGCCGTGCTTTTCTCCGGTAGGGGAGAATCCATCGAAGTAGAACACCAGGCGATTTCCCGCGCATTCGAGCCCTTCGCCGCGGAAGCTTCCGAAGTCCTCGCCGCGCTCATCGCACGACCAACCCTCAATCGAATAGCCTCGAATGGACCTGTTGATCTTCACTGCGGATCCGGCGAGCCGGTTGCCCGTTGAATCGAAAATCTGCTCGAGCCAGTAGCCGTCGACGACACCGACATCGCCAAGCGGCTCGCGATCGCAGGCGGGATTCTGCCGTACCCAGTTCAGAACTTGATCTTCAAGCCGGGTGTGCTCGCGCAGACGCTGTCCAACTACAGTTCGAATTTCCCCGGTTAGCTCGTCGGTGAAGATCCCGCGATAGCGGGCCAGGCCGGCTTCATCTCCGGGAGTGAACTCGAAGTATCCGATGCCTGGTTTTTCCTGCGCTCCCTCCGTGCCGCGAAACTGATAGAGAATGCGGTTGCCATCGATTTCGAAACCTCTGCCCAAAAAATCGTTCTTGCGGATCTGTTCGCCGGATCCTTTACGCGTGTATGCGGTTCCACGGATCTCGAAGCCCTGTTCTGCATTGCGGATTTCGACGTAAGATCCCAGGGGCGAGCTCTGGTTTGAATTGCAGAAGCCCTGCGCCCAAATTCCGTCAATTCTTCCCACCCCCGGCAGAGACTTAAACCGGACCGCGATTGACCGGATGAGCCAATCTACAACCTCGATGAGCAGCAGCGCCGCAAGAAACAGGAGAAAGAACTGGGAGGCTTCACCGAAATGCAGTTCGTTGAGCTTATCGTGGAATGTTACCGACAATAGGGCGATTGCCGCGAAGAGTGCGTGCTCTACGATCCGATGCCAGCGCATAACGCTGCACTATACCACCGAGCTCAAGGTTATCGGGGCTGCTGGTCTTTGGCTTGCTCGCGCACGCGTTCCATGTATTCACGGACGTAGCGCTGGTCGCTGAGCGGGATCTCGTCACGGTTGATTTCTCCGCCGAGATCCGAATGTTGACCCACGTGGTGCGAGTACTCAGTAGTTAATTCCTGCTTTCCAGACGAAGTCTCAACGGTTATCTCGCCGGTTAAGTTTGCGGAGCGCTTCCCGATGATCTCCGCCAGTTTCCCCATGGCCTGAAGTTGCTCAGCTTCTTTCAGCGCCTTGTCGCCATCGCGCCGGCCAATTCCCGAATGAGCATCAGAGCCGTTCTTGTCAGTTGAGGAATCGGGATTGTGGCCCGTCGATGATTCGGCCTTTTCCGTTGTTTGCCCCTGTTTATCGCCGTCTGAGCTCGGGTCGTTACGGGCCTGCTGGCGTTGCGCTTTGGCGGACTGATTTCGCTGACTGTTGTTTGCGGCGTCATTTTGTTCCGGTTTGTTGGGCTCGGAAGATTGCTCCGCCTTCTGGCTTGAGTTCTGAGATTTCGATGCCGACCTCATTTTCGCGAGCAAGCTCGAGGCCGCGTCCTTCATCTTTTCGAGAAGGCTTGAGGTAGATTGCTGATTATCGGCCCGTTCTTCCTTGGTGTTCGGAGTGGGCGTGTTTGCCGGCTGCGACGCATCTCTGTTCGCGGTGCTCTTCTGCTCGCTGGATGCGCCGGATTCGGGTTTGCCCGAGCCGGCTTGCTGCGGGTTATTACTCTCCTTCGCGGCGCTCCGGGTGAGTTGACGATGCCTCACCCGCAGCCGGATCGCGCTGCTGCGCTGAACTCGGCTCGTGCAAGCGAGTCATGTCACTGCGTCGGTCGTTCTTTTCCGATTGCGAGGGCTGGGGAGTATCCGGTTCTTCCCCGGCCAAGGCCGGATAAGCGGTAGGCTGAGTATCAGCCGACAGGGAGTTCTCGATCCGTTCCAGCGCCGCACTCAGATGAATTGGAATGAGACTCTCTTCGAAGTTCAACCGCTTCTGAACGAGATAGCGTATTGCGAATAGTCCGAAGAGAATGGCACTCAGAGCGCCTGCCAAAACCCACACGCGCTGTCTTTGAAAAGGAAAAGCATTGGCGGGTCCCACTGACGCCGCGAGTTCCTCGGCGTGTTCAATTTGAAATCGCGCTACGGAATTGGCCGGGCCATCGGGTCGGGACAGAAGAAACCAGGCGGTAGAGAGCGCATCGCTTAACTTAAGGCGATGATCCAGCAGTTGAGCGATGCGATAGCGCGTCAGGAGTCGTGCACGGACTCGGACGACACTGATGAGAACTGCGATTAGGGTGAGAAATATCAGCCAGTACCAGTCGAGAATCTGCGTGCCCAACAGCAGCATGAGAATTGCGCCGGCGAAAACGATCGCCAGTGTAAATCCGGCTTGCTCAACCGCGACTACGAATATCAATCGCAGGCGGGCTGAGCGGATGACGGCTTGTACGCGGCTCCGGCTAAAGTTGTGCAAGGTTCGACACTCGGCTGCCTACACGATTATTAGCACCAGGAGCGCGCTGCGGTTCACAGGCGTGTGTCCGTTACGATAAGTCCTTAATCCATGTTGCGTTTTGAGACGGCTGGTGAATCACACGGAGAGTGTCTCGTGGCCACTTTGACCGGCCTGCCCGCCGGGGTGCCGGTTTCTATCGAATATGTTGATAGGCAGCTTTGGAGACGACAGCAGGGCTACGGGCGCGGGGGGCGGATGAAGATCGAAGCCGATCGCGTGCATGTTCTCTCCGGGATCAGACACTCGCATACCATCGGCTCGCCCATCGCAATGACGGTAGAAAACAAGGATTGGAAGAATTGGACCGAAACGCTTCCTGTCGAAGCAGAGGATGCGCATGTTGGGAAAGAGAAGCCGGTTCATCGCCCTCGTCCGGGGCACGCCGACCTTGCGGGTGTAATTAAGTACAACCTGGACGATGCGCGCTACATCCTCGAGCGGGCGAGTGCGAGAGAGACAGCGGCGCGCGTGGCGGTTGGCGCGCTGGCCAAAGTTTTCCTAAAGCAGTTTGGTACTGAAGTGTTGAGCCACGTTGTAGCCGTGGGTCCGGTGCGGCTGGAGCGCGCTGTCGCGTGGGAAGAGATTGTCGCGCTTAGCGAGCGTGACGACGTGTTGCTTGCGTGTGCGGATCAAGGAACGGAGCAACACATGAAGGAGGCAATCGATCACGCATACCGCACTGGAGATACGGTCGGCGGGGTCTTTGAAGTCGTAGCGCGCGGTGTGCCGCCGGGTTTGGGTTCGCATATTGCGTGGGATACGCGGCTGGATGGCAGGCTGGCGCAAGCAATTGTTTCGATTCAGGCCGTCAAAGGCGTGGAGATCGGATCGGCGCAAGAAGCCGCAGCATCGTACGGGTCGGCCGTGCAAGACACCATCCATTACGACAAGCCGCGGCAGGAGTTTTATCGAGGCTCGAATCGCGCGGGCGGTTTAGAGGGCGGCATAACGAACGGGCAGGACATCTTAGTACGTGGGCATCTGAAACCGATTTCGACATTGCGCCGCCCTCTTGAATCAGTCGACTTGCCCACCCGGGAGCCTGCGCTCGCGGCTTATGAACGCAGCGATGTCGCCGTAATTCCCGCGGCCGGCGTAATTGGAGAGGCTATGGTCGCGCTGGTTCTGGCCGAGGCATTCCTAGAGAAATTCGGAGGGGATTCGTTGGGTGAGATCAAGCGGAATTTCGAGGGATATAGGGCTCAGATCAAGAATTACTGATACATGATTCGGAGAATTCTAAAGTACGGAGCATCCGTGCTCGAGGAAGTGGCCGAGCCGGTGACTGATTTCGATACGGCCGAAATCCGGGAGCTGATTGCGGACATGTGGGACAGCATGTACGCGGCGAAGGGCGTCGGACTCGCCGCTCCTCAGATTGGATTTGGAAAACGCGTCTCGGTGATTGATATCAGCGCTGGCGAAGACGAATCGAACAAGCTGGTACTCATCAATCCTGAAATCATTGAAAAGGAGGGCGCGCAGACGGGGGAAGAAGGCTGCCTCAGCATTCCCGGGTTCCGCGAGCCGGTAACGCGCGCGAATAGCGTCCTCGTGCGTGCGAAAAATGAAAGGGGCGAAGATATCGAGCTGCGGGGCATTGAGCTGCTGGCTCGAGCCTTTCAGCATGAAATCGATCATCTGAACGGGATTTTGTTTATCAACCACCTCAGCGCGCTGAAGCGGGACATCATACGGCGGAAGATCAAGAAGCTGCAAAAAGCAGGCGATTGGGAGTAAGGCTTCGGCCCGGATGCGCGTTGTGTTCCTAGGTACGCCCGAGTTTGCCGTTCCATCTTTAAAGGCGCTCATTTCTTCCGGTCACGAGGTCGCGGCCGTGTTCACCCAACCCGACCGTCCAAAAGGCCGAGGCAATCAGGTTATGGAATCACCTGTCAAGACCGCGGCGCGTTCGGCGGGGATCGCCGTACTTCAACCGGAACGGATTCGCCGTCCGGAAAACGTCGAAGTATTGAGGAGCCTCGCGCCTGACCTGATGGTGGTGGTTGGTTATGGGCAAATCATTCCACAGGCGATTATCGACCTGCCGCTACATGGCATTCTAAACGTGCACGCCTCATTACTGCCGAAATATCGGGGCGCGGCTCCCATACAGTGGGCGATCGCGAACGGCGAAACGGTGACGGGCGTAACCATCATGCAGATCGATGCCGGATTGGATACGGGAGACATGCTGCTGAAAGCTCCGGTTCCGATCGAACCGGCTGAAACCGCTCCCGAACTGAGCGCCCAGCTTGCGCCGCTTGGGGCTCAGTTACTGTGCGATGCAATCGGGCGAATCGCCGCAAATAGCATTCGAAGAGAGAAGCAGAATGACGCAGAGGCGACCTACGCGCCGGTGTTACGAAAAGAAGACGGCTGCATAGATTGGTCCCGGCCGGCTAGCGAGATCTACAATCGTCTGCGTGGATTCACGCCCTGGCCCGGCGCCTACACAACCTTTCGCGGTCAACACCTGCAGCTCCAGAAGGCGCGAGTCGCTGAAAATTTACAGCTTTCGCCCGGAACGCTGCATTCTGAGAAGCGCGTCCTGTTCGCCGGATGCGGGAAGGACAGCAGTTTGCAACTGCTCGAAGTTCAGCTTAGCGGGAAACGGCGCATGCCGGTAGAAGAGTTCTTGAACGGCTACAGGCCCAGGGAAGGCGAAGAACTGGGAGGTTGAATTGAAGCTTCCACTGGGTTACCGTTACGCATCGGCATTCGCAGGCATTCGGCGGGAGAAGAACGATGATGTCGCCCTTATCGTTCCTGATACGCCAGCCCAAGCAGCCGCCGTATTTACTAGGAACGCGGTGCAGGCCGCACCGATTCAAATCGCCCGAAGGCATCTGAAATCGTCGAAGGGCAGAGTTGCGGCTGTTCTGGTCAATGCTGGAAACGCAAATTGCGCAACACGAACGGGGGAGCGCGTAGCAGTAGCATCGTGCAAGGCGCTCGCAAAAGCCTTAAAGACCAGGCCGCAGTATGTGGTGCCAGCTTCGACGGGGGTGATCGGAGTTGAACTCGATCCGAATCTATTGGTCGAGAGGCTGGCGGATCTGATTTCGCGCCTATCGCCGCATGGATTCGAAGCAGCGGCGCGCGCCATTATGACGACTGATACCAAGGTAAAGATGGGCTCGGAGGAGATTCAACTCAGGCGCGGGAGCGTGCGCATAGCTGGGATGACTAAAGGAGCCGGGATGATTCACCCCGACATGGCGACAACCTTGGGATTCGTTATGACGGACGCTGTGGTTAATCGAAAATGGCTGCACGAGATGCTGGTTGGAGCCGTGGACGATACCTACAATTGTCTGAGCGTGGATGGTGACATGTCGACGAACGACATGATGCTTCTACTGGCGAACGGCGCGTCCGGGGTTAAGCCTACGCACAGCGAGCGCGCCGTTCTCGCGCAAGCAATTAGCCGAGTGATGGAGAGCTTGGCCCGGCAGATTGCTGCGGATGGAGAAGGCGCGAGCAAGCTGATTGTCGTACGGGCACTCGGGTTCAAGAGCGTCGATGACGCGCGCAAGATCGCTGGTTGCGTCGCGAATTCGGTTCTCGTCAAGACGGCCATGGCAGGCAATGACCCGAACTGGGGCCGTATTCTCGCGGCGGCCGGGTATTCGGAGGTTCGCTTTTATCCCTCGGAATTGGACATCGATTTGCAAAACATCCCGGTATGCCGCGCCGGTATCGCGGCAGATTTCAACGAAGCAGAACTCAAGCAGAAACTCGCCGCGCCGGAAGTGCGGATTGACATCCACCTAAAAGGGAGGGGTCACGCCGATGCGCGCGTATTTACGTGCGATCTCACGGAAGGCTATATACAAATCAATGCGAGCTACAGAACATAGCATCACGCGTCGCCGCGCAACCGGTACTGCCGTTCTGGCGTCCCTCGCTGTATGCGCGCTTCCACTCGGCGCTGCTCGCCCCAAGACTGTCCTCGCAACCATCAATTACGTGGCTACAGCGCTTTCAGGCGATACCGCGATCGATGCGATGACGCCTTTTGATAAATCGTTCGCAAATTATGCCAAGCTCCGCGACTATTTCGTGGGACTGACAGACAGCGCGCAACTTGTCAATGAAGTCGATCTTGTCGACGAGCAGGATTCCGGTACGCACTCGGAAGTAACTGTAAATTGGACCCTGACGCTGACCAACAGGAACACTCCGCAGACGGAGCGGCGAACAGGCGAAATCCACGTACGCCTCGCACGCGAGAACGGGAAATGGAAGATCATCGATTTCTCGCCTATTGAATTCTTCAATCCGCAAGCGCGACAGCGGTCGAGATAATCGAAGCCTATGCAAGACTTCTAGTTGTGCGAATCAATGGGTGGATTCTGGCGGTCGTTGCATGGATCGCCGTAATTTTCTTCTCCTCGACTTCACTCGCTGCCGAGTGGTGCGAGGAAGGTTTCCATTTCCTTGCGGGCATCCTTTTTGGCCATTTCGGGCCGGATAATTCATCCTATCGACTGATCCACCTGCTGGCAGACAAGAGCGTGCACGTCACACTGTTCCTCGTGCTCGCGCTGCTCCTCTGGAAGGTTTTTGTCAACGCGCGTTTCAAGATTGTTTTTATTCTGCTGGCTGGAGCTCTGGTTGGTTCGGCGAGCGAGTTTCTGCAACGCTTCTTTCCTGGCCGCGATCCGGCATTACGTGACGTGCTGATCAATTTTGTGAGTACTGCAGTTGGGGTCGCCATCTGCTTGATCTGGGCTCGCCACGATTCCGCAGACCCGCGGCGGTCTACAGCAGCTGGCGAAGTTCCTCATAATTACGCTTCGTCACCAGTTGAAATTCGACGTGGAGACGAGTAAAACTCTTCAGCTCCTCAAACACGCTGTCGGGGGGAACGCGAGAGCCGGCGACAATCAGATGCCCGTCGTGCAATCCGACTGGCACGATCCCGAATCGCTCTTCGACATGCGCGGGAAGACTTCTCGCAACGCGCGGCTTCACAGACCTTGGGTCCACTCGGACCGAGGGCACGCCGGATTGCAGGCTCATTGCCTTGCAGAGATCGTCGTCGGAGATGATGCGATTCAGCAAGAGGAAGTCGGCGAGATCCGAATTGGCCGGCATGTCTTGCTGAAGGCGAGCACGGACTTCCTCAGACAGGTATCCGGAGCTCACGAGTACGTCGCCCAGCTCGCGGCGATGCAGCAGCAGCGCATCTCTGCTGGGGTACGCGTGTTCCGTCTTAATCCAGACGAGCGGAAGACCCCGGAGGCGCGCGCTCGAGTAGAGCCACATGGCTCCGAGCGAGGCGAGACAATTCACCAGATTCGCGTGAAAAGCGCGCAAGGGAACACCCAACGCGAACACGATTCCAAAGACTCTCTCGACGCACACAATACGGATGCCCAGCCGCAGGCATTGCAGCACCATCGTCAAGAAGCACAACAGGACGATTCTGGGATTTGAGACTGCAAACACCCAGGGGCGATGCATCGCGGAACTCACTACCCAGTCCGTCACCCCGATCGTAAACAGCAGATTCGTTAGAAGCGTAAGCGGATTGCTGAGCAGGCCTTTACGATCACGCCAAAACCAGTACTTGCTCCGCCACGAGCCGCGCCACCGCGTGCGCTCCCAACACTGTAGCGCGATACCGGTTACCCACCGCGTCCGCTGACGAATTGCGGAGCGAATCTTTCGCGGAAAATACTCGCGAGTCGCGATCCATCCGCGGTCACTGTGCCTCAGGGGTACAAATAATTGCTCGTGCCCGCACTCGTGGACGTGCACTCCGATTTCGTAATCCTCGGTGAGGCTGGCGGGATCGAACACGCGATTCCCGCGCTCGCTAGCCAGTTGATCGAGGATGCACCGGGCGAAGCCGGTTCCCACGCCGTTCGACGGAATAAAGGAGCGGCTAAACTGGCGTGCCGGCATGTCTATGGTTTGATATTCCGCGAACTCATCGCAATAGATGCCGTGCGTAAATTCCTGAGCGGGTGTCGACAGCGGTAAGACCGGAATCTGCACCATCGCGTAGGTTGCGCGGGCTCGATTGATCAGCCCCAGCGCCTCGGGATGAATCAGATCTTCGGCGTCATGCAACACGACCGTGTCGAACGTGACGCCGTTTTCCTCTTCGTACAGCAGCATGCGCTGATAAATCCAGTTCAGGCAGTCTGCCTTCGAGGTTGGGCCAGGGTGCGGGCAGGCGGCGACGTGCACGTTGCGGTAGGTTTCGGACAATTTGATGGCGGCTCCCAGAGTCGGCTCGTCATTCGGGTAAGCGCCCAAGAAGAAGTCGAAATTGCCATAGCAGATCGCCGCGAGATTATGGCGAATCATATTGGCGATTACCGCTGATTCTTTCCAGCACGGGACGAAAATTGCGATGCGCCGTTCTTCTTTGAGAAGATCGCCGAGCGAGGGGTGGTTGCTCGCGCCCCGCCGATTCTGGAACCGGTGTCCGAGGCAAATCCCCAACGGAATCAGATCGTCGATTCCGCTAACCAGAAGAAGGACTGCGAGAACCGCAAGAATGGGCGGCCAGAGGAAGGCGAAGGTGGCTAACTCCAAAGAGACACTAGTCCTCGCTAGAAGAAGTGCACGATTTGGTGGCCGATTCGCACCCCGATTTCCGTAGACTTTTGTCAGCTGGCAGACACTCATTCAGTTGACGGGCAAACGAGCAGAACGGCCTGACTTAGCATCTTTCAATCAGCTCGTTCAGGAACTGATCAGTGGTACTGTCCAACGGCATGTTTTCACGCAATGGGAGTTGGAGCTGCTGTTGGATCTGCAGACCTGCTCGATACGCAAGTGCGCCAGGGCCGATGTCTTGCGCCGCTATCTTAAAGCCGTGCAGCAGCATTTCAAGAGCGGCGCGGCCAACCTGCTGCGCCTTTCTGCGTTTGTCGAACAGGATCATCAACACCCCCGTGCGCCCGCGGAGCCGGTGGCAGCCGAGGCGCGGGTCCGGTCCCGTTCGGCCCGATAGACTCACCTAGAGTGCCGCTGGGCTATCCTCAGAAGAGCGATATCGAGGAGATTTGGGAATGCCCAGCACGACCGGTTCTAGTCCAGCCCCAGAGCGCAAAGTCTTTTGCGTGAAGCTACAAAGAGAACTGCCTGGATTGGATGAAGTGCCGTTCGACGGCCACCCCCTCGGGCAACGGATCTATGAGAACGTGTCCAAAGAAGCCTGGCGCATGTGGGTCGAGCACATGAAGATGATCATGAACGAATACAGGTTGAATTTGGGAACGCCCGAAGCTCAGGAATTCCTGCTGAAGCAGATGGAAGAGTACTTTTTTGGGGAGGGCGCGGCTCATCCACCGGGTTACGTGGCCCCTGGACACTGACCTGAGCCGAGTCTCGCGTCTGCACGTTCCGCGGTTTTCGCTCGTCGTGTGAATTTGAAGGTTCGCATAATTTTCGCTGCGCTTGCCGCCGTGACCGCCGTGACGGCTGCTGAATCCGTAGCTGCCCAGCTAGCGCGAGAAGCGCGCGACGCACAAAACTCTGGTCGGCTGGTCCGCGCATACCTGTTATATGCGGAAGCCGCCGCACGCCAGCCAAGCAATCCTACCTACCGCGCCGACCGTGACGCCCTCGCCCCATTTGCGCGTCTCCTTACGAAGGCCCATATCGAAGACGCCAACGTTTCAGCCGATATCAAAGCGGCAGAAAACGCGCCTCCCGAGGCGGCCGTAGAGACGAGATCAGGACAAGAGGCGCAGCAGGAGGAGACCTTGCAGGCGCTTCCTCAAATCCAGGCGAACTCTTCGGTTCGTGATTTTGACTTGCAGGGTGACGAAAAAACGCTTTTCCAGGAAGTTGCCGGAGCGTACGGCGTTCGTGCAGTTTGGGATCCGGACTTGCAAGCTCAGCCGGATATTCGCTTCCAAATCGACCACGCCGATTTCCGTACGGCGATGGAGGCGCTCACTGCCGCCACGCAGACTTTCGTCTTCCCGATTACCGAGCATGCGATCTTCTTTGCCCGCGACACTTCGGTAAAGAGAAGCCAATTAGAACCCAGCATTCAGGTAACTGTCGCCCTGCCCAATGCCGTCGATCAGAAGGAATTAGCGGAGGCTGCAAACGCGGTACGTGGCGCATTGAATCTCCGCGCCATGGCGCTCGATGTCGAAAGCCAGATGGTGATCGTGCGTGACCGGATTTCACGCGCGCGTATTGCGAGATCGCTGCTGGAGGCTCTGCTCTTGCCGCGAGCGCAGGTATCGTTCGAAGTGGAGTTGATGACGCTCGATTCCGATCGCAGCTATCACTATGGCGTCGCCCTGCCGACCAGTTTTCCGATTATCGATTTCGGGCACATCGGCGGGTTTAAGACGATACTGTCGAGCGTCGCCAATCCGATGAACTTTTTGGCTTTCGGTGGCGGGGCTACTCTCTTCGGAATCGGATTGACGGATGCTACTCTGTTCGCCACCTACTCGAAATCCTTCGCCAGCAATCTTTACGATGCGGAGGTGGTTGTAGGCGATGGCCAAACCGCCGATCTTCATGTGGGTGATAAATATCCTATACCCCAGTCCCTGTATACCGGGTTCCAACAGTCCGGCGGATCGTCCATTTACAATCCCATTGGCGAGGTCACGTTAGAAGATCTCGGGCTTATTCTCAAGCTGACTCCGCACATAAATGGGGAAGGCGAGGTGTCGTTGGACCTCGAAGCGGAATACAAGGCGCTGGGAACCCAAACAATCGATACGGTACCCAGCATCGATCAACGGGCATTCAAGGGGAACGTAAGATTGCGGGAAGGACAATGGGCAATTCTCGCGGGCATCGACCAAGACACGCGCACTATCACGAGGAACGGCGTGCCTGGACTGGCCCAGATTCCCGGATTGAATCAGTTCTTAAGTGAAAACACGCGCGAGGACAAGAGCGGGCATATGCTGCTCGTCCTAAAGCCAACCATTACGCGGCTTCCTATGTCGCTAACGGTCAGTCCACAGTACTTGCTCGGTCCACGCGGCGGTGCGCGGGTGTTGTTATAGACACCGCCTTGCTGGCGAGAAGCGAACATACATACACCATCCGCTTTGCTATCGTCTGAAGCATGTCGACCATGCGCGACGAGATCGGGCAACAGCCCGCCGCGGTGGAGCGCACGCTCAGAACCGAGTGGACTCGCGCGGAAAAGTTGCGCCGTCATTTCGAAAAGGATCCAGTCCGGCTGATCGTGCTCGCGGCGCGCGGAACCTCAGACAACGCCGCCCAGTTCGGCCGTTATTTGCTCGAAATCTCGACGGGCATTCCCGTTTCTCTCGCCGCGCCGTCCGTTTCCACCCTGTACGGCGCATCCATCAATTTCAAGGAAGCCGTGGTGGTCGCCATCTCGCAATCGGGCGAATCGACCGACACCAATCTCGTACTCGAGCGCGCCAAAGCCACAGGCGCATTCACGATCGGAATTACGAATGAGAGTGAAAGCACTCTCGCGCGGATCGCCGACGCCGCCTTTCTGGTGCGTGCAGGAAAGGAGAAGAGTGTCGCGGCTACCAAGACCTACACAGGCCAGCTCGCTTGCCTCTACTTACTCGCGTACGCTTTGGGAGCGCCCATCAAGGCTCGGGATCTACAGCGTGTTCCCGAGTGGAGCTCAGCAGCCTTAAGACTCGAAGCGGAGATCCGCGAGCGCGCCGAGCGTTATTGCTTTATGCAGCATGCAGTCTGTGTCGGGCGCGGGCTGAACTACTCCAATTCTTTTGAATTCGCTCTCAAATTGATGGAGACTTGCTATGTGGTGGCGGAGCGTTTTTCTTCTGCGGACCTGCTCCACGGCCCTATCGCCATGCTCGAAGCATCGTTTCCCGCGTTTCTCTTCTGTCCGCGCGGCGTCACGTGGAAACCCATGTGTGAGTTAGTCGAGAAACTGCGAGCCATACAGGCCGAGACACTATTGATTACAGACAGAAGCAATCGTGATGTCCGAAACCTTAAGGGCCTTACACAGGAGCCGTTGACCATACCGGCATCTCTCGCAAGCAACAACGCTATAGCGGACGAGCTCTACACTCCCATCCCCTACATCGTTCCGGCGCAGCTTTTCGCCGCCAGCCTTGCCGAAATCAAGCATCTCGATGCGGACCGCCCGCGCACTTTAAATAAAGTGACTCGGACGCTCTGAAAGTCAACTGGAATCATTACGTATTCCAAACTTATTCGAATCGCCAGTACTCGGATTGTGGATTAAAACCACTTTGATAACTCGATAAACCCGTATACTGGCTCAAAAGTCTTCTTTTTATTGCCCCTGCTGCCAGACAGCCGAAATTTTATCTGAGGTGAAGCTTTGGTGATCAAAACCTTTTTCAAAGGGGCGAAGTCTTATTTCGGCTTTGCTTGTCCTCGCGTTCCCGCTTACGTACGTGCGAACGGTGAATGCAGCGGGCGCAGAAACTCCTAATATCGTCGTTCAGTGGGACAACGCTGCCCTGCAAGGCGTGCGCGACACAAAGATCGGTCCGCCCATGATCTCGCGCGCGCTTGCGATTGTTCACACGTGTATATACGATGCCTGGGCCGCCTACGACGATCGCGCGCTCGGAACCCGGCTTGGGAACAAATTGCGGCAGCCGCGGCACTTGAGGACGCTCGAAAACAAGCAAGAAGCCATGAGTTTCGCTGCCTACCGGGCCGCAGTGGACCTTTTTGCGATCGATGACGCGACGATATTCCGCCTGCTCATGGCCGCTCTTGGATACGATCCGGATAACAACACAACAGACATCAGCACGCCGGCAGGCGTCGGAAATACCGCCTGCGCGGCGGTCCTTGAATTCCGCCATAATGATGGCTCAAATCAGCTTGGCGATCTGACGGGCAGTGGAGTACCGTACGCCGATTACACAGGCTATGAGCCTGTGAACCCCCCTTCGACAGTACCCGTTGTTCCTGGAACGATCGTAGATCCGAACCGATGGCAGCCTCTCCAATATACGGATCCCACCGGAAAGTTCGTGACACAGACATTCCTCGGCGCGAAATGGTATGAGGTCATCCCATTTGCGTTAAGAGCCGACGATCAGTTCCGCA
This sequence comes from uncultured Acidobacteriaceae bacterium, assembly GCA_963803455.1. Lineage (GTDB taxonomy): Bacteria > Acidobacteriota > Terriglobia > Bryobacterales > Bryobacteraceae > Bog-105. The sequence continues at coordinate 328,509 of CAWDMK010000004.1, read as the reverse complement.
AAGAGCTCGGCAAGTTTGGCCCTGCGCAGTACGGTTCTTCGATTTACGTCGATCAAGCCGAAGAACTGATCCACATGAGCGCGAATCTCACGGATGAACAGAAGATGATCGGCGAGTATTGGAAGGACGGGCCGCATTCGGAAACGCCGCCCGGGCATTGGGCTCTCCTCGCCCAATTTGTTTCGGCCCGCGATCATCACACGCTTGATCAAGACGTGAAAATGTTCTTCGCCTTGACGAACGCCACATTCGACGCGGGTATTGTCGCCTGGGACGCAAAGCGAGCCTACGACTCCGTCCGGCCGGCCACGGCAATTTGTTTCCTTTTTCATGGCGAGCAGATCCAGTCGTGGGGAGGTCCCGGAAAAGGCACTGTGACCATGGACGGAGAGGACTGGATCCCCTACCAACCGGTTTCATTCCCCACCCCGCCATTTCCCCAATTCATCTCCGGCCACAGTACGTTCAGCGCGGCAGGTCCCAAAGTTCTCGAGCTATTTACCGGCTGCGACCGGTTCGGAGATTCGGTCACATTCGCTCAGGGAAGCTCCGTCATAGAACCGGGAATCACGCCGAAAGAGCCCGTGACGCTGCACTGGGACACATTCCTCGATGCCGCAAATCAAGCTGGGATTTCGCGCCGTTATGGCGGAATCCATTTCAAGACTGCAGATCTTGTCGGGCGAGCAACAGGGCGCAGGATCGGCTCCCAGGCCTGGGAAAAAGCCGTGGATCTGTGGGAAGATCGCGATTGCCACCGCAACCGAGCGCGATAGTGTCCCTAATCGTTGCGACGATTCCTATATCTACGTGCGTTATTCTAAAGGCGTTCCCGATGGCGGCGTTCGAATCGTAACAAGATTGCTAAATTCTCGCCAATTTCTCCCGTTATCGTTGTTTCTGTCCTGACATTTAATCGTTTCTTCTCTCTTTCTTGTAACGTGATCCGCAGCGTAGCGTCGAGTTTTTTGTACTCAGAACAGGGGTGACTCATTCTGAAGCTTCACTCCGAAGAAATGAACGCTTAGGCGGATTTATTAAGACTTTCTAAAACGAAAATAAACGGAAGCACGGAAGTACAGTGGCGACAGGGGTCAAGGATTGCGATGTTCGAATTGACAGTGCTGTGCCGCTCGGCGGCATGGACGCTCGTTCGCGACCCGCGGGGCGGCCCCAAATCGGAGAGATTGTCGAAGTGCGGTCTGCCGGGGAGATCCTCGCGACCTTAGACAATGAGGGCAAATTTGAAGGCGTTCCTTTCATGCCAGAAATGCTCGCCTTCTGCGGCCACCATTTTGAAGTATTCAAATACGCCGATCGCACGTGCACTGACGGCGAGCCCCGATGCCTGACTGGCGCTGTTCACCTGAATGAGCTTCGATGCGATGGTTCGGCGCATCACGATTGCCAGGCGAAGTGCCTCATCTTCTGGAAAGAAGCCTGGATCAAGCGCCTTGCTCCTGAAAATGCTACCGGAAGAGAGAGCAACGCCCCGCAATCGAGGGGCAAGCGTGCGGCTGATGCTTTACCTGCTTTTCTCGCAGCGCACACGCAGCGCAATGACGGCAGGATGAGTTGCCAAGCCACCGAAATCCGAAGCGCCACTTGCGCAGTTGACTCGGGACTCAGCCAATATCTCGGAAGCGTGTACCGTGATTTTCGTGCTCACCGGATCGGGTGGCCGGATTTGCGCCGTCTATTCAAGTGGATCCGCGAAAGAATGATTTGGACGGCGTTCGTTTGGTGGGCCAGAGCGCCGTGGAACGCAAAGAGATATGACACGACTCCTTCCCGGGTTCTGAACCTCTTGCCCGGCGATTCAATCAAAGTGCGGAGTATCCCGCAGATCTTGAAAACGCTGGATCACCGAGGCCGGAATCGAGGCCTGAGATTCACACCGGAAATGTTTCGCTATTGCGGTAAGAAGCATCGCGTGCTGGCAAGAATGGAGAGGCGAATCAACGAGAGCGACGGTCAACTCGTCGAGTTCGGAAACAGTTGTGTACTCCTTGAAAATGCCGTGTGTGAAGGCCAACGTACCTTCTGTTCCCGCACCGAATATCACTACTGGCGCGAGATCTGGCTCGAGCGCTGCTAAAAGCTATTCCTGATCGAATCGCGGAGTAAATGATTCGCCTGTCCCAGCACTGCGCCTGAACAGGAGAATTTTCAGCGCGTGACGCCACTGTGCTGGCAGCTGTGGGGCAGGCTATCGGTGTTTGTGATCTGTCGTGAATGACAGTACGCTATCGCAGGCGACTTCCGCACTGGATTCCAGACAGTCACCCGGCCGCGATTGTCTCTACTTTCGGGCGCCCCGAGTGGTTCCCTTTAGGGCCGATTGCCGCCGCTTCTTACTGGCGCGCTTCGGCTTTACGATGCGAAACGTTCCGCTCCCCAAATATTCCGCTTCGTAGATTTTCTCCTTCTGCCGAATGTTGGAGGCCGCCGCATGCGCCACCTTGCCTGTTGAGCTGTTCGCCTTTTCTGCCATTCACTCCTCGCTTGTCATTCAAGTGTAGCTTGTCGCGCATAAGCACAAGGCTAGCCTCGGGGCGCGCGCTTCGCTGGGCAGCCGCTGGATTTCTTCGAATTGCGCGAGAACGGCGAAGTAATTCAGATATCGGGATACTTAATGGCCGAGCCTCGCACGATTATGATAGAGTCCTGGATGTGACTCGCAGTCTTTATGGAGTTTTTCATGGTTAGTTCCGCTAATTTCATCTCTTGTCTTTCACGGGCCTTCGCGAGATTTGTTAAATCTTCGATCCTGCCAATTTCGGCAGCGCTGCTGTGTGCTTATCCAGTAGTGGCTCAGAGCACTTGGGGAGGTACGGGCGACATTCGCGTGTACGGCGATTTTGATGGTGACGGAAAGCTCGATTATGCGTACTGGCGGCCTAGTAATGGGACGTGGTACGTGCGGTTCTTCAGCCAACCGACCATCCTGGATGGGTTGCAGTTCGGGCTTACCGGCGACATTCCGGTACCCGCCGATTACGATGGCGACGGCATTACCGACTATGCAGTATGGCGACCAAGCGATGGCAACTGGCACATCCGTTACAGCAGCACAGCGGCAGAACACATCGTGCAATTTGGTCTAACAGGTGATATTCCGATTACAGGCACTTACGACAAAGCAAGATGTACGAGTCCCGGGGTTCCGGCCGGCTGTCTTACGAACCCGAAAGCCAGTTTAACGGTCTTCCGCCCGTCAAATTCCACCTGGTACGTGACCCCGAATAATGGCGGAGCGGCGTATAGCAAGCAGTGGGGCTTGAGTGGCGATGTTCCGCTCGCCGGCGATTGGGACGGGGATGGCAAGCAGGATATCGCGGTCTGGCGTCCCTCGAACGGAACCTTCTATATCGTTCCCAGCAGCAATCCCGCCGCTCCCATGGTGAAGCAATGGGGTTTGCCCAGCGATGTTCCGGTCGCAGCCAGTTTCAACCTTGCTACGCAAACCAGCTACGCGGTTCAGCGGCCAACGGAAGGCAATATGTATTTTACAGAGGCGGGCAATCCGACTCCCTTCGTCGCGCAGTGGGGTCCGCCCAATGGCGGTGCGGCGACCAATATTGTTACGAACCAATTCAGCCTTTGCCATGTGGGCAAAGACATCTACGTTCGTGTAGAAGGCGATTATGACGGCGATGGGCTACCCGATTTTGCCTTCTGGCGGCCCAGCGATGGTACCTGGTACATCGTGCCGAGCAGCAACGCGAATACCGCATATGAACAGCAATGGGGCGCCCCCGGCGACGTTCCGGTACCGGCCGATTACGATGGCGACGGACGGACTGATATGGCGGTCTTCCGTCCCTCAAACGGCGTCTGGTACGTCATTCCGGATAACGGGCCTGCTCCCATAACGCGCAATCCGGGAGCCGCATACGCTGTGCAATGGGGTACGCAAGGTGACATTCCGGTCGTCGGAGATTTCAACGGAGACGGGAAAGCGGATTTCGCGGTCTTTCGTCCCTCAAACGGTGTCTGGTATGTGTTGCCAAGCAATGGCGCGGGTAGCACCGGAACTGCCGTAAATACGCCATTCGGGTCAGCGGGCGACGTTCCCGTGCCCGGCGATTTTGACGGGGATGGAAAGACGGATCTCGCCTTCTGGAACCCTTCGAATGGCGTTTGGACCATTTTGCAGAGCGGCACGAGCACTATCGTTACGCAACAATGGGGTCTGAAAGGCGATCTTCCCGTGGCGGCCGACTTTGACGGTGACGGAAAAGCGGATTTTGCAATCTGGCGCGCATCGCTTGGCTGGTGGTTCATCAAGCCGAGCAATGGCTCAGCTTCAAGCACAATTCAGCTCGGAGTGACGGAAGACGAGGTGATGTACGCACAGCCGCCTATTACGTCGCACTTCATCACTCCTAATGCGCGGGAAGACGAGGTAAGTGATTTCACGGCTTACAGCGCCGCAACCACCTCCTCGTGTGATCCGAACTGATCTTCGTGTACACAGAAGTATGATCGTATCGAAGGCCGAGCTCTGGCAGCCCGGCCTTCTTTAATTTTGTTTGCCCTTCGTCTCTCGAACTGAATCGCCCGATCCCTCCGGTGTAAAGCCTTCCCGTAAACCGTTCTTCATATTGTGCGGCGCCGTCCTCCTGCTCTGCGCCGGGCTGGTCGTCTATTCGCAGACCCTAGGCTTCTCCTTCGATGAAGGATTTCATCTGCTCGCGGCGCAGTTGATCCTTTCCGGCAAGAGACCGTACCTGGATTTCTGTTTTCCTCAGCCTCCTCTGAACGCTTACTGGAACGCAGCCTGGATGCGGATCTTTGGCGAGAGTTGGCGTATTCCGCACCTCTTCGCGGCCCTCTTGCTGGCCGGAGCGGTTCTGCTCTCGGCGCAGTATACGTTCTCGCGGTTTCCGGTCGTGCGCTGGCGTTTAGCTGCCGGCCTTTTGACAGCAGTTGCGCTCGCGGTGAATGTTCCCGTCGTTCAGTTTGGAACGGTCCAGGCCTACGGGCTTGGCCTGCTTCTCATCGTGGCTGCGTTTCGTGTTTCACTGGTGAGCATAGAGCGCAAGAGCTTCTTCTACGCTCTTTGCGCCGGCCTTCTCGCGGGTGGAGCCGCAGCATCTTCTCTCCTTACGGCGCTCGTAACGCCGGTGCTCGTGGTTTGCTTATGGCGTTCTAATCGCGCCGGTAACCGATGGATAAAATCCGCCGTGTTCTTGCTGGGAGCAGCGATCCCGTTCGCACCCGTGTTTTGGTTGCTTGCGAAAGCGCCGCACGTCGTGTTCTTCAATATCGTCGAATACCAGCTTCGATACCGCCGCGTGAATTGGGAAGGCGCGACCCCGCACGACCTGGATGTGCTCACCGCCTGGATCAACTCTTCGCAGGCGCTGCTGATGGGTGTACTTGCCGTGGCGGGTGTGCTGGTTCTTCGATCCAACCGCGTTTGGGGAGCAAACCGCCGGGAGGAGTATTTTCTTAGCGGCTGGCTGGCTGCCGTTCTGGTGGTCTATCTTTCGTTGGCCCACCCCACGTTCGAGCGCTATTTCCTTTTTGCGGTTCCCTTTCTCGCGATTCTCGCCCCACTAGGGCTGTATGGAATTACGGCGCGGTTGGGCAACCCAAACCGGCCGCTGTGGCCAACAACGCTGGTGATTACGCTCCTTTGCCTGGGGCTCGCGAAAAGATTATTTGATGACCGCCATTCCTACAAGTGGCGCGATTACGAACAAATCGCTGCGAAAGTCGACCAGGTTACGCCCCGCGGCGCGGCGCTGTGGGCTGATGAAGTAGTCTATTTTCTCACCAGGCGCACACCCCCCTCCGGAATGGAGTTTTCCTATTCGCATAAGCTCGATCTGCCTGCGCCTCTTGCGGCCTCCCTCCATATCCTGTCTCAGCGCGAGCTGCAAAAACAACTGAACGCGGGAGCCTTCGCAACGGTTGAGACCTGCGCCGATGACGACAAAGTTGAACAACTCGGCTTAGCGCGCCTCTACCGGCATCAAGCGGAAGTCTCTGATTGCCTCGTGTTTTGGGACCGAGTACGAAAGCCCTCGGCCTCGCCGAAGTGATTCAGAATACTGTAGAATCTCAGTTTTTCATTGACAAAAGCAGCGTTCTGGCTTACATAAGATTACATCGTCTCCTCAAGTCTCGAACGATTGCTCGCATTTGGTGGTCAGCATGAATAAGCTCGCAAGTCGAACCTTTTTCACCCGATTCCTTTTCTGCCTTGGAACCGTTGTCGCCAGTGGCGCCCTCGCTTGGGGGCAAGCCACAACCTCGCTGCGTGGAACCGTCAGCGACCCCAGTGGCGCGGCTGTCCCGAGGGCCACCGTGACGCTCACGAACGTGGGTATGAATGCCCCGCGCTCGACGATCACAGGGCCGCACGGCGACTACAGTTTCATTTCTCTGCCGCCAGGCAACTACACTCTCACGATTGAGGTCACAGGATTCGAGCGTTACTCGCAGAGCAATCTGCAGCTGCTCGTAAACTCGCCCGCGACTGTAAACGTGCAGCTCAAGCTGGGATCTGTGAATGAGACCGTGGCGGTCACGGGCGAAGCGCCTGTTCTTAACTCGACTGACGCGTCGATCGGAAATGCCTTCAATAACATACAGGTGAAGCAAATCCCGCTCGAAGGACGCAATGTGCCGGACCTGCTGACTTTGCAGCCCGGCGTTGTTTACACCGGGAACCGGCCCGACCTTGATCGTGATTACGATACCCGGAGTGGCTCCGTGAATGGCGCGCGCAGCGATCAGAGCAACGTGACTCTGGATGGCGTGGATGTGAACGATAACGCGAATGGTTATGCATTCACGTCGGTCTTGCCTACCACGCTCGATTCGGTTCAGGAATTCCGCGTTACCACGACCAATTACGGCTCCGATCAGGGAAGATCTTCCGGCGCTCAGGTGACGCTTGTCACCAAAAGCGGCACCGATCAATTTCATGGCTCGCTTTACGAGTATCTCCGCAACACGTACACGAGTGCCAACGATTACTTCGTGAAGCTGGCTGAAATTACCAGCGGCGAACCGAATAAGCCACCGAAGTTGAATCGCAACATCTATGGCGTTTCGCTCGGTGGCCCGATTCTGAAGCAGCGGCTTGTTCTTTTTCGTTAATTACGAAGGGACGCGCGAAAACGAAGCGAACAGCGTTGTTCGTACTGTACCTTCGGCCACTCTTCGACAGGGCATTATTCGATATCAGAACGCAAGCGGGGGCGTTACGACCTTGACCCCTCAAGATGTCACCCAATTGGACCCTCTTCATTTGGGACCCAATCCCGTGATGCTGAAGTATTTCAATACCTATCCGCTGCCGAACGATAGCTCCGTCGGAGATGGGCTGAACTACTCGGGATACCGCTTTGCCGCCCCGATACGGAATGACAACGATGTGTATATCGCGCGTTTCGATTATCGGATCGATCAGAATGGGAAACACACGCTGTTCTGGCGCGGCGCGCTACAGGATTTGTATAATCCCGGCGCGCCATTTCTACCCGGAACGGCGCCCGAACACACCATCGCTGATCACAGCAAGGGCTTCGCCGTCGGTTATACAGCGGTGTTGAGTCCTACTATCGTGAACAACCTTCGATATGGACTAACTCGGCAGAGCGTAGGCAATGCGGGAGACAGCACAGAAGCATGGAATCAATTCCGCGGTCTCGACCAGGGCATCACCTACAGCACTGCATTTCAGATGCCGGTGCACAACATACTGGACGATCTCTCCTGGACCAAGAATAATCACACCATTCAATTCGGTACAAATATCGGATTTGTCCGCAATCCTCGCGTGAGTACGCTTAATTCCTACAGCTACGGGTTGGCGAATTCGGAGTGGGTCGATACGGGAGGCTTCGCGAATACCAGTAGCCCCCTCAGCCCTGACAACGGCGGGTTCCCGGCCGTAAATACCGCATTCAATAACTCTTATGATTTTCCGATGATCGCCCTGCTCGGCATGATCACGGAAGATAACGCAGCGTATAACTACCTCAAAGATGGCAGTCTGCTGCCTCAGGGCACGCCCGTGCAACGACACTTCGCGCTCGATTGGTACGAGTTCTACGGCCAGGACTCATGGCGTATCAAGCCGAATCTGACGCTCACTTACGGTCTTCGCTGGTCCCTGTTCCCGCCTCCATGGGAGACGAATGGATTGCAGGTTGCGCCGAGCTTTAGCTTGGGTGCTCTTTTTGCCAAACATGAATACGGGATGCTGCAAGGAGTTCCCGCCAACACTGATCCGCTGATTACGTTCAATCTTGCGGGCCCGGCTAATAACGGCCCTGGCTATTATCCGTTCGAAAAGACCGACTTCGCTCCGCGTGCGTCCATTGCCTGGTCGATTCGTCCTACAAGCGATTGGGGGAAAGCGCTGTTCGGCAGCGATGACAAGACAGTCATCCGCGCGGGTTTCAGCAAGGTTTATGACCGGTTTGGTCTCGGACTTCTGAATACATTCGATCAAAATGGATCATTCGGGCTCGCAACTGCGCTCGACAACCCCGCCGGTGTTCTGACCGCTGCCAGTTCGCCCCGGCTGACCAACCTGAACATCATTCCAACGACCGACAATGCGGGAAATCCGATCTTTATCCCCGCCCCGCCCGGTAAGTTTCCGCAGACGCCGCCTACCTCGTTAAGCGGCGGCGGCTTCTCTATTTATTGGGGACTGGACAATACCATCCGAACGCCGTACTCCTACACCTACGATTTCTCCATCGGACGCGAGTTGCCCAAACAGTTCGCGCTCGAGATCGCCTACGTCGGGCGATATGGGCATCATCTACTCGCTCAGCGGGATCTCATGGAGCCGCTTGACCTCGTCGACCCGAAGTCTCACATCGACTACTTCACCGCGGCCACACGGCTATCCCAGCTGTATCGACAAAACATCCCTACGAGCCAAATCAATGCAGCTCTTGTAGGACCGACAGCGGCCTATTGGAAAGACCTGGTTCAGCCGCTTAAGAAAGGCGGAGCGTACACGCTTTCTTGCAGCGGTGGCTCAACGACCAACGTGGTCCAGGCTGTATATGACATCTATTCCTGCTTTCCATTCAACGACAGCCTATCGCTCGCAGGCCTGGACGTTTATGGGTATTTGACCGATGCCAATCTGCCCAATGTCACTTATAACCTGAATACCGGCCCGTATTCGTATTTCAATTCTCAATTTTCCTCTCTCTACGCCTGGAGCACCATCGGAAATTCGGCCTACAATGCGCTCCAGGTCATGCTGCGCAAGCGATTCACTTCCGGCATTCAGTTCGATGTGAACTATACTTTTTCCAAGTCGACGGACATCTCGTCCGATGCTGAGCGCATCGCGCCGTACTCAGGATTAGGCGGACAGATCATCAACGCATTCTCGCCCAATCAGTTGCACGGTGTCTCCGATTTCGATACACCTCATCAAATAAACGCCGATTGGATCATCGAGTTGCCGTTCGGAAAAGGCAAACCGATAGCTCGGAACGCCGGTCCTTGGCTCGACGGATTTATTGGAGGTTGGCAGTTGTCCGGTATTGTCCGATGGACGAGCGGTTTTCCCGTTAATGTGGACAACGGCCAATTTTATCCGACAGATTGGCAACTCGAAGGCAACGCACTCACCGTTGTGACTCCCCAGAATACGGGGGCCTATAAAGAGCCAAGCGGAACAGTCAACATGTTTGCAAACGGACCGGCAGCGATCTCCGATTTCATCCATACTTTCCCCGGTGAGAGCGGTTCGCGAAACACCTTCCGGGGCGACGGCTTCGCAGGTTGGGATATGGGCTTGAGCAAGCGTTGGAAAATGCCCTTCGAGAATCACAGCCTGCAATTGCGTTGGGAAGTTTTCAACGTTCCCAATCTGACTCGATTCGACGTGCAATCGAACCGTCCTGAAATCGATCTCTCAACTCAGTTCGGCAACTACACGAATCTGCTCACGCAGCCCCGCGTGATGCAATTCGCCTTGCGCTATGAATTTTAGGCGCGCTGCCTGGCGCTGCGGACTCGCATGCCTCTTTTGTGGAGCGCTGCTCTCCAGGCCCAAACAAAGCGGCCCCTGACCATTGACGACCTGTTCAGTTTCACGGAAATTCGCTCAGCCAAATTAGCGCCGGATGGAAGCGCAGCGGTAATCGCAACTTCACGGCCGGATTGGAAGCATGACCGGTTTCGCGATGACCTCTGGTTTGGCGCGAAGGGCAAGATGCGCTCCTGCCCCTTGCGCAATCCGGCCATGACAGCGATCCTGAATGGTCGTCCGACGGAAAATACATTGCCTTCCTTTCCAGCCGTCCGCAGGGCCCGAGCCTGCGGAAGACGCGAAGCCGGATGCCGATAAAGAAATTGGCCGGGTGTGGGTCATCTCTGTGAATGGCGGCGGCGCTTTTCCGCTCTATAGTGACCCCCTGAAAACTCACGCGTTCGCATGGAATGCGGCGAGCACGGGAATTTTCTTCAGCGCTCCTGAGCCGCTCTCGAAAGCGCAGCAGGAAGCAGAACATCGCGAGTGGAAGGATGTGACCCGGTGGCGTGAGCAGGAACGCGGCGATCTGCTGCTCGAAATTTCGCTCAAAGATGCGATTCCTGCGCCCAACCCCCTTCGGGTGGACGATGCAAACAGTTCTGAAAATAAAGCAGCACGATGCCTGACACCCTACCGAAATGCGCGCGTATCGTCAGCCGCAGCAAGTACGCCATCGGCGAAATCGCCGTCCCTCCCAATGGCGCTGATCTCGCCTTTTTGACGAACTCCATCTCCGGCAGAGTCGAGCATCCCGATGCTTACGAGATCTATCTCGTCGCCTCGTCCGGCCAGGACACGCCGGCAAGGCAGTTGACGCACAACGAAGCGCTCGAACACCAGCTGCATTGGAGCCGCGATGGAAAGCAGTTGTATTTCGGCGTTTTCGCGGATAGCGGCAGCCTGGAAGGCAAGTATCGCGATGTGCAAGGGCGCCTCTATGTTCTCGATGTTGCTACTGGAAAGGTGAATCGCTTGGGTGCGGCGTTCACCGGCTCCTGGACGGACTACACGTATGGCGCTGACGGCGCTGTGCTCGGCTTAGGGCAGCTCGGCACTGAAACTCAGGCCTACTCACTCAACGGATCGCGAGCCGGCAAACTGGAAGGACGTGCTGGAAGCTATGAGGGGCTCACCTCTGCCGAGCATAGCCCCAGAATTTTGTTTCGCCATTCGGGCGTTAATGAGCCGACCGAGCTTTACTTGGCGGACGACGCCGCGCATCTCGCTTCTGCAAAGGCGCTGACCAAGCTGAATGTCCTGTTTACCCAGCGTGATCTCCCGCAATGGAAGACATATCGCTGGACTGCGGATGATGGGAAATCCGTTGAAGGAGTCTTGCTCTATCCGCCGGGTAAATTCAACAGCCCCCACCTGCGCATGCTGACCTTCATTCACGGCGGTCCGGCGGATGCCGACGGCAACCGCTTCGGCGCGGATTGGTACAACTGGCAAGCGCTTGCAGCGGCGAACGGTTGGCTCGTCTTCGAACCGAATTACCGCGGCTCGTCCGGATATGGAGACGACTTCATGACCGAAATCTCGCCGCATATCGTCTCGCGCCCGGGCAAGGACATACTCGCGGGCGTCGACGCACTGGTCAAAGACGGCATCGCCGATCCCGAGCATCTGGCCATAGGCGGGTACAGTTACGGCGGCTACATGACCAACTGGCTGGTCACGCAAACCACGCGCTTCCGCTCCGCCGTTTCAGGCGCAGGTGCTGTCGAGCACGCAGCCAATTGGGGCAACGATGACGAGACGTTCGACGACGCTGCGTATCTAGGCGGAACTCCCTGGCAGAAACCAGCAATTTACCAGCAAGAGGCTGCTCTGTTCCAGTTCGATAAAGTGCGCACGCCCGTCCATGACGTGATCGGGGCTGATGATATCCGCGTGAGCGCGTCCGAAGGCTATTTGCTCGAGCGCGCGCTCGATGCGCTCAACATTCCGCACGTGCTCCTGATCTTTCCCGGGAGAAGGCCACGGCTCTGGGCAAAAATCCCTGGCACGGCTATATCAAGGTTCGCGAAGAGCTGAAGTGGTTGGAGAAGTACGACCAGGGCGGAGAGCCAACGCGCGCGTCACGCTAATCAGCTACTTTCCCTTGCAAAATTCGGTAAACCGCTCGCTGACGCGCGCGGCTCAGTTTCGGCATCAATCGTTGCAAGCTGTTACCGAGCCATGAGCGAAAGCGAGTATTGGCCCGGACCGTTCTGCGAGGAACAGTAGCTGATGCCGCGAACTGGACTGTAAACCAGCCTATCTCAGTTTTGCCAAACCGGCATTGCCTGGCATTCCGCTATAAACTTCCAGGACCGGGCAAATTCGCGGCAGCGCGTACGTTGCGGCCGCACTCCAAGTACCTGGAATGTAGTGCCAGTCCGGCGAAATTTTAAACCGATCCTCGGCGCTTCGGTCCGGGATGCGCCATAAAAGACGAATTCCCGAAGCACGGGCGCATCCGCGGCCCAAGAGTTCCTGTCGATCATTAACTCCTCCAAGTGCGCGGATCTGCGCGGCGCAATACCTGCCGCCTCGCTCAGCCCGCATCGCCGACCGCAGTGTCCGGCCAGGCCCCAAATTGTCGGTTATGCACTCAACGTGCCCGTACACGTCGAACTTTCTCGCAAAATCTTCATTTACTTGCAAGCTTGTCTGGCATACCCGCTGAGTTAAGATCTGAGTGGTTAGGCAAACTCGTAACCTCTAACCTCCAAAAAAAATGGGAACTACTGTGATCGGCGTTCGGGAAACTCGGCCCGCGCGCTTTTGGGACTCGACGAACGGTCAAAAAATCGTGATGGCCATTACAGGCGCCATCTTGTTTCTGTTCGTCATCGGACACATGCTCGGCAACTTGCAAGTGTTCGAAGGCCCTGAAAAGCTCAACGCGTATGGCCGATTCCTGCACGATGTCCCCGAAATTCTCTGGGCAGTCCGCATCGTGCTGCTCGCTTCGGTGATTCTGCACATCTGGTCTTCCGTAAAACTTGCCGCGCGCAAGCTGAAGGCTCGCCCGGTGAGCTATGCGAAGAAGCAGGACGTGGCTTCGACGTACGCCTCGCGGACCATGTATTGGAGCGGCCCCATCATCCTGGCGTTCGTGATCTATCATCTGCTTCATCTCACGGCAGGCTGGGCGCACCCGGGCTTCGACTTCATCGAAGGCGACGTGTACCACAACGTGGTGGCTGGGATTTCAGGTCTGGTATGTGTCCGCCTGGTACATCTTTTCGATGATCTTGCTCGGATTTCACATCCGGCATGGCGCCTGGAGCATGTTTCAGTCGGTGGGCATCAACCACCCGCGCCATACGCCCATTCTTAAGAAGGCTGCAGCCGTGTTTGCCATCGTAATCGCCGCCGGTTATATCTCGATTCCCTTGAGCATCGTTCTGGGCCTGGTGAAGTGATGCAGCTTGACGCGCAGGTCCCTTCCGGCCCAATTGAAGGCGCATGGGATAAGGCGCGCTTCGACATGAAGCTGGTGAATCCCGCGAATAAACGCAGGCACTCGATCATCGTTGTCGGATCGGGTCTCGCCGGGGCTTCGGCGGCTGCAACACTGGGCGAGTTGGGTTATAAGATCAGTTGCTTCTGCTTTCAGGATTCGCCGCGCCGCGCGCACTCGATTGCCGCTCAGGGCGGCATCAACGCCGCCAAGAATTATCAGAATGACGGGGACAGTATCTATCGCCTGTTTTACGACACAGTGAAAGGCGGAGACTTCCGGTCCCGTGAGGCCAACGTCTACCGGCTAGCGCAGATCAGCGTTCACATCATTGACCAATGTGTCGCGCAAGGCGTGCCGTTCGCCCGCGAATACGGCGGCACACTGGCGAATCGCTCGTTCGGCGGCGCTCAGGTGTCCCGAACATTTTACGCGCGCGGCCAGACCGGACAACAGCTTCTGCTGGGCGCGTATCAGGCCCTCGAGCGCCAGGTGCAAGCGGGCACGGTCACCATGTATCCCCGAACTGAAATGCTGGATCTGATCGTTATCGATGATCGAGCCCGCGGCATCGTCACTCGCAATCTCGTAACGGGAGAGGTCGATACACACTTGGCCGACGCCGTCATCCTCGCAACTGGCGGCTACGGCAACATCTATTACTTGTCGACCAATGCCAAGGGCTCGAACGTAACTGCGATTTGGCGCGCCCATAAGCGCGGAGCGCTGTTCGCTAATCCATGCTTCACGCAGATTCATCCCACCTGCATCCCCGTTTCGGGCGAGTATCAATCCAAGCTGACTCTGATGAGCGAGTCGCTCCGCAACGATGGGCGTATTTGGGTACCCAAGCGAAACGGGGACAAGCGCCCTCCCGATCAGATTCCTGAGGACGAGCGTGACTACTATCTCGAGCGCCGGTACCCAAGCTTTGGCAATCTCGTTCCGCGCGATGTCGCCTCTCGCAATGCGAAATACGTCTGCGATGAAGGGCGCGGCGTAGGCGAGACGGGCCTTGGCGTGTACCTCGACTTCTCCGACGCCATTAAGCGCCTGGGTCGCCACACCATCGAAGAGCGCTACGGCAACCTGTTCGATATGTATCAGCGCATTACGGACGAGGATCCGTACCGCGTGCCGATGCGCATCTATCCGGCTATCCATTACACGATGGGCGGCCTGTGGGTCGACTATAACTTAATGAGCACGATTCCCGGTCTGTTCGTGATTGGAGAAGCGAATTTTTCCGATCACGGAGCTAATCGATTGGGCGCGAGCGCGCTCATGCAGGGCCTCTCCGACGGCTACTTTATCGTTCCCTACACGATCGGAGCTTATGTGGCTTCGAACAAACTCGAGAAGGTAAACGAATCCGATACTGAGATTCGCAACGCAGTCGCCTGCGTGCACCAGACCGTTCAGAAGCTGCTTTCGATTAAAGGCAAGCGCACCGTCGACTCGTTCCACCGCGAACTAGGCAAGATTGTCTGGGAGTATTGCGGAATGTCGCGCAATGCCGAAGGGCTGGAAAAAGCGATCGCCGAGATTCGCGAGCTTCGGGACGAATACTGGCAGAACGTAAATGTTCCTGGAAGCAGCGATGACTTCAATCAGAGCCTTGAAAAAGCCGGGCGTGTCGCCGATTTTTTTGAATTGGCGGAGCTGATGTGCATCGACGCACTCGAGCGCAACGAGTCCTGCGGCGGGCATTTTCGCGAGGAATATCAAACGCCCGAAGGCGAGGCGAAGCGAAACGACGAAGAGTACTCGTATGTCGCAGCCTGGGGCTACCGGGGGTATGGAAATCGCCCGGACCTTGTCAAAGAGCAGCTCGAATTCCAATACGTTCATCCCACCCAGAGGAGCTACAAGTAGTGCGGGTTACGCTCAGAATCTGGCGTCAGCAGGCTCGCAGCGCATCCGGCAAGTTTGTCAAGTATCCGGTCGACAATGTGAACCCCGATATGTCGATGCTCGAGTGCCTGGATGTGTTGAACGAACAGCTCATCGAACGAGGCGAGGAGCCGGTGGCTTTCGAACATGACTGCCGCGAAGGCATTTGCGGTTCCTGTGGATTCATGATCAATGGAATCGCACACGGCCCGCTCCCGGCAACTACGGTTTGCCAGCTTACGATGCGCCATTTCAAAGATGGCGAAGAGTTGGTACTCGAGCCCTGGCGCGCACGGGCCTTCCCGCTCATTAAGGATCTTGGTCGTCGACAGGCGCTCATTCGACCGCATCATCTCGGCCGGAGGCTATATTTCAGTGTCGACGGGAAGCGCTCCCGACGGCAACGCAATTCTAGTGCCGAAAGAGTCTGCCGATAAAGCCATGGATGCGGCGGCATGCATCGGTTGCGGCGCTTGTGTCGCAGCCTGCCCGAACGCGTCTGCCGCCTTGTTCACGGGCGCGAAAATTGCTCACCTTGGCACCTTGCCGCAGGGCAAGCCGGAGCGGGACCGCCGTGCCATTCGCATGGTGACCCAAATGAATGAGGAGGGATTTGGCGGGTGTACGAATATCGGCGAATGCACGGGCGTCTGTCCCAAAGAGATTCCGCTCGAGGTAATCGCAGCTATGAATCGCGATTTCTTCCGCGGGAGTTGGCGCGAGCGCGACAACACCGTCACCACCATTCGGCCATTTACCGAATGGAGCACCGGATCAAAGCTCAAAGTCGATCCCGCAAGCAGGTAGTCAGTCCGCAACCGTAATTGTCGGACGCTGTTTCTGCTTACCGGCTTCGGCGCGCTCAATAATCGTTCGGGCGAGTTCCTTGAACAAAGCAATCTGAGCGTTGCGCTCCTTCTCCAGCTCGCAATCGGACGCCCCGAATCGCCGCCTTCACGGGTTTTCGGATCCAGCGGAATCTCCGCTAACAAGGGCACCTTCATCAGCTCGGCCGTCTCTCGCGCCTCCACCTTTGCCGAAAACATAAATCTTCTCGCCGTTGTGCTCCAGGTAGCTCATGTTCTCAACGATCCCCAACACCTGCTCGCGCACTTGTTCGAACATGTGAACCGCCTTGCGCGCATCTTCAAGCGAAACGTCGGAGGGAGTCGTCACCACAACCGCGCCCAGTCAACGGCGTGGTTTGAATGAGCGTAAGCTGTACGTCTCCTGTGCCCGGTGGAAGATCGATGATCAAGTAATCCAGAGTGCCCCAGTCCACGTTTCTCAGGAATTGCTGGATCACGCTGTTGAGCATCGGGCCGCGCCACACAAGAGGCTTATCGCCGGGATTCAAAAATCCCATCGACATAATCGTGACGCCGTGGGCCTTCAGCGGCTGGATGCGCTGGCCGATTGCGTGCGGAGAATCGCGAATTCCCATCATCAGAGGCACATTGGGGCCGTACACGTCGGCATCGAGAAGACCCACCGCGTGTCCCAGCTTGGCCAAGCTGATTGCCAGGTTCACCGCCACGGTGCTCTTGCCGACCCCGCCCTTTCCGGAACCGATTGCAATGATATTTTGCACGCCCGGAATAGGTAATTTCGGCTGTTCACCGGGAGGTTGTGGACCCATACCTCAAGCTAGCACCAGACTTGCCTCAGCCCTCAGATCGAGACCGGCAAATTCTCCGCGCTGAAATTTCGGAAAGGCCGCCGCCGCAATCATTGCTGCGTTGTCAGTCGCAAGACTCGTAGAAGGGAAGTAAAACGAAAGCCCGCTCTCCCGCATCGCTCTCTCGCGCAGACCCGAATTGCACGCCACGCCTCCCCCGACAATTACTGATTCAGCGCCGATCTGTTCGGCTGAAGCGATTACGCGCCGAAGCAGCTCCTCAATTACCGTGTACTGAAAACTCGCTAGCAGATCGAGCGTCGCCTTCGAAGTAGCCGATAGCCATTCTTCGAGCGTCGGCCGTTGCAATTTCCTACGCGCCTCAATCTCGCGCGCGACATCGTGTTGCTCGGTCCAGCGCAACACGGCAGTCTTCAGCCCGCTGAAGCTGAAATCAAGTTCGTTCCCCTTCATGTGTGCGAGCGTGAATTTCACTGCTCTCGAATTCCCATAAGCTGCGAGCTGATCGATAACGGGGCCGCCGGGGTAGCCAAAGCCGAGCAGCTTCGCGACTTTGTCATAGGCCTCGCCCGCAGCATCGTCTCGAGTTTTGCCCAATAAACGGTAACTCCCCAACTCCGCCACTTCAAACAAATGCGTGTGCCCGCCGCTGACGACCAGCGCGAGGGCAGGGAACTGGATTTGCGCATTCTCCAGAATCACGGAATGAATATGACCTTCGACATGATTAACCGCAATCAAAGGAATCCCCCGAGCGAAGCACAGTGCTTTCGCGTAGGTCACGCCAACCAGCAATGAACCGACTAAACCGGGTCCCGACGTTACCGCGATCGCGTTCAAATCCGCCTGCATGATCCCCGCTTCTTCGAGCGCCTGCCGTACGACCGGAACGATAGCGCGGAGATGTTCGCGCGACGCAAGCTCGGGCACAACCCCACCGTACTTAGAATGCGTGTCGAGCTGCGACGCCACAACGTTGGACCGGATGCGCCGCCCATCCTCAACCACCGCCGCCGCCGTCTCATCGCACGAGCTTTCGATTCCTAAAATAAGGGTTTGCAAGTTTCTGATTTTCATTATGAATTGCCTGACGAGCGAATCGCACAGGAACCGTTGGCGCAACGGGACGCCTCGCGCATGCTGGTTCTCTCTCGCGAGAAGCACGCTTTTCATGATGACTGCTTCACCAATTTCAGCCAATATGTCCGTCCGGGCGACTGCATTGTGCTCAATAACAGCCGCGTATTTCCGGCACGGCTATACGGGCGCAGGCGCACTGCTTCAGGAGCCGAAATAGAAGTCTTCCTGGTCCGGGCGCTCAATCCGGATGAAACTCTTTGGAGCGCTCTCGTCCGTCCGGCCAAGCGCGTGCGAATCGGTGAGGCGATTTTTTTCAATGAAGACACTCGCGCTGAAGTGCTGTCCCAAGCCCAATCGGGAGAAAGAGTATTGCGGTTTCATTTGAGCCGGCCGATTTCGGAGCTGCTCGAGAATCTCGGCAACGTGCCGCTACCGCCCTACATTCAGCGCGCACCCACCGCGACGGACCGTGAGCGCTACCAAACCGTCTTTGCTGAGACGCGAGGATCAATTGCCGCTCCCACAGCGGGCCTGCACTTCACACCGGAGGTGCTCGAGGCCTGCCGTGCCGCCGGCGCGGAAATTGCTTACGTCACTTTACACGTCGGGCTTGGAACGTTTGCGCCGCTCCGGGAAAAGACCGTCGCCGCGAATCGGCTGCACAAGGAAGAATTTGAGATTTCCGCTTCGAACGCGCTCGTGATGCAGCGAGCAAAGCGCCTATTCTGCATCGGAACGACAACGGTGAGAACGCTCGAGACGGCGATGCTTCGCGGCAGCTTGCAGCCGATGCGTGGTGAGACCGATCTATTTATCTATCCGGGATTTCAATTCCGCGCGGCAGGAGCGATGCTCACGAACTTTCACCTTCCGCAATCGAGCTTATTGATGCTGGTGTGTGCGTTTGCAGGCCGTGAACTGACTCTCGCCGCCTACAGCCATGCTGTTGCCGCGAAATACCGCTTCTATTCTTACGGCGACTGCATGCTGATCGAATAGCGCGCGGTTCAGGCCGAACACGCCAAGTACTTCCGATAAGAACGCAGCCCATCCGCCACGTACGCCTGTAAAGCTTCAAACCCGTCGTGTGCCGCCCTGGGGTCATATAGCAGCCGTCTGCCAACGCGCGCGATGTCGAGCACGTCATCGACGTTTGCCTTCCAGTGCTCGGGCGCCCAGTCGATGGCTTTCGAAACTACCGACGGCACGCCCTCCGCGACCCCGTCAGCGGTAACCATATTGAAGGATTCCGTGTAACTCGGCTGCAGCAACAAGTGCATGTGATGTACAACTTTTCTGAATTTCGGCCAGGGTTGCCAACCGTACATCACAAGCTTTACGTGAGGCAGGCCGCGCAGCATCTCTTCGACTGCGCCCTGCACGCCTTCGCCGCCCTCAGCGCGTCCAGAGGACATCCAAAGCTCCAACGGAACGCGCAAATTTTCCGAAATCTCGAGTGCTGCACCCGCCGCGCTCATCAAATTTTTCAGCGGCCGGGTCGCACCGAACACACCAATTCGCAGCGCCCCGTGTGTGAACGGAACCCGCTGCCACGCCGAACGGTGGCCCAGCCAATACAAGTTGGGAAGATACACGCAGGCAGCGCCGAACGCCGCGCGCACCCATTCGCAAAAACGGCGGCTGTTCCCCGCCAGATGCAGGTTCTGAGTGCCGAGCTCGAGTTCCATGATCTCGCGTATGAGCCTTACGCCATTGCGGTCGGCCTGCAAGAAACCGACGTTCGAGTGGCAGTTCACTGCGAAATCAGTGTCAGGAAACTCGGTTGATAACGCCTGTAATTCGAGGCTCGGAATCCAAGGCGCCGATATGATCACGTGCTTGGCTGGTGCGGCGGTCAGGCGTCTCCGAAGGTCCGTTCCGTTCAGGATCGGCCATACCTCAGCTCGGATGCCTTCGCGCCGCAGCACTTTGGCGGTATTGATCGCCGCTACGCCAAGACCGATGTGGCTGATATTCCTGTTCACGGCAAAATTCTTATAGGCTAATACGACGCGCATTTTCTGGGCTCTCTCCACGAAATCGTCGATCTCAGGATTTGCCCGCGAGCCGCGCGCTGGCCGTGCGTTTACAGCCTAAGGCGCTGATTTATGGAGAGAAACATTTTTGCGCTAATCTGTCACTGATCGAGTCACAGCCGAAGACTGCGCGACACGTGCCAGCGTCAGCTAGCCCTGCGCGTGCAGAAGGTCTTCGGCAACCACGGGCATACCAGGCTCCATGCCCGTACGTGAGTTAACGTTATATCTCGTGCGCGACGCGAAAAGCTTCTCTACCTCTTCACGAGGCAAGGGCCGTGCGCCCCCGAGGATTTCCGCGACCAACGTGATTCGGGCGAAATGTTCTACAATCTCCATCCGGAAAAAAGCCTGCCAAACGTCGTGTCCATAGCACGTGCAGCCATGATTCTGCAGCAGCACCGCATCGTAGTGCGGAATCAGCGGAATCATCCCTTCCGATAGCGCCGGAGTACCGGGAAGACCGTACGATGCCAGCGGTACTGCGCCAAGTTGGATGATGACTTCAGGCAACAATGCCTTATCGAGCGCGCGGCCCGCAGTTGCGAAACCCGTCGCGACCGGTGGATGCGCATGCACCACGGAAAACACATCGGGCCGGAGGGAATAAATCGTGCTGTGCATCGCAATTTCGCTCGTGCATTCGCGATGCCCGTTTACTTTATTGCCCGCCCCGTCGCAAATAATCAGATCATCAGGGCGGACCATCCCTTTACTAATGGCAGTCGGGGTACAGAGTATGCGGTCTTCATCGAGCCGCACGCTTATGTTCCCGTCATTCGCTGCAACCCAGCCCTTCTCATATACCAGTTGGCAAACGCGAACGATATCGTCCCGGTATTCCGCCTCGGACTTCCTCATGCGAATTACCGATTCTAGCAGGGTAAGTCTCTCACGACCGTTACAATTAAGCCGTGGAAAAACGCCGCATGTGCCCCGAGTGCCGGGCCTTCATCAGCACGAAGGATCGTGTTTGTCCCTACTGCGGCGTTCAGCTCGGCCCGCGTGCGATTGACCTCCGAGCCACAGAGCTTGCCAGCTCGTTTGTCCCCCGGGCGAACCTGACGAGCATCATCTTCCTGATCGTTAACGCCGCATTCTTTCTAGCCGAGCTAATCACGAATTACCGGCTCTTCGGAGGCTCGCCCGGAAACGGTCTCACGACGCAAACGTTGGTATTATTCGGCGCAAAATTTGCTCCCTTCATCCACCGCGGCCAGTGGTGGCGATTGATCACCGCAGGCTTTCTTCACGCCGGCTTCTTTCATATCGCGATGAACTGCTGGGCCCTCTGGGTACTGGTCGGAGAAGTGGAGCAGTTCTATGGCACAAGTCGCGTAATCATCACGTATGTCTTCTCAACGTTTACTGGGTTTTTGTTAAGCCTGTTCTGGTCGAACACGCTCTCGCTGGGGGCCTCTGCCGCCTGCTATGGTCTTATCGGCATTATGCTTGCAATGGGATTGCGGCGCAGCGATCCGCTCGCCCGGGCTATCCGCGCTTACTACCGGCAATGGGTCATCTTTGGCCTGTTACTCAGCCTCATTCCCGGAATCGATATTGCCGCTCATATCGGAGGTTTGGTCGGCGGCTTCCTCGTAGGCCTGGTGGGCGGTCTCCCCGGGCTTCCGAACAGCCCTCGCGAGATTCTCTGGAAGACTCTGGCAGGGCTCGCCATAGTAGTTACCCTCTATGCATTTTGGCAAGACTACCTTTCTTTCCGTATGTTGCTCAGCCCGGTTTTAGGCCATACTGAGACCTGATGTTGTTGGTATCTCGAGAGCGGGAAAGCCTTGGCACAACCTATTCTGGTGCGTGGGGCCAAGCAACTGTTAACCTTGCGAGGGCCGAACGGCGTGCGGCGGGGTCCGGCGCTTTCAGATCTTGGAATTATTCAGGATGGCTCTGTATTGATTCGAGACGGGCTGATCGCGGCGGTCGGCACTACTCGTCGTGTCGAAAACCTGAAAGAGGCGCGAGCCGCGCGTGAAATCTGTGTAGACGGAAACATTGTTATGCCGGCATTCGTCGATGCTGGGTTCAATCTCTACGCCGAAGATAGTTCCCCTTCTTCGAGGAGAAGAAAGACAGCGAGCGAATTCCACGACGCGTCGATCGCCCTGATGCGCGCCTGTTCCGAACATGGAACGCTCACAGCAGAAGTGAAAACGAATGGCGATGGGCCCGATCTGCGGTCTCACTTTTCCGTATTTCGTCAACTCGCGAAGATTGGCGGGAATCCCGTGCGCATTGTACGTACGTGCCGCGTTAGCCCGTTTCTCGATACCGACGAGCGTGCGGCGGACGCCTTTATCGATGCTGTCGCCGCTCTCGGCCGCGGAGAACTTGCGCGGTATTTGGAGCTGAAAGCCGAGCCGGACTCACTTGCCGGCATTGCCGTCTTGCTCAGAGCGGGCGAGCAGGCCAAACTGCGCTGGAAACTGCTTTGGCCCGGCGGCTCTCCGGACACTCTCGCGGATCTTCTGTCCCGCTTCACGCCCCTCACAGTCAGCTGTCCATCTTGCGTCACCTCGCAAGAAGTATCGCTGCTCTCGCATGCTCCCGCCATCATTGTGTTTTCACCCGGCAAAGAAGCTTTCGACATGCGGAGCGGGAAATGCGCTCGCGACGTAGCCGACGTCGGCGCCTCAGTAGCGCTTTCGACGGGGTATGACGAGCAGGAGTCGCCCACGTTTAACATGCAGATGGCTCTGACTCTGGCCGTTATCCGCCTGCATCTCACGCCCGAAGAGGCGATCACGGCGGCTACAAATAACGCCGCGTATGCCGCGGGCTGCGGACAAACCGTAGGCACTCTCGAGGTCGGGAAGAACGCCGATCTCCTCGCGCTGAACGTCCCCGATTATCGCGAGATCCACAGGCAATTTGGAGTGAATCACGTGCAACTGGCGATTCGAGATGGTATTGTCCTGTTCGATCGATTGTTGCAGCGTTAGGTAACGCGTGAGCGCATCGGCTGTGAACCCATCTTGGATCGAGTGTGTTCCTAACATCTCCGAAGGCCGGGATGCCGCGCGCCTGGATGCCATCGAGTCTGCTTTGCGCTCGGTGCGGGGAGTCTTTCTTCTCGACCGGACCAGCGATTTGGATCACAACCGAAGCGTCTTCACTTTCGTCGCGCAGAGTGACATCATTATTGAAGCCGCCGTTCGCCTCACCGCAAAATCGGCCGAGTTGATCGACCTCAATCGCCATCGAGGTGTTCATCCCCGCCTGGGAGCGCTCGACGTCCTGCCGTTCGTTCCTTTGAACGGAGCCACGCTCGCGCAATGCGTCGCTCTCGCGCATCAGGCAGGCGAGCGCATCTGGAACGAACTCGGCATACCTGTATATTTCTACGAAGCAGCTGCGCTTCGGCCGGACCGGGTGAAACTGGAGGATGTCCGACGGGGCCAGTTTGAGGGGCTGAGAGCTGCAGCTCTAACAGACGAACAAAAACGCCCCGATGTGGGTGGTCCCGCGCTGCATCCGACTGCAGGGGGGGTTATCGTGGGCGCGCGCAAAATTCTTATCGCATACAACATTAATCTGAAATCGACCAACCTTCAGGTTGCGAAATCCGTTGCCCGGCGCATTCGAGAGAGTAGCGGAGGATTTCCTTCTGTCAAGGCGCTAGGCTTCCCACTCGAGTCTCGCGGATTGGTCCAAGTTGCCATAAACTTCACCGACTTCGAACAGACTCCCGTTCACGTCGTTTACGCCGAAGTGTGCCGCTTGGCGGCGGAGCAGGGCGTCGAAGTTGAGGAAAGCGAGCTGATCGGGCTGATGCCGCGCCAAGCCATAGAAACGGCCGCCGCCGCTGCCCTTAAGCTCACCCGCTTCGATCCTCAGCGCGTCATCGAGAATCGCATTGAGACGCTGGCTTGCGCGCATTTCCCCGAGAAAATCTGATAGCATCAAACACCTAGTCGCATATGCACTTTGTCCGCGCGAGCTGTACGCTTCTCGCACTGCTGCCGCTGTGCATCGCGTCGCTTGCGAAGGCGGATGATGCACTCGCCGTCTACAAGACAGGCGATTATGAGACCGCGCTGCCATTATTAGAGGCGGCGGTTGCGAAAGATCCAAAAGCTCCGGCCCTTCGTGCCGCCCTGTTGTCCGCTTTCGTGTACGAAGGGAAAGTCGATAAGGCCTCCGACGCTGCCGACGCAGACGCCGCTGAGTTTCCCGATTCACCCGAAGTGATCGCCGCTCGTGGCGAATTCGCGTTCTACATGGGCGATATGCCCGAGGCAGAGAAACTTTTCAAGTCCGCCGTAAAGCTAAAGAACAGCACGCCCCGCGCGCATTTCGGGCTGTATCGTCTGCTGCACGCGGCATCCATGTACCGGACCGCGAGACTCCTTCTCATGTCCGCCCATGAGATCGATCCTGAAGACGCGCTAATCACTCGTGCCTGGCTTCCATACTTAGTCCCCGAAAAGCGCAAGGAGCTTGAGCCTGCCTTTATCGCCGCGCATCCTTGGTTCTACAAGCATCTGGAACGCGACCGCGACACCGGCGCTCAAGTCGAGCAGGCTCTTAACAAAAGAAAGATATTCGAGCGTGATGGAGAGCGTACTGAAACCACACTGCACCTCATTCCGATCATGTATAGTGCCACGCGAATTCGTGGCATTGGCCTCCCGTTCAGAATGAATGGCGGCCGCCCTTTAAGAATGCTGCTGGATACGGGGGCAAGCGGCATCCTCGTGAAGCAGAGTGCGGTCGACAAGGCTGAATTGGATCATCTGGGCTCAGACGAAGCTTGGGGCGCAGGAGATGCCGGCCCAAGAAAAGTCTTCGGTTCCATCGCCGATACGTGCGAGATTGGAACGTTGAAGTTTAAGACCTGCCTCATCCGCGCTACTGAAGGAAAACAGCGTGTTGCAGGCGATGAAGACGGGCTGATCGGAGCCGATGTGTTTTCCGATTACATCATTCAAATTGATTTCCAAAAAGCTCAGCTTCATCTCACGCCGCAACCGGTCCGTGAGCCGAATCCGCAAGGATACGATCGCGCCATTGGTCCTGAGGAGAAGGACTTCACTCCCGTGTTTCGCAACGGGCACCGCCTCTTTGTATCGACCGTTTTAAACGGGAAGAGCCGCGGCTTGTTTCTCATCGACACTGGCGCCGGACTCTCTACCGTCGATTCTACGTTTGCTCGTTTGTCGACCAAAATTCACGGCAACGACTATATGCATGTCCGCGGGCTTTCGGGCCAAGTCAAAGAGGTTTTTCAGGCCGATAAAGCGGTCATCGATTTCGCCGGTTACCGGCAAAGCAATCTCGGCCTTACCGCTTTTAATCTGAACAATTCACCCGAGCACGAGGATATGCGAATGGCCGGCGTTCTCGGCTTTCCCATCCTCACTCTGTTTCGCCTTACTCTCGACTACCGCAACAGCTGCGTAAAGTTCGATTACATCTACCGGCGTTAATGCAGATCAAGTAAACATTTCGAGCTTGCCGTCGAGCGCCATCAGCCCGGTCTCTACCTCAAGGCTCGAGTGCCTCTTATGAACATCCTCCCGAAAGGCCCTCAACACCCGCTTATGCGTTGCGGTTTCCTTAGCCGGATCGGCGATGCTGTCGTCACCGTAGGCAATGCGCGCCGCTCCACAATCACGGTGGTCAATCGCGATCACGCGCTTGATTTTGTGCAGATCGAGGGACGCTGCCAGGTTCTCCCATAACGTCTCGTGCCATTTGGCAAACGCCTGCGCTTCGGCCGCGATCGCCGCGCCCGCAATGACGAACTGGCTGTATTTGCCGTTGAGTCCCCGCCCGTTCATGTATTTGTAAACGGGATCGACCATGCGCGGGTCGATGCAGGAAATCAGCATCGCTTCGTATTCCGGCTTCTCCGCCCCTCTTGCCAAATCCATGAGAACCGCGCCCAAACCCGCGGCAATTCCACGCCGAACAAATCCGCGCCGCCCATCCATGCTATCGGATGTACTCATGCTGAGTATCCTCTCCTCCCTCGTAGTCATCGTAGGGGACGGGCATGCCCGTCCCTCAACTCACTGCGGTTGATTATAAAGTAAATCGAATGAATGCTGCTGATTTTCGCCGCATAGCACTTAGCCTTGAAGGCGCTGAAGAAGGCTCGCACATGGGAGCGCCGGATTTTCGGGTAGGCGGCAGAATCTTCGCTACGCTCGCCTCGCAAAACCAAGGCTACGGGAACTTGATGCTCACGCCGGAGCAACAGGCCGCTTTTGTCGAGGAGTTGCCGGAGCTCTTCGTGCCCATTGCCGGCGGATGGGGAAGGATGGGCAGCACCCATATCCGCCTGGCTGAAGCCAATGAAGATGTGCTGGCTGGTGCCCTGGGCGCAGCATGGAAAACACGTCTCGAGAAGAACGCCCGCGCGGCTCGGAAGAAGCGGGAAACGGTCGCCAACACCAGACGCAAGAAGCACTGACATACTCTTTCCTTATCGCTTGTAAGCTCCTCAATGCTCTAACTTATACTGAGAACCGAAACGCGAAGCCACAGGTGGACAGTACTTACCGAACCAATCTCACGGGAGCAGCGGTGCTCGGATCACTGCTTGCACTCGGTCTGATACTCGGGGGCTGGATACTGGGGGCGCAGATTAAGGCCACCCGTCTTAGTGATCGCTACGTGACCGTCAAAGGTCTCGTAGAACGCAGAGTCAAGTCCGACCTGGCAATTTGGCCCCTCAACTATAAGGAAGCTGGAGATGATCTATCTGCGGTGTATGCCAAGGCCCAGGCCGACAAGAACGCCCTCCTGCAGTTTCTCGATCAGCAGGGCATTCAATCTTCTGAAATCGAGTTGGGCGTGATCGGCGTGATCGATACTCAGGCCAACGAATATGGCGGGGGCAACCGGCCCGCTCACCGCTATATCGTCGAACAGCCAATCACGGTGAGAACCTCGCGAGTCGATCAAGTCGCGGCGGCCGCGCAAAAGACGATGCAGCTATTGCAGAAGGGCATTGTGCTGACCGGCAATCCCGGGCAAGGTTTGACATACAAATTTACGGGACTGAATTCCATCAAGCCCGACATGATCACGGAAGCTACCCGCAATGCGCGTGCCGCCGCCGATCGCTTTGCCGCAGATTCAGGCAGTAAGGTGGGACCGATCCGGCAAGCGAATCAAGGCGTTTTCTCGATCCTCGCTGCGGACCAGAGCGGCGAAGCCGGCGATCTCGGCGGCGCCAATTTCGCGAGCAGCCTCATGAAAACCGTTCGCGTCGTCACGTCCGTCGATTATTACCTCGAAAAGTAATCGGCGTTCATAAGGAATCCTCACTCGTACCGCAGCGCGACCAGCGGGTCCACTTTCGTCGCGCGCCTGGCAGGAAATAGGCAAGCCGCTACCCCCACGACCACGAGCACGCATACCACGGACCCAAACGTTACAGGATCAAATGCCGACACGCCCCACAACTGGTCTTTAATCAGGCGCGATAGGCCTAAGCTCGCTGCTAATCCGATCACCAGCCCCACAACAATCAACTCGAAACCCATCCGCAAAACCAGCCGGATTACGTTCGCCTGCATGGCCCCCAACGCCATGCGGATGCCGATCTCGTGCGTCTGTCTTGAAACCGAATACGCCATCACGCTGTACACGCCGATTCCAACCAACACCAGCCCGTTCAGCGCGAATATCCCGAGCAGCAGTAAGCCGAAGCGCGGTCCAGAATACGAAAATTGCTTCATGAAGTCTTCTAGCGTCCCGGTTAGCGTGAGCGCGACATTGCGGTCCACCGCCCAAATGTTTTTCCGAACTGCACCGAGCAGCGTCATCGGCGGAACCGATGTGCGCACCAGCACGCCGCGCTCGCCGAATCCTGTCACGGTGTACGGAATCCAAATCTCCGGCATCACCGGCTCCTGCAATCCCTGATTCTTCGCGTCGGCTACGATCCCGATAATTTCAAACGTCGGATCAGCGACTGGATCGGGAAACGTCGCAAGCTCCACAATTCGCATCGATCGCCCAATCGGATTCTCATTTCCGAAAAACCTTTTCACAAATGTCTGGTTCACCACAGCCACTTTGCGCGCCGACATGACCTCCTGTTCCGAGAGCAGCCGCCCAGCGACCTGCTTAATCTCGAGCGTGCGAAAGTATTGTTCGCTGCACAATTGGAACAGACCCTGCCACTTCTCCGAATGCGTCTTTCCGGGTACGTCGATCTCACTCTGAATTCCACCGTAGGGCGGCAAAGTACTCGTTTCCGTTGCCGCTACCACGCCAGGAATTGCGTTCAAGCGGTCCAGCACTTTGCGAAAGAACACCGCCTTTTCCTTCGCCGTCGTGTAGTGGCCTTTCGGTACAGGCGTTCTCGCGACCAGGATGTTCTTCGGGTTGATGCCCAGTTCGACCGCTTGCAAGGCGAAGAACGTCCGCATCAGCAGCCCCGCCCCGGTCAGCAGCACCAGCGAGAGCGCGACTTCCGCGACCACGATCGACGCTCGCAGCTTCCCGTGCCGGAAACCGCCCCCGCTGCCCTTGCTTGCGCCCCGCAGCGGTTCAATTAGATTTCTGCGCGTCGCGTGCAGCGCCGGCGCGAGCCCGCACAGCAATGCAGTCAGGAAAGCCGCACAGAGAGCGAATACCAGAACTGGGCCATTAAGCCGGATCACGGCTTCGGCGGGAATAGCGTTATCGGGAATAATGGCAATCAGTCCTTTCAACCCCACCCACGCGAGCAAGCATCCCAGTACGCCACCGCCCGCCGCCAGCACCAGGCTCTCGGAAAGAAGTTGCCGGACCAAGCGCCATCGCGTGGCGCCCAGCGACGCCCGTGTCGCAATCTCTCGTTCGCGTGCCGTGGCTCGAGCCAGCAATAGATTCGCGACGTTGCTGCACGCGATCAGCAGCAGCATGCTGACCGCCGCCATCAGTATGAGGAGCATCGGGCGAAACTGGCCGACTACGGTTTCCGTCAGCGTCGTGACTTGTGTCGAGAAGCGCTTGGGATACAGCGTCGGGTATTGTTTTGCGAGCCGCTTTACGATAAGGCTCGTCTCCGAGGTAGCATCGCCGCGCGAGACGCCGGGCCGCAGATGCGCGAGCAGCCAAATGTAGTGTGTGGCCGCAGTCTTATCGGATCGGCTCAGTGTCAATGGCATCCAAAGATCTGAACCCCCAAACGTAAACCTCGGCGGCATGATGCCGATCAATGTGTAGGCCTGCCCGTTCAGCGTGAAGCGCTTTCCTAAAATCGACGGGTCGAGGTTGTAGCTGGTAAGCCACATCTTGTAGCTCATGACGAATACCGCCGGCGCATCCGGCTTCCCGTCATCCGGAGTGATGTACCGGCCCAACAGCGGCTTCATTCCCAGCGCTTGAAACGCGTTCGTACTCAGCCCCTGACCGAGCAGCCGCTCCGTTCCCTCACCGCGCGTGTAGAGAACGTCCATCTGATCCGCTGCGATTATGCGGTCAAACGAATGCGCCTGTTCCTGTATGTCGAGAAATTCGGGTATCGTATATGCGGTCCGCCCGCCGGGCCGTCCGTCAAGATCGTGCACCTGCACGTTCACCAGCCGCTGCGCATCGGTGTACGGGAACGGCTCCAGCAGTACGTTCTCGATAACGCTGAAAATCGCGGTTGTCGCCCCGATCCCCAGGCCCAGCGCTACGGCCGCAATCAGCGCAAACTGCCACTCCTTCGCGATCAATCGCAAGGAAAAGCGCACATCCTGCCAAAGGGAATGCATGCAAGAACTACGCGCGCGCCGGGTGTTCAGTTCCATTGTTTCGAGCGTCATCACTGAAGTCGGGAACATCAGTTATCATTGCCGCGAACCCTATGGTAATTCTTGAATCCGAGAGGCTGTTATTTCGACAACATGAACCCGCCGACCTAGATAGTTACTGCGCTATGGAGATGGATGCTGACGTACGTCGCTACGTAGGTGGCTCCCCGCGTTCCCGTGCCGATGCTGAACAAAGATTCCGGAACGGTCCGCTTAAGCCGGTTTCAGATCGGTTAGCTATCTGGGCCACCGTTCTGAAGCCAGCCGGACCCTATATAGGCCGCTGTGGGCTGTATCCACATATCGGCCCCGGAGAGAAAATCATTGTCGGCGAAGCCGCGTTATCCTTCTATATCGCCCGTGAGTTTTGGGGAAGGGGATTCGCGAGCGAAGCCGCCCTCGCATTTATCCGCTTTGGAAGGGAAGAGCTGAAGCTGCCGCGCATCGTTGCGACTGTTCAGGAAGGCAACGATGTTTCCGTACGTATTTTGCAAAAACTCGGATTCGAATTGGTCGCTACCGAGCGAGGTCAGCGCTCGTTTCTAAAATTCGCTCTGACCAACCCCGGTTCACAGGAACGATGATTCTGATGATCAAAGTGCAACTATGCTGCTTCCGTTTGCGCAGCTGTGCGCTGCGAGCGGCCCCCACGTTCCCTTCGATGGCCAATATCACAGAATCTTTGAAATAGCTAACCGACCTGAGCTGTATGAATTCTTTCGGCAAATGCCCAAAGGCGGCATTCTGCACCTGCACAGCGAATACGCAGTATCGCCCGAATTCTGGCTGGAGATTGCGACCACGGACACTGTC
Source organism: uncultured Acidobacteriaceae bacterium (assembly GCA_963803455.1). Classification (GTDB taxonomy): domain Bacteria; phylum Acidobacteriota; class Terriglobia; order Bryobacterales; family Bryobacteraceae; genus Bog-105. The sequence continues at coordinate 297,812 of CAWDMK010000004.1, read as the reverse complement.
CTCAACGGAAACGAGTACTTCACGAAAATCCGCGAGGGCTCCTGCAGCAGCCCGGCAGCAAAGCCGATTTTGTTCGCGACGATTCAGCGCACAACTTGGCAGCGCCTTTCTTCCTGCGAGGAACACAATTTCAAACCGTTGAGGCTTCTCTCGCCTGGAGAGCGAGAGCAGTGGTTGAACGCCTTAAAAGTGACCCAGGCCGCCGCAGGGCGTGCGACATTCTTCGACGGAATTGTGCCGAGGTTGAATGACTTGTCGCAAGATCCGCACCTCATGCTAGAGGTGATTTCAGAGATCCTCAAAGAGGCTGCCTCTGAACACGTCCGGTATTTAGAAATTCAATTCGATCCCACAAGCTTGCATGATGTAGCCGGACGCCCAGCCTCGACAGCCGTCTTCTTCGAAATGCTCAACAAGCGTCTTGCTCAAAGCGAGGTAGGGATCGGCGGTGTAACCGTTCGCTTCCAGATGGAAGCATACCGCTATACGGCTGATCCGTACAAAGAATTTCTGAATGCATTTCAATTCATAGACCAGCATCGCAATTTATGGGTCGGCGTCAATCTTCTCGGTGAGGAGGGAAGGCCCGGCGGAGAATTGTCCCGCTTCGCTTCAACGCTGCCGAAGCTGCGCGCCAGCTATGACATTCCTTTGTCATTGCATGCTGGCGAGTTAGATTCTCCTGGACGTCAGGTGCATGATGCTCTGGTTCTCGGAGCATCGCGCGTCGGACATGCTGTGAACCTGATCAGCGACCCGGATACGATGCTGCTGATGCGGCACGGCGCGATCGCGATCGAAACCTCGCTTGTCCGCAACAAGCTACTGCAATACACTCCGGATCTCTCCAAACATCCGTTCCCCATCTACCTGCGATCGGGAATTCCCATGTGCCTCAACACCGAGAGACCCGGGAGCTTGGGGCGGAAGCCTCACCGACGAGTTCTTCTTGGCCGCCACCCTATATCACTTGAGCTGGAGTGAAATCGTCGGCCTTGCTCGCAACAGCCTCCAGTACGCCTTTGCGGACCCAGTAACAAAAGCGCGTTTGGTCGGCCATCTGAACACGGAGCTGTCGAATTTTGAATCGCGAATGTCCGCTGATAATTGGCGGTCCAAGCTTACCCAACCCTCTGTTCGATCCGATTTTGCCAAAACCTACCTCCACCTTGACCCCTCACGAACTCCTTAATTGATCCTTACTTCAGTTGACAGCCTCAACCGCATTTGATAGAAATCATCAAGCCGACTTGTCGCAGATCGGCCATTTCAGGGAGGCTTTGTGATGTTCCTAACACAAAAGGTACAGCCGGAATTTAGTCAGCGCAGCAGGCACATCAAGAAGCCTTCGCGGTTCGCGGGTGTGTGTGCGATCCCTCTGCTTCTCTTAGTTGGTCTGGTCGTATTGAGCTTTCCCATTGCAGCCCAGACCACGTATGGCTCTATCACCGGCACAGTTACCGACGCCTCGGGAGCGGCAATGGCTGGCGCGCAGGTAACTTTGACGAACGTGGGTACCTCGGAAAGGCGAACGCAATCGACAGGCAACGATGGGTTGTATCTGTTCCCTAACCTGCTACCCGGCAGCTACAGCGTCGATATCGAAAAACCAGGTTTCAAGAAGTACTCTCGCCCGGATGTTGTTGTGCAGGTCAATCAGACGGCTCACATTGATGCTGTCATGCAAATTGGAGAAGTGAGTCAGACGGTCGAGGTCACCGCCGAGACACCGTTGCTGCAACCTGAAACCTCGTCGTTAGGCACGGTTGTCGAGACACGCGAGGCCAACGAGCTTCCTTTGAATGGCCGCAACATTTTTAACCTCACGACGATTACGCCCTCCGTTGTCCCGCAAGGAAGCACGCAGGGGACCGTCGTCGGGAAGAACCCGTTCGACTTCGCGAATTACCAGATCGGCGGATCGTTCGCGAACGAAGGCGCGATCTATCTCGATGGCGAACCGCTCAATACTGGCTACATCAACCTGCCGCTGATCGTTCCCACGCAGGACGCTGTGTCTGAGTTCAAGGTTCAGTACAACAACCTAGGGCCGGAATGGGGCAAGTTCGCGGGCGGCGTTATCAACATCAGCACAAAGTCGGGAACCAATGAATTGCACGGCTCATTGTATGAATACCTGCGCAACCGCGTTCTCAATGCGAATGAGTTTTTCAACAAGACTTCGGAGATTGAGAACGGCCGGCCAAACAAGCAGCCGCCCTTCACCCAGAACCAGTTTGGGGGTACTATCGGCGGAGCAGCCATCAAGAACAAGACCTTCTACTTCGGCAGTTACGAAGGGTTCCGTTTGCGCATGGGCACCGTCTACACTACAACGGTTCCAACCGCCGCCGAGCGCACAGGAGATTTCTCCGGACTTCCAACTATTTACGACCCCCTATCTGTAAATCCTCTTTGCGCGACAGGCACGCCCTGTGCGCGGACCCAATTCCCCGGCAACATCATTCCACCAAACCGCATCAATCCGACATCCACCTATCTGCTCAACCTCTTTCCGCTGCCAACCAATCCCAATGCGTTGACCAACAATTTCACAACCGCAGCGAGCGGCGGCGGCAATACCGACGAATATGTGGCTCGCGTAGATCAAAACATTACCGAAAAACAGCAGTTTTACGGCAGGTATGCCGACTGGAAGCTGCTCAGCCTGGCACAGGACCCCTTCGGCACTGGCCTCTGCAAAGATCGTTGTGAAGAGGACACTCACAGCAGGAGCCTTGCTCTCGGCTACACATATGCAATCAATCCGACAACCACATTTAGCTTGAATGCCAGTCTCGGCCGCTTCATCTATCTGCGCACGCCCAAAAATGAGAGCTTCGACTTCACGAAAGAGGGTTGGCCGGCAACTTATAACGGGCTCGTCCCCAGCCTCGAAGCTAACCCCTTGACCCCTTGCCTCGCGATCAGTGACCCGACGGTCAGCTGCAGCCAAGGCCAGAGCGCAATCGCCGATTACGACACCACGATCAACCTATCCCCGCAAGCCACAATGGTTCGTGGCCGCCACACCTTCGTCTTTGGCGGCCAGCTCGAGTACACTTACGACAACTATCTTCAGACCAATAATGGCGGCGGAATTATTTCGTTCAACGGCTCCTGGACTCAGAGTCTAGCGCGCAATGCCACAGGCGCTACCGGCGGAATCGACGTCGCCGACTTTCTACTCGGGTACGGCCTCGGAGCTGGCGCTGCATTCGGCAATCAGACCACCGGTAACCTGGTCATTTCCCAACCGGTCGCGGGCAAAGAGACTTATCGTGCTCTCTATTTTGCCGATAACTGGCACGTCTCCAACAAATTGACTCTGAACCTGGGCCTTCGGTACGAACTGCAAGGGCCTTGGTCGGAGCGCTTCGACCGTTTAACTTACTTCGATCCGAGCGTTGCAAATTCCAGTGTTACGGGGTGCAGTGGCGTGGCGGGCAGCCCCTGTCCCGGTGACCTTTTCCTGGTCAAGACGGGACCGAATAAGAGCCGAAACAGCTTGCCGCTTCCGAAGCTGAATTTTGCACCCAGAGTCGGGTTCGCCTACAGCTTAGACAGCAAAACAGTCATTCGCGGGGGATATGGGATTTTCTTTATTCCTAATTTTGTATCGTTTGGCGTGAACCCATATATCGACCCCGTCGCCAGTGCCACTTCGCCTTTCTTCGCCAGCAACAATCAAGGCTTATTCCCTGCAAGCACGTTAAACGCGAGCAACTGCACTCTGACCGCGCCGGGAGCGGCGAATTTCACCTGCGCTACTCCGGGTCCCTTCGGTTCGACCCTCGTAACGCCACCGGGACGAAATCCGCAGCCCAACGTATCGGTCTATGGTCTGCAACAGGTAACTCTAAACGCAAACGGCTACACGGTGCAGCAGTCAGGCTACGTGAATCAGTGGAATCTGGACCTGCAGCGCCAACTGCCGGGCGGCTTCTTTGCGGATGTCGCTTACGCCGGCTCTCATGGCGTACATCTGCCTCAGTTCCAATCGAACATCAATCAAATTCCGGACAGCTTCATAGCGCAAGCCGAGCAGCAGTTCACGGCAGGCCAGCCCGTCACCATTGCTCAGCCCGTCGCAACCTACCCCTTCAGTTCGCCTCTCCCGGGAAATCTAGGGCCCGGACATCTCATTCAAGGCCAGTTGGATCGCCCATATCCGGAGTGGTCCGGCCTGCAACTGAACGGGTGGGGTTGCTGCACCAGCTTTTACAATGCGCTTCAGGCAACGGCGACGAAGCGTTTCGCAGGCGGGGGAACGTTGCTCGTCGCTTACACGTGGTCCAAGCTGCTCAGTAACACCGACACCCTCACCTCATGGCTCGAGGGCGGTACAACTGGCGGCGTCGGGTCAATTCAGGATTGGAATAACCTTCACAACGAATACTCACTTTCCTCCCAGAATGTTGCGCAGCGCTTAGTTATCAGCTACGTGCTTGATCTGCCTTTCGGCAGGGGCAAGAAATTTCTTGGCGGCGTGACCGGATTCGCGGACAAGATCATATCCGGTTGGGGCATCGATGGCGTCACAACGTTCCAGACGGGTTTTCCGGTGAAAATCAGCTCTGCCAACGGTACGCCACTTTCAGCATTGGGATTGGGAATCGGAACTCTGAGGCCCAACGTGATTGCTGGTTGTGACAATCCCACATCTGGAAGCGACGGGCAGAGACTTAGTGAATGGTTCAATACGGCCTGCTTCACACCGCCTCCCGCCTACGGTTTCGGTACCGAGCCGCGTGTGGATCCCAAGCTCCGCATGGACGGGCCAGCCAACTTCGACTTCGCCGCATTCAAGAAGGTAACCTTCGGTCCCTCTGAAAGGATGGGCGTGGAGTTCCGCACCGAATTCTTCGATCTTTTCAACCATCCACAATTTGGGCCGCCGAACGGATCGTACGGCAGCAACACGTTCGGCGTGGTCAACTCGACGGTTAACAACTCATTCCGTCAGGTTCAGTTCGCCCTGAGGTTCGCGTTTTAGGATGCGGCACACTGGCTGCCGCGGGTACTTGAAAAGCGCCCGCGCTCGTTGAATTTGAGCTGGCTCATCATCTGCGAGCCGTCAGTCGTGTGTATACGGCCTTGCAGGCCAATCGGTGGATCTGCTATCCATGTCCGGTATATGGACCAACTCACCGAGGATGCCGCCGGACAGATTGAGCAGATACATTCAAGCTGGATCAAGTTTGAAGTCGCCGGAGAGGATCACAGCCTGATGTCATTGTGCGCTGATGAGATCGAGTTGTGCCCGCCTGACGCGCAGCCCGTGCTCGGACGCGCGGCGGTTTCGACGCAGTTGGCGCATGGAACAACGAGAATTCACGGTATCGAGATTACGGACCGTCGCATTCGAGGTTCAAACGAAGTTGCTTACCTGACCGCAAGCTACAAAACCAGGTTTTCCTCGACGGAAGATTCCACCCCGAGACAAGCCGTCGGAAGTCATCTCTGGATACTGGAAAAGCGGGCCAGTAAATGGGTTGTTGTTCTCGTCAGCTGGTCAGTATGGGGCGGTGCCGTAACTTCCGAGACTCGTTAGCCGGCCCCGTCGTTCGGCGCCAGATCCACATCCTGAAAAAGCCATTGGGAACTTGGGAGCTCAACTTGGATGTGTAACAGCTCCAAGTTGTTTGCCATATGCACCTCTACGAAATTATATCTGCGAATTGAGCCCTGGCGGGCGGCATCGTTCCTAGAAGGTCTTAATGTTCAGCCTGAGATCTGCGCCCTTCCATACGCTCGTGAATTGGTGCTCGACCCACGTTGCCACATCCCCTTGCAGGCCTTCCTGCCGCATGCGTGCAGCATGGCAAGCGCGCCGAAGCGCTGAACATTCTCGCGGACCTCCAAGCCAGAAGAACGCACCAATATGTCTCTCCTATGGACATCGCCGTGGTTTACACAGCTCTGGGAGACAAGGATCAAGCATTCCGATGGCTCGATCGCGCTTGCGAGGACGGCTCGGAAATGTTGTTGTTTCTCGCGCAGTACCCGCCGCTTGAGAGCTTACATCGCGACCCGCGATTTCAGCAGCTGCTTCAGCGCGTGGAACCTAGGACGTAAGCACATTACGCTGCTGGCAATGTGAACACTTCCTGCCTACTACCCGACGCCGCTACTGTTTTTCGTACACATCAGTCCCGGCGACCGGTTTTCCCATCGCATCGACACCCTTCACGGTGGACCTCAACATCTTGCCGTCTTTACTGACGACTGTGCGGCGCGTGGATATCTCTTTCCCATTCTTGCTGTAGGTGTTCTGCCGGACGTTCTCGCTCACGAATTTTGAATGAATGGCATCGTATGGGCCCTGCTGGACCTGCCCGTCGCCGCCTTTCGCAGGAACGGTGTATTTCACCGAAATTGACGATCCATCGCCAGCAGTTCCAGTGGCGGTCACCTGCAGGTTGTCACCCTGCTCCTCAATGACGAGCGTGACATCCTTCGGCGGGTCGCCCGCTGTATATTTTGTTTTTCCCGTATCGAGTTTCCAAGTCCCAGCGAACGGGCTTTGTGCGAATAGCGCTCCCGCAAACGCAAACAGCGCCACCGTCGATATGATCTTGTGCATGAAGCCTCCTATTATCCCCGTAATTGTACCTAAAGCTAGAAACTCCGTAGTGGGTCAGTTTGAAATTTCAAACTGGACTACGCGCAATTTGGTGAAAGTCTATGTCAAATCCTGAAGGGCAGGTGCGGTATAGCCCCGCACAGTGTATTGGCGGCCGAACGTGTTTCCATCATCGGTAATCCCAATCCGAAACACATCTCCACCCGCTTTGTGGAACGTCAGAACCTCACCATGCGATGCAGATGCGCCGATTTTCTATGAAGAGAAACGCTCGCCAGCCACGGGAACAAGAACAGCGCAGCGCTGGCGGCGGTTGCGGAACCGAAGATGACAAACACCCCAAAGCGCAGGGTAGGGGGGAAATTCGAAAGCAGAAAGATCCCGAACCCGCAACAGATCACTAGGAAATTCGTTCCGATCGGCCGCCACAGATGCGAGCAGGCCTTCGACCATGGTTCCCAGGAGCTGAGGTTCTTATTGTCACGCTTGGCGAACATGGTGAGATAGATCATGGCGTCCACTCCCATGCCCAGATCGAGATTGGCGGCTGAAGCGGTAATGAAGTCCAGTGGCATGCCGAGGTAAGCGATATATCCACGCACGACGACTGGGATGATGGCCAGGGTTACCAGCATGGCCAAGCCCGTACGCAATGAGCGGGAGAAGACAAAACCCATGACCGTGAAAATGCCGGTCAGCAACAGCAAGCCGGTAATGATGCTGGATTTGATCAGCCGGCCCATGTCACCCAATAAGCTGTACTCGCCACCGACAAGAAGCGTGCGAAAGCCCTCGCGATGAACCGTGCCCTCCAGGCGGCGGATGACCTGTTCGCGCGACGCGTTCCGCACAGTCTCCCGCATGCGCAAAAGAAAGAGTGCCTTCTTGTGATCCGGAGTTATGAACTGCCGCGCCGGGTCGCCGTGTTTCGGGCTCTCCAGCACGCCGACCTCTTCCTGTTTCTTGGATTTTCCTTGGAAAAATCCTTCTATCGATAACAGTTTCGAGTACCAGCGCCGGTCGATTTCGCTCTCAATGACCGGCAGCGACATAGCCTTGCCCACGGCGGGGTCCTTTTCCAACGCATCGTTCAGCGCCCACAGCCGCTTGTAGGCCTCGTTGGTATCGAGCGGAGCGCCGTGAATGTCTTCCACTTCGAGTTTCAGCGGACTGCTTCCGCCGGAGCGATCAACCGCCTCGAGTCCTTGTCGAATGTCGCTTCCTTTCTTGAAATAGAAGAACAATGGCGGGTCCGTATTCAGGCGCAGCATCCCGATGGCGCCAACGACGCCGAAGATCACCAATGCGACCGCAACCACGCGGTGGCGCTCGGAAAAGAACGAATGCAGCCGCGATGCCATGCCTTTGGTCCAGCCGAACTTTGTCTTTGGGGGTGAGGCCAGAGCCAAGAACCAGGGATACAGGATGTATGCGGCGAGGAATGCCATCGCCGCGCCGACCGCTCCACCCGTGCCCAGGTGCTTCATGGACGTCGCGGAAACGAGCATGAGGCTGATGAAACCCAGCAACATGCATACCGCACTCCAGAATGACGGCGCAACCGTTTCCTTCACCGCACTCCACACAGCCGCGTGCCCGGCCAACTGTTTCTGCTGTCGAATCCGAATCCAGTTGTGAGTCAGAAAGACCATGGGCGAGAGAGTCATGACGAACACCATCGTCGACAGGCTCGCCGTAACCGGCCCAATCGGAATATGAATACGTTGATTAATGATGAGTGTCGCAGCGCTCGAATTCGCACATGCGACGAATGCGCCCAGCAGGATCCACGGCGAGCGAAAGACAACGAACAACACCACGCCAAACACGCCGACCGCAGCCAGGCTGAAAGTTCGCAGGTCCCTCGCCATTGTCCGCGAAATCATTTCGGTGACATAGGGCAGGCCCGAGATCGTGACTTCGAAACCGGGCCGGTCGAACTTCTTCTTAAGAGCCTGCACGCCGTCGATCGTTTTCCCCCCGATGTCGTCTTTTACCGTGGCAATGACATCTGTCGAGCGGTGATGCTTGCCGATAAGAATGTTCGTCCAGAGGGGGCTCTTCAGTGCGTCTTTGATGTCTTTTGGCCCGTGGCCCTTCGGCCCGGGGTTTATTGATATGACAGCGGTGACTCCGGGGACCTTTGCCAGTTCGACCGACAATGCGTGGATGCGATCCGCATACGCCGGTGACGCGATATCGCCGCTGACAGTCAAGTCGATCTCGTTCATTTGTCCTGGGAAAGTTCTGGAGATCTCGTTGTCAGAGCGAACTTGAGGGTCGTTCTTTGCGAAAAAGAAGTTCTCTCCCACCTTCGGCTTCAAATCTACGGAATGCAAGAACACCATGACCACGATAGCGGTGATTCCGAAGCACACCAACACCGGAAAGAAGCGGAGCAGCATTGCCATGACCAGCACGCCGAGTTTGCGCTCCGAAGTCACCGATCAGAACTCTCGGTTTGTGTGTTTGTCTTGGCCGCGCTTGTCGGTTGCGCGTTCAGTGTCGCAAAGCTGTTCCCGTTCACGACTGGAGCACCGGTGAATACTGCGGAACACAGCCGTTGTTCGGCCGGCAACGACTTGCGTGTGCTGTCCGCATATGTCCACGTCAGTAATCGCCGAGTAGATGAGCTGCTGCGGCTGGTGGACAGAACCAATCCCTATGTCGTGCTGCTGATGGAAACGGACGCGTGGTGGCATGAGCACCTGCAGGCGTTACGAGAGAGGCATCCGTACGTTGTCGAGCAGGTGGAGCAAGGCCCGTAACAGAAGCCGATTCCAATGGTCATCCGGTTCTCCTTGGGTTTTCCCCAAGGATACCGCCGCTGCTTGAGCGGTGTATGGGGGCAGTTTGGCCGCTAAGTTGCGGCATACCCCCGAAGCGCAAGGGGTCAAAAAATCCAAACTGACCCAATACCAGAAACTCCCATGCACGCATGGAGTACCAGAAAACTAGTAAACTTGCGTGTACGGTCCTATAGTCCCTATAATCCTACCCGGAGTATGTGCGAGTCGCGGGGATCGGTTTTCCCGAAACCAGAGTGGAGGAAATTATGAACAGTCAGACCAGATGGTGTATGGGTCTAGCGCTTATGTTGCCGTTAGCGGCCGCTGGATCATTGCAGGCGCAAACCGGGGATCAGGGCAAGCCGCCCGTTTACACTTACATTTCCGAATGGGCGGTTCCGAGGGCACAGTGGGCCGACATGGTGAAGCTGGATGACCAGGACAGGGCCCTCATGGACAAACTGATCGCCGATGGCACTCTTACGGGCTATGGCGCTTTTACAAACCTGATCCATCAAGAAGGCGAGCCCACGCATGGCACGTGGCTCACCGCCACGTCCGAGGGCAACCTGCTGAAAGCGCTCGAAGCGGTATACAAGCAACCGGGAAGCACCACCGCGCCGGTGCAGGACGCTTCGAAGCACTGGGATTACATGACGGTCAGTACAGTGTACAATCAACGTCCGGGCAAGTACGAAAACGGCTATCTCGCGGGCGATGCCTGGGACGTGAAGCCAGGGGAAATGCGTCGCTATAACGATCTGATCAAGAGCGCCCTTGTGCCTGTCTACGACAAGTTGATAGCGGACGGCGTTGTCACCGCATACGGCATGGAGACGGAAGACATTCACACCGGGAAACTGGGCCGGGTTACGTTCTATTTCACAACCGCTGATGCCGCAGGATTCGATAAAGCCAGCAAGGTGTTCAATGAGGTGTTCGATAAAAATCCGGCGCTCGGTGGCGCGCTTCAATCTATGGTAGACCGGGAGGGCCACCGCGACTTCCTCGATCGGTTGCGCTACATGACAGTGAAGTAGATCACTTTTTCGGCCGCGATTCCGGCGGTACCAGTCCGTTCGCTCGATAATACGCGACTAGAAGCCCGTAGTGTTCAGATGAATGCTGGAGAACCGACAAAAACGGCTCCAGCGATCCATGCAAACCTTCTGGATTATTCTTGAAGGCTGCGTCCGCTTCCCCCATCCACTTCTGCATTAGCGCCACACAGTCTGCTTTGGTCGCGTAGTCTTTAGGCGCCAGTTCGTCCCATTTGACCTTTTCCCCACGCCCCGCCTTTGCGGCGAATGCTACGCCGGAGGCGATATGCACGATGACGTCCCTGAAGGAACGCATCTCCGGTTTCAACCGGTACTGATATTTCGATTCCGGGAAATCCTGAGCCATGACGAGAACCTTTTGATTAATGTAGTCGAAGTTTTGCTTGAGCGATTCGGCCGCGGTGGGCGTCTTGGATTGCCCCCACGCAACAGCGCATGCGCTCAGAAAAATGATGTAACCTGCTAACCTTTGCATAGTGGTTACGATGCTATCGCAGACCGGAAAGCGTGTCAACCACGCCAGGCCAGTCGGAGCGCCCGAATTTAGATTCCTTGGGAGAAGCCTCTGCCTTGATTTTGTGAATACCGTCGGCTTTCGCGGCAGGACCCCGAATCAGGACAAACTTCTTCGCTTTGCGGATTTAGTGCGCTGGAGTGAGCTGGCGGGCATACTCCGGCACTCGACTGCAGTACGCCTGTTAGACCTTGCGGCGGAGCAACCGCGCGCAGCGCATTCTCTTTTGGCGCGCGCAATCCGCCTGCGAGAAGCGCTGCATTGTATTTTCAAAGCGGTTATTGAAGGAAGGAATCCGCTCCAGGCGGATCTGCAAACTCTCAATCGCGAGATCGCAACTGCGCGGGCGCATCAGCGATTGACACACCCGGGAAATGGATTCATCTGGCGTTGGGATAAGGACGGCGCGCTGGACCGGATGCTTTGGCCCGTCGCGATTGCAGCCGCAGAACTGTTGATTTCCGAAAAACTGGTGTTGCTGAGGCAATGCGCCGATGAAGAGTGCCGGTGGATGTTTTTGGACACCAGCCGCAATCGTTCGCGGCACTGGTGCGACATGCGGGATTGCGGCAATCGCGCCAAAGTGGCGCAGTTCCGGCGGCGCTTGCGCGCATAACGTGCCCCAAGGCAGAGCGCGCCACCTACCCGGAAGTATTTCGATATGCTCGATAGCTGAGGATGAACCGCCGAGTGGCGAAATGCCACCCCAGTCGCCGCGACTTTCTCCGCCTCTCTACCTTCGCGGCGACCGCGCCGATCTTTGAGGTGAAGCGTCCTCGCGGGCTCAATTTCACGCTCCAGAATTCGCCGACTTCACAAAAATACTTAATCGAAACGATGCCGGGCGGCGTCGCCCTGTTCGATTACAACAACGACGGGCTACTCGACATTTTTCTGGTGAACGGCGGGCGCCTCACAGACCCGACGCCGTTGCCCGAAACATTCGATCGCGCGAATCCGCGCTACTGGAATCGGCTCTATCGCCAAAACAAAGATGGCGGCTTCACCGACGTCACCCAAGCGGCCGGCTTGGCCAATGCGGGCCCGAACAACTACGGAATGGGAGTCGCAGTCGGCGATTACGATAACGACGGATATCCCGACCTCTTTGTCACGAGCTACGGCAAAAACATTCTGTATCACAACAACGGCGACGGAACCTTCACCGACGTGACCGCGAAGGCCGGAGTCGCGGGCGGCGGATGGTCCGTTTCCGCGGGCTTTTTCGATTTCGATAACGACGGCCACCTCGATCTTTTTGTCACCCGTTACATGGAATGGGACACCCGGCACAGCAAGACCTGTGGCGGAGCGTGGCGCACGTACTGCCCGCCCGGGGAGTTCCCGGCCACCACCAATCTGCTCTATCGGAATCGCGGCGACGGCACCTTCGAAGACATCAGTGAAAAATCCGGAATTACTCTGAAGAAAGGTCGCGCCCTCGGAGTCGCCTTCGCCGACTATGACGGCGACGGATTCACCGATATTTTCGTAGCGAACGACGGCATGCAGCAATATCTGTTCCACAACCGCGGCAACGGAACTTTCACCGAATGCGCTCTCGATTCGGGCGCTGCTTTATCAGCCGATGGCAAGCCGCTTTCGGGCATGGGGACGGTCTTTCAGGACTACGACAACGACGGGACGCCCGGATATCCTCGTGACCGAGTTGCCGCGTGAAATTTATGGTCTCTATCATAACGACGGTCAAGGCTTCTTTTCGAATCGCAGCCTTGAAACGGGTTTGGGCGTGCTGACCGCGGGAAGCTCCGGCTGGGGCGCCGGGCTCGAGGATCTCGACAATGACGGCTGGAAGGATCTGCTTGTCGCACAGAGCCACGTGCTCGATAACGTCGAAGCGATCGATCATTCCCTGCACTATCTCGAGCCGCCGCTGCTCGCGCTTAATCAGCATGGCCGTTTCGAGCGCGCCGACTCCGGCGTCACTACTCCTATCGCGGGCCGCGGTTTGGCGTTCGGAGATCTGAACAACGACGGCTGGATGGACGCCGTGATGACTGTTCTCGGCGGCCCTCCGCTCGTGCTGATGAATCGCGGCGGAAAACAGCACTGGCTGAGCATTACCCTTCGCGGCACGCGCAGCAACCGCGACGGGCTCGGCGCGCGAGTCAACGTGAACGGCCAGACTCGCTTTGCGACCACTGCGGGAAGCTATCTTTCGGCGAATGATAAGCGCCTCCACTTTGGCCTCGGCTCTGCAGACATCGCGAATATCGAAATCATATGGCCATCAGGAATCCATCAAGGGCTCACCGGTATGCACGCCGATCAATTTTTGGAAGTACGCGAACCTGAGCATTCCTAGTCCTGCAACATCGCGGGCCCTAACATGATTCACGTCTTATTAGCTTTCTGCCTCGCCCTTCAGCGCACTCCTTCTGACGCCGCGCAGCACATGCAAGCTGGGATCGAGGCGCACAAGCAGGGCCATTTTGACGTGGCCATTAACGAATTTCGAAAGGCCACTGAAAGCGATCCCACTCTCGTCGAGGCTTTTCTTTATCTCGGAGAAGAATACTCGAAAGTGCATGATTACGGCGCCGCGATCCCGCCGCTCAAGCGTGCTGTCGAGCTGCGTCCGGATCTCGACGAAGCTCAGCGTCAGCTCGGTTACGTGCTCCTCTCGCAAGGGTTCACGGCGGAAGCCATCCCGCATCTCGAGCGTGTTCACGCGCTTGAAGCTCTGGGCGTCGCTCAAATCGAGACGGGTCAATACCAGGAAGCGGTCGCCAACTTGAGCGCCGCGCTCGCGACGCGCCCGAACGATCCGGATCTGTTGTACTATCTCGGCCGCGCCGCCGGGTTGCTCTCGAAGCATGCAATTGACACTCTCAATGCGATGTACCCTGATTCTGCGCGCTCACATCAGGCGCTTGCCGAAAACTATTTCGTCCTACGGCAAATGCCGCAGGCGGAAAGTGAGTTCGAAGCGGCGCTCCGGCAGCGGCCTGACGTACCACGCCTCCATCTGGAGCTCGGCCTGGTATACGCCGGCGCTGCGCAATGGGATAAAGCCGAACAGGAGTTTCGCGCCGAATGCAAGCTGCAGCCCGGCAATGCCGAGGCAACTTACCGTCTCGGATCCGCCTTGCTGCAACAGGGTAAGGCACGAGAAGCACAAACGGAGCTCGAACGTGCGGATCGGTTACGGCCTGACATGCCGGAGACGCTTTATTCGCTGGGGAAAGCTGCTTCTCTTAACGGTGACAATGCTCTCGCAGAGAAAGCCTGGACGCACCTGCTCCACATTGAGAACAACACTTCCCTTGCAGCGCAAGCGCATTTCGGCCTCGCCGCTCTGTACCGCAAAGAGCGCGAGCCGGCTAAGGCGGAGGCTGAAATGGACGCGTTCCGAAAATTGCAGAAGACTACGCCGGAACCGGACTCCAGACCGAAGTGAATCTACTGTAGCGAACAAATCCGGGCGCGCCACGCGTCACGTTTGCTGAAGCCTACTCACACCAACGCTACTTCAGCTCTCTAACCCAGATATTCCGAAAGCTGATTGGCTCGCTTTTGTCGCCATGCGCTTGCAGCTTAATCGGAGCGGCCGTGTACGGCTTGTAGAACGGTTTCCCGATGTACAGCGTCTCGCCTTTCAATTCGAAGTGATTCTGTACCAGAACGTTGTTGAACAACACCGTAACGTACGCCGGCGTCTTCAGTGATCCGTCGCCGTTGAAGGTTGGCGCAGTCCACACGACATCATAGGTCTGCCACTCCCCGGGCTTGCGGCTCGGGTTTACCAGCGGAATACCTTGTTTATAGATGCTGCCGGCCTGCCCGTTTACGTAGGTCTTATTGTTGTACGAATCGAGAACCTGCAGCTCATATCCTGCGTCCCCCGGCCCAGTCGAGGCCAAAAATACGCCGCTATTTCCGCGCGCCTGACCGGTACCGGTGATGTTCTCGGGAATCTTCCACTCAATATGCAGTTGGTAGTCCTTGAAGCTCCGTTTCGTCTCGATGTTTCCGGCCGACTTGTTCACGGTCATCACGCCATCGGCGACGATCCATTTGGCCGGCGATTTGTCAGCGGCCGAGACCCACGCGTCCAGGTTCTTGCCGTCGAACAGTACGATTGCGTCCGACGGAGGTGCCGTGCAGGTTGCCCCCGGAGTCACAATTTTTGGCACAGGCTCCCAGACTTCCGTGTCTTGGGGTTTTGGCTGCTGTGCGGAAGCGCTAGCGGCCGCGGCAATCAGGACTGCAAGCGCGAGGGATCTCGAAAGTTGAATGGACATCTCTTTAGACGAGAATATCGCGCGCATTCTCGTTCAGGCGTGTTAATGGTTCGTGCAAACGTCCGGCAAGCTCCTCGTCAGCGCCTCGAATCTCGCTGAGTAGTCCGTCGAGCGCAGCCCGGAATGCTCGCGAGAGTTCTCCAGCATTCAGTTGCCGCACGAGAGAGCGTTCGAATTGCGCTGTCACGTTCCTCGGCAGCCGGTCTATCCCGCGGCCATGCACAGCAGGAAGGCCGTAGCGGATGCAAGCGAGCGCCAGCGCATGATCGCGGACACCACTGATCATGTATTCCGCTTGCCAGAAATTTCCTCTTGCAATGCAGCTCCGCGCATGAAGTGCATACAGCCAACCAAAGCCGATGAGGTCCGCAGCCGCTGGTGCGGGTGCGTGCCGAGCCTCATTCGCGTTTCCAAACACGAGGCGGAACGTGGGTGCCAACGCCCGGAATTCCGCGGCCGGCACAAACGCGAGATCGACCTGTAGAGTGCTGGCGAGGAGAAACACGCGGTAAATCCACGCGCCCGACGTAACGTCCAGGTGATGCAACGCCTGGTGCTGGCCGTACATATGCTCGGTCCAATCGGACAGCACGTTCGGCACTTCGGCCGCCTCGGCGACCCCGAACGCAAGATCAATATCTGACCACTGATCTTCGCGTTCCTCAGCTCCCGATCCTGTAATCGCAGCGCCACTGATGCGCCGATCGCCTCTGGCGTATGCAAGCAGCTCCGAGCGCAGTCGAGCACGTTCTTCCGGACTAAACATCACATGCTGAGCAACGGTCTGGTCACGACAGCCACCGTTATCCTGTTACGGCAGGTCGCCCACAGCGATATTCCCGCACGGGGTGAAACCTGATTTTTGCAGCGTCTTGCGGCTTGGCAGATTTTCCACGTTGCACCGTGCTGCTGGGACACTGCCGCTTCCCCGGCACACAGCCTTCAACTCCTGAACCAGATATGCTCCGAGCCCTCTCCGGCGGAACTTTTCACTAATCTTGATGTACACATCGCCGTACGGCCGATTGTAGTGGTAGAGCACCCCGCCAGCTCCGGCGACCTCGCCGTTCATCGTCGCAACCCAGCCTGCTCCGTCATCCAAATCCCGCTGGCGCAGTGCCTCCATATCGTTCAACGTCGCCGTGCGAAAGCTTGCTCCCTCCGGTGCGTAAGAGGTCTGGAACGTGTCCTCAAACAGGATCGATTCAGCACGCACGTTCCGTGTGTAAGTGTGCAGCATAATCGTCAGCATTCGCGCATTGGTCTGGGTCTCAATAGTTTTTGCTCCACAGATTGCCAATAACTCGGCGAACAGATCAAACGTGTGCGTTCTGTGCTCATGTTTAACGTAGAACTCATACAGTGCTGGAGTGTCCCGCCAGGGTCCACCCACCGCCACGGATCCATAGCCAACCACACGCGGGCCTGCTTCCAGAACGTACTCTCGTGTCCACCCGGGACGTTCATGAATGGAATAGTGGACGATCTGACAGTTCATTTCAATCTCATAGCTCTTTCGCAGCGGCTCGATCTCATCTAGGCCACAAACACGCACGCCAATCGCCATCTCTCGATTTTTCCAAACGCCAGGCTCCCGAACACCGTGGACGAGTTCGCACCGATGTCTATGGCCAAGGCACTCGAGCCGTTGTGCCGGCTCAAAGCGGCACATTCGCGAGGACGCCCAAGCTCTTCTCAAATTTCGCAAAGCCAACCTTGCTTGTAGGGGCGAGGCATTGCCTCGCCCACCTCCAGTCACAGCTCCCGCAACTATTTTCGCCAGCCCTCGCTTTCCTCGAAATCCGCAGATTCGAACCCCATGGAACCCAAAACGCAAAAACGAACCCATTGCTACTTCGTTTGGTAAAAGCGGGGAGTTCGTTTCGTAAAAACAGGGTCACCAACTATCTCGCATCCGCTAAATTGTTGATTTGATGCTCATTCTTGCGTCAGCCTCGCCACGCCGTCACGAGTTGCTGCTGGCCGCCGGCATCGATCACATCGTCCGCACCGCCTCCATCCCCGAGCATCGCCTCCCCGGCGAAAGCCCGCTCGACTTCATCCGCCGCCTGGCGGAATCTAAGGCCCGCGCCATTCCTTCCTCCCCGGGAGACATTGTCCTCGGTGCCGACACGATAGTCTGTTTGGGCGATGAGGTGTTTGGGAAACCTTCCGGCACCGCAGACGCGATCCGAATACTCGAGCGCCTTTCCGGCCGCGACCACTGGGTCTATACCGGAATTTGCATTCTCGCGCCAGCCCGCAAAATTGTCGATATCGCTGGCACTCGGGTTTCGTTCGCCGAGCTTACGCGGACTGACATCGAGGAGTACACTCGGAGCGGGGAGCCGAGAGACAAGGCCGGGGCATACGCGATTCAAGGGCTAGCTTCAAAGTTCGTGCGTTCCATTGAGGGCAGCTACACCAACGTCGTAGGTCTGCCGGTCTCGCTCGTCTATAGCCATTTAAAAACTCTATGAAGCAGGTGCTGTTTGCCGCTGCGAGCGCAATTCTTACCCTCTTGCCCTTTGGAGCACTCGCGCAAACCAATAAGCCGCAGCCCAATAGTTGGAAGGACGAAGGTCTCATCTACCTCGATCACTCCCTCAACTCCCGCCTGCATACCGTTCCGCTCTCCGCCGTCCGCCTTGGGGATGGCTTTTGGGCCGCCCGCCGCAAAATAACCGTCGATCGCAGTCTCCCGACCATGCTCGAGCTGCTCGAAGAGCACGGCGTGGTGGACAATTTCCGGCGGCTCTCCGGCCGCAAGAATGTCCCCCGCAAGGGGCCTCTGTATAGCGATTCCGACCTATATAAATGGATCGAAGCGGGCTCTTGGGCCATCGCCTCGAACGACACCTCCGATTTCGACAAGCAGAAATTTCGCGGTGAAATTCAGTCTCTGGTTTCGGACATCGTCGCCGCGCAGGATCCTACTGGCTACCTGAACACGTATTACGTCGGCGATAAAGCGCGCCTTCGCTTTACGGACCTGACGCGCTCTCATGAGGACTACTGTCTGGGTCACCTGATTCAAGCCGGTATCGCCTATTACCGCGCAACCGGCGGACGCACCTTACTGGATGCAGGCATTCGCTTTGCCGACTATGTGGTCGACAACTTCGGGCCCACTAAGCGCCCCTTCGTTACCGGTCATCCCGAGCTTGAGATGGCGCTCGTCGAGCTCTACCGCACCACCGGCCAAACCAAGTATCTCGAATTCACCCGCTATCTGTTCACCGGTGTCGAGCGCGACCGCCTGAAGCTGAAGGACTCCGATATCCGCTACATGTTTAGCGGCAAGCCTTTCACGTCCCGTACCGAATTTGAAGGTCACGCCGTGCGCGCCCTTTATGCTGCCTCCGGCGCGACCGACTACTTCGCCGAAGCCGGCGATCCCGCCTATAAACGGACTCTCGACCTGCTGTGGACCGACCTCACGATGCATAAAATGTACATCACCGGCGGCGTCGGTTCGCGCGCCTCGAACGAAGGCTTCGGAGAGCCGTATGACCTGCCGAGCGCGGACGCCTACGCTGAAACCTGCGCCGCCATCGCTAATGTCATGTGGAATTTCCGCATGCTTGCGCTCACCG
Source organism: uncultured Acidobacteriaceae bacterium (assembly GCA_963803455.1). Lineage (GTDB taxonomy): Bacteria > Acidobacteriota > Terriglobia > Bryobacterales > Bryobacteraceae > Bog-105. The sequence continues at coordinate 279,001 of CAWDMK010000004.1, read as the reverse complement.
GCAGCGCGCGTTACGCCGATGTTCTCGAACGCGCTCTTTATAACGGTGCCAACTCCGGGATGTCTCTGTCCGGAACTACCTACTGCTACCGCAATCCGCTCGCCTCAAACGGCGAAAAGCTCCGCAACCCCTGGTATGACACAACCTGCTGCCCACCGAACATTGAGAGATTGCTCGAATCGCTCCCGGGCTACTTCTATTTCCTCAGCCGCGATGGCGTCTACGTAAATCTTTACGACAATTCGGAGCTGAACTGGCATCTCGAAGACGGGAACGGTTTGAGACTCACGCAAGCTACCGGTTATCCCTGGAGCGCAGACGTGAAACTGACCGTCAACCCTGCAAAATCCGCTATCTTCACCGTGTACCTGCGATGGCCCGCTTGGGCGGCTGCAGCCGCCGTCCAGGTAAATGGGGAATCGCTCGAAAGCTCAGATTTCAAGCGCGGTTCATTCATTCCCATCTCGCGCCTTTGGAAGCCGGGCGACACGGTCACGCTTAGTTTCCCCCTCCAAGCTATTCCGACCGTAGCCAACCCGCGTGCTGTCGACCTTTATGGCCGCCTCGCCCTCCAACGCGGACCCCTGGTTTACGCAATGGAGCAACTCGACCAGAATGGAGCTCCTCTCGGCGATATTTTTGTCCGCGCCTCCGCTCAAGCTACCGCTGAGCCTCGCAAGGACTTGCTGGCCGGGGTGACCGTCCTAAAGATTTCCGGGCAAGCAGCCGAGAAATCTCTTGGGGAGGAACCGCTATACGAGCCGCTTTCGACCGCCATTGCTCGTGCCAAACGCCCGATTGCTCTGACCTTTATCCCGTACTACGCGATAGCAAATCGCGAGCCAACCCCGATGGAGGTTTGGGTGCCCATCTCTCGCCTCGAAACCGGCCTGGGATCCATTGCGGGCCCCAATCCGGCGTCCAATGCCGTTCGGCGTTCGGAGAGCAAATAGCCGCCTGAATCGCGGCCAAAAAGGAAGCGGAACAGTCCTCTGAGCCCACAATCTGTCCAGGAGCGCGTAAAAGTGTGTAAAATCGATGGTGTCCCCTATAGATTTCGGCCATCTGAACCGATGAGTAGAACCTTGTCACGGCGTACATTCCTGCTTGGGTGCGGCGCTTGCCTGTTGTGTTCTTGGTCGCTGGCCATAGCCCGGCAGAGTTCGAACGCCCAATCCTCCAACCCGGCCCCTGCACAGAATCAAACTGAGAAATCCGCGGATACCGCAACTCCGCAGCCGGCTCGCTCTGCCGCTGCCGCTCCGGTCGATTCGAGTTCCTTTCAGGTCGGTCCCGGCGACATTTTGAACATACGCGTCTGGCACGAGGAGGAGTTCAGCGGGCCTGTTTCAGTTCATCAGGATGGCAAAATCACCTTGCCTCTGGTCGGCGACTTGGCAGTTGGCGGCATGACTCCCGTGCACATCGAGCAGATCATCGCGCAAGCTCTTACAAAATATGTGGTGAAGCCGCTAGTCACGGTTACGGTTCAGGAAGTGCTCAGCAAAAAATACTATCTCGACGGTCAGGTCGCCCGGGCGGGCGAATATCCGCTCGTTACGCCCACTACCATTCTCGAGGCCATCAGTAAAGCGGGAGGACTGCGCGATTTCGCGAACGAAAAAAAGATCTACGTCCTCCGCGGAGATAAGCGCATTCCCTTTAACTACAAAGATGTTATTCACGGTAAACACATGGATCAAAATATTCAGCTCCAACCGGGCGACCACGTGATCGTTCCCTAGGATCTCGCTACAGAAAACTATGCTCGAACAGCTTTCCGTACCCCGCCGGCCCTTCGATTTTGAAGACTACGTCGACATCGTGAGGCGCAATCTGAAGTGGATTATTGCCCCCGCCTTTGCGGGCCTGGTGATATCCACAGCCGTCGCATTTTGGATCGACAACACTTATGTGTCGCACGCGCTGATCCGTCTGGTTCCGCAGCAAATCAACGAAAATCTAGTCCAGACAGCTACTACCCAGCAGCTCTCCGATCACATCAACGCCATGGCCGAAAGCATTGAGAGCCGCAGCACTCTGACGAATCTCATCAACACCTACGGCCTCTACAAACGAGAATTGAAAACCGAGCCGCTCGAAGACGTCATCAACCAGATGCGTACTTCGGATATCAAGATCCAGCCCACTTCCGGCGTAACCAACATCAGCGATAAAAACCTGCCTGCCATGCAGGTCTCTTTCTCCTATCGCGACCGGTACCTGGCCCAAAAAGTGTGCGCCGATTTAGTTTCGCGGTTTATGAGCGAGCATACGGCCGACACCATGACCAATGAGCGCGCCACAAACGAATTCTTGAACGATGAGTTCGCGCAGGCCAAGCGCGACCTCGATGCGCTCGATCAGAAGGTAACGGATTTCCGAAAGCGCAATGCCGGGCGCCTTCCCGAGCAGATGCAAATGAATGTTTCCCAGATGAACGCGCTTGAACAGCGCCTTAGCAGCTTGAACGAGGCCTCCAGCCGCAATAATGAGCAGCACATGCTGCTCGAATCCGATCTCCGCATCGCTAAGGATCGCCTTTCATCCATCAAGGACGTGCCTCCCCAGACTCAGGCGCGTAACGAGCATCTGCTCGAGCTCGACCGGGAAATTCAAAAGCTTGAAACCTCCATTGCGGATCTGAAGGACCGCTACACCGAAGATTTCCCCGATCTGCAGAGTGCTCGCGCACAATTGGCCGTTCTGAAGCGCCAACGCGATGACGCCGCTAAACAGGACAAGAACGCGGCTAAGAACGAAAATGCCCCCGAGAGCCCCACGATCACCCGTGAGCGCCAGGACGCCCAAGCCGCTATACAGATACTGCAGACCCAATTGAAGGCCAACGAAATGGAGGCTAAGCAGATCAATAACGAGCTTGCATCCGTCAATGCGTCTGTCAGAGCCTATCAGGGCCGCGTTCAGGATTCGCCCGTTGGCGATCAGGAATACGGTGAGTTGATCCGCGACCGCGATCTGGCCAAACAGAAGTACCAGGAATTAGAGGCCAAGCGCCAAAAGTCGGCAATTTCCATGGACATGGAAAGCCACCAGCAGGGCGAAACTTTGGAAGTGCTGGACGCGGCCTCTCTTCCGACCTCGCCCACCGCTCCGAAGCGCAGTCTGATTATCCTGGCGGGCATTATGGCCGGTGTCGTGTTGGGGTTGATTCTCGTTGCCGCGCGCGAAATTAGGAATACCTCGCTTAAGAATCTGAAGGACGCCCGGCTTTACACGAACCTGACGATTCTGGGAAGCATCCCCCTGATCGAAAATGACGCAGTCGTGCGCCGGCGAAACCGCGCGATGTGGCTCGGGTGGACGGGCGCAACATTAGCCGGGCTGGCTATCATGGCGGCTTCGGTCGCCCGCTACTACTGGAAGGCATAAACACATATGAGCCGTATCCACGAAGCGCTGCGAAAAGCGGCCCACGAAAATCCGGAGCTCCCCAAAGCTTCCTCGACGCGGGCAGCCGTCCTCTCAGCCCGCCTTGATGAGGCTGAACCGCCGCGAACGGCTGTCGCCGAGCCGGTCGACCTCAATGATTTGGACCCGAACGGACTCGGACCGGTCATTCGAAATGCTCGCGAGATTCCGTTCGATCCGCCTGCCGATGCCTTGTTAGTGCATCCCATGAAGCCACGCGAAGCGCCCGCCGAAGAGTTCCGAACCCTGCGAACCCGTCTCAATCATCTGCAGACAGTCCAGTCTTTGCGCACTATGGTCATCACAAGCCCCTCGCCCGCGGAGGGGAAGTCCTTTACGGCCGCGAACCTCGCCATCACTCAGGCCCAGCTTTCAGGCAAGCGCGTTTTGCTCGCGGACTTTGATCTTCGCCGTCCCAATATCCACAAAATCTTCCAGATCGACTGCGCGCCGGGCATTACCGACTATCTTGCCGGCCACGCCGCGATCGGCGACATCCTGCAAAAGGTCGCGGGCATGAATCTGTATCTCTTAACGGCTGGCGAGAACGTGCCCAATCCTTTGGAGCTTTTGAATCTCAAGGAATGCAAGAACTTGATCGGTCAGCTTCATGATTATTTCGATTGGGTGATTTTGGATAGCCCGCCGCTGCTGTTCGCCGCCGATGCGAATTTACTTGCCAGCATGTCCGACGGCGCCATTATTGTCGTCAGGATCGGAGCGACCACCTTCGATGCAGTCAGCCGCGCGATTCCCTCACTCTCTGAAAACAACGTCTTGGGAATCGTGGTGAACGGCGCGCGCCGCGGCGAGCTGTACAACAAATACGCGTATCAATATGGTTACGGCTCGGATACGGCTACTGAAGCGCCAGCCGATTCCGGATCCGGCTACTGGCTCTAAATCGCAGAATCTCGGCCTCCGCCCAACTGCATCGAATAATCGTGACACAAGTTCTAGATGGAGCTTCCACGAAATTCGCCGATGCGCTTCCCGGCGTTCACGACTTGATTCGCAAGCGCTGGAGCCCGCGCTCCTTTTCCCCGCGCGAAGTCTCGAACCAAGATTTGAAAACGATTCTCGATGCTGCGCGATGGGCCGCTTCTTCTTTTAACGAACAACCTTGGCGATTTCTCGTCGCGAGAAAATCGGACGGCCCGGCGTATGAAAAGCTTTTGAGCCTTTTAGCCCCTTTCAACCAAGCCTGGGCCAAGACTGCGCCAGTACTGATCATCATGGCTGCGAAGCGGACCTTTTCACATAATGGCTCGCCCAACCGTTTCAACATCCACGACGCCGGCCAGGCGCTGGCGCATTTGTTCCTGCAAGCTACAGCCCTGGGACTTCATGCGCACGGGATGGCGGGCTTTGACGCCGAGCGCGCGCGGCGCGAGCTGCACATTCCGGATGACTATGATCTCGGCGCCGCTGTCGCTTTGGGTTATGCCGCTCCTGCCGATCAGTTGCCCGAACAGTACCGGCAAAGCGAGATCGCAAAACGAACTCGCAAGCCGCTGAACGAGATTGTTTTCGGCGCGGATTGGAATCAGCCGCTTGAGCTTTGAGCCGGCCAGCTAGTGTAAGTACGACCGTCGCGCCCCACCCGCCCGCTTCCCCGGGAGCGTCCGCGAAATCGACGACGTACGGCGTCTTGCTCAAAATGGATCGCACCATCTCGCGTTGCACGCCGATCCCGCGGCCGTGGATGATTCGCAGCGCAGTCAATCCCAACCGGTGCGCTTCTTCGAGGTAGGCTTCTATCGCCGCCTTTACATCGCTAGGAGCGAACGTGTGCAGATCGAACACGTCCGTGATAGGTATCTGTATCGGATCGTCTTCTCGGCGTTACCACGGAATGCCGGGTCTCCACCCGCGGCGCTGCTGTTGAGGCGTCCGCGACCCGCCTTCGCTCACAGCCGCCCGAGGCGGGACATTGCTGAAGTCTAGCTCACTCTGCTCGAACGTTAATGGCCGGTCGAGCACCATCTCGACGGTTGCTCCCTTCGTCAGAGTCGCGTCAGGTCCGCGCGTCAGTAGCACGCCAACCAATCCAGCCGCCGCTCCCGCGCCCGCGCCGACTCCAACGCCTCGCAGCACGTGACCTGTGCCTGCGCCGATCCCCGATCCGATTCCCGCTCCCGCAGCGGTCGTTGTAGCGACAGTTGTCGCCGCACTGCCTTTACCTTCTGAGCTGGTGACCTTATCGTGCTCATGTTTGAGAGGATCGCGTGCGTCGACCGAACCGAGGTCGGAATTGAAGTTGCGAGTCACGCCGTTCGGAAGCGTCAGCGAGTCGAAGCGTACCTGCATTTCGCCACGTCGCCTGCCTCGAGCAGGCCGCTTCACCTGAGTGACCGTTCCTGTTACCCAACTCCCTTGCGGTATCACGATGTGATTCGCCGATAGCACGGGAAATGCCGTCTCGAGATAAATGCGATCGCCGATCTGCGCCTGCTTGGAGCTTACGCTGTTGATCATGCTCAGCAGAATGCGCGTGCCACTGTCCACGCGATACGTTCCCGGGGCCGGAGGTGTTGCCTCCGGACGCTGCTTCAGTCCTCCCGGTGCCTGCTCGGCTGGCGCCGTAGACTGAGGTGCTGCTTGCGGTGGCATCGTCGGTTCAGGCGGCGCTGGCGCTTGAGATGCCGGCCCGCTTTGGGCCATCAGCATCCCTCCGAAAGCAGACAGTAGGGCAAGGCCCTTGAGCATGCGGTTAACCTCTCTTCTCTACTTTCAGTTTAGCGGTTTCTACGACCCGCTTGGCTTTTCGCAGAATCGTGCTGGTGGGAAGCGAATCTAGCTCTCCCAGAGCGCATCCACTGGAGGCCATCGGCGCTCGTTTCCACAACCGCCTCAGCGACTTCGAACCGGTATCTGTGAAAGGTAATCGTGTGACGGAATGAACCGAGCCTGCGTTTCTCAGAGATGCCCTCCAACTGGCCTTGTTCCGGCAACTCCCAGAAGCCCGGCATCAGGCGCGACGCCGCAGGCCGCTGCCACACAAGCAACTCGCCATCCCGCTCAATCCAGAACACCCGGCGTTCTTCGTCTACGCTCTTTTCCGGCTTGAGCTTTACCGGAAGCTCGTTCTCGCGTCCTTTCTGCAGCGCCCTGCAAAGCTCCGACACGGGACAGACCAGGCACTGCGGTTTCTTCGGCAAACAAATTGTCGCGCCGAGCTCCATGATTGCCTGATTGAATGCGCCGGGATCATCGCGCTCGAGCAACGCGTCCGCGAGGCCCGAAAAATATCTTCGGCCCGTGCTCGATGCAATGTCCGTTCCATCATCGAGAACGCGGCTCAGAACGCGCAGCACGTTGCCATCAACCACCGCGTGTGGAAGGCCGAAACTGATGCTCGCAACTGCCGCTGCGGTGTAATCGCCGACGCCCGGCAGCTCCCGTATCTCTTCGAATGTCGCCGGAAATCGTCCTCGCTCGCGCATCAATCGCGCTGCCTTCTGCAGATTGCGCGCGCGGTAGTAATACCCTAAACCGGCCCAATGCGCCAGCAAATCGGACTCCGGCGCATCCGCGAGGCTTTCAAAATCCGGAAAGCGTTGCAGAAATCGTTCGTAATAGGGCAGCACCGTTGCAACCCGGGTCTGCTGCAGCATAATCTCAGAGATCCAAATCGCGTACGGGTCCGGCGTGCGGCGCCAAGGCAGGTCTCGCCGGTGACGCCGGAACCAATCCAGAAGCTCGCCGCGGAATCGCTCAATTTCATGAGTCCCAAGCATCATCACCGCGCATCCTATACTGGTGGAGAAGTTTCTTCAGGCCGTTGCTTCTTCGTGTTTGCGTAGGAATCGAACGGCCTTCCTGCCGTTCTGCAAGCCATGTCCGAAACGTCCAGCTTAGCGTCCTGTGAAACAACTGTGGCGGAAGATGTCGCCACGGCCGCCCGGCCGTTTCTCGGGATACGCGGAGCTCGCGTGCACAATTTGAAGAACATCGATGTCGATATTCCGCATAACCAGCTCACGGTCGTCACCGGCGTGTCGGGATCGGGCAAATCGTCCCTGGTCTTCGACACCATCTATGCAGAGGGGCAGAGGCGTTACGTCGAGTCGCTGTCCGCCTACGCGCGTCAGTTTCTCGAGCGCATGGAAAAGCCTGATGTGGACGAAATATTGGGCATTGCGCCGCCGATTGCGATTCGCCAGAAAAACCAAACGCGCAATCCGCGCTCGACCGTCGCAACCGCGACAGAGCTGTACGATTTCATCCGGCTCCTGTTTGCGCGCGCCGGACGCACTTACTGCCCGAACGACGGCACTCGCATTCAGCGCGATACCGTCGACCAGGTTGCAGATGCGATGCTCGCGCAGCCAGAGGAATCGCGCTGGTACGCACTTTTTCCTGTTAAGGCCGATGTCGAACCGGCCGCCTTACGCGATCATCTCTTCGAGCTGCGCAGCAAAGGTTTCAGCCGGCTCTTTCAAAACGGCAACATCTTTGAATTCTCAACGCCTGAATCGTTGCTTGACATCGATTTCGCGAAGCCGGTGTACGTGCTTGCCGACCGCCTTGTCATCCGTCCCGATTCGCATCAGCGGCTCGTCGATAGCGTTGAGATCTGCTATCGCGAAGCAGGCGAGGTGTATTTCCAGGAAGCGGGCCTGCCAGATCCTCAGACGCTTCATTTCAGCGAGAAGTTCGCTTGCAAGACGTGCCATCTTATCGCCGCGCCGCCCGAACCCACCCTGTTCAGCTTTAATAGTCCGATCGGCGCTTGCCCTCTCTGTCAGGGCTTTGGCAACACGATCGACTACGATCTGGATCTCATCATCCCCGATCCCACGCTGTCGCTTCAAGAAGGCGCAGTGGATCCGTGGACGAAACCGCAATACGACTGGTACTACGACGAAGAGTTCAAGCCCAAATCTCGCGGCAAAGTGCGGCTCAATGTCCCCTACGCAGATCTGAAGCCGGAAGAAAAGGAGCTCGTGCGCACGCACATCTATCGCTTCTTCCGGGAAGTCGAAAGAAAGAAATACAAGGTGCACGTGCGTGTGTTTATGAGCCGCTATCGCGCGTACACGGAGTGTTCGGCATGCCGCGGCGCGCGCCTCCGTCCCGAGGCATTGTGGGTGCGCCTGGGCGACCGCAACATCGCGCAAGTATTGCGCATGAATATAGCGGAAGCGCGAGTGTTCTTCGATACTCTCGAGCTGAGTCCCGAAGAAGCAGCCATCGCCGAACGCGTGCTCGAAGAGATCCGGCAGCGTTCGAAGTTCTTGAACGATGTGGGTCTCGAATATCTGACTCTAGATCGCCTTTCGTCAACGCTGTCGGGTGGCGAGGCGCAACGTATCCAGCTTGCGACCTGCCTGGGATCAAGATTAGTCGGCGCGACGTATGTTCTCGATGAGCCATCGATTGGCCTTCACAGCCGCGATACAGCGCGCTTGATCCACATATTGAAAGATCTTCGAGAGCTGGGGAACACGATCATCGTGGTCGAGCATGACCCCGAACTCATGCGCGAATCGGATTACATTCTGGATCTGGGACCGGGCGCGGGCGAGAACGGCGGCCGCGTGATCTTCTCCGGAACCTATCATCAGCTCCTGTTTCCGCCATCCGCCAAAGAACTGTCCAACCGCGAAAGCGCACAATCCCTGACCGGGCGCTATCTGCGGGGTGAGCTTGCCGTATCGCATTCTTCCGAGCGCAGGAAAATCAATCCCAAACGAACGCTTCGTTTCATCGGTGCGAGAGCGAACAATCTCAAAAACATTGATGTCGAGATTCCACTCGGTGTGATGGTCGCGGTCACTGGAGTATCCGGCTCGGGCAAATCGAGCCTGGTGCACGACGTGATCTATCGCGCGCTCGACCTGCGCGTAAACAAAGAACGGCAGAATCCGCGTGACGAGAGCAATGATTTCGCTGCCCGGAAGCTTGCCTTGAAACGCGTGGAACGTGCGGATCTACTCACGAGCGCTGTGATGGTCGACCAATCGCCGATTGGAAGAACGCCGCGCTCGAATCCAGTCACGTATGTGAAAGCGTTCGACCTCATACGCGATCTTTTTGCGTCAACTCCCGAAGCGGAGAGGCGCGGCTACACCGCCGGACATTTCTCGTTCAATGTTCCCGGCGGCCGCTGCGAAACCTGCCAGGGCGATGGGACGGTCACCGTAGAGATGCAGTTTCTCGCGGATGTCGAGCTGGTCTGCGAAGAGTGCAAGGGCGCCCGGTACAAATCGAGCGTACTCGATATCCGGTACAAGGGTCTGAATATCCATGAAGTACTGCAACTAACCGTGCGTGAAGCGCTGTCCTTTTTTGCCGGAACGCCTCGCTTGGCCGCACGCCTGAAAGTATTGCAGGATGTCGGCCTCGGTTATCTGCGGCTCGGCCAATCCGCGACCACTCTTAGCGGTGGTGAGGCGCAACGCGTGAAACTTTCCGCGCACCTGGCTCAATCCACCTGCGAAGGAACCTTGTTTCTCTTCGACGAACCGACGACAGGACTGCATTTCGACGATATCGCGAAACTGCTGCAAGCCTTCGAGCGATTGATTCGCAATGGCGGAAGCATTCTGCTGATCGAGCACAACCTCGATCTGATTCAGGCAGCCGATTGGATCATTGATCTCGGCCCCGAGGGTGGCGAAGCAGGCGGCTACATCGTGGCGCAAGGCACGCCCGAAGCCGTGGCCAACGTGCCGGAATCGTACACAGGCAGATACTTGAAACAAGTTCTAGCTCGCAGAGCAATCGCTTAGATGGGATCGCTTCGCGCCTTACCGTCCGTCGATCAGGTGCTGCGGAAACTGAAGCATCTCGAGCCGCTGTCGCAAAAGTTTATTGCCAGCCAGGTTCGCGCTGTACTTTCGGAATGCCGGGAGGCGCTCCGCTTAGGCACGGAATGTACCGAAGCGCCTGTCGAGCAGTTAGTCGAGCAACGTATCAAGACACTGCTCGCGCCGTCGCTTCGCCCCGTGATCAATGCGACCGGTGTCATCCTGCACACGAACCTAGGCCGGGCGCCGCTGGCACACTTCGAACCCATCTCGCGATACTCGAATCTCGAGTACGATCTCGAAGCCGGAAAGCGCGGCAAACGCGACGTCCACACAGCGCGGCTTTTACAAGCACTGCTCGGGCGCCCCGCAATTGTCGTGAACAATAACGCGTCCGCCGTGTACCTGGTCTTGAACGAGCTCGCCGCCGGCCATGAAGTGATCGTCTCTCGCGGCGAATTGATTGAAATCGGCGATGGCTTCCGCATTCCCGAGATCATGGCCCGCTCGGGCGCACTGCTTCGAGAAGTCGGGACGACGAACCGCACCACGATTGACGACTATCGCCGCGCGATCGACGACAGAACACGCCTGATCTTGCGCGTACATCCTTCGAACTTTCGCGTGACGGGTTTCACGGCGCGGCCCGAGTTGAAAGCATCTGGCGGAACTCGGACGCGAGCACCGCATTCCCGTATATGAAGATCTCGGGAGCGGCTGCCTGGTTGATCTGCGTACCGCAAGGCATCAACGAGCCGCTAGTCACGGATAGCTTGGCTGCGCAGGTGAATCTCGTCTCATTTAGCTGCGACAAGCTGCTGGGTGGTCCGCAGAGTGGCCTGATCGCAGGTGATGCGGAGCTGGTGGAGCGTGTGCGGCGCAATCCCATGTACCGTGCATTTCGCGTGGACAAATTGATCGTCGAAGCGCTCGAGCATACGCTCAAACATCTGGTCACGGAAAACTGGGGAGCGATTCCAACGCTGCGGATGATCTTTGCAAGCCCTGCAGAAATTCAGGACAGAGCCGAGCGCCTCTTGCGAAGCTTGGACGGTGTGCAAGCCGCGATTCGCGAGAGTGAATCCGCAATCGGCGGAGGCTCGACGCCCGATCAAACTCTACCGACATGCGTCATTGAGCTGACCGTTCCGAATCCAACTGCTTTCGAGCGCTGCCTGCGGCTTGCCGAACTTCCAGTGATTGCGAGAATCGAGCGCGACAAGATCATTCTCGATATGCGCACTGTTGCGCATGAAGAGATAGAGCCGCTTGCGCAAGCCGTGCGATCGGCTAGCCGCTCAAACCGCCACACAATCTGTCCCGCAACAATCGTAGCGAGTGGCCCTCCTCGGAAGGTGTGCCCATCGAACGGCGTGTTCCGGCTCTTCGATGGCGAGCGGCTTACATCATACGTCCAGCTATGCTCCAGCCCGAGAATTGTGATATCCGCGGCGGCGCCCGGCCGCAGCGTGGCACGATCGAGCGAAAGAATGCGCGCTGGGTTCTGGCTGAACAATCGAACTAAATGCGATAAATCCACCTTGCCGGAGTGATACAGGCGCTCTAGCGCCAGGCCCACCGCGGTTTCAAGGCCGATGATGCCGAAAGGGCAACGCTCGAACTCCTGCATCTTCTCGTCACCTGGATGAGGCGCATGGTCGGTTGCGATTGCGTCTATCGTTTCTGTGGCAATCCCTTCGATAATGGCTTCCACATCGCTGCGCTCCCGGATCGGCGGCTTCATCTTGAAGTTGCCGTCATAGGGCGGTATTTCGGAGTCCGCAATCGTAAAGTGATGAGGCGTTGCCTCGCACGTGACCGGCAATCCGCGCCGCTTCGCAAACTCCACCATTCCCACGGAATGCTTTGACGAGATATGTGCAACGTGGTACCGGGCGCCGGTGACTTCCGCCAGAATGATGTCTCGCGCAACCATCACGTCTTCCGAGCTGCGCGGTATGCCTCGCAAACCCAGGCGAGTGGATTCCACGCCCTCGTGCATGTCGCCCCCGGCACTCAGGTGCAGATCCTCGCAGTGTTCGATGAACGGAAGGTCTAACGCGCGCGCAAATTCCATGGCCCGCCGCGCGACCCGTGCGTTCATCACCGGCTTTCCGTCATCCGAAATCGCCACAATCCCGGCTTGCTTCATGGAAGCGATCGCGGCGAGCTCTTCGCCCGCCGAACCTTTCGTAATCGCGCCGATTGGGAACACGTTCACGGCCGCAAAGCGGCGCGCGCGCTCGACAATGTAGCTGGTGACGGTCGGTTTATCATTTACCGGATCCGTGTTCGGCATGCAACAAATCGATGTAAAGCCTCCGGCTGCTGCTGCCCGCGAACCCGTCTCAATGGTTTCCGCGTGTTCGAAACCCGGCTCGCGCAGATGGACGTGCATATCGATGAAGCCCGGCGCGACGATCGCTCCTGACGCATCAAATTCTTCGTTGCCTTGAGCCGCAATACCTTCGCCGATCTCGCGAATCACGCCATCCTCAATCGCCACATCGCAAACTCGATCAAGCCCCTGCGAGGGATCGACAACGCGCCCGTTTTTTATGACGAGCTTACTCACGCGCCAAATACTCGTTCAAGCACAGCCATGCGAATAGCGATGCCGTTTTCAACTTGATTGAGAATCACCGAGCGCTGCGAGTCGGCTACTTCGGAAGAGATCTCGCGGCCGCGATTGATCGGCCCGGGATGCATGACGATCAAATTCGGCTTCGCCAATTCGATGTGTTCCGGGCGCAATCCGTAAAACTGGAAATACTCGTTCGTCGGAAATGCCGGTTCATGCTGGCGCTCGAATTGCACTCGCAGCATCATAATGACATCGACGTCGCGAATCGCTTCCAGCATGTCGGTCGTCAGTTCGATACCGCTTGCAAGCTGCGCCATTTCATGAGGGAGCAGGGAAGCGGGACCGCATAACACCACTTGCACGCCGAACTTCGAAAGCAGAAAAATGTTGGATCGCGCGACACGGCTATGAGCAATGTCGCCAATAATCGCGACACGCAGCCCTTCGAGCGTCCCCCGGCGATCGAGAATCGTGAGCGCATCGAGCAAAGCCTGCGTGGGATGCTCGTGCGTGCCGTCCCCGGCATTCACGATCGGAACGGGCAAATAACGCGAAAGAAACGTTGGGGCGCCCGATGCCGAATGACGCATCACGATGGCATCCGGACGCATCGCAACCAGCGTATTGAGCGTATCGACGAGAGACTCGCCTTTAGACACGCTCGACCCGGCGGCAGTAATCGAAATCACGTCGGCCCCGAGGCGTTTCGCGGCGATCTCAAAACTGGTTCGCGTCCGTGTCGAGGCTTCAAAAAACAGATTGACGATGCTACGCCCACGCAACGTGTCAAATCGCTTGAAGCTCTCCCCCGTGGCGGGTTGAAATTGCTTGGAGCGCGCCAGAATAGCCTCAATCTCAGCGCGCGTGAGCGATTCGATACCAAGCAGGCCCTGGCCCATTCTGCGCTATTTCACTTCTTCAGGAACGAGATCATCCACTCTCTCGACCAGCAGGACTCTCTCTTGGCCGTCTACCTCGTGAAATTTCACCTCGATGATTTCGTTCTGGCTGGTCTGGACCATTCTGCCCACGTATCGTGCCTCGATCGGCAGCTCGCGGTGCCCGCGGTCAATTAGCACTAATAGCTGAACGCGCGCGGGACGGCCATGATCGAACAACGCGTCGAGAGCCGATCGAACCGTTCGCCCCGTGTAAAGAACGTCATCCATCAAAACAATATCTTTGCCGATAACTGGGAAGTCAATCTGATTGGCGTGGAGCACCGGCCGCTCACCAACGGTAGAGAGATCGTCGCGATACAGATTGATATCGAGTACGCCTGTGGGAATGGCGCGGTTCTCGAGGCTCTCGATCTTGGCTGCTAAACGCTGGGCCAACGGCACTCCGCGGCGCTTAATTCCTACAAACGCAAGCTGATCCAAATCGGTGGTCTTTTCCAAGACTTCATGAGCGAGGCGGACCAGTGTGCGGTCGATCTCCGACGCGCTCATCAGCTGTTTTTTCTCCCGGATCGCAGCCATGAATCGTGCGCTTAACTCGTGCTGTCACGCCAGAGTATCACGCGCACCCTGACCGCTAATCCTTTAACCGTCCTCGGATGCGGCGCGCAAGTCTTTCGATCTCTTCGGTCTTCTTGACACAAGAGACTGGAACGACGTAGTTCCCCGCTTTCTGCAGTTCCTCGCGCAACTGCTCGGCAACACGGATCAAATCTTTCGCGTCCTTTAGAGCCTGCTCGTGGTCGCTCCTGGCAATCGCGTCGTTTTGGGATTTGCCGTTAGGTAGCTTGCGGTCCTCAGGGGGCTTCGTTGAATCCGGAAATGGAGGGAGATGCGGGTTCGGCTGCTGATCCTGGCCGTCTTGTCGACCTGCGGCCAATAACGCAGCACTAATCGAAGAAAACAACACGGCGCGCCGGGAACTGCCCATACGGTTGCTATGATAAGCCACTTAATGAACCGCCGTGAAGCATCCGGGACGTGACGAAATGGAGGTAGGAGTTGGCGTCATTGGCTTGGGCAATGTGGGCCTGGGGACGCTCGAAGTTCTAGCCGGCAACGCCAAGTCCATTCAAGAGAAGCTCGGCTTTCCACTTCGGGTCAAGGCCGTATGCAGCCGCAGCGTGCACCAAAAGGCGCTCCCGCTGTGCAGCACGGACGGCCTGCTTCGAACCACGAGCTGGCGCGATGTCGTATCGCATCCCGCCGTTGATGTCGTTGTGGAATTGATCGGCGGTACAGGCACAGCCGGTCACATCATTGAAGAGGCATTGCGCGCTCGTAAATCCGTCATCACTGCCAATAAGGAGCTAATGGCGTCGCGAGGCGCGGAGCTGTGGACGCTCGCCAATCAGAACGGCGTAAATCTGGCGATGGAAGCGAGCGTTGCCGGTGGAATCCCGATTCACACCGTTTTGAGGGAGGGAGTCGCTGGTGATCGTGTAACCGAGCTGTACGGAATTCTAAACGGCACGAGCAACTTCATCCTGACGGAGATCGAGAAAAGCCGGGCCGGTTTTGATTCCGTTCTGGCCGAGGCGCAAAAGTTGGGTTACGCGGAAGCCGATCCTGCTGCGGATGTAGACGGTCTCGACGCGCGCTCCAAGCTGGCGATTCTCGCGGCGCTCGCTTTCGGTGAGAAGTTGACGCCCGCGGATATCTTTACCGAAGGCATCCGGCGCTTGATGCCGGTTGACTTCGACTACGCGCATCAGTTGCAGCATACGATCCGGCTGCTCTGCTTGGCTCGGCAGACCGAAGAAGGCCTGTTGCTTTCCGTGCGGCCCAGCCTCATTCCGCAATCCGCGATTCTCGCCCAGGTAAAAGGCGCATACAACGCCATCTGGCTACGAGGGGCCTATGGTGAGGACACGTTTTACTATGGGCGCGGCGCCGGGTCAAAGCCTACCGGAGTAGCAGTCGTCAGCGATTTGATGCGCGTCGCTCGCGAGATTCGATTCGGCAGTCCGGAACGGGTGAGCCCTTTCGCGCATGAGCGCCTGGGCGAATATAAGCCGCTGCCCATCAGCATGCAACAATCGCCCTACTATCTGAGATTCCGCGTGGAGGACAAGGCTGGCATTATCGCGACGCTCGCGACCATTCTTGCGAAGCACAACATCGGCATCGATGCAGTCTTGCAGTTGCCACGAGAAAACTGGCGCGACCTGCCCTTCGTAGTGACGACCGAGCCCGCGACTGAGCAGTCTGTTCGCGACGCGATGATTGACGTCCGCGAGGCGGATTTCTTAGTCGACGCACCCCTGGCCATGCCCATGGAAGCGGGATTTTAGAAAACAACCAGAACTGCGCGAACCTCTTTTCGCATGCTACGATTGCAAAAGAACCGCGCACCCCGGAGAGGTGGCTGAGTGGTCGAAAGCAGCGGTTTGCTAAACCGTCGTAGTGCCATAAAGCGCTACCGGGGGTTCGAATCCCCCCCTCTCCGCCAGAATTTTCTCTTCCGCACGGCCCGCAGTACCTGCCGCGTCTGCATTGTATCCAGTTTGGTATACATTAAGGAATTGATGCCAGATTGTGCCTCCGAAATTCGGGTGATTGACTCGCATACAGAAGGAGAGCCGACCCGCGTTATCGTAGCTGGCGGGCCCCCTCTTAGTCACGCTTCGCTATTCGACCGTGTGCAATGTTTCCGGACGCACTATGATCATTTTCGTTCCGCCGTCGTAAATGAGCCGCGTGGATCTGATGCCGTCGTAGGTGCGCTACTTTGTGAACCCGCCGACCCTTCGTGCGCTGTGGGTGTGATCTTTTTCAACAATGTCGGTTACCTCGGTATGTGTGGGCATGGCACGATTGGTGTCGCAACCACTCTCGCGCATTTAGGAAGAATCCAGCCGGGCACGCATGTTTTCGAAACTCCCGTGGGTCTCGTTAGAGTTGAACTCCACAAAACGGGCGAGGTGACCTTCGAAAATGTTGCGAGCTACCGTCTCCTGAAAGACGTTGAACTTACCGTTGCAGGCGCTCGGATCAAAGGCGAGTCGCTTGGGGCGGGAACTGGTTTTTTCTGACGGACGATGCACCTTGTGAACTTGAAACACACAATCTAGAGGTGCTGTCGGATTATGCATGGGAGGTTCGTAAGGCTCTTGAGAGGGGTGGCGTCAAAGGAGAGAACGGAAATGAAATCGATCATATCGAGATCTCAACCGATGCCGGAGACATAGCTGCCGATAGTCGCAATTTCGTTTTGTGCCCGGGCAGGAGCTATGACCGGTCGCCATGCGGAACCGGCACAAGTGCCAAGTTGGCCTGCTTGTATGCGGACGGACTGCTTGGCGAAGGCGATACCTACCGGCAGGCGGGAATACTGGGTACGATTTTTGAGGGGCGCGTAAGCGTGCGCGACAACAGTGTGTTCCCGCAAATCACGGGAAGAGCCTACATCACTTCCGAGGCCCGGCTGATCATTGACGATCGCGATCCATTCAAGTGGGGCATCCGTTTTTGAGCTCGCTCTCGTTCGACATTGTTGTCGTGGGCGGCGGCATCGTAGGCGCGGCATGCGCGCGCGAATTCGCCGGCGCCGGTTTGCAAACTGCGTTGATCGAGTCGGAGGCAATCGGCGGAGGCGCAACCGCCGCCGGCATGGGGCACGTTGCCGTCATGGATGATTCCGAAGCTCAATTCGCTCTCACCCGCTATTCCCAGTTGTTGTGGAATGAACTCGCAGGGCGCCTTCCGCAAGAGGCCGAATATCTTCCGTGTGGCGCAATCTGGGTGGCTGCCGATGAAACCGAAATGCGCGAAGTCTTGCGAAAACAGCAGTACTATACGAACCGAGGGGCGCCGGTTGAGGTCCTCGATTCGCGATCTCTCGCCGAAGCCGAGCCAAATCTGCGACCGGGAATGCCAGGCGGTCTATTGGTGAAAGAAGACGCCGTCATCTATCCACCCTGCGCAGCGCGCTTCTTGGTAATGGAAGCTCAGCAACACGGCGCAACGGTAATCCTAGGACGCACGGTAATTGGAACGCGGGAGAACACTGTACAGCTCGACAACGGGACCGCGGTCGCCTATCGGAAGCTGGTGCTGGCCAATGGTATTGCCGCATTATCGCTCGCCAAAGCGGCTCAGCTTCAGCCGCGAAAAGGACATCTCGTAATCACAGACCGTTACCCCGGCTTTGTGCGTCACCAGATTATTGAGCTTGGATACCTGAAGAGCGCGCATTCTACTCACTCCGATTCCGTCGCGTTCAATGTGCAACCGCGGCCTTCCGGACAGGTACTCATCGGATCGTCCAGGCAGTACGATGTTCATAATCCGGCCGTTGATATCGATGTTATGTCGGCGATGTTGTGGCGTGCGTTTGAATACATGCCGGGGCTTCGAAAATTGTCGGCGATCAGAAGCTGGACTGGCTTTCGCGCGGCCACCGCCGACAAGCTCCCGCTGATCGGCCCTTCTCCTGATTCGGAAAACATCTATTTGGCGACAGGTCACGAAGGCCTAGGCATCACAACTTCCCTTGGCACCGCGAAGCTGCTGGCCGACATTGTATTGGGCCGGAAGTCGGCCATCGCGACAGAACCCTATCTGCCCACTCGGAGCTACGCCCTTCATGCCTGAGACGGTCACTGTATCGATCAACGGATCGCGTGTTCGTGTTTCGGCCGGGACAAGCGTCGCGGCGGCAATATTGATTTCAGGCGAGACGTCATTCCGCCGCTCCGTTTCCGGCGAAGCGCGTGCTCCCCTTTGCGGAATGGGCATCTGTTTCGAATGTCGAGTGACGATTGATGGTCTCGCGCAACTGTCTGGCGTGCCAGACGCCCTGTTGCGACGGCATGGAGGTGTACACGGGATGAGCGGACGGTTCGCGTCCATCGTGATCGCTGGTGCTGGACCGGCTGGGCTCGCTTCCGCTATACGGGCGAGCGAAGGCGGCGGGCGGGTTCTCGTGATAGACGATAACCCGTCGACAGGGGGCCAGATTTGGCGTGCGGAAGAAGCTCACTCGTCAAGCAGACAGGCTTTCTCCTGGCTTCGAAAATTCCGCGCATCAGGCGCCGAACTGATGACCGGCGCGCGCATTATCCACGGAGACCCAAAGCGCCGCACTCTGTTTGTCGAGACCCTCCAGGACGCTTTTGAGATCAGGTATGACAAGCTCATTCTGGCGACCGGTGCACGCGAATTGTTTCTCCCGTTCCCCGGCTGGACGCTTCCTAACGTCATGGGCGTGGGCGCGCTCCAGGCGCTGGTCAAATCGGGATTGCCCGTCGAGCGAAAGCGGATCATTGTCGCCGGCAGTGGACCTCTTTTGCTTGCTGCTGCGGCTTACTTACGTAAGCACGGCGCGATCGTTCCGGTGATTGCGGAACAGACGGACTGGCAGCGAGTGGCCAGTTTCGGAATACGCTTATCGAGAAACTTGCGGAAACTATTCCAGGCCGCATCACTGCGGTTTGCGCTCCGCGAGTCGCGTTACATATTTTCATGTTGGATAGAAGAGGCACGCGGTAATCAGCGATTGGAGAGCGTTCGATTACGAAGCGGCGCGCGAGTTTGGCACGAGCCCTGTGATTATCTCGCCGTTGCCTACGGATTCAAGCCGAATATCGAGCTACCGGTATTGCTGACCTGCAGAACTCAAAATGGGGCTGTTTGGGTTGATCAGTTTCAGCAGACCTCTGAGGCAAATATTTATTGTGCCGGAGAATGCACGGGCATCGGCGGTGTCGATAAATCGCTTCTGGAAGGCGAGATCGCCGGACATGCAGCAGTGGGCCGAAAAGACTCAGCGGAAAAGCTGTTCCCAAAGCTGGAAAAAGCGCGGCAGTTCGCGACTGTGCTGGAAAGCACATTTGCCTTGCGCGGTGAACTCCGAAGCTTGCCGTGCGATGAAACGATCGTGTGCCGCTGCGAGGACGTCACATGGGGTCGCTTGCAATCCATGCACTCCTGGCGCTCGGCAAAGCTCGAAACACGTTGCGGCATGGGACCCTGTCAGGGCCGGGTATGCGGCCCGATTCTGGAGTTTCTGATGGGTTGGCATCCAGAATCGGTTCGGCCGCCAATCTTCCCCGCCCGCCTGGAGAGTTTGGTTGCAAATAGCGAAATTGAGGAGAGCGTACGTACATGAACATGCAATGGCGGGGAGTAATGCCTGCACTGACGACCGCGTTTTCAGAAGATCTGAGCGTTGATCTGCACTTCGTCGAGAGGCATTCGAAATGGCTGGTTGATAACGGATGTACCGGTATTGTCGCGCTTGGTTCTCTCGGTGAAGGTGCGACGCTAGCGGCCAGTGAAAAGCGAGACGTCCTCAGAGCATGCATTAACGCAGTGGGTTCTCGCGTGCCGGTCGTCGCTGGCATCTCCGCTCTAAGTACTCGAGACGCGGTGGCGCTCGCGAAAACGGCCGAAGGCGCCGGGTGCAGCGGATTGATGGTGCTTCCACCGTATGTCTATGTTGGCGATTGGCGGGAAATGAAGGCGCACGTCACGGCTGTATTCGGGGCGACGAAACTATCCTGCATGCTCTACAACAATCCCATCGCCTACACAGTAGACTTCGTCGCCGATCAAATGAAAGAGCTCGTAGAAGAGAATGAAAGTCTTCACGCCATTAAAGAATCGAGCGCGGACGTCCGCCGTGTAACTGCTTTACGGGCTCTTCTCGGCGACCGGCTGGAGGTGTTGGTCGGCGTGGACGATGCCATCGTTGAATCGGCTGCAGCCGGTGCGGTCGGGTGGATTGCGGGACTCGTAAATGCTTTTCCGAGAGAATCGGTTGCCCTTTTTGAGTTAGCAAGAGATGGCCGGACAAAGGAGGCACTGGAGCTTTACCGGTGGTTCTTGCCTCTGCTCAGAATGGATACCGTTCCGAAGTTTGTCCAATTGATAAAGCTTGCGCAACAAGAGGCAGGAGTTGGAAGCGCACGCGTTCGGGGGCCGCGCCTGGAGCTGATCGGCAACGAGCTGGACGAAGCCCGCGCGATTATTACTGATGCGCTCTCCACTCGCCCCAAGGATGTAGGCTCCACCGCCTTCGGCCACGTTGCTGAAGCGGCTGCAATTCGCTGAACAGGCGTTTAGATGCGGGAGGCTAAAACAGAACCGCCGACCACGTCTCCTGCAAGTGGCCGCTTCACCCGTAGTCTGGGCCTCTTCGATTCCCTCATGATCGTTATCGGGGTAATGATCGGCTCTGGTATCTTTATCGTCCCCGCAGACATGGCGCGTCTCATTGGGAGTCCCGGCTGGCTACTCGTGGCGTGGCTTTTTACCGGCGTGCTTACCATTACTGCGGCGCTCTCCTACGGCGAACTCGCGTCTATGATGCCCGAAGCAGGTGGCATGTATGTTTATTTGCGCGAAGCCTTCTCGCCGCTTTGGGGATTTCTCTACGGCTGGACGCTGTTCACCGTAATTCAAACCGGGACCATTGCCGCCGTCTCGGTTGCGTTTGCCCGATTTTCTGGCCTGATCTGGCCGGTCATCTCCGAGGATCGGTATCTGATCCCTCCCATTCACATCTCATCCGCTTATGCCGTTTCGCTCTCGACGGCGCAACTGACCGCAATCGCAGTCATTCTTCTGCTCACCTGGACTAACCAGCGTGGAGTGAACTACGGAAAGATTGTCCAGAATCTGTTTACGACGGCAAAGCTCGCGGCGTTAGTTGGTCTGATCGTCGTCGGTTTCCTGTTTGGATGGAACAGGGCCGCAGTCACTGCAAACTGGAATGCTTTCTGGACCCCGCACAACTTCAGTCCGGTCTCCGTGGGTGTCTCGGCGGGGACTGGTTTCGGTCTGCTCGTAGCCATCTGTGTATCACAAGCGGGATCGCTTTTCTCCGCCGACTCGTGGCATGACGTCACGTTCGCCGGCGGCGAAGTTCGGAATCCGCGACGCACTCTGCCTCTCGCGCTGGCAGGCGGTACCGTCATCGTAATCGCTCTTTACCTGCTCGCGAATCTGGCTTACTTGGTCACGTTACCGCTATCCGCGATCCAGCACGCTCCCTCGGACCGCGTTGCGACCGCAATGCTGAGCAGCATCTTCCCGGCATTTGGAAGCACCGCTATGGCCCTAGCAATCATGATCTCGACTTTCGGGTGTGTGAACAGTCTGGTGCTCGCCGGGCCGCGCGTCTACTACGCAATGGCTCGTGACGGACTCTTTTTTCCGCAGGTCGCAGCTCTGAATCGCGCAGGAGTCCCGGGACGCTCACTGCTGATTCAGTGCATTTGGTCCGCTGCACTGGTATTGCCGCGAACTTTCAACTCCATAACCCGGCAATATGGAAACCTCTATAGCAATCTACTCAATTACGTCATTTCGGCCGCACTGATCTTTTACATCGCGACCATTGCAGGGGTAATCCGGTTGCGGCATCGTCAGCCCCGCGCTGAAAGACCATACCGAACTCTCGGCTATCCCGCTGTGCCTGCTCTTTACGTTCTTGGTGCTTCTGCTGTGCTGGTGAGTCTCTTTGTTTACCGTTCTGCAACCACTTGGCCGGGGCTTTTCATTGTGCTCACCGGATTGCCGGTCTTCTGGTTCATGAAGCGGAAAATATGAGGGGTTCTCTTCGGCTCGCGCCAGCGTTTATAGGCGGATATCTCCTCTGTTTCAATCTCGCGGCTCAGGGCACTCTTTCCGATTATGAGCGAGCGCAGCAGTTCTTATCTTGGAATATCCGAAAGCTAGTTTTCGAAGCTGAAATCGAGCCTCATTGGATCGGCAACGGGGACCGCTTCTGGTACGAAAACGAGAAGCCCGGCGGGAAAGAGTACGTTCTGATAGATCCAGAGCGAAACACGCGCGGTGCGGCCTCTGAGCGCGACAGATCGACGGAAGAGAAACCGAAACCAGAGGGATTGTCCCCCGATGGCCACTGGCAAGCCGAAATCAAAGACTACAACCTTTATCTCAAGGACACCTCAACTGGCCAGGAAGTTCAGCTCACGACAGACGGCATAAGAGATTGGGCCTACGCGACGCCGCTGCCTGACGGCCGCATGATGATCGAACAGCGGACGTCAGATGTGAAACAAGCTCCGGCTGTTTTTTGGTCGCACGATTCCAAAAAACTCGTGACTTACCGAATGGATTCACGGAATGGAGCGCGTTTCGTTATCACGCAATATGCCCCGCCATTCCAATTGCGGCCGGCCAGTTACAGCCTGGTTTATCCGCTGCCCGGGGAAGCGCTCTCAACGGCTGAGCCGATCGTCTTCGAAATTGAGAGCCGTAAGCGAACCGAAGTGAAGATGGAACCGTTGCAAATGTTTTTTCAGGAAGGCCCGGGGTTCCGCTGGTCCGATGACAATCGTCATTTTACTTTCGACTTCACGGAACGTGGATACAAGCGCATTGAGCTCCGCGAGGCGGATGCCCAGACAGGCGCGGTCCGAACCTTAATCGAGGAGAAGTCGGAGACATTTGTTGATCCTGACGCTTCGATTCAGCGCTGGTTGAATCACGATACCGAAATCGTAGCGTCCTCCGAGCGCGATGGCTGGAATCATTTGTATTTGTACAGCGCGGAATCAGCCACGCTTCGCAACCGCATCACTCAAGGGAACTGGGTAGTCCGCGGGGTCGAGCATATCGACGAGAAGAGGCGGCAGGTTTACTTCACCGCAGCAGGTCGCGAACGCGGAGAAGATCCTTATCTCAGGCATTTGTATCGGATCAATCTCGACGGCAACGGACTCGATTTGTTGACGCCGGAACCCGCCGATCATGAAATCGAGTTTTCACCCAACGGTAAGTATTTTATCGATACGTACTCGCGACCTGA
The DNA here is from genome assembly GCA_963803455.1 of uncultured Acidobacteriaceae bacterium. Classification (GTDB taxonomy): domain Bacteria; phylum Acidobacteriota; class Terriglobia; order Bryobacterales; family Bryobacteraceae; genus Bog-105. The sequence goes on along the minus strand of CAWDMK010000004.1, from coordinate 255,490 downwards.
CCTGCCGCCGAAATCCCTGCTGCGCGAGGCAAACGGCCATGTGGTGAGGGTCCTAGAAGCAGCCGATATCGGCCTGCTTATAAAGAAAGGATTCCATTTGCCCGAGCCGTTCAAGGGCAAGGGCCGCGATGGGGAAACTGATATTTACGGCATCATATGGCGGCCTTCAAACTTCAGTCCCGCCCACAAATACCCGGTCATCGAGCAAATTTATTCCGGGCCGCAAGGCTTCTTCGTGCCCAAGACGTTTTCCGCCTATCGAAACCCGGCGCAAGCCGTCGCGGAGCTTGGGTTCATCGTCGTGCAAATCGACGGGATGGGAACCGCGGGACGTTCCAAAGCCTTCCATGACCACTGCTACAAGAACCTCGGCGATAGCGGACTTCCTGACCATATCGCCGTGCTGAAGCAGATGGCGCAGAAGTATTCGTATATGGATCTGAGCCGAGTTGGAATTTATGGCGTATCGGCGGGCGGCTATGACGCGACACACGCGATGCTGACGCATCCGGACTTCTACAAAGTCGCTGTTTCCACTTCTGGGGTGCAAGATAATCGCCTGGATAAAACGTGGTGGAACGAACTTTGGATGAGCTATCCCGTAGGGCCTTGGTATGCCGAGCAGTCGAACATCACGCTGGCGAAGAATCTACAAGGCGACCTGCTGCTTATTCATGGCGACATCGACAACAACGTTCCGCTCGCCGACACAATGCGAATGGCCGATGCCCTTATAAAAGCAAACAAGAATTTCGATATGTACATCGTGCCGAATATGTACCACGGCGATAGCGGAATCATGTGGGTTGCGCGGCGGCGTTGGGACTACTTCGTGCAACACCTTCTGGGCGTGACGCCACCCAGAAACTTCGAACTCAAACCGCCACCTAAAGGCGAATCGAGCTCGCGCCGGCGGCGTCGTGCGGATTAACTGTCAACGCATTCCTGAGAAATCGGCGGTTCCGACTCGCACGACAGTCAGAGCGCCGCTTGCTCGAGGCTTATTTGATGACGATGCCGCCTCCGAGGATGCGGTTTCGGTCCAAACGCCATAGACGCGATTCTTGTATGCAGCAAGCCAGGTATAGTCACCCAAAAATGCCGACTGGCTCTCAAAGGGCTCGGTGGTCCACGCGTAATTCGCGAATGTTTTGCCAGCATCGCTGGAGCGCGCGAGCGTAATTCGCGTTTTGCGATTGGCGGGATCGTCGCGCCGGTCGTAAAACTGGATGTATACCACGCCGGTAATCGGATCCACTGCGAGCCATTGAAAGAATTGATCGTTGCCGTCATGTATCGGATCGCTGTTCACGCGCACCGGGCTCGACCACGTGCGGCCGTGATCGGAGGATGAGACCGCGAACACGTCTACGTCGCCGTTCCTGTAATCGCTCCAGGCGACGTATAGTTTCCCGCCGGCCTTGCCGCGTGCCCAATCGACGCCGATCTGTGGAAATCCCATCACTCGGGCGACACCCGGAATCCCTCCGAAATACAGAGGCGCTGTTTCGAGGATTGGTCGCGACTTGCTAAAGCTCTTTCCGCCATCGCGCGATTCAGTGAACGCGATTGTATTTCCGTCGTCCCAGATCGCATAGATCGTTCCATCGCCATCGACCGTGCCAACGAAACCAACAAGCCCTCCATTGTCATCGCGAGGGAGTCCTGCATGTGTACTGATGCGAAGCGGAGGCGACCAGGTTCGGCCATCATCAGTGGATCTCGAAAATAACATGATGGACTGATCGATCTGCCATTCGATCCAGCCCACGTAGAGATTGCCTGCGTACTTGCTACGCGGTGCGTTGTCCGCAAAGATGCGGGGCATGTCTTCCCATTGAATGCCGGGCTCTTGACCGGTTGGGAAGACTTTCAGGGCTGCGGGATCGCGTTCCCACGTCTTGCCTCCATCGAGCGATCTGCGCACGAAGATCCCATTTCGCCCGGCGCCGTGGGCCCAGTAAGAGGTTGTGCCGAGCCGGTCGAATGCCAAGTAACAGAGGAACGCGTGGCCTTTGTTATCGAAGGTAGTGGACACATCGCCAGCGGTGCGCCAGTCGGTTGGAGTAGTGCCCTCCGCGAGCGTGAACGTTTGCCCTGCGTCGGTCGAATACGCGGCCCTTGAATGGCCCTGGAAAACGGCGACCACCTGGTTCGGCTTGTTCGGGTTCACCGCGATTCCCGGCTCGTTCCCGCGGGCCTCTGGAGATGAAATAGTGACAACGTGAGCGCCAGGAGCGCGCGGCAGCGACTGGGCGGCTGCAGAGACAGCCAGCGCAAGGAGTAGAGCGTTTCTGCGAAACGAACTCCTCTCCCACAGACGTATTTTCATGGATATACAGGCGTTTTGCCAAACGAACCCAAAATGGGTTCGTTTTTTCAAACGACCGTCCAGTAGATGGAGTAGCGCTCTTCGGGGACTCGGTTGAACGGAACAAAAGCAACGTCGGTTTGCTGGCCGCTGGTTCGGAACGTCTGCGCCTCACCTGCTATCGGCTTCACCCAGGAATCGGGACTCGGGCCCGACGCTCGGAACTGTGGAACAGTCATCGGATGGTCCTTCAGGTCCGGGCCCAAGGGGCCGACGATCAGCGCTTCCGTCAATCCTTCGGCGCCCAGTTTACCGGCAAGCACCAGCGGCCCGTAGAGCAGCGCCTGGGTAGTCGGCTCGTCTGGCATGCATTCGAGATAAAGGTACATGGGGAGTTGTAGTTCGAGACGGTCGCCGTTATTCCAATTTCGCGCGATTGTTAAATAGCTTCTGGGGGTCGGAACCACGTCCATAGGTTTCCCATTGATCTTCAAAGAGGCGTCTGTTCCGGCCCAGTACGGAATCCGAATGTGTATGGGCATGTGGACGGGCGCCGCAGTGGTGATTAAAAAAGTGATTTGGCCGGATTCGGGAAAGCTCGTCTCCTGACGGAGTGTGACGCCCTTGTCTTTCCAATGCAGCTCAGAGGGAGCGAAGAGATTCACGTAAAGCGCGTTGTCGTCGTGAAAGTAAATACTGTTATTCAGCTTTGAAAACTCTTCAACGCCGGTGCCCGTGCAGCACCAGAATGAATCGTCCTCAGTATTAAACGTCCTCCACGCCGCTGGAACGATGGACAGGTAATACTGGGTGTGCCCGTCTTCCAGGTTGATAGCGCCGAGCCGGTGGTTTAAAAGGGTGCGCTCATAGTAATCGAAGTAGCGGGGATCGCCGGTCCATTGATAAAGATGCCGAGTGAGCTTTAACATGTTGTAGGCGCAGCAGCACTCGGTTGTGTCGGGAGTGAGTTTCAGCTCGGCTCCGAGACGGCGGGGCTCGACAAGCCAAGCCTCGCCATTGCTGGTTCCGCCGGTGACGTAGGCGCGAGCGGAGGTCACTTCGTACCAGAAGAAATCGGCGACATCATGGAAACGCTCGTCACCGCTGATCTCATACCTTCTGGCTGCTCCGATGACTTGCGGTATGTGTGTGTTGACATGCAAGCCGCGGAGCTCGTCGCGTCGCAGGCCTAATGGATTGAAAAATTTCTTTTTTGTAAAGCGATCCCCAATGACGGCGAAGCGGTCCTCTCCGGTGGCGGCGGAGAGATTATAGAGCACTTCATTCATACCGCCGTATTCCGTGTTGAGAATGTCTTGCATGTGCGGCTCAGGAATGGGAGCGGTCCAATGGTCCACCCAATTCGCCATGCCTTCGAGCACTTGCAGGGCCTGCTGGTTTTCGCAGTGCTCGTGCAGGTCATACATCCCGGCCATGATCTTGTGAATGGTGTAAAAAGGCGCCCAGACTTTTTGGCGGGCGTTGAGGCGATCGAAGAATTCGAGGGGAAACGCGCTCAAATATCCACTGCCGAGCTTCGCCTGGCATTTCGCGAGTTCCGCGACGACATAACCGGCCTTATCTTTGATTGCGTTGTCGCCCGTTGACGCGTACATCAAGGCGCAGGCCGAGAGGAAGTGACCCACGAAGTGGCCGCGCAATTCGCAATCGGGCGCTTCCCATCCGCCAAGCGGCTTAGCCGAGGAGGGCAGGCCGGCGTTGACTCGAAAGTTGTGAAGAAGCCTTTCCGGATCGAGCCGTCTCAGATAGGCGAGGTTCGCATTCTGAGCCTGTTTGAAGGGTCCCGGCAGGAGCCGGACGTCCCGCATCGGGAAGGCCTGCACCTTTATTGTGAGCATGCTCCGTTTGAATTCGAGAGTCTCGCCAAAGGGTGGAATTTCAGGCGGCTTTTGGCGGCGCCGCGGCGTGCTGGTGTTCTGGGGAGTTGCGTTCGCGTTTTGTGGAGCTTTGCGCTCTGCATTTTTCACCACAGCCTTTTCCGACGCTTGCTGTGCAAGGGCGGGAGCCACGGCCGTAGCGCTTGTGAGCGCGAGCGCGAAATTTCTTCTGCTTAGATGTTTGGGCTTTCTCTCGTCACTCATTCTTGAGTTTGCTTTTCAGAACTCGATATTAGCGCGCAGTTCTATGGCTCGCGGGTTATTGGCGACGGTGCCCGTTCCGAAACCGAACTGTTGGACGTTGGGCGAATAAGGCGACGACGCAACGCTTGAGGCACTGGCGAAGACTGGATGATTGAAGGCGTTCAAGAACTCGGCCTGAAAGACGAAACGGATTCGTTCGGTGATCGGGAAGCGTTTCGTAACCGACAGATCATCGAATGTTTGCCGCGGGCCGTAGAGATATAGCAACGTGCCAAACGTTCCCGGCGTCGTGTTGGGCAAAATGTAGGCGGGGTTTGCGCCGCCGCCTGCGGGACCGACGAGATATTTGGGATTGATCAGAGTGACGTAGGTGGCGGTTTGTCCTCCGTTAGCCGAGGGCGGGATGGCGTAAACGCCGACTGCATTCTGAAGCTGGGAGCGCGTGACGCCGTTCAAGATCACGCCGCCATCGCCATAATCATTGAAAGTGAAATTGCCGCCCTGGAGGAAAGTGGATCCACCGCCACCGGTCTGCCAGGGCGCACCGCTCTGGATCGTAAAGATATTTCCGACGGTCCAGCCGCCGAGGATGGCATTGACGATACCTCCGCGATTGAGCCATTGCCTGCCTTTACCAAACGGCAGATCGGCTGTCACGTTAGCGTGCACGGTGTGGCGAATATCGAACAGAGTAGGACCGTAGCTGAGGCGCAGATCACGCAGTGTGTATTGCGGGAATGAAGAGGTCCAACTATTGGGCGTGCTGACACCCAGAGTGTGGCTCCAGGTGTAATTGGCATCGAATTGAACGCCGTGCCACTGCTTCTGCCGGAAATCAACCTGGAGGGCGTTGTAGTCGGAATATCCGAGCGCATCCATGTATCCGACCTCAGCTCCGCCGGCGTAGGGATTGGCTTGGAAGTAATTGATCGGATAACCGGCGCCCGGACCGGTGTAACCTCCGTTGGTTACACAAGGCGTAAAGCTGGAACCGACTAAGTTGCAGAAATAGGGCACGGGTCCGGAGATGCCGGAAAGCGCGGACGCGAACGCTCCGACTTGGCCGGTATTCAGGTCATTGATGAAATTCGTGCTGCCGTAATCAGTAAAAGGCACGCCTGGACCTCCTGAGCTTTCACCGGCAAAAGCAGCGTTGAAGACAGGGGTGGCCTGCTCCCCGGCGAATCCATTGTTCGCGAAGGAATTGATACCGTGCGCCTGGTTTATTTTGAGGTTCTGCTGCGCGGCTTTAAACTGATTGAGAAAACCGTTTTCGAAAACGTTGACTTCATTCGTGCTGAGTGAAATCCACTGATGCAAGGTACGATTGCCGCTGTAGCGGATCTCGAGCGCGCTCGCATTGCCCAGCGCTCGTTGAATGCCGAAATTCCATGATTCGGTGTAGGGCTGGCGAATATTCGGATTCAGTCCATTCACGCCCGGCGTATTGATGAAGGTGTAATCAGCTTGAGGCGCGCTGACCTGATACGAGGCAGGCGCGTAGCCGAACGGAGGAAGGGTCTGTCCCAAGGACAATGTGCCGGGGAAGAATGTCCCAGAGGTCCCGGAACTGTTCGGGTTTAGGAAGAAGTTTTGGAAGAAGAACGAGCCGTAGTCGGAGGCGTTATTCCAGAAATACTGCTGGGGCTCGGTAAAGCGGCGCAGTGAGAAGCCACCGCGGATGACGGTCTTGCCGCCGCCCGTGAATTTACCAAGAATGCCGTTCGTCATCTGGGGATTCCATGCGAACCCGACAGCCGGCTGAGGGCTGACGTTCCAGCCGTTGTATTGGTGAGCACGCGCGGTCAGCTGAGGGTTCATGGTGCCCTTCAGTGAACCTGGGTTGAACAGGTTTCCAACGCCGGAAGGCCCATAGACATCGGCCGGCGTTGCACCGTGATATGCGCCGGTGAGATCGTAATCATCACCGGTGAAATCCCAACGCAGCCCGTAATTGAGCGTGAGGGTTGGCTTGACCCGGTAGGAGTCTTGAAAGAAAAGTCCCCAAGCATGTTGCAACTCGTCGAGATTGTAGGCGCCAATGCGATGCAAGTACTCGTTTGAGGTTTGACTCTTCGGGAATGTGCCGGCGACGCCCGATATGCGGCCGATCAGGACGGCGTACAACTGCTGCGCCTCCCCAAGTTGGGCTGAAGTCGCGTCCGGGACTGTGGGACTCGACCCGCTGTTGGAGAACGCGGCCTGAGCTGGATCGCCGTTCACCAAGCCCAGGTTTATGTTGGGATAGCCAACCGGAGGATTCCAATAGTGGTCCTGTTCGCGATACCAAGAGAACCCATACATAAAGCTGTGCTTCGCGTGTTGCCAGGTCATGCTATCGGAGGCGTTATAAACGGGGTAATAATTGCTCACGGGAACATTGAACTGTTGCCCCGACATATTGCCGCCGTATGGATACGGGACGGGCAGGTTCCACGCCACAGCAGGGGCGCCGCTGGCATAAAGAGGCGCGACGTTGTAGGCATACCAACTCGCGTTGTAGAGGAAACCGCCTCTGAACTCGTTCACCAGAGTGGGTGAAATGGTCCACTCTAAACCGAGTGCTGCGGTGTAGTTGTTATTCTTGTTACCCGCGATTTCGTTCGAGAAGCTAGACCCGGGGAGAAATGACTGTTGAACCGCGGGCTGGATTTCCTTCGTTTCATTGAACGAGACATTCAGGCGCACCGCTTGAGAAACGTTGTAGTCAACGCGGAAAGTTGGATAGTAGTACGTCGTGGGAGACGGCTGCAGCCAGCTCAAACTAGAGATATTGGGGTCGGTGCCCGGGGTGACGGTCCCGTTACGGAGGGAGCCATTGATGGCCTGGAGTTCCGAGGCGATCACTGGATTAACGGTCCCGGGCAGTGAGGGGTTAAAGTTGTGCGCAGTCGTGAGGACGTTAATGGTGTGAGTCGCCCCGTCGCTTCCGGTATAAGTGAAGAAGCCCGACTGCGCAGCCGGAGTCAGCACCAGGTTAGTTGCATTGATCGCACCGGGCTGCTTGGACATACTGAAGCTTCCGAAAAAGAAGAGCTTGTCCCGGATCACGCGTCCACCTACGCTGCCACCGAAGTTGTTGAGGATCAGATGTGGTCTCGGCAATCCCGCAGCGTTGTTGTACCAACTGTTCGCGTTCAAGTACGAGTTCTGAAAATCTTCGAAGGCACGTCCGTGAAAGCTGTTGGTACCGCGGCGCGTCACGAAGTTGATTTGCATGTTCGCCTGACCGAAGCCCTGATTCAGGTCAAGCTGGTCGGTCTGGACCGTCATCTCTTCGATATCTTCGAGGCGCGGCGAGACAATCGGCTGGGCATTACCGCTGAACTTCATGCGGCTCGGGCTGCTGATGACGCCATCGATGTTGTTGCCTTGCGCAATGGACGGGAGGCCATTCCACGTACCGGAATTGGCGTTGCCTGTGCCCGGCTGGCCTGTATAGCCGGGGGTGAGCTGCGAGAGCTGAGTTAAATCGCGGCCCGCGAGCGGCAAGTCCTCAATCTGCTTTACGTCAATGGTGGTGCCGATCATATTCGAAGTGGTTTCGACAACCGGCGAGGCGCCACCCGTCACTTCGACGGTCTGAGAGGTGGAACCGACTTGCAGACGTGCAGCGACATCAGTGACACGGGCAGCTTGGACCACCACGGGATCGAAAACTTGGCTGTTAAAACCTTCTTTGGAGACGGTAAGTGAGTAATTTCCGATTGAGAGATTGACGAAGCTATATGTGCCGCTGTCTTGTGTAACCGCGTTGCGCACGTCGTTACTGCCGATATCGCGGAGCTCCAGCTTGGCACCCGGGACCACGCTGCCAGTTGGATCGACGACCGTGACACTGACGGTGCCCTGAGAGCCTTGTTGCGCTCTGGCCGGTAGAATGCAGATTGCGAGTAGTGCAAAAACGGCAGCAGTGAGCGTCCAGAGACTCGGATGCAATTCGCGATTCATATGCCACCTCCAACGTGGGATGAGCCTTCGAAGCGGAAAGCGTTTACATCATACAATTCAAAGGTCGGAGTTTGAACCCCCAAACCCAGAATATGGAGATTGTATACAATATTGGACGCAACGTCAATGCGATCTTTGGGGGAAATTCCTGACCGTAAGTTGCGCGGCATTTGCCTGCGCTAGTCTCAGGTTACCTGCGCTACTCTGATGGCGGCACGTCCGGGGATTAGCAGGCGCCGGTTGCTGAAGTGCTCTGGAATAGCGCTCGCAGGAGTACCGGCCATTAATGCCGAGCTTCCCGTTCGCACACCGGTCCGGTTTGTGGACGTTGCAGCATTAGCCGGAATTGCATTTGTTCACGACAATGCAGCCACCGCGGAGAAGTACCTGATTGAGACGATGGGTTCGGGTTGCGCGTGGATTGATTACGACCAGAACGGGCTGCTCGATCTTTATCTGGTGAATGGGTCCGCAACCCAGCTCTACAAACCGAAACACCCGCTCAAGAGCGCACTGTATCGCAACAACGGCGACGGCACATTTACGGACGTGACGGAGAGAGCCGGTGTTAGCGCGGAAGGTCTGTTTGGGATGGGGGTTGCGGTGGGAGATTACGATAATGATGGTTTCCCCGATCTTTTCCTCTGCGGGTATGGACGATGCATCCTCTACCACAACAATGGGAACGGCACTTTTAGCGACGTCACAGCCCATGCGGGAGTTGAAAACGCAAAGCGTTGGGCGTCGAGCGCCGCTTGGTTTGATTACGACAATGACGGCCGCTTGGATCTGGTGATCGCGAACTACATAGACTGGTCGCCAGATCATAACTTCTACTGCGGAAGCCAGGGGCCCGGCTTGCGGAGCTACTGTCATCCGGACGATTATCACGGGCAGGCGCCGACGCTGTACCACAACAACGGCGACGGAACTTTCACGGACGTGAGTAAGGCCTCCGGACTGGCGCTGAAGCCGGCGAACGGTCTCGGTATTGTGACCTTCGATTATGACGACGATGGATGGCAGGACATTTTCATCGCAAATGATTCGATGCCAAACTCGCTGTTCCACAATAACCGGGACGGCACGTTCGGGGAGGTTGCGTATGAAGCGGGAACAGCCGTTAGCGCCGACGGAGCGGCGGAAGCCGGGATGGGAGTCGACGCGGCGGATGCGACCGGGAGCGGACGGATGGATATCGTTGTGACTCACCTGGATCAGCAACTGGCGCGCTTGTACGAGAACCTGGGCGGGGGTGTGTTCGAGGACGCCACTTACCGCTCGAAGATTTCCTATGAGACATTCCATTTGAGCGGATTCGGAACGCGTTTCATGGATTTTGATAACGATGGCCGACGCGACATTTTTATCGCAAATGGCCACGTGCTGGATAACATTGAGCGCTATCATTCCGGCACATCCTACGCTGAGCCAAAACTGATGTTCCGCAATATGGGGAATGGCACATTTAAGAACGTCAGCGATCAGTTAGGACCGGATTTTGTGTTGCCGCGCGTTAGCCGAGGGGCTGCGATCGGGGATTTCGATAATGACGGCGATCTTGACATTCTAGTAAGCAATAACGGCGGAGCGGCACAACTCCTTCGGAACGACGGCGGGAATGCGAATCACTGGCTGGAGATTCTATTGATCGGCACGCGCTCGAATCGCGACGGAATAGGCGCGCGCGTGAAGCTCTCAGCCGGAGATCTGAAGCTATCCGATCAGAAAAAAGGCGGGATGAGCTATCAATCGGCCCAGGACCCGCGGTTGCATTTCGGTTTGGGGACTCGCACCAAGATTGACTCACTCGAGATTCGATGGCCGAGCGGAAGCGTCACCAAACTGGCCGACATTGCTGGCGGCCAGATGCTCGCGGTGAAAGAAGGCGAGGGAGTTGTGAGGTATTCGTTTCCGAAGGTGGGCTGATTCTCGATGCGGGATTGGTGATGATTGCTTCAAAGCGATTAATGGCTGGCTCTTACGGCAAGCGTGGGCCGGCAGGACATTTTCATCGCGCAAATCAAGCATGCTGTTGAAAAACTCTGTCGAGCGTTTCGCATTCGATCCCTTGTAGGTCAGCGCCCGGATCGCGCGCGCTCCTTAGCTGTCCGAAAGCGGCCTGTTTCCGATAGCCTGTTTTTCTGGCTGTACCAATGAGCTATGGAATAGCGAAACTGTGCCTTATCCAGCCTCGAATGTTCCGGTATAGCGTTCAGGATCGCTCGTCGAATGCCGTTTGAGTACATTGATTTGCATGACAGATATGCCTTCAATTGCAATAGAGCGCGATCTCGCCGTGCCGATGCGCGATGGTGTGCGTCTGTTTGCCAACGTATACAGGCCAGCAGAACGCGGTCCACATCCCGTCATCATGTCGGTCACGCCGTACGGAAAAGATAAACTTCCGGACTGGGTCTCAATTTTCTTCATGCGCCTTTCGGGCGTCAAGTTCGGCAAGCTCAATTGTTCACAGCTGACGGGTTTCGAATCGCCCGATCCCGTCCATTGGGTACAGCAAGGCTACGCAGTCGTTCAAGCGGATGTTCGTGGCATGTACAAGTCGGAAGGACACGCTGGAGTGCTCAGGCAGCAGGAGGCGGAAGATTACTACGACCTGATCGAGTGGGCGGCATCGCAGCCGTGGAGTACCGGGCGAGTCGGACTGCTGGGCGTTTCGTATCTGTGCATGTCGCAATGGTATGTGGCCGCCCTGAAGCCACCGCATCTGCGCGCAATCGTTCCCTGGGAGGGCATCACCGACTTATATCGCGAACTGGCGTTCCATGGCGGGATACCTGAGACGAAATTCGTTCGCCTCTGGGCCAAAAAGCGAATCGAACGGGGGCGCAATCGCAGGTTTCCCCTGGCAGAAGATTTCCTGACCGAGACAGCGGCCCATGCGCTGGACGACGCGTACTGGGCATCGAAACGACCCATCCTGGAAAACATCGAAGTTCCTGCTTTGATATGCACCAGTTGGTCCGATCATGGATTGCACACGCGCGGATCGATCGTGGGATTCGAACAAATCTCTTCCAAACAAAAATGGCTGTTCACGCATGGCCGAAAGAAATGGGAGACGTTTTATGGGGAAGAAGCGCTGAGTTGGCAGAAGCGATTTCTGGATCACTTTTTGAAAGACATCGACAACGGTATGGATTGCGTGCCGCAGGTTCGCCTCGAAGTTCGGAAAGCCTACTATCGGCAAGAGGTTCGCTCCGAGCAGAGTTGGCCCTTGGCATCGGTGAAGCCGACGCTGCTCTATCTCTGCGCGAATACGGCCAGCCTGCAAACAGGGCCGGTCAGCTCGGAAGGCAAGGTGCAGTACCAGTCCACGGGTCGACAAGAAAAGGCAGTCTTTTCCTATCGATTCGAGCAGTCTATTGAATTGATTGGAAGTATGCTCTTGAAGCTTTGGATCGGCAGCTCTGAAGGCGATGATCTGGACGTTTTTGTGGTCGTTCGAAAGCTCGATTCCACCGGCAGCGAGGTCTTCTTCTCGGGGTTCAACGGTTACGAACGCGACGGTGTCGCCAAAGGATGGCTCCGCGCCTCGCACCGGGAGACAGACCCATTGCGCAGTACGCAGTTGCGACCTTGGCACAGCCACACTCACGTTCAAAAGGTACGATCTGGCGACGCTCTGCCATTGGAAATTGAAATTTGGCCGTCTGCAACACTCTTCGAGGCTGGATCCACTTTGCAGTTAACGATCCAAGGTCACGATGCGGGGAAATACCCGGCATTTGGTCATCGCAAGCTCGTTAACCGTGGCTGGCACACCATATTGACAGGAGGGCCCTACGATTCATGCTTGGCCGTTCCGCTGAATAGTCCGAATTCTGAATGACCGCTGATCGGTCGAGCTATCTTCCCCAATTAGCCAATCCTTTCTCATTCCTCGGCAAGTGCCGTTATCGGGAACTTGCTCTTTAGCAATTGGTGAGCCCGACCCCGGAAACACCCCTGGCGCAAAGTCCCTGACTGCCTGCGCTAACACGGTTGAGCTGCGGCGTGCGGATCGCGCGCGATCGTTAGCTGTCCGAAAGCGGCCTGTTTCCGATAACGCCGTATCGCGTTCCGAATGCGGCCATGCGGCTCCAAAAACACATTGTTGCCCTACTCTTGCCGACACGCGCGCAATCGCGCTAAGGCCGACTGCCAAAATTACCTCTGTTCGATGGCCGAGCGGAAGCGTCACCAAGCCCGCCGAGATCCTAAGCGATCAGATTCTCGCGGTCAAAGAAGGCGAGGAAGTTGTGAGGTATTCGTTTCCGAAGGTGGGCTGATTCTCAACGCGGCATTGGTGATGATTGCTTCAAAACGATTAAGGCCTGGCTCTTACGACAAAATTGGCCGGCAGCGCATTTTCAGCGCGCAAATCAAGCATGCTGTTGAAAAACTCTGTCGAGCGCTTCGCATTCGATCCCTTGTAGGCCAGCGTCCGGATCGCGCGCGCTCCTTAGCTGTCCGAAAGCGGCCTGTTTCCGACAACGCTGTATCACGGGCACAAGGAAATCAGGATAGAATTCCACTTACCTGGCGAGCCATACCCATGCCTAGCGGATTAGGAGTTGTATTCACCGCTGACTCGCCTGTTGCGCCCGTAGCGTCCAGCCGGACCGAAAAAAGCCAGTGCGTTCGTTTAGGCGGTCAGCATCATTGATATTAAAGTCGTTGATAGGAATCATATCCGCGCACTCACGACTCAGGTCCATCATCCTCCCGCTCGCGACTGAAGTGTTCAGGCTCGCAAGACGCACATCTGCACTGCCCCGGTAGACCTTTAAGCGGCAGACATTATGCCCAGCGGCCCAGGTAGGATTGGCATCAAATCGCAAAACACTCTCATTGGATGGAGTGACGACGTCTTCACACGAAATCGTCACGCTCAACTGTTCAGGTACGGAGGTGGCGACAAAACCAGAGCCGCTGATCATCTCGATACGGATATCGCCGAGGCGATTGATGATCGTGCGGAACGAACTCTCTTGGCCCAGCAAGAGAACTACGCTCTTTGTTAATGAAATTTTGGCGCGGCCCCTGTCGGTACGTAAAACGGAGTTGTCCCGAATTCTGGAAGAGTCTGATGCGCTATGCCCGTCAACATAAACGACGCCTTCCACATGCCCAATCTTAATGGATTGGTTCGAGATCGAAGATTGTGCACTCAGTGTGCCCGATGCGAGCAGCGCTATACCGAGGCCCGCGAGCTGCATGGGGTTCATACAGACAACCATAGGCAGGCTGACGGTCTGTGTCAAGGTCAGCTTGTGGCAACCGTACGCGGATCTCATTGGCGTTTCGAGGCATGACCGGAAGCAATCTGTATGTTGTGAACGTAATGTGCCGTTATCGGAAACTTGCTCTTTAGCAATTGGTGAGCCGATGCCGGAAGCAGCCCTGGCGCAAAGTTCCTGACTGCCTGCGCTAACCCGGTTGGGCTGCGGCGTGCGGATCGCGTGCGGCGGACGTGTTCTGATCCACATGTTTCCGTGCAAGAGATGCGTGAATACAGGCAATGGAGTTCAATGCGGCGGGCAAGTTGTGACAAGCTGTTGAGTGCATCGAGGACCGGACTTTGAGAGTGCGGGATAACCGGTGCAGAAGAGGAGAAAGCGATGCCGCTTCCTGCTGACGAGAAGATTGTTGCCCTAAGCGAGAGGTTGATTCAGCAATTTGACGCGATTTTCGGACTGCATCCGGGATTTAGACCTGCGCACGCGAAAGGTCTTCTCGTGACAGGGCTGTTTACGCCATCGCCCCGTGCGCGCAAACTGACGTACGCGCCACATGTCAGAGGCGCGTCAACGCCGGTGACAGTGAGGTTTTCCAATTCCACCGGAATTCCTCTGCTGCCAGATAACGATGCGAATGCTGACCCTCGGGGACTGGCCATCCGCTTCCACCTGGGGGAGCATGTCCATACCGATATCGTGAGCCACTCGACAGACGGCTTTCCCACGAGAACAGGCGAGGAGTTTCTTGAGTTTCTGCAAGCCGTGGCGGAAAGCGAGTCATCGCAGGAATTACCCTCGCCGATCGAGAAATTCCTGGGCGCTCATCCGGCGGCTTTGGCATTTGTGCAGACGCCCAAGCCGATGCCCGCCAGCTTTGCTACAGAGAGATACTTTGGCGTAACTGCGATGCTTTTCACGAACGAGGAGGGTCTGCGCCGGTATGGACGTTACCGCATTGTCCCGGAATCAGGTGAGGAGCACCTCAGCCCTGGCGAAGCGAAAAAGAGAGATGCCGACTTTTTGTTTAACGAAATAAAGCAGCGTTTGGAATCGCGCGCCGTAGAGTTTCGCATTTTGGTGCAGTTGGCGAACGCAGGAGATATCGTTAATGACTCCACAATTCACTGGCCGGACGATCGCGAGACGTTTGAACTCGGGACAGTGGCTCTCACCGCGGTTACGCCGGACAACGCGCGGGAACAACAGAAGATCATCTTCGATCCAATTCCGCGAGTGGAGGGGATTGAACCCTCAGATGACCCGCTGCTGGAATTGCGAGCCGCCGTGTATCTGCTGAGCGGTCGAAGGCGACGAAAGGCTCCGGAGCCAGAGGATGCCTCGCGTGTTGCCGCGATGGTGCACTGAACAGATCACCTGCCGAGCCGCAACGAATACAGAGTGTCCCGTGCAGCAACGAATAAGGTGTGCCCGTCCGGTCCGCCAAACACCAGCTGGATCGGACGTTTCGGGACGTCGATGCGTTCGAGCATCTTGCCTGCCGCACTGTAGACATAGATTTGTCCCGACGCGATGTACACGTTTCCGTCAGGTCCTACGGCAACGCTTTCTCCGCCGCGATTTGCCAATGGCCGGATCTGGGTCAGATCTCCCGAAGCAGTCACGATGCCAGAGTACGTCATAACCTCTGCCTCACTGGTGAAGTAGAACGGCTTACCCGCTTCAGCCTTGGCGAGCCCGAATGAGCGCAATACATCGGCGCTCTTGACTCCCCAACTGGTCGCGCCCGTAACAAAATCCTGACGCGCCGAAAGAAACGTCGTCGCATCGGGCGAAACATACTGAACGGTTCGAGGCATCTGATGAAAGCGCCAATCGCTGACTGGCAACACGGGCGTCATGTTCGGCCGGCGAGAATCCGGCTGGGGCTGTAACAGGGTAACTTCTGCGCCACGCGTCTTGGGGTCGAACGTATAAACGGTCCCATCGCCGGAATAAGAAACCACAAGCAGATTGCCCGCTCGATCAAACGCCAGATTCACCGGCTCCAGCGGACTGTCGCGTACGATAGAGAGCCGATGGGTTGCAACTGACCAGCGATATATCGTTTGCCGGTGCGCATCCACGAAATAGAAATCGCCTTCCGGAGAAACCGCACCGCCCGAAATGTTGAAAAAACCGTCGGCCAGCTTTTCCGGAGTCGATCCTGCAGGCGCACGCGCAACACTCTCAGTGTTGTTGATGTCGGCGAAGGCGAACTCGCGATCGCGCAATTCCAAGCCATTGGTCTCGTCGAGAATCGAAGCGTCGAATGCCACCTTGCTGTTGCTGTAACCGTGCACATTCCGGAAATGAATGTTGCTGGAATCCCAAATCCTGATCGCGTATGGAAACGGCTGATAGGAGCTGATTACCCGGTAATTGTGGAAATTGGCGATCGTGATGTTCTTGGACGATTCGATGTCGAGCGGCAACGCAAACGGGCTCTCGCCGCGCTCCTCCTCAGTCTGCAGTGCGTAAATACTCCAGTTCGCCGCGCGCCGGATTTGCACTTCGTTGCGGACATGGTGCTCGCTCGAAAGTTGGTAAATGCGGCCTTGGGTTTCCGTGTCGGAGATCAACATTCCGGCCTGCGCAAAAGTGCTCGGAGTCCAGATATCGAAAAAAGTACCGCCGCCGCCGTTCGTAACCCACAGACTGGGATACTGACTGTCCCAACGCCGATGGATGTCGGGGTCCGCCGTGTGAGTGTTGTTGTATGGATTTACCCGATTACCGCTGAAGTCAACCGTGCCGTGGCCGCCCAGAAAACGAACATCGTTCATCAGGGATTGCGTGCCGGCCATCCATTTGGCAGCTACCGCGCGAGCATTGACACCGTTTGTGTAAAGTCCGATTCCGCTCACAATGTTGCTCCCACCCGTTGGGGTCTCCAGCAAAGGCTTCGGTGAACCGACCCCTTGAAATGCCGGCGTGCCGTCCAGCAAGTCGATTTGCGTCGAAAGTGGGTGCAGCCCGATCAGCACCGTATCCGGCCGAAGTGTCAGGCTATCGGTAACCACGTAATAGCCGGACGGGATGTACAAGGCCTGATGTTCCGCGATGGCCTTGCGGAAAACAGCCGTGTCATCACTCACTCCGTCACCCTTTGCACCAAGCGTACGGACGTTGACCCACGTGTCCGCTGGCGGCAGCGGCGCCAGATCGGAGGGTACGGGTTCCGGCATGGAAGGCACCCCGACAGCATCGAAAGCATCGCGAATCTGTCCCGTTGCATCCACGTGTTCAAACCACAGACCGTGCGTGAACGTCTTTACAACGTACATCGGCGCCGGTGCAACAATGCGCTTGCCGCTCTCGCGATATTGCGCGAATATCGGGACGTCCCGGCAGGCCGCAGATTCGAGATTGATCTGTGTCCGCGCATTGTTCTCCAGGCTGATCACTAGAGCCGGGCCGCTGATGTGCTCGAAACGAGCATCTTTCATCCAAAGATCATCCGGGCTCGCGGCAGTCGATTGTCACGGCGGAGGGCACGCTGCGAAACCGGGGCCTGATCAGCGTCAGCCCTGCTGCGGTTTCACGAATCGCCGCCTCGCGTTGTCCCTCGAAGTAGGAATCGACCAATGTAAGCTGCCAACCCGGCGAAGGAGTCCGGCTCCAAACGCCGTAATCTCCGCCAAAAAAGCGCACATCCTCCATCACGTTGCCACTATCGTGCACAGCAGCGATACCCGATCCGACATGGAAATCCATATGCGCCAGAAAGCAGTGTTGCGCATAGGTTCCGCGCACCCCCACAGCCCCGGCATTGTTTTCACCGATTTCAATGTCGATATTGCTCATAGCGGAGTAGAACGTGCCCGGGTTGGCATCCGGAGGGCGTCCCGCGATTGGGCTCTTAGGACGGGAGCCCGCGAAGAACACCACATAATTTTCGTTGCTCTTGTCGCCGAATCCTGGTGTGTGATCTGGCAAGACCAGTACCGGCCGTTTCGCCCCAAAGCCGATGAGGCGAATCATAGGCCAGATATAGATCGTGTGCGAAATACGGTAATGACCCTCTGCGATGAAAACGATCCCGAAATGGTGCTCCTCTTGCACTCGGTTAATCGCGGCTTGGATCGCGTCCGTGTCATCAGCAACACCGTCTGCCCGGGCTCCTGACTCGCCGGGCCCCACGTAAACTGCTCGACGATCATCTAAACGCCTCGTGTAAAACGAGGCACCCCATATCGGCACTATGGAGCAGAAGACCAGAAGGACGGTAGATGCTTTCAAAACACTTCCGTTTGTATCATTCACGACCAGGTGGGAACTCCACCTTGGCCGCGCTATGGCATGCGAATAATCCGCTCGTTGACCTCAGTACAGTTGATTCCATCCCCGAGGAACTTAATCTTAATCTGTGCCAAGAGGCGATCAAGATCGACAAGGCTTGCCACCTCCTTGTACGCCGGTCGAGCGGATGCGTCACCAAGCTCGCCGACATCCTAAGCGATCAGATTCTCGCGGTCAAAGAAGGGGAGGGAATTGTGAGGTATTCGTTTCGGAAGGTGGCCGGTAATGCTGCGTGCGAGAGAGTCCTTGACCGGAAAATCGCGCGGATATTACAGATGTTCCGCGGTACCGCCCCACTCCTCCGGATGCGTATCCGCCACCGATTGCGAAAACGTCCACGAGTGGCCCGCCAAGTCATCAGCGTTGTATTGCCGTTCGCCGTAAGGGTGAGTTAGCGGGGATTGTGTAATCCGCGCCCCATGATTCTTCGCCCGGTTGCAGTGGGCATCCGCATCCTCGACACGAACAGTGACTGAATGTCCTATGCCCAGCGATGCGTTCATCTCGTTCGGGCGCATTTCCCTCACGATCACGGCTCCATCTCCCACATTCAATTGCACGCGGTGATCGCCGATGCGCACACGCACCGTAAATCCGAATGCGTCACACAGCCAGGCTGCAGCCTGATTTACATCAGGATACGCGAGCACCGGAATCACGCTAGCCCGAGGAATCGATCGGTTCGACAGCATCTTGTTCCTCCTGGTCATTATGTAACCCGGACCTCAAAACAGCCACCATCCAGGCCGCCCCTGTAATAAGGAAAGTCAGGGCGAATTCGGACCAGTTCGAATGCGCCTCCGGGTGAGCGATGAGGCGCGGAATCCAAACCAACACGCCAAAGAGTGCCAGCATTAGGGTCATCAGGCTTATCGCAAGCCGGGCCTGGCGATTGATGAGAATGGCGATCGCTGCGAGTGCAAACGCGATCGTCGTGAGTATCGCCCAAAACATTTGATTTGGTGGAATCCACGTGGGAACCAAGTCCGCTGTTACATGAAGGTAGAATATCTGACTCAGCGTAAATGAAATCGCGCACAGTCCGAGCCCCAGGCGCGCCACTCGGCCGAACGCTAGCGCCCGTGCTGCATTCGTCTGAGTTGCAGCGTATACGGCAATCGCGCCGCAGAGTAAGGAAAACTGTTCGAAGAAGCTGCCGTATTTGTCATAGATGGCCGGTGCGGTGACGATGCCAGGAATGCAGGCCAGCGAAAAAAGCGAATAGACAACGCCGAGAACGATGGCCGCTAAGCGCGCGGTCCGGGGATACTCGATCCCGATTCCACCGGCGATTTGAAAGATCATGAGACACGCGCCGATGAATCTGCCAAAGGGCAGGCTCCAGATCTTACTCAGGGTTTGCCAGGTATCAGCATCGTGCCACATCAGTGCGATGACGCCGAACAGCACCGCCGACGCACCAAAGACGAAGCGCCCGTACAACGCTGCTTTCATCTCCAGTTGCGACTCCGGTCAGAAAACGAGCTGATCGGCTCCTATCACCTGCATGGTGTCAGATTTCCGAACAAAGGCGATTACGCGAAGATCGCCGGCTTGCGACTTCGCAGGTAATTCGATGGAAAGCGACTTGATGAACGTAGATTGGGCATCGATCTTGCCGAATTGCTTGATTGAGTATGCAACCGCGACTTCGCTGAGATCACGGCCGGCGTTCTCGCCGCCACCGACGTGCGATTCGGCGTGGTTGTGGGCAAGCGCGAGAAACACAAGGGCCTTGTTGGCAGTTGCGTTCGGGCCAGCCGCAATCTCGAGTTTCGCCGTTCCCGGGCCGCGGGTTGCGGTCACGTGGACTGGGATACGCGGATCGCGCAACACGCGTTGAATAACATCTGCAGCTTTGGGCCAGTTGCTTCCGACAACGGCGGTGGTTCCATCGATGACGAGCTGCGGAGTGTACGCCTCGACGCCAAAGCGGGAATCATAAACTTGCTGCCGCTGGGTGTAGGCGACCGAAGAGAACGGGTCAGACCAGCGTGGAGTGTTCCAGTAATCTACGTGCTCGCTCAAGACGATCAGGCGTGCGCCGGGTATGGGCTGCTGGCGATCGATCTCGGTGAGCAGCTTATCTGCCGGTGGACAGCTCGAGCAGCCGAGCGACGTAAAGAGTTCAAGCAGAACGGGTGTCTTTTCACCAGAGCCGGAAGCAAGCAGGGCGAAGAGAGCAATTGGGAGCAGCATGGAGAGTGTCATACGGCAAAGTTAAGGGTAGCCCGAAGGCTCCCTTATGCGTGAATCAGATTGTGAAGCGGACTAGAAGATTAACTTGGCCGCAAGCTGGAGGTTCCGGCGATCTCTAATGACGCCATTGCATCCGCCCCGGCAGGCCGGGATGAACGATGTTGAAGAGTCGTCCGCGGCTGTTCCGATGACGTAAAGATTCGAGTGGTTGAATATATCGTAGGCTTCGCCCCGAAGCTGGAGCTTAAAGCGTTCGGAGAGTGCGAATGCTTTGTACACGCCGAGATCCAGATCCCAAACGCCCGGCGCGCGGAATGTATTGCGTCCGGTAATATCGGCAGGGAAGGGCGGAAGATCAGAGTAGAGATAAAGCGGGTTGGTGTAGTGGTCTATCAGGTTGGCCGGCAACGGGAGGTAATTAAAGGTATTCACCCCGGCGCTCGAAGCATTCCCATTTCCATCGATGGATACGGGACCAGTAAACCCGGCGCGTGTACAGAAGTTATAGGCGTTCGTGCAATCGAAGATGGAGTACGGAGAGCCGGTTCGGGCCGTAAAGATCGGGGCGATGGTCCACCCGCCTGCGATCGTATTGAATAAGCCTTTGCCCTTGAAGAAAGGAACGTCCCAAACCGCGCTGAATGCGAAGCGCTGCCGGATGTCGAAATCCGAGCTCCCCTTGTCGAGCTGCGGCGCATAGGGATCAAGATAGCCGACCAGGAACTGCCCATTGTTGTTCGAGAATGGGTCAGCATCGGAGAACGTGCTGCTCAGATTGTCCATGGCGTGCGACCAGGTATAGTTGGCCGTAAACGTGAGACCGTAGTTCGCAAAATTCCTAGCCACAACTTTGAAATTAAGGGCATTGTAGTTTGAGAATCCCTTATCACCGCGTCGATTGATCCCTGTGTACTGTGAATTCAGAGTGCTCGTACAGTCGCCGACGCTGGTTCCGATGCTGCATGGATCGCCGAGAAACACATTCCCGTACCCGAAGCGATTGAGAACCTCTATGTCGTATAGGTGCACTCCCCGCGAACCCGCATAATCGGCGCCTATCAGGAGGTTCTTGGTGAGCTGATGTTCGATAGAGGCGTCCCAAGTATGGGCGTATGCGGTTCGGATGTTCGGATCAACGTTCCGGATGGAGGCAGGCGGCAGTGGAAACGTCCCCGTACCTGTACCCAAGAAATTGAAGTTGTTAGTCGTGATTGGAACAAAGCCGAATTGCTTCTGGTTTATCTGCACGGTTTCGTAATTCGGCGGGTTCTGAATCATGTTGAACGTTACGTTTCCGAAGTTCCGCTCGTAGCCGATACCATATCCGGCTCGCAGAGAAGTTCTCCCGTCGCCGGTCAGATCCCAAGCAAAACCTATGCGCGGAGCGAAGTCGTGGTAATCGGGCCTCCAGAGACCGCCGCCGATGGGGCTGTTCGGCGAAAGGAAAATCTGGCCTTCGCGAATGCCGAGGGGCGTATCGATCTGATCCGCCGGATCGAAGAAGTTGGAGTCGAGTTTGGGGTTCTTATTATGCTGCACGCCGAAGTGCTCCCAGCGAAGGCCGATGTTAAGCGTGAACCGCGGGTCCAGCTTCCAGGAGTCCTGGGCATAGACGGCGCCCTCGTCGTACCGGTTGCTGCGGCTGAAATTAGGCGGCCCCACGGGAAGCGTCACTGTCCCGCCCGGGAATTGGCCTTGGGGGTAAATCGCCACCTGCTGCCGGTATAGCTGGCCCGTCAAAAAGTTACTAACCGCTGTCCCGAGCGACCCGGAACTCAGGTAATCGCCCGCGGTCTCGTAAGCGCCGAACGTTCGATTGTCGCGCTCGTAATCGAAGCTGCCGCCAAACCGCAATTCATGTTTGCCATGCGTCCAGCTTAGGTCTTGATAGAGCTGAACAAAGTTCTGCGGACCTCCGAACGGAATTCCGCTGCCGGGGGTTGCTGGATCGTAGCCCGGAAAGAGCAGATTGGTGTTGAGCAGGGAGTAGGCACCGGTAGGATTTTCGTAGAGTGTCGGAACCGCCGGCTGAGCGCCAAATGGGTTTTGAGTAATCAGGCGATTAAAGACCGCCTTCGACTGAGACACAAACGTGGGGCTAAACGCATGGATGAGTGAGAGAAGGGCATTGTTGTTGAAATTTGTATTCGCCGAGTCGAAACCGACATAAGGGCTGCTGGAAATCGTTCCCGGAGGATTCACCACGCTTTGAAGCGCGTAGCGAAAGTACATCTGGGTTCGGTCGCTGTAGTTGTAATCGACACGGGCAACCGTCTGATACTCGTTATCCGGGGTGCCGCCGCCCGCATCGCCGAAGCTGTTAAACGCTATCTGCGAAAAAACAGGCGTGTTCGGATTGAACGCGAGACAGCGCGCCGAAGTGCCGCAGATATCGGTGCCCTGAGCAGCGAATTGATTAATGCTTAACGACTGCAGCGTCGTCACGCCCGGTTTGAGAGTACCGAAACCCGAGAAAAAGGCTTGGGTATTCGGCGCACTGGCGGCAATCAGCTGAGCCGACGGCACGAAAGCGGTTTGTGTGAGAACGCTGCGAATCCGGATCCATTCCGTGCTGGTGAAGAAGAACAGCTTATTTTTCTTAATCGGTCCACCGAACGAATAGCCGAATTGGTTTCGAGTAAACACGTTCTTGGGAAGGCTATGGGCATTGTTGTCGAAACTGTTCGAGGAGAGGGCCGAGACGCGGTTGAATTCATAAGCAGTACCGTGAAAGCTGTTGCTGCCGGACTTGGTCACGACGTTCACCACACCGCCGCTGGCACGGCCGAACTCTGCCGTAAAATTGTTCGTCAAAACACTGAATTCCTGAACGGAATCCAGTGGCGTCATCTGTCCCACGGTGGCCGAAAATTCGTCGTTATTCGCGGCG
This sequence comes from uncultured Acidobacteriaceae bacterium, assembly GCA_963803455.1. Taxonomy (GTDB): domain Bacteria; phylum Acidobacteriota; class Terriglobia; order Bryobacterales; family Bryobacteraceae; genus Bog-105. Next base: position 232,495 of record CAWDMK010000004.1, on the reverse strand, counting down.
CCATCGAGAAGCACATTGGTCGATGCTTCCCGCTGCCCGTTGATCGCGAATCCGACCCCGCGTGCCATCACGCCACCATCTGAAACGTTGCCCGAAATCGCAACCAACGCATATGGGTTCCGAGTGAGGGTCGGCAGTTCGACCATCTGCTGTGTGTCGACAACCGTGCTCAACGTCTGCGTCTCGGTGTTGACCTTTACCGCTGATTCAGCAACTTGAACAACGGTCCCGGTTTGCCCGAGCTGGAGTCGTACATCGAGCCCGACCTTGGTGCCGACGTTCACGAGCACTTTCTGCTCAAACTTTGTGAAGCCGCCGGCCTCAACACTGACGGCATACTCGCCGGGCAGAAGGTTCGCTATCGCGTAATCGCCACTGCTCGAACTCGTCGTAGTACGTTCCGCGCCTGTGCTGGTGCTGACGACCTTTACCGTTGCATTTGGAACGACTGCCCCGGTCGGGTCCGTAACGGTTCCCGTAATCTGTCCCGTTTCGGCCTGCGCCCAAAGGAGGCCGGTGATTCCCAACAGGGCCACGAGCAGAATGCCAGGCTGAAATTTCAACGTAGTTAGAGTTATGATTCTCACGATAAAAAACCCCTTTGATACGATGCTGCTGGAGTGAGCGGTCGAAAACAATGACCAGTTAGCGCAAGTTTCGTATGACCACTTTTGATATGCGGCCTAGAGTGGAACGTATATGAAGTCGTCGGGCGGCATTTCACCCGTTATTGGTGTGGATCGGCGCGGTCGAACGCCACTTCACAGCCAAATCTACGACGCGTATCGTGCCAGCATCTTATCCGGTAAGCTGACCGCAGGTCAGCAGGTACCCTCAACTCGCGCGCTGTGTGCGGAACTCGGCATCTCTCGGATTCCGGTTTTAGAAGCGTATTCGCAGCTTCTCGCGGAGGGCTATTTCGAAACCCAAGCGGGCGCCGGAACGTTCGTCTCGTGCTCGCTGCCGGATGAAATTCCGGGTGAGCTTGGCAATTCACGTCCGGCCGATGGAGGCTCTCGGATTCTCTCGCGTCGAGCAGCTTCTGCCGTTTGGCGAGCACGAGGACCGTGGGTACACAACTCGGGAGCCTTCAGCGTCGGTCAATTGGCATTCGATCACTTTCCGTTTCGAGTCTGGTCAAGACTTGTCGCCAGGCACGCTCGAAAAGTCAGCAGTAACTCAATGAATTACAGCGACAGTCTTGGGTATCTGGAGTTCCGGGCAGCAATCGCACATTACCTCAGGACGGCGCGCGGAGTTCATTGTGACTCACACCAGATCATGGTTATCAGCGGATCGCAACAGGCACTCGACCTTTGCGCCCACGTCCTTACCGACCCGGGCGATTCTGTATGGATTGAGGAGCCGGGATACGAACCGCTACGTCGCATTCTGGCCATGGCTGATTGCCGGCCGGTTCCTGTTCGCGTCGACGAAGAGGGCTTGGTTGTCGCGGCCGGTTTGAAACGAGCTCCGCAAGCTCGCGCGGTATATGTCACTCCTTCTCATCAATTTCCACTCGGCGCAGTGATGACGGCATCGCGCCGGCTGCAACTGCTCGACTGGGCTCACAAGGCGAATGCATGGATTATAGAAGACGATTACGACAGTGAGTACAGGTATGAAAGTATGCCGATTCCGTCTTTGCAGGGACTGGATCGAGGGTCACGCGTCATCTACATTGGTACGTTCAGCAAGACCCTTTTCCCGTCGCTGCGCCTGGGGTACATGGTGATTCCCTCTGATTTGGTGGATCGTTTTGCGGCGGTGCGCAGGGCACGCGACATCTGCGCGCCTCATTTCTTCCAGGCGGCCCTTACGGAGTTCATCGAGCAAGGGCATTATGCGCGGCACATCAGGAAGACCCGGCTGCTGTACAAAGAACGGAGAAGCACGCTGGTTGAAGCTCTTCGGCGCGCATTCGACTCTCGCTTGCAGATCTTAGGCGCCAACGCAGGAATGCACTTGGTTGTGACACTACCGCCGGGGCTCGACGATGATATCCAGATTTCATTGCGGGCCGCCGAATCAAAGCTCTGGTTATGGCCCCTTTCTACGACGTACGCCGGGAAGAGCGTGCGTCAAGGATTCATCCTCGGATTCGGAAGCACGAGTCTAGCCGGAATCACTAAGGGCGTGAGTCGTCTGCGCGACCTGTTGGTTCAAGACGACAATTGGTCGTAGTAATGCAAGAGCGCACCGGACCGCCGCTCGCGCAAAGTTCCTGACTCGGTGTGCTAACGCGGCTGAGGCGCGGCGTGCGCTTCGTTCTGCAGTGCGGGTGAAGCAGCGACACCCGCGTGGCCACCGGAAGCGGAAGCGATCCTAGCGGCTTGCTGCTGGTTCAATTGCGCGAGTACAGCAAGCATCCCGCGCGCCCGCTCCTGATCGCCGGAACGCTGGTATGCGTTCGCCAGAGCGGCGTAAACAGCGGGATTGGCGGGATCGAACTGCCGGCTCAACTCGAGATGAACAATTGCGTCTTCCAGGCGATTCTGCAGCAGATAGAGTTTGCCTAGCGCCAGTTGCGCGCTTGAATAGCCGGGCCGCTTCGCAACCGCTTTCTCCAAAGCCGTTTGCGCTTCACTAAACTCAGCGCTCGTGGCAGGCGTCGCGCCTGAGCGAAGTAAAGCCTCGCCCAAGATTGTGAGCAACATGTAATGCTGATGCCCTTTGCGAATAGCTTCACGGGTAATCCAGATCGCAGTTTCGATGTTTCCCGACGAGAGAGCTTGCTGCGCCGCAGCGATGTAGCCGATATCGGAATCAGGAGAGAGTTTGCGAGCGAGCTCGAAATCCTGATTAGCGAGATCGAGCTCCTCGAGCCTCAAACGGAAGAGCCCGCGCTGGTAGAACAGCCGGGGTGAAGTCGGCAAATTGCGCAGCCCGGCATCAATCACCTGCACGCCGAGTTCGTATTCGCCCTCATCCAAGCAGGCGTCGGAGATGAATAGATACAGCTTTTCGTCTGCGGGCGCAAGCGCGATTGCGTTTTTCAGCGCTTTCAGAGCGTCATTCTCCTGGTGATTTCTTATGTAGGCCTGAGCGCGCAGATTTTCGACCGCAGCCGTCTGTTGCCGATTACCGCGAAGGTTGGCGAGAGTTTGAATGGCTGAGCGATACTGGCGCGTGCCGAGATAACAGAGAGCCAGATCAAAATCAACGGCGAAGGTTTCAGAGACACGTCCCTGGACCCGAAGGAAGTGCGGAATCGCCTGTTGGAACTGGCCTCGGCGGGTCAATGCGATGGCCGTTTGCAGTTCTCTCTCTGCTTCTTCCTGATCATCATCGCTAACGCCGCCATGCTGCCGATCGATGTTGTTCGGGGTGGATTGCACCGGAGGAAGCGGCCTTTGTTGCCCAAATGTAGCTTGAGCGCACCAGGCAGAAGTAGCCAAAGCGATGGAAGAAGCGAGCGAAATAAAGCGGCGTGCGGTGGTCATGTCCACCTGTTCTGCCCTTCCATGATGGTGATGTAGCGGTCGATGGGCAGATCGGTAAAACGGTCGATTCTATCGCTAGGCGGGGGCCAGCGCACTTCAAGCCAATCGATCTTTGGCCTATGCCCGGTACCAAGAACCAGCCGCGGATCGTGAGAAGAAAGATAGCTGCCGCCGCCGACCTTCACGCGGTGCCGTTTCAAATCTCCGGCCTGGTAAGTGATTTTCGCGCCGACTGCATCCGGATTGGCTCTGCGGCCGGCGAGACGAATGCCGAGCCAATGGTTTTGCCGTCCCGCGTTATTTCGCAGTAAAATCGGCGCGCGATCATTCAAAGCCACAAGAACGTCAACCGCGCCGTCATTATCAAAATCTCCTAGAGCGAGACCTCGCCCGGCTATCTCTCGAGAGAAGACGGAGCCGGCGGCTGCACTCACGTCCTTCCAACGTTTTCCGTCATTCTGAAGCAGCAACATGGGCTCGGAATATTTCGAATCCGGCTCACGCCGGCCGACCATGGGATCGGGATGACCGTTGCAAAGGATCAGATCCAGATTTCCGTCGTTGTCAAAGTCGAAGAATTTCAGCCCCCATCCGCTAAACAGTTTTGTAAGCTGGCCAATGCCCGTTGGGATCGCAACATCATCGAAGGTCTCGTTTTTATTGTTGTGATAGAGCGAGTACATCTCGTGATTCAGATTAGCCACGAAGAGGTCGAGCCATCCATCCTGATCGTAATCGGCAGCATCGACACCCATGCCGGAACGTGCTGCTCCGAATGAGTTGTAAGCCACGCCGGCGAGCATGCCGATTTCCTCAAATTTGCCCTTCCCGCGATTCGCAAAGAGGAAATTAGGCTCGGTGTCGTTGGCTACAAACAGATCCATCCAGCCATCATTATTAATGTCTGCCGCGACCACCCCCCACGCTTTGCCGAGCGAGTTTGCGATACCCGTTGCTTTGCTGACGTCAGTAAAGACGCCATTTCCGTTGTTGTGAAAGAGCCAGCACGGGAGCGGTTTGTAGACATCGGGCTTGCAGTAGTAATGCAGTCCCGTATCGCGATTACCGCAGAAAACGTTCTTCGATTTATCGAAGTCTGCGAAGCGGCAGACAAACAGATCTAGTCTTCCATCGTTGTCGTAATCGAACCAGACAGCGCTGGTGGCCCAGCCTGGAGCGGCGACACCTGCTTTTTCGGTGACGTCCGTGAAACTGCCGTGGCCGTTGTTGTGATACAGAATGCTGCGCGGGTACTGCGTAACATACATATCGGGGAGGCCGTCGCCATCGTAGTCACCCACGGCGACGCCCATTCCGTAAGCGTTCCCAAAAACTCCTGCAGTCTCCGTTACGTCTGTAAAGGTGCCGTTTCGATTGTTGCGATACAGTGCATTGCGCAAGGGGATCGCAGGTTTGTAGAAATCGCAAGGGCCGCTGTTGACCAGGTAAATGTCCATCCAGCCATCGTTGTCGTAGTCGAGGAACGCGCAACCGGGGCCAACGGTTTCCGGCAGGTACATTTCGGAAGAGAGACCGGCAACATGGGTCCAGTGAATGCCGCTTGTTGAGGATGGCACCTCCTCGAAGGCCGGAAGCACCGCGTTCGCGGCGGGGAAAGGAGGAACGACCGAGCACGCTACACCGGCTTCGATGAGCGATTCAAGGAAATGCCGTCGCGAGGGCAAGCGTCGTGGTGTCCGTTTTTGCCGGGGCATAGCTTGGCGTTCCTCAAGCTCAATAGGAGCTGGCGCTAAGGCGGGGAGGCGCGCTCATCGCTCGTATCGGACGAGCGCCGAGAGCGGCCTGACGCCTGCTTCTGAAGAGCAAGTTCGCGGGCGGCGGCGTCTTTGTTGCCGATGCGCGCATACGCGATAGCCAACTGATAATGTCCGGCAGCATCAGCGGGCTGCATTTCTACGTAACTCCGCAGCGGGGGAACGGCGTCGGCATATTTACCGGCGGCTGCGAGGGACATGCCGAGAGCGAGATAGGCCTCGGAGAATCCGACGTCCAACTTTGTGGCGCTCGAAAAGTGCTGGGCCGCTTCGGTCCACTGGCCGGCGCGTCTAGCGAGTTCGCCCAAAACGAATTCGGCCGCCGCGTTGTGCGGATCTATTTGGAGCTCTTTCTGAAATTCGGCTTTTGCTTCGTCTATCTGGCCGGACTCTCCAGCCTTCGAGAGCAGCGCTTGACCCAGACGGTAGTGAATGCCGGGTACTCGGGGATTCTGTTTCAAAATACCTTTGTAAATGCCGATCACCTGATCCCACTTGCCCTGTGATTCCAAAGCTTCGGCCTCCAGCCTTTGCGCCTGATAGGAGGACGGGGCTTTTGCAGCGAGCTCTTGCGAAGCTCTCATCGCAAGCTGCGAGAAGTAGTGCGTAGTGACATACAAAACTTCCGGGTCGCCGGGAAACTCGCGTTTGAGATCGAGCAGCGCTTCGACAGCCGTGTTCTGTTGGTCGACCGCCATAGCGCATCGCGCCTCGGCCATGCCGGCGCTGTACTTGAGTTGTTTGTCATTGAGATGCGGGATTGATCTCTTCAAAAGAGGCAGAGCCTCTTTACAACGACCGCTCTCGACGAGTGTGATTCCTCTCTGAGCTGCGCCGGAGACATCGTTCGCCGGAGATTTGGTCGCGACCTGACTTGCGCAGACTGAAAGCATAACGCGGTCCAAGCCGGAGCGATGAGCAAAAGACGCATTGTGAGAGCGAATAGCGGTTCGCGATTATTGTATCCAATAATGGATACGTCTACGCGATTCTATACTGAAAGCGATTACATCAGTGCGCAAGCTTAACTTCTTTCTACCCAGCCTCAATTGGTCTGGCATGTGTATCCCTTCTTGGGTTGGCGACGGCCGACAGTCCGGAGCGCGATTATCCGTTCAAACCCGTCCCATTTACAGCAGTTCACATGAACGACGTGTTTTGGGCTCCGCGCATCGAGACTAATCGTAAGGTGACGATTCCGTATGCATTCAAAGAGTGCGAGATCACCGGCCGGGTCGCGAATTTCGAGCGTGCGGCGGAGGCGATTCGCGGCGAACTGGGCGAGAAGAATGCGAAGCTGCCTGGATATCCGTTCGACGACACCGACATTTACAAGGTGATCGAAGGGGCAAGTTACACGCTGAGCATTCATCCCGACCCGAAACTAGACGCTTACGTGGACAGCTTGATAGCGAAAATCGCCGCGGCCCAAGAGAAAGACGGCTATCTTTATACGGCGCGAACAATAGATCCTCAGCATCCTCACCCATGGTCGGGAACGAACCGCTGGGAGAACGAAGAGATTCAGAGTCATGAACTGTATGATGCGGGGCACCTATTCGAGTCAGCAGTGGCTCATTACCAGGCGACCGGCAAGCGCACCCTGCTCGATATCGCGCTGCGCGAAGCAAACTTACTTTGCGACACGTTCGGCCCGGGCAAGCGCGCCATCTGGCCAGGGCATCAGATCGTCGAGATGGGGCTAGTGAAGCTCTATCGGGTGACCGGAGACGAGCGGTATCTAAAATTGGCGAAGTTCATGCTGGATGTTCGCGGAGGCGAAAACGGTTCCGAATACAACCAGTCATACAAACCCGTAATTGATCAGACTGAGGCCGTAGGTCATGCGGTTCGCGCGACATATATGTACTCCGGAATGGCCGATGTTGCTGCCATGACGGGTGACGTCCGCTATGTGCGCGCCATCGATTCGATTTGGGAAAACGTGGTCAGCAAGAAGCTATACATTACGGGAGGGATTGGCGCGACGGGCGCCGGCGAAGCGTTCGGGGCGAATTACGAGCTGCCGAACTTGACCGCTTACAACGAGACGTGCGCGTCTGTAGGAAATGATTTCTGGAACCAGCGGCTATTTCTTTTGCATGGAGATGCGAAGTATGTGGACGTGCTTGAAAGGACTCTGTACAACGGGCTGATTTCGGGAGTCTCGCTCGATGGCAAGTTGTTTTTCTATCAGAATCCCCTCGAATCCAATGGACGGCAAGAGCGCAGCCCGTGGTTCGGCGTGGCGTGCTGTCCGGGAAATATTACGCGGTTCATGGCATCGGTTCCCGGTTATGTGTACGCGACCGGCGAGGACACGATTTACGTGAATCTTTTTGCCGGGAGCACCGCTGAGATCCCTTTAGGAAAGCGAACGATCAAGATGACGCAGGAGACGCGATACCCGTGGGATGGCCGCGTGAAGATAACGGTTGATCCGGGCCAGCCTGACACGTTCGCCATTAAAGTTCGGATTCCAGGATGGGCACGCGGCGAGGTAGTGCCGAGCGACCTTTATCGGTTTGAGGAGGACAAGAATGAGCCCGTAGTGCTTCGCGTTGACGGGCATGAGATACCCATTCAACTTGATAAAGGCTATGTGACGTTGAATCGGGAATGGAAGTCTGGCGACATCATCGAACTAAACCTTCCGATGCCGGTTCGGCGGATCAGCGCGAACCGCCAAGTTGTGGCCGATGAAGGGCGTGTTGCGATTCAACGCGGACCGCTCGTCTACGCCGCGGAGTGGCCCGACAATCCGAATCACAAAGTACGCAATTTGCTGCTGCCGGATAGCGAGAAGCTCACGGCCGCGTTTCGGGGCGACCTGCTGGACGGCGTGGAGGTGGTGCAGAGCAAGGCTATTGCCTTGGCGTACGATTCAGGGGGCAAAGTGCTCCGCAGTGAGCAGGAATTTACGGCCATTCCATATTACGCATGGGCGAACCGTGGCCGCGGCGAGATGGCGGTGTGGATTGCGGATAAGGACAGCGCGGCCAAGCCTACGCCTTTTCCGACTCTAGCCATGAAGAGCAGTGTTAGCGTATCGAGCGGCGGCAACAGAGTTACGGGTGAGGGGCGGGTAAAGCGGCCTCAGGCTATCAATGATGGCGAGGAGCCGACCGCATCAAACGATCCAAGTTCGTATTTTGATTGGTGGCCGGAGAAAGGGCGAACGGAATGGATCGAGTACGCATTTCCGGAACGCTCGACTGTTTCGCGAGTACAAGTGTACTGGTTTGACGACACGGGTCGTGGTGAAGTGCGGGTCCCTGCGTCCTGGCGCGTGCTCTATAGGGATGGCGAGGAATGGAAACCGATAAAGAACCAGCAGGACTACGGATTATTAAAGGACAGGTACAACGAAGTGCGCCTCAGTCCCGTTACTACGACGGGCTTACGGCTTGAAGTCACTATGCAGCCGGGGTGGTCCGCCGGAGTACAAAAATGGAAGGTGAATTAGCGGTGTCGCGCATACCAGTTCCTAGGATCGCGAGCGGCGTATGAACAACTGATGACGATCGCCCCGGTAGAGTCCCAGGACGTACAACACAGGCGCCCCGAGTGTCGAGAAAATGATCTGCCGAATGCGTAAGATCGCATGGCCCGGCGACACCTGCAAATGAGTTGCTACGCGCTGGTCTGCCGGGATGGCATCCACCACCTCGTCGGCATATGCCAACTGGACCCCAAAGCGTTCTTCGAGTGTGCCGAACAATGATCCGTTCCTCAGAGGCGACTCAAGAATGCTTCTGAACTGCTCGGCCGGCAAGTAGCTCGTCTCGAGCGCCAGAGGCTGCTTCTGTACCAGCCGCAGCCGGTGCAGCTTTACCAGTGGAGCAGAGTCTGGAAGCCGCAGCGCAGCGGTGACTTCAGTGGATCCTTCAATTACCTTTGAACTCAATACGCGAGAAGCGGCTTGAAAGCCCCGCGCAGCCATGAGCTCCGTTGTGCTGGTCAGCTTGTTGTAATTGATCTTCGGTACCGCAACAAAGGTGCCAGCCCCGGGGCAACGCTCAACCAGTCCTTGCCGCTCGAGTCCCGTGAGTGCAGCACGAGCGGTCATCAGACTGACGCCGTGATTCTTAGCCAGTTCTCGCTCTGAGGGAAGGCTGTCTCCTGGACCAAGCCCGTTCCTCTGGATCATCTGCTGGAGAGCGAGCTGGATCGCCTTATAGGCCGGCATTCTTGAAGAAGAGGAGGATTTCGCGCTATTGGGCCGCTGCATGCCGATCCCGGAATTGAAGCTGTCATTTCAAATCTTATGCTATGTAGCGGATAAGCGATATAGCAGAAATTTCTTGCCCTCCCCACTCGACAGGTGTATACTCGACGACAAATCGCTATATAGCGGTTTACTTCCGATTGTTACAGGGGCAGGCTATGAATCGTTTTTTCAGGTTTCGCTCGGCTTTTCTCGCGGCGGCATTCGCTCTTGTTTTCTTTGCGCTGCCCCGTGACGTTTTTGCTCAAAGCGCGCAGGGAACAATACTCGGTCACGTGACCGACCCGTCGGGATCGCCGGTTGTGGGCGCGACGGTCACTATTCACAACCCGGCCACGAACATCAGCCAGCACACCACGACCAGCAGCGTCGGGGATTATGTTTTCGTGAACCTGCAGCCCGGCCGGTACGATATTACGGCGGAATCCAAGGGCTTCAAAACATCGCAAAGCGAAGTCACGTTGGACGTGGAGCATACGTTGAGACAGGATTTTTCTCTTTCCGTCGGGGAGGTGATGCAGCGAGTAGATGTAAGTTCTGCAGCGCAGATGGTGCAGAGCGATGATGCCACGATCGGCAATGTCATCACCGGCAAGGAGATCGAGGAATTGCCGATCGCCGGCCGCGACTTCACGAACCTGCTCAGAATCCAGGCCGGAGCGAGCACCACGGGCGGCGGCGTCTCCTGGGCCTGGACCATGCACGGGCTAAACGACGACTGGCTTGCCACCAGCATCGACGGGTCTCGTTCTGAATCGATCAGCTATCTCGTGGACGGAATTAACAGCAACGATCAATTCTTTGCGGCGCAATCAGCGCTCCCCGATTCGTTCTCCGTTTCCGAGTTTAAAGTGCAGAATGGCATGTACTCGGCCGAGTATGGGCAGGGGTCGGCCCAAGTCAACGTCGCGATCAAATCCGGAACCAATCAGTATCACGGACAAGCTTACGATTTTGTGCAAAACGACATCTTTCAGCCTGAGAGCCCGCTGAATCGGTTCTTGAACGCCACCCAGCCTGGCACAGTCCCGCTCCCTCTGAAGAACGTCCTGAGGCAGAACCAGTTTGGTTTCACCCTCGGCGGCCCGCTGCAGATCCCGAAGCTGTACAACGGCAAGAATAAAAGCTTCTGGTTTTTCGGCTACGACGTCGGGCTGAAACGACAACAATCCACGAGCCGCTTCAACACCCCTACTGCTCAGGAGCGCGCCGGAAATTTCTCAGACTGGCCTTACCAGCTCTACAATCCATCGACCACGGGAGAGGCGCCCGTGACTCCACAGAATCCAGCCGGCCGCTTGCCCTTTCCAGGAAATCAAATTCCATCTGGCGATATCAACCCCATTGCACTGAACATTCTTAAGTACATCCCGACTTCCAACGTCGCCTGCCCCAATCCTTGCCCTACTGGCACCGGCAATTATCAAGCTGCGGTCCCGAAGCCGTGGGACACCGGGATGATCACCATCCGCGGCGACCAAAACATCAATGAGAACAACCGCGTCTTTTTTACGGGGCTGTTGGGGGACCAAACATTCTTCAACGAATCCGCCATGCCCCTCTCTGGGGAAACCAAGTACACGCAGCAACAACTGTTCGGGCTGAACTGGCAGCACACTTTCTCGCCCAATGTCTTCAATGAAGTGCGGGTCGGCTACAGCTTCCAGAAATTTCAAGACGCATCGCAGACCTCCTTCGGACCCGATATCGCGAGCCAGATGGGCTTCAAGAATGAACCGAACGTGCCGGCTTTCTTCGGGCCGGTAATCGTGAACTTCAACGGCTACCAAACGCTGGGCAACTCCAATTCTGCATGGACGCAACAAGCCCAGACGTTCCAGTATATGGATGACTTGAAAATGATTCGCGGCCGCCACACGCTCACGTTGGGGGCCGATATCCGCCGTCTCGTTGTAAACCTGATCGACGGTTACGGCGGTCTGATGGGTCAGACCAATTTCACGGGCGCCTACACCGCGTCAAACCCGGCGCTGGCGGGCAGCGGTTATGGACCGGGCCTGGGTAATGCGTTTGCCGATTTCCTGCTTGGCTTTCCGCAGTCTGTAAGCAGCCCTTCCACGGTCCCCACCGATCATTACGACGTGCGCGGAATCAATTGGAACTTCTACGTCCAGGACGACATTCGCGTAACGCCGCGTCTGACGGTCAATCTGGGCCTACGCTATGAGCTTCCGCCGGCCTTCTACTCGATCACAAACAGCGGGATCGCACTGGACACTTCAGCCGGGGGAGGCTATCTGTGGGCTAATCCAGGTTTCGCGCACGCCGCAGCGCAGACTCCCGGGGCCGATCCGAACTTGGCGCGCTGCTGCGTCGATAACAAACTGATTGAGCCGGATCGCAAAGACTTTGCGCCGCGCATTGGATTCGCCTGGCGGCCATTCCAGAGCGACCGGTTTGTAATTCGGGGCGGGTACGGCATCTTTTACGACATCTACGCGCGGTATTACGAGCTGACCACGTTCGACGACGATTATCTGTATGCGGCCCCCTCGGTGTCCTACCAGCCGGGTAGTGGGTTTGAGAAGGCGTCGCCGCTGGCGCTGAATACGCTTTGGAAGCCCTTTCCGAGTGGAAGCGCCAACTACAGCCTGTTCACGCTTCCTTTCTGGAACCTGGGCCTCCAGATTAATTGGCCGGGCAACCACCAGCCGCGCACACAGCAATGGTCATTCGGTTTGCAGTATGCGCTGACGCAAAATCTTCTTTTGGATGTAAGCTATGTCGGATCGCACGCCCAACACGAAAATGGCTACTGGTATTTCAACGCCGGATATTTGCCGAAAGTGGCCGGGGACCCGTGCAATGTTTGGATCACGGTTGCCCAGGCTCAGTCTCAAGCGCCGAATTGCCTCACTGATCCCAACTTTCAGCCCGTGGCCTCGCGAGACCCTTATCCAAACCTCGATCCCCTGAGTTACGCCAACGCGAATATATTCTGGTCGAATTACGAATCGGGACAATTGCGCCTCACGCAGCGGCTCGCTGCGGGCTTGCAGTATCAGCTGAACTATACGTATTCGAGAATGCTGGATGTAGTCTCAGAAATAGGCCTACTCTATGGCGTGACCAGCTTCGTGCAAGATCCGCACAATCTGCGAGGTGATTATGGCCCCGCGTCGTTCGACCAACCGCAGCGCCTATCGGCTCTCGGATCGTATGAAGTGCCCTTCGGCAGGGGCAAGAAGTGGGACGTGCGTCATCTGAATTGGCTACTCGGCGGTTGGGAGGTGAGCGGAACCTACACGCTGGCGAGCGGCATGCCATACACCATATCCGCCTTTTCCGGCGGCACGGACCAGATCGGCCTTAACAGACCCAACGACATTCGTCCTGACGTGATCGGTAATCCCTACGCTGGTCCCACGAGCATTTACCAGCAATTCAATCCGTCCGCGTTCGTAGCGCCTCCGCAGGGCCGATTCGGCAATTTGGGACACAACACCATGCGCACACCTTATTTCGAGGACACCGATATCGCTTTCGGCAAGAACATAATGATTAAGGAGCGCAACGAGTTGAAGTACAAACTGGAGATATTCAACCTGGGTTCGACATGGCACTCGAATACGAACTTGTTGTATCCGGACAATAGGCTGTCTGACAGCCCGGCGGGTTGCACGAGCGGCCCCTCCGGTAATTGCGCTTTCGGTTCGCTGGTGCCGCTGAATGGGGCGGGTGCACTCAACCTGTGGAATCCGCGGCGCATTCAGATGAGCTTGGTTTATCAGTTCTGAAGCCGGTCCTTACCCGCCGTTCGCTCCTGCTCAGCGGAGCAGCGATTGCTCTTCGGGCGGAACCCACGCCCCCGCCCCGACCTTACGGGCCCACGCCTTCAGAAAGACAGCTCCGCTGGAGTGAATTGGAGTTCTATAATTTCCTGCACTTCACCATCAACACGTTCACCGATAAGGAGTGGGGTTACGGTGACGAGAATCCTGCTTTCTTTAATCCCACGGCTTTCGACGCGGACGCCATAATGGATGCGTTAAAAGCGAGTGGAAGCAAGGCTGTCATTCTCACTTGCAAGCACCATGATGGGTTCTGTCTTTGGCCAACAGCAACGACCGAACACTCTATTAGGAAGAGCCCATATAAGAACGGTAAAGGGGACATTGTCAAAGAGATCTGTGAGGCGGCTCACCGCGTCGGGCTCAAATTTGGCGTGTACATATCGCCTTGGGATCGCAACAATCGCTATTATGGAAAGCCGCAGTATCTCGAGATTTATCGGCGGCAGATCCGCGAAGTACTGACCGGGTATGGTCCGATCTTTGAAATTTGGCACGACGGGGCAAATGGAGGAGACGGATACTATGGCGGCGCACGTGAGAAACGCATCATCGATAAGTTGCACTACTACGACTGGCCGAACACGTGGGCGATGGAGCGAAAGTTACAACCTGAGGCTGTTCTTTTCAGCGATGTTGGTCCGGACGTGAGGTGGGTCGGAAACGAAAAAGGAATCGCGGGTGAAACTTGCTGGGCCACCTATACGCCCGTCGCGCCGAATGGAGGCCCTGCATCTCCCGGTGATGTACGGGAGAAAGAATCCCAAGTAGGTACCCGGGGCGGGCGCTTTTGGATGCCGGCGGAATGCGATGTTTCGATTCGTCCAGGATGGTTCTGGCATCCACGCGAGAACGCAAAAGTGAAAGCGCCACGCGACTTACTCGCCCTTTATTACCAATCGGTGGGCCGCGGTGCTAGCTTTCTGCTGAACGTTCCGCCAGACCGTCGCGGCTTGATTCATGAAAACGACTCGCTCTCTTTGCGCGAATTCGGACAGCTTCTTCGTTCAACCTTCAGTCGCAACATCGCGCCCGAGGCAAGCATAAAAGCATCCAACGTTCGCGGCCAAAGCCGCGCATACAGTCCAGAAAATCTCGTCGACGGAAGTCGAAGCACTTATTGGTCGACCGACGATTCGGTTACAACCCCTACCTTAGTCGTCGAACTCAGACGAGAAGCGAAGTTAGGCTGCGTGCGTCTTCGTGAAAATCTTCGGCTCGGACAACGAATTGAAGAGTTTGCCGTAGATGTTTGGGTCAGCGGGAGCTGGCAATCGTTCGCTAAGGGAACAAGCATTGGTTCATGCCGGATCATTCGAGTCGAGGTCCCGATCAAGACAAGTCGAGTGCAAGTGCGAATTACCAAATCCCCTGTGTGCCCGGCATTATCGGAATTGGGGCTGTTCGAGACATCCTAGTGTGCGGTTTAACTAAGCTGTGCGATTACTTCGAACTGGCGCTCGCGTCCAACAGTAATGGCCACGATGTCACCATGAACTCCGCCGAGATTGGCTCGCAGGCCATTGACGGTGACATTTCGCAGGGTGTTTTGATCTGGCACCCGAAGCTTCACGTTCACTTCTTTCGGAGCGCCTCGTTTTGCCAACTCCACTTTGGCCGTCAAAAGGCTTTTCGCGGGATTCGTCTGCATGCGGAAATTGACTCGACCCCAGCGTGTCGGAGCCTGAGTGATCTGAACTGGTTCCCCGGAGGTAGTCCATTCACGCGGAAGCCTCGGGCGAAATATAACCTATCCTGATCCGAATCCTCCAGAACGAGCATCCAACGGATCAGTAATGGAATCGTCTGTTGCGCAGGAATGCAGAAGAGAGCTGTGTCTCCGGTTATACCGGCGACTTCACCTGCGGTCCAACTGCCGCGCGTGTGATCGTGGTAACAGTGCGCATAGAGAAATAGCAGGTACTCTTCGACGCGATCCAACCGCAAGAGCGCCTGCGCATAACCATACGAAATGAAGCCCAGTATGTCACGACCGGTCGAATGCGGCGGCTCGACATTGGCAACTACCCCAAGCGTAGTGGCGCCGTAAGCGCGCATGCAGTCGATGACGGTATTCGCCAGGTTTGGGGGCAGTACATCGGCCTGCAGCAGCTCGCAATAGGCGCGGTGCGGCCATTGTTGCGGACTTGGTCTTTCTCGCGTAATCGACTCGCGGAACAGCAGCTTAGTTCCTGGAAGCGGTCCAATATAAGGCGGCTGCAGGTCTTTACGCACGTTGATTCGGACGCTCTCGACGGTTGCATCCCTGAGAATCTTGGCGCGTCTGAGCCATTCTCGCGCTTCACGTTCCATCTCCGGATCCGGATGAATGTGATGCAGCTTCAGCCAAGCCCGGCCGATATCCTCCAGTCCGCGTGCTGCAAATGCGCTATTCGCAAAATAGGGCTGCCACCACGTGTTTGGCGTTGGCATGAGGCACGAATCCGATTCATTCCAGCCGTGAATCAATCCATAGCCGGGATTGTCATGGGACAGGCGCAAACTTTCATCGTGCATGTCACCGAGAAGGCGCGCCGTAGCCGTGATTTTTGCGCGATGCTTCAGAAGCAACGAACTGTCGCGAGTGTAATTCCAATACCGGGCGAGTAACGACAGCTCCAATCCGAACTGCGCGGTTTCGGGGCCGCGCATATTGACCATACCTGAAGAATCCACAAAGTCTGTGAAGTAGTTGTCAATTATCTGCTGCGCTTGCTCAAATCGACCCCATTCCAGGTTCGCGTAGACAGCAGTCGTGAAGACATCCTGGAACCCGTCATATTCCGAGCCGTAATAGTCGCGATCGACCGCTCCATACTTCGGATAAACACCCCCCGGCCGCACCATCAGTTCCTTTGCAAATGCGTGCTTCGACATGTCGAGCCAAACTTTGCCGGGAAGCGATGCTGGAGCAGAATCGCTGAGCTGCTTCTCCCAGTACTCGGCAAAGCGCAGCAAAGCGCGATAGAACTGTTCCGGTGATGGGTCGTGGCGGCCCGGCGGGTAGGCAGGGTAGCTGTATCCATAAACAACTCTGGTGATTCTGCCGTTCTGGACTCTCGCCGTGCGGTGCCATGTCTGAACGATGAACTTATCGCGTGCGTCGACGTCGCCGAAGATGAGAAGTTCAATGTAAACGTTCTCCGAAATCGGCATGACCTTACGAACGGCGGGCATCCAGCCACCCAGCAAGCCTTCAAAACGTCTCTCAGCAAGACCCTTCGTCATCAGCTCCGGGAAGTACTGTGCGGGATGATACGTTCGCGTATTGCCGGCTGGGTAAACTGGCATTGTGTCGAAACACTCCTTGGTTCCCACGAAAGTGTTCCAGGACGGGCGCGCGCCGGGATAAGTTTCGGTGTTAGATCCGATCGGCTGTGCCGCCAGTTTTACTTGCTCGGGATCGGGCTCACCGTTTTCCAGGAGCTTTTCGGCCAGCAGATCGCGTCCCGACATACCGATATCGCTTAGGTTCAATCCCAGATAGGGAGGATTTGCTTCTGGAAAGGTCGCTTCTGCGCTCTTCGAAAGCGTGCGTATCTGGCCGCGGGAGGATACGAACGTGAGATCGCCCTCCCGGTTTTGCAAGTCTTCGTAGGCCTTCCAGACAACTCCTTCGAGATCAAACTCGCAAACAAGCGTGTGGGCCGCGAGGGTCACTGCTGCCGGCGGCTGCTGGGCAGTGAGGCTGGCTTCCGCGTACGCCCTAAGGTTCGGCCGCAAGAGGCCCGCCCCTGTTACGCCGGTCAGGTTTTGCAGAAAGCGCCGTCTTCGCATGAAGAAATAAGTCAGTCGCGTTGGGTGGCTCAACAGCAGCGACGATCTTCTCATATTCCGAATGCAACCCAAAACAGATGTAACCTAATCAATGGGACATGTCATCTTTGGCCCCCATCCGAACTCGCAGAAGGAAACGCGCCGAGTCAGACAGAGGTCACAGCCTCCGTTTAGCCTTCCAGGAACTGCGGGAAATGATCGTTTATGGCAAGCTGTTGCCGGGAACGTGGCTGATTGAGGCGGAGCTTGCTCAACGCCTTGGCTTCAGTCGAACGCCGATCAGAGGAGCGCTCCACTGGCTGCAACGTGAAAGATACGTGCTTGCCTCGGGAAATGGCAGCAAGAGCCGGATGATTGTCGCGCCCTTAACGAAAGAAGACGCACGCGAACTTTATTCGATTATCGGTCATTTAGAGGGATTGGGCGCGAGATCGACGGCGCAACTCCCCTTCGCCGCCCGCACGAGCACTCTCGATCGAATCCGGGAGTACAACGCCGGGCTGGCAGAGTTGGGAAAGAAGCATCGCTCGGAAGCAAACCGCATTTTTGAGCTCGACATGAATTTTCATCGAACCATCGTCGAAGCGAGCGCGGGCCCGCGGCTGCTCGAGCTTCATAAAACCATTCAGCCGCAGGCGGAGCGCTATTGGCGACTCTACGCCAGCGCCATTCTGGATGACTTGGATAAGTCCGTAGCGGAGCATGAGCGGATCATCAAAGCGATTTCGGAAGGGGACGCTGATGCTGCTGAAGCCGGCATTCAAGTCAACTGGGCCAACGGCGTTGAGCGGCTGTCGAAAGTCATTGACAGCATCGGAGAACGCGGCAGTTGGTACACCTAGAGACGGGCTCCGGAGCTGGGGACAATGCTCGCGCAAAGACCTGACGATCTCAGCGGTGTAGGAATCGAGGTGTCGTGAGCTTCTTAAGACCTTCACGCGCGTTGAGGTTAGTTTTGTGTGCCTTTGTGACGGCGTTGTTGATCGTGCCGCAGACGGCTGAACGGCAACAAGGTTCGTCGGATCGTTTGCAGTCTCCTCAAAGCGAGATGCGGGCGATGCTGGAGAGGTATGCAACGGATCGAGAGACTCTGGCGAAATCCGAACCAACACCGTTCTCTTCGACCGTCCGGGATCGCATGCGGAATTTTTATGGCGAGTGGGAGAAACGTCTCGAAACTGTTTCCTTCGATGACATAAGCCAGAGCGGAAAAGTCGATTATCTTCTGTTTAGGAATCAGCTCAGGCATGAATTGCGCGCTCTCGATTTCGAGGAAAAACAGATCACAGAGACGCAGCCGCTAGTGCCGTTTGGTCCCGCCATCGTGAAACTTGCGGAGGATCTTCGGCGCATGCATTTCATCAGTGCACCGCAAGCTGCCGCTGCACTGCAAAGACTCAAGAGCCAGGTTGAAGATGCTACCAAGTCACTGAAAAACGTGAGGTGTTCGCCGTTTGTAGCAAACCGCGCCGCAAATGAAGTAGAGCGTTTGCAAGCAGAGTTGAAGCAATGGTTTGATTTCTACAATGATTACGATCCTTTATTTACTTGGTGGGTCCCGGTGACCTATAAACAGGTAGACTCTGATCTTCAAACGTATGCCGCAAATATCCGCGAGCAAAAAGCCGGAATCAAGCCAGGAGATACCACCACTATCATTGGCAATCCGATAGGGCGGGATCAGCTAGTCAGCGAGTTGCAACACGAAATGATCGCCTACACACCCGAGGAGTTGTTGGTTTTGGCAGACCGGGAATTTGCCTGGTGTGAAAACGAAATGAAGCGCGCTTCTCGCGAGATGGATTACGGGGACGATTGGCACAAAGCGCTCGAAAAGGTGAAATCGGATTACGTGGAACCGGGCAAGCAGCCGGAACTGATCCGAGACCTTGCAGTTGAAGCAATTGATTTCGTCCGGACGCATGATTTAGTTACGGTGCCAGATATGGCGCGTGAGACCTGGCGGATGGAGATGATGACGCCGAAAAGGCAGTTGATCAATCCGTTCTTCACCGGCGGCGATGTGTTGAGCGTTTCATACCCGACCGAAAGCATGACTTACGAACAGAAGATGATGAGCATGCGCGGGAATAATATTCACTTCGCTCGTGCCACGGTATTTCACGAGTTGATTCCCGGACATGAGCTGCAAGGCTTTTTTGCGCGGCGGTATCGGACCTGGCGCCGACCTTTTGAGACACCCTTCTACACCGAGGGCTGGTCACTCTATTGGGAGATGCTTCTCTGGGACATGGACTTCGCGAAATCGCCGGAGGACCGAATTGGAATGCTCTTCTGGCGCATGCACCGGGCCGCGCGCATCATTTTCTCGTTTAATTACCATTTGGGCAGATGGACGCCGCAGCAATGCGTTGACTTCCTCGTGAACAGAGTAGGTCACGAACGGGAGAACGCAGCCGCCGAAGTTCGGCGTTCCTTCCTAGGACAAGACCCTCCTCTATACCAGGCGGCCTACATGCTCGGCGGGTTGCAACTGCGATATCTGCGAAAAGAGCTGGTAGATTCCCGTAAAATGACGAATCGCCAATTCCATGATGCAGTTTTGAAAGAGAATGCAATTCCAATCGAGCTAGTCAGGGCTGACTTGATAAACCAGAAGCTGACTCGCGATTTTAGGCCGACGTGGAGATTTTACGGAGACATTCGGCCGGGAAGCTGAGCAATACGAAAGGGATTCCGTGCTTCAATTGAAGCGCCCCCGGGGCTCGGATGAGTCATCGGCGATCGGCAGCCGACCCAGAGTAGCCGCCATTCGGCACGACAAGTTTTTTCAGCGGAATCTCCAGGATGTTAATGGAGTACGGGGACACCGTAAGGCGGAACTTTGGGGCGACGTTCGTGAAGGGGGCTTCGTGGGGGACGATTTTCGCCGGTGCCGAGATGCTGTTTGTTTCATCGGGAGTTGTGGCTTTTAAGGTGATCAGCTTGCCGTTGTTTTTAATAGTCTCCGCCCCGTTCAATGTGATATCCACCGTCTGTGACATCGAATCTGCATTGACGAGTTTCAGGAAGAGCACGTTCTCGGCCGTCCTCCGCGAGACGGAATAGAACAGGCGTGGTCCTCCGCCCTCCAGCTTTGATTCTGGTATCTCGTCGCCCAGGTGATTGCTAAACATCACTTGGGCGTAGTAACTGGGCGATCCGTAGCTTGTCAGAGTGTCGTATCCAATGAGATCCGTCTCCCATTGCATTGCACCCGGACTAACGTTCACAAATAAGGGTGCATAACTCGCCATAATCACCACGTCACTATTCCGTTCCATGCCGGTCATCCAGGCTGCATCGCCTAAAGCTGCGCCGAAATCCGGTGTAGGAGTGCCCTCGCGCGTTGCCCATTCGCCGACAAAGATTTTGGGCCCCTTGCGATCGGTTTTGTCGTAGTGATGGGTGTCGTCGAAGAACTCTTCCTTCCTTCTGTAAAAGTGGTCATCGATGACGTCGGGCTTGATGATCTTCACCGGCGCGGTCGCTATGACTTGCAGGTTCGGATATCTCTTCTTAATAGCGGCGTAGAATTGCGCGTACCTGCCGTCGTAACTGCCGGATGCATCAAAGAAGTCTTCATTCCCAACTTCAACGAAGTTCAAAGGGAAAGGTTCCGGATGACCATCCTTTGCTCTAACTGCGCCCCACTGCGTGCTTGCATCTCCAGTGACATATTCAATCTCTTCGAGTGCGTCCCGTACATAAGGCTCGAGGGCAGAGCCTGGGTCAACGTGTTGTTGTGCCATGGAGTAGCCCGGCGTACACTGCCAAAACCGGTTCCATGTGGAGATCCTCGCACCACTCGAGAAACTCGAGTAGACCCATGCCATCCGACGAGTGATACTGCCAAGGACTTGGATGCGTCGGCCGATCCACCAGCGGACCTATCGTCTTCTTCCATTGAAATCGCTCGGAAATGTGATCTCCTTCCAGGTAGTTGCCTCCCGGAAAGCGCAGGAAGGCAGGTTTCATCGCCGCCAGTCTTTCCATCAAGTCGATACGATTGCCATTCGGCCGCTGCTTGTATGTCGGTGGAAACAGCGATACTAAGTCAACCCACAGCGTACCCGGATTTTGAAGTGTCAGCAAAAGGTGATTAGCCGCGGAGGTTTGCAGGTTCGCGGTGGTTAGTGTCACTGTGTAGCGTTGCCACTCGCTAGTTAACGACGGGACAGTGGCAGTAGCTAGCGGAGCGCCTGTATTGTCATTCATGAGAGTCACCATCAGAGGTCCTATGGAGGCGTCCATGGCCTTCGCATAGAAGGAGCCGTGATAAGTAGTCCTCGGACGAACAGGAAATCCCCAGAACCCCGCATTCTGCACGCCCGCCTGGTTGGCAGCATCCGCCTTGTCGATCTTTATTCTGAGACTCATTGGCAGCGACGCGCTTGGTCCGGTCGATCTGTCTGGCTGCATGTGTGCGACGGAATTTCCCTTCTGCACGAGCGACCAACCCGGCAGATCCCAACCATCGTGGAACGTGCGATTTCTCACGAGTTCCGCGTAGAGGCCGCCGTCATAGGAATGATTGATCTCTTCCGTCATGAGGCCATAAAGTATCGGGCTGACCTTTGCGGCCGGCTTGTCGACGTCTATTTCGAGCAACGCGGGAGACACTTGCTGCTGTGCATGCGACGGCGCCACTAAACAGGCTAGAAGAACCAGAGCGGGTAGCAGGTGAGGGCGCGATCGAAATGGACGGCGCAACATGGCGAATATAATCTGCACGAAGGGGGTTGATGGGATTGAGTCCACAACTCTCTTAGCGGTAATAATAACGCTTGCAGCGTCCGAGGCGGCTCTAGTGGTTTGGCGCGGGTCCGGTAGATTCCCGAACTACGAACTCCGGATCGAGAACAATTCTTCTACGGCACGCCTCACGAACCTGCGAGAGTTCGGTTAATGATCGGAACATCAAATGTCCAATGCGTTCTCGTGCAACATGAACGGTGGTCAAGGATGGCGAGCAGATGGTGGCCAGCCGCACGTTATCGAACCCGGTAACCGACACGTCGCGCGGCACACAGAGTCCGGCTTGCCGCAGCTCATAAAGTGCTCCCAACGCCATGAAATCGTTAACGCAGATGATCGCCGTCGGAATGAATCCAGAAGCAAAGATTTCGCGTGTTGCCTCTCGTCCGCCTTCCAACCCGTCAACGCTTACAGCGATTTTCCACTCAATTGGGGGCGAGTTGCGCGCGACAGTCTCGCGAAAAGCATGTTCTCTGACGCTGAGAGGTCCCAGGTTTGGATGATGGCTAATGAAAGCCATGCGCCGGTGTCCTAGGGCATGTAGATAGTTAACTATTCTTTCGATCCCCTTTTCGTAATTCACAGCGATGTTCGAAATATTGTGCTTAGGCGTGCCGACGTCATAAAACACGACCGGGATATCGCCGTCCGAAAGCTCCTGGATGAGGCTTGAATCCATCTCCGAAATGACCAGCGCAAGTCCACTCACCCTTCGCCCAATCATCATTCGGATATGCTTGACCAGGTACTCGGGATCGTAGTCGGTGTTGGCGAGCAAAAGTTCGAACCCTGCAGCCCTGGCATCGCGTTCCGCGGCTTTGTAAATATCGACAAAGAACGGATTCTCCATATTCGAGACAATCATTCCGATTGTTCGATTCTTGCCTCCGGCCAGATTGCGTGCATGCAGATTTGGGTGATACTTCAACTCCTCCGCGGCCTTCAGCACGCGAGCACGCGTAGAGGTTTTGACTTGGCCTACTTCGTTCAAGACTCTCGACACGGTTGCAGTCGACACCTTTGCTTTCCTGGCAACTTCTTCAAGGTTCATGGGTCTCCGCTTATGCTCCATTTTGTAATAACCTGGAGAGCGAAAACAGGCTTGATACTTTTTCAGGGAGTTTACGCCCGATTTTTCATGAGAACGCGAAATCAGTAACTTACGTGTTCCAATACAAGGGGAGAGGACGAATCCCCCTCTCCGCCAGAAAGTTTAGGTCACATGGCTAGCGAGACAGAGAATCGCCCGGAATTTACTTGATTCCCTGCACCCACTCCAACTCCGAAAGCTCCTGCGGGTATGAATACGCGTAACTCTTGCCATCGGGCGTCATCTCCAAAACCACGGCTCCGAGAACTCCGGCCTGATCGGACGGAGCAGCCTCGGTGATCAGCTCCATGCCGCCTGCCTTCACGTCATATCTATAAACTTTCGACGGAATCGTTGCTGTCGCAAGAAATAAAGTGTGTCCATCCCCGCCGTCACCCGCGATACTGACCAACTCTCCGGCTTTTAAGTGGATGATGATCGGGTCTCCACTCTCGACAGGGTATAACCGCAGACCGCTCTGCGATAGTCCGGCAATATACTTACCATTCAGAAGCAGTCTCGGACTTGCGTGACGAATGCCCTCGGGAGTAATCGGTCGTGGCTTCGCACCTGTAACGTCGGTCAAATAGAAACGCAGCCCACGCGATCCTTCGCTTCCGTTAAACCAGATTCGTTTTCCATCCGGCATTAACCCTGCAATCCGGATTGTGAATCCCGGCAAGGGAATGCGATTCGATTCGCCGGGTCCAACAGGATACAGCATCAGCGAGGAAGTATTCACTGCCACCACGAATTGCCCGTCCGATGAGAATGTCGGATACCGGGACTGGCCCAAAGCGACCGCCGGAGCGCCGTTTGTGTCCCGCAGATAGGAAACCGGGCCAGCTCCCGCGCCTTCTCCCGATTCGGTAAATGCGACCATTTTGCCATCTTGAGAAATATCGCTCAAGACAGACCAATCGAGCCAGGAAAGCTCGCGATTTGACGTACTGCCAGCGCTGTGAAACCACAACGTCGAACGATCGTCTTCGCTTGCGACGAGGACATGGCCATCTCGCGAAACATCATGCAGCACAAGGTTCGTGGGTGCGCTGTAAAGGAGGCGCCGATGCCCGTCAAGCGTTACGGCCCACAACTTGCACCGCGCTCCGTTTTCAGCCGCGCTGAACCAAATCTCTTTGCCGTTCGGCGACCAAACGAGACCGGTACTTGAATCGAAATAGTCTGTAAGCGCTTTGTGATGCCCTCCGCGGTCAACAACTGCGACGATGCCTCCATCGTCATTAGCCAGCCTGTGCTCAAGAAATGCAATTTGATCTCCCGATGACGAGATTCGTGGCGCGGAGATGGCGCCTGCCGTCCGATACAGGATAGTTCCAATCGGATACTCGATCTGCTGTCCGCGATCGGTCTCTCGAACCACAGCCATGTCGCTGCCTTGCGGTGACCAATCGGCAAACGTGATCCGGCTTTCTAGTGCCCGTGGCGCTCCGCCTGAGAGCGGCATGCGTGCGAGTGTCCCCGCCGAGTAAAACGCGGTGGAGGTCGATTCCGGATTCTCCTTCACGGCCAGTTCGCCGGACGGCGAAATTGCAAATAGCTCCGCTGGAGGCGAGTCCAGCGGTGTGGATCCCGGACTGTCGAACCGGCCGCTATAGAGCGCGCTCGGCTCACCTTCCCATTGAGCGCTGTAGACGACGCCATTGCCATCCGGCGTGAAGCGCGCAGCTTGAACTCTGCCGCGCCGGAACGTCAAACGGTGGAAGACTTTTTCCGGCTGCTTTGAAAATCGATGCCCAAGCAGAGCTCCTCCGATGAGTCCGAGAATCAGCGCCGCCAGAGCAGGCCATTTCAGCCAACTGCGCCATCGCTGCCGTTTCGGTAGTGCATTCGTAAAAACCGGAACCGGTTGTGACGGCTGCGAAAGCGCGTCCAATGCAAAAGCGATGTCTTGCGCGGCTTGAAATCGTGCATCGGGGTCCTTCTTCGAGGCAATGCTGTACGATGCGGTCGAGCGCAGCCGAGATGGAGCCGTCAGCATTTGAGAGTGCGGGCGCTTCGTCCTTTAAAATTGCAGCCATGGTCTCCGCAGGCGTGTCCCTGCGAAACGGAGGTTGACCGGCCAGCATTTCATAAACCACGCACCCGAAGCTGAAAATATCGGAGCGGCGGTCCACCGGCTTGCCACGAACCTGTTCGGGCGACATATAAGGAACCGTGCCCGTGATCGCATTTTCCTGGGTGATCGCGGTTCGCGTCACTTCACTGAGTTCCGAGGGAACCACCGTAACCCGCGCCAGCCCGAAATCGAGAATCTTGATCCGGCCGTCCCTGGTGATGAACAGGTTGTCCGGCTTGATATCGCGATGGATAATTCCCTTGGCATGTGCAGCTCCGAGACCCGCTGCAATCTGGCGCGCGAAATCGACCGCACGCGCCACCGGAAGCTTTCCGTTGCGAAGCCTTGCTGCGAGCGGCTCGCCCTCGAGCAACTCGGCAACCATGTACGGCGAGTGCCCGTTCGTGCCGATGTCGTAAACGGTGAGAATGTTCGGATGGTTCAGTGCGCTCGCTGATTGCGCTTCCACCTGAAAGCGCGCTACGCGAGACTGGTCGGTGGAAAACGATTCCGGCAGAATCTTTATCGCGACATCGCGTCTCAGGCGCGAATCCCGGGCCCTGTACACTTCGCCCATCCCGCCGGCGCCGATCAGCTCTACGATTTCATACGGGCCAAATCGCGTCCCGGGCGAAAGATACATTCCCAGGTCAGTCTAGCAATCTCCTCGCTCACTCGCTCCAGATCACAATGCTTCGCGAGAAAGCGGGAACATTCACGACCAGCTTGTCGGCGTTTGCGCGAGCGGTCAGCTCAGTGCGGTCGCCAAGATACGGCAGCGCGAAGATGCGCGAGCCGGCCGAGCGAGGAAACTCGACGACTGCGTTGCCCTCAGACTCAGGCGCGGGATTCTTCTTTGCCACAATGCCCTTGAAGTTGCTTAAGAACACGTGCACCTTGCCGTCGACATTTGCGATTTGAGAGACAACGAACGGCGAAGCGGTTATCGAGATCTTCCGCCCGGCGTCCGTTTTCTGAAGAATGTCCGTTGCAAAGCGCTGGAGGCCGTCCTGAATCTCGGGAACCGATGAGGATGCGCTCGCGGCAGCGGCAGCGTAGGTTTTCGTGAGCGTTTGCTGAAACGCCGCGCCGAAATCTTCCTGTTCCCAGAACACGCCCTGCTCGGGAGTAAGTTTCTGCAAGGGATTCGCCGCGCGCGTTTCGCCGGTTATCTGCAGAGCCCCGGTCTGTCCTGTGATGATCAGTTTGCGGCCGGTTGATGCCAGGCGCTGAAACGTCTGTAATTCGGAATCAGCAAGGCAGCGGGCATCGGGGAGGATCAACACGCGGCCGCTGAACTGGCCGAGCGTGCGCGGAGTGACAACCTGAAACTCGCGATGGCTTAACAGCAGCAGGTTCATCGCGCCTTTAAACGAGCGAATGAACTCTTCAGGAAAATAATCCCGTGTGCGCGGCGAGAAGTAAATGCCGATCGGATCGATGGGCTTGCGCTCGTCATAAAACGTGTGCTCGTGCTTCCGGATCCAGTCGAAGACCTGCGTTCGAACGGCTATGTCATTCGATTCCGACATGACGTGCCCCTGTGCATCCCAGGAGTTTGCTCCTGCCGTAAGTTGCACCGAAAACAGCGTCTTCATGGCATCAGGAATGCTGACGCCCTTTTCGCCGTCCCAAGAGTAATTGAGCATCCAGGTCGCCTTACTGCCCGCGAACGCTCGAAAGGCAAACATCCCGTCCATCTGATCGAGCCAATCGAACGCAGATTTTGACGCCGCCATGTCCGCACCCATGCCCTGATATTCGTGTGCGATCACATCCACGACTTCATAGAGCTGGTAAACGTCCGCGCCCACCCGCGGGGCGGGTTCTTCGATCCCGGGATAAATTTCGGCGATTGTGAGCACAGCGCGGATTCGCAGCTTTCGCGTTCCGGTCGATGTCTTGCATGAACTGAGTTAACGCTTGAATGCGAAAGTCGATCCATCGCCGGAAATGCGGATCGGAGATGTCATTCAGGCGGATGTCATGCTTCGCATCTAAGCCGGTCTGCTTGTGAAAGGCCGCCACGGTGAAGTCGTCAAAGCTCGCCCAGGTTTTCTCCCAGCCTTCAAAGTGAGTCATCCAGTACGGGATATCTACATAGATGCCGTCGATCCCTGTCGCCGCAATCTGGCGCACCAGGCTCATGTAGCGCGTCCGCCACTCGGGCGGAAAAGGCGATACCCAAACGTCCTCGTCTCCAGGCCGAATCCAGAAAGCTGTTCCGCCGCCGAAGATTGCAGGCTTGCCATTAATCTGGCGCTGCACCCATGATGGGTGGTCTTTATAAAACGAATGCGGCGTCTTGTCCGCGTTCGCCGTGATGCACTCCAGGCCCGCAATATAGACGAAACTCTTGTTGCCGACCTTGTGCGCCGCTTCAGCCGCGGTTCGGATGGCTTCGAGCTTCTCGGTGGGATCGAGAAAGCTCTCATACCGGCCGGGTATGTCGTTGTCCACTTCGATCCCGAAAACGTTACTCTTCTCGGATTCTGAGATGATGGCCGGAACCTTGTCGCGGCTCAGGCCATGGCCCGCGATCCGCACGTAGTGCGTCCAATTGTCGTTCTGACCCGGCGCGAGACCGCGCGAAAACGCAGATGCAGTGAAGCGGTAAGAAACGAGCGCAACATCAAAATGGCGTTCTAGAACTCGACTCGCCCTACGATCTGAATACGGCGCGGTGTAAAGCCAGGCGCCAATGTGTTTACAGTGCCGAACAGAGGATCTCCATACGCATTCACAGGCAGGCCGAAGCGAGTGTGATTAAAGACATTGAATCCCTCAAACCGGATTTGCAGCCGCACTCGCTCACGAACCGAGAATTCTTTCCGCAACGCGGCGTCAACATTCCGGATGCCGTCCAGCCGCAGATTGTCGAAATAGCGGGGTGCGTTCCCGAGCTGTTGGTCGCCTGGATCGGCAAAGCAGTTCACATTGAATAGCGGGGCGCCCGTAGCCGCTGCATGATGATAGCCGATTCCTGTTCCGGGATCCGCGCAAGTAACATTAGGCCGCTGGGTCCCATCTGCAAGCCGCGGCAAGCTCATCCCGATGGGAATGGGTTGGCCGCTCTGGATGGTGAACGTAGACGCAAGCGACCAGCCTCCAATGACTCCATCGAGAATGGGATTCATATGGCTGCCGAACGTGCGGCCCCTCCCCACGGGAAGATCAACTGTGGCCACAGCCGCCAGCCGCTGAGGCGTGTCGTTCGCACTGATTCCATACTCACCCACGCAGCCTGTCAATCGCTTGAGGTGCGCCGTAACGTGTAAAAGCCCAGCCAGTCGTTAGCTCCTACCGAGCTATCGTCCGTCAAATGGGACCAGGTGTAGCTTCCTTCGAAGGTGACAAACTTACCTGCTGTCTTCGCGAAAGTCAGTTGCAGCGAGTCGTAGCGGGATGTAGCTGCGAGAAGAGGCAATCCGTCAAACTCACCGTCGAACTGCGGATAAGGGCGAAGCAGATTCAGCAGCGGGATGGTTGGATTGTTGTAAATGGAATCGGGCTCGTGGAAAATCGCGTTCGGGCCCGAAAACAGCGGCTGAAACGGATTGGCAACCAGCGAACTTAGCTGATCGCTGGTGTAGTTGCCGCGAATGTCCGACGAGATAAAGTTCCGATTGCGAGTGAATCCCCAGCTCCCCCAAGGCAAGTGTGTGCTGCGGTTCGCGGAATAATCCGCGCTGACAACGATGTTGCTCGGAAACAGATGTTGGACGCCGAAACTCCATTGATAGATTTCCGCGTTGCGGTCGGTCTCGTAGCTCAGATCGCTTTCGTTTGGGAATCCCCACAGCGCCAGAGGACCGTACTTCCTGCCCTGAGGCCCAGGCAAGCCGGTAGGAAACGGATTTTCGAGCGTTGCGTACTGCGATTGATAGCCATCGAGTGAAAATCGAATCGGCTCCGTTTTTGAGAACGCCGGCCCGGCA
Organism: uncultured Acidobacteriaceae bacterium; assembly: GCA_963803455.1. Lineage (GTDB taxonomy): Bacteria > Acidobacteriota > Terriglobia > Bryobacterales > Bryobacteraceae > Bog-105. Next base: position 203,594 of record CAWDMK010000004.1, on the reverse strand, counting down.
TACTGGAAATTCGTCGCGATGTTCATCCCATAGTAGATCCCGGCGCCGCCTCGGATCACCGTATTCGGAGTAAGAGCGTACGCAAAACCGAGACGCGGTGCGAAGTTGTTGCGGTCGGTCGGAATCGTGCGCTGGCTTGGACTAGCGAAAATTGTAGTGCCGGGCAACGGACCCGAATGCAAGAGGAAGACCCGGAACTACAACTCCGCTGTTGCGCGGTGAAATCGCTGAATTGCGTGCGATTGTAACGTTCCGTGTAAGGATTGCTCCATTCATAGCGCAAGCCCAGATTGACAGTCAATTTGCGGGATACCTTCCAGTCATCCTGAACATAGAAACCGGTTTCAGCCGATTTGTCGGCCACGCGGGGGCGAATCGTAATGACCGAGTTATTATCGCCGTATCCAAGCAGCAGGCCGGCGATCGGGTTGCCCTGAGTTACGTCTCCACTGAACGGATCATTGGCCGTCGTGATCTGAGAGAAGTGAAAAGTTCCCGTCGCGGAATCAGGCTGGCCGAAATCGTTGTAGAAAAGCCGTTGCTCGCCGCCAAATTTGAACGAGTGAGCTCCGCGAATCCAATTCACCGATCCGGAGTAGGTATATAACGCGTGAGCGAACGACGTATCGACGCAGCACTGCGTGAACAGGCCCGTGTACGGACCGTCATCCATCGTAATCGACGGCATGCGGTCCAGCCCGTTTGCAATTAGCACGCTCGGAAAGCCAACCGATCGAAGATCCGGATAATCGGAAAATCCCGGTGCGATCACGAGATCGAGACCCGCCTTCAGATCGAGAAGCAGTGTCGGGCGGATCGTCCATGAATAATCGGTTACGACATTATGGACGCTGGTTCGGTAATGGGATCCGTCGGCGAAATCCCCGCTGCCGAGCACCGTCGGAACGTCGGAACTGCTTCGCAGACGGCTGTAACGCAGCGAGAGATGCTGATTCGCGTTAATTTGCTGATCAACCTTCGCATCCAGTTGATATCCCCCGCTCGTGCCGAGTACGTTTGTGACGAAATTGTTGGTCTGGAGCAGGGGATCACCCGGAAGGTTAGGCGCCGGGTACAGTGCCGCGACCTTCAAGCCGATCGGGTTCAAACGCGTGGTCGGAATGATGTTGCCAGGGAACGGCGTGCGCGAGCCAGGGGGCCCGGATGCCGGATCGAAGATCGTGTCCAGAACCGGGTTTCCATTATTGTCTGTATAGTACGTCTGGGAGAAATCGCCCTGCCGTTCGGCGAGCGTAGGGACAGTAGTAGCAATCTGCACCGGTGAAGAATCTTTTACTCTCTCTAAATCGAAAAGAAAGAATGTTTTTTCCTTCTTGATGGGCCCACTCACCATGAACCCGTACTGGTCATGCTTGTGATTGGGCCGAGGCAACCCTGCGGAGTTGCTGAAAAAGTCATTTGCGTCGAGTCCCGATCGCTGCCCAAACCACCAGCCGCTTCCGTGGAATTGGTTACCGCCTTGCTTCATAAGCACGTTCAAGACAGTCCCGCCGTTATTCCCGAATTCAGCGGAGAAGCTATTATTCGATACTTTGAACTCCTGGATGACCTCGACAGACGGCTGATAATACACATTGCTGTTGCCGCCTTCTCCCTGTTCGGGCGCGCTTGTAGGAGCTCCATCCAGCCGCACTTCAGCGGTCGCGTTCCGCTGGCCGTTTGAAATGAAGTTGGTCCCCTGAGGATAGCTGTCCGCAATCCCAGATCCCGGCGATTCCGTCACGCCGCCCGCCAAAAAAACCAGCCCGAAATAGCTGCGCCCATAGAGCGGGATCTGACGAGTTGCGTCGCCCGAGACCGTGGTCCCCAACGTCGCACTGCCTGTATCGAGGAGTGGCGCGGCTTCCGTCACGCTCACGGAAGAAGAGACGGCGCCAATCTGCAGCGTCATGTTGATCACGGCTTGTTGGCTGATTGCAAGAACGATGTCTCTCGATTCCGCGCGTCGGAACCCGGTGCTTTCGACGAACAGGTCGTATTTATCCGGCCGCAACCCGTTGAATGTGTAGAGGCCCTTCTCATTCGTTTTCGTCGTCATAGGGACGTTCGTTGAGGTGTCGACCAACGTGACAGTTGCGCCAACAATCAAAGCTCCGGATGGGTCCGTGACCGTTCCCCTGATTTGTGCCTCATAACCGGATTGAGCATTCAAGCCGAGTGCGGCAACGAAAAACAGAACACACAAAGATAAGGTGAGTCGATGAGGCATATTGCTGTGTCGCTTTCCCTTGTTTATCATCTCTTTCTTTTAGCAGCTAACTCCCAAGTTTTACAAACCTGCGTTTCAGCAATAGTATGGGAGCGGAGGGACAAATAGTCAATGCCCCAGAGTTTTGGAACAACCGACCCGAAACCGGCATTTCCTGAAGGAAGTTGATAAACCCATGCGCCTGAACAGAAATCTCGCAATTGTTTATGTGATGATCGCCGCCATCGCTGGCGCGGAGATTCGAGCGATTGTTCCCAAGAACGGAGTTGCGCCGATCGGTCCTTATTCCCCGGGCGTGTTTGCCGGCGATTACCTCTACGTGTCAGGCCAGGGCGCAAAAAGACCGGATGGACAAATGCCGCCTGCGTTTGACGGTCAGGTTCGCCAGGCGCTCGAAAATGTGAAGGCGGTCGTCGAAGCGGCTGGACTCACGTTGAGAAATGTCGTTTACACGCAAGTGTATCTCGATGACATCTCACACTTCGCTGAAATGAACAAGATCTATGGTGAGTATTTTCGTGACGAGCCGCCCGCACGGGCAACCCTCGGAGTCGCCAAGCTTCTGGGCACGCCAATTGAGATCAATGCGGTCGCGATACGAGACGTTTCCGCGAAGAAAGCAGTCGCGCTTCCCGGCTACACGCCCGACGAGCCCATCTCGCCGGGCATGCTGACGAATGATCGGCTGTTTATCTCCGGAATGCGAGGACGGGATTTGGCGTCGGGTAAGATTCCGGACAATCCAGCCGAACAGGTCGACTTGGCGCTCGATGGAATGAAAGCCGTGGTTGAGGCCGCTGGTTTGTCCATGGCCAACATCGTGTTCGTCAACCCATATCTCACGCGCGAGATTCCGGCGTCCACGATGAACCATCTCTACGCGAAGCGCTTCGAATTCGGCAATACTCCCGGGCGCGCAACCATTCGGGTGACCAGCCTGCCGCAAAATTCGCAAATCGAGTTCACGGGAGTCGCCGTTCGAGACTTGAAGGCGAGAGTCGCAGTTCGTCCGAAGAATATGCCGCCAAGTCCGACAGCAAGCCCCTGCGTCTATGCGGGCGACACGCTGTACTGCTCGGCAAAGAGCGGTTTCATCCCGGGCCCCAACGGGGGAGTATTCACGCCGAATGTAGATCTGCAGCTTCGCCAGACCATGCGGAACCTGCTGGACGATCTGGAAGAGGCGGGCCTGAGCTGGCGCGATGTCGTCTCGACGAATGTCTATCTCGACGATCTCTCCGACTTTGCGGCGATGAACAAGATCTACGCGAAATACTTCCCCGGTATTGCTCCGGCCCGCACTACCATCCAACAGATCGCCCCTACAGAGCGAAAGCGCAAGTGCAGAGGATACCTATCCGGAAATCGAGCAGATCTCGTTGATCGCAGTTCGTCCCACGACTCCGCTGATGGCGCAAGAGAGCGCGATTCGATTTCATTTCCCGATGTAGCTCACGCGCCAAATGGACTTCGATCCGTCATCCGAAACCAGCAGCGATCCATCGCGCGCCACAGTAACGCCTACTGGCCGCCCCCACACCTGGCCGTCGGGCGTCACGAATCCGGTCACGAAATCTTCGTATTCCCCATTCGCTTTGCCGTCCTTCAACGGCACCCGGATCACCTCATACCCGGCGCGCTCGGCCTTGTTCCACGATCCGTGCTCCGCGGCGAAAATATCGCCCTTATAATCCTTCGGAAACTCGTTGCCTTCATAGAAGGTCATCTCGAGCGACGCATTGTGCGGCTGCAGCAGAACATCGGGAACAATTACTTTGCCCTTTAGCTCAGGATGCTTTCCCTTGAGCCGTGGATCCTGATGATCGCCCATGTAGTACCACGGCCAGCCGTAAAATCCGCCCTCCTGGACGTGCGTGATGTAGTCCGGAACGAGATTGTCCCCGAGATCGTCGCGCTCATTGACGGAACACCACAGCTCGCCGGTTCCCGGTTGAATCGCGATGCCTACGGGATTGCGAATGCCCGCCGCGTAGACCTTCACGAATTTGCCTTCGGGTGTGTATTCGAGAATGTTTGCGCGGTGATGCTCGCCGGGGTGTGTGTCGGGATCATTCACGTTTGATGCCGATCCCACGGACAAAAACATTCTCTTTCCATCTTGTGAAAACGCCAGATCGCGCGTCGAGTGACCGCCGGTCGGAATCCCTGTAATGAGAGTTTCGGCCGCGCCCGTCGCCTTCAGATCGCCGCTCTTATAGGGAAAGCGCACCACGGAATTTGTGTTTGCGACATAAACCCAGCTCGGGTTATTGCCTAATGGATAGAACGCAATTCCGAAGGGCTCGCGCAGACCGGTGGCAAAGGTCGATGTCTGTTCCGGCTTGCCGTCTTTCGTGATCCCGCGGAGGATCTTAATCTCGCCTGCATCCGTGTCGGCCAGAAAGACATCGCCGTTCGGAGCTGTCCGCATCTCACGCGGCAAGGTAAAGCCAGTCGCGAATAAATCCACTTTAAAGCCGCTCGGCGCTTTGGGCCATGCATCGGCAGGCCTGGGTACCACTGTCGGGCTGTTTCCAACAGCTTCGGTTGCGTAGGGTGGCGGTAGGTCTGCAACGGTTATCTTTCGCACCACTCCCGGCGCTTCCTTTCTATAGTCGGTGAAAGCTGCTTTGCCGGTCAGTACTGGCCCCGTAATGTCGCCAAAGGATCCGTTGAGAACCGCTGCGCCAGTGATAACAGCAAAAATCGGGACCGAAAAAAACAGAATCTTCTTTTTCATAAGCATTACAGCTTCAGGAAAATTTTGCGCTTGAACAGCCAGTAACAGAGATACCACATGACCAGCAATACTGCGGTCGATTGCGCGACAGGTGCAAGGGCGCCCAAAAAAGCGAAGTGGAACGTGAAAACACCCACGGCGCGGTCGAGCCACCGATGCAGTAGCTCAGACAATGAATAGATAAAAATTGAGTTCATGCCCACGACCACAAGCGGGAATGCAGCGCGCCGCCATCCGCGCACTTCGATCAGCCAGTAGAAACCGATCAACATGACCAGCACCCAGCCCAGGCTGTACAGGATGAAAGTGGGAGTGCACAACTGCTTGATCATCGGAATCCAGGGGAGCATCGCAAATGCAGAAACGAAAGCCACCGCCGACCCGGCTGCCAGTGCGCCCAGTGTCTGCGCATGAGAACGGGCGCTCATCAGAAGACAGCCGACCCACACGCCTGACAAAGTCCAAACCGTGCTCGGGATGAAATTCAGCGATGAATACGCCGGGTCATAGTCGTAGTGAAAAATGGCGCGGTCGACGACAAGTCCAACACTGTTGGTTTTGGAAAACGGGCCGTCGGGTCCGGGAAACGCGAACAGAAGAGCCGTCCAGAACGCGAGAAGCCCGACCGCGCTGAGCGACCTGATAGCGCCACTTCCAACGCATGATGAAAAAGCTAATAAGGTATGTGAAGGCGATCTGTGATAGCACATTAATCAGTTGCGGCATGATGCGGCCCCGACTTACGCAGATGAGTACCTGACTCAAAAGAATCAGCCGCACGAAGCGACCGAGCACATGCCGCAGATTATTGCCCCAGGTGGCGCCGTTCTCGATTCGTCGCGCCATCGCAAACGGCATAGCTACGCCGACCATAAACATAAACGCGGGCTGGATCATATCCCAGAACACTGCGCCCTGCCACGGGACGTGATCGAACCAGCTCGCGACACGGCCCCAAGCCGGATCGCCCTTTAAAGCTGCGAACCCGAATCCGTCGGAAGCGAGAATCAACATGATGAACCCGCGATAGGCGTCTAGCGCCACGTATCTCCGCAGCCCGGACGTTTGCTGGCTTACGTCCTTTGAGATCGCTGCTTGCGCTGTCGACATCGATGTCTTCTCTAAACTGTGATGCGCAACAGCCGCGCCGCATTCTCCGTGTAGATTTTCTTGAGAATGCTATCGGGAAGCTCGAGGCCGTAAATCCGCCAGCGGCCCTGTGGAGGCACTTTGGACGGCGCGTAATCGAAATACTCGTCGTCGGTTTCAAGGAACCGGAAATAAATCTCGTACAGCTTGTCGTTGTAGATCTGCTGCGGAAACTCGTGCGCGTTGGGAGTCGCATCGGTACCGAAAAGAATCCGGTCCTGGTACTTCTCGAAAAATTTGCGTGACGTCCGAGGCTGCCGCCCAAGCTCGCCGATGCGGGCCGCAATGTCGACGGTCATGTTCGGAAAGTGGTCGAGATTTTCCGACACGTTTTCCAGATTCTCCGCGAAGTTGCCCACGTGCAGCGCAATGAACTGGGTATTGGGATGCCGGGCGAAAACGCGATTCCGCGCTTCAAGAATTTCGGCGTTGCTCGGAAAATCGTGATCGTAGAACGACCAATCCGGATGATTGTTGAGCTCTTCGTAGCGTTCGTTGAACCGGTCCGTAGGCAGGAAAAACGCGATCGGGTCGGAAACGTGGATTGCAACGGGAATCCCGAGTTGCCCGCAAGCGTCCCACATAGGATCGAAGCGCGCGTCATCCACCTTCACGAGCTTTGCCGGACGTGATGTTCTCGCGCAGGTACAGGCCAAGCGTCTTCAGAATCTTTAAGCCTTTCGCGCCTGCCGCATGGGCCTCAGCAATCGCCTGCGCCTGTACTTTCGGATACTCAGGTTCCAGAAAACGGTTGTAGGAAGGCTCGGTAAAGGTGTAAAAGCGCCCCGGGTATGCCTTGTCGAACTTCTGAATCGCTTCGACGAGTCCATCTCCGAACCCGCCTGTCAGATTGTTCAGCGCCCGAAGATTGCGGCGGTCCATCACCGGCAATAAAGATTCAGGCGTTGCCAGATAGCGGCGCTCCGGTCCAACCGATACGCCGTGTTCCACCTTGCTCGAAAACGAGAGATGTGTGTGAATATCGATGACTGGATAGCGTGCGCGCGGGACGTGTGTTTCCTTGACGTGCAGCATGCTTCGCGGCTCATACTCAGAGAGCTCGAGCGGCTTGGGCCTGGGTTTCTCCTCCTGCTGCATGGCTTCGCTCGTCTGTAGCGCTGCATGCCGAGTGCACTTCCGCTCACCGCGCCTAACCATCGCCGCCGGTTTGTCGCCATTTGACTTTTTTCGTTTCCTTTCGATATTCTTCGACTACTTTGCACTCTCACCGCCTTTCTGTCAATTTTCTGATTTTTTCTCTTCTCGTGTCCTGCGCCCAGGCCGCGACGGTCATTGTACGGCCCGTCGAAACTCGCGACGTTTTGATTAATCCCGGGATGGGCATCCAAACCTTCCAACGTTATAACGGTGACGCACTGAATCCGGGCGTCGAGTGGTCCGAAGAGGGACCAGTGGCGCCGCTGGTTGCGCCGCCTCAGAAACCGGATTTTCCTCCATCAACTGTTGCCTATTGCCGCTGGCATTGGGCAACCCTAGAGCCCGTGCAAGGCCATGTGAAATGGGAAATCATTGATCTCGCCCTGCAGCAAGCGCGCCTCCACGGCCAGCGCCTGATGATTCGGTTGATGCCATACGATCCCAAGCATCCGTTGCCCGAATGGTACCGGAAATCCGGCGCACGCCGGGCAAACAGCGACGCATCAAAGGACGGCAAAATCTGGCAGCCCGATTTCAGCGACCCTCTGTATTTCAAATACTGGAGTGCCATCGTGATCGAGGCCGGCAAACGTTACGATGGACATCCTGATCTCGACAGCGTTGACATTTCGACGGTCGGCTATTGGGGCGAGGGCTGGAGCGATTACATGCCTGAGTTCGCGGTGCAGCGCAAGCTAATCGATGTCTACCTGAAAGCCTTTCAACACACGCCGCTGCTCATGAATTTCGACGAGCCGGAGGCGCTCGCCTATGGAACTTCGCACGGAGCCGGGCTGGCGGTTCGATTGCCTGGGCGACATGCGAAAGCAATGGTCGGAGATGCTCGATTTCTATCCTCAACAGATCGCGCGAACCGGCATCCGTGATGTCTGGAGAACCGCGCCCGTTTCTATGGAGACCTGCGGCGTTCCCGAATCCTGGTTCCGCCACGGATGGGACGTGAAATACATCATCGACGAAGCTCTGCGATGGCACGTGACTACGCTTAACGTGAAATCGAGCGCCATCCCCCCAGCCTGGAAAGCCGATTTCGATGACTTCCAGCGCAGGATGGGCTATCGCTTCGCCTTGCGTCGCGCTGAGTGGGAAGACCAAGTCGCCGCGGGCCAGTCCATCGACCTGAAGACATGGTGGGTGAACGAGGGCGTTGCCCCGATCTATCGTCCTTTCGTGCTGGCCTTCCGCTTCAGGTCTCCGCGCGCTTCAGAAATCGTGCGAACCGATGTTGACCTGCGAAAGTGGCTGCCCGGCGACGCCGTGTTCGATGGTCCGCTGTTCGCGCCTTCCGATCTAGCGGCCGGGGATTACGAATTGAGCGTCGCACTGCTCGATCCCATCACGCTCCAGCCCGGAATTCGTCTCGGCATTGAAGGACGACGCGACGACGGATGGTATCCGCTCGGAAAAATTCAGATAACTCACGCCCCATGAATGGCCCGCGCAACTCGGTTCGCTGACCGGGTCGCCGCCTCCATTCCCCAGCTCTGGTTATCGCAATACGCGCCCGCAAACCAAACACGCCCGACCGGCTCAATTGTCGCGGGCCAGAATTTGTGAAGCTGACCCGGCGCGTAGTTACGAGCCTCGCATGCCATGGCCCATTGATCGCGCGACCAGTCGACACACAGCGAAGCGTCAATGTCTTCCGACTTTCCGGGATAGTAACGCCGAAACACTCTCAGCGCTGTGCTCACGGGTACGCCGGCTTGCGCGGTCCCAATCAGTAGACCGCGCTTGGTCGGAACCTCTTCCGCCATCGGCCAGAGCGGGCCTAGCAGAGGACTTCGGAAATCCATGTTTCCGCTGTAACCGTCACGGCGCCAGAATTTCGTGCGCGACTGAAACACGGGCCGCGTCTCGACAGTGTACGGCATGTTTTCTATTACGTACCGTTTTGCGCTCGGCCAAACCGGAGTCGCCGGAATCTGCCGCAGCACAATGGCATTCATTGCGCACACGAGATAATCGCCCTCGAGCGTCTTCTCGCTCCCGTGATGAGCGTAGGTAACTGCGACACCCCCATCATCCCAGCGAATCGCAGTCACGGGAGTGTTCTTCTGTATCCGGTTGCCGAGCCGCCGCGCAAATTCGTCCGGCAGCATCTGATTGCCGCCCTTCAGCCGAAAGAGATTGTGCGGTTCCGAAGGAACTCCCCGCATCCGCAGAATCGCGGCTTTCCAGATCACGTGAAGAGCAGAATCAGCGGACCCGTACTCACGGACGCAAGCTTCAGACGCGCCTTCGCTCCGCAGAAAATCCCTTACCGAAATGTAATCCAGACCGTCGAGGCCGATTCCGAACGGCTGATACTCATCTTTGAATTTATCGAAGTACCGCGCAAAGTACAGTGTCGATACATCCTCGAACGGATTGCTGTTCACATACTTGATTTCGCTCGCGCTGAAACCCGATTCCGCGGCAGTACGCGCTTCGGCTTCAGAAACCATACGGCCGTTCACCACAATCAAGACGTTTTCGCGATGCGGATACGCAAGAATCGGCAGCCCGAACTCTTTCGCGTAGCCGCGCAATAATTCGTAACCCGGATTGGTGAAGTGCTCGGCGCCGACATCCGCGTATAAACCGTCCGCGAACTGGCCCCGAAGAGTGCGAACGTGTCCTCCCGTGCGATCCGAAGCCTCGAGGATCACGACATCGTGGCCCCTCTTTGCGAGTTCATACGCACACGCGAGGCCGGCGAGCCCCGCGCCCGCAATGATGACGCGTTTCGGTGTACGCGCCCGATCTGCAGCCCAGGGAAGAGCAGGATCGATAAGAACTGCCCCGAGCTTCAGAATGTCGCGGCGTCGCGGAATCGGGCGCACGACTACACGCCCTTTAGCCATCCGGCTTCATCCGCCCTCTTCAGAGTCACCGTCAACGAGCCATCGGCGTTGAGCGGTTGCTGGCAAGCCCATTGCACCGGCCTTCGCACTCCGCCCTTCGTTTCCAATTCCGATCGCAACCTGAGCTCGCCGCCCGCCATTCCGCGCGGCAGAAGAAACGACGCTTGCCTCACCTTGCCGCCGTGCGGATGGCCGCCATCCAGCGACCCGCTCTGCTGAAATTTGCCGTCCGCGCTTTCAAGCACAAGCCGCAGCACCCCGGGTATTCCACTCACTCCGTCATTCGCAACTGCGATGATCAGCTCGAACGTGCCCAGCCGCTTCCTTTGCCAGATCCAAGCCGGACGCACGCGGTATCCCATCCGCCTTTCGAGCGCGCGGAACCCTTCCGGAAACCGCTCGTTATATTTCGCCAGATTCTCTGCCTCTGTCCAGAGCGACCAATAATTCGCACCGAGATCCAAAACGTGCAGCATCGCATTCTCGCGAAGATTTACCCCCGCCGCATCAACGGGAATGCGTTCGACATCGTACTCGCGGAGATATCCGTCCTCCATAACCACGGGCAGCCACGGCGGCCGGTTCGCCAGTTCCTCGATTTGAATCGGCTCCTCATTAATAATGCTGTCCGAGCGCAACCAGCATCCCGAGCGCACCGCGAGATCGAGTACTTCGCTATTGCCAACCTGGCTGATGTCCGGTTGCGTATTGACCGCGAGCGGCGTTCTCTTCCAGGTTTCGAGCTGAAACTTGGTCATGCTGATGAACGTCTTCTCCGCGGTTAAATAGTCCGGAAATGGGTTTCGCAGGTTGCTTGTGTGACCCTCGCCCCAAAACCCGTACTGCATTAAATCGACCCATTCGAGTAGCGGCTCATTATCGAATCGTTCCGCCAACAGCTCGTCCATTTCCCGAAACGCGCTTTGAAAAGCCGGATGATCGTAACGCGGCTCAACGAATTCGACATCTCGCCCGTGTCTTTTCAACTGACCGATCTTCACAAGCGGCACTTTGTCCCGCAGAAATGCCGGCAGCGCGATCTCATTCGGCTGAAACTCGGGGTTCGAAAGCTGGATCCGAAACGCGAATCGCAGCGCATGCCGTTTCGCCGCATCGATTGTGAGATTCCAAACCGGATGCAAATCCAGGCGCCCGGGTTGTGACTGCACATTGCGCCAATCGCATCGGATGTACAGCACATCCACAAACGGAAGACTCGCCATTTTTTCTACGGCATCTTCCAGCGTCTGTAATCCCTGTCTTACCGGAATGGCGGGCCCATTTTCTTCCCACGTGTAGCCCACCAATCCCAGCCCATAATTCCGGATATGCGCGGTCGAAGGCGTGGTTGTGACGAGCGTACGCCAGCCCTCGTCCTGATCGATATCGAAGGGACCCTGATCCAGACGATCTGCCGCATCCGGAGCGCAGCCAAAGTCAAAAGTATCCCAGCGATGAGGCGGAGCGCCGACAGCCGCCGCGAAAGCCGTACCGGCACCCGCTCCGAGTAGCGTGCGCCTTGTAAGTTTGCCTGTGGTTTGCATGATGTTATACTCAGCCACTTAACGATAGTAAAAGACAAGCATTCGCAAAAAAGGCAAAACAGGAATTCATGATGAAACGGATCGCGATCTTCGCTCTACTCGCCTGTCCTATCCTCGCTCAGGTTGATACGGGCAACATAGTCGGCACTCTACACGATCCCAGCGGCGCTGCGGTCCCGTCCGCGACCGTGACGATCATCGAGAAAGCCACGAATGCCAAGACCGTGGTCCACTCCGATGAAAAAGGCGATTACAGTTCGCCGCCGCTGCACGTCGGGACCTATCTCGTAACTGCTGAAGCCCCGGGCTTTAAAGCAGAAACGCGCGACAACGTGACTCTTCAGGTTCAAGATCGGCTGCGGATCAATTTCGACATGCAGGTCGGCCAAATCAGCGAAAAAGTCCTGGTCTCTTCCGAAGCGCCACCGATCCAAACCGAAACGTCATCGCTCGGCCAAGTGCTCTCATCGAGGACTATCACAGAGCTGCCACTGAACGGCCGCGATTACATCCAGCTCGCAACGCTGACCACAGGCGTCGTCAATACTAGCGACAGCAATACGAACGGGAACATCGGCGGCAGCAGCACCGGCGGTCAGGACAGCTTCGTTGCGAACGGCGCGCGCGGGACACTCAACAACTTTCTTCTCGATGGCATCGATAACAACTCCAACGACAACGGCGGCGTCGTGTTACGCACAAATGTCGACGCAATCCAGGAATTCAAAATCCAGACAAACTCGTTTTCAGCCGAATTCGGAAGAAGCGGCGGCGCCGCGATTAACGCCGTCATAAAGTCCGGCACGAATTCGTATCACGGCGATGTTTTCGAATTCTTCCGCAATTCTGCGCTCGACGCTCGCAACTACTTCGAAGATCCCACGACGAAAAAGGCTTCATTCAAGCAGAACCAGTTCGGAGCGACGATCGGCGGCCCCATCAAGCGCGACAAGCTTTTCTGGTTCGGCGATTATCAGGGAACAGTCATCCGCAATCCCCTGACCTTTGTATCTTCCGTGCCGACTGCTGCCGAGCGCACAGGCGATTTTTCGGACCTTGGAACTCCAATTTACGACCCGGCGACCTACGACCCCGCGACCAACACCCGAACCCCGTTCCCCGGTAACATCATTCCGCCCGGCAGAATACTAGCTCTCAGTCAGAACATCATGAATCTGTATCCGCTGCCGAACCAGCCCGGAAAACTGAAGAATAATTATGTGATTTCGCCGACCGAGCAGGACCGCATCGATCAAGGCGATTTCCGCACGGACTACAGCATCTCGGAAACGAATCAATTATTTTTCCGCTGGTCCATGAGCGGCCGAACCGACGTGCGCCCGGCTCCGCTACCCGGCTTGGCCAACGGCGGCGGCTCGAGCACTGGTAATGGCTTTGAAAGTACGATGGGCGCGGCGCTCGGGTATACCCACACGTTCACGCCCACCACCGTGAACGAGTTCCGCATCGGCTTCAACTACGTTCACATACGACGCGGTGTCCCCATCGGCGGAAACGTTGAACCACCGGCCGATCTACTGGTTCCCGGTGTGCCGAACAACCCCATCTCAAACGGCATCACGCTGTTCGAGCCTAGCGGTGGATACCGCCGCATCGGTGATCCATCCTATGCCCCGACAATCCTCTCCACTGAGGAGCGACAAGTCACTGATGTGCTGAACCTCGTACGCGGCGCTCACACTATCAAGCTCGGCGCCGAGATTCGCTGGAGCCAGTACAACATTTTCCAGATACCAGCTCCGAATGGCGCATTCACTTTCACGGGCCAGTTCACGCAGAATCCGCTCGATGGAAGCGGCGGAAGCTCGCTTGCTGACGAATTGCTCGGTCTGCCTGTCACTTCGACCATCGCGTCCCTGCTCGAACTCGGTGACCGGCAGCACGTGCCGAGCGTATTCATCCAGGACGATTACAAAGTCAACAGCCGACTGACTCTGAACCTCGGCGTGCGTTACGATTATTTCTCTCCGCTCGTTGAAGTGAACAATAAGCAGAGTAACTTCGATTATAAAACCGCACAGTTGATCGTGGCAGACCGAAACGGCGCCTCCCGCGGCTCGACCACGCCCGACCACCTCAATTTTGCGCCACGAATCGGGTTCGCATGGAGCCCTTTCAGCGCGGGTAATACTGTTGTTCGCAGCGCGTACGGGATTTTCTATAGTGGTCAAGAGATTCGCACTGCCGCTCCCCTACAACTCGCCTACAATCTGCCTTTCTATTACCAACCGTTCTTCATCAGCGACGGCATAACACCCTTGCTTACAGTTGATCAGGGCTTCCCGCCGGTGAACCCCGCTACCGCGGTTGACCCCCCGGTCACCAGCGTGGACAGCAGATTGAAGACTCCGTACTACCAGGAATGGAACTTCGCCATCCAGCAGGCGCTTCCGTCCGCAATGTCCGTCGAAGTGGCTTACGCCGGATCGAAGGGTACCCACCTTCAGGTTGTGACCGATCCCAACCAGGTACCGATTCCCGGGCCCGGAGACATTCAATCACGCCGCCCTTACCCTCAATACGGTCCGTTTACCGCTATTCAGAATCGCGGCAATTCAACCTATCACTCTCTTCAAGTGAAGGTCCAGAAACGTTACACCCAAGGCTTGTCTTTCCTGAGCGCATTCACGTTCAGCAAGGCGATCAACGATCTCCCCGAAATTTGCTGTAACATGCCGTTTCCTGAAAACAGTTTCGATCTTCGCGCCGAAAAAGGACCTGCAGATTTTGACCAGAAGTTCCGCTGGGTCACGAGTTTCGACTACGAGTTGCCATTCGGGCGTGGCCGTCGTCATATGACGAGCAATAGGCTGCTCGATCTTGCTTTCGGCGGTTGGCATATTGGTGGAATCTATAGCCTAACGACCGGCTTTCCCTTCTCTCCGCTCTTAGGCTACGATCCTTCGAACACCGGTGATCAGGGAGTGGTCAGGACCGATCGAATTGCCGATGGCAATCTGCCGAGAGGCCAGCGCGACCCAAGCAACTGGTTCGACATCAATGCGTTCCCTCTTGTCCCTTCGACTGCTTACAGGTTTGGAAACTCAGGACGGAACGTGCTCATCGGCCCCGGAGTCAATCTGCTCGATGGATCCATCCGCAAAGAGTTCGCAACCACCGAAACGCAGCGGCTCGAGTTCCGCGCTGAATTCTTCAATATGCTGAATCACCCCAATTTCTCCCAGCCCGATAATTTCATTGACGACGGGCCAGGCGCCGCGGGCGTCATTACTTCGCTAGCCATTCCCATGCGGCAGATCCAGTTCGGATTGAAGTACCGCTTTTAAGAAAATTAGTCGGCCAGCTTGAGCGTTCCGAACGCCTCCGGCACGTGGTAGGTCTTCTGATGCGTAGGCTGCCACGCAATCGCTTTATGATCCGAAATCGGCCCTTGCGCCCGATAGAAATTGATGCGCAACGTGTTACCGGCGGCAGCCGGCTTCGCGTCAACGGATGAGTATGGAATCCGCATGCACGCGTACCAAACCTTCGCGCGCTCATCAATTCGCGCCGCAACCTTGAATCCTGAATTCCACTTCCACCCATCTTCGTGATGCGGGTTGTTCAGATCGATATCGAGATCCACCCACTCGCCTTGCGGCGATACCTCAAATTCCTTGTATCGGCGAATATTCTTGAAATCCGAGCCGATGAACACCTCCGCTACATCCCAATTCCATAGCTGGTTCGTCTCGGCATCGGTTTTCGGCTGAGGCTTCAAATTCAGCTGCTCGTAGGGACAGATGAACAGGAAATACAGATTCTGGTCCGTCCACCGCGAGCGCACCTCGGTGCGATGGCTCGCAACCGGGTTTCCAAACGGATCGCGGCTGAACTCAATTGCTGGAGCACCGCGCCAGAAGCTCGAAGTCGGATTCGTGTCGGGCGCTATGTCTTCCGTCGCGTGCTTACTCTCCAACAAGCGCGAATCCTCTGCCGCCACCAGCACCGCTGCCAATCCACATAGAAGAAATAGCTTCGCTGGAATCATTCCTCCTATCATCGTCCTGTGGACCGAGGACAACTTCTGAAACGGCTTGAAAGAGCCTGGACGTCATTCGAGGAGTCGTACGCCGGGTTATCAGAGGCACAGTTGATCGAGTGTGGCGTCATTGGAGCCTGGTCCGTAAAAGACATCCTTGCGCACGTGACTAGCTGGGAGCAGGAGGCGCTGAAATATCTTCCCGTCATTCTCAAAGGTGAAAGGCCGCCGCGATACTCCGTGATGTATGGCGGCATTCATGCTTTCAACGCCCGAATGACAGAGCAGAACAAGCGCCTTTCGCTCGCCGACATCTTACGACAATTGAATGAAACGCACCGCCGGGTGATCGAGTTCATCGAGAATTCGCCCGAAGATCAATTCCGCACTGACACGCGCTTTCGCCGCCGCCTGCGCGCCGACACCTACGGCCACTATCCGAAGCACGCTCAAGCCATACGGAATTGGCGTAACGGACGGCCCCCTGCGTCGTGACTGCCCCGCTAACCCGCCTTCCGAAACGTAAGGTTGATGCGGCACTCGCCCATCACCGGATGGCGTCCTTCCTTGAGGGGCAGCACGCCGTGATAACGCAATCTATCCGGTCCGCCCCAAACCACAACATCGCCATGCGTTAACTGTACGCGCTGCGCCTTATCTGCTCTCTTCAACCCGCCGAATAGAAACACTGCCGGAAGTCCGAGCGACACCGAAACAATCGGCTGCTGATAGTCTTGTTCATCCTTGTCCTGGTGCAGCGAAAGCTTTGCGCCCGGCTCATAGCGATTCACCAGGCACGCATCCGGAACATAGTCAGTGAATCCAACCCTCGTTGCAGCGCATGTCGCGAGCTTCAAAAACGACTCGGGCATACGTGGCCACGTTCGTCCGCTCTCCGCATCGACCGCATCATAACGATAGCCTGTTTTGTCGCTCACCCAGCCGAGCGACCCGCAGTTAGTCATTGCAACAGACATCCGAAACCCGCCCGGCGTGATCATATGCCGGAACGGAGCTTCCGAAATGACATTCTGCAGCTCCGCTAACAGCGCCGCTTCTTCCGTCAAAGCGAACTTCCGAAGCACCATTGCGCCTGGCCCCAGCCGCTCGTCCTGCAGCTCGAGTTCCGTTGCGCCCTCGAACAACTCCCCCGTCATTCGCGGCACTCTCATTTTGCGTCGTGAAAAATGATTCCCAGCGTATGCCGTTGCCCCGACCGTATCCGGCTGACGCCATGCCGAAGATTCACCCGATAAACGCCGCGCGTCCCCTTCACAGGACGGTTGTGGACCGCAAAAATGACGCCATCGCCCTGCCGGAGTGGCACAACCGTCGCCCGCGATTGCATGCGTGGCCGCTGCTCCGTCATCACAAATTCGCCTCCCGTGAAGTCCTTGCCCGGTTCCGAAAGCAGGATGGCGAGTTGCAGCGGGAAAACATGCTCTCCGTAAAGATCCTGATGCAGGCAGTTGTAATCGTCCGCCCCGTACTGCAGCAACAAAGGCGTCGGATTAACTTGGCCGGCTTCGTGGCAACGCTCGATGAAGTCCGCGTGCTGCTCCGGATACCGCACATCAACACCCATCGCCATGTTCCATCCGTTCGCGATCGGAACCAAACTCGGATACACGGCCGTTCGAAGCGCCGCAACCAGATCGGGCAGCGGATACCGGAAATACTTGTATTCTCCGCGCCCAAACCCATGCCGCGCCATGACGATTCGGCTGCGGAAAATGTCGTCCCTGGAGTAAAGACTCGCCATCGCCCGGCATTCCTCGGGAGAAAGAAGGCCCTCCACAACGGCGCTCCCTTCCGTGTTGAGGTCGCGTTCAACGCGCTCCCAATCGACCGTTTCGATTCGTTCCCCCGCGCTCGTTGAAGAATTCGCTTGAGCTGCTGTTGTTGCTCCTGCCATCTCATATATTCTCTGACTTGCTATTGCGTGGGACGGGCGGAGCAGCAGCCGAAAAATACATCGGCAACAAGTTCTAAACGTCCCTAAACAGGCCTGGTTACCCCGCCTGATCTGCCCATTCGGACGACCGCTCCTCCAATTACCGTCGCGAATGCAGACGCGCAATTCCAGGGCAGCATGTCCAGAAACCACTGCACCCAGGACTGGCCGCTCGCGATCACTACAAAAACCGCACTGGCAAACAGCACAATCTCAACCAGAGCAAGCGTTCCCGCAGCAGTCAGCTCGCGTCCTTTGGCCACGAGTGCAACCAACGCGCCGATTAGCGTGCATAAAATGACACGTCCCGTCAGCATGGGGAACTTCATCCAGAACAGATAAGCCTCGGGATGGGATTCGTAAGCCCGGTGTGCATCCAGAAATGTTCGGATCGCGTGCGCCGAAAACCGGGAAGCGAACCCTATCAGGAAAAATCCTCCGATCACAGCGGCAGCCATCAACCACGGAGCAGTACGGAATCCGCTGGCGGCGAGATCGGCTATCGTTTTCACGGCCTCTCGCCAAAACCAGCGTCGGGCGAGAGCAACTCCCGACCTTGACGCGAGCTCCGAGAACTCCTCGACCAGATCTCCGGTTATCGATTCTGACTGTTCGGCAGGCGCGAAAAGACTGACTAGCCAGACCGCAAGACGCGGCGGCTGAATGAAATCTGTTTGAGAACTCATGAGTAGCTCCGGACCGCATCGAGACCTTCCGTCATGCTCTCGAGCGCGCGGTGTGTGCGGTTCACAGCGGCGACTCCCTTACCAGTGACGCGAAACAAGCGCTTCGAGCGTCCGCCGCGTTCCGGCGTGGGGTCCCCGTAACGCGAATTGACGTACGCTTTGCTCTGCAACCGATCGAGCGTGGCATAGACCGCGCCGATTGATACCTCGCGCTTCGTTCGCAACTCGATCTCCTGCCGCACAGTGACGCCATAGGCTCGGTCTCCGAGCCGCAAAAGCGCCAGCAGCACGAGATGCTCGAATTCGCCCAGGTAGTCGCGGCCAAACATTACTTCTACATTATAGAGGAAATGTTGTCACTTGGGCGGGAGCCAGGCTGCAGCAATCAAACAAACCGAAATAACGGCCGAAAACACGACCGGAGCCAGAAAGAAATACTGCCAGCTAAGAAATGTCGCCGCGACGAAACAGATCGCGAGCGCCCACGCTAAAACTCGCAAACGGCCCAACTCGCTTGCCGCAAGTCCGCCGAATTGCCATGCCACCACCGCTGCGAATATCAGAAACACAGTCACAAACAGCCCGAAGCCCGTATAAAAATCCCAGTAAGTCCGGTCGAAGCCTTGCGTATGGAAATGGATCGACCTCATGGATGCAAGCAGAGTATCCACTCTCCATTGAGGATCGCTCTTGCGGAACCCCAGCGTGTGTCCGGCCGCAAAGAGCACCATCAGGACGGAAGCGATTCTATACAAAACGGATGTTCTCACGGACCCAGTCACAACCTTGATCGGCATTAACATACTTGACTAACTGGCTGGTTTCCTGTATAGTTGAAACATGGACAACGGATTCCCGGAAACCTTGCAAGAGGCGATTGTCTACTTTGCCGATCCCGAAGTGGCTATCAACTTCGTCCGCGATATCCGTTGGCCGGAAGGCGTCGAATGCCCGACCTGCGGCTCGAAAGAAGTCCTTTACCTCAAAAACCAGCACCGCTGGAAGTGCAAGAACGATCACCCGAAACAACAGTTCTCCGTTAAGGTAGGCACGATTTTTGAGGACTCCCCGATTGGCTTCGATAAGTGGCTTCCAGCAGCGTGGCTCGTCACAAGCTGTAGGAACGGTATCAGCAGTTACGAACTTGCAAGGGCTTTAGGCATCACCCAAAAATCTGGCTGGTTCCTGCTCCATCGCGTGCGTCTCGCCATGCGCGCTCGGTCCTTTGACGCGAAACTGTGCGGCGAGGTCGAAGCGGACGAAACCTGGATCGGCGGCAAAACGCGCAATATGCATAAGCACTCGAAACGCAAGATCAAGGCCGTGAACGACGGGCACTGGGGTAAAACCATCGTGCTCGGATTAATGGAGCGCAAAGGGCATGTACGCGCCATGGTAGCGCCCAATCGTAAGGCCCCTTACGTGAACACCAATATCAGAAACAACGTGGAACCGGGATCGTCACTATACACCGACGATTTCAACTGCTACAAGGATCTGAATCGCGAATTTGTTCACCAATTCGTAGATCACATGGCCGCATACGTCGAGGGCCGCGTACACACCAACGGCTTGGAAAACTTCTGGTCACTCCTGAAGCGAACGCTTGGCGGAACGTATGTGAGTGTCGATCCGATGCACCTCTGCCGCTATCTGGACGAACAGTGCTTCCGATACAACTTCCGCAAGCTAACCGACCAGCAGCGTTTTCTGATCGTTATCTCTCAGGTGATCGGCAAACGGCTTACGTATGCAGAATTGACGGGAAAGACCCCACAAGCAGATCCGATATGAAGGGATCTCCCGTATGCGAACCAGGGGAGAGGAAAGAGACCTAAGCAGCCCGACGGCGCTTGGCGGCTACCCGTCTGCGCTTCTTTGCGGCTTCCTTCTTTCGGATCGCATCCAACTCCGTCTTCGATACCGAAAGTATCTTTCGCATCGAGTCTTTGAATTGTGCGAATGGCGAACCCGGCGAGGGTTCCGATGATGGCTGCATCTGTCTTCAGTGTACCCGGTATTTGGCGACGCTGTCCTTCATGCCTTATAAACGCGAGGCGATGCCCAGAGTGTATGTCGCCGTTGCCCAGCCCTGAAAACATCGCGCAATACTCGATCCGAAACCTGATCAGGTGTCAGAACGTGTTCCGTTTGATATAGTCGCGCTTGACCGTCTACCACTCGCATCTGGAATATCTGTGATCTGCAAGGCGCATCGCAGGAAACCTCGATTTGAAATGCTTCTTTGTTGAAGTGCAGATCCACGATCAACGTACGCTCGGCTTCCCGCGTGAATGTATTAAAGGGAATACGTCTAGATACTCGGAACTGATTGCCGTTTAGCTGTTCTGCGTCCGCAACTCCGTCGAACCGCTCCCTAAAGCTTTGCGTGGCCGATTTTAGGGACATCTTTACGTCGGCCCATAATCTGTCAGCGTTGGCTTCCAGGACCGCTATCTCGTTGGCAAGCCTGTCCACCCAGTTCGGGGCCACATCCTCCTGAGGCACCATCGTTTCCAACAAACATCTTAGCCCAAATGCGTTTCTTTATTTAATACCCAACGTTATCGGTATCCACGCTTGTGTGCGTACGACCATCCTTCGAAGCTGTTCGAGAAGATCGGCCAAGCCAGATGCAATCGTTCGCTGATATCAGCAGACGAACATGACAGTTCCACATCTTCCACAGGGGGCCACGGCCTGCTTATTTCCTCACTCACAATACTCTGGCGTTCATTCGGTCCCAGCCCGGTCGAAGTCTCTCCCTCAGGTGCAGCGACAATCTCCCCGCTCTTATTCCTTACGAGAAACTTGACAGAACACCTTCCCACAGCAAAGTTGTTCGGATTGTAAACCGATGCACGAAAGCCTTCCCAATAGTTGGCATTCTCAACACATACGCGAACCGAGCCGCTGGTACAAGCAGACGCCTCAGGATGCGCGGGTTTTTTCGCCTTCCCAGCGAAGCTTAGCCCAGCCCCGGCGACCATCAACCACATCATTGCAGTCCGCCTAAACATGATTCCGCTAATCATACCCAAACGCACTATGCCAGCGCTACTTATCGGCGGCGTCTTCTTTTGCACAGTACAATTGCGACCGCGATACCCTGTATGGCGATGCCCACAGCCGCAGCCAAATCATAAGGCGAGATGGGGACCCTCTTTTCGCTTCCCAAATCTGCCACTATTGCCGCGCTTGATGCCTCCGAGGTCGCGTTATTAGTCTTCGGACTCTTGCTTGTCGCCGGACTGATCGGCGAGTTGAAATCCAGAACGAAGATATTCGAATGGCTCGTGATTATCGGAGTTGCCGGAGAACTGCTCGGTGACGGCGGGATCTTTCTTTTCTCTCGAAGCTTACAGAGCATTGAAGCATCTGAGATTGCCACCCTCAATCGCGAGGTAACACGAGCTAATGAACGCGCCCAACACCTAACGTTCGCACTGCAACCTCGCTCATTAAGCCAGTTGCAGATCCGCGAGATCACGGAAGCGTGCAGGCCCTTCGCAAAGCCCGGTGTTAAGGTTTTAGTGCTCACTACGCTCGGCCCTGGACTGTCGTTAGGTCTGCAAATCTGGAAGGCTCTCCATGATGCTGGCTTTGATGTCGGTATCGACCAAACTACCGAAGCATTGGTCGAGATTACAGTCGGAGGTCCGCCCGAGGCAGATCCATTGTTCCTAACTGCCATCGAAAACGCTCTCCGCAGCCAATTGTTAGTCGTCGATCCGCTGAGGACTGTGTATCCCCGTGGCTCGCCAGTCACCATAACCGTCGGTGCAAAGCTAGTCGCCCAACTGCCACAATAGCCACAAGTCCCAGCAGCGGCAAGGGAGCAAACGACCAGCGCAGCCAGCCTGTCACGCCATTTCCAATATAGGTTAGTTAAGTATGTTATCGCCCCTTGATCTCTCCTGCTTTCATCAACTTACAACAAATCGCTTCGGAATTGTATACTTGACAAACCCTCTTTCTCGTAAGTTGTGTGCGTGAACAGGGCAGATTTGTGTCAATGTCTAGTGGCCCAGCTTCCGAGCATCGGTGCTTGATATCATCTTTCGACATGCTTCGAATCTTTTCCGCGTTGGTCGGCACTTTGATTTTTGTGTCACTCCCATGCAAATCGCAGGAGACCTGGAACGGGTTGCGGTTCGGTATGTCCGTGAGTGAAGTCAAGGCTAAAATGCCGCTTACGAAAGACCAGAAGGAGCGCGGCACCTATCGCGGGACAACGGTAAACATTGTCTCGCTCTCTTTCTCTTCGCAACTCCGCTTTGCTCCACCCTTGACAAAATTATGCTCTCTCATGACGTTTCAGAGGCAGTTGATGAACCATATGGAACGTGGAGGCTCGTCGGCAATGAACTTGCCGGAAAATACGCTGCTCCGGCAGCGCAGAAGGGAAAGTGCGTGGATCATCCCGACCCCGAAGATTCGATGCCTTATTGCCAGCAGGTCTGGTCAGATCGCGGGCAGTCAATCACGCTAACTGTGATTGGTCGCGCTCATGGTCAATTGTCTGTGATGACAATTGTGTATGAGCCCGTTTCCCGTAACCTTTGAGGCTCGTGTGACCTAAAACATTGGGTGCGTGTTCGACAGACTGTGTCACTCCATTTAATGTGCGGAAGGCAGGGCCCTCGAAAGCACTCCGATATCTCCGTTTATCATCTCGCAGGCTTGTTTGATTGCATCAGACTGCCAGAAACTGCGCTCAGCCGCTCTCGAGATGACGGCGGCTAAATTCGCCAGTAAGTCTTCGAATTGGACCGTTGAAGACAATATGGCCCGGACCTCTTCCGATGTTCGCGAGAAGCGGTTGCGAGCTCACAAGTATTGCGCCTCAGACTCCAGAACCGATTGAGTCGTTCGAGTAGTTTAAACTGCCAGCAAAGACTTTTTGAACTTCTTCCGTGGCACTGAAAACTTTTTCACAAATGTTTGCGGAGGTCATTAATCCGTTGCTCTTCCATTTCCCGACTCCCGCGTGATTTTGGCTTCGGTCTCTTCTCGGCTTTCGGTTCCGGCTTCACCTTTAGGATGTCCGTTACCGCTTCGTCAAAGCTGAGTGGGTACAGACTCAGCGGTCTCGCTTTCGACATCTTCTTCTTCGGCTTCCTCAAGACTTCTTTGGGCCATGCTGCGCGTTTACCTTTAATACAAAGTGTGCCTCTGGGTCCCGCTCCAAATCGCGCTTGTGCACGTGTTTAAGTGATGCCCTCTCGCTGCCAATCTCGCAAGCGTCCGTTTTGCCGATTTCCAACTCTTTGCCGTCGTCGTTGGAATTGACTAACGTTTATGGTCCCGTGCTCTGCTGCAAAGTTGACCGCTCGGTGTTCGTCTTGCGTGAGGTTTTAGATGACTGGTCTTCACCGATCATTTTACTAGCGTCGAAGTCGATCCAAACTCTTCGATGTTTAATGTCGTTGCGCAGTGTCACCCGTACAGAAGCATGGCCTGTATCTTTTTGTTCAAACTCAGGATGTGGAAGGTTTACATCAAGCCATCATGTCCCGCATTCGGCGAGTGCCTTCGTTTGCGCACTTCACAAAATCTAAAAAATAGAGCGCATTCATCAAATGCGGGTTGCGAGGATGATGCGAGTCATAGATATTATCGGGTGTTACGAATGGGGGAAATGCACCAGGGCTTTCAATCACTAATCGGTCATCAAACATCTTGATGAAGATGTTCATGTTTCGTAGACCGTAGGAACGATGAAACACGCTTCACTATGGCCTCATACCACGCGGCCTTTCGGATATTCTGGTGCCGTGTAGAACCTGCTGTCTGGTCCTAAGCGCGAGAATTCTCGGAGTTGGGCCTCAAGAATGATTCCGCTTCCGTAATCAAGAAAGGGACGGGCCCTTCTATCCAGCGATCCTTTACCGCATTGAACCGCTCACCTGTACCTTCCCATTCCCCATCGAACCGCAAAAAGCGGATCTTGCATCCTGGGAACTCGGCTACGGGATCATTGGCAAACAGGAGAGTGCAGGCTACGTTTGGAAGGAATTGTCCTCCGCATCGTCTTCCAAGATGCCGACGTTCTAAGAGTTCTTCATTCGTGTGGCTCAGCGTAAGCCGGCTCGCCTTGCGAAACGCGTCCGTGAATTTTCGGATTAGCCCAGTATCGAATCCCTCGGGGTAATTTATCGAGCTCTTGTTCACGCTCAAGGTCAACCTGGCCTTTGTCGATCTGGAGTTCCCTTACCTCTTGAGGCGTGAGTTTCTTTCGCGATTCCCCGATTCTGGCGTATGCATTCCCATCCACGGTCTCAACGACTTTTGCGTCGTTGTAATACACGCGGATTAGCAATACAAAATCGGGTCGTCCATCGCTTCGGACGATGGGCACATGTCGCGTCTGGAACTTGCGCACCTGGACAGTAGACGTGGCCCGCTCGTTCAAGTTCATTGATCCGCGGAATTCCGACATGGGAGCATCCTGTTAGCACACCGCGATTCTCAATGCCGACTGCAATCAGGCCTCCGTCCGGAACCGTATTTGCCCAAATCGAAAAATAATCGCCCAATGCTTTCGGGTGAATCCCCGCTGGTTTCCTTTCGATCCTGCGATCCTCTTGCAAATCCTCAACCAACATTTTTTGATCAGCAGATTTGTAAATCTCATCGGGACTGAGGAGAGCAGCCGATGGAATGAAAGGCAGCCCGAGCTGTTGTACGTCTGTTTTCAATGACTTGCGGGATGGGCTCGAGGGTGTTCGAACCCCCTCTCGAACCTAGATTTTAGCAGCAGCAATGCGTCTACGGGAAGGTTTATTTCTCGGTCGCGAGGGGTGGTGTTTTCCGCGGCCTTTCGGTTTCAACTACACCCTCTTGAATGAGTCCCGGTAGGTTAGCCGTTTCCCTTCGACGCCTTTAAGAGCGAGTTGCGCCCGCTCCGCATCCGAGACATCCCGAGAATTGTATCGAAAGTCGAATTCGGTCAAATACCGATTTAGATGCTGCCTGCCTACGTGGTGGTAAACGCCGTCGATGCCTCTCTTGAGAGTCGCGAAGTAGCCCTCGACGGTGTTCGTCGAAATGCACACGCCGTTCTCGTAACGGACGTACTCTTTCGCCGCGTGATTCACTCTGTCGTGCTTCTGGCTCGGATCATCGAGTTTCAGCGTGTTGCGCTGTCCGTCATCACATGAACACCTTCTGCGAGGTACTCGTTCAGAACGGGCCGCAATTGTCCTGCATTACCCGCTCCATATGCAGGAGCGAACCTTCCCGCCGCGCTGCACGAGCGAAAGAACTACCTCTTTACCGGAATGCGGATGAACCCCTTTCGGCATACCGGGCTTCTTGCGCCAAACGCGCTTGCCGACCGATACCTCCGTTTCTCCCTCGCGCAGACCGCCGCCGGGATTGTTCTTACGCCTACGCCGTCCACCTATGTATGCTTCGTCAATTTCGACCACGCCATCGAGCTTTGATGATAAAGGCTCCTGCGTCATGGCGTACCGAATTCTATGCGCCATAAACCACGCCGCTTTGTACGTGACGCCCAGCATTCGGTGAAGCTGGTGAGCGCTCATGCCCTTTTTGCTTGCAGCCAACAGATGAAATGCAAGCAGCCATTTGTTGAGCGGGATGTGCGAATCTTCCATGACCGTGCCGACCGTCACGCTGAATTGCTCACGGCAACCGCCGCACTTCCACACGCCTTTGCGAACGTGAGTCTTGCCCTTCTTTTGAGGCTGCAAACGGTACGATTCACCGATCACGCCACACTGGGGACAAATGACCCCATCCGGCCAGCGTTTCGCTTCTAGGAATTCACGCGCTTTGTCTTCATCTGCGAAGTGGGGAGCGAGAATATCTGCGTCTTCCATGCTTCAAGTATGCGCTTAAAGCATGGGTTTGTAAAGTATACAATTCCGAATCGCTTGGTTACGTCTGTTACACTGTAACTAAGGAGCGGCATCGCTCCAATCTTCTTCGACTAACGCCCGTTGCCGTCGCGCAATCGGGCGTTTTTCATTTTCTGAAAGGAAACTCTCCATGAAATCTGTAACTGAAGCTCAACTGAACGCGAACCAAGCCAATGCGCAGCTCTCCGTCCGGACCCAAAACTCCGGAAGGCAAAGCCATCTCTGCCATGAATAACTTCCGCCACGGCCTAACCGGCGAATTCACCGTCCTCCCCTGGGAAAACCAGGAGGAATTCAACAACCTGCTCGCCGAGCTCCGCGCTGAGCACAAGCCCTCCACCTTCACCGAAAACATGCTCATCGGCAAAATGGCGCAAGCCGCCTGGCTCTCCAAGCGCGCTCTGATCCTCCAGCAAACCAGACTCAAGCACGACGCGCGCGGCTGTTGGGACGAAAAGGGCCTGGCGCTCTACATCCGCTACCAAACCACGCACGACCGCGCCTTCTACAAATCTCTCAACGAGCTTCTAAGGCTCAGAGCGCAAACGAGAAAAGAGCAGATTGGGTTCGAATCGCAATCTCATAAACAAGCCGATCAAAGCCGCAAGCAGGAACGTCATAAATGGTCCGCTTCGCTCGCCGAAGCCAAGCTCGACCACCAGAATCTACTCAATCTGAGAGTTCGCCACTCGATTCCGGCACCGCTTCTTGTCGAGAATCGCGTCGCAGCGACCGAAAAAGCCGCCTGAAGCTCGCGAAACTCTGTCCAGCTATGTCCTCCCTCCATCGTAGGCGCCTTTGCTCCATCTCTTGGAACGTGAGCAGTCGGGCTTCCTGTTGTGCTCCCCACGGCCGCCCTTATTTACCCGGTGACAGTCAGCTCAAGAATTTCTTCCTATAAGTAACTCAGCAATTTAACCCAAGTTCTGGCAGCGCCCCCGCTGTGCCCCGATGAAATCCTCAGGTCGAACGAGATGTTATAAACTCCAATGCTTATTAGATACTCAATAGCGCTGCTCACCCTAATCACGGGCGCGGGTTTCGGGTCCGGGCAAACTCCTCGCGACACCTCGATTGACCTACAAGCTCAAGGCAAGAATCCAGACTTCTCGACTTTTCCCTTCACGCGGCCGATCGCGGTAGGCACAACTTTGCCCGCTACTTGTCAAGTCGGGCAGCTTTTTTTCGTAACTTCTGCGCCCGCTGGATCCAACCTCTACGCCTGCACCGCCGTAAATGTTTGGACCGTTGAGTCAGGCGGAACGCAAGGTCCCCCAGGGTCCAGCTCTGGCGGCGTTGCAATGGCAGCCCAGCTCGGTGATTTCGCTGCCACCTTCTCGAGCGCTACCGTCACCATCGGCGCCGGTTGTTCCAGCGCAACGCCATGCAACGCGCGGCTCGGCAACGTAACATTTACGTTCACGAATCCGGCTAGCGCTATCGTTAGCGGGGGAAGTGGTTCCGACTTGGCGTTTATCTATATCGATCCGAACGGTATCCTCACGGTTGCGGATACCTCAGCTCCTATTACTTGCACCGGCTGCACATACGCCAGCGGTGTTACTCAGTTCCCGGCGAATTCTCTACCCTTATGGACATGGACCATCGTAGGCAGTGCATTTACCTCTACCGGCGGCGTCGATCAACGCGCCGTTCTGTCGGCCGACCCGCTTCTTGCGGGAACGGGCATTCAGCTTACGCGCTCGGCCGGAGTAGCGTCCGTCGCGATTGATCCGACATTGCTGCCCATGCTCGCCGCGAACAACGTATTCACAGGCGCCAACACGTTCCAAAACATCACGGTATCCAGTTGTACCGGGTGCGGAGGAGGCGCAGGAGCAGCCATGAGCGCTGCTCCTCCTTATCTGATCATCGGCGGAACAAAATATATTCCGGGCGACGGCATGTATCAGGCGACCATCCCGAGCCTGAGCGGCTGGTCCGTGATCGGCTCGGACACTCCGGCCGTGACCACACAGCCAAACGGCGACATCACCTTTCAGGGCGACAATGGCTTCCCAGCCGAATACAGCAGCGCTCATATCGGCTCCATCGAAGCTGTCCTGCGCTGCCTCCCCAGCTCGTCAAACGCCAATCAAACTAGCGCCTGCCAGATCGGAGTCTACGATTCGACCAACGGCATAGCCTGGCTCTTCGGCCCCTCCACTTACAACTACGCGGCCACGACCTCTGCGAGCGGTATGGTATGCAATTTGTTCCAGGAGACCTGGAATGGGTCTCTCTCTTCGGCGCTAGCCTATTCATCGAACCCATCTACTTTTCCCGGCATCGCAGGTACAGGATCGCCTTTCCATATCCGGATCCGGATCAGTGGAACCACCGCGAACTTTGAGGTCTCGACAAATGGCGGCGAATCTTACACTGTGCTCAAAACTGAGACGGTCGGCACGATTTCAGGCTTCCTCCTCAACGCCGGAAACGCCCTGGCCGACATACAATCACTCTTGGTCCAGTAACTGAATGAGACAGATCAGCCTAGCACTCGGCTTCCTCATAATTGCTCCTGTCGTGTACGCGCAGGCCGCACTCCCCATCACGTTCCTCGGTGCTACGAGCACGCAGGCGGCTTTCAGTTACTCAGCTCCTGACGCTAACCCGTGCACGCTGCAAGAAGGCACAAACTCTACATTTTCGACCGTAGACCACGATCGTTGACGTCAATCTGTTTCCAGGCAGCAACCTGGATACTCGCGCCGGCAATCTTATAAACGGCACATACCGGGAAATCGTGCTCGGGTTTCGAGGTACCGGCACTGCCGTCGATGGAAACACCTATTCCCGCGCTCTCCAG
The DNA here is from genome assembly GCA_963803455.1 of uncultured Acidobacteriaceae bacterium. Taxonomy (GTDB): domain Bacteria; phylum Acidobacteriota; class Terriglobia; order Bryobacterales; family Bryobacteraceae; genus Bog-105. The sequence continues at coordinate 174,565 of CAWDMK010000004.1, read as the reverse complement.
GCTGCGGCCACGCATTACCTTAAGGTTTCCTGCGGCAACGGCTCCTATGTAGGAACTTACACCTTTCAAACCCAGAACCCTCCTCTGGGAAACACGGCTCCCGATTACATCCCTTTCAATCCGGCGCAATTCGGCAATTATGGATGGCCGACTGTCAATTACACTGCACCCACCTCGAATGCTCCCGCAAATACACAAATTGATCCACTCACTGGCTTTCAATTACAACGCTGGACAGGTCCAGGCGATGGAGGAGATGACGTAAGCGGGTGGGGTAGTTTCAGTGGTGTGATGGATCTGTCCAGCTCATGGACATCCTCGGCGAACATTCTTGGAACTTCCGGCTACGCCACCTACTCTGGCGCAGGCGGACCGGCAAACGCTCTTTTTCTCTGGGGTGCGTCCGGAATAGAGCGGCCGTCATTCACGGCTACCGAATTCTTTGGCTTAGATGATATTCAGACGAGGATCTCCGGATTCGCTACGGTTTCGGGAGCTTCCTACTCCATGTGTCTTGTCGCCGACGGCGGTACAAGTGCGAGCGATTGTCTTGGGACTACGGTGACGGTCTCTCTACCGCAGACCACGCCCGCAACTTTGTACGCTCCTTCTGGTACTTGGCCGCGCCCTCTTCTTGCGGGTTGGGGCTCTGCTCGCGTCACCAACGACATGCTGACGAACACCTTTGGCGGGTCCATATCCGCTGTCTCAGGTTCGACAGTTACATGGGGCGCAAACTCATCTTTTGGACAAAATGTCTATTTCCCCGTCACAGTTCTTAGGCCCGGCATGTGGGTCGGCATTGCGGGCACTGCACCGGCTTGCCCGAACAATGTCTGCACGGTGGCAAGTATTCAGGACGAGCAACACATCACAATCCAGCAGAATCTCTCGTCTTGGACTCCATTGTTCACGACAGTCACATCCGCGGTGTCCCCTGGAGCCACGAGCATTTCCGTCGCTTCTTCGGCAGGATTCCTCCTGCTTCCATGGCCCGCGAACGGATCAGGTTACCCGATCACTCTCGACACAGGGTCCAATGCCGAAACGTTCTGGTGCACCGGACTCAGTGGCCTCACTCTTTCTGGATGCCGGGGCGTGAGTAAGTCACATGCCTCTGGTACCGGCATTGGAGAGAATCTGTATGAGTTTGTCAATTTCGGCGTCAAGTTATGGGTCAATCCCAATGGTGGGGCCGTTTCTCTGAACACGGTTCAGAATAACTTCGCCAGAAGCAACCAATTCTTTACTGAGTTCCAGGGTGCAGGCACGACCGGCTGTGACGGCATTTCCCACCCGGTCACTTATGCAGCCGACGGGGTTACACCTTTGGCCGCCCCGACCACAGGCTATCTCTGCACATTCGTCGATCAATGGTTCGTCAACTCCGGCTCGAACAGCTACCTTTATCTCATGATTCCAAGCACTGGCGAATCACGTAAGTTATCCAATTTCAATAACGGAACGGTGTTGGGGTACAGTTACAATACCTCGACCGGTTTCATTCAGAACTGCGTGTACAATGACAATCCCTCCGATTCCGCCCATCAGAAGTTTGCCGTTTGGAGCGATAACCGAAACTCGTCCTTACAAAACTCGGCCATCACTTGCGTCCCTCTTCAAACCTCGAAATCCGTGCAGCAGGAGATTGCCGCCGCGTATCCTCAGATCGACTTCAATTATTTCGGCTTTCCTGCACTGCAGGACATGCAGTATCCGTTTGCCAAATTCATGATGCGACCCAGCCAGGGAGCGATCACCTGGTTCTGCGATCTTGATATTTCGCAACCCGCTGGAGCTGGCCAGGTTCAAAATTGCCATAACAGTTGGGATACTTACCCGTCGAGATGGGCCGGCATTCACGGCTTCGAGTATTTCCAGATTTTCAATTCCACTTATTCGCGCGGCTATTCGGACATGTACTCGATGTCTCACTTGGGGAACATGGGTTCGGCTGCAATCGAGCAGTGGAACGTGACCGTGAGTCAGATCTATAATAACGGCGGTTCGCTCGCTCTCGCGTCTAATTTCGTAGATCCACAAACGTGCGAACAGCTCGGCGTTACAGACTCGCGGTGGATCGCTCTTGGAGCGACTGGGAATCACTGTATTCAAATGGATCTATCCGATCCTCTCGCGACGAGCCCGGCTTCCAAAGACATGCAATCCCTGGGTTCTTTACCCGTTGGTTCACGCCCCGGGCCCTGGCCCCATAATGCCTCGTCTTGCGGTGGCGATAACACGACTAGTAACTGTTACTCCTACTTGCAATCAATCCAACCCGGCGACTTTCTTGTTGACAGCTCCGCAACGCCTTATGAGCTGATGTTGGTTGCTGCGGTCTCGCCCCTAAGTGGAAATTCAAACGTGACCGCGCACGTCGTCTTCGCTCGGGGATTACAACCATTTCCAGGCGACTGCGGACCGCAGCGGTCTCATGCTTCTGGTTTCCAACTAACTGAATGGCTGCCGTTTGATTGCTATTACCCGGGCTTCAATCTGTTTCCGAACGGAAACGTAGCTGCCGGCAAAATGGATAACGATTTGTTGAAGGCGGGACACACCATCGAATGGTTCGCCGGCTCCAACATGATTACCTCGGGCCCGTATGTAATCGATTTCGCGAAAGATTTGGGAGGCTATGGCGCAGGCTACGGCATCCGTCTTGGTCAGCCCTTAACCGTATGGGGCTCCGGCGCTATGTGGGGCGTGCAGTCGTTATTTCCCTTTGATAAGAGTTTCAAGGGACTAGGTATTAGCATCATTCAAAGTCACGCTGGTGGGCTTACTTATGGATGTCCCGCGTGTGAATGGATCGTCGATGGGCGGCCTTTGGGAGGTGCGGGCGGCGGCGCAAGTCAGCTCTGGAATCACACTTACACGAAAGTCGCCGGCACGAATAGCCTGTATCGCATCGATCTGCCCGAGGGCCAAAATACAGCTCTCGACCTGAAGCGGCAAGCGGTAAGAATGTGGGCTGGCCAGCATCTGATTCAGAACATCAGCGGCCCCACTTCGTCCTTGACCGATGCGACTCCCTGGAAAGGCTGTATCGTCTCGAATGCCGGAGAGTGTGTGCCCGGCAGTAGCCCCGGCCAGATCTACGAAGTGGTTCCGCAAGCGAATACAACCTTCGGTTGCCAAATCGATATGACCATCAACACCCCGTGTGTAGCTCCGATGGCACCCGAAGTAGCAGCCTACGCGCAGCATGATATCTCCGGTCCCGATCCTCTTGGTTTGGGTGGGCGCATCCTGACTACCGCTCTTGGCGGGCCAGGCCGGACGAATAATTACGCGAATATGCACGTCCTCACCAACGGTGATTGGGGCGTAACCACTGTGGCCTGGGGTGACGGGCGGCGCAGTGATGTGTGGGGCATCAGACTTCCTCCCCTCCCGAATGTTGATTCCATCATTCGCAACACTTTCGTTCCGCTTCCGCTGAGTCTCGGCGGCCAACCCGGCTCTTCTGTTCGTGTGCGGTTTGGGTACGCGGAATACGGCAGCGATTCGAACTCTCAGCCGCTCTTCTGCTCTCCCAACCGCCAGGAAGACTGCACGACCGCAGTCAGCAACGGCGATCCGTACGCCTTTGCAACGGAGCCTCAAACCTGGACCGCCTGTAGTAACTCATGTCTCGTAAACGTTCCTGCCGTTTCAGGGCGCGTTCTCTATTACGTGATTGATAGAAAATTATCGAACGGATCCATCGTTAGCAGTCCTCTCGAACTCGCCGTCCTCAAATAACTCCAATCGGGCCGCCACAATTCACCCGCCCTCGCGGCAGCTATGCTAGGGGGAATGGGTCAATGAGGAGAATGGCGAACGATAGCTGAGTGAAATGCGAGCATCGCGGCGTTATGCGCTGGCGGTTATAGCGCTCCTCGTAATTGGCGCTGTGATCGCCACGTATCTATATGTCAGGAAGCTCGGCCCTCAAGCTCGGGACCGCGTCATTCAAGCTCTTGCGGAACGCTTCGATGCCCAGATTGATTTGGGCTCCTTCCATCTCACGTTCTTCCCGAAACCCAAACTGGTTTGCGAGGGCGTCTCCATCCGCCATCAGAACTGGAACGATCCGTATCCACTGATCTACATCCGCCGCTTGACGGCTAATACTGGTTTCGCCACGCTCGCAGGCGGCGCGAATACAGTCGGCCTGGTTCGCATGGAAGGTCTTGTAGTGCACCTGCCCGCCCGCGGCCGCAGCACGGTCCAACCCGTCTCCCCGGAACAGCCGGCCGCCAAAGCCGGGCACGACACCACCCACTTCCGTTTCCTGATTCAAACCATTATTGCCGACGGCGCGATACTCGAAGTCGAGCCGAAAATTCCCGGAAAACTTCCGCTGCATTTCGATATCCAAGAGCTCACGCTCCGTTCGGTCGGCCCGGGTCAGCCCATGTCGTTTAAAACCACCGTTACGAATGCCAAGCCGCCGGGCCTGATCGACAGCACGGGCGAATTCGGCCCTTGGCAGCGCGATGATCCTCGCAGCACCGCCGTTTCCGGCAGCTACACTTTCCAAAACGCGGATCTTAGCGTCTTCAAAGGCATCTCAGGTACGCTCTCCTCTGATGGCAGCTATCAAGGTGTGCTGCAACATATAGAAGTAGATGGCACCACCGATACACCCAGATTCGCGCTGAAGCGCGGAGGTGAGCCCGTGCACCTCATCACAAGCTTCCACTCGATCGTCAACGGAACCGATGGAGATACGATCCTCGATCCCGTTGACGCTCGTTTCCTTCGTTCCGAATTCCTCTGCAAAGGCAAAATCGTCCATCAGCCCGGGCCCAATGGCAAAACCGTTTCGCTTGATGCTGTAACCAAACGGGGCCGCATCGAAGATATACTGCGGCTTGTGATCGGCGACAAACAGCCCGCTTTGACGGGTGCTGTCAATTTCAAAACTAAGATCACGATTCCTCCCGGGCCGCCAGGACGTGCTGGACAAGTTGAAACTAGACGGCGAGTTCGGAATCGTTTCCGCAAAATTTACCAGCTCGAAGCGTTTCCGAACGCCTTGACGCGCTGAGTCAACGCGCCTTGGGAATCCCCAAAAAAGACGAACAGGAATCCGCCCAGACAGTCGCGTCGAATTTGAAAGGCCGCTTCCGATTAGCGAACGGAATCGCTTCCTTTTCGCAGCTCTCGTTTAGCGTCCCAGGCGCCTTGATCAGTCTCGAAGGCACTTATGGCATTCGCTCGGAGCAGATCGATATGCAAGGCGCCTTCCGCATGCAGGCAAAACTCTCCCAAACTCAATCCGGCATCAAGCATTGGCTCTTGAAACCCTTCGACCCGCTGTTCGCAAAGCAAGGCGCCGGGTTCCTGCTGCCCATCAAGATCACCGGTACAAAAGATCATCCCGCAGTTCGCGGTCCACCTGTTTCACCGCGAAATCGTTATACATTGAGACAATGCGGCGCACCCTGGTATTTCCTCTAGCCTTATTGCTGACTTTTCTCGACGCCCGGTCTCCGCGCGCAATCGACCACCAATACCCATATGCAACCGTTTGGAAAAACTCCCGGTGGCCAGGAAGTATCTCTTTATACACTCACCAGCCAATCCGGCATGGAAGTGAAGATCACGAATTACGGCGGCACCGTCACCTCCATCAAGGTCAAAGACCGCCACGGCTAAGCTCGGCGACGTGGTGCTTGGGTTCGACAGCCTCGACGGCTATGTTTCGAAAACCAACACCTCTTACTTCGGTGCTCTCATCGGCCGCTATGCAAACCGCATTGCGAATGGCACGTTCTCGCTCGATGGCCATCAATATCACATTCCTCTGAACGACGGCCCTAACGCGCTTCACGGCGGTTTGCGAGGCTTCGATAAACGCGTGTGGGACGCGAAAGATGTCTCAAGTGCAGACGCTCCCGCCCTCGAATTGCATTATCTGAGCCGCGACGGCGAAGAGGGGTTCCCAGGCAATCTGTCCGTCACTGTCCGCTACTCACTCGGCAGCGAGAACGATCTTCGCCTCGATTACACAGCGACCACAGACAAAGACACCGTCCTCAACTTGACCAACCACTCCTATTTCAATTTGGCTGGACCCGGAAGCGGTGACATCCTGAACCACAAGCTTACGTTAGTAGCCGACCGGTTCACGCCCATAAACGACAAGCTTATTCCGACCGGCGCCATTCAGAGTGTTGCCGGCACGCCCCTCGACTTTCGCACTCCCACCAAGGTCGGAGCCCACATAAACGAGCACAACGATCAACTGAAATTTGCGAAAGGTTACGATTTCAATTTTGTTCTCAACCACCCGGCGAATGAGCTTGCTCTCGCCGCTAAGGTCGAAGAGCCGCATTCCGGACGCGTCATGGAAGTGTTTACCACGCAGCCAGGTATTCAGTTCTATTCCGGCAACTTCCTGAATGGAAGCGTGCACGGTATCGGAGGCGTATACAAGTTTCGATCCGCGCTTTGTTTAGAAACCCAGCATTTTCCCGATTCGCCCAACCACTCGAATTTCCCGAGCGTTGTCCTGCATCCCGGCGAAGAGTTTCACCAGACCACCATCTATCGCTTCTCGACCGAATAGCTATCTCTGAAAGCGCCGCAGCGTAAGCGCATCTTCGGCTAATCTCGCGTTCTTCAGTCTTTTCCAGTCGTCGGTGACGTGAATCAATTTTCCGGTAATATGATTCGATCTCTCAGACGCGAGAAACATCGCATGCTCGAGCTGCAGTTCCGGTGAGACTCCACCAGTTCGTCTGGTCTCCTTCGCCGCAGTAACCACTCTCGGTTCCAGCTTGTCTTCAGCACGGATGATCTCATCCGTCACGTTTGTGTACGCCGGCCCTGGATCGAAGCAGTTGATCTGAATGTTGTGCTCCACCACCTCAGCCGCCACGGTCTCGACAAACCGCACTACCGCCGTCTTCGATGTCGAATACGCCGAGAAGCCCCATGTAGGGTGTTGATCGCTTTCGCATACCAGCACAAGAATCTTCCCCGATCGTTTCTTCATCATGCTGGGCAGCACGGCGCGGCAGGAATGCACCACGCCGAGCAGATTGATCTCGATCGCTTCCACCCAATCCTTCACCCGGCTCTCTAGAAACGAGCTCAGCGGCCCCGTAACTGCGGCCGCACAAATCAGAACATCGACCGAGCCGCCGAAACTCACCTGCGCCCGCTCAACCGCTACGTTCAGCCGCTCCTGGTCCGTTACATCTGCCCGTAGCTGAAGCGCATTGCCTCCCGCTTGTTCGATCTCGATTTGTGCCAGCTCGATCTCAGCTTTGCTTCGACCGATCAGCGCAATCCTCGCGCCCAGCCTCGCAAATCCTAACGCCAGTCGCTTGCCGATGCCGCGCCCGCCGCCCGTAATCAGAACATTTTTGTCTTTGAACTCGTTCGTAACCGTCGCCACATTCACCTGTTCGCGTTGCGAAATCGCACTCGCACCAAGCGCTCCCAGCAGCCCCGACTAAAGCTTAGAACACACCCAACTCGCGCCCCTTCGGATCTCGCGGCCTGCGCTATACTTCCCCTAGCGCGGGGTCGCTCCCCGTCGCGTCCGCATCCTAATTACAAGAGGCGAATGAGTAAAGAAGACAGCATTGAAGTAACTGGAACAGTCGTGGAGAAATTTCCGAGCGGTCTCTTCAGCGTCCAACTGGATCAAGACCGGACCGTCCTCGCGCATCTGGCGGGAAAGCTTCGGCGCAATCGAATTCGCGTGTTAGCCGGCGATCGCGTCACCCTCGAGATGTCCCCTTATGACCTCACCAAGGGACGAATCACCTACCGGCACAAGTAACTCGTCTCCCTCCTTCTCCAATTCCAATCCCCGCGTACTCGTCGTTTTCGGCACGCGCCCGGAAGCCATCAAGCTCTGCCCGTTAATCTCCGTCCTCCGCGGAGATCCGTTCCGTTCCAGCCTCCAGACAGTCGTTTGTGCCACCGCCCAGCACCGTCAGATGCTCGATCAAGTACTGGCCGCCTTCGAGGTCACCCCCGATTACGATCTCGATCTCATGCGTCCCGGCCAGACGCTTACCGCCCTCGCTGCCCGCCTGCTTGCAGGACTCGAGCCCGTTCTCAATGCTGTGCAGCCGTCGCTCGTTGTGATCCAAGGTGATACCAGCACCACCTTATGTGCGACCCTTGCAGCCTTCTACGCGGGTGTTCCCATCGCGCATGTCGAAGCCGGCCTTCGCACATTCGACATGCACGCGCCGTTTCCGGAAGAGATGAATCGTGTGCTTGCCTCGCGTCTCGCCGATCTGCACTTCGCCGCTACCGATTGGGCGGCCGGTAATCTCTTGCGCGAAGGCGTCCCGAGCGAATCCATTCAAGTCACTGGCAATACCGGCATCGATGCCGTCCTATCCATTTTTGAGGGCTTGCAGAGCGGACGCTTGCCCGGGCTTTCTCTTCCGCTCGATTCCGGCAAAAAGCTGATCGTGGTTACCGCCCATCGCCGCGAAAACTTCGGAGAGGCGTTCGTGCGCATCTGTGAAGCCTTATCCGTGCTCGCCCACCGCGATGACGTCCAGATCGTATGGCCCGTCCATCTCAATCCGAACGTTCAGCAGACCGTGCATAAAGTGATCGGCGTGAAATCGAATGTTCTGCTTCTCGAGCCGGTTGACTATGTTCCCTTTGTTGACCTCATGCGGCGAGCCTATCTCCTTATCACCGATTCGGGCGGCGTTCAAGAGGAAGGTCCGTCGCTCGGGAAACCGATTCTCGTGCTGCGCGAGAAAACAGAACGTCCCGAGGCGGTTCACGCGGGAACCGTCAAGTTGGTGGGAACCGATCGGGACGCAATTGTCAGCGAGGCCACGCGCCTCCTCGATGATCACGGCCGAGTATCGGCGCATGGCCCGGCTCCACAATCCCTATGGCGATGGCCATGCCAGCGCTCGTATTGCCCACGGCATCTCGCTCCTATTTCGCAACCGCCGGCGATGCGAACCGTCCACTAACATAGTAAAAGTTGTCCCTTCTCGATTCACTCCCCCCTCAGGTTCTGCCGTCCCTACGCGGGAAACACTGGCCTCAGATCTACTTCGGCGTCGCATCCACTTCGCTTGCGACTCTGCTTCTTGAGCTCGCGCTTACACGCGTCTTCTCGGTCGTGTACTTCTATCACTTCGCGTTCCTAGCCATCTCCATTGCTCTGTTCGGGCTCGGAGTCGGCGGCATCTTCTCGTATGCCATCGCAGAATGGCGCGGCTCGTTCTACGGCAAACTAGGTGTCGTCGCCGCTCTCAATTCGATCGTGGTTGTTGTTTGCCTCGCATTCCTGCTCCGGCAGACTGGCACGATGCAGCGTGCCGAGTTGATCGGCGCCTACTTCGTCGCAGCGATTCCTTTCCTGTTCTCCGGCGCCATCCTTTCGCTTGCCGTTTCCGATACTATCGAGCGCGTTGACCGCGTCTACTTCTTCGATCTCGCAGGCGCCGCTGCGGGCTGCGCTGTCCTGGTTCCCATACTCAACTGGGTCGGCGGCCCGAACACGATCCTCGTCGCTGCCGTCCTGTTCGCTGTCTCCTCTGCCATTTGGTTCCATCTCGCGCATGCACCCCGCGGCCGAGCCGCCGCCGTCTTGCTAGGCCTGGTGCTGGTCGCTCTCATCACGTACAACGCCAAACACTTCCTCATCGATGTGAAATTCGCCAAAGGCCGGCAGCTCCAAAACGAGCAGTTCGTCCAGTGGAACAGCTTTTCCCGTATCGCCCTCGAGCCTGAGCCGGGCACGGGCTTAGAAAGCATTGTCATCGACGCGGATGCCGCAACCGGCGTCGCACGCTTCGATTTCACACATCTCTCGCCGCAGCAGAAATACGATCTCGCGTATCAGGGGCCGGGATTCCCATACCTGCTTCGCCCCGGTGCCAAGACTCTCATCATCGGTCCCGGAGGCGGTTGGGACGTTTCGCGCGCGCTCGCTTCCGGCAGCAAGGATATCACCGGCGTCGAGATCAACCCCATCATCGCCACTGTCATCATGCGCAAGAAGTTTCCGGAATACAGCAACCGCCTCTACTTCCGCCCGGAGGTCAAGATCGTTGTTGAAGACGGCAGATCCTTCGTTCGCCGCTCCCATGATCATTACCAGGTGCTCCAAGCGACTCTCGTTGATACGTGGGCGTCAACTGCCGCCGGGGCCTTCGCACTTTCCGAAAACAATCTCTACACAACCGACGCTTTCGTCGACTATCTCTCTCACCTCACGCCCGACGGCCTTCTCGCCTTTACGCGCTGGGGCTTCGATCCTCCTCGCGAATCGCTGCGGCTCGTTTCCCTGGCCGACAGGGCGTTGAAGCAAGTAGGACAGCAAAATCCCGCGCTCAACATCATCGTCGTTCGGCAAAACAGTAAAGCGCTCGAAGCCTGGGGAGCTCAGGACACCGTCCTGATTAGCCGCAATCCCTTCAGCAATGCCGATATCAACCGCGTCCAACAGGCTGCGGCAAACGCCGGAATGCAGGTCATCTATGTGCCGGGAACCAGCGCCGATACTCCCTTCCGCACGCTTCTGCTCTCGCGGAATCTCGCCGGCTTTTATCACAGCTATGAGTTTGACGTCCGGCCGGTCACCGACAACCGCCCCTTCTTCTTCTTTACTGTCCAGCCGCGCGATTTCTGGCGCTTCATCACGCACGCTTCACGCAGCACGGAGGATTACAAGATCAACAGCGCGCTTCCCGTTCTGTTCGCAGTCGTCGCCATCAGCATTCTCGCGACGCTGCTGATCCTCTCTCTGCCTCCGCTGCTCTTGCGTAACCGTCTTCCCACCGGAAAGGGCAGCATCCGCTCGCTGCTGTTCTTCCTCTTTATAGGAGCCGGCTATATTCTCATCCAAGTTGCTCTCATTCAGAAATTTGTTCTGTTTCTCGGCCATCCCACCTATGCGCTCACCGTAGTTATTTTCTCGATGCTTCTATCGAGCGGCCTTGGAAGCTTTGCGAGCCAGCGTCTCGTCCACGCCGAGATTGGCCGCTTGAGCACAGTGCTGATGCTGATCCTGGCTTCCGTCCTGATCCTCTCGGTTATTCTTACGCCGATCACCGAATCCGGAGTCAGCCTGCCTTTCGCCCTCAAAGTGCTGATCTCCGTCGCTCTCATCAGCCCGATTGGCTTCGCGATGGGTATGCCGTTCCCGACTGGACTAACGCTGTTAGAACGAGTCATGCCGGCCTCGATTCGCTGGGCCTGGGCCATCAACGCGGCCTCGAGCGTCATGGGCTCGGCAGCAGCCATGTTCTTCGCCATCTACCTCGGCCTGCAAATCACGCTCGTCATCGGCGGCCTTTTCTATTTCGCAGCCTGGCTCAGCGCTATGCGCTCCCCCCTCACCCGCACTCACTATGCCGCTTAACGGAACCCCTACTGTGAACGGGCGGTTTGGGCAAATCAAGATCACCCGTCACAAATCGAATCAAAAAATCAGCGGCAACTAAGCATTAGTCGCATTGGTGTTAGATCCGTTGCATTCATCGGCGCTGAGGCAATCGCACCGAGTTGTCCCTTACGATTTTGCCGGGAGGAAACAATTGCTGACCCGCGCACGTTCACCGTCACCTAATGCGAAACCCAAGCGCCCGGCGTACATTCGTGATGCCGATGACGTGCCTCGCCCTGCAATTTCGATCTGGTTGAATAAAAGGCATGCTGTTCCGTAGTGAAGTAGGGCTGCTGTTCGCGCTCGTGATTGCGATTCCGGCTCTGGCGAGCTCGCCCGCGCCGGGCCAGGCGCTTACTGGCGTCCTGCAGGGGTCGAAAACGGCAGCCCCGGCAAGCGCGCCCGCTGATCCTCTGAACCGAACCACGCCGCGCAGCGCGATCTACAGCTTTCTGGAAGCCTGTCACCAGAACAATCTCCTGCGAGCTTCCCAGTATCTGGATCTACGGAATATCCGGCCGGACAGGCGCGCAACTGAGGGGCCGGAGCTTGCAAAGCAGCTTGGATTGCTACTCGATCACGATCCGCATTTCGAAGTCGAAAAGCTAAACAACACACCGGAAGGAGACGTGGCGGACACTCTGACAGCGGACCGCGACGAGCTTGACACGTTCGAGCTAAAGGGACGGCCGGTTTCGCTCGAGCTTCAACGCCTCACTCAGAACGGTGTGAGTGTGTGGCTGGTTTCCGCGGATAGCGTGGCGCGCATTCCGCAGCTAAGTGTGTTACTGCGCGAATCGGCCTTCGAAAAGAAGCTGCCTGCACCGTTCGTCGAGATCAAGTGGCTCGATACCGCGCTTTGGGTTTGGCTTGCGTTAGTGCTGACGGCGCTGCTGCTTTCCGTCATCTCGAGGCTGCTCTCGAAGCTGGTCATCGCTCTCGCAAAGCCGGTGACCAAGCGCTATTCGAGCTGGTTCCACGCGCGGAGGCTCGAGGAGTTTACCGAGCCGCTTCGGCTGCTGCTCTCAATTGCTGTATTTAAGGTTTGCATGGAAGTGATCGCCCCGTCGGCGCTGCTGCGGTACTTCCTCGACCGCGTGATTACGTTCTTGTTTTTTGTGGGAGTGGCCGCCTTCATCATGCGGGTTGTGGATGTCGTTTCAGACCGCATGATTTCACGGCTGGACCCGAAAGAGAGGGCGCTGTCCTACTCAGTGATACCGCTTGGTGTGCGGTTTGTGAAGGTTTGTATCTTCTGTGTCGCGGCGCTTCTGATCCTGTCCTCCTGGGGATATCAAACCAACACGATTCTTGCCGGCCTTGGCATCGGTGGTTTAGCCGTCGCACTTGCCGCACAGAAGACGATCGAGAATCTATTTGGGGGCATCGCGGTGATTACCGATCGCCCTGTGCTGGTGGGCGATTTTTGCCAGTTTGGAAGCCAGTCAGGAACAGTAGAAGGAATTGGCCTGCGATCGACAAGAATTCGCACACTCGATCGAACAGTGGTTACGGTGCCGAATTCTCAGTTTTCGACGATGACGCTGGAAAATTTCTCGAGACGCGATCGGATCTGGTTTCATCCCACGCTACATCTGCGCAGAGACACGCGACCCGAACAGATACCGGAAGTGATGGACGCACTTACAAAGCTCTTACAGGAACACCCGATGGTCGATGCTTCGGGCATTCCGCTGAGGTTCACCAAGATTACTGCCCAAGCTTTCGAGCTCGAGCTCTTCGCCTATGTGTTGACGGCGGATTATAACGAGTTCTTAAAAATACAGTCCGAGTTGCTGTTGAAGATTCTTGAAATCGCATCGGAGCTGAACGTGCGGTTTGCGATCCCATTCCAGGAATCGATTACCGCCGGAGATTCGGAGAGCGAAGCGGAAGCGGAAACACGGTTATCGCGCGAGCATTTCCGTGAGCACGCGCCCCGATGAGCCGCTGGGAGTTTGGATGCTGAGCAGTGTAGCAACCGTTGGGGCGATGTCGTTTATCTGAATCGTCATGTCATAGCGGCCGGGCGTAATGCCCGGTCCCATGAACAGAACCGGGACATGCCGGTCATAAGCGTACGGCGAAAAGTGTGAGGTTCCGTGACTCCCGGGGATGTAGTTGGGCTCGAGGATGACGAAGATGTCTCCACTGCGCGCGGGATAGTAGCCATTCATTGCCGCGCGGCTAATGAAATCGCCTGCGATGCCGTTATCGAGCTGCTCGCGCGTGTAGACGCGGGCTACGTGGAGTTGCGAATCTGAAAGAAGCGCCTCGCGCGCGATTCGGTACACTTCTTCTTCCGTCGCGGGCTTTCCGTCAGATGTCTTCGCGTTCTGTAGCGCGGCGCGGTTGAGATACAGGCTCGTTTCACCAGCCGGGATCAGCCAGTCTGCCTGGCCGAGTTTGTCAGCTAGCGCGCTCTGCACGGCTTTTGCAAAGCTCGCGGATATGTAGCCGCCGGGCATTTTCTCTGCTCTGTCTTGATCGGGCGTTGCAGCGACTCCATGATCGGCAGAGAGCACGACGACAACGTTCTTGAGCCCGACTTGCCGGTCAATGGCCGCGAAGAGTTTGCCGAGCTGCTGGTCCGTGCGAATGGCCATATCACGAACCTCAGGCGCGTCCGGGCCAACTGCGTGCCCGACGTAATCATTCGATGAGAACGAGATCGTGAGCAGATCGGTTGCTCCACGCGCGCCGAGCTTTTCGCTCGCGATCGCTTGCTCGGCGAATTGTTCAATCAGTTCGTTTCCCCATGGTCCGGCCGGAATGTTCTTATAAGGCGCGGCTGAGGTGCCGTGGAAACTCCATTTCGGGAAACCTTCCCATTTCCGCTCGCTGTAGTGAGCGGGAAGCTTGCGTTCATTGAATGACTGCACCCAGGCAGGCAGCTCGTTCATATAAAAAGTGCTGCTGATGAAGTTGCCGGTCACGTCATCGAACCAGAAGGCGGCGTTGGCGCGATGGCCTGACGGAAGAATCGCGCTTCGAGCTTTGATCGAGATGCCGATGACCTTCGAGTCTTCATGGGCGATGCGAAGCTCGTCACCGACGGTGCTGACTAGAAATCGTCTTGGAGAGGAGGGGTCCGCATCGGTGCATTTGTCGCGTTTCGGTTCACCGGGTGCTCCGACAACCGTGACGTTCCAATCGCAAACGCTCGTGACTAACTTCTGCTCTGCACGGTCATACCAGGCATTGCCGACGATTCCGCTGACCGCCGGCATGGCTCCCGACATAAAGATGCTGTGGCCTACAGCGGTGACAGTGGGGACCTGAGCGTAAAACGCGTTCGTGAACATGGCCCCGCGAGACATGAGTTGATCGAGGCCGCCGTGATAGTCGCTTCGGAAGCGAGTCAGATAGTCGTAGCGGAACTGATCGATGACGATTCCGACGACTAATTTGGGGCGGGGCGCAGTGGCCGCTGGGGAAGAGGCGAGCAGTGAGAAGAAGCAAGCGAAAAAAGTCGCGATACGGCGGAGAAACATGCGGTCAAGATTAGCAAATGGCGCGTGAACGCTTGCGGCGAGATGACGGGCCAGGGTTAGCTAAGCGTCTCTCGAGACGCGCCCGGCGATGCTCGAGGGTTGCAGACGGAGAACATGCGAGGGCTTGATTTGTAAACTCCAGTGCGAGAGTGTAGTTGCGAGTTTCGTGCTCGTAATGTTTCGACAACTCCTCGAGCGCGCAAACGCGATAGTCGTTCCTGCAACTTGCCAGCTCGGTAAAGCCTGCAACCGCGGCTGCGGCACGGCCGCGTCTCTTCTCAAGAAGCGCAATGTCCCAAAGAGCACGGAACAGAAGGCACTCGGGCAAACCGGACTGTACCGCGCGATTCAGGAGTTCGAGAGCTTGCTCGTGCTGCCCGGCGGCGAGCAGCCAGCGAGCGATACCAGCCAAATCCTCGCCGCGCCGCACACCGACTCGCGCCAGCGATTCCGGATCCGTCGCGCGAAACGCGGCGGGAACAATGGCAGTGAGACAGGCCAGACTCAGAATGTCGATCGCGTTGTGATGAAAGATCGGCACCAGCCGCTGGGCCTCACGCGAGCGCAGGTATTCGAAATAGATATATGGGATAAGTTCGCCGGGCAAATCGCCATCGCGGCACACGCCGAGGATCTGCTCCTCGAGTTGCATGAGGCGGCATTGTGCGAGACGCAATTTCCAGAGCCTGCGCGCACCATGCAGGAGATCGAGATGCCCGAGCCGTTGGAAGGGAGCTGTCCGCTTTCGCGAAGCATAGCGCGTTTCAAGCAGCGGTTGGTCGTAGCTCTTTCCGTTGTAAGTAATGAGAACGTCAAATTCGGAGAGGTGAGCTTCGAGCGCAGCAAGAATGCTGGTCTCTTCTCCATACTCACGCATAAAGAACTGGCGCACCGAGAATCCATCGGGAGTGATTCGCCCGATCCCGATGAGAAAGGCGTAGGTGCCCGAGTCTCCGAGAAGGCCGGTCGTTTCCGTATCGAGAAAGGCCCAGCGATGTGGAGAGCAACTTGGAACCGAGCCACCGGCGAGGCGGTCGAGGAAGTCGCGAGGCAGATCGGCGAGCGCGCCGACGTCGGCCGAGCCGTGGCGCTTGTGTGAGGGAAACAGGCGTTCGGTTTGGAAATGCCGTCCGAAAGCGTTTTCGACAACTTGGCCTTCCGACCATTCTTCGATGAACGATCTGGCGGTTCTTTCGTGAGTGCGCGCACGGGCGAACGGAACGGGACGCGGTTGCGCTTGGCGCGTTGCGAACTTGCGATTGATACGCGAGATCTGCTGCCGCAACAGCGCAAGCCGGGGGTCGGGTTCAAGCATCTGCCATTCGCCTTTTATTTGCCCAGTATAGCTGGTTTTCCTCTCGGTTTCAGGAGGATTTCAGATGACGACGTTTAGGATGGTTTGCATGCCAGGCTCTCGGGTTTTGTTGGTCTCTGCGACGCTGCTCATCGCTGGGGGCCCGCTCGTCGCGGGCGATTTCGAGGTCGCGGCTCACTACACAAAACATGAGTACCGCATCCCCATGCGGGACGGAAAACGGTTGTGGACCGCCGTTTATGAGCCGAAAGACACGACGCAAAAATATCCGATACTCATGACGCGAACGCCCTATAGCGTGAGGCCGTACGGCGAACATGCGTATCCGAAAAGGCTGGGCCCTTCGACGAAGTTCGCCGAAGAGAAATTCATTTTCGTCTATCAGGACGTTCGGGGGCGCTTCATGTCCGAAGGCGAGTGGCGCGAAATGACACCAGCGAAGGACGTTAAACGAGGGCCAAACGATGTCGACGAGAGCACGGACACTTACGACAGTATCGATTGGCTGATCCATCATCTGCAAAATAATAACGGCAAGGTGGGGCTACTGGGCATTTCGTATCCGGGTTTTTACACAAGCGCCGGAGTGATCGATGCGCATCCCGCGCTGGTAGCGGCATCGCCGCAAGCGCCCGTTTCAGACCTCTACATGGGTGACGATGCATTTCATAATGGCGCATTTTTTCTGATAGCGAATTTCAGTTTCTATACGATGTTCGGCAAGCAGAACAACCCTGATCCGCCGAGACACGAAAAGCCATTCGAGTACGCCACGAAGGACGGATACCAATTCTATTTGAATATGGGCCCGCTGGTGAACGCGGACGAGAAGTACCTCAAATACAAGAATCCGTACTGGACGGACATCATCAAGCACCCAAATTATGATGTCTTCTGGAAGGAGCGGGACATCCTGCCGCACCTGAAGAACATTAAACCGGCGGTCTTGGTCGTAGGCGGCTGGTATGACGCGGAAGACCTGTCGGGAACGCTGAAGACGTATCGTGCGATTGCGAGCCAATCGCCGGGAACTGTTGACAAGCTGGTCATGGGCCCATGGGTACACGGCGGTTGGGAGCGGAGCAGTGGAGAAAAATTGGGGGACATTTCGTTCGGGTCCGCAACCGCGCAATTTTTTCAAGATCAAATTGAGCTTCCGTTTTTTCGCTACCACCTGAAGGGAGGTGAGAATCCTGAGCTTCCCAAGGCCTATGTCTTTAAGACGGGCAAGAACGTTTGGGAGAAAAGGAATCAATGGCCGCCGGCGGATGTGAAACTGGAACGGCTCTATTTTCGTGCGGGTCGTCAATTATCCGAACAGGCGCCGAAAGAAAGCTCTGCTTTCGATGAGTATGTGAGCGATCCGAACAGCCCGGTTCCGTTCTTTCACAAGCCGACTCTCGAAATGGCGCGCGAGTATATGGATGCGGATCAGCGATTTGCGGAGAGCCGGCCAGATGTCTTGAGTTACAGAAGCGAGCCGCTCAGCGAAGACGTGACGATCGCGGGGCCCATATCGTCCGGTTTGTTTGTGTCAACCACTGGGACCGATTCGGATTTTGTGGTGAAGCTTATCGACGTGTATCCCGACGCTGCCGGAGGGGCGCTCGGGGGATACGAGGAATTGCTGCGCGGTGAGCCGTTCCGTGGGAAGTTTCGCAATGGTTTTGAGCAGCCCCAGCCATTCAAGCCCGGCGAGGTGCAACAGATTCGCTTCAGCATGCCGGACGTTTATCATTGCTTCCGGAAGGGACATCGCATCATGGTGCAGGTGCAGAGCTCGTGGTTTCCGCTTGTCGACAGAAATCCGCAGACGTTTACGAATATCCCGACTGCAAAGCCGTCCGATTTTCAGAAAGCGACGGAGCGCATTTACCGGTCGAGCAGCGCGGGTTCGTTTGTTGAGGTGAATGTCGAGGGAAAACGGGAATTAAGAATTGACGCCCGAAGCGAGGAAGCCTCCATCGACTGCGATGCACTGCCCGGTGATGAAACTCGAAGCGCCGGAAGCGAGTAAAATCGCCGCTCCGATTAGCTCACGAACGTCGCCGAAGCGTTTCATCGGTGTCCGGATCAGTAGCTCCCGTCCGCGCTCGGTTCCATCCAGCAGCCCGGCATTCAAGTCCGTACGAAAGACGCCGGGCGCGATGGCATTTACGTTAATGCCTTTCTGAGCCCATTCGACTGCGAGATTGCGCGTCAGGCCGAGCACGGCGGATTTCGAAGCGGCGTAGGGTGTGATTTCGAAGAACCCGACGTACGATGTAAGCGATGCGATATTGATGACGCGAGCTTGGGTGCTCTGCATGAGCGGTTCGTAGAAGCTTTGGCAGGCTCGCAGAATGCCGGTTACGTTAATGTCGATGATTCCATTCCATTCGTCTTCGGTGACGGTGTGAGTGGGTTTGCGGAAATTCTGGCCGGCCGAATTGAGGAGGATGTCGACCCGGCCGAACTTCTCGAGCACCGCGTCGCGAAGCTTGTCGATTGAATGCCGGCTCGATGCGTCGGCCGGAAAACGGAGCGTTTTGCGCCCGCGCTTTTCGATCTCGTCACTCACTTCGTTGACGAGAGCGGCGCGCCGTCCGGTTGAGATTACGTCAGCGCCAGCATCAGCAAAACCGAGAGCGATTGCGCGGCCGATGCCAGAAGTTCCGCCCATCACGACGGCGACACGGCTGGAGAGATCGAAAAGCTGTAAGGACATGTCTCATTATTCTGTACCGAGCGGCCGCGCTTTGATTAGAAACGAGCGAAGAACGTCGTATGGTGGTGGTAGTCAGGTTTATGCCGCTCACTCAGCCATCCAGCGACCCAGGGGGAAGGCAGCGCTCGCGGTTTCAAGCGATACTTCCATATACGACGGTAGCGATGATTATTGCAGCGCTTTACGTCGCGTGGACGTTCTACTCGCGGCATGAGGCGAATGTCGCAGCGGCGCGTGCGATTGAGAGTAAGCGCGCTACGGAAAAAAAGCAGTTCGTGGACCAACTGTACGGATCAGGCGAAGTTAAGTTCACCGCGATGTCGGCGGATACCGGGACAGTGGCGCGTGGGCAAACTACGCAATTGTGTTACGGGGTTGTGAACGCAACGAGCGTAAAGATCGAGCCGCCGGTTGAGCAACTCAAGCCTTCGTACCAGCATTGCTTTGAGGTAGCGCCGAAAGAGACGACCACTTATACGATTACGGCAGCGGATGCGAAAGGGCACACCAAAAGCGAGTCGCTTACGATTGAAGTGAAGTGAAAGAGCGGCGGCCGGTGGGTATTTCGGCATCAGAGTGGGAGGCGGCGCATCTGGTTGATTTACTCCTCAGCATCCGAGGCCTGCCAGATCAACAAAAGCTCTTGATCGCATCTTTTATAGCCATCCGCGTGGCGCACGAGATTACTCCACAGATGCTTGCTCGCTTACTTACGCCTGAAAGTGCGTCGGCATCGTTCTGACCGATGAATGACAATGACCCGGGCAAGCGCGGCGCCGAGTTCGGAATACCGCTCGGTCCTTCGTCCCAGCTTCGCGATTTCGGCACCATGAACCCGTGGCTTGGGCGTGCATGCCCCGGCATGCCGGACGCCGACACTACACCAATTCTGGCTGGTGAATTCCTCGGCGAGGATACTCTCCAGTTCCAAACGCCGTGCAGGATCGTGAAAAACCGCGCTTCCTGAGTAGAGATGCGTTGATCAATCGTTCGGAAATCAGCTACTTTGGTAGCGGAGGAATGGCCGAGTGGTTGAAGGCGGCGGTCTTGAAAACCGTTAGCGTCGGAAGGCGCTCGGGGGTTCGAATCCCTCTTCCTCCGCCATCTTCAGTTTGTCCGGACCGGAGACATAGGTAACAGATTGTTCCTAAGACATAGGTAACACTTTTGGCCCAAACGGATTTTCGAGGGGCTGCAAAGTTTTCTCCTCCAGATCGACGTAACCGAGGTCGTAATCCATGAAGCTGACGAGCCAGATGCCGTCGTCGACTGCTTTGACGCGCACTGCTTGCCAGCCAGGCAGGTGCTGAGATTGATCTTCTTGCGATAGAGACAGAGGCGGCCGCAGTTGGTGACGACAACGGTTTTGTCGTAGGTTGAACCATGGCATCCCACCTCCTGCCTCTCTAAAGGCAAAAAAGTGTAACCCATGTCTCCGGTACGTTCTGTTACCTATCTCTGAGGTCGCACAAGTCAGAGCAAAATACTGTCCGATACGGCCGTCGCGCCGAACGGAGAGCACCGTTCCCAAGTAGCCGCAAAATAATTTCGCTAGCCGCTGCAATAGCTTGGGCGGCTTCTGCGCCCACCGGGGCTGTACGGCCGATTAGAGCTTAGTACAGCAATGCACAACCTCGCAATATCCCCGATCCCGTTATTGGCCTGAGATCACGTGCTGTTCAGGCTTCACGGTAAGAACAACCGCTTCGTCGCGCATCTCGTGCACTCGATTTGCGACGGATCACGAGAGCAGCGGGAGTCTCTGATGACCTTGGGGCAGGCCAATTCCGGGCGCGTAGCGAGCGTTCGAAGGAACGCACGCATGCGGACTCGTTCCGTAGTCTCGATCGCACTCATGGCGGTGCCGGCGGGCATCAATATCCTTTTAGCTGGATATTTCAAAGCACACGCGCAGCATGCTCCGCTGCTCAGCATCTTGTACCTGCTCGCGATGATCGCGTCCGCATGGTGGGGCGGATATGTGGCAGGAGTCTTCGTAGTCATCTGCTGCATTTGCCTCGCAACATTTGTCGGCACGGGGCATCTGTCGGTGCACAATCTGCCTGCACTCGGCACGGGTGCCTTCGTCCTGATTTCGTTGCTCGTGAGCTGGGTTGCGGCATCACGAAGGCGCGTCGAGCAGCTGCTCCGGTCAACAAACGACCAACTGGAAACAAAGGTCAACGAACGCACCGCAGAACTGGAGACGGCAACAACCTGGCTTGAGATCACGCTGGAAAGCATTGGCGACGCTGTGATCGCTACCGATGTCGATGGCCGAGTGGTCCTGCTGAACGGCGTCGCGCAAGGCCTAACCGGCTGATCGCAGCGAGAAGCTTCAGGCAGACCGCTCCATGAAGTTTTTGTGATCGTAAACGAGCTCACGCGGGCTCCTGTTGAAGATCCCGTGACAAAATTACTGCTGACTGGAACCGTCATCGGGCTTGCGAATCACACCCTTCTTATTTCACGTATCCGGCAGGAAATTCACATCGACGATAGCGCCGCCCCGATTCGCACTCAGGACGGTGACTTAGCTGGCGTAGTGCTCACATTTCGGGATGTTAGCGAACACCGCCGCGCGGATATTTCCGCCGAACAGTCGCGCCTTGCTATTGAAACCTCGAATTCCGCTCTCGAACGCACGAACGCGGATTTGCAGCAGTTCGCATATGCTGCGTCGCATGATCGGGAATGTCGTGGGAAACTTTTTCCAACTCCGCGGGAGCATACGTGTTCGAAAATCTTCCCGTCGGAACCTACAGCTTGGCGTTTACGGCGAGAGCTTTTCGCGAGCTGCGATTCGAGAGCATACAGGTTCACGTTGCCAGCGTGCTTCGGCAGGATTGTGATGCTCAGCCCTGCAGCGATAACAACCCGCGTCGAAGTCGAATCATCAACCCCGGTTGTTAGGACAGAGACCGCTGAGATCGGGCAAACGGTGGAATCGAGCCAGATCACTGAATTACCGCTGAACGGCCGTAACGTTTTCGCTACTGGGCTTGTCGGCGGGCCGCCGAAACCGAGGTGAGCCCGGCTGCGCGCTTCACTACTCTGGAGCGCCCTTCGCTTGCCGGCGAACGCGTGGGATACACGGTGTTCCGCATCGAAGGAGTTGACGTGAACAGCCAGAACCTGCCAGGCGCGTCCGCCATTCCCGGCCGTGCAGGAGTTTCGAGCCATCACTCAGCTCGCGCCCGCATTGGAAAGCTCCTCATCCACCGTAAATTCCGCGATTAGATCCGGGACGAACCGGTTCCATGGTGCCGCATACGAATTCTTTCGCAATAATGTGCTTGATGCGCATCCGTTTCTTTGAACGTGAAATCGTGACGGCCAGTTTCCACACCACGCCGGACCAACTCCGGTATAGCCAGTTTGGCGGCGGGCTTGGCGGTCCCATCAGAAAGAACCGCACGTTCTTCTTCAGCAATATCGAATTTACGCGGGAGAGGACGAGCTCTCAGGTTACCGGTATCGATCCGACGACCCAAAGTTCTGGCGGGCTATCTTCAAGACGATTGGAAGCTGAACAGGCGCCTGACACTGAACCTAGGCTTACGCTACGAATTTCCGCAGCGTTGGCACGACAGCGATACGCACCTGAACCGGCTTGGCACGCTCGACCTAAGCCCTGCGAGCCAGGCGCTGGGCGGGCGCTTCCTGCTCGGTGGCAGTCCAGGGTACCGGTGCTCCGCTGATTCGCGGCGCTCTTGCGGACCCTTCCTGGCAGGACTTTCAGCCGCGAGCCGGCCTCCCCTATCGGCCTTTCAACGACAACCAGACAGCCATTCGCGCTGGCTTCGGTATTTATTATTCGTTGCAGGACGCGAACTCACTTGCGTTCGAGCAACTCTCTCCGCCCTTCGAGTTTGAAAGCACAGTGCTGAACCTGCCCCCGGTCGTGGCTGTGAGAAAGCGGCGCTCTTCTATTCTCCGTCGAGTACTTGGGAAATCACGGGTTGAAAAATCCGATTACACTGCTGCCGAATCAACCCTGGTTGCCGAATGCACAACAACTCGCGGAGTTGGATCTTAATCCCGCTTTGAATAGCACGCTTACCATCGCGCGCGCACCCTACCCCAAAGTAGCCCTTCCGTATGAATACATCCAGAACGTGGGCGAATCCTGGTACGACGCTTTGAACCTTCGTACTGAAGGCCGATATGGACGGCATCTGAATTTTCTCTGCCGTCTATACCTGTCGAAAGCGCTCGATATGGCTTCGGCAGAGCAGCAACTGCTGGGTATCAATTCCGATTTAGGCGCGGGGAAAAGTTACTCAGATTACGATCACCTGAACCGCTTCGTCGGGAGCTGGGTTTATGCGCTTCCGAGCGAAGGATCTTGTGTGAACAGTTCGCATCTCAAGCCCGTCCTGAATGGATGGGAGTTAACCGGGATCAGCACTTTCGAAGCCGGACCTCCCTATTCGGTGCTCATGGCATAGATACCTCGTTCACCTGTGGCGCGGCGCCTTGCTATCCGAACCTGATCGGAAGGCCTGTCTACTTGAATATTCGTGAATCGAATGGGCTCTACCTGAGCACAAAGAGCTTCGTCGCCGCGCCCTTCGGTGAATTTGGGACCCTTGCACGCAACGCGCTGCACGGACCCGGAGTAAACAATCTTGATCTAAGTCTCACGAAGAACGTATCGGTGGCAGACCACTTGCGCGCTCAGCTTGGCGGAGAGGCCTTCAACGCGCTTAATCACGCGCAGTTCGCATTTTCAGGCCGACTCTGGCCTCTTCGATTGCGGCACCTGCGGCGGGTTCAACGCTTCCTGTGATTCAGCACGTTGACACGTCGCAGTTCGGCCGGGCTACCGCAAGATCGCAGGGAATCGTGCAGTTCGGGTTTAAGCTGATCTGGTAACGGTCACTTGCTTTGCTCGGCCCCGCCGTATTGCGTGAGCAGCCCGAGGAAGGACTGAGTTGCCGCGGGAGCCGGAACCTGGCCAGTTAAGATCTCTTTGCTGCTGACCTTTTGCCCATACAGCGCCTTATCAACATCGGTATCTGCGCGCAAGGTTCCGCCCTGGAGCGAGATGCCACCGAAAAGACCTCGCGACCGCGACCACGAAAGAATATCGGCGCGCATGGTGGCGTCCGTCTGAGCGGTTACATCGCGGCCCACCGGGCCTGCTGCCGCTGACACCTCACCCCCGAGTGTAAATTTGCTCGCAAGCATGCCATCCATACCCTTTTTGCTCATCACCAGCATGACTATGTCTGTCGCAGATCCGCCCAACTGCAGCCCGAAGCCACCACCCTCGACGCGCAAAGCTGCGGGTCCGGTCCACCCTCCGCCTTCTTTGCGGCATGCCGCGAATCCACGTCCATATTTGCCCGAAAATATGAATCCGGCTTTCTTCATGCTCGGAATCACAACCACGCAATACGCCTTGTTGAACAGGCTGTTCGGAATGGCTTTGTCCGGCGTTCCCATAACCTCCTGCAAAACTTCGCCCGAGGCTTTTAAACGTTGAACGTCTTCATCGGCCGCCAGCGCTGCAGCGGCAAAGGCTACGGACAGAAGAGTTGCTGTTACAAGCTTCATGATCATTCATCCTTTCTGGAGAACTCAGCGCGTGCTGGTCACTCTCTCCCTTGATTATGATGCTTGCAACGAATGCGAACCGGCGAAATTTGCCCTAGGGGTCCCGTAGACCGGAGAAGGGCAGGCGGGTTTAGGTGGGAAAGCCCACCCGATGGCCAGGACGACCACGGGGCGGGCTTCTAAAAACGTGCTTCCTACTATGCGCCCCACAGGCTTTGAGCAGTGTGAAAGAGCCAGGCGAAGAAATCAGTCATGGTGTGTTGTCCTTAAAGGGTGGCCTCGGGCCTCCCTGCAACACATTTCGACCGCTTCTCGAAAGACTTTAGCCAGTACGCGCTAAGGCCTGCTGTCGCTCGTTAAATTGATGCTTAGGCCACAACCGCATTTGCTTTTTTTTTTTTTTTTCTTATTTTTTCTTTTTTTCTAATTTCATGATTTCTGTCATCGTCAAGTGGTCGTCTCTTGATTTTTCGAGGTTCTGTGTATTTGGGTCTTTTTAATTCTGTAACCTACAGCTCGTAGACACTATGATAACTACTATAGGGCTTGAGAAAGTGCACTAACGGAAGCTGAAACCTAAAATCAGCGGAAATTGCCACGTATCGCTATGAGCCGAATTAGCTCATCCTCCGTTTCCCTGAACCCGTGCTCATCTATCAGCGCAATGATCCGATCTCGAGTCGCGCGTATATATCACGCCTGAGCCTAGCGTTGTCATCTGCTACCTTTGCTTCTCCTGCCAGACCTCGCGTTCAGATAGATCGCAATCCTCGCCAGGCATCGTAGCCACAGACCTTGCCACTTTAGCCGAATCGAATCTAAGAGTGGAAAGATATCATAATACTCTCAAAGTACCGATTCAGTTTCGGCCGCTAAAACAGCGTAAGTACACGCTAGACAGTGAAAGCATCCTGTCCACTTTGGAGTACGTGATATTCTATACCTGAGCACATTACCTAGAGCTCTAGAGGCGCTTCCCATTGGCAAAAATGCGGAATCAGCGTAGAGAACATTAGCAGTACGTCATGTTCTCGCTGCTGCAAACGTGAAGACACCTGCTCGGCGGCGATTTAGCTCTCTCTGAGCGCTCTTACGTTAGAGTGAGCGTCTGAGGCACTAGCTCGTCCGCCCTTTGTCGCTCGAGTTTACTTAGCTTCTCTTCATCATAATGCCATGCTGAATTCGCTGAGCACGCTTGTCAATACTTTTGCACGAATATGCTATTTCGGCAGCATAACTAATCCATGAAGCACAAAGCCCCGATCAGCGCGCTAACGCTAACGGGGCTGTAATCACCACAGCCAAGCCGTCAGGACTCGCAACCCATTATCGGCTTTTCGGCTGTGGATCTCAAGGAGATTCACAGCGACCTGCCATTCATTTGTCGTTCGAGTGCAACGATTTGGAACCGCCAGCGTATCAGCGCCGCTGCATCAGCTCTGTTCACGGCCGACAGCCCCTGAGGCATGTATCTACCTGTCGAAAAGGCAGAGATGGTTCAGCTCTGCTCGGGCAACAGCGTATCGAGCGTCGACGCATCACCGGTTCACCACACCCATCCTGAGCTCTTGGTGCTCGCGGCGAAGTGCGAACGCATCATGGCACGATGCAACGTCAGTGCGCGACGTGAGGCGAGAGCTTGGCTCTCGGCACACGCGTCGCCTGAGACGATCGAACCTCGGCGAGCTTACGTCGTGCCATCGACGCCACCCCTCGTTCTCATCGCTTCGGCACGCGATCTGCTACCACTGATGCTCTTCATCGGGCTCACGTCCGACTGCGATTCAGATCACCACCGAGGTTGCCCGTACGTCTGCTATCACACACGCTAGACGCTGCTATCCCACTCATGGTTACGGCCTGGCGAGTCGCTATTCCCGCGGTAGCGGGGGGGTCCCAGTCATGGCCCTGATCCGCGCATCTGCACTCATGTCGGAGCATCTCAGCTCGCATGGCACGGCGCTTCACTCGTTACGATGCTTCAGCAATGGAGAACCACTGGCCCGTGCTCTGTGGTTCGCCTTTTACACTTCTGCCGCGTTCACCACTACGACCGCATCGGATGCGATCACGTTGGACGTGGCGCTTTTTGGGGTGTACATGTCCTACAATCCGAATAAAGTGTAGTCTCATGCTTATGTTTCTAAACGGCGGCCTCCTCATCGCGGTAGCTATTACAGGCCCGGCCTGAGGCTTCGCCCAAGCGAGCGAGTTTCGAGGCCACCGGGCGAAAGCCGGTGGCCTTTTACATTTGCGGGACACGCGAACACGTAAGAGTCAGAGGTTCGAACACAGTTGGTTTATGAAGATATTCACGTTTGATACGACACTCCGCGACGGCGCTCAAGGCGAGGCCGTTTCATTCTCTGTAGAAGACAAGCTGATGATTGCGGAGAAACTCGATGACCTCGGGATCGACTACATCGAGGGCGGTTGGCCAGGATCAAACCCGAGAGATAAAGAGTTCTTTGCGCAAGCGAGGCAACGGAAGCTCAGGCACGCGAAGTTAACTGCGTTTGGAGCAACCCGATTTGCGAAAAATCCAATTGAAAAAGACGCGAACGTGGCAGAGTTGCTGGCAAGCGCGACTCCCGTAGTCTCAATATTCGGCAAAACCTGGAAGCTTCACGTCAATCGTGTGCTGGGCATTGCGGAACAAGAGAATTTGCGGCTTATTGCGGAGACGGTTTCGTATCTGAAGGCGCACGGGCGCGAAGTAATTTATGATGCGGAACACTTCTTCGATGGCTATGAGGCGGATCCGAGTTTTGCGTTGCGAACGCTCGAGGCGGCCAAAGAAGCGGGAGCCGACGTGCTCTGTCTGTGCGATACGAATGGAGGCACGTTGCCGATCCGACTGGTCGAAACAGTACAAGAAGTGCGGCGGCGTTTTGATGGCGTGCTAGGGATTCACTGCCACAACGATTCGGAAGTCGCCGTCGCGAACACGATCCTAGCGGTTGAAGCGGGAGTTACGCATGTGCAGGGATCGATGAATGGTTACGGCGAGCGCTGCGGGAATGCGAATCTGTGCTCGATTCTGGCCGATCTCGAATTGAAGCTCGGGCACACCACAGTTGGCAGCGATAATCTGCGGAAGCTGACCGGTGTTGCGCATTTTGTCGCTGAGCTGGCGAACTTGCCGTTGCGCCGCGAGCAAGCTTTTGTCGGCGGCAGCGCCTTCGCGCATAAAGGGGGCGTTCACGTGAGCGCGGTGCTGAAGGATCCAGCGAGCTACGAGCACATAACACCAGAAATGGTGGGCAATCAACAAAGAGTTTTGCTTAGCGATCTTTCCGGGCGCGGGAACGTTACTTACAAGCTGAAGCAGCTCGGTCTTGAAGAACATCTGAGCGACACGGCGCGGCGCGAGGTGCTCCAGCGCATGAAGCAGATGGAATATGAGGGTTACGATTTCGAAACAGCCGAGGGCACGTTTGAGTTGCTGGTGCGGCAAGCCGCGTTTCCTGAGTTTCACCCGTTTGACATTGTGAGCTATGAAGTCTCGACCAGGCTCGAGAGCGGCCCGCTCAAGCTGCCGGGCAGTGATGAGACGGTAACCACAGCAACGGTAGTCTTGCGCGTGCGTGATGACGTGCATTCCGCGAGAGCAACCGGACACGGTCCAGTGCATGCGCTCGATATGTGTTTGCGGCAGTGCCTCGCTTCCATTTATCCGGCAATTGCGAGCGTGCGCCTGACCGACTACAAGGTTCGCGTTCTCGATGGACGCGGCGGGACTGAATCGAAGGTGCGAGTCCTTATTGAATGGACCGACCACCGCAGGAGCTGGACAACGGTTGGGATCTCAGATAACGTTATCGACGCGAGTTGGAGGGCGCTGGTGGACGCGCTGCGTTTGGAGCTGATGCGGCTACTCGAAAGTGACGAGCGGGCCGGGTCGATGATGCGCGATTACAGCTGGGGAGTGTGATGCGGAAGTGTAAGCCTATTCGATGGTCAATAGGAGATCACGTGCATCAACGCTATCCCCACACGCAACGGTGATTTCCTTCACCGTTCCGGGCACGGGCGCATAGATTGTGGTTTGCATTTTCATTGCGTCCATGACAAGAAGGCGGTCGCCTTTGTTGACTTGCTGGCCGATGCCGGCATGCAAGACGGTAATCGCGCCGGGTATGGGAGCGCCTATTTGACCGGGTTTAGCCGGGTCGGCTTTCCGTCGAAGGCCGGCTATCTCCTTCAGTGATTTATCCCTGACTTCCACTTCGCGTGGCTGCCCGTTCAGCTCGAAGAATACAGTTCGCATGCCGTCCGGCCGCGGTTCGCCAACTGTCAGAAGCCGGATGATGAGGAGCTTGCCCGGCTCGAGCTCCACCGTTATTTCTTCCGTTTCCTTGAGCCCATACAAAAATTGCGGGGTCGGCAAGACGTCGAGCTCCCCATATTGCGCGCGTGCCACCGAGAAATTCGTGAAGACCTCCGGGTACATCAAATAGCTCATCAGGTCGGTACGACTGGATGAGCCGGTTCTCTCTGCCATCTCGGCCGCAGCTTCATCGAGGTTCACGGGAGCGAGCCGCTCACCGGGGCGGCCCTCAATCGGTTCTTGCCCTCGCAAAATGATGCGTTGCAGCTTGGGCGGCCAGCCGCCCTCGGGCTGCCCTAGCGCGCCCATGAACATTTCCACCACGGAATTGGGAAAGGTCAATGGATGATCCGGCGGCAGGTTTTCGAGATCCTTCACTGTCATGTCACGGCTGACTAGATACAACGTGAGGTCGCCTACAGCCTTGCTCGACGGCGTCACCTTTACGATGTCGCCGAAAGCGGCGTTCACCGCGGCGTAGGTACGCGCGATGTCGGCCCACCGGCTGCCAAGACCCATTGACTCCGCCTGCTCCTTCAAATTCGTGTATTGGCCGCCGGGCATTTCATGAATGTAGACATCTGAAGTACCCGATTTCGGCGCGTTGTCAAACGGCGTGTAATAGCTGCGCACCGTTTCCCAATAATCCGAACAGCGATTCAATGCTTCGAAATTCAGACCCGGATCGCGTTCCGTATGCGCCAATGCGGCTACGATGGAGTTCAAATTGGGCTGGCTGGTCGTACCGCTCATTGCGGAGATCGCGGCGTCCGCTACGTTCACCCCGGCTTCCGCAGCTTTCAAAACAGTCGCGGCGTTGATTCCGCTTGTGTCGTGGGTATGGAGATGAATTGGGACTCCGACCTCTTCACGCAGAGTCTTGACGAGCTTATATGCTGCATAGGGTCGAAGCAGTCCAGCCATGTCTTTGATGCCGAGAATGTGGGTGCCCATTCGTTCCAGCTCCTTCGCATGCCGGACGTAGTAGCTGAGCGAATACTTCTCTCTCGAGGGATCGAGAATGTCGCCCGTGTAGCAGATAGCGGCTTCACAAAGGGCGCCTGTCTTCAGAGTGGCTTCGATCGCGACCTGCATGTTTGGCATCCAGTTGAGCGAATCAAAGATGCGGAAAATATCGATCCCTTGCGCAGCCGCCTCTCGGATAAAAGCTTTGATGACATTGTCCGGATAGGCCGTGTAGCCGACCGCGTTGGATGCGCGGAGGAGCATTTGAAAACAGATGTTGGGGATCTTGGCGCGGAGGTCTTGCAGGCGCTTCCATGGGTCCTCGATCAGAAATCGCATGGAGACGTCGAAGGTTGCGCCGCCCCACATTTCGAGGCTGTAGAGCTGCGGGAGTTCCTTTGCGACGAACTCGGCTATCCGCAACAGATCATAGGAGCGAACGCGCGTGGCGATTAAAGACTGATGTGCATCGCGAAAGGTCGTATCGGTCAGAAGCAGGCGGGATTGAGTTTTCGTCCAGCCAGCAAAGCCTTGGGGGCGTAACTCTTGTAAGAGCTGCCGGGTACCGTGCGGCGGCTTTCCCGTTCGTGGCTGAGGTACCGATGCGTCCCGAATGGTGGCGGGCCGCGGCTTGTTTGCAACCTCCGGATTGCCGTTGACAATTACATCAGCGAGATAGGTGAGCAGCTTGGTTGCACGGTCTCGGCGAGCCTCGAACTCGAATAAGCTTGGACTCTCGTCCAGAAATGAAGTGGTCGCTTCACCTGATACGAAAGTGGGATCGTTCACCACGTTTTCGAGGAACGGGATATTCGTCTTTACGCCACGAATGCGAAACTCGCGCAAGGCTCGGTCCATGCGCTGGCAGGCCTGCTTAAAATTCGTGCCCCACGCCGTGACTTTCACGAGCAGCGAATCGTAGTAAGGCGATATCACCGCGCCGTTATAGGCCGATCCGCCATCGAGGCGGATGCCGAACCCCGCGGGTGAACGATAAGTGTGAATCTTGCCGTAATCCGGCACAAAATTGTTCGCGGGATCTTCCGTCGTCACGCGGCACTGGAGTGCTGTGCCGTGCAATGGAATATCGGATTGCGGCGGCAACCCGACCTCCTCGTCATGGAGACTCAGCCCTTGTGCAACCTGAATCTGAGTGCGGACGATATCGATGCCGGTGATCATCTCGGTGACGGTGTGCTCGACCTGCACGCGTGGATTCACTTCAATGAAGAACCATTTGTAGGTGTCCGCATCGACGAGAAATTCAACCGTCCCGGCGTTGTAGTAAGTCGCGGCTCGGGTCAATGCGACAGCCGCTTCGGCCAAGGCGCCGCGCACCGTTTCAGGCAGGCCGATCGCGGGCGCAATTTCGACGATCTTCTGATGGCGGCGCTGCACTGAGCAATCGCGTTCGTAGAGATGCAGAATGTTCCCGTGCGTGTCTGCGATGATTTGAACCTCGACGTGCTTCGCGCGGCGAATGTAGCGCTCGAGAAAAACGGCAGGGTTGCCGAACGCAGCGGCTGCTTCCTGGCTCGCCTCTTCGAGTTTCGACATGAAGTTGCCCGCGGAGTCCACGACGCGCATGCCGCGGCCTCCGCCTCCAAACGCCGCCTTAACAATGAGGGGAAACCCAATCTGCTCAGCGATAGCATGAGCATTTCCAGCACGTGGATCAATCGGGTTTTCGGTTCCGGGAACGACGGGGATACCGGCCTGTTGTGCTAACCGGCGGGCAGCGGTCTTGTCACCCAACGTTTCCAAAATTTCGGCGCTCGGCCCCACGAACGTAATGCCCGCACGAGCGCAAGCGCGGGGAAGCGCGGGATTCTCGGAAAGAAAACCGTAGCCGGGATGGACTGCGTCGACCTCTTTATCCGCGGCCAAAGCGACGATGTTGTCCACATCCAAGTAGGCTTGAACCGGGCCCTTTCCCTTTCCGATGAGATAGGCTTCGTCAGCTTTGAACCGATGCAGACTCAGGCGGTCTTCCTGCGAGTAGACGGCGACGGTGCGAAGATTCAGCTCGTTCGCAGCTCTCAAGATTCGAATTGCGATCTCTCCCCGATTCAGGGCGAGCAGCTTCTTCATGGGACCAGGCCTAAAATACTCTGCGACGCAAGCGGTCGATGGTAAACTTCGCGGTATCGGCAACAGCCATGACGGCCATTACGCCAGCTTGCACGGGATCAGTCACAACTAAATCGCAAGCCCCTGGGACGCTGCCCGCCATATTCAGGCTGATGACGAGCAGCCCTTGACTGCGCACTTCGCGTACAGCAGTTTCGATATCCCCGCCCATCAGAGCGCCCGCGAGAACCACTGCGCGCACGCGAGGCAGACGGAGAACCGCGCGAAGCGCTGATGCGAGAGGCTGCTCTCCTACGAGCGGGATTGTGTCGACTGAGATACGCTCGCCGCGTATATTATGACGGTCGGCTTCCGAAATCGCTCCCAGCGCTACTTGGCCGACCTGTGCTCCGCCTCCTATAATGATGATCCGCTTCCCATATATCTGCTCGAGAGATTGCACGGACGTGCTGGAACGGACGACCGTAAGATCTTGAAGCTCGGTGATCAGAGCATTGGAAGGGCCCGGCAAATCGAGCTCCAAATAAATTCGACTGTCAGTTGACTGGTTGTCAAGGATAGAGATGGAACGGATGTCGCCTTGGTGTTTTAGGATCACGCCGGTCACCTGATGCAAAACACCCGGTGCGCTAGCCGTTACCAGAACTAAGCCGAGATTCCGGGTGTTAGTCTCGTTCAGAGTGCTGCCCCCCGGCTAGAGGTTGATCTCGCGTCGAGCATCGTGAAACATGATTGTATCCGTACAACTTAGTTGCAGTAAGCGGGAGGGTTTGCGTTGAAGCGCTTGCTGGTCATGAAATTCGGCGGAACCAGCATGGGTGACGCCGAACGGATTCGAGCGGCTGCCGGGATTGTTCGAGAGCAGGAAGCAGACCGTCCCTTGCTTGTGGTCGTGTCGGCGATGTCTAAGGTGACGGATTTGCTGTTAGAGACGCTGCGCCGCGCCGAATTGGGTGACCGAGGCGCGGTAGATTCGAGCCTGCGCCGCCTGCTGAATCGGCATCTTCAGGTCTGTGAAGAGTTGTTCGACCCGGCCCCGAGTGCCATTCAATTTTGTGAACAGGCGCGGCAACATGTGCAGTCGCTGATCTCCGAATGCCACCGAATCGCGAATGGAATCCTCATGCTGGGCGAGCGGCCGCCGCGCTCGGTCGATGAAGCGCTGGCAATCGGGGAACGGCTTTCATCAGCGCTATTAGCTCATTATTTGGGATCGATTGGAGTGGATGCTCGAGCGGTTAACGGGAGTGACGTCGTCGTTACGGATGCGGTGTTCGGGAACGCATCGCCATTGATGGATCGGACGCGAATCAGATGTATCGAGCGGCTGCAGCCTCTGATCGAACGAGGAG
The DNA here is from genome assembly GCA_963803455.1 of uncultured Acidobacteriaceae bacterium. Taxonomy (GTDB): domain Bacteria; phylum Acidobacteriota; class Terriglobia; order Bryobacterales; family Bryobacteraceae; genus Bog-105. The sequence goes on along the minus strand of CAWDMK010000004.1, from coordinate 141,365 downwards.
TCGTGCCGGTCGTGACCGGGTTTAACGGCGCGACAGAGGACGGACGGCCAACTACGTTGGGCCGAGGCGGCTCGGATTTCTCAGCGTCAATTCTTGCAGCCGCGCTCGAGGCAGAGGAACTCTGGATCTGGACGGATGTAGACGGCATTATGACAGCTGATCCGCATCTGGTCGATAATGTCGCAGTGCTGGATGAACTGAGTTACGCCGAAGCAGCGGAACTCGCCTATAATGGCGCCAAAATTCTTCATCCCCGAACGCTCGCGCCGCTGATCGAGAAGCATATTCCGGTGTGGAGCAAGAACAGCTTTGCGCCGCATAAGCCTGGCACAAAGATTGTGTCGCACTTTGATGAACCGAGGGGAGTGCGCGCAGTTACCTCGATGTCAAATGTGGCGCTGGTCTCCATGGAGCCGGCGAATGCCGTCTTGAGCGGCACCCGGTTGATGGCTCGGTCGTTGGACGCGCTTGCGTTAGCTAACGTCGAGATTCTGGTCTTCAGCAGCTCGAGTTACCGGCAGACGTTTTGCTTTCTGATTCGGAAGTATGATGTTGTTGCTGCATTAGAAGCCTTGCAAGCCAACCTTTCGATTGAGCTGGCGCACGGATATTTGAAGCCCATCGAGGTAGATGAAAAGGTAGGGTTGCTCGCCGTCGTCGGCGAAGGAATGCGGGGCACGCCGGGACTCGCGGGGCGTGTGTTTACCGCGATTTCTCGTGAAGATATCAATATCATCGCGATCGCTCAAGGGTCGAGCGAGCTGACGATCGGTATTATCGTGCGATTGGATGGTCTCGAAAAAGCAGTTCGTGCCGTGCACGCCGAGTGTCATTTGGGAGAGCTTCGGCCGGTGTCTGCGAATTAGGTCTGGGCATCTGCTTCCTGATGCACAGCCATTGTTCGGATTGTGAAAGGGAAGCCCAGAGGGCGAAAGGCGTTCTTAAGTAGCCGTTCAATGCTTTCGAGGTTGCGGACTGCAAAGGCGACAATGGACGGTCCCGCGCCGCTGAGACATACGCCGAGAAGATCCGAATGCTCGAGGGACAGAGCTTCTTGGAGACCCGGAACGAGCTTCTCCCGATAAGGCTGGTGAATGCGGTCTCGTAGCGCTTCTCGCAATAAGCGAGAAATTACTTGTCTGAAGCGCTTGCAGAAGAAGCGCGAGCCGCTGCAAATTGAACACGGTATCCGCAAGGGAAATTGCTTCGGGTAAGGCGCTTCGCGACGCGGATGTGGAGAGCGGAAATTCCGGTGTCAGGACGACAAAACGTAGCGATTCCGGCCATTCGACACGTACAGCGAATACTGATCTGTCCGGTAACTGACAGCTGATGGTTAGGCCACCGAGCAAAGCCGCTGCCACATTATCTGGATGGCCTTCGAGTGCGCATGCGGCATTCAACAACGCTTGGGGCGGCAATCGGCCTGCCATTGATTCGTAAAGCCGCAGACCTGCAACCGTCGCGGCCGCACTGCTGCCGAGTCCCGCTCGCATCGGGATCTCGCTGTCTACTTCAATCGAGAGAGAAGGGAACGATTCTCCGCGTTGGTGTGCAAGAAATTGAAACGCCCGCTCGATGTAATTTTCGCCGTCAGGCTCGGCGCGGGCAAACTTGAAGTGCAATTCGCTCGTGCCGCCCTGGACGCGAACCCGGAGCCGCAAATAGAGCTGCACCGCCACCGCTAAAGTATCGAAACCGGGCCCGAGATTCGCAATCGAACCTGGAACCTTGATCTCGAACTCGTGCTCTGAGCCGCCGTTCATGCCGAAGGAAATGCTGGCGCCGTTCACGGGGCATGGACTCCGGCCTCTCTCCTTTCGAGCTCTTGTTGGGACTTGATGATGTAATCGGTGTCCTTCAGCGCATGCCCGGTCAGAACGGCCGTGACAGTAGCGTCCGCGATCAATCGTTCCACTTGTGGCGCAGCTTGCGGATCCCGGCGAGCGTTGTTGCCGAGGCAGGCTCACAGCCGATGCCGTCACGGCCGATGATTGCCTTCGCTTCACCAATCTCCCCGTCTGTAACGTCGATGGCTAGGCCGTCCGTCAACTCGAGGCGCTTGGACCGCCTTTTTCCAGGAACGGGGATTTCCGATGCGAATCGCGGTCGCGACCGTTTCAGGCCTGTTGACCGGCTGCAATCGGCTGGACCTGGAATTCCAAAGGCGTGCGAGCGGGTTCGCGCCTTCAGCCTGGACGATGATCATGCGAGGAACCTTCTCGATGAAGCCATAGGTCTTGAGCTCCGAAAATGCCTTGCCGAACGCGGATGAGTTGCCGAGATTCCCGCCGGGGACAACCAAGTAATCGGGGGCTCGCCATCCGAATTGCTCGAGCAGTTCGAACATGGCTGTCTTTTGTCCTTCGATACGAAACGGGTTGATGGAGTTTAAGAAATAGATATCGGGATTGGCGGATCGAAGAAGCTCATTGAGCGCATCATCGAAGCTGCCAGAAACTTCGACGATCTCAGCGCCGAAATCAAGCGCCTGAGCTAGCTTGTTGCGCGACACCTGACCGGCGGGAAGGTATACGCGTGCTTCGAGCCCCGCGCGAGCCGCATACGCGGCGAGCGATGCCGCTGTATTTCCGGTTGACGCACAGGCGACCGACTTGGCATTTACAAATTTCGCTTCGGTTATGCCGATCGTCATTCCCAGGTCCTTGAAGCATCCGGTCGGATTCCAGCCCAGATGCTTGAACCAGAGATTATTTACTCCCGCCCAATCGGCTGACTTATGGCCGCGCACCAGGGGCGTGTTGCCTTCGGACAGAGTGACGACTTCAGAGGTGGCGTAGCAGTCCGGAAGGAGTTCGCGAAAGCGCCAGACGCCACTCGCATCCCGCGGATCGCGTGAGACGCGCCGTTCCAACCAGATTTTCTTTACTGCCACCACGTCCGATCTGTCGAAGTCGTTATCATCGATTGCGATTTCGAGCAAGTCTCCACAGACCGGACAGGCGAGAGAGCGATCATGCAGGCGCAAGGTGCTGCGGCAGTCACCCGCACTACAACGAAGATGCACAGTGGCTCCTCATGAAGACTCCAACTTAGCATCAGTTCGAATTCACAATGCTGAGTTGCCGATTATCTTGTAGGATCGGCTCAGGAGCTTCAGTGCGAAGAAGAATGAGCGTTAGGCGTCTCGGTGAACGCATTGCGTTAGCCATACTGCTCTCGCTCTGCATCGTGTACGTGTGCGACTATCTCTCACTTCGCTACAGGATTCCAAATCATCGGGATCCATTCGGATCTGTGCAGATTCATCCGTATTATGCGGTCCGGCTCAAGGATGGGAAAACTGAGTTCTTGTTCGATCCCCCCGAAACCGAGCAATGTGTTCACTCTCTGTTTCCTCATTTCGGAGACAATCCGTGCTGGTATGTAAGCCGAAGAACGCAAAGGCGAACTGATATTTAACAACTATCCACCACGATGAGGCTAAATTCTACTTGGGCAGTACGGAATCTTCCCTAAGAGCGTTGACAATCCTCTGAGGAGATCTATAGTAATAACGAACCCAGAGATCCAGAACTGGACGGCGTGGTTCGTGAGGAGAAGAGTGGCCGCAAAGAATGTGGCGTGCATCTCGATTATTTTTTTAAGTGCTTTGGCTGTACAGGGCGCGCGTGGCTAAGGATTCCAAACCGGCCCCGAGAATCGCAGATTATGCGAGGCCGGTGAGTTTTGAGCCGAATCGCGGCCAAGCGAATCACCAGGTCGAGTTTCTGGCGCACGGTACAGGGTACAGTCTATTTCTATCGCGTGGTGAAGCCGTGATGGTGCTGCGAAGCGAGGGTCTGAGCGAGCACTCGACGACCCTTCGCATGCGGCCCGCGGGCGGAAACGCTTTCGCGCCGGCGGACGATCTTAGCGAGTTACCGGGTAAGAGCAACTATTTCGTCGGCTCCAGCCCATCGCGCTGGCGCACAGGCATTCCGACCTATGCCAAGGTGCGATACCGTGACGTGTACCCGGGCATTGATCTTGTCTATTACGGCAACCAACGGCAGCTCGAGTACGATTTCGTCGTGAGTTCTGGAGCCGACCCGCGCAATGTCTCAGTTGAATTAGAGGGCAGCGGCGAACTGAATTTACATCCGGACGGTAGTCTCGTAATGCATACAGCGGCAGGGGAGCTAACATGGCAGAAACCGTTCGCATACCAGACTGTTGCGGGCCGCCCGAAGCCGGTACAATGCGCCTTCGTTCGGCGAGGCGGGCAGCGGCTCGGATTTGCGTTGGCGGAGTATGACCGCAGCAAACCGTTAATCATCGATCCCGTGCTGCATTACAGAACGGTGCTGGCTTATTCAACGACATTGGGGGTGTCCGGGTTTGATGCCGCTAACGCGATAGCGGTCGACGGGGAGGGCAATGCGTACGTAGCAGGCACGGCGGGTACGAGTTTCCGACAACTAAAGGCGCCTTTCAGAGCAGCCAGCCCGGCCACGACAGTACGAATGCGTTCGTTACGAAATTCAATTCAAAAGGAGAGTTAATTTATTCCACCTATCTTGGGGGGCTCTGGATACGACACGTGCCCGCCGCCGCAGCCGTGCTACAACGGCGACAATGGGATCGGTATTGCTATTGACCGGCATGGAAATGCATATATAACCGGCAACACCGCATCTGACGACTTCCCCGTGAAAAATGTGTTTCAGAATACAAACAAAGCCGCAGGAGGCTTGACAAACGCGTTGGTGACCAAGCTGGACAGCTCGGGGTCGGCGTTGATCTATTCCACTTATCTCGGGGGCCATAACGAACAGCCGGGTTTTAGCATCGGCGATTCCGGATACGCCATAGCGGTGGATGAGAAAGGCGCTGCTTATATAACGGGCACGACGGCTTCTACGGACTTTCCAACGAAGCACCCCTTTCAAGATCAACTGAACCCATCTGGCGAAGCAGCCTTTCTGACGAAGCTCTCCCCTGCTGGAAACGCGTTGATCCATTCCACATACCTACAGGGAAGTCAGGGCGCGTTCGCTTCGGGAATTGCTGTGAGCGCACCTGGCAATGCGTATGTCACGGGGTACACGGTTTCCTCAGATTTCCCCCTGAAGAACGCATTCCAGACTGAGCTTAAGAGCGGTTTTGGCAATGCCTTTGTAACTAAGTTCGATTCCGATGGAGACTCCCTGGTCTACTCGACGTATCTTGGTGGATCCGGCAGCGGGTTGAGCTCCGGTGATTATGGCACCGGTATTGCCGTGGACAGATATGGGAGCGCGTACATCACAGGAAGCACCGCATCTCAGGACTTCCCGACCAAGAATGCTTTTCAGCCTGCGTCGAAAGCTTCCGGATTGGATGGAACCAATGCGTTTGTCACGAAACTGTCACCTGTTGGGAACAGTCTGGTTTATTCTACTTACCTGGGTGGGACCACTGGTCCGTTTGGAAGTGGAGACTTCGGCGGCGCCATCGCTGTCGATCGCGACGGCAACGCCTATGTCACTGGCCAGGCGGCTTCCAGCGATTTCCCGATAAAGGATGCGTTTGAACCGGTGATGGATTTAGGTAACGGCGGCTTCGACGGATACTACACACCCAACGCCTTTGTCACGATGTTCGATGCCGCTGGAAGTGCACTCGTCTACTCGAGCTATCTCGGGGGCAGCGTGGGCAATGGCGACCAGGGCAACGGGATCGGGGTGGATGCGCTTGGGAATGCGTACGTAGCAGGCAGATGCGGGACTGCAGACTTTCCGGTTACGGAGAGCTTTCATATGTACCCTGGTTTCGCATTTGTGAGCAAGGTCAGCGTCCAGTGGGTTGGCCCTCCGCAGTTCTAGATCGGTTACGGCATCGCAACGGGTCCGATTACGTGTAGGTCGACGAGAGCGCTGACGAAGAACTGAAACGCGATCGCAGTGAGCATCAGACCCATGAGCCGGGTCAGAACGCGAATACCGGTCTCGCCGAGCACTTCTCCGACGCGATCGGCACTTGCGAGGACCACGTAGCATACGAATGAAGTCAGAACAATTCCGACCAGGACGGGAATCGCATCGCGCCATGTGGGTGCCTGCGCGACCAGCACCATAACCGTTGAGATTGAGCCCGGCCCCGCAAGCATAGGAATGCCCATGGGAATGATGCCGACATCTTCAATGTCAACCGCGTCGCTTTGCTCTTCGGGCGTTTCGCGGGTTCGCGAGCGCCGCGCTTGCAGCATGTCAAGGGCCACGAGCAGCAGCAAAAGGCCGCCGGCAAACTTGAAAGCCGGTAGAGTGATGCCGAAGATTCGAAAGAGATACTTGCCAACCGTGGCGAAGACGCTCAAGATCACGAGGCACGTGAGAGAGGCGCGGCGCGCCATTTGTTTGCGGCGGATGCGGTCGTAGCCGTCGGTCATACCAAGGAACGCTGGAGTGGCCGCAAACGGATCGACGATGAAGAACACCGCGGAAATGGCCGTGATCCATTCAGCGAGCAAGGCGTGCAAAGCAGTTCGATGTTAGCGCATGCTGGAAGAATTGATTGCGCGTGTTCCATGATAGACTCGTCCTCGAAGTAGCCCGTTGTGTTCTCTAGATCCCGCCTTTTTCCGGCCCTTTGCGCGGCTGTTCTGCTGCCTTTGGCCGTGAGCTCGGCACCGCAGGAAGCAACTTCGCAGTCTGCGCCAGTGGTCGACATCCGAGTGAATACGACGCTAGTGCTGATCCCGGTGACAGTCACGGATTCTTTGAATTGGTTCGTGCTCGGACTGGACAAACAGGATTTTCGCGTGTATGAGGATGGGACAGAACAAAAGGTCAAGCAGTTCGCGGGCGAGGATGCGCCGTTGTCGGTGGGATTGCTGGTCGACACGAGTGGCAGCATGGGAGATAAGCTTGAGACTTCTCGCAAAGCTGTCGCTCAGTTCCTTAAAACGATGAACGCGAACGACGATGCGTTCCTGGTCGAATTCAGCGACCGCGCGGAACTCGTGCTCGGATTTACAAAGAACATGGAGGAGATCCAGAGCAAGCTAACTGCGCTCGATTCGCAAGGGCTGACTGCGCTGCTCGATGCCGTGTATATGGGAGTGCGCGAGATGAAGAAAGCGAAGAATCCCCGCAAAGCGCTCCTGATTATTTCGGACGGCGGCGATAATAACAGCCGGTACACGGCGCAGCAGATTAAGGACCTGGTACGCGAAGCGGATGTGCAGATCTACGCGATGGGCGTCTTCGAGCCTTTTCCATATATGGGAATCAGCGCGGCGGAAGTCTCCGGCCCTCGGTTGCTCTCTCAAATCTCGGAGCAGACCGGCGGGAAGGCCTTTGCCGCGACGAATGACAGTAACCTGCCGAGTATCGCGACCAGAATCGGTATTGAACTAAGGAATCAATATGTGCTCGCCTACTCGCCGTCGAACCAAGAACGAAATGGCAAGTACCGAAAAATTGAAGTGAAGCTCAAGCAGCCGGATGGTCTGCCTCCACTGAAGGCGCGCTGGAGACTCGGATACTACGCTCCCATTAAATGAGAGCGCCGGGCTGGATCAGCGGCGCATGCCGGTTGCGCCGACGTGAATGGGGCTCGGCCGAGGCACAGTGATTGGGCGCGGAGGAGGAGAGTATCGAGGCACTATAGTGCCGACTCTCGGAACAGTAGGTCGTGGCGTAAAAATTGGATATCGCACGGGCCAGGGCCGCGAAATTCCGATGCGGCTGGGCGGCAAACCGGGGTTATGAATTCTGACGGGCAATGGGCCGCCCCGGACCGGCCAGCGGCGATTAGCGGGCAAGTATATGAAATAGAAATCATACATATTCCAAATGCCGATCCCAGAGGGCACGTTTGCATACCAAAAGGCGCTGTCGAGCGGAAGCGGACTGGTTGGGAGCCCGTAAGCCGGGATTCCGCCATAACCTGGAGTTCCGAGGTACAGGTCGGGATCTCTGGCGATGCCCGCTCCGCTGTCCATCTGGCCAGGATCACCGGCGCTCTGAGCGGCCGCCTGATTATCGGCTGATATGAACTCGCTTCGATCCTGCGACCATTGATAGAACTGGTCATCATCACCATCCCCGAGCTTCTGTGTTTCGAGCGCCAACGAAAAGAAAAACAGATGGGACGCATCAACGGAGGATGTCTTGCCATTACAACTCACTTCCGCTTCGCCGTTGTAAGCCTGAAGGACAGGCGGGTCAGAATCCATCCGGTACACCCCCTTTTGCGGAAATCGCATTTGGCAGTCTTTATAGGTTACGAGCACAGCGCTGGCGCTAGTGGCATTGAGTGAATCAAGAATGGCCGAACCTCCCACCAGCACCACACGCGTGCCCTTGAGAGCGTTCGAGAGCATGCGGATTGAGCTGTTCTTGTCGACGCGAAGGAACACACCCGGCGTGAGAAGGATCTCGGCGCGACCCTCTTCGGTTCGCAGCGTAGCGCCCTCATTCAGGCCGACGAAAGTACCGAACTTTTGTTGAAGCGGCTTGTCGTCGATGAAAACGGCCCCTTCTGAGTAATGAATCAGCCCGGAATGAACAGAGATGACCAATTGTGCAGGGATGCTGGAGGCGAACAGCAGGGCGAGAGCAAGCGGCGAGAGCAGGCGCGGGCGCATAAAACAACCCCTTGTGAAAAGAATGGATCTTGTCTGAAGATTTGTCAATCCCTATGAATTCACGGGCGTGACTGCGCGGCGGCCGGAGTGGAACAGGCACAACATATAATTCTGGTTTGACAAGATTACTTGCTTTCATCGCGCTTGCGTCAGGGCTGGCCGCTGCACCCCAACAATTTGACGTTGTGATTCGCAACGGGCACATCATCGACGGGACTGGGTCGCCCTGGTATGCGGGGGATGTGGGCATCGTGAACGGCCGGATTGCCCGGATCGGAAAGCTAGCAAACGCTCAGGCACGGCTCGTCATTGACGCGCGCGGGCTCATCGTTGCGCCGGGGTTTATCGACATGCTGGGGCAATCGGAGCTTTCGATGCTGGTCAACGCTCACGTGCCTTCGAAGATCTTTCAAGGGATCACGACAGAGATTACCGGGGAAGGGAACTCGATCGCGCCATTGAACGAACGAATACTGGCTGCGGATCGGCCCGGCTTTGCGCATTACGGGATCACGCCCGACTGGAAGACTTTCAGCGAATATTTTGCGCGTCTCGAAAAGCAAGGAATGGGGATTAATCTTGCGAGCTACGTAGGGGCAACGCAGGTTCGGCGCCTGGTCCTGGGCGATGATGACCGCGCTCCGAATGCCGCGGAGTTGGATCGTATGAAAGCCTTGGTGCACGAAGCGATGCAGCAGGGTGCCATGGGCGTTTCGACTTCGCTTCAATACGCGCCGGCGCCCTATGCGAAGACGGAAGAGTTGGTTGCGCTTGCGGCGGAAGCGGCCAAATTGGGCGGAATCTATGCGAGCCATATGCGGAGCGAGGGAGATACGATTGATTCGGCGCTGGATGAGGTCTTCCGCATTGGCCGCGAAGCAAATATCCCGGTTGAGATCTGGCACTTGAAAGCGGCCGGAAAACGCAATTGGGGACGCATGCCGGAGATCGTGAGCCGCATTGATCGGGCTCGAGAGTCGGGTGTGGACGTCGAAGCCGACACATACGCGTATCCCGCCTGGTTCAATTCGTTTTCGGCGTTCGTTCCGCCCTGGGTGCATGATGGCGGGGACGCGAAGATGATCGCTCGCCTCAAGGATCCGGCCACACGGGCGCGAATACGAAAGGACATGGAAACCGACAGCTCCGGGTGGGATAACGAATGGCTCGAAGTTCCCGGTCCGGAGGCGATTCTCGTGAGCGTGGTCCAGAATCCGAGGCTTTTGCCGCTGCAAGGCAAGACTATTGCCGAGATTGCGAAAACGGAAAAAAAGATCCGATCGAGACCATTTTCGATCTCCTCATTGACGATCCGGGCATGTCCGTTGCCGTGTTTGCCATGTCCGAGCAGGACATAGCATGCGCGCTCAAACAACCCTGGGTGTCAGTCGATAACGACTCGCAAGGAACCGCACCAGAAGGAATCTTGGGGCGGGAACATCCCCACCCACGCGCGTATGGAACGTTTCCACGTATCTTACGCAAATATGTGCGCGAGGAAAAGCTGCTTACTTTGCAAGATGCGATACGGAAGTTCAGTGCGCTGCCAGCGCAGCGAATGCGATTGACGGATCGGGGCGTGTTGAAGCAGGGCATGTGGGCAGACGTTGTGGTGTTCGATCCAAACGCGATCCGCGACGTTGCTACATTCGAAAAGCCCAATCAGCTGTCGACCGGAATGGAGTACGTGCTCGTGAACGGAGTGCCTGTGATTGAGCGTGGGAAAATGACGAACGCCCTACCTGGAAGAGTGCTGCGGGGAGCCGCCGCGGGCCAGTGAATGTGATTTCGCAGAGAGGAGATCCATCTCACTCAGGATCATCTTCACAACACCGTTATCGCCAATTTCCGAGTTGATCATAAGGTGATAGAGGTATCGGTCGGGCCAATTTGCTCCGTAGTACTTCTTGATAAATGCAGCGCGTTCGCGATCAACGCCCGCAATCAGATCCTCCGCCTCGGCTTGGCTCTTTCCTTGCGCCGTGATTCGCCGAATCTTTTCGCTCGCGGGAGCGTAGATGAAGACCCGAAGCGTATCTTGTCTCGTACGCAGAAACCAAGGTGATCCACGGCCAATAATTACGCAGTTCCCCTTGGCTGCAATATCCGTGACTATATTCTCGAAAAGTGATGCAAGATGTTCTGCATCGAGAAGCTCAAGACCGCCGCCACCCTGGAGAGTTTCTTCGTAACTCCCGCGCATGAATGCTTTCACGAGACGGTAAAAGGTCGGATCCGGGCGTTCTTCGCGTTGCTCGACCGATGCGACATCGCATTTCAGACGGCGCGCGATGTCACGCGTGATCGCATGGTCCCATAACGTCCAGCCTAGATGTTCTGCGAGGGCTTTGCCGATCGGAGCCGCACCGGAGCCGTATTCGCGCTCGATCGTAATGATCTTGATCAGGTTCGCCTCCGCCGCGCTTCCATTTTACGCAGAGCCACAGCCGCACAGGTCAGTGAGCGGTTCCTCTTATTATCGGGAACCGTGCTCGATTCTGATCGAGAAATGCGCGAACCTTTTCAACGGTGTGATCCTTGCCTTGCATCCAGTGAATCAACAAATCGTAAATCAAAACGGTATTGACGGGAGCGGTATACGTGGCCGAGCCATGTTGACGGGGAAGCTTGATGAGCAGCGGCACGCGCGGGTTTTTCCTTTTCGCGCATAGCGCTGCTTCCTCGTGTGTCCACGTCGGCCGGTCCTTCCAAAGGTTCTCTCGAAGCGGGTGATCGCCGGTGACCATGAACGCGGTATCATCCCAGAGGCCGGCACTCTCCAGTTTCTGCCGCAGCTCTGCCAAGGTTTTATCCACGAGCTCCAGATTGTCAAAGTAATCGGCTCCCGAAACGGCAAAGGTGTCTCGGTTGCGATCGTAAATTCCGGGCGGGTGCGGGACGAGCCAGTGCAACAGCATTAGGTTCACATTGCGGTTCGTGACTATCTTAAGAGCGTGCTCGTGCGTTTCCTTGTACTCGAGTTGCTGCTCCCTGGCTACAACCTCATATTGTTGCGTCTCCGACATGCCCCACCACCCTGGGAGAAGGAACAGCAGCCCTCTTCGACGGACGATGAACTCAAGACGAAGCGAATTTAGAACGTCGACATTCGGCGTCCAAAAACAATCCACCAAGCTGGAGTTGAACATGCGGCAGTAGGGATGATGCCAGCCAATAATCGCTGCGTTCAAGCCGTGGTCTCGCGCGTAGGAAAACATCGTAGGTTGCGTTCTCCACAGCAGGCGTTGTTTGCCTTTAGGCGAGTTTACAGCGAGATACAAATCATCTGGTCCCTGCGGTGTTGCGTCGTCGACCTGCCTACCTGTCAAAAGCGCCGGAAATGAGATGGAGGTTATGGCCGCAGGGCTGTGAGCATCTGTCAAAGAGAGGCTTTCGGTGCGGAGACGATCGAATTCGGGCATTTTGACAGAGTTTGGACCCAGGTCGGAAGATAACTCATAATCAAGCTCATCGAAGACGATCCAGACTATATGAAGTTTGGGGTTCTGTTCCGCTCGGGCAGGCAGGGTTAGACCGTCGGCAAATCGTGCACTCGACGGCAAGTGTGCCGCGCGCCATGCAAACGTAAGCAACTGGAAAATGAACAGTGCGGTGACCAGAAGCGCGGCCGGTTTTCCAATTTTCGCGGAAAGCCTGGGCGCAAGCGAGATAAAGAGGGCCACAAGTATTGCTCCGACGGCGACTGCGGCATAGCTCTCTTGTAAATAGGAAAGGTCGACCGGCGTTATGCTCGAGAGGAAGAGCGGGAGCATCGTAAGTAAGCGGTAGAGAACGAAGGCTGCTGTAAGACGGAAAAAATTGGCTTCCGAAAGCCAGCCTCGTCTAAACGCAATTTCAACAATGGCAAATACAACCAGAATGACAATTGCCAACGATCCGAAGAATGCGCCTGCAGCGGGCCAATAAAAGGCCTGAGCGCGATAATAGCTCGTTGAAAAATCGACGGATCTCAGTATCGCCTGAAACTCATGTAGATAGAGAAAGTTGGTTACCGCGAGTACGATAAAAAGATGAACGAGGCTTCTCGGCACTCGTTCGATCAGGGGCCGCTTTGACGAAGCGCTCATTAACTTCTTGCCGGGAGCTGGGGTGATTCAGGTTCGATCGCGACAGATGGTTAGCTCTCATTGCCGCTCTTTTGCAACAAGTAGAGGGAGCGAAAAGAACCTGGTATGCGCTCAGACTGAAGAATGTCGAACCGTCGGCGGCATGCAGCTTCAAAAGCTTCAGCCGTCAAGTCCTTATGCAATTCGCCTCTTCCGCGCAGCAGCCTTTGAAACATCGAATCCTCAAACTCGATGAACTCAATAATCACGTAATTCGACGTGAGGTCAGCGGCCATATCGATAACCGAACGCAGCGGAATGCGCTCACTCACGAGCATGTGATGAATGACGGCGAGCATCAGGACGCAATCGAACGCCGCAGCCGCACGATCGAGAAACGATGGGTATTCGCTGTTCAGCCATCCCACTGCGGGGCTCGGCCTTGCAAGGTTGACCAGGAGCGGAAGGATATCCAAATTTTCGGCTTTTGCACTGCGCCACAGATCACCCACAACGACCTGGTCGTAATCGACTGCAACGACGCTTGCTCCTTGGCGAGCTGCCATCCGGCTGAAGTGGCCGGTATTGCATCCAATATCGAGGACTCGTCGTGGGTTGGTACGAGACAGCGCATCAGCGACAAGTCGCTCTTTTCCAGAAAACGTCGCCGGGGTGTAGTTGTTATCGCAGGTAAGGTAATCCGACCACTTGGATTTGCGCTTCGGCGGCGCCAAGCGCTCTAGCGCGCGCTTCATGCGGCGAAGCAGGGAACGCAGTACGTACTGCGCCATTTCTGGATTACGACTTGCGCGCGTCTTATAAAGCTTCTCCGGTTTTCGTGCGCTTCTGTTTGCAAGCCAAGTTGGTAAGGAAACCAAACTTAGAAGCTGCGGGGAAAGCTTTTGACCGGCGCTCAAGTATCGATAAAGCTCTTCGGGCTCGAGACCATCTCGCCGAGTCGTGAAGATTTGATCGAGAGGTGTCTGAAAAAGCCGGTTTGCGATCAACGGAAGCAGGAAGGTGCGTGTGAATTGCGCATATGGGAGCCACGTAGGGTCTTCGGGGGCCCGGCGCTCAAATGAGAGCAGATCGACGAACACTGGATTTGGGCCACGGAACAGGATGTTGTAAGGCGTGGCGTCTTTCAGTCCAAAATTGTCGTCGAGCGCCTGCGAAGCAAGCTCGATGGTCAGCTTGCCGGCAGCGCACAACATCTCGGGCGCCCACTCGTGCGGATAACTCGGGAAGGGAATGCGCTCATGCTCGAGGATCACGCCCCAATCGATGGAATCCATCAAGTCACGAATCTCGGGATGGGAGCGTAGCGACTCGATTTCGTATGAATCGAGCAGTCGGGTGGGAACGACTTGGCACTCGGCCATCCACCGCTGACATTTCTCGGACTGGAGAACCTGAACAACTTCCTGTGTGGCGGGCTTGGCGACAATCCGCAGTACGCGGCCGTTCAGATGGACAACCTGCCCGGCGGGGTCGCGAAACGAAGCTCGAGAGCGGAACGACTTTGCTAAGTCTATGTTCTCCAACTCTTCAGGCTTACTGCTGCTGCTCGCGACCGGTCCGGTGACGCGTCCACTTCACCAATTTCCTGGCGTAGAACAGGAAGGCTACGAATGCGGAGGCGATGCCCTGCCAAATGAGGGCTCCCGAGCCAGGGTCGACATAGGCTTTCGCCTGCCGTTCGAAGAGGAGGCCAAGGAAGAGAATAAAGAAAACCAGGCGGAGCGCTGTCTCCCGCTGCATGTCTTTCTCCTAATTGCTAAGGGGCATTATACACCCGGCGGCGCGGGGTGCGCTGAACTAATCCGCCGAAGTCGCCTTGTGAACGTACTTGCCGTGATCGGGAATCGCGATTCGCTCGAAGTTAATCGCCAGACGCTGAAGCTGGTCCGCAACAAGATCGCCGCACATGGGAAGACCATGGCCGGGAGCGATACTGGTCGGGCGCAGCGCCGCGAGCTTCTCGACAGACTCCTTGGCCGCATCCCAATCGGGTGTGTAGTACGACGGTGGCCCATGCAGCTCGGGAGTCTGTTTCGCCACCGCCAAGAAGGATTCCTGTTTCGTTGTGCAGAACGCATCGCCAACGACGAGCGCCTTGTCCTGTGGCCGGAACAATGAGACATGGCCGGGAGCGTGCCCGGGTGTGTGAAGATACTGCCATCCCGGCAAGCTGGGAACCGAGCCGTCTGTCGGCAGCGCCTTCACGCGGCCGTGGAGATCCGCCGAAGTACGCGGGAACAGAGGTGACAATACCGCCATAAGGCCTCCCCCGACAGATGGATCTGGCGGCGGATACTTCACATGTCCCGTTAAATAAGGGAGTTCGGCCTCATGAGCGTAAACGGGAATATTCCATTCGTCAACCAGATCCTTAACAGCGCCGACATGGTCGAAGTGGCCGTGAGTCAGGATGATTGCTTCGGGGGCGCTCTTGCCGAAGTGGCTCTCCGCCCAATGTTTTATCCTTCCGGCGGACATATACAATCCGGTGTCGATCAACGTCCAGCCGCCGTTCTCAGAGGAAATTGCAAAAACGTTCACGAACAGAATCCGCAGGCCTTTCAGGCCGGAAGCGATATTGTCGAGAGGAGCAACTTCAAAAGAGGGAAGAGGGATGGCGTCCATGGGTTCACCTGTAATTCCACTCTCGCCGAAGTGCTCGAAAGCGTCAACTGACGGCAGACCTCGTAAACATACGGCGTCAACCTGAATTCGCTTGCGAGAGAAGCGCTGGCTATACTTCAACTATGGCGACGTTTGTCTCGCTTCGAAGCAGGCCTGTTGCACTCGATTCGTCCGAACTAACGGCCAAGCAAGAGAGGCTGTTTGCGGTGCTTCGCGGCCTTGGTCGGGTAATTGTGGCGTACTCAGGAGGCACGGACTCTGCCTACCTGGCTTGGGCTGCACACCGAGTGTTAGGTGCCAGGGCGATCGCAATTACTGCCGACTCTCCATCGATTCCGGCTTCTCACAAACGGGATGCCGAAGCGTTTGCCAGGGAATGCGGATTCCGGCACGAGTATATTGAGACCTTCGAGTTCGAAGATCCCGCGTATGTAAAAAACGATACCGACCGCTGTTTTCACTGCAAAGATGAGCTGTTCAAGCGCTTGGAAGAGTACGCAACAGAACGTGGCTTCGCGCATATTATCTACGGACTCAATAAAGACGATCTGGGCGACTACCGGCCGGGCCAGCGCGCGGCGAAGATTCATGACGTGAAGGCGCCGCTTGCCGAAGCGGGTTTAACAAAGTCAGAGATTCGCGAGTTGTCCCGGAGAGCTGGGCTGTCGGTATGGGATCGGCCTGCCGCCGCGTGCCTTAGCTCGCGCGTACCGTATGGAACACCGGTGACGACCGCAACCATTAAGACAGTTGAGCAGGGAGAAGAAGCTGTCCGCGCACTCGGGTTTCGGCAGTTCCGGGTTAGATTCCATGGCGAGATTGTGCGCATCGAGATTGCGAAAGAGGAGCTCGAAGGGGCGCTCAACCTGAAGTGTGCGCAGGCCTTTACGTCAGTTTTTAAGCAACTCGGATTTGCTTACGTAACCCTCGACCTCGAAGGCTACCGTCAAGGATCGCTGAACGTGGCGCTCGAGAACAGGAGTCAAGGATAGGATTCACTCAGTCCCGGCGCAGCTGGGCGTTCAGCCGGTCTTGTTATCTGACGAACCGCTCTTCTTTTCGGGCGCAGTGGTCGTCGATGCTGAACTTCCCGATTCTGTGGAGGAAGTGGCAGGAGCGGCGGAATCGGCCTTCTTCGCCGGTCCATCACTCTCCGGCTTCGAGCTGCCGGCGTAGTCGGTGACGTACCATCCACTGCCCTTGAACTGGAGCGCGGGAGCGGAGAGCAAACGGTGGACTCGCCCGCCGCACTTGTCATGTGCGGTCAGCGGCTCATCAGAAAACTTCTGGATTACCTCGAATCGATCCCCACAGCCTTCACACTGATACTCGTACAGAGGCATAGTTCTGGTTGGGATGATTGGCTACCGGCGTGGTTGCAAAAGATTCCTGTCAGGGATCGGGTGCTGAGAAATGCCAAGTGCGGGGGTATTCTCGCCGCTCGTTAATTGGGCGACGCTGGTTCTGCCCGTAACAAGGTCAATCGATTGTTTCAAGAGGTTGTCTTCTGTATTCTTGGGGGCCGTTCCTGGAATCGGATTGCCGTCCTGATCCAACTCGGGCGCATTGTCGTTTTCAGCGAGCTGAACAGAGGGGACTACGCCAGTATCCTGAATCGCTTTGCCGGACGGCGAATAATACTTGGCAACGGAGAGAATGACAGCGCCTCCATCATCCATCTGTATCGTTTTGCGCACGCTCGCATCGCCGTAGGTCCGCTCGCCGACCACCTGCGCCCTGGCGTCGTCGAGCAAGGCGGCGGCTGTAACTTCCGCTCCTGCCGCTGTCGAGCGATTAGTGATCACGACGAGCGGCCCTTTCCAGAGATCGTCGGCAGCCTTGGCGTCGAACGCCTCTTTATCGGTCTTCTGGCCCTTAATGTAGGTGATCTCGCCTTTGTCCAGAAAGAGATTGGCAAGAGGTATGCCTTTATCTGGAGCACCGGTTGAGCAATGCCGAAGATCCAGCACGATGTACTTAGCGCCTTGCCTCTTGAGCTCCTGCAGCTTCGTTTTGGCTTCCTCAATCCGGTTCCCGGATAAGCTCCGGACATCGAGATAGCCCACTTTTTCCGGTAGCAGCTTCGCGATTACTTCCGGAAAAGGAACATCGGTGCGCGTGAGCGTAAGCTTCTGCGGGTCCGGGTTACGGAGCCGGAGTACGGTGATCTCCACCGTGGAGTTCGGAGTGCCTCGAAGCAGCTGCTGCGCGTATGCCAGCGGCATGTCGCGCGTCGCTACGCCGTTAATGCTCTCAATCAGATCGCCTGTGGTTATGTTGGCTTTCTCGGCCGGCGAGCCGGGCAAGGCGTCAACAACGGCTACGTATCCGTAACGTTTGGCAACAATAAGCCCCACTCCCGCTTTAGCTGTATCGTGATTCTTTTCGAATTCGCGGTATTGGTCGGCATTCAAATAGCTTGCAAAAGGATCCACCGATTCAAGAAGGCCGTTGATCGCGCCGAGAGTAACGCTCTTCATATCGGGCTCCTCGACGTATTCCAGCTTGATGCGTTCGAGAACTTCGGTATAGACCTTTAGGTGCCCATACACATCGTCCGCAGCAACGGCGCGGCCATTTCTTGCGCCAACTAAGAGCAGGACCACAACCAGAGTTGAAGTTCCGACAATGGTCCATTTAAAACGGTTATTCATTAGAAATTTCCGGGCTTTACTCAAAGTATATCGAAGTGTTGTGACATGAGAGCCGAGACTTCTGGTAATGTCGTGACGCGGGCTTTAAACGCGCATGCGAGATTATGGCAGTCGGGCCTACGCCAAGACTGCGATCGGGATGTCCGATGCTGCGGCCGGACTCGGAAGCGAGGAGAACTGCTCGAACCGTGCCGTGAAGTGGAATGTGCTTCCTAAGCCCGGCTCGCTCTCAACCCACAGGCGACCACCCATCAATGCGACAAGTTGAAACGAGATAGTCAGACCGAGGCCCGTGCCGCCGTATTTGCGTGTTGAAGACGTGTCAGCCTGCGAAAAGGCCTCGAATATAGTCTTTTGCTTTTGTGCAGGGATGCCGATGCCCGTGTCAGTGACCGCAAAGTGTAGAAGCGCTTCCGTGTCCGTCGAAGATTCACAGGAAACCGACAGCGTAACCCTACCTTTACTGGTGAACTTTATGGCGTTATCAGTGAGATTTAGCAGCACCTGACGGAGCCGCAGCGGGTCGCCTATCAGATTTGCGGGGATGTCCGGCCCCAACTGGGCGTGTAGGCAAAGGTTCTTCTGGCGAGCCCTCAGCGAGACGGATCTGATGAGCTCATCTACTGAGGCGACCACGTGAAACGGCGTTTTCTCGAGCGTCAGCTTCCGGGCTTCGATTTTTGAGAAGTCAAGAATATCGTTCACGATTCCCAGCAGCGAATCGCTCGAAATCTTCACGGCTTCGAGATACTCCCGCTGTTCCTCCGTGAGATTCGTGCTTAGAGTGATATCGGTCATGCCTAAGATTCCGTTGATCGGCGTGCGGATTTCGTGGCTCATATTCGCCAGAAAATCGCTTTTTGCGCGGCTGGCCGCTTCGGCCGCCTCTTTGGCGACGATGAGTTGCTCTTCGGTTTGTCTCCGCACGTCAATTTCCGCCTCGAGCGCCTGGTTTGAGTACATTAGCTCACTAGTGCGTTCTTCGACCCGGAGCTCTAATTCATCCCGGGAGCGGCGCAGTTGGTTTTCGCTCTCTTGCAGCGCGGACGTGCGCTCATTTACGAGAAGCTTTAATTTCTGCTCGCGCATCTTCAACTGATTCACTCGCCAGGCATATGCACCCGCGCAAAAGCTCAGGACGACTAAGCCAAATAAAAGGTCGAACGTCTTTGTCTGGTAATAGTGCGGCTGTAAAGTGATGGAGAGCACAGGGCCATTTGCGTTCCAGACCTGGTCGTTGTTGCAGGCTAAGACGCGGAAGTGATATTCGCCCGCAGGGATGTTGGTGTAGTAAGCTACGCGGCGCGTGCCCGCTTGTGTCCAGTCCTTGTCGAAGCCTTCGAGCATATAACGGAATTGGATCTTTTCGGGCGCGACAAAGCTGGGTGCCGTAAACTGAAATTCCAGTTGCCCCTTTCCGGGAGGAAGCACGAGCGAATGATTACGCGGAACCTCTTTGTTGTCGACCAGAACACGTTCCAGTACGACCGGCGGAGGCAGTTCATTCTTGACCAAACGGGATGGATTCACAATCGCCAGCCCTCGCATTGTCGGAAAGCAGAGACGCCCATCTCTGGTCCGCCAACCTGCGGGCTGGAACCCGCCGTTGCACTCTCGGCTCTTCATTCCATCGGCGGTGCCGTAAACGGTGGAAGTGATACTTGCCAGACGCCCGTCGGCAAAAGCCTCGAGTTGTTTTTTGCTGACCGAGAAAACGCCTTTGTTCGAGCTCATCCATAGATGGCCCAGTTTGTCATCGAGAACCTGAAAGATCGCGTCGTCGTAGAGACCCTTCTCGATGTTGTAAGTTGTGAACTTTCCATGGCGGAACAGATTCAGTCCGCCGCCGTTAGTCGCGAGCCAGAGTGTCCCATCGGCCTGGCCATAAATGGACCACACGAAATCGTTGGCTAATCCGTCGCGTGTGGTGAAAGCCGAGAACCGGCCGTTCCTGAACCTGTTCAGCCCACCCCCGCCG
Organism: uncultured Acidobacteriaceae bacterium; assembly: GCA_963803455.1. Lineage (GTDB taxonomy): Bacteria > Acidobacteriota > Terriglobia > Bryobacterales > Bryobacteraceae > Bog-105. The sequence goes on along the minus strand of CAWDMK010000004.1, from coordinate 121,448 downwards.
GTAGCGATCCAAAGACTCCCTTGGCCATCCTCGTAGAGTGACAGTACATTGTTGTTGGAAAGACCGTCGCGCGTTGTATAGGTGACGAATTCGCGTCCATCAAAGCGGCTCAAGCCTCCGCGCGTGCCCACCCATAGGTCACCATTCCGATCTAAATAAGTGCACAGTACAAAATCATTGGGCAAGCCGTTCTTCCCGTTAAATCGAGTAAACGTGCCGTTTGTGAGGCGCGCCAGCCCACGGCGCGTGCCGACCCACATGCTGCCGTTCCGGTCCTGCAAAATCGAAAACACCATGTTGTCCGGAAGGCCCTGGTCGGTGGTATAGGTCATGACGTGGCCATCTTTCCATCGCATGAGCCCGTGATCCGATCCCATCCAGAGCGCCCCTTCCGTATCCTCGTAAACCGGGAGAATAATATCGCTGGCAAGCCCGTCCTCTTTGGAAAGAGTAGTAAACGACCCCTTTTTCAGGCAATTCAGGCCGGCGCTCCCCGTACCAAACCATAAGCTGCCTTCGCGATCTTGAAAAATGGTTCGGACTTCCTTCTCCTGAAGCGGATCTTCCGATCTCAGCGAGCTGAATTTCTCATTTTCGAAACGGTCCAAGCCCGCCCCCGTTCCTATCCAAATGCTTCCACTGCGATCTTCATAGAGAGAGAAGATCGCATTGCTCGCCAGCCCGTTTAGGGTCGTAAACCTCGTTGTACCGGCACGGCTAATCCGGTAAAGGCCGTCATTCGTGCCCACCCAGATAGATCCCTGACGGTCAACGTGAGCGGAACGGATATAATCTGTCGCGAGAGCATCCGCCGCTCTACAAGTCACAAACTTGCCGTCCTTAAATTCGCTCAATCCGGCGTGTGTCCCTATCCAGAGGCTTCCATGGTCATCTCCGGAGATTGAGAATACAGCATTATCGGGAAGTCCGTCAGTTTTGCTGAAGACATGAAATTTCCCATTTTCAAAACGGACCAGACCGCCACCGTCGGTTCCGACCCAGAGCACTCCCGCCTTGTCCTCGAACATGGAAAGAATAGAGTCGTTCGAGAGACCGTCCCGCGACGTAAACGCAGTGAAGCTCCCCTGTCGATAGCGGGAAAGACCCCCTCCGTTCGTGCCGATCCAGAGGTCGCCGCGATGGTCAACGAGCAGCGCAATGATCTGATTGTGCAAAAGGCCCGGCGTCGAATGTTTATCGAAAACCGTAAATCGCACACCGTCGAATCGAACCAGTCCTTCTTCGGTGCCGAGCCAGAGATAGCCATCCGCCGTCTCGGCGATAGAGAGGACGGAGTTCTGTGGTAGCCCTTGGCCGGATTGCCAACTCTGGTGAATATATTCCGTGATGGGCTTTGTTGGATCGGGAGCTGATGCAAGCTGGGCCCACATTCCCGATGCCGCGAGTAGGCCCCAAACTAAAGTACGGGCCACCCAGGCTGTGCTTGCAACAGATCTATTCTTATACAAAGGCAACTCTTTACCTTCCTAAGAATTGATCGGCCGATCACGCCGAAAACTTAAGCGTCGCCGGGCAGGATTCTCAATCATTTTGAACACGAAGCGGACCGGGCAGAGAGGCGTTCGAGAATAGCACTACCATATAAACTGCTTCGCTTCCTTCCGCCTTGAATAGTCATCCAGCACGTGCACGACCCGAATTTTTTTAAGCTTCGCAGGTGAGAGCTGGCCCAGCGGGATGTACACAATCTTGCGATTCCTACGATTCGCCAATTGCCGGAAAACGCTTCTCGGAGGCTTCGCCGCGATGTACAGAACGTGCCGCTCCATCGAGTAATCGAGAGCCGCCATCAGCAGCCGCTCGGCCTTGCTTCGAGCGGCGTCGTAGTCCGCATCGATCCAAACGTCATACAGCCGCCGGGGAGGAAGAGTCATCAACAAACCCCCATACTCGGCCCTCCCAATGCCCGGCCCAACAATGTGCTCGAACGGTTCTGTCGAATAAAAAGCCATATCCGACTCGTTCTGATGCTCCCCGAGCCACGTTGTCAGATAGCTGTACCGGTTATTCGGGTCTTCATCAAAGATCACCACCAGCGCACCGACCTCGCCCGAAAATTTCCCGTTTTCCCGAACGTAAAGCTTTCCTTCCCGCCAGTTCCGAACGGTTTCCCGAATTTCAAGACCGTCCAGCATCGAGGTTGTGAACGGCTCTACACGCGACCGCTCTTCCGAAAGCGCGCTCTTCGCGTAGCGCTTGAGAAAGCGGCCGTAGTTCTCGATCACCAAATCTTCGGGAGGGTAGGAACAAATGGATGCCCCGTTCGTCTGAGTAGCCCATTCGCCTTTGAATTTTTCCTGCTTGCGCGGCTTTAGGCCGGCTGGCTTGAGCATCTGCTTCATTCGCGGAAGCCGCCGGCGTATACGCAGCTTCCGGGTTCGGATCCAGACTTCTTCGCCCGAAAGGTTCAGCGTCTCGAGAGGCGGATCCTCCGTCTGCTGCACGCCGTACCGGTTCGCCATCTGCCAAACCTCGTACGCGTAGTTATCATCTACGATGGCGCGCGCAGCCAGGGTGAGATCGTAAATGCCCGGCAACAAACAGCCGTCCAGTAAAGCGAGATTCCGGCTGAACCTGGCCAAACTGCGGCGCTGCCACGATCGCATCTTTTCACCTGTGTTGATGGAATATTCCTTCTCGGCGTCGCGCAATAGAGCGAGCTGCCAGCGCGGGCGGTCTAATTGAAAAGCGCCGAGATCTTGCTCTCGGGCTTCGATGTAGAGCTCCTGATAATACGGCGGCTCACTCGTCACTTCAGCCAGGCAGTCCGGATGCAAGTTGAAGACTTCGGCGTGCCCAAACAGCCGGCCTCGTGTGATTGGCGCTTCCTCTTGCGGCGCTTGCATTGCGTCGAGAAGGGGATCCAGCATGTTTAAAGCGACTACCACACAAACTGATGCAAATGGGTCGGCTCCCTGCAGCTTCCAAGCTATCGCCTGGGCGTGCGCTTCGATTTCCGGCGTGCGCTGGATCGCATGCACGCGATACGCTTCGACGTAACGCTCCATGCCGATGACCTCAACTGAGTAGGGCTCTCCATACGTTCCGGCGAGATGCGGCTTATCGTGAGTGGCGGGCTCGAGAAGCAGAATTTCAGCGCCGATCTCATCGGCTGTTCGAAGCGCCTCGATGAACGGATCGCCCGGCTCGACAGGAATGAATGCCGCGCGGTCTTCGTCATTACCTGCCTCGGGAATCACGATCACAGACATCTGGGGCATACGCGCGAGGGCCGTGCTGTATTGGGTTTCGAGCGAGGAAGGAAGCTCAACAGCGATCACGCGAGGCCGATGCTCGAGTACATAGCGCCTCACTCGAATCGCAAACTCTATGCGCCCCGGGACAACCGGCACATACGTGATGTTGCCGCGGCCGACAGTTCCCGCCGCGCTTGACTCGGAAGGCACCAGCTTTTCCTATCGGCGCATACTGTACCGAACCGCCTCTTCGCCTAGAACGGCACGCATTGCCGCTGGCAATAGGAGCCGAGGCGGTTGCCCCGTCTCGCGGCTCAACTTGAGGGCATAGCGCGCGATGTTCACGCCATCCCGAACCGTATAGCTCTCGTCTGCGGCATGCGCCTGCTGCAGAAAATCCGTTACATATTGCAGGATTTCGTCCGAAGAAAACGGGAGATTCTCGCGTAAAATGGCAAGCTCCTCGTCGCGCTCAGGGAAATCGATCAGAATCTGCGGCTGCAGCCGTGAATGAATATATTCGGGCAGATCGAATGTCGAGGAATCATCGTTCATCGTTGCCACTAACCGGAAATTCTTGTGTGCTCTGATTTTCAATCCGGCCACAATTGACTCCACGTATCGCCGGTTGTCGAGCAGCGGAGCAAGACTGGCCCAGCTTTTTTCGCTCATGCGATTGCCCTCGTCGAGAATACCGACGCCGCCTCGAATCATCGCCGTAACCAGCGGCGAAGCAACATATTTAAGCTGCGCGGCGCCTTCGATCACGGGTGTGATGAGAAGATCTTCCGGCCGCGTATCTACGGTCGCTTGAAAGATGTACACTTCACGTCCTAAGCGCTTTCCTGCGGCATACGCCATGGTTGTTTTTCCGACACCCGGCTTACCCAGTAAGCGCGGGTTCATGGGGAAATCCCGATCATCGATCACCGTCCACGCAGCCATAAGTTGGCGCATAGCTTCTTCTTGCCCGACCCAAGTAACAGCAAGCTCGTCCGGGTGCGCGAGATGTAATTCGATGCCTTCTAAAAGGACCTTCATGTAGCGTTCATCGCCCTGCGTTCACGAGTGGTGTTCGGCAACTCGGGTCAGCTCAGCAGCTCTGCATAAGCCGCGCAGTGCATTCTCCATCGTAGAATGAGAGTGCTCTTGGGATGAGGCCAAAACTGGTTCGGCTTGCCTACGCGTTCGAGTTTCTCGTCGCGTTGGTAGCCATTTTTACGGCCTGGTCCGAGGTGGGCGGGCAGGCGGCCCTTGATCTGATGCACTGGGGCTGGAAACTCGGATTGAGTCTGGCGCTTGCGGGTGCCATCATCGCGTACACGGCTGCGCTTTCCTCCGCTGAATCTATCTGGACCCTGCGTTCCGTCCGCTGGCTGACCGCAATCATTCTTCTAACCGCAATCATGGGTTGTGTGACCTACTACTACATCCTCCAGGAGGAAACCGGCGATTCCGACGAATCGGGTACCATTTCAGCCTATCCTTCTAGCAGCGTTCTGCCGTTAGATCTGTGATGACAGCGAAAGATACCACCGCTGCTTATGCCACGTGGACCCAGCCCGGAACGCAGTTTGCCGTTAGCTATTCGCTTCCCTTGTTCCACGAGATCGATTTTCTGGTGAACGAAGCCTATCGCCGCATTCCGCATGGCGGGATTGAGATCGGCGGTGTTTTGTTTGGCACGCTCGAGGACGGCTCAGCTCGGCTGCACGCGTTTCGAATGATTGAATGTGAGCACGCTTCCGGTCCTTCGTTCACGCTCTCGGACCGCGACCTTAACTTATTGAAACAGCAGCTTGCAAATGCAGCTTCTGATACGGAGCTCGAGGGCCTTCAGCCGGTCGGCTGGTTTATCGCTCATACCCGCAGCGAACTGCGCATGAATGAGCGCGAGATCACTCTGTTCGATGAGCTTTTTCCCGAGCCGCGAAGAATGACGTTGCTCATTAAGCCCGAGCGGTTTCAACCGACGCGTTTCGGCTTCCTCATTCGCCAGCCGGACGGCCGAATGAACACTGATGCAACCCGCGAAAACGTGATTTTGCCTCTGCCCGGGCGCTCCACTCAGACATCGGGATCTGATGCCGACGCCTCCGCTGCAATTTCTCCAGGAGAGAGGCCCAAACGCCGGGAACCACTTTTCAAAGAGGGTGAGCGGAGTGGCCAGAACTTGCCAGGAACTCCGTCTGAAGTTCTGCCTAAGGCAGTTCCTACGCTCCTTGAAAGTGAGGTTATGGCAGGTCGACGAGTGGAAACGCAGGAGCCGGTGCAGGAACAACCTTCTAACCGGTTCTCTAGAGCTTTATCGCGGGAACCGGCTCGCGCCGAGATGGCGCTGCGATCGTCTCCAGAACTGGATGAGCGTGTTTCGGAGGCTCTTGTGAAAGCCCCCGCTCTACCGCCCCTCGAAGATATCAGAAAACTCCGGCCTCTGGAGCTTCAGCGAAGAGCGCTCGATCCGAACGACCGTCAATATCAAATCCGTCCGCCCAAACGCGGCTGGGGCGTAAACCTTCGCCTTGCTGGTACCTTGCTTCTCGTCGCGGTGCTCGGTTGTGCCGTCGGCTATTGGGCTTATCAGCGCATTCTGCCGCCGCCGATTCCGCTGACGGTTGAGCCCAAAACCTCTACCTTGCTCGTCTCCTGGCCCGTCGATGAGACGCGAGAAGCCGGTTTCGCGGCTCTGAGGATCGATGATGGAAATCCGATGCCGCTTACCGCCGAGCAAAGAGCCTCCGGTGAGGCGGAAATCAGTCTGAGTGCCGGTGACGTAAAGGTAGAGCTCATTGTGCAACATTGGATCGGCGATGCGCGAGGCATTGTGCGCTACGTGAGGGCGCCGCAACTTCCGGCTCCGCATTAGGCTAGGCTCCTGCCTGGTTCGTGCGTACGAGTACGCGACACAGCCACGTCTCAAGGTCGCGATCGAGTTGCTCGCGGCAGCTATCGAGGCCGTGACGGCAATCCTTGTATAGCTTTAATGTCTTCGGCTCCCGAGCCTTCTGAGACAGCGTGAGCGAACAGGTGAACGGCAAGACTTCGTCCGCCTCTCCGTGAGCGAATAGGATCGGACGGGGACTGATCTGCGCGACATCGCCGACGCCATATGTCTGAGGACTCAGAGCCGCAACAGCAATAACGTCCGGACTGGCGAGTGTGGCGTTCAGTACGACAGCACCGCCGAACGAATGTCCCACCAGAACTACCGCGCGATGGCCTCTTGATTTCAAATAGTCGATTCCCATGAGGACGTCAGCGACGCAGGAAACAAGATTCCTCGGGCGGCGATAATCGAGCTGCAAAGAGGCGACACCCGGGGCAAGCGAGCGCGCCAATCGCTCGTAAATGCCTCCCGCCGGTCCACCGAGTCCACCTCCGGCGCCGAACACCCATAGCACCGCAGGCCCGTTTTCCTCCGCTGTATGAAAGCGACCCCGAATCGTGCCCTGGCTCGTTTCGAACGTAAGGTCTTCTGCACCGTCGCGATTTCCGGCGGTCTGGGCGCCTAGGAGCCTGAAGGGCTTCTCACGCACTCCGCAGATCCTGGCCTTTCATCTGCTCCGGCTTTTCGAGACCCATGATCCCCAGCAGCGTAGGCGCGATATCCTTCAAAGCGCCACCGCTCCGAACCGTATGGGTTTGATCACCTACAAGAATGAGCGGAACCGGGTTCGTCGTGTGATATGTGTGAGGCCCCTTCGTCACTGGATCGATCATCGTTTCGGCGTTGCCGTGATCCGCCGTGATGATCCACGATCCACCGTTCCGTTGTAGCGCCCCATAGATTTGGCTCAAACCCGCGTCAACTGCTTCGCACGCGCGAATCGTTGGCTTGAATTTGCCCGAATGCCCCACCATATCGGCGTTCGCGTAGTTCATCACGATCACGTCGAAGCCGCCTTGATCTATCGCCTCGACTGCCTTGCGCGTAACGCCCGTGGCACTCATCTCCGGCTGCAAATCATACGTCGCGACTTTGGGCGAGGGAACCAGCTCGCGCTCTTCGCCTGGATACGGTTTCTCGTTGCCGCCATTGAAGAAATACGTTACGTGCGCATACTTTTCGGTCTCCGCGATGCGCAGATTTTTCGCATTCGCCTTGGCGAGCACCTCCGCCAGAATGTTGTCGGGATGCTCGGGCGGCAAGACGAAGGGAAGCTGGAGGGTCTTATCGTACTGCGTCATCATCGTGTACGTTAGATCGCGTGGCACGAGCGACCGCGACGGCTTCTCGAGTAACGCGTCAGTGAGCGCGAGCGTAATCTCCCGTGCACGGTCCGCGCGGTAGTTATACATCACCACGCTGTCTCCGTCGCGAATTAGCCCGATCGGTTCATTGCGGTGGTCAACAATCGTCACAGGCTCGATGAACTCATCGGTGATTCCTCGCTCATAGGACCTGCGAACCGCCTCGACCGCAGACTCATACTTTGCGCCGTTCCCTAGCACCATTGCCCCGAACGCACGCTCAATCCGATCCCAGCGCTTGTCGCGGTCCATCGCGTAATACCGGCCACAGGCGGAAGCAATCCTGCCGACGCCCAGTTCACGCATCTTCTGCTCGAGCTGCAGGATGTATCGGGCCCCGCTTTCAGGAGGCGTGTCGCGGCCGTCCATGAAGCAATGCACGAACACCTCTTTGAGGCCATGCTGCTTCGCCATTTCGAGCAACGCAAATAGATGCGTAAGCTGCGCGTGAACTCCGCCGTCGCTGCATAGTCCCAGCAGGTGCAGCCGGTGCCCCTGTGCCTTGTGCATCGCATTCAGCAGCGCCGGATTCTGAAAGAACTCGCCCGAGTTGATCAACAAATCGATACGCGTGACATCCATGTAAATGATCCGCCCCGCGCCCATATTCATGTGCCCTACTTCGCTGTTTCCCATTTGCCCTTCCGGCAATCCGACAAACGGGCCCGAGGTGTGGATCAGAGTGTTGGGATACGTCCCAATCAAGTGATCGTAGGTTGGCTTGCGCGCTGCCGCGATCGCATTGCCTTCTACCGCCGGCGAAAAGCCCCAGCCATCGAGAATGGTCAGGACAACTGGCTTACTCTTGCCGGGCATTCGCCTTTTGCCGGAAGGCTTGCTCGCCCAGGTACACGGCTCCCTCTCCGAGCTGCTCTTCAATGCGCAGCAGTTGATTGTATTTCGCAATCCGATCTGTGCGGCTGGCCGACCCTGTTTTGATTTGGCCAGCATTCGTCCCTACCGCGAGATCTGCGATGAACGGGTCTTCCGTTTCGCCTGAACGATGAGAAATAATGGCCGTGTAGTTTGCACTCGCAGCCAGCCGCATCGCCTCGAGCGTTTCCGTAAGCGAGCCGATCTGGTTGACCTTCACAAGAATCGAGTTCGCGACGCCCTCTTCGATCCCTCGCTGAAGCCGCTCAGAATTAGTCACAAATACATCATCACCGACCAGTTGAAGCTTGCTGCCCAGCGCGTCCGTAAGTTGTTTCCAACCCTCCCAGTCGTCTTCCGCCATGCCGTCCTCAATAGAAATGATGGGAAACTGGCCCACCCATCGCGACCAGAACTCCACCATCTGCTCCGGCGTCTTCTCGCTCTTGTCCGATTTCTTGAAGACGTACTTCTTTCTACTCTTGTCGTAGAACTCGCTCGCAGCCGGATCGACCGCTAGTGCAATCTGCTCACCTGGCTTGTAGCCGGCCTGCTCAATCGCATTCATCAACACCTCGAGCGCCTCTTCGTTCGACTTCAGGTTCGGTGCGAAGCCGCCCTCATCCCCCACTGCGGTCGAGTATCCACGTTTCTTGAGCACGTTCTTTAACGTGTGGAACGTCTCGGCTCCCATGCGCAGAGCCTCGCGGAAACTGCTTGCTCCAATAGGAGTAATCATGAATTCCTGAACATCAACCGAGTTATCGGCGTGCGCGCCACCGTTAATCACGTTCATCATCGGAACCGGCAGCACACGCGCGTTCACGCCTCCCAGATAGCGGTAGAGCGGCACTACTTCTGATTCAGCCGAGGCGCGAGCCGCCGCCATCGACACTGCCAAAATCGCGTTTGCGCCGAGCTTGCCCTTATTCGGCGTCCCATCAAGCGAAGTCATCGTGCGGTCAATCAGCGTCTGATCCGCAGCATCGAGCCCCGCCAGCGCCGGTGAAATCGTTTTTTGAATATTCTCAACGGCCTTCCGCGTTCCCTTGCCCTGATAGCGCGACTTATCGCCATCGCGCAGTTCAACTGCCTCGTGCTCGCCTGTGGATGCTCCGGAGGGAACGGCCGCACGGCCCATCGTTCCGTCAGCGAGGTGCACATCGGCTTCGACGGTCGGATTGCCGCGTGAATCGAGAATCTCCCTCCCGAGTACCTTGACGATTTCCATTCCTGTTTATCCTTATAGGTCCTGAATGACTTTGATCAAAAGCCTCATAACCGACGGCATTCTCATTGCCATCATCGCTCACGGCTTGATCGGCATATCCCTGATCTGGGACAAGCTGCTGCTCCGGAGAACCGGAACGAAGAACCTGTTGTCGTATGTGTTCTGGCTTGGCGCGATCAGCGTATTCGGTCTGATCCTGATTCCATTCGGATTCAGACTGCCCGCGTGGAAGGTGGCGGGGATGGGGTTCGCAGCCGGACTCCTAGACCTGATCGCATCCTATTTCTACTACTCAGCGCTGAAAGCAGGCGAAGCGTCCGAGGAGCTGGCGGTAATGGGAGGATTCGCGCCCATCGCGACCGCGCTCATTGCGATGCCGCTACTCAGAAGCCCGGTTGGCGGACAATTGGCTGGCTTCACGATCATGACGATCGGCGGGTTCATCATGTTCTTCGCCGAAAAAAGACCATTACGGGAAATGCTTCCAAAAATCATCCTCGCCTCCGCCGCGTTTGGAATGACTGACGTTTTGCAGAAAATCGTGTTTAACCAAACGAGTTTCGTTAACGGCTATGTGTTCTTTACGATAGGCACATTTGTGGGATCGCTGGCATTGTTGATTCCGCGCTCGTGGCGACGGCAGATCTTCGAGGAATCGGAAGATGCGCCTCCGAAACGGAAGTTCCGCTACATGCTGAACCGGTTCTTGGCCGGCATTGGCTCATTTCTTGTCGTCTATGCTGTCAGCCGGGCGAGTCCGGCACTGGTCGAAGCCATCTCGGGCGTGCGGTACGCCATCATCTTTTTGGGCGCTTATGCCATCACAAAATGGAAACCGTCGTGGTTCCAAGAGGATTTTCGGGGATGGGTGCTGGTTGCGAAGGTGACGGCAACTCTCTTTGTAATCGCGGGGCTGGTGCTTGTGGGTTTGCGGGGAGGAGTGGCCGCAGATGCTGGCCCGTAACGGCTTGCGCCCACGCTACAATTGAGCATATTGCCCGTCACTCCTGAGCTGGCGGCGCGTCGTGGAAGGTGGTGAATGTAATTGGCAGAAGTTCATCTGCAAGATGGCGAGACGCTTGAGAGCGCATTGCGCCGTTTCAAACGAAAAGTTCAACAAGAAGACATCGTCAAAGAAATCAAGCGCCACTCCTTCTATTTGAAACCCGGAGAAAAGCGCCGCACCAAGGAAGCGTTGGCCCGCAAGCGCAATCGCAAGAAGCGTCCGCGCGATATCGAATAAACCGCTCGCTATAAAAGCCTCAAGAGGGCCCGCGATTCAGCGGGCCTTTGCTCGTCTACAGAACCGTCGGCAGAAAGCTTTGCACTGTTCGATAATTGAGGAACCGCGCAACTGATGCTCTGCACTTGTTGTAAGACGCCGGTTCCAGCATCGGCGACTCGCTGTCCTGCTTGTGGGACGGCTACTCCAGTCGATCTCGGCGTAACCGAAGTCTTTACTCCTCCCGGAGATCAAACCGAGATCTCTACTGGGGCCGGGAAAGGCTGGTCGAAGGCTTACAGCACTGGCGACCTCGCGTTTCAGACTGTATCTCTCAAACCCGGCGTTATTCTCGCTGGCCGCTACGAAATTCTTGAGACTCTGGGCGAAGGCGGAATGGGATCGGTGTTTAAGGCGCGCGATCGTGAAGTCGATCGTATTGTCGCGTTAAAACTGATTCGCCCGGAGCTGGCGGGCAGCGAAGACATTCTGAAGCGCTTCCGCCAGGAGCTTGTCCTTACGCGCAAAGTGACGCACCGGAACGTCGTTCGCATCTATGACCTCGGCATCGCTGACGGGCTTCGCTTCATCAGCATGGAGTACATCGATGGACGCGAGCTCGCGCATATCCTCCAGGAAAAGGGCAAGCTGCCGCCGAAGCAAGCGGCGGAAATCATGCTGCAAGTCTGCAGGGGCTTGGCGGTCGCTCATTCAGAGGGTGTGATTCATCGGGACCTCAAGCCGCAGAACATCATGGTTGACAAGCAGGGACGTGCGGCAGTCATGGACTTCGGAATCGCCCACTCCGAGGATGTCGTGGCCATGATTGCGCACAACCCAGAATCGGCTCGAGCAGCGGAGGGAGGTCTGACCAATATCGGCTCGCTGCTGGGCACTCCTCGCTATATGTCGCCGGAGCAGGCGCGAGCGGGCCCGGTAGACAAGCGCTCCGATCTGTTCACAGTCGGTTTGATCTTCTATGAGCTGCTTACGGGCAATCTTCCGGGCCATAAAGGATCACTCGCGGATTTGCTTCGCCAGCGCAGCGAACAGCAGATAAAACCGCCGCTCGAGGCTGATCCCCACATTCCGCGTCCGCTGAATGACATCGTTGTTCGATGCTTGCAGCTTGAACCGGCCAAGCGCTATCAATTAGCGGATCAGATCGTGCACGATCTCGAGCTCTGGTTAGGGATCAGGAAGCGCCACACGGGCAACTGGAAACTGCTCTCGGCAGCCGCAGTGCTGATCGTCCTTTTGGCTGGTGCGCTGATTTACAATTCGCGAACTCGTACGGCGGTCACGCACGCCCCAGTAAAGATCCTGATTTCCGATTTCACCAATGCGACTGCCAATCGTCTCCTTACAGGTACGCTCGAACCTCTTCTCAGCACCGATCTGGAAGGCGCTTCTTTCATTACCACGTACAACCGCGGCGAGGCGCGGAAAACGCTGGCTAAGCTATCCGGCTCAGATCGATTGGATGAAAACTCCGCACGACTCATCGCAGCCCGGGAAGGCGTTGGCGTGGTCATATCCGGCTCTATTTACCGGGATGGAGACAACTACCAGATCTCAGCTCAGGCCGTGGACGCAGCAAGTGGCAAGCCCATTGCCAAAGAGACGGCAAACGCGTCAAAGGCCGACGAGCTAAACTCGGCCGTCGCAAAGATCGCCGCCGGTTTTCGCAAAGCCCTGGGCGATGTCATGCCGCAATCGAAGCAGATCGCAGCAGCGGAAACGTTCTCCTCTCAATCGCTGGCTGCATCGCAGCAATACGCCCAAGCCCAGGAACTGCAATGGGCGGGCAAATGGGGAGACGCGCTAAAAGCCTACCAGCGGAGCGTACAGCTCGATCCGGGACTCGGGCGCGCATACGCCGGGATGGCCGTCATCCTCGCAAATATGGGCCGCAGAAAAGAAGCCGAGCGGTACTTTCGCCTTGCGATGTCCAAAATCAACCGAATGTCCGATCGCGAAAAGTATCGCACCCGCGGCGGCTACTACCTCCTGGAGCGCGATTACGACAAGGCCATAGAACAGTTCAAAGCTCTCGAGAAACAATACCCGGCAGATTCAGCCGGCATCGCCAATCTCGCGCTTGCTGATTTCTATGCTCGCAATATGAGCGCCGCGCTCGCGGAAGGCCGCCGAGCCGTGGCAATCTACCCCAACAATCTCCTGCAGATGAATAATGTCGGTTTGTTCGCGATGTATGCCGGCGATTTCGATACCGCGATACAGGAATCGGAACAGCTACTGAAACTCAATCCTTCGTTTGAGAAAGCCTACATCTGCCTTGGTCTTTCTCAGCTAGCACAAGGCAAAGCGGCGGAGGCGTCAGAGACTTACAAAAGACTGGGAACTGTGAGCGCGTGGGGCGCTTCTGCATCTGCCGTCGGCCTTGCAGACATCGCTCTTTTTGAAGCACGGCCTCGAGATGCCATTGCGATTCTGGAGCAGGGCATGGATACGGGTACTCGCGGGCGTAATGCACTTTCTCCGAAAAATTGGACGATGCTCGCCGATGCCTGGCTCATGAGCGGCCAAAAGGAAAAGGCGATTTCCGCTGCCGAACGAGCCTCTGCGTCTGGCACAGATGAAGACGTCCTCTATCCTGCGGCAATAGTGCTGCTGCAGACGGGGAAAGCAGAACAGGCATTGCAACTCGCGCACAGACTCGAGCAAAAGTTCGAGCCCGATCCTCAGGTCTACGGCAAGCTGATCGATGCCGAGGCGCAGATGAAGCGGCACGAATACCGTGCGGCCGTTCATACCTTCCAGAATGCGCAAAAGATCGCCGACACATGGCTAGGGCGCCTTGGCTTGGGACGCGCGTATCTTGAAGCCGGAGCGTTTACCGACGCGGATACCGAGTTCGATGCTTGCATGAAAAGGCGCGGCGAGGCCACAGCCGTCTTCTTGGACGATGAGCCAAGCTGGCGCTATTTCGCGCCCCTGTACTACTATCTTGGCCGCACACGCGAAGGCCTGGGTAGCCCCGACGCAGCGGAAGCGTACAGCGATTATCTTAAGATCCGCGGCAACAGCACGGAGGATCCGCTCACCCCAGACGCGCGCAAGCGCCTGCGCTCACTCCAGGCGAGCGGAGTGGCACCTCGTTAACAGAAACTTATTCAGGCGTCCGCGCCCAGATGTCCACGATTGCGATATAACGCGATGGGTATGGCGGTCCGTTCCACCAGAACTGGCCATTGGTGAAGCATCCGAACTCGAGAGCACTATCAACTCCGACGTAATACCGGCCCGGAGTGTTGGGCACGTTGATGCTGACGTTAGCCGCACCGCTCGCCCCTGAAGAACCGGGGATGCCATTGTACGCGCAGACCTGCGGAGCCGAATCCGTATTCAATCCGACTTCGATCTGCAGCACGCAACCCGTGCCATTGCACCCGGCTTCGCTCATCGTGTAGTTGAACTGCACGGTTACCGGAATAGTACTCCCGGACGCCTGCTGCTGAATATCTAGCACGTTGGGAACAGACTGACTCTGTCCGTTCGCATTACTGACCGAAACAGTTGACGCAGTCAATGCGGCGAAATTCACCGTCGTGCTTATTACATCAACAGAGTCGATTACCAGCGGCGCGGGGGTGCTGGGAAATGTGATTGCTTGTTGGCAGGTCTGATTCGTGCCATCGAACAGGATGTCGTAGCGGCCCGCCAGTGGCGCGGTAAGCGAAACAGGACCGCTCGTGGTGCTCGCGCCTAGACAGAACTGCGGCACTCCGCTACTCAACCCGAACAGGAAATTTCCGCTGAAGTTTGGGTTGTTCGCACCCCAGTAACCGGGAGTATAGCTGAACTGTTGCCCGGGCGTCACGACTCCCTGCTGATACCCGCTTGGCGGCAAATTCTCAACACCCGCGGAATCCGCATAAAAACTTCCGTTGCTGAATTGATCCTGGCCGATGATCTGGAGCGGAAGGGTGAAACTCGTGCTGCCATTGCTGCCGGATGCCGTGAAGGAGAGGGAATAGATTCCCGTTGTAACCGCAGGAGGCCCGGTCAAGCAGCCCGTCAGCACGTTCCCCTGAAGCAGATTGATTTGGCCCGGAATCGGCAGCGAAGAAGTGTTTAGGCTCCACGAAGCAGCGCCCGGATAAAACAAAGGCGTCGCCGGATACGGCATGTAGCAGTTTTGGCCACCGGCATACCCCGTAGCCAAGCCGATCGTCAAAGGAAGTGTCACGGTTTGCGTGGAAGCCGGACTCGCTGAATCCGTCACCGTGATGGGCACGTTCCAAAGGCCAGCCTGCGCGGGGGCGCCGGACAAGGTTCCGGAGGCCGAGTTGAGTGCCATCCCTACCGGAAGTACGCCGCCCTGTGCCACAGACCACGTGTACGGCGGTGTTCCACCGCTCGCCGACAGCGCCGCTGAATAAGGAGTATCGAATTGTCCCGACGGAAGCGCCGTTGTCGCGATAGCGAGTGATGGCGCAGCCACGACCAGAGTGAGCGTACGCTGCACCGTTTGACCACTCATATCGGAGACTTGAATAGGTACTGTATACGTTCCCAGCGCAGTGGCCGTTCCTGTCAGCACTCCATTGTTCAGAGTGACGCCGGGTGGAAGCGATCCCAAGGGAATGCTCCATGTATACGTGCCGGAGCCGCCCCCCGCTTGCAACGTCACGTTGTAGGCTCCGTTTAAAATCGCCGGAGGCAGGGCACTCGTCGTAATCGAGAGCACCGTCAAGTTCGTGGGAGGCGGAGGTGATCCCGTATTCACGGCTTGACTGCCGATCACCGGCGCGAGCGCCGTCAACGGATTGTACTGCTGAAGAGCTTGCGCCGGCGTAGTCGCGTTGGGATCATACACGCGCAATGTTATCAGCGCCTGCTCACCGGGCTGCAACGTAAACGTGGGAGCCAAAGGTGGCGGAGGACCGGTCTGCAGCACTGATCCGGGCGTCACGAAAGGAGGATTCGGTATGTTCGCGATGGGAACGTAATGTGCCTGCACGGCAAGCGTACAGCCGTTTGCGACAGGCGTCAAATAAACCCCCGAAACGATTAGCTGAACCGTCACGCCTTGAGGCGGTGGTTGGTATTGCAGAAGAGTCAGGTCGTACGCCGCCGATGTATTCCCCGAATTCGTGACCGTGAAGGACGCGTCCGTGATTTCCCCGGAAATGGCCGTGTTCGAGATATTCGGATTGGATATGTTCGGGTTCGAGATATTGGGGTTCGAAATGTTCGGGTTCGAAATATTCGGATTAGAGATGTTCGGGTTGGCGAACGCCACGTTTGAGATGTTTGGATTCGAGATGTTCGGATTAGAAATATTGGGATTCGAGATATTCGGATTAGAGATGTTGGGATTCGAAATATTGGGATTATAGATCTCCATATTCGAGATGTTCGGATTAGAGATGTTGGGATTCGAAACGTCGCTGTTTAAAGTCGTGCCGCTCGTAAGCCCGTTTGGAATCACGTTACTATTGGCATCCGTCTGCACTGCCTGCAGCGGCACCGTCGCATTCGCGTTCGAAGATGTAACAAACACCGATCTCGAAGCGCTCGAATATGCGGGAACACCGATTTCCAACTGCGTCATCGGATTCGGCAGGCCCGAAACGGGAAATTGCAAAAAGGACGCCTTGCCGCCGGGTGGCTGCGCCTGGATCGTCAGCAGATAGTAGACCGTCTGTGCTGTCGGATTCTCTATCGTGACCGGAAACTCGCGTTCGAGCGATGCTGACAATTGTTTCCGATTCCCCTTGGCCCCCATAATCACGCCCGGACTGAGGGTCGCGGTATATATGTCCTGGTTCCGGATTCCGGTCTGGCCCACCACACACGCTGGAGCCGTTTCGGAAGGATTAAATATGCTCGGCGTACCGCCGGTCTCGCCCACCGGCGTGTAGTTGGCCCAGTTGCCGTCTGCGGGTTGGACGACGTTACGGTTGTCTGTCCAAACCACGTGGGTGTAATCCGGATCGCTTGCGAGATTGTTAAACCGCCACTGTTCAGTGCCCCCCGAAGCGTAGGGAATAAATGTCGGGCCCGCGACATCAATATAGTCGCCAACAAACGGGACCGTACCCAACTGGAACAGCGGAAGATTCGGCGGGTCGAATTCGAGCTGCTGGATATTGTCCGGATCATTCGCGAGTTGCGTCTGTGTACTAGGGTCGAAAGCCGGCGTGCCATACGTGTATTGCGAAACCATGACGGAAGACCGGAACGCAGGCGGGAATCCCGGATTCGCCTGTGCCGCTCGCACGTCCACCGTGTGCCGCCAGATGCCGCTCGGATACGCCGGACCTGCCGGATCCGCGACATAATTCGAAAAAATAGGCGTGACGCCTTCCGGTACTTCCTCTGCAAAACTGTAGTCTCCGCCTCCTCTCGCGGTGTAAACGGCTACTTCATCGTCGTCGCGAAAGTCGTACCACGCGACCGTGAGTTTGCCGCTGGCAAAAGCCATGGCCGGCATGATCTGATGCCCCCGCCCTTGATACGGATCAACGGTCACCGGCCCCGCAAACTGCATGCCGTTGAGCCGATTTCCACCCCCGTACACCGGCTTCCCGCAGATCACTTGAATCCGCGCATCTCCGCCCGTCGTGGAGTTAGAGCTTGCGCCGCGCTGTGCCCACGCGACATACAGGCGTCCCGATGCATCCAC
Organism: uncultured Acidobacteriaceae bacterium; assembly: GCA_963803455.1. Lineage (GTDB taxonomy): Bacteria > Acidobacteriota > Terriglobia > Bryobacterales > Bryobacteraceae > Bog-105. Next base: position 103,998 of record CAWDMK010000004.1, on the reverse strand, counting down.
CGCCAGCGAAGGATACGCATTCGTCCGGAACGAGATGTCGGTCGTGGCCTGATCGAACGGCGAGATCGGGCCTTCGAGGATTCGCGTAAACGCGTTTGTACCGTACTGGAGCGCCGTGCCCGCCAGCGCATTCGGTTGATTGGCCGCGGCGAAAATTCGCCACACCACGTAAACGTTTCCCGTGTTCGGATCGATCGCGAGCGCTGCGCCTTGGTTGGTCTTTTGCACACCACTGAGCTTCTGCGGAGTGCTCCATGTATTCCCGCAGTCCCTCGATTCCGAGAACATGATCGCCGACTGGTTTGAGGATTCGGGGCCATTGAACTGCGTGTATGCGACATAAATCCGCCCGGCGGGCATGGAGGCCGCCTTCACGCTCGAGCTGGCTGGAATCGTGCAGGTCGCCGAGCCCGGCCTCGGAATGTCGACCGCAATGGCGGGTTTATCGAGAAAATGAGTTGCGTCTCCTGTCGCGACTACGCTCGTCCCGACATACCGGATCGTGTTTGCTCCCTGAAGGTTGTTGTCATCTATGTAATGCGTCACGAACACCGCACTCGTTCCATTCGCTTCGCGATTGAACGCGAGTCCGCTGTAATAAAAAAGCCCGTTCGTCCCCGCACGCACCATGGGATCCGCTCCGGCCTCATAAGCCTTCAACGGAGAAGCCTGCCCTTGAATGGACGTGTCTTGCGGGTACCCAGGGACCAGCACGCTGCGCCACGTATCGCCTCCATCAAAAGAGCTGAAAAACCCAAGCCACGCATCGCCGGTGGGCTTATTGCTCGCCACACCTGGCAGATCCACCGTACGGTAATCGTTATTGCCCGCGACGAGGTGCAGTGGATTGCGGGAGGAAACCGCCATTGACGGCTCGTTCTGGCGCTCCAGAAATGGATCGCCGCCTGGCCACTGCGTCCCCGTGACCATGTTCACGCTCTGACCGGCAACCTGAGCCCGCATCGGCGAAACGAGAGAAGCAAGCGCCAGCACAAAACACGATACTCGAGCCACGCGCACGCGTCTGGGTGCGTGGCGATTCACCACGCTAGGAAATGGAATGAACATGGGGATCCCTCATCCTATCAGCGGCAACTGGACCCCGCTACTCGCAACCGATCACTTAGTACTGGCCCGGAAATGAACCGAACAGCGCGAAACGGCAATATTCTAGGTCAATTTGCTCTACTCTGTCGCGAGCGGCTTCTGGCGCAGCAAATCTTCCAAATCTCCAACTTTGTCCCCGAGTAGGTTCAGCTTCCGTGCCAACCCCTGAATCTCAGATTCGGCGCGCCGGTTCACGTCAAAATCGAGCTCGCTGCGCAGCCGGTCTTTCGCGTCTTGGCGGTTCTGGCTCATCATGATTACCGGCGCCTGAATCGCGGCCAGCATCGAGAGGAAGAGATTCAACAGAATAAACGGATAAGGATCCCAGGCGGAGCGCCCCAGACTTACGTTTATGCAGACGTAAATGACCATAAAGACGCCAAACGAGATGATGAACGCCCACGAGCCACCAAAGCGCGCCACTGAATCGGCGATACGCTCTCCGGCTGTCGTCGTTTCGGCAATCACTTGATTGGGATTGCGCGTGGCCCGAATCTGGACCAGCTTTTGGGCAGCATGGAACTGGCGTCCTAACACGCTCAACAGATCCAACCCGGCCATCGGCTTTCTCTCGAGCAGAACCGTAATGTCATGCCGGTCTATCTCGATGCATGTCGTGGGCTCAATTGCGACGGCGCTTGTCTGATGCGGCGTTTCGTCCATCATCGAAGCGAAACCGAAGAACTCGCCCGGCCCCGGCTGATCTAAAACGACTTCTTGCTGGTCCTCGTCCACGGTGCTGACCTGCACCTGACCGGACACGACGATATAGGCTTCGCCTGCCCGATCGCCCATCTTGTAAATGCGCTGTCTCGCAGCAAATTTCCTCGACTCTACTTGTCCCGCGAGCACCGCAAGTTCTTCATCATCGAGCAGGGCAAATAGGGGAACATTTCTGAGCACATCTAGGTCGCACGCCATGCCTCACCTCACACGGACCAGAGTACTCAGTGCAGGGCTCACCCTCGGTCGAACAGATTCATCCGAAGCGCCGGGAACGCCGCCAGTACTCAGCCCAAGGCATGCGTAAGCTCCTGCAAAGCAGAATTTCCGGATGATCGTGGGACTCTTCGTTTTCAACACCGAATGCATTCGTATTTTTAGCCGCTACAATACAGTTGCCGAACAGCCTTCTACCCTCTTCCAAGCCGAAGCCAACAACGATAACGGTCTGCGGCAGTCGTGGATCGTATCCGCGATACCAAAAAGAATTGGTCAGGCCCATTGCATGGGGCAGCCCAAGCGAGGGGCCGTACAAATTAAGCGCGCCTGCCTCGCCATAATTTCCAGTGAGGATTCCGGTGTGCTTCTGCTCTTCGCCGGATAATGAGCGATAGACTCGAGCGACGGAGTGCGCCAGGTCTTCCCAACCAATCTCTTCTCGAAATTGATCGTGTATCTTGCTGGTGATCGTCCACAGGTGGGATCCAATAGGGGCGACCGGCATCACAAGTAGCGCATAAGCGATCCCTCCGGCAAGAACCGCTGTCCATTGCACACCGTATGCGAAGCGCGACCATAGCGGCTGTAACCTGCCGAGCAAGGTTCCAAATAGGACGCTGCCGCCGGCAAGTAACATCGGATATAGCGGCGCCGTGTAATAGGAACGCGCGCCAGCCAACGCGAACAGCGCTAGGGTAATAACAAACATTACGCCAAGCAAACGGTAGCGCCGGCCCTCTTGACGAACGAAGTAGAACCACAGCCCCAGTAAGGCCAGAGGAGCGGTGACAGGGTTTACGCAGATCAGAAGTTGCTGCCGTAAGAAACCTTCGTATCGGCCCTGCTGCAGGTCGCGTGCGTGCAGATATGACAAAAATTCCAAAGAGATGAAGTGGTGCCGCACCTGCCAGATAAAGTTCGGCAGAAACACAAGAATGGAAACGGCAACGCCGGCCCATAGCCAGCGGCTGCGAAGAAAACGCCGCGCGGGCGTCACGATCACCGCACCAGCGATACCGAGGGCCAGAAAACCCATCGTGTAACGCGTCTCCATACCGAGACCCAAGACTCCGCCGATCGCTACCCACCAGCGCGGATCCTCTGACTTCAGCAGCCGCACCAACACATAGGTAGCCGTCACGCCCCACAGGTAGTCGAGCGAGACGTATTGCAACACGGCACCCTGAACCAGAGAAACGGGCGAGATTCCGGCGGCCACAGCAGCGAGTACTTGAATGTGGCGTTTTCCGCCGAGCTCCTTCGCAATCATCCCGGCCAGCACCATGACCAGGCTCACGGCGACCGCTGCAAACAATCGGAAACCGACGAGTGAGGTCCCGAATAAAACTAGCTCCAGACGGCCGACGAGAGGCGTCAAGGGCGGGTAGGCTACGAAACCCCAATCGAGATGCCGAGCGTCGTCGAGTGTCTGCAATTCATCCCGATGGAATCCATACTGGCCGTTTGTGAGGACGTGCAGGATTAAGCGCAAAGCTGCAACGAGAAGTAGTACAGTCAGGTCTGAGTGAAAAAAATCCGCGATTCGTTTCGTCATAGGATTAGCGGATTTCTTGCGGGACGCAATATCAAAAGATCGCTGTCGAATGCTCCTACCCAGCAGCGTTGAGTAGTTCCCAAATTCGCGCGAGATGATGATCGTCGTGTTCGGCGACAAAATACAAATGGTCTACGAGTCGCATCGGCATCTTCAAGCGCGGATGAGGAATCGCCCGAGCAAATAGGGACGAATCCAGTTCGTCCACACGCTTCAGCAGTTTTTCCCTTGCAGTGCGGAACTCGCCCAGAATCTGTTCCAGCGGGCGCGCGTTGTACTTCGCTTCGTCGGTCTTTCGATTGCTCAAGTCTGCCGTGGTGAGTTGGTCGCGGCCTGCTGCATAATCCTCCAGTCGTGCAAACCATAGCGGTTCGAGGTCAAACAAGTAACCGGCGTGTTCCTGAGCCGACCACTTTCCCTGCGCTTTCCCGGTCACGAGTTTGTCGCACCGGCCACGTAGCGCCTCTTCGAGTCTGGCCGGAGTGCCGCGTAACCGTGCGCACAGATTCGGGACTAGTTCCACCGGAAGCGAAAACTCGAATTTCCGGTCAAACCAGATTGGTACCTGACTCATGGATTACACATCATTATCGTCGCCATCGGCTTTCTCTCCATCAGAACCGCAATCTCGTACTCTGGGCAACACGTCGATCGAAAGGCGGATTAGCGGACACAAGCCGACTTGTGGGTAGCAATCTTCGCTCCTCGCTTGTTCTGTCCGGATTGCCGAAGACACGCCAAGGGCGGAATGACGTCTCGGGGCACTTTGGAGAGGGGCGGTGAGCTAGTGAGCTTCATCGCCCGCCCGTTAGTACCAGACGACGGGTTCGTCCCCAGTCTGGATCATATTGGGTTCCCAGATTGCCGCATGGCATTTCAGACGCGCGCCTGTGCGGTTTTCGTCGCTCGTCCAAAACGCTCAAGCAAACTCACGGAATAGTGGCCACTCTGCCAGCATTTCTTTATCTATGGCCAGCGTGATCAGTTTTCTCATCTCAGCTTGGTCTCGGATAGCACGCGGAAGCTTGTCGAAGCCTCGCGCAAATTAGGCTGGTACCCCGCGTTACAGACGGGCGAGGTTGAGAGCGTAGTAACGGCACAGAACCTTTCAGATATTCATCGGTGCGCACCGGGGTAGAACGTACAGGTTGTACCGTTACTAGATCGGCGGAGCGGGTGGCGGGGGCGGCGGCAGGGCTTGCTGCAGCTTCGTCTTTTGATCGCTGGTTAGAACCTTGAGGAAGTCGACCTGAGCTTGCGCATGATTTTGGACATCCCGCGTGGTGAGCTGACCCATCCGTTGCGCAGCGGATTCGATGCCCCTCGAGTCGCCGGACTGGATCGCGGTCTCGAGATTCTGGCGGGTGGTCTGCATGCTGGTCCGTAGGTTCCGAGCGGCCGTTGCTTCGTTGGTGAAGATGGTTGTTATGCTTGCCTGTTGAGCGCTGGTTAGAGATAACAGCGCGGTAAGGCGAGACACGCGACTGGACACCGTTTGCGCCAGCGGGGGCGGCGTTGGTGGAGCGGGCGGCATGGGCGCCTCTTGCGCGAATAGAGTAGCCGTCGAGAGCAGTGCTGACGCGGCGAATAGAAAAGCTTTTCTTTTCATATGAACTCCTGTACGTGTTTAGACGAGATACCGGACGTCACCGCTTACATATGGCCGGGACGTTCGGCCTGTTTGCTTTTGAGCTTCCGCCATTGATCGAGCGTAAGGATGTTGCGGATGCCGAGTATGAATCGAGCGTTGGCTTTTTCGAGCTCCGCGCGGGCTAGCGCGATGCGGTCGATTTGGGCGAGGACTCTGGATTCGTCCGGATGGTCGGTATCAAGCAGCGGTCTGACGATCGCTTCCTGCCTGCCGAGCTCGTCACTCAGTTCCATCAGATGCCGCCGGTTCTGCTCAAACAGCGCCTGCATTCTCGATTGCTGATGCGGCGTGATGCCGAGGCGGTCGACGATCACCGGATTCTTCCACCACACTCCGGGCGGCCCGACGACGAAAGGCGGCGGGGGAGGTGGGGGCGGCATGGATGGCGCAGGCGAGGCTGGCTGCTGCGCACAAAGCGTTCCACCCAGCAACACGCCGGCCAGCCCGAAGCTAGCGCTGAGCGTTTTCGCTGTTTTCAAAGCTGACAAGGCTATCCAAAGGACCGAGCGATGAAGGCACGTCCTGTGCGATTTGGGAATTGACGCGCTGCAGCAACGCCGACTCGCTGTTCAGCGTGCGAACGGAAATTTCGCGGTCCACCGTGTCGGCGAAAAAGCAGACGAGCAGCATCGTTCCGACCAGGCAGAACACGCGGAATGCCGAGCGGTACGGTGCTCGCTCGATGTGGCGAAGCGTTGCTCTTGCAGGAGCGCAATTCTGGTCGGCCCAATTGTGCGCGGATTGGCGAAACAGTTTGAGCGTGGTCTTGAAAAGAGCCACTTCGACGCGGCAGACGGCGCAATCCGCGAGATGCTGTTCCACTTCGCTCGAATATTCTCCCGCGAGCCACTCGGAGATCTGTTCGGACGTCAGATGATGATTCATGCCGCGACTCCCAAACGCTGGCGCACCGAATTGAGTGCGCGAAACAAATGCGTCTTAACCGTGGCCGGCTGCAGTCCCGTCGCGATCGCAATATCCTGGACGTCCATATCTTGCACAAAGCGGAGCAAAAACACGGTGCGCTGCCTCTCCGGCAAGCTAGCGGCGGCGTCCCAAACCGCCTGCACTTGCTCTTTGAGCAGCGCTTGTGCCTCTGGGGATTTTTGCTGATCGGCAATACAGGCACGCAGTCCTTCCTCAAGCGGCTGGGCAGCGCGATTCAGTCGTTTCCAGAATTGGAACCGTCGGCTCTTCAAATGATCGCGCATAAGATTAACGGCAATTTGCATCAGCCACGTGCTTATCCGGCAGTCGTTTCGGAAATCGGATTGAGCTCGGTACGCTCTCAGGAAGCACTCCTGAGTAAGATTTTCAGCGGTTTCCCGATCGCGGAGCGATGCGAACAAAAAACGAAATACTTTGATTCGATAGAGCCGTACGACCGTATCGAAGTCCGCCGCTGTTCCTGCGTTGACCGCGTCAAGGAGACCGGAACTGGCAGCGAAATCAAAGGACATCACTATTGTGAATGACCGACTCTAGTGTAGACGAAAGGGATACAGGCCCGGCTTACATCTCGTCCCAGTTTTTTCGTCGGGATTAGCTGCGCCGGCCGCCTCCGCCGAGGAGCCTTATCTGCTGAATTACCGAGAATTCGATGCCTGGTGCCCAATAGCGAACGCCAAACGCCGTTCGAACCTGCTATCGCGTCCGCAAGTGTCCGAATCCCGGCACCTTCCTCTCAGTGAAAGCGGCAGTGGCCCACACAACTCCCGTCAATCCAGCATCTGCGCTCGCGTCACCTCGCGCGGTTGATCGATCAGGTCATCCATTTTTTCGAGAAAGCGTACCGTGTGTGGCAATCCCGCATGATTCTCGAACGCGGCCTCGTCCACCCACCGCGAGTGGATGTAGAAAAGCCGTGGATCTCGCGTCGAACAAAACGCCTGAATACTCAGGCAACCGGACTCTTCGCGAGAAGCCCGAATAACGTCACGCAAGGTCTCTTTGATCGCTTCTTCCTGCCCCGCACTCGCATGAAACCGCGCAAAAATGAACAGTTCCACGGTGTGGCCTAATGGCGGTTTGTCTGCTCTGTATATCCCTCCGGAATCGCGAAATTCGAATCGTCCACCGCTCCCGAAGCAAAGTTCGAGTTCTTGACTTCCATTTTGATCAGCGGCGCACTCGAATCGTTATTGGCGCTCCCCATCGCCGCAAGCAGCGACGAAGAAACGCCGCTCACCTCCACGTCCGTGAAAACGGAATAGCCGTCGAGCTTGGAGGCTTCCTGCATCGCCGCGCCGATTCCCGCAGACGCCGCGCCCCACATCGGTGAGCCCGCAAACGCCTCGCCAAACTCGGCTGATAAATTTCTTGAGTACGTCACGATTTCGCGCGTCGCTGGCTCGAGCGGCACAAGCCACGCATCCACCCTCACCACCATTTGCCCGTTCGGTCCGCCGGATTTGGAAGTCAAAGTCATAAGCGCTTCGGTGGCCGTTTGCCCGTTGATGTCCCGCGTCTGCCCTCCCTTGTTCACTTTCACATCAAAATCCAACTTTGCCGGTTGGCCTTTGCTGACGCGCTGCTGAACCTGTTCCATCTGCCGGCGCATCTCTTCGAAACTCATCACTGAGTACGTGCGCTTCTGATGATTAATCGCGGTCACCGTGCCGGCATCCAGATCGAAGATGGAAGAGAAAGTGGTCCCGGAACGCGCCATCTTCGAACCTTTGATGTAGACCGTAAATCTCTGGTCTTGAAAGGCAGCTTCCAGGTCGCCAGCTCCAGCCCGGCCTGCTGTTTGGTCACTCGCCATTTTCCGGACCAGAGCGGGAAGCGTCCCGCCGGTGTATTGTACGGTTTGATGAAATGTAACGTCCGCAAGCAGGCATGCCGCTGTTATCGCGGTGAATAGTCCGGCGCGCAAGAGAGTCTTCATACGGCTCCTCCGACGCGGCAACTATACCAAATCTAACCGTACAAAAAAACCGCCGGGCGCGAACGCTCGGCGGCTCGATTGAATCAGGATTGAAGGAGAACTTAATCGCCCATCGCCCCGACTTCTTCCCGCTCCTCCACTGGAGCCGACTTGGCCGTGGAACCGAGCAAACCATCTAAAGGCACAAATCCACCCTCGGGCTTCTTTTCTCCGAGAACATGCTCACGATACAAGCGCATCATCTTCTCGTCTTCGAGCTTCTTTTTCAGGGCCTCATCACGCGCGCGCATCTTTTCTTCCCGTGCATTCTTGGCGATGCCCTTGACTTCGAGATCGTGCTGGCGATCCGCCTTGACGTGCTCTTCGACGAGAACCAGGCTGTGATCCTTGTTTTCGAGCGGCACGGCCTTGTTGCCCGCGAAAATCTCGTGCCGGCCGTGTTCTTCGTACCACTTGGTCAGCGTCGCAGTCATATGCATCTTCTCGATGATATTTCTCCAGCCCACGCCCGTGTTATACGCACAGAACGAGATTTCCCCTTCCTGCGTGGCGTACGGAATGATGCACTGCTCGGTGCGGCGGAAGTCGTAGTTAAAGAGATCCTGGAACCACATACCGGCAATAAACAGGAAATTCCAGCGGTCGGCGCGGCGCTTTTGGATATCAGCCATGGTGCGGTCGCCAGTCACCTTGCCGTATTCGCCGGTTTGCGCTTTCTTCGACATGCCAAAGCACTTGTCGAATTTCGCGATCAGGTCCGTCAGCCTGAAGTGCGTCGGCGCTTTGAACGGATTGTAGTTCCGAAGCAGAGCGAGCGTAACGCCCACGACGGAGAGGAAACGCCCTCGTGCTGCGTCATTAATACGCGCGATGTCTTTGGCCAACTGATCGGCGTGCAGGAACGCTGTGACCGGAACGTGCTCCTTCGTTTCCTTGTCGCACATCACCGCCATTCCGATACCGCAGTTCGGATGGCATCCGCAGCTTAGCTGACCCCAGTCGGACGCCGGGCCATGCACCAGATCCGCAAAATCCGAGAACGTGCTCATGAAGCTGATGGGGAACCAATCGCGAGTCGGCTCTCCGATGCCGGTTTGATTCTTCACGTCATGAGCTAAGTGCGACAGCGTGTAGCGCTGAGCTTTACGCCGCTCTTCTGTGATGGCCTCGTCGCGGCCCGTAAATGAAACCGGCTGGAACGAGAGGAACGGAATCTTCTTCGGGTTATCGAGAGCAAACTGAACCACGTGCCCGACCTGCTCATTATTAATCCCGTTCAGGATCGTGATGACGGGTACAATGTCGACGCCCGCCTTCCACAGATTCTCGATCGCGCGCAACTTCACATCGAACAGATTCCCGACGGCGCGGTGCGAATTGGCCGCATTGCCGATGCCATCAAACTGCAGATACGCGTACCGCAGCCCCGCTTCCGCCGCAGCTTTACAAAATTCAGGGCTCTTGGCAAACTCGATGCCGTTCGTCGCCGCCTGAACGCTGTTGTACCCAACCTTACGCGCATACCGGACGGCATCCAGGAAATGAGGAGAAAGCGTCGGCTCACCGCCCGAAAACTGCACTGACATCTGCCGCCGCGGCTTAATCGAGATCGCGTTATCGAGCAGCGTTTTGACATCTTCCCAACTCAGCTCATGGACGAATCCCACTTGGTTCGCGTCCATGAAGCACGGATCGCACATCATGTTACAACGGTTTGTCAGATCGATCGTCAGAACCGAACCGCGGCCGTGCTTGATCGTGCTCGTGCCGTGATTGTGCAATTTTTCATCGTTGTGCGCCCGAATGTCGCGCCCCGGGAAAACGTCTTCGAGGTGCTTCGAGAACGCCGGATCGATCGACATGATGTCTTCGAACTGCCCGTGTTTTGAGCATTCCTTGACCATCATGATCTTGCCCTCACGCTCGATAATCCGCGCCTTGATTTCGCCGACCGATTCGTTCAGCAAAATCTTGTAATCGACTTCGCCGTCAACAATTTTCTTTCGGATCTCCGGCACGCACTTGGGGCACAGCGAATCGGTTTCACGCGGCCAGCCCAAAGGCGGCTTCGATTTTTCATAACTCTTCAGCAGCGGCTTGTCCGACCACTTCGGAGTAAAGGAGGGATTCTGCTTTACCTGGTTCAGCCCGTCAAAGACGTGCCATGCGGCATTTGCGCCTACTGCAATCACCTTTTCGACGTACTTGATTGGTTTATGCATGTCGGTAATGAAAGACTACTTCGATTTCCTCCGAAGATGTGTTCGGGGAGAGGGCGCCCCCGGATATCCCCAGTATAAAATTGGGGTAACTGATTGATAAGCAAAAGCAGGCGAACTGCTCGGTTTAGCGGTTGTATGGGCGTTTAGACAAGCTGAATTGAGCTTGTCCGACTCGGCATCTTCTTACATTTCAAAGACTTAAGCCCAAAATCATGTCGTCCTCAGTCACTGCCGCACAACTCAAAGAGCTCGCGCACGCCTGTGGCTTCGAGCTAGCCGGAATTACCGCGGCTGCCCCCATCCACGACTTCGAACGGTTCGAGACGTGGCGGCAAGACGGGTTTGCCGGGGAAATGGGATACCTCACGGACCGGCGCGGCGATCTGCGCAGCGATCCACGGAATCTGCTTGCAACCGCGCAAAGCATTCTCTGCGTAGGCAAGCTGTACAACACGCCTTATCCATATTCCACTGAAATGCCGGATCCCGATCACGGCTGGATCTCCCGCTATGCCTGGGGCGCGGATTATCACGACGTCATGCGCCGGGGTTTGGAATTGCTCGTGCAACGAATCGCAGAGATGCATCCTGAACCCTTCGATTCGAAAATCTGCGTGGACACCGCGCCGCTTCTCGAACGCTCATATGCGCGTGCCGCAGGGCTCGGATGGATCGGAAAGAATACTTGCTTAATCAACCAGCAGCAGGGTTCGTGGTTCTTTCTAGGTGAATTGCTGTTATCCATTCCGTTAACGCCTGATCTGCCGGCCCCTGATCGATGCGGCACGTGCCGTCGCTGCATCGATGCCTGCCCAACCGAGGCCATTGTGCCCGGCAATGAAGGCGAATGGAGATTGGATGCGCGGCGCTGTATCTCCTATTTGACGATTGAGAAGCGTGGAACGATTCCGGACGATCTGGCGGGAAAAATTGCGAATCATGTGTTCGGCTGCGACATCTGTCAAGATGTGTGTCCTTGGAATCGTCGTGCGCCCGTGAGTGATGATCCTGCATTCCAGCCCCAGCACTTTGCTCCTTCTTTAGACAGGGTGGCTGAACTGACCGAAGAGGAATTTCGTATTTCTTTCAGGAACACCGCGGTGTGGCGAACCAAGCATTCCGGTTTCTTGCGAAATGCGGCGATTGCTATGGGGAATGCTGAAAACCCGGCGCTCCGCGCACCATTGGAAAAATTAACCGGCCATGCGGATGAAACTGTGGCCGCGACGGCTAAGGAGGCCCTGAGCGTTTTCGAAAAACGTACACACTACCTTCAAGATGCTCAGCTTGATGTTCGATGAATGTAAATAGGCTATTGCCCGCGCTCGTTCTGCTCTTCGTGGCAGCTTCCCTTTGTTTAGCCTCGCCGGCAGCGTTCGAGTCGCAAGACCCGCTCGCGAACCCCGGTTTCATGCACTTCTACAACAACGAATTCGATGAGGCCATCGCGTGTTTCGAGCAAGAGGTTCAGGCGCATCCTGTTGACCCCGAGTCCTACAACCACTTGGCGCAGGGCATTCTTTACCGCGAAATGTTGCGCGACGGCGCGCTCGAGAGCCAACTCATAACCTCAACCAACGCCTTCCTGCGCCGGGCCAAGATGCACGTTACCCCGGAGACCAAGGCGAGCTTTACGAACTCCATTGACCGGTCGATACAACTTAGCCAGGCCTTGCTCAAAAGAGATCCCAAGGACATTCGCGCTCTGCATGCGCTTGGCGTGGCTCATGGGCTCCGCGCCAACTACTCGTTCCTGGTCGAGAAGGCGTGGATGGACGCGCTGCATGAGGCAATGGCCGCTAGAAAGTTCAACGAGCAAATTCTCGAAATAGACCCCAAGTTCGTCGATGCGCAACTGATACTCGGCGTGGACAAGTACGTCGTCGGCAGTCTTCCGTTTCACATGCGAGCGCTGGGATTCGTCGCCGGTTTTCACGGCGACAAGCAAGGCGGAATCCGGAAATTGGAAGACGTTGCACAAAACGGAACGATTAACCGCTACGATGCCGAAATCTTACTCGCCGCCATCTACCGGCGTGAGCGTTGTCCGGAAAAGGCGCTTCCTTTGCTGAAGGATGTTGCGGCTCGGTTCCCACGCAATTACCTGCTGCGTTTCGAACAGGTCGAGATGTATAGCGATTTGGGCGACAAGCGCTCGGCGTTGCAGGTGCTTGCCGATATAGAGGAATTGCGCCTGACTGGAGCCCCCGGTTACCGGCATTTGCCCCCCGAGAAGATCAAGTACCTCAGGGCCAACCTGCTTTTCTGGTACGGTGATCTGGATCCCGCTCTGGCGGATCTCAAACAGGTGACGCATAAGGCGACAGAGCTTGATCTGGGTACGGCGGTTATGGCGTGGCTGCGTCTAGGCCAGGTTTACGATCTTGAGGGCGATCACGAACGAGCCGTAGAAGCGTATCGTGAGAGTATGAAGACGGCCCCGCAATCGGCCGCTGCTACGGAGGCAAAGAGCTATCTGTCAAACCCGTATCGCCGGAAACGAATCGGCTAATCTCTTCCAACGAGGGTCATCCAATGCATACTTTCTCTCCTGTCGAACCCGGTACACCGAAAGTCAAGCTGTACCAGCAGGTCTGTGAGCAACTGAACGAGCTCCTAGGCAACGAAACAAACTTTGTTGCGAATGCGGCGAACACGTCGGCCTTGGTGTTTCACTCCGTGCCGGATGTAAATTGGGTCGGCTTTTACATCGCAGAAGGCAGAGAGCTGGTGCTTGGCCCGTTCCAAGGCAAGCCAGCTTGCGTGCGAATTCCTTTTGGCAAGGGCGTCTGCGGAACGGCTGCATCCAAGCAGAAGACGCTTGTCGTGCCTGACGTGAACCGCTTTCCCGGCCATGTAGCCTGCGATATTGCGTCGCAATCTGAGATCGTGGTTCCCTTGCTCAACTGGGGTAAAGTGCTCGGTGTTCTCGATATCGACAGCCCGACGACGAATCGCTTCGATGACGACGATCGTGAAGGCATTGAGTCAATTGTGGCCGTATTTCTCGCATCGCAGGTGATGAAAGACATGCCGAACCTGAGCGAGGAAGCAGCGGCGCTCAGATAGCCAGCCTGTGGCGGCGTTCGGTTCACAAGCACAGCAATTAGAAGAGCTCGCGATCCGGGCGCGGCAGCTTGCGGCTATGGGGCAACTGCAGGCTGCGCGGCAGCAATGGATGCTGGCGCTCCAGTTGTTGCCTCCCGAATCGAATCAATACCGCGCGGTGCAGCGCGAAATCGACAAACTCGACGCAAGACTCTCGCCTAAGCCCGCCGGTCAGAAAAGAGATTGGAAGAAGCGCCTCGGCCCGCTGGGGATCCTGATTGCCGCGATCATCAAGTACGGTTCGGTTTTACTTGCCAAGGGCAAATTTTTGATCAGTATTCTGGCTTTTCTGGGCGTCTACTGGAGCCTCTTCGGATGGTGGTTCGCGGTGGGACTTTCCGGCTCCGTGCTGTTGCACGAAATGGGTCACTATTTCATGGTCAGGCGGTTTGGATTTTCGGCTCAGTTGCCCATGTTCCTGCCGGGCTTTGGAGCGTACGTCAAATGGAATGGCGCAAATGTCGATCCCGGCATTCGAGCGCAAATCTCTCTTGCCGGACCGCTATTTGGGTTTATTTCAGGCTTGATTGCCTATGCCCTTTTCCTTTCGACAGGGCACGGCGTATGGCTCGCTGTCGCGCACTTCGCTGGCTGGCTCAATCTCTTGAACTTGATTCCGGTTCTGATTTTTGATGGGGCGTCGGCGATGAACGCCATGGGAATGCAAGGCCGCCTCGCGCTTTTGATTGTCAGTCTGGTGATGTGGTACATGCTGCACGAGAATCTTTTTCTCGGCGTAGCGCTCGGAACGGCGTACCGAATCTGGAAGCGCGATTTTCCCGCTCAACCGAATCAAGGCATCGCCTATTACTTCATCGGCTTGGCGGTCGCAAACGGTTTCCTAAGCTGGTTCAGCTCAGTGCCCCTTCCAAAATAGTTCTGCATCTGAGCGCCGGACGTAATTCGCATCGATCGCCGCTGGATCGACCCATTTGTCCCGCTCGGCGCACCGCGCAACGGCCGCAGCCAAGTTGCGAGGCGTCTGACAAAGGGCATCCCGGCGAATCTGGTTCCTTCGAGTGCCGTTTGGAACGGACTGGCCTCTGTCCAGATGAACTGGTAACAGGGCAGGGAAAGGCTGTCGAGCCAAGTGCCGAGTTTCTGCACCGCTTCCGGCTCGACAATTTCGAGGTTGGCGTTGTAGACTGCCGTAAAGACTTCGCCTCGGCGAGCATCCAAAACGACTGCGCGATGGGCCAAATTACCAAACGAACTCATGGCCCGCAGATTGGACACGCCCAGTGCTGCCTTGCCCATCGCTTCGGCCAAGCCCTTGACGGCAGATAAGCCCACACGCACCCCGGTGAATGAGCCGGGACCGCTCGCGGCGGCAAAGCAATCGATTTTACCCAGCGATATGCCGGCAACCTTCAGAAGTTCTTGAATGGCCGGGAAGATCAGGTGGGCGAAGCCCTCGGGAGCGTGAACCGTTTGCTCGGTTACGGTGTGGCCGTTCGACCGAATTGCGACGCCGCCGAACTCTGACGTCGTGTCCAGCGCCAGAATGGTCACGGAAGCAGACGATACACTTTGTCGAGCTCGTAAGCCTTGCCATTGGCGTTGATTGCGAGCAAGCGCAGGCTGAGGGTTTCGACGCCAGGCTGGATGAGGTCGGGCGGAATGGTGAAATTACCAAACGAACCCACCCCCAGGACCCGGGTGCCTTCGGAGCCCGGAACCGCCTCACCCCACCAAACGAACTGCATCGTTCGGCTGGCTCGATTCGCGCGTATTACCTTCGCTCGGAAGGGGGTAGGGATACGAGCGTTGATCTGCTCTCCCGGCGGGTCAATAATCTCGAAGGGGATCTTTGATGGATCGCTTTCAGGTTCCTGGATAGGAGGATCTTGAGACTCAAAGTAGTAGGACCGGAGCATGTGCTCTTTGCGGCCTTCGCGAGGCACGTGCAGAACCCAATCGTGTGAGGAGTCCGGCGTCTGGCGGCTGAACACCTCGCCCTTGTAGTCCTTCAATGGAATCTCCTCGCCCGTGATCGGATTGATCCATAGCGGATTGTATTTGTGCTTGGGCAGCGTGATTTCGACGATGCCGGGCGTCTGGGCGTAGGCAAGGTATTCGACTTCTTCGAGGCCGGCCGCGCGCGCGCCATCGACATCAAAGTAGGGCTCGAGTTCCCAATGGCGCGTATCGGAGAGAACTTTGAACCAGGTTCGAACGGCATGCAGATTGGCTTCGTTTCGCAAAGATTCATACGAGACACTGGGGTACTCGCCGTTAGTGGCCGAGGTCCACAGCTCGTGCCGGAATGCTGCAGGGTCGGTTGCGTTGATGACGTGAATTTCCGGAGCATGCGTGAACTGGTGTTCGACCGCGCCCAGCTCCGGGTGCGGCGAGGCTTCGATCAGATAGCTCATCCAACCATCGGGCAGAAGCGGGGAAGAGGTGACGCGCGCATCAGTCGAGCGAGGGTGCTGATAGGCGTCGTATTTTTTTAAAAGCGAGCCCAAATCTTTCAGCAGCGCGCGGCTGCCGGGCGTGTCTTCAAAGTGCTCGATGCCTTGCCAGGTAACGTTAAGCGCGGCATAGCGGGCGACGAGATAGCGGATGAGCGTGTCGCGCTGCTGCCAATTGCTGAACGCGGCGGAGCGGAGAAAAGAGTCATCCGCGAGGAGCAGGTCGAGAGTGAGGCCGCGCTTATCGGCGGCAAGAAGGCGATCGTCTAAGGTATCGAAATACGCGAAGTTGGGTTGCGAGTCTTGCGAGAGTGGCTTTGCTGTGGCACGGAGTGTGAGAAGCGGGCCGCGAACGTGAGTGAAGCCGTCTTGCTTGCGGGCGTCGAGCCAGCTCTCGAAGGCGGGTTGATCCATTTCAAGGAAAGGTGCGGCGGCCGCGAGCCAGAGATGAGGTTGTTTGTTCATCGTGCGCCAATGGCGCAAGTTCGCGACCTCGACAAAACCGGGACTGCTGGTTTCGGCAACGTTGAAGCCAGCCTCCTGGTTGTCGTAACGCTTGATGAGACCGGAGGAGACGTGATAGGTCCAGGCGCCCGCTTGGGTAGGCGTGAAGCGGACGCGCAGAGTGTGGCCGCCAGCCCAGAAGGGACGGACTAAGTAAGTGGTCGCGCGAGGCGAGCGGAATTCGACGTTTAGGATTTCGTTCGTGTATGGCGAAGTAGATTGCGAAAGCTCGCCGTCGCGCCAGTCGAAGGTGAGCTCGCACGGCGCGAAGGTGCGGGCACTGTTTGCGCAGGAGGGAACAGTCGCCGAGGAAGCCGCTACCGAGAGGAGAAGGGCCAGGGAGCAGGCCCTCCACAAAGGCATATACACCCAGAATAACTTGGAGACAATAAAACGTTTTCTGGTACTCTTGTTACTAAAAGCAACGATTCCTGGGCTCAGAAACTTGTAAGCCAAGCGACACGTCTTTACAATCGAGGACGGAAAGCACTTCGGTCGGATAGTCGATAAGAAACAGCGAGGCTGCTTATGGACATCATTGGTGATCGGAAGTTCGTGGAAGTACCGGGCGGCAAGAAACATGAGCTGCCACCGCTGCTGGTGAAGACTGTGCCGGGAGTGAAGCGCCTGGATAGGATGATGGGCATCGCCGCCGACATCATCGAACAGGAGGACATGGTACCTCCGGTTGCAGGTGACAAGCTGATTGACGAAGAGTCGATCGAGCGGCGCAAGATGGATCTGGCCTTAAACCTCGTGGATCAATACTTAGGCCTGCTGTGTCATTGGTACTGGGGCGACGCGGTGGTTGAGTGGATCCGGCAATGCGAGATCACATTTGGTACGCGCATCGAGCTGCGGAATCTTTTGAGAAGCGACTTGTGGCCGCATGCGGGACGGAGCAGTTTCGTGACGCTGCTTGAAGATAAGGCCGTTAACACCGAAGGCGTTCAACTCGAGAAAGCGGTTGGGCTGAGGCTTGCGTTCCGCCAGATGCCGCCGATACGCTGCTGTTCCGACCAGTTTCTGTTCTATTTGAACAACTCAGTCGCGGCTACGGCTTATCGCACGTGGCTGAACACGACTCCCAGCCCGATTGCTTCGTTTCCACCGGAACGGTTCGCGTTTGAGATCGTGAACATGTCGGTGGACGTGCACTGATTACTGCTTCGCCAAAGCCGTAGTTGCGAGCGTGCCGCCGAGGCCCATGGTTTCGACCGCCGACGAGGGCACGATCACCATGGATCCCTTCTCTTTGATGGCTTCGTAGAGCATGTTCATCGCGCGTAGATGCAGAGCAACTGGATTGTTCTGATAAGTCAACGCGGCTTGCGAGAACTTTTCGGAGATTTCAGTTTCCGCCTGTCCCAGGATGTTGCGGGCCTGGCGCTCGCGTTCGGCTTGGGCTTGGCGGGACATGGCGTCCTCCAGAGCCTGGGGAATCCGAACATCGCGAATTTCGACGGATTGGATGGTGATGCCCCAGGAAGTGGTTTTTTCGTCGAGGATGCGCTGCAACTCGCGGCCTAGCGACTCGCGCTCGGTGATCATTTGCGCCAGCTCGTGACGCCCGATCGATTCGCGCAGTCCGGTTTGCGCGCTCATCGTAATGGCTTGAACGAAGTCTTCGACTTCGAGGATCGATTTTTCCGCATTCCACACTAGCCAGAACACGATGGCATCGACGTTCACCGGCACAGTGTCGCGCGTGAGCGTTGATTCGGCCGTGACGCTGGCCACGCGGACTCGCTGATCGACGAAACGGCTCAAGGTGTCGACGATCGGGATCACATGGAAGATGCCGGGTCCGCGCAAGCCGATGTAACGGCCTAATCGCAACACTGCGACTTTTTCCCATTGATCGGCGACCTTGATCGAGAACAACAAATAGACACCGACGATTAAACCGGCGGCGAGTGGCCACTGACGATTGAACGCCGCCATGCCGCCCGCGCCAAGCGCGGTGCAGATGGCGAATAATGCGATTGCGACGCCACTCACGTGTGATTTGTTTCTTTCGAGCCTCATAGGGTTATCTCCTCTTCTTGCTTTCCACATCTGATGAAATCTCGTGCAGGTGTTCGATGACTTCCTGAACACTGAAACCCGCCTCTCCTACACGCGCCATGAACTCGCTTACGAGCTGGTCGAGCCGGCGCTGCCTTTCGATGTCATCGCGTTTTACTTTGCGATGGCTAATGAATGTGCCAGTTCCCTGCTGAGTTTCAAGAACGCCCCGGATTTCGAGCTCGCGATAGGCGCGGATTACGGTGTTGGGATTGATCGAAAGATTGACCGCGAGCTGGCGAACCGTAGGGAGCTGATCGCCCGCCGCGAGCGTGCCGGCGGCGATTCCGCCCATCACCTGATCAATGATTTGGCGGTAGACGGGAACACCGCTCTTCAAATCGAGGCGGAACTGGAAGGGCTTTCGAATGGCTGCTGCGGTGGGGCTCATTCTGGCCCAGTGTACTATTTATATAGAACATTGTCAAGCAGCTTTCTGCTGCATAATCGAAGAAGGCCCGATGTCCGTAGTTGCAGACAGATTTACATCCGAGCGCTTTCGGGAAATCTATGCGGAGCGAACGCCTTACTTCGAGCTGATAGAAGGCGATGCGATTCAGAAAGCATTCCCGACAAAACTTCACTCCATCTTGCAACTGGTTCTCTCGCTGATGTTGAAAGAGCTCGGGTTCAAAGCCCGGCCGGAGCTGACGCTCGCAATCAGTGAATCCTGGGAGCCGACGCCTGATGTTTGCGGCATTATGGGCCCCGGGGAGGACCCATATCCTACTCGCGCTGTCGCTGTTGCGATCGAAGTGCTCTCTCCGGAGGACCGGTTCACGCGCATCATCCAGAAATGCCGCAGATATGCGGAATGGGGGGTCAGCGACATTCTTGTGTTTGATCCCGTGGGACGAGAGGCTTGGCAGTGGGATGTCGTTTCGGGCGATCTGAGCAGCATTAAAGAGAGCTACACGTTCCAGAGCCGGCCGGTCAAGCTCGTACTTGCCGACGTGTTTCGGCGTTTCGACGACGAACTACGCTGACGCGAGTCACTGCGGGAGCGGCCCCGAATCGGAAAGCTCGATCTATTGGTTTTTCTTTCTTGCCTCGTTAAGCGTCTGGCGAAGGACGGGAAGCACGGCGAGATCCTTTGCCCCTGCCAATTCTTCCTTTAAGGCTATGAGCATGTCCAGGTCGAGTACGCGGATACGGATTCGCTCGCCGATATTCAATTCGGCCGAATGGCCAAGCAAATCTTCGTAGCCTAGATCTCGACCAATGGTGGCGAGCAGATCTAGAGGGCCATACTTGGTCAGTAAATTGAGATGACCGCCTGCTGCGAGATGACTCCGCCTGGGTCTCAAAGCCCGCTCCGGTTGAATCCGAAAGATGGCGTCCATCAGTTCCAGTGCGTTTAGAAGATGGTCGATGTTCTCGGGTTCGCGGGCGTAAACGAGGTCGATGTCGTAGGTCTGGATTGGCGCACCGTTCAGAACGGCTGCAAGGCCGCCGACCAATATGAAGTGAACTCCGGCGTCCTGCAGGGTTGAGAGCGCTGCGGTTAGCTTACTCTCTTGCATTCAACTCGCGAATTTTCAGAATGTCGCGGAGGCGTTCTTCAAGAAACTGCAAGCGCTCGGCGGGCGACAGGGAGAGCATCCAGCGGATCAACGTGAGATCCACGCCGTCTTCGCTGTAGTCGGGAAGGGGAGGCGCGACATCAGCATCTGCATCCGCCATACCGTAGCATTCTCGCATTGCCTTCTATTCGAAGGAATGCTTTTTCAGCCTTGTAGAGAAGATCGTTGCAGCCAGCTTGGCAGCGGAAGCGGCCAAGACATCAAAGCGAGATGATCGTGCGCCCAGAAGTTTATGAGCTGCAGCCCCCGCGTGCTGGCAAGAGCTAGTTCGCGCGGCCAGGGACAAGTGCCGTTGAACCAGGGCACGAGATACGCGACATCGGCTTTGTCCCATGACATGGGGCTTGTGAGAGCAAACACGATGGCCTGGTGCGCGAGATCCATGTGGAGGTACGTGGCTCCCCAACTGAGCGCCTCCACTTTGAAGCGATCCAGGCCGCTGGTTTCTTTCGCCTGCCATTCGGGCGGCAGGTTCACAGCAGCGTTCAAGCGCCCGCCTTGCGGATAGGGAACACTCGGTCCGAGATAACAGACGGGGTTGTTGACATCGTTGGGATACAGGATTTCGAATTTCGCGTCGGGATATTGGGCGAGAACGGCGGTGCGGATCGCATCAACGTGAGCTTTGAGGCGCGCGGCGAAGAAACTTGCATCAGCGCCATTGTTGACCGTGGGATCGTCATCCTGGCAAGTGAATTTGTAAAGGGGCCGGCCGAGGGCAGATTGCGCGGCGGCGGCAGTGACCGCGTCGTAGTATGCCATGGAACCGCCGCGAACCTGCCCGGAGCCTGAGACCCAATCACCGTTAGACGAGACCGGGACAGTGAAGCTTGTCGCATCGACTACGGTTATTGGCCAAGTGCCGTTGACTGATGTACAGCCGGCTACTCCTGTGATGACGACGCGATCGCCCGAGGCCATTCCGTGTGGATCAGTAACACCGATAATGACGGGATCGGTAGAAGAACACGACTCGACAGCCTGGGCCATTGAAGAAAAAAACCACCACAGAAATTCGCCGAATTGAAGCCACGGGGTAAGCCCGGCTGCACTCTGCAGGCCTGCCATCTCTGTGAAGACGGATTGCTGAAACGCCGTCATGTTATCGATAAAGGCGCATTGCGAAGACAGCAGATGGGCGTAGCCGGTATCGGTCGTGACCGGAGTGCCATCGTAGAATCGCGCCTGCCAAGCATTCGCAAGGGTGCCATCGTCGGGCGGATAGACAAGTTCCATCGAAAATGACGTAGTGATCAAGAGCCCGGCAGCGTGCAGGGCGCTGAACAGATCCGTATGCCACTGGCGGACGGGAAAGTTGATCGGATTTGTGGCAGATGGATCCACTTGCCAGGCGCCCTCTGTTCCTTTGTTTATGTTGCCCGAAATCGTGATGGTTCCCGCCGCAGAGGTTACATCCGCGGAAAGCGTGTCGCCCCAATTGGGCGTCCGCGTGTGGATCGTGAGCTGGCCGGTACCGGTTTTCTCCGCCCACATCGAGATTGTGGCGGAATTGATATAGAGCACGAAGTGCTCGGCGATAGTATCCGCGGTGTCCCAGGTGATGACAGATTTCGTCATTCTGAACGTGCCGATTGTCAGCGCGGCTATATCGTTGTTCGCCCACACGCCATCGATTGTCGCGACGGCGGAGTTCCAGGATGCCCCGACTCGCTTGCGCTGGTTCCACCAGAAGACGCCGAGATACTCGTTCAGGTGGCCTTGAAAGCCCAGTTTCAGTAACTGCCAGAGAAGCCGTTGGGGGCTGAGCTTATAGGTCGCGTCAGTGTCGAAATCGAGGGCCGGGCTGACGTTGCCGTAACTCACCATTGCGTCACTGATATTGGCGGTGGGGATGGCGGCTTCGATGTAATCGAAGATAAAGTTGAAGCCGCTCGAGGACGGGTTATTCGAAGTTCCAAGCATCACGGTCAGGGTATGTGAGCCGGCACTCACGGCGGAACGCAAGAGGCGGCGCGTGACAACTTCCGAGCCTGCGTTCAAATAGCAATCCAGATTCGTCGGGGAGTCTGCGTCCAGGCTAGCGCTGACGATTCCGCGGTCCACATACAACGATGTTCCGAGATACAGTTCGTGCGTTTGGTCAAAGGAATAGGAGACTGTCACTGAATCGCCCGGCTCAGCGGTGACCGAAGCGAATCCGCGCCAGTAATTATTGGCAGGCTGCGTTTTCCAGCCGCCGCCTGAATAGACGCACGCCGCTTCACGGTTGCCGACTCGCAGGCTGCCGGGCCCGGCGATTTCGAGAGGTCGTTTGTTATTCGGGTCAACGACCGACCAATTGGTGAACGCTGCCGTCCACTCCGTGTCGGCGTAAACGGCGCTCGCAGGTAGCATGGGTGCGAATGTGATCCAAGCCTGCCGGATTTGATCGATGCCCAGTGCGGAAAAATCGAGCGAGAGACTCCAGGTCACGCCGGCAGAGCTTCCACCGGCTAACTGTAAAACCGGATTATCGACTTGTAGATGAATGTTTCCCGGCCTGACCACGATATAAACGCCGACGCCGTTCCCGTCAATTCCGCCATATTCCGCCAGGTAGGGCGCGGAAGTTTGCGACCCTGCTGAGCTGTTCAGCGTGAGAGAGGTCGGGCTGTTTACCGAGGCTACGGTGTAAGCGGCTCCGGCGAGGTAGAGTATTGACCCCGATGCGATTCCCGGAAATTTCGTTCCGTCGTACCACTCGACATCCGTGTCCAAAACGTTTACGCGGCCCGTTCGGGCGTTCTTGAGCGTCAATTTACCAGTGCCGTCGACAGAAGCAATGACCGAGACACTACTCTGCTGATAGGTCCACCAGTTATAGGAATTGATGGAGTCGGCAAACCACTGCGCGACATCGGCCGCGCTCTCTCCGCCGTTGGCGATGAAGTCGAAGGCGGCATTATTAACGAACAGAGTCAAACGATCATAGATGATACAGCCGCCGGTAGCGCTGAATGTGTACGTGCCTTGCGCCACCGAGTAATTGCCTGCAGCGAGCGTGGCGTAGTCCCATAGCCTTATCTGAGTGACTGCTCCAGATGGACTGACGACATCGAGTTGCGCCCAATCAATCCAGGAATATTTGGCGGAATCGATCGGCTGAAGGCCTTGATAGGTGAGATCGAAAGTGAGCACCATGCCCGAGAGGTCGAAGCTGGGCAGATACCGGATTGAATAGTGCTCAAAAATATTGTCCGCGTCATAAATGACGAGAACGCAGAAGTCCGCCATATCGCGGAACACGCCGCATACGCTGAATCCGGCGGGGCTGGTCTGACACAGCGAAGCGGCGGCGCCTGACCCGTCAAAGCCGCGCAAATAAAGCGTACGGTCGGGCTGGAGTTTCAGGATTTGTTCTGTGCTCATACGTGGGGCGCAAGAGCGCGGAGTTGCGCTTTTGATCCGATTCTCGGGTGTACCTGCTCGCACGTCGAATGAGGTCGAGAGAACTGGTTGAATTCAGGGGAGATAGAAGGTGTGGCCGGTGCGTGACTGGACCAGCCGGTGTTGAGAATCGGGTCGGACAGTGCCCGACCCTGACGTCGATAGGCGACGCGCACAGACAATCTGCGTCGATTGCGAATGCGCTGACCTACGGGCGTTGATTTCCGAAAAAAAACAACCGGCAGCCTCGAGAGCGGAGGCGGAGACTGCCGGTCATTGAGCATCACCGGCAGTACCGGCGAGCCCTCCTCCAAACCAAAATAGGCCTGACCTGGTGAAGCACTGGCACCAGAGAAGGGGATGATAGCCCACCCCCTCTGCTCCCCCCAAGCTTCGGCCCATGATCGCCTCTATCCTGTAACGCACGAATTGCCGGAGAACCGGGTCACGTAAAATTACGGGCGGCGCGGTTTGCGTCTTATAAGTGAGTGTCGCGACACGGCTGGATGCCTGTCGTGGAACTCCGCTACACTTTGGGCGTAAGCTATGCCGGAAGAGAAGGCCCGAACACGCGGTTTTGGCGGCGCCGATGGCGACCGGCCGGCGCTCGATGCGGCCATGCCGGCTTTGTATCATGAGCTTCGCCGCATCGCGAAGGATTATTTGTCGCGTGAGCGGCGGGATCACACGCTTCAGCCGACCGCGTTGGTTCACGAAGCATATTTGCGGCTGGTTGAGCAACATAAGATTAACTGGTCCAGCCGGGCTCAAGTGCTGGGGATCGCTGCGCGGATGATGCGGCGCATACTGGTGAATTACGCGATTGCGCGAGGCGCCCAGAAGCGCGGGGCAGCGCTCCGCATCACTACTTTAGAGCCGGACATAGCCGATGTACGCGCGCTCGAGTTAGAAGATTTGGATTTTGCGTTGAACCGTCTGGAAGAACTCGATGCGCGGCAGGCTCAAATCGTCGAGCTGCGCTTTTTTGGCGGCCTGACGGTGGAAGAGACGGCCTCGGTAATCGAGGTCTCTCCGGAAACCGTAAAGCGGGAATGGAGAACGGCGCGGCTATGGCTGGCGCGCGAATTGGACGAGCAGTCAAGACACAGTTGGTCCTAACGACAGGTGTAGCGTGAGCACAGAAGCGAGTGTCAACGCGTCGCGATGGCAGCGTGTGAAATCAATTCTAGACCAAGCTCTGCAAGTAGAGCCCGACCGCCGCGACCGATTTTTGAAAGAGATCTGCGCGGACGATTCCGAGCTGTACGGGGAGGTGACCGCGCTTCTAGGCTTCAACGAGCGAGCCAGCGATCTGCTGCCCGAAAGTGGTGTCGAGAACCTGATTTCATGGAAGGCTGGCTCTGCAGAGGATCTGCCGGCCTGCGCGGGTCCCTACCGGATTCTTCGAGAGATCGGGCGCGGCGGCATGGGTGTGGTTTGCCTAGCGAAACGGGACGATGGCGAGTACGAACGGTTCGTCGCACTTAAGCTGATCGGACCTGGAGTTCATCGCGCGAAGTTCGCGAAGCTGTTTTGGCGCGAGCGCCAAATCCTGGCGCAACTCGATCATCCGAACATCGCCAGGTTGCTCGATGGCGGAACCACAAAGGCCGGCCAGCCGTACTACGCGATGGAGTTTGTCGACGGCGAGCCGGTTGACAGCTACTGCCGCGAACGCGCGCTGAACGTACGCCAGAAACTTCAACTGTTCATCTCCATCTGCTCGGCCGTGAGCTACGCACACGGGAAGCTCATTATTCACCGGGATCTGAAGCCAAAGAACGTACTGGTCACGCAGGACGGGGTTCCCAAGCTGCTGGATTTCGGGGTTGCGAGGATGCTTGCCGAGGACGCGCCGCTCGAGACGATGACCGGGATGCCGCTTACGCCGCTCTACGCGAGCCCGGAGCAAGTCAGAGCCGAGCCCCTGACTGTCGCAAGCGATGTCTATTCGCTGGGCGTGCTGCTGTATGAGCTGCTGAGCGGAGAACGGCCTTACGGAAGCCCTGAGACCACTGTGGCCGCATTTCAGGTGATCCTTGAAAAAAATCCTATTCCGCTGCGGCGGCAGACGAAGGATGTGCCGCCGGATCTGGAGAAGATTGTCATGATGGCGCTCCGCAAGGAGCCTGAGCGGCGCTACGCAACAGTCGACGCGTTCTGCCAGGACATTAAAGATTTCCTGGATGGATTTCCCGTGAAGGCGGCCGCGGATACCCTCGTGTACCGGACCGGAAAATTTGTGAAGCGGAATCGGCTAGCGGTAGCAGCAGCTATCATGGCCTTTATCGGAATTGCCTTTTCGGGAGCTGTCATTTGGCGGGAAAAGCAGCGCGCAGAACTCCGTTTCCAGCAGGTCCGGCAACTGGCGCACTCAGTTGTATTCGACCTGGACGATCAGATCGAGGATCTTCCGGGCTCGAGTAGAGCGCGGGAGTTGCTGATCGCACGCGGCCTTGAATACCTGAACGCGCTGATGAGGAGCCGTGGGCACGACCCGGCTCTTACTTACGAATTGGCGCAAGCTTACATGAAGATTGGCGGCGCTCAGGGCGATTTAGAGCAAGCAAATGTGGGTAATCGGGAAGGCGCATTGGGCAGTTACGGCAAGGCTCGCGCGCTCCTGCTAGATCTGCGCAAGCAAGAGCCGGAAAATCGCGATGTAGAACGATCACTTGCGCTTGTAGACAACGACATCGCCGTACTCTCACCGCGGGCAGGTCTCGAGAAGGTTCCAGAAATACGGCACGAAGCCGTTTCGCTGTTCGATGACATCGCCCGAACGAGCTCGGGACGTGATCGCATCAGGGATTTGGCGCTGGCTCACTTTTATTTGGCGTTCGACGCAACTGAGCGGAAGAAGTTTACCGAGGCTCTGCCGATGTGGAAAGATGCGCTTTCCGAGTACACGAAAATTCAGCAAATGGAGAACAATTCGCCGCAAGCGAAAAGAAACGTCGCGTTGACAGAAAAGCGCATCGCGAGCGTGTACTACGCGCTGGGCGACTATCCTGCATCCATCGCTCACAACCGCAGGGCTGCCCAAATTGATGAGCAGAGACTGGCCGCACAGCCTGAAAGTCCAAATGCGCGCATGGATTTATCATTCGATTTGGTCGAGCTGGGCTGGTCTCTACACGAGCTGAGAGACGACAAGCAAGCGCTGGCTGATCTGGATCGCGCGATTGTGTTACGGCGTGAGGCGGCCGCCGCCGATCCGCACGATTTCCGCGCGCAATCCGAGCTGGAAACAGTGCTGCGTATTGCGGGCGTTGCCAGATCTCAGACCGGATCTTTGGACGAAGCGCTCAGCTTGCTGAAGGAGGCCGCGGCAATCGGCACATCACTGCACGCACGCGATCCCGGGAATATGGACGAATCGGTGAACTTTGCTCTCGATTCCTTCGAGCTCGGTGATGTGTATCGAGGGATGGCATTGAGAGACAGCGCAACGGATCGCGGCGCCTGGGAGACAGCGCTCAAGAAGTTCCAGCAATCGCAGAGCGTGGTCGCGGCGATTCCGGCAACGGCATTTAACGACGCAAGCGATCGCGAGACTCTGGCAAAATTACCCGACCGCATCGCGGAGTGCATGGAGCACCGGCGGGGGCTGATCGAGTCAGGCCAGGCCGTACTATAGTTCGTGGATCCGGTTATTCTCAGGGCCCTGCTGAACGATGTGGCCGAACTTACGGGCGAACATGTCGTCCTCGTCGTGATCTCCTCGGGGATTGCCGTTTTCATTGGAGTTAGCGTTGGTATTGCAGGCACGAGGCGGCCGAGGCTTCGGAGGGTATCCCTGAGCATCGCGAATGTTCTGCAAACGATTCCGAGCTTGGCTCTGTTCGGCTTTCTGCTCCCGATTCCTCTTATTGGCGGAATCGGAAAGCGTACGGCAATCATCAGCCTCGTCCTATATTCGCTATTGCCTATCTTGCGGAACACAATTGTTGGAATTGCAAACGTCGATGCACCGGTGCGCGAGGCGGCAGTAGCGATGGGGATGACCGATCGCCAGCTACTGCGATGGGTTGAGCTGCCTTTGGCTGCGCCGACGATCATCGCTGGAGTGCGGATCGCAGTTGTGACGAACATTGGAACCGCTGTGATTGCGGCGATCATTGGAGGCGGAGGGTTAGGCGTGCTGATTTTCCGAGGTGTTGCATCCGTGGACACGTTGCAGATTCTGGCGGGCGCAATACCGGCGGCTGCTTTGGCGTTGATCGCCGATGCGGGAATCGGCGTGGTCGAGCGCAGAATGGCGGCGAGATGAAGCGAACGATTGCAGCTCTGATATGCGCCGCGTCGCTCGTCTCTTGCACGAGGCACGGGAACCATCGTTGTGGGATCGAAAAATTTCACCGAGCAGGTGATCCTGGGTGAAATTGCAGCGCAACAGCTCGAGCGCAAGCTGCACACGCGCGTTGAGCGGAAGTTGAATCTGGGCGGTACGCTGCTCGCCCATGAAGCTTTGGTGAGCGGACAAATCGACCTGTATCCGGAATACACCGGGACCGCGATCACTGCCGTCCTGAAGCAAAAGGCCGCAGAGGACTCCGCAAAAGTGTATATGGAAGTGAAGGACGCCTATCGCGAGCGCTATCACTTAGTGTGGCTGCCGCCGCTCGGTTTCAACGATACGTTTGCGATGGTCGTGCGCAAACAGGACGCGCAGCGATTGAGCAGCCCGGCCTTGTCATCGGCGGCGAGCCGTACGTGGCGGCTGGGTGTCGCATACGAGTTCCTCACTCGGCCTGACGGGTTGCGCAGGCTGAACGAGGTCTACTCGCTGAGGTGGGAAGGCACGCCCAG
This sequence comes from uncultured Acidobacteriaceae bacterium, assembly GCA_963803455.1. Taxonomy (GTDB): domain Bacteria; phylum Acidobacteriota; class Terriglobia; order Bryobacterales; family Bryobacteraceae; genus Bog-105. The sequence goes on along the minus strand of CAWDMK010000004.1, from coordinate 75,759 downwards.
AACTATGGATTTCGGCCTTTTGTACCAGGCGCTCGCGAGCAAGAAAATCGACATGGCGGCGGCCAACTCTACGGACGCATTTTTGGGCGAGCCGCAGTACACGGCACTAGCGGACGACAAGAAGGCGTTCCCGCCTTACAATGCGTGTTTCGTCGTACGAGAAAACTTAATTGAGCAGAACACCGCAGCGAAGTTGGCGTTGAGTATGCTGTCGGGCCGGATTGGTGAAGAGACTATGCGCGCTTTGAATCGCCGTGTCGACGTGGGTCATCAGCCGGTAGCTGTCGTCGCACGCGACTTCCTGGCTGGTGAGCCGTAAACAGCTGCAACTGCGGCCCACGGCTATAATCAGTTGGCTCTTCCGAATGATCAATAAGCTGGTTCTGGAAAACTTGAAGTATCGGTGGGTGCGAACCTTGCTGAGCGCATTAGTAGTCGGCGTTCAAGTCATGTCCATTCTCACGCTGATCGGCCTGAGCCGGGGCATGCTGCAGGAGTCGGCAGCGCATGCGAAGGGCACCGGAGCTGATATCTTTTTGAAGCCGGACACGCAAGGTACGATTTCGTTCGCGTCGGGACAGCTCAACCAGAAATTCGTGGAGTTCGTCGCAAAGCAACCGCACGTCGAGCAGGCGGTCGGAGTCCTGATGATTATGGTCGAGCTGATCACGCCGCTCAATGGCGTAGATATTCCGCAGTTCGAAAAGATCAGTGGCGGGTTTCGATTCCTGCATGGAGGCGTGCCGCAAGCGCCTGATGATCTGATCATTGATGAGTACTACGCGCGTCAAAATAAACTGCACGTGGGCAGCATCGTCCGGCTGCTGAATCATGAATGGCGAGTCTGCGGAATCGTGCAAGGCGGAATGCTGGGCCGCCTGATCGTTCAGCTATCGACACTGCAGCGATTGACGGGAAACGCGAATCCGCCGCGAGTTTCGGAAATTCTGGTGAAGCTGGACAACCCCGCGCTTACGGATCAGGAGGTTGCTCATTTTAATCAATTGCTGCGCGGCAATTTGCAGGCTCTCTCAACCGAAGCGCTGGTGTCGCAGTTCAGCGTGAATAATATTCCGCAGTTGAGGGCATTCATTTACGTGATTACTGTAATCGCGGTGGTCGTGGGCTTTCTGGTCGTATTTCTGTCGATGTACACAGCGGTGGTCGAGCGAACGCGCGAGATCGGAATTTTGAAGGCGCTGGGCGCCAAGCCGCTTACGATTCTGAATATACTTGTGCGCGAGGCGATCGTGCTCGCGGTGATCGGATGCATTATTGGCATTGCGCTTTCGTTCGGAACCAAGGCGGTGATTATGGTTTGGATGCCCGCTTCCTTGCATGTGGTGAATGTGCCGGACTGGTGGCCCATCGCTGCGGCTATCGCGCTTGCAGGAGCCTTACTGGGCGCTGCTTACCCGGGCCTGAAAGCCGCGCGCCAGGATGCGATTGAAGCGCTTGCCTATGAGTAACGGGCAGGACGGCGCAGAGGCAGTACCAGACCAGATCATACGTGTTCGCGGGTTGCAGAAAATCTATCACGTCGGGGATGTGGACGTGCCGGCGCTGCGGGGAGTCGATCTGGATGTCGAGCGCGGCGAGTTTCTGGCAGTAATCGGCCCTTCCGGCTCCGGGAAGTCGACTTTGTTTCACATCCTGGGTGGACTCGCGCCGCCGACGGCCGGGCTTGTCGAGATCGACGGCGTGGATTTGCGCAAGCTGACCGAATCGCAGCGAACCGAGATGCGGCAGAAGAAAGTTGGATTTGTTTTTCAGAAATACAATCTGCTGCCTACGCTCACGGCAAAAGACAACATTGCGATCGCGCAGTCACTTTCTGGGACATATCCGCCGGCCCAGGGCTTCGACGACATTCTGCAGTTGTTAGGGATCAAGAACCGCTTGGATCACAAGCCGCGCGCTCTTTCTGGCGGTGAACAGCAGCGGGTCGCAATTGCGCGGGCGCTTGTGAACCAACCGGCCATTCTTCTGGCCGATGAACCTACCGGAAATCTCGACACCGCGAACTCGAATGCTGTTTTACAGATTCTTCGCGACCTGAATAAGCGGACGCGCCAAACGATTCTGATGATCACGCACAATCCTGAAGCCGCCGCTTTCGCCGACCGTACCGTGATGATGCGAGATGGGAGAATCGTGGCGGCATAGCAGGCCCATGCCGCAATCGTCGAAGGCTAGAATTGCGCACGTGTTGCCGTGGTTGTCGATCGGCGGTACGGAACTTCAGACTCTGCGCTTGGCTGAAGCCGCTAGGGACCTGGGTTACTCGAACGTTGTCTATGTCCCGGTAGGCGCTGAAAAGGTAGGCGCGCTGTTTCGAGAGGCAGGGTTCGAGGTTTTCGAGTACGAACAGGTGCAGCCGAGCTACTTGCATCCGAGCCGGTTCATCAGGAACTCGCGTGACCTTGCTGCGAAATTGCGCCGCAATGAGGTGCAGATTCTGCACTGCGCTGACATTCTGGCCGCGCATTTCACAGGTTTAGCAGGGCGTCTTGCGGGTGTGCGTGTGATCAGCCATGTGCGCAATCATTACCCCCACTTCTCGCTGAGAGATGAAACCTTTCTGAGGGCAGTCGAGCGATTCATCTTCGTGTCGAACAATACGCGGGAAAACTTTGGAATGCGCAGAGCGAGAGTGCGTTCGACGGTTCTGTACGATGTGCCGGGGGCAGTTTTCAAACCGCTCGAGGACCGTGAACATGCCCGAAGGAGTTTCGGATTGCGCGAGGGTGCTCACGTGTTCGGGATGGCTGCGCGTGTTTCTCCGCAAAAAGATTTCCCGACGTTAATTCAAGCGGCTCAGATCGTCAGCACGAAACTGCCGAACTGCATCTTTTTGATCGCCGGCGATCACGAGCTGGAATCCGCGCACCGCAGCCACTTCGAGAGTCTTCAGCCTCTTTTGCGGGATTCGGATATGTGCGAGCGCTTTCTCTTCTCAGGATTTCAGTCCGAGATGAGCCGGTTTTACGCAGCGATCGACACGTTTGTCCTGTCGTCGAACTGGGAAGGGTTGGCGACTACGTTGCTCGAAGCCATGATGTACGGCAGGCCTGTGGTCAGCACAGATGTAGGCGGAATCTCTGAGGCGATTGAAGACGGCGTGAACGGTTTTCTGATCCCTCCGAAATCGCCCGGGATCTTGGCAGATCGCCTCGTTCAAATAGCTGAGGATCAGAGCCTTTCGCGGAGAATGGCCGAAGAGGGCGTCCGCACGCTAAACGAAAAATTCGGGCAGAAGCGGTTTTTAGAGCAAGTGGATGAACTCTACTCGGAGCTCAGCGCGCGCCGTTGATCCCAGATGCAGCTTCTAAGCGGGCGTGTCCGAGAGATAAGTCTGAAGTCTGGGGCTGAGCTGTCTCGCGTGGCCGAACCACAGTCTGCAGCTTATCGAGATAGAGATACACAACCGGGGTCGTATAGAGCGTGAGAAGTTGGCTGACGATCAGGCCGCCGACAATCGTGATGCCGAGCGGCCGCCGTATTTCTGAGCCCATTCCGGTTCCGAGCGCGAGCGGCAGTCCTCCGAACAGCGCGGCCATGGTTGTCATAATGATGGGCCGGAAGCGCAGCAGGCAAGCCTGATAGATGGCTTGCTTCGAAGAGACGCCCTGTTTGCGCTCTGTCTCGAGCGCGAAGTCAATCATAAGGATCGCGTTCTTTTTCACGATGCCGATCAGCAAAATGATCCCAATCATGGAAATGACCGTCAGCTCCGTTCCGAACAGTATCAGCGCAAGCAGAGCGCCAACACCGGCGGAGGGCAAGGTCGATAAGATCGTGATCGGGTGAATGTAACTTTCGTAGAGCATTCCGAGCACGATGTAGACAGCGAGCAGCGCCGCGAGAATCAATATCGGCTGGCTCTTGAGGGACGCCTGAAACGCCTGGGCAGTGCCGGCAAACGCGCCCCGAACATTCGCCGGCATTCCGATGTCCTGCTCCGCCATTTGCACCTGATTCACTGCCTCACTCAGGGCGATGCCGGGAGCGAGCGCGAAAGATAAGGTGATCGATGGAAACTGTCCTTGATGGTTCACCGTCAGCGAAGTCAGCGCCGTCTTGTAATGCGTGAACGTGGAGAGCGGCACGGTCGTCCCGTTATTCGAGCGAACATAAATTTGGTTCAGCGCCGCAGGATTCTGCTGAAATTCCGGCAACACTTCAAGCACCACGTGATATTGGTTCATGCCCTCGTACATCGTGGAAACCTGGCGCTGTCCGAACGCGCTGTAGAGCGTAGTATCGATTGCGTACGGGTTCACACCTAAACGGGAGGCAGTCGCTCGATCAATAACCAACTGAGTTTCTAATCCATGCACTTGCTGATCGCTGTTGACGTCGAGCAAGATGGGAATGGTTTTCAGCTTTTGCAGCAGCTTCGGCGCCCATTCGTTCAAGTCAGAGAGGCTGTCCGACTGCAGCGTGTACTGGTATTGAGAGTTGCTCGCCCGCCCGCCGACGCGGATATCCTGAACGGACTGCAAGTAGAGGGTGGCGCCGGGAATGCGGGCCAACTTGCCACGTAGTCGATTGATGACTTGGTCTGACGTAACGTTCCTTTGGTTAAGAGGCTTGAGCGTGATCCACATGCCGGCCGAATTCAACGTGCCTCCGCCGGTAAAGCCGCCGACATCGTCTACGGCCGGGTCCTTCTCGACGATGCGCATGTAGCTATGCAGCTTCTGGTCCATGGCCGCGAAAGAGATGTCCTGATCGGCTTGGATCATACCGCCGATGCGTCCAGTATCCTGCTGCGGAAAGAATCCTTTAGGAACAATAACGTAAAGAAATACGCTAATCGCGACGGTCACAATCGTGATCACGAGGGTTAGTTGCGGGTGCTTCAAAACCACGGCCAGCGTCCTGGCGTAGGTATCGTGCAGCGCATTGAAGATACGCTCGCTCACGCGATACGCCCAGTTGTGTTTCTTGTTCTCCGGGGAGCGAAGAAATTTGGCGCACATCATGGGCGTGGTGGTCAGCGACACGACAAGTGAAACGCAGATTGCGACAGTGAGCGTGATCGCAAATTCGCGGAACAGCCGGCCGATAATGCCGCCCATCAGCAGAATCGGAATGAAAACCGCTACGAGCGATGTGCTCATTGAAAGCACGGTGAATCCGATCTCTTTCGCGCCTTGGAGCGCGGCCTTCACCGGCGCCAGCCCTTGCTCCAGATAACGGGTGATGTTTTCAATCACGACGATCGCGTCGTCCACCACAAAGCCGGTCGAGATGGTCAGCGCCATCAGCGTCAAATTGTTCAGGCTGTAGCCGGCGAGATACATCACGCCGAATGTGCCCAGCAGTGAGAGGGGCACGGCGATGCCCGGGATGATCGTTGCCCACGTGTTCCGCAGGAAGAAAAATACGACCAGAATCACGAGAGCGATCGAGATCAGTAACGTGTACTCGACATCGTGAATTGAGGCGCGAATCGTCGTGGTTCTGTCCTGCGAAACCCTCAGATTCATTGCCGGAGGAATGGAAGCCTGAAGCTGAGGCATCACAAGCTTGATGCGATCCACCGTATCGATGATGTTGGCCGTGGGCTGCTTAAAGACGGCGACTAATACGGAAGGTTTGCCGTTATCGAGCCCGTCGTTCCGCGTGTCTTCGACGGAATCGAGGACGTTCCCGACATCGCGGAGGCGCACCGGCGCGCCATTGTGATAGGAAGCAATCAGCGGCGCGTACTGATCGGCCTTAAACAGTTGATCGGTCGCGTTCACTTGCCAGCGGGTTTTGTCGTTGCCCAGCGCTCCTTTCGCCTCGTTCGCATTGGCGTTGCTGAGTGTTGTGGCGACGTCGGTAAGAGCGAGCCCGAACGTGTTGAGAATTGTCGGATTCACTTGCACTCTGACTGCGGGCCGCGAGCTGCCCCACACGTGTACTTGCCCGACTCCGTCGATTTGAGAGAGCTTCTGCGCCAGGATGGAATCCGCAATGTCGTACATATGCCCGCGGTCGAAGGCGTTCGAGGTTAACGAGAGGATCATGATCGGCGCATCGGCGGGATTGGATTTCCAGTAACCGGGATTGCTCGGCATATCGGCCGGTAGCTGCCCGCGAGCCGCGTTGATGGCCGCCTGAACATCGCGTCCAGCCGCATCGATGTTGCGGCTCAAATCGAATTGAAGAGTGATGCTCGTGCTGCCCAACTGGCTGGATGAGGTCATCTCCGTAATTCCCGCGATGCGCCCAAACTGGCGCTCGAGTGGCGTCGCAACTGCGGAGGCCATCGTCTCGGGGCTTGCACCGGGAAGGTTTGCGTGGACCTGGATGGTCGGAAACTCGACTTCGGGAAGCGGCGCGACCGGCAGAAGTCGAAATGCAAGCACCCCCGAGAGCGCGAGAGCGGCCGTCAACAGCGAGGTTGCGACATGTCTTCGGATAAACGGGGCCGATATGTTCATCAGGCTACCTGGGATTTACTCCGCCACGACCGGCTCCCGCACGGGTGGGTACGTGGCAATCTGCTGTTCCGGAGCCCGGCGGAAGCGCCTTGCCAACCGATCGAAAAACAGATAAACGACGGGCGTCGTATAGAGGGTCAAGACCTGGCTGAGAATCAGGCCGCCGACAATCGTGATTCCAAGTGGGCGGCGCAGCTCCGAGCCGACGCCAGTACCCAAGGCGAGAGGCAGTCCGCCAAAAAGCGCGGCCATGGTGGTCATCATGATCGGCCGGAAGCGCAGTAGACAGGCCTGGTAGATTGCCTGGCGGGGGGGCTTGCCCTCCTCTCGCTCGGCCTGCAGCGCGAAGTCGATCATCATGATGGCGTTCTTTTTCACGATGCCGATCAGGAGGATCAGTCCAATCAGGGCGACGACGCTGAAATCCTGGCGGCAGATGAACAGAGCGAGAATGGCGCCTACTCCGGCGGACGGCAGCGTCGACAGGATCGTAATCGGGTGGATATAGCTTTCGTACAGAACGCCGAGCACGATATAGACGACCACGAGCGCGGCCAAAATCAACCACGCCTCGTTCGAAAGAGAGTTTTGAAACGCGGCCGCGGTGCCTTGGAAGCTGGAATGAATGCTCATCGGAAGCCCGATTTCCTGCTCAGCCTGGTTGATTGCTTTTACGGCGTTTCCGAGCGACTCGCCAGCCGGGAGATTGAACGAGATCGTCACAACCGGGAATTGCCCTTGATGATTCACTGTTAAAGGAGTGGTTGAGGTCTCGAAATGAGTGAACGAACTCAGCGGAACTTCGCTGCCGTTCGCAGAGTGAACGTAGATATTTTTTAGCGCGGTGGGATCTTGACGAAATTCCGGCCCGACCTCAAGTACCACATGATATTGGTTCAACTGCGTGAACATGGTCGAGACCAGCCGTTGACCGAAGGCATCATAGAGCGTGTCGTCTATCGCCTGCATCCCGATGCCGAGCCGGGATGCCGTATCGCGGTCAATGACGAGAGTCGTTTGCAAGCCCGAATTCTGCTGGTCGGTCGCGACGTCCCGCAACTGCGGAAGAGTTCTGAGTTTGTCCACCAGGCGAGTCGTGTACGTGTTCAGCTCGTTCGCATCCGCATCTTCGAGCGTGTATTGATACTCGGTGCGGCTGACCCGGTCCTCGACGGTTAGGTCCTGCACGGGCTGCATGAAAAGCGTGATACCGTCGACCTGCGCAAGCTTGGGTTGCAACCTGCGGATGACGTCGCTTGCGCTGATGCCGCGTTCTGAAAGCGGCTTCAGATTGATTTGGATGCGGCCACTGTTTAAGGTCGTGTTGATGCCATCAATGCCGATGAAAGATGACAAGCTTTCAACAGCCGGATCTTTGAGAATCACCCGAGCGAGCGCCTGTTGGCGGTTGGCCATCGCGGGAAACGAAATGGTTTGGGGAGCCTCTGAGACGCCCAGAATCACGCCCGTATCCTGCACCGGGAAGAAGCCTTTCGGAACGACTATATACAGCAAAATGGTCGCGACAAGAGTGGAGAAGGTAATCAGAAGCGTTAAGGGCTGGTGGCGCAGCACCCACTGTAAAGTGGTTCCGTAGCGCGCAATGATCCAGTTGAAGGCGTGTTCCGAATTCCGATAGAGCCAGCCTTGCTGTGCTTCGGGCCTGTGATGCAGCAGCTTGGCGCACATCATCGGGGTCAGCGTTAGAGAGACGATGGCGGAAACAAGGATCGTCACCGCGAGCGTAATTGCGAATTCGCGGAACAGCCGGCCGACAATGTCGCCCATAAAGAGCAGCGGGATCAGCACGGCAATCAGTGAAATCGTCAGCGACAGAATCGTGAAGCCGATCTGCTCGGAACCCTTAAGCGCCGCCTGCAGCGGAGATTCGCCTTCCTCGAGATACCGCGAGATGTTTTCGATCATGACAATCGCGTCATCTACTACGAAGCCGGTTGAGATGGTTAACGCCATCAGGGACAAGTTGTTCAAGCTGTACCCAAGCAGGTACATGACCCCGAAAGTGCCCACAATCGAAAGCGGGACAGCCACGCTCGGGATCACGGTCGCAGCCAGATTGCGCAGGAACAAAAACATCACCATCACTACCAGCGCGACGGTAAGCATCAGTTCGAACTGAACATCTTTGACTGATGCCCGTATGGTGGTCGTTCTATCGGTAAGCACCGCGATGTCAACTGCCGAAGGGATTGAAACCTTCAACTGCGGCAGCAAGGCCTTGATGCGGTCGACGACGGTAATGATGTTTGCGCCGGGCTGCCGCTGGATGTTCATGATGACCGCGGGAGTGGTGTTCATCCACGCAGCCTGTCTTGTGTTCTCGGCTCCATCGACGACCGTGGCCACGTCTTCGAGCCGCACGGGCGCGCCATTGCGGTACGCGACAATCACCGACTTGTAGCCCGCACTTGTCAGGATCTGATCGTTCGCGCCGATGGTATACGCCTGCCGGAGGCCGTCGAAGTTTCCCTTGGCCTGATTGAGGTTAGTCTGATTGAGAGCAGTCCGCACGTCTTCGAGACTCAGCCCGTAAGCTGCAAGCGCTGTCGGATTCGCGCGAATGCGAACGGCGGGTTTTTCGCCTCCGCTCAGCGTGACCAACCCGACACCGGGAAGCTGAGAAATTTTCTGCGCGAGTGTCGTGTCCGCGAGGTCCTCGACCTTTGTCAACGGAAGCGTTTTCGAGGTCAGCGCGAGCGTCAGAATCGGCGCGTCCGCCGGATTCACTTTGCTGTAAATGGGCGGATTCGGCAGATCCGGCGGTAGATACGTCCCTGCTGCGTTGATCGAAGCCTGGACCTGCTGCTCGGCAACGTCAATATTTAAATCAAGATCGAACTGCAGAGTGATGATCGAGCTTCCGAAAGAGCTCGTCGAGGTCATCTGCTTCAGCCCCGGCACCTGCCCGAAGGTGCGCTCGAGCGGCGCGGTTACCGAGGAAGCCATCACTTCCGGGCTCGCGCCTGGATAGAATGTCACACACTGTATCGTCGGGTAATCGACTTCGGGAAGCGCGGAGACGGGAAGCTGCCGGTACGCGATCGCCCCGGCGATGAGGATTCCCGCCATCAGGAGGGACGTTGCAACCGGCCGCAGTATAAACGGCCGAGATGGACTCATACTCTATCCCTGCTGGGTCTTCCCTCCGCCGGGCTGGCGAAGCACCACCTTCATGCCTTCGGCTAGTTTCTCTGCGCCATCCACTACGACTTTGTCACCGGCCTGAAGGCCGTCATCGATCGAAACATCGTTGCCTTCGGTCAGCCCTACCTTCACGGCGCGCACGGTCACGGTGTTGTCGTCCTGAACCAGATACACAAAAGTTCCCGTCGGGCCCCGCTGAATCGCAGTCGCCGGAACAATAATGACGCCGTGTTTCGTATCGAGCCACAGCTTGACGTTGACGAACTGATTCGGGAAAAGTGCGAAATCGGTATTTGGGAAAACCGCCTTCAGGCGCGACGTTCCGGTAGTCTGATCGATCTGGTTGTCAACCGTGACCAGAGTTCCGTCGGCCAGCTTCTTGGTGAGATCGCGATCGTAAGCTTCGGTTTTCAGCTTCGCTCCTTGATGCAGCTTGCGTAACACTTCCGGGAGCTGATCTTCCGGAATGCTGAACAGGACCGAGATGGGCTGCAATTGGGTGATGATCACCAAACCATTAGGATCCGATGCGTGAACCATGTTGCCGGCATCCACCAGCCGGAGCCCTACGCGTCCGCTGATCGGAGCTGTCACGCGCGTATAAGAGAGGTTCAGTTTGGCATTGTCGATCGCGGCTTGGTCGGAGGTGATCGCGCCCTGCGATTCCTGTACCGTGGCCGCTTGTGTATCGAGCTGTTGTTTGGCGATGATCTTGTCGTTATACAGCTCCTGATCGCGCTCGAGATTCACCTGCGCGTCTTTCAGCGTTGCCTGGTCTTTTGCGAGCTGACCCTGCGCTTGATCGAGCGCGACCTGAAACGGCTTCGGATCGATCTCGGCGAGCAAATCACCCTGATGGACGAACTGGCCCTCGTGGAAATTGACGGCGATGAGCTGCCCGTCAATGCGGGGCTTCACGGTAACCGTGTTGAACGCCGTTACCGTGCCCAAGCCCTGCAGGTAAACCGGCATGTCGCCCTGGTGCGCCGCCGCGGCCACCACGGGAATATTACTGGGCCTCATCGCCCCCGCTCGCTTGGCGGTGACGGCTTGCTTCTTTGTTGTCTCGAACTGGTATAAGCGGTAGCACCCGTATCCGATCACGGCAAATACGAGTAGCCACACCCACCAGCGATTTTTTGAGGGCGCTCCCTCCTCAAGATCGAGATTCGGGATCCGAGCGGGGCGGGTCTCAGGCTGGTGAGGTTGCGTTTCTTCCGGTTCGAGTGCGGTAGGCGGCTTCAAATCCCTATTCTCCCCCTTAATGTGCAGAGTCGAAAGACTCTTGTATGGGTCGGGTGACGGCGGCTATTTCCCAGTCAACGGCAGGATGTAGGCGTTCTCACCTTTGCCTCTAAGACGCTGACACAATGCTTGATGTTACCCGGAAGGGCCTTGAGCGCGCGAATCAGTGGTCACCCTTCATTTTGATTGCGTACGCATTAATCTGGCTTTGCCATTCCGGCCCCGCTCTTTCGTACTGCTTTGCCAAGGCCTTCACGTGCTCACTAGCGCCACAGATCGAGCGCCGTCCACTCGTAGACCACCGAGACGCCGGTCTGAGACGGCCCGTTTCTCTTGACCTCTATATCGATGCGCGTCATGACGAGATTATTGATCAGAAGCGCGTACTGAACGCGCCCCGCGGCGGAATCAAATCGAGTCATGATCCATACGCTCGAATGTGAGCCATGATTCACGCGGAACACCGCTCCTTCCCTATCGGCCGGAGGGTTCGGGTACACGAACTGCGGGTTCCAATCGGGCGCCCACTGTTTCTCGGCCCACGCTCCGAATAGAGGGAAAGCCCTCTCATAAGCAAGATTTACTGAAAATCGGAATTCTGTCCGCGCGTGTGCGGGCTCCGGGTTCTGTTTCATTTGGGATGCGAGTAAAACCGCGAATGCTGCAAGGTAACTAATCATCCCGCCAGCATCAACCCTGAACCTATAGACAGGTCAAGCCTTTCGGTTTCCGGCCTTCGGCCGGATAAGATCGGCTCCAGTCGCGGATGCCTCGCACTTCGGGTTCTGGTATGTGAATGAACCTGAGAAACTCTTCGTGCTCTTCCGGCGCCGCCCTCTCAAATTGCGCGTGCCACCTGTGCATGTCATCCTCGGAAAACCCGGATGCGCGCATGACTCCTACCCACTTCTCTTTCGTGATCATCGCTTTTCTCCTGAATGCACTCGTGTTCTGAAGTAACTTGCCTATTGCCCTCTGGTGCTCCCGCAGTCGCTCGACTTCTTCGCCAAGCGTGACTAGCCGCCTCCGCAAAATGGCAGCGAAATCGCTCTCAGGCCGGTCGAGAAGCAATCGAATGTCAGTCAGCGTCAATCCTGCCGAGCGATAGCTCAATATCTGGTTTAGCCGCTCGAGTTCTTCTTGCCCATACGCGCGATAATTGGCCTTCGTTCGCCTCGCCGGCCGCAGTAGCCCGATTCGCTCGTAATACAGAACCGCGCTTCGGCTGACACCCGCGGCACGCGCCAGAGTGGAAACGGTCATTGTGCTGTATTCAGCTTCAACCCTAAAGCCGTAGACGGGTCAAGATCTCGCCTGAATCAATCAAGCGGTTCTCAACGGCACTTGTGCCGCGCGCTTCGCCGCGAGTCAGCCATTACTGAGATAACGGTGCACGAAGGCGATCGACATGGCACCTTCTCCTACCGCCGAAGCGCAGCGCTTAATCGATCCATGCCGCACGTCGCCCAGCGGCGAAGACGCCCGGCATGCTGGTTTCGAGGTAGTAGGGGTGGCGATCGAGGGGCCAATTGCTGGGCCAATTACCGTTTTCGAGAAGATCGGGACCAGTGATCAGGTATCCTTCTTGATCTCTCGCGATTCCCACGGCCGCCGCCCAATCGGTGTGAGGCTCTCCCCCGATACACACAAAGAGCCAGTGCGTCTGAATTGTCTGTTCTTTTCCAGTTTGCCGGTTTCTCAGCCGAATGGCTTGGAGGCAGTTATCGCCATAGAGTTCGGTCGTTTCACTAAAAGGAAGCACCTCAATATTTGTTGACGCCATAATGCGGTCAATTAAATAGCTCGATAGCGTGCTCTTGAGCGATGCTCCTCGAATCACGATGCTCACCTGGCGTGCAAAACGGGAAAAGTGCATAGCTGCTTGACCCGCTGAATTTCCTCCTCCAACAACGACGACATGATTGTCGCGGCAGAGTGAGGCTTCGCTTGCACCGGCCCCGTAATATACACCCGCGCCCAAGAAATCGTCCTCCTGCGGAATGCCCAACCGCCGGTATCGCACGCCCGTCGCACACAGCGCAGCACGAGCTATGATTTTTGTTCCATCGGCCAGGTATCCTATGCCGATTCCCTCGTGAAATTCAGCTCGCACACCCTCTCGTGCAATAAGGATCTCCGCACCAAAGCGACATGCCTGTTCGCGCGCACGCTCCGCCAGATCGTTGCCGCTGATTCCCTCAGGAAAGCCCAGATAGTTCTCGATTTTCGAACTCGTTCCAGCCTGTCCTCCAATGGCAGATCGTTCGATGACGACGGTTTTCAAACCTTCGGACGCCGCGTAGACCGCCGCGCTCAAGCCCGCCGGTCCAGCCCCGTAAATCGCCAGATCGTACTCGGATCGCGACGGGTCATGGAACCACCCAAGCTTTTCCGTGATCTGGCGGACCGTCGGATGCTCCAGACGCGTGCCGTCGGGGAAAACGCAAACCGGCAGGCGCGGATCACCCAGGGTCTCCACGCCGGCGCTCTGCCGTGCATCCTCATCGCTCGCGAGCCCTATCCATTGAAATGGAACGTCGCTCCGGTGCAGAAAATCGCGAATCGTGTAACCGATCGATGAACCCGGCCTGCCATAAATCTTGATCTGGGATTTGGAATCATCCACATCTGAGAGCCTATCTTGTTGATCCATTCATCGCTCCTCCTTGCGCTCGTACGGCTCCAGCGGCTCGGCTGGCGTACAATTCTCAAGCCGAGTACAATCGCAGCGTGGATCTCGCCAGCTTATCCCATGAACTGGACAAGAAAAACAGGACGTGTCGCGTCGTGATTGAAACCCCCAAGGGCCGACGCAACAAGTTTGACTACGACCCGAAGGTAGAGTCCTTCACGTTAGGCGGGTTGCTGCCCGAAGGGCTTAGCTTTCCCTTTGACTTCGGCTTTGTGCCCTCGACTATAGCTGCTGACGGAGATCCAATCGACATCATGGCCTTGATGGATGAGCCTGCACACGTGGGATGTGTCCTGACCGTCCGGCTCATTGGGGTTATCGAGGCACAGCAGACTCAGGACGGCGCGACCTTGGAGAACGACCGTCTGATCGGGGTCGCGGTACACTCCTACAGCCACGAGAACATTCAATCCATCTCGGAGCTGAACAAATCTCTCCTCGACCAGGTACAACAATTTTTCGTTTCATACAACAAGAGCCGGGGCAAGAAGTTCAAGGTAACGGGCGTGCACGGCCCCTCGAAAGCCGTCAAGCGAGTTCAGAAGGCAATCGAAGCCTACGAGAGCAAGAAAGCGTAGTTTCATCGGAACGCCCGAGGAGTTGCGCAAATCAGAGTGAGCGGACGAGATAAACGGAGGGCTCGGTTCGAATGGTGAGAAGATATGTGTAAAGCGGTGTGTCAATCCAAAAGGCTGACAAACACAATTCAAGCGGGGAGCATCTGACAGAAAGCGAGCAAAGTTATGAGTGACAAAAAGACCGAAGTGACGAATGTAGAATCGCTCCAAACCATTGCGGACGATCAAATCGTGACCGAACGGAAACTGCCGAGGCGGTCGTTCTTGGGCACTACTGGTGCGCTCTTGGCTGGCGCCGCAGGAATCGTCGCGGGCGTCCGAGCCTCGAATATCCAGGACTCGGGTCAAAACGATCCCGATAAGAAGCCTGCAGATCCCGACAAAAAGAAATCCGGGGATCCGGACAAGAAGTCCGCCGATCCCGACAAGAAGCCTGCCGATCCCGACAAGAAGCCTGCCGATCCGGACAAGAAGCCCGCCGATCCTGATACACCGCGGCATGTAAGAGCGTAAAAGATAGTCACCGATTGACCTGCTTGGAATCTGCAGGTGCAAGTGTCAACGCTGGCTCCCATGCTGCATTCTCCGACTGAGTCCAGTCCCCCCGCTGATGACGGTTCGGATTTGCTCTTCGGAGATTGGACTTCGCTCGAGTGGCTGATAAGCCCGATCGTGAGCGAAAAGTTTTTCGAAGAATACTGGGAAAAACGGCCGTTAGTGGTCAAACGCGATCAGTCGAATTACTTCACTTCGCTATTGTCCTTTGATGAAGTAGATCGCGTGATCACCACGCTCGATCGTCGTTATCCAGACATCTCTCTGAAAAACGCGGGCCGGCAAATGAGCGCCGACGAATACACGCTGAGCGGCGGCACTCTCGATGTGGCCAAGGTTTATCAGTTATTTGAAGAAGGCTCAACGATAACCCTGGCGTACCTCGATACGGTTATCCCGGCCCTCACCCTTTTTTGCCGTAGTCTCGAGAAGGAATTCAGTTTCCCGTTCCAGACTAACGTTTACATGACTCCGGCCGGAGCCCAAGGCGCCAAACCTCATTACGACACGCACGATGTTTTTGTGCTCCAGGTTGCCGGCTCAAAGAGGTGGACGATGTTTGGGACTCCCCTCGAGCTGCCACTCGCAGGCCAGGATTTTGATCCTGTCGTGCATGAGCTAGGCGCTCCCACACTCGAATTTGAATTGAAGGCCGGAGATGCCGCTTATATTCCTCGAGGTATTGTCCACGAGGCGCGTTCCACAGAGGCTGTTTCTCTGCACGTCACTGCAGGAATTTTGCGATATACCTGGGCGGATTTGCTCCTGGAATTTATGGCCGCAGCCAGCTTGAATGACCCCGCATTTCGCAAAGCGCTGCCGCCGGGGTTCGCCAGGTCTGGCTTTGACAGAGTGCAAGGGCGAGAGACACTGCTCAACCTCTCGCGGCAGGCTTCGACAATAGCGAACTTTGATGCAGTGCTCGATCACTTTGTAGATAAGTTCATTTCTACATGCCCCCCGCTGCTGCAAGGACAGATGAGCCAATTGGCGAAACTCGATCGCTTAGCGGCCGACAGTGTCGTGGGAGCGCGGCAAGGCGTCATCTCTCGCATCGAAAGCAGTGATGATTCGGAATCACTCCACTGCTACGGTCGCAAGATTACTTTTCCCTCCCAGGCGCGTGAGGCGGTTCGATTCGCGCTGAGCCATCCAAGGTTTGTTGTTAAAACTCTTCCCGGGCAACTCGACGATCAGGGTAAGCTAACCCTGGTTCGACGGCTAATCCGGGAAGGCTTGCTCGTCGCGCTCTCGAGCTGACCATCTCGGGAAATATGAACTAAACGCACGTGCAGAGTCGCTGAGTTGACGCGAGTGGAAAACCTACCCACAAAGGAACCGGCCACACTGCACCATAGCGCCGAACTATCTATACACCAGTGTTGTACGCCGACTGAACTTGCAACGGAGCGAATAAGATGTATTTTGTGCCTGAATTGGGACTAAGCCTATTGACGGACGTCATCTACGGCACCCGTATGCTCCGCAAAAATCCGGTGTTTACCGTGATTGCCCTGCTTTCGCTCACCATCGGGATTGGCGCAAGTACCGCAACTTTCTCTGCCGCAAAGCGACTTCTCTATGATCGATTGAATGTTCCGCGTCCACAGGAACTAAGAATCCTGCACTGGATTGGCGACGAGAACGTTGTAGTTCATAGTTTCCTCGGGGACGTTGAAACTCAGGGCACGAACGTGGAAAGCGGCTCCTTCTCCTTTCCCGTATACAAAATGTTGCAGCAACACTTTGCTGCCTTGTTCGCCTTCAGCGATTTCGATGCGAACGCCACGATTAACGGAACGGCCGAGCGGGTTAACGCGGTCATGGTTTCCGGAAACTACTACTCCAGCCTTGAAGTCGTGCCGCAGATTGGCCGGGCGATCCAGAATACTGATGCTGCGACACCCGGTGGAGGCGCGGTTGCGGTCATCAGCGACGAGTTGTGGCACCGCGACTTCGTTGCTTCGCCCAGGGTAATCGGACAGACCATCGTCATCAACCGGATACCGTTCACTGTGATCGGTGTCAATCCGAGAGGATTTACCGGTACTGCAAGCGTCGCGCAATCCCCCGCGATTTTTTTGCCCTTATCGATGCAACCTGAGGTTCTGCCGGGACTGGGAGGGACAGCCTCCGCACTGCGCGACCCGAATCTATGGTGGGTCAGTATCATGGCCCGCATGGCGCCGGAAATTAAGGACGCCCGTGCTTCGGCCGCACTCGAAGTGGAGCTGGCTTCGGCCGTAAGAGCAACCATGACCCCGAAGCCGGGCGATCATATCCCGCATTTACTGGTCATACTTGGAAGCCACGGTCTCCATCGGATCGCCGCTGTGAAAAAGCCACTGAACGTAATGGCTGCGATGCTTCTATTGGTCCTCCTGCTGGCGTGTGCGAATGTTGCCACTTTGCTGCTGGCCCGCGCTTCCGAGCGACAGCACGAGATTGGCATCAGACTCGCGCTCGGCGCCCACCGGCGGCGGCTATTAAGGCAATCACTAACCGAGAGTATGCTTCTAGCTTCCCTGGGAGGAGCGGGCGGTCTTTTGCTGGGCTATTCTACGCGAAATCTCATACCACGCTTACTGGTCGATCCCGAAAGCATGCCATTCAACGTACCTTTCGACTGGCGTGTTTATGCGTTTGTGGCAACTGTGACAATCGGCACGGGCATGTTTTTTGGGTGGGTACCAGCAATGGCGCTATCGTGGGTCGAGCCAGCCACCAGCCTGAAAGAAACCGCGCGCACGGCATCTCGCCGGAGAGGAGTAGGCTCCAAAGCGATTGTAGGAATCCAACTAGCATTGGCCACGTGCTTATCTATTGGTGCAGGTCTTTTTCTTCGCACTGTCATAGCTCTGACTTCCGTGCACGTCGGCTTCAATGCCGAACATCTCCTATTACTCCAGGTCAATCCACCATCATCTGAGTACACGC
This sequence comes from uncultured Acidobacteriaceae bacterium, assembly GCA_963803455.1. Classification (GTDB taxonomy): domain Bacteria; phylum Acidobacteriota; class Terriglobia; order Bryobacterales; family Bryobacteraceae; genus Bog-105. The sequence goes on along the minus strand of CAWDMK010000004.1, from coordinate 58,150 downwards.
TCAGAAAAAAAGTGCAGCTATATAAGTCTTTGGAGGACGCGTTTTCCGCAGTACCTGGAGTGAAAGCAGTCACTGCGATGTCGGTCCCTTTGGTTGCAGATTGGACGCTAGACACGATGTTTGAAACCGAGGCAGAAGCTGCTACCCAAGAGCGGCAGCCTGGTGAACGGATTACAGCGGTCGGTAATAGCTTTTTTCAAACAATGGGGATTCCCATTGTCACTGGGCGGGGCTTTACGGAGCGGGACACGGCAACAGGGCAACCCGTCGCAGTCATAAACAGTAGCCTCGCGCACCGCCGCTTTCCGAAACTGAATCCCATCGGACAAAGATTCAGGTTTGGCATTCCAATTGAGAATAAGTGGGTGGAGGTAGTTGGGGTGTGTGGCGATACGCAATACATGTCATTGCGCCAATCGCCACCGCCTCAGTTTTTTGTTCCTTACGCACAGCGTCCGGAGGATGCGGTGGTGTCGGAGGGAATGACTTACGCCGTGCGCACGGACTTGAGCACTTCCGCCATTCTAGCCTCGCTGCGGCGCGCCGCCGCGAAGGTAGACCCCAATTTGCCCCTGGCGAACGTGCGGACGCAACAACAGCAGATTGATGAGAGCATGCACGTGGAACGGGCCTTTGGCGCCCTTACCCTAGGTTTTGCGCTAATGGCACTAATTCTTGCCAGCATCGGCGTTTACGGAATCATGACCTACTCTGTTGCGAGCCGCACGAAGGAATTGAGTATCCGGCTTGTTTTGGGAGCGCAGCCCAGAGAAATACGATCCATGATTTTACGCGAGAGCGGCCTATTAGCTATGATCTCTATTTCTATCGGCGTGGTAAGCGCGTTGGTGCTTACGCGCCTCATAAGATCAATGCTGTACGCAGTAGGTGCTCATGACCCTGCGACAATACTAGGCGCGGTCACATGCCTATTGGCGATAGCGGCCGCTGCTGCGTGGGTTCCTGCTCGGCGTGCAGCCAGCATTCAACCCGCTGAGGCAATGAGGCAGGAATGAGAATGAAAGAAAGTCATTCGGAACTATTGCTAGGGGCGCCTGTTTGTCCTCGCGTCCAGTGGACGCTCTGAGATATATTCGGTCCCGGAGCGCTTAGGCGCTCTCTTAGCGCTCTTTATGGCATGAAAGAAGAGAGGCCCCCACAAGGGGGCGCAATGCAAGGCTCGGGTGGGACGTAATCGATGATCGAGAAAGGCGAAGCAGTCCTGCGAACTCGTTTGAAGCTTCTGCGGAAGGCCGAAAGCACGTAAGACGCAGCTTGCCGAAAACTCACCGAGCAACAGAGCGTAAGCTCACACAACTTTGGTTCGCGCAGCAGTCAGAAGCTGTAGCGCACGGCCAGCCGAATGGACCTGGGCGCCTCAATCGCGACGGGCAGCCGCTGGTTGAAATTCAGCCCAGTGAGATCGTTCTCCTGGATGCGATTGCCAGAATTCGTGACGTTCAGAACATCTGCGGCAACTTGTATTTGCCCGATAGGCATGCGAAAGCTTCGAGCCAAACGCAGGTTCCAATTCAGCGCGTACTCCGCGCGATTACCGCCTTCGGGACTGCCGCGAATTGTAGCCGGTACGACTATGGGTCCTTGAGCTAGACCGGTTACCAGCAGCTCTCTTGCGAATGGCAGACCATCGAGATAATTGGCCACGTTAAGAAATTCGATGCCTCCTAGCATCGAGGGGAGCTGATACATCATTTGGATTTTGCCTAAAAAGGACCGGTCGACAAAGTCGTGCCCCGTTGCATTGATGGACGTGTTTGGGTCCTGGTATAGCGCTCCAACTATGCCGGGGTCATTTTCGAGGGGTCCATTGCCCGGATTGGTTGGACCAAATGATTTCTCGGTTGTGAACGAGGCATGAAAATCGAATTGCTTGTATCGAGTGGACAGTTCCGACGTGAATCCCTCGTACAGCATGCGAAGATCGTGCTGATTCTCGAGGCGAAATTTATCTCGGCCGAACGTTGAAGGATTTTGTTCGTAGATCGTGATCATGCGGTCGTCAAACGTGCCGGCAATTCCATCAGGACCGGGATCGAGAACCTCGATTGGCCGGTATGCTTCCTGAGGTATGCCGACATTCATAGCCATAATGCGATTCTTGTCATCGCGGCGAAAGAGTTGAATGCGAGCCGACGTTTGCTTTCGGAGTGAAACTGCTCCGTATACCTCGAACTGGTCAGCGTAGGGTGAACGCAGAGACGGAGAGATATTCGAATACGCGCCTCCAAAACGGCGCAGTAAACGGCCTAACTCGCCTGGTTGAAAAACACCATTCGCCTCAGTATCGTTCCAACTGAAGACAAGACCGCTGAGGCTATTCAGATTCGCGAAATCCAAATAGCGAGCAGCAAGGGGTGCATAGAACCTGCTGTAAGTCCCTCCGATTAAGAACCGCTCGAAACCTGGCACAGCCAGCGTGAGACCAGCGCGCGGCGAGAGGGTGTTCCAGGCGATCACGTCTGCCTGTGCGGGGAACTCCCGAGCCGGGGTGAATGCGCCCGCAGGGCTCGCTTGCGCCGGCAGCGAACCTCGCGAGAAATCACCGATGACGGCCAGATCGGTTGAAAGCCAATCTGCCAGCCGGATGTGGTCGCGCGCGAAGGTCGAGAAGGATTGGACTCGCTCTCTGCTATTGAGTGGAGTATTCAGTTCGACAGCGTAAGCGGGTATGCGTGCGGCGGTAATAAGATCCAGATCGTAAGGCGCAGTGAAACGATTTTCAACGTTCGATCTGTCCCAAGCTCCGCCGACGACGGCACGATGGATCTCCCGGCCAAGCTGAATCTCACCCGGTTGCAGAGCGGCGCGAACGGACTCACGCCGGCGGACCGCGAAGTTCGCGAGCGGCGGCAGGCCTGTTATTGCGCCATCCAGCAAATCCGTCCGGCTGGGCGCATCTTCCGTGCTAGTTGGTTTGGTATCCAGATGAGCGACTGATGCGCTGTATCTCACCTCCAAGACACCAGAGCGCAAGTTTTCCGGAAGCTGCCTTGTCCATCCAGCTTGGATGAAGTCCAGATGGTCCACTTCGGCAAGCGCGCTGAAGCCATAAGGAGTTTCATAAGTCGGCATCATACGCCAGCCGATGAGCGCTTCGAGACCCACGGGCTCGCCCCAATTCGAGAGATCGATACGGGAACCGCCCAGAAGAAATTCAATCTGGTTCTTCGCAGTAACTTGATAACGTAGCCCGAAGTTACCGAACAGCAGACGGCTGTTTTGATTTTGGGTCCGGGGAGCGATGGGAACCGTTTCCGATGCCCATTGGCCGGTGCCGGAAAAGTACATCTCAGCGCGGCGGCCGAGCGCGCCGCCAAGATCCACGTGATCGCGCGTGAACCAATTGTAGTGTTGCGTTTGCTGGAGGATTCCTCGATGCGCTGGAATCGGCAGGTTGCTCGATGCGAGAGCCGCCCCGGTATCGGAAGCGGCGACGCTGCCGTGCCAGCTCCTGCGTGGTGTTTGCAGAAATAACCCTATGTTGATACCGAAACCGGCCGGTATCCCCGAAGTTCGCGAGCTTTCGACGCGCACTTCATCAACAGCCTGCATGTCCGGAAGCATAATTGGACGCCCCGGCTGGTAGGAATCCGTTGCGTTCATGCCTTCCAAGCCGAACGTCGTTGCGGTCCAGGAAACGCAGCGTTCGGAGACAAGCGGGATTCTTGTATTCTGAATCCCGGTAAAATCAAGCGGTTCTGAGACAACGCCAGGCTCGCTAATGAGGAGCGTTCCGCCAAGCGATGCACTCCAGCCGCCCCCACGGTTCGGCAGGATACCAGCCTGAGTGACCGTCCAAACGCCCGAGCTTCGATTGTGCGTTACCGTGAGTAAAACATGGACCACCCCTCGGGCAGGCACATGAACGTAAATCGCCGGTGGGGAGCCGTTCATCAGGTTGGCCTGGATCTGATAGGAACCGTGCGGCAACATGAGCTGAAACTCGCCGCGGGCACCCGACCTAGCTGACCAGCGCGAGGCGGAAAGGCTGCCAGCCGCCGTTACCGCTACTCCTGGCTGCGCACCTCCCGAGCTATCTCGTACGACGCCTTCGACGCTTCCGGTTGTGAGCTGTGCAAACAGACGCGGCGCGAAACACAGGAGGAAGGCCCACCGTTCTATTTTGAGCTTGATTCCGGATCTTTCCATCGGCGCTCCGCATCTAACCCGCTGAATCTGCCACGATAAGACGAAATGGCTCTACTGATCCATTACTTGAAGAAGCACTGGCCGCTGGTATTCCTGGCGCTTCTGCTGGCCGCCGTGAACCAGATCTTTTCTCTGCTCGACCCCTTAATCTTTCGCTACATTATCGACCGGTATGCGTTGAAATTCCATCAGTATACGACCGCGCAGTTCATCCGGGGCGTGAGTCTGCTGTTGGGGGCGGCAGTTGGCGTGGCGTTCATCTCGCGCGTCGCGAAGAATTTTCAGGATTACTACGTTAATGTCGTCACGCAACGAACGGGTGCGCAGTTGTATGCCGACGGAGTTGACCGGTCGCTCTCCCTGCCTTACGCGGTTTTTGAGGATCAGAGGAGTGGAGAAACGCTCGGTAAACTTCAGAAGGTCCGAACCGATGTCGAGCGTTTCATTGCGGCGTTCGTGAATATCCTGTTCACAGCCACTGTGGGCGTCGTCTTCGTGACCGTGTATGCCCTGCGCGTCGATTGGGTCATCGCACCAGCGTTCCTGTTGACCGTTCCGCTGCTGGGCGGGATCAGTTCCGTATTGAGCCGCCGGATCAAATCGATTCAGAAGACAATTTTCGCCGAAACTGCCGCGCTGGCCGGTGCGACGACGGAATCGCTGCGCAATATCGAGCTCGTAAAGACGTTGGGTTTGGCGCGCCAGGAGGTCAATCGGCTGAACACGACGACTGACAAAATCCTCAAGCTCGAGCTCAAAAAAGTACGCTATCTTCGCAGCCTCAGTTTCTTGCAGGGAACGGCGGTCAATCTGCTGCGAACCAGCATCCTGTTCCTGATGCTCTATCTGATCTTCACGCAGCGCATCACGGTCGGACAGTTTTTCTCTCTGTTCATCTATTCATTTTTCATTTTTGGCCCGCTGCAAGAGCTGGGCAACATCATCAACATCTATCGCGAAACAGAAGCGTCCCTGAACAACTTGGAGGAGATCCTGCAACTTCAGCCGGAGCAGAAGCCGGAGAACGCCGCGCCTTTAGGAAATCTGGAGTCTCTCGAATTCCGAAACGTCAGCTTTCAGCACCGAACGGCGAACCGGCCTGCGGTCTTGGACGTGAGTTTTCGGCTTGGGCGAGGCGAGACGGTTGCGTTTGTGGGGCCATCTGGGGCGGGGAAGACCACTCTCGTGAAATTACTCGTCGCGTTGTACAAGCCTGAGAGCGGGGCGATCCGCTACAACGGCATAGATGCGCAGCAAATCGACCCGGATGAGCTGCGCGCGCAAATCGGTTTCGTCACCCAGGACACGCAGCTCTTCTCGGGCACAATCCGCGAGAATCTTCTGTTTGTGAGGCCCAACGCCACAGATGCCGAGTGCCTCGATGTGTTGCATCGCGCCGCAGCAGACGGGCTGCTGGCCCGCGCCGACAAGGGGCTCGATACGCTGATTGGCGAGGGCGGTGTAAAGGTCTCGGGAGGCGAGAAACAGCGGCTTTCGATTGCCCGCGCGTTATTGCGGAGGCCGCGCCTCTTAGTCTTCGATGAGGCCACCTCGTCACTCGACTCGATTACCGAGGAGGAGATTACCCGCACCATCCGTGATGTGGGAGAACGGTCGGATGTCATGACGATCTTGATTGCTCACCGCCTTTCAACGGTCATGCACGCCGAGCGAGTTTATGTTCTCGAGCGCGGCCGCATCGTCGAGCAAGGCACGCACGCCGAGCTGGTCGCGGATACCGGACTCTACTACGCGCTCTGGCGGCAACAAATCGGCGAGCGCGCTTTAGAGCTTTCGTCTCCCGTTATTGCTTGAACGATACGGGAACCCTTACGAGTCTTTCTTCATTCGCATCCGCGCGTCCAGCTCCGCCCAGATGTCGTTCACCTCAAGCGTTGAGCCGTTTCCTAAGCGGACGTTCTGAATGCGTTCGAGATTATCGGTTTCCCGGCTCCATTCCCAGGCTGTTTGGGATTCGGGATCGAATACGAATATCTGAGGTATCCCGATCCGCGCATAGTTGCGGCATTTTTCGAAGACTTTGGTCATCGGATCGTCCGAAAGCACTTCCGCGACGATGTTGACCGGTTTCGTCGGGTAGGGTTGTTCTATTTTAAGCGCAGCGGTAACGTCGGGTCGGGGCTGCCAATTTGGATCAATGCGCAGCTCAATTTCGGACCCGCTTACGTACCCGAGCTTATGGAAGAGTTCGAGCAGAATGGCCTGAAGCAGGCCGTGTAACCACGTAGGCATTCCTTTTTGAACCGCCTCTCCGAACCAATATTCATACCCGTGCTCGTGCGCGTACTGCGCATTGAATTCTTCCAGCGTAAGCAGGGTTGTTGCGGCCGCCATACCTTTTATTATTGCCGCAAAGAGAGGCGCGCCGTGGCCTAAGGCGTATTGTGAAAAGAGGAGAGATTCTATGGCCATCACCCTCACTGTGAACGGGCGCTCCACTAGCGTCGATGTGCCTCCCGATACGCCTCTACTTTGGGTTCTCCGCGATGTGCTGAACCTTCACGGCACAAAATACGGATGTGGAATCGGGGAGTGTGGAGCCTGCACAGTCCATCTCGGTGATCAGCCCGCGCGTTCATGCCTCACGCCCATCTCAGCCGTCACGAATGCGCACGTCACAACGATCGAAGGACTGCCGGTCAACGCTGCACATCCGTTGCAACAAGCCTGGCTCGACATGGATGTGCCGCAGTGCGGATATTGCCAAGCCGGCCAAATCATGTCGGCCGCGGCGCTGCTCGCCAAGCATCCGAAGCCCACGGACGACCAGATCGATGCCGCGATGAACGGGAATCTGTGCCGCTGCGGCACGTACCTGCGCATCCGGCAGGCTATCCAGAAAGCGGCCGCCATTCATTCGGGCAACGCGGAAGGAGGTCTCTAAGCCATGAACGTGACCCGCCGTTCCTTCCTTCACGTCACCGCCCTGGCTGGTGGGGGCATGCTGCTTGGCGCCTACATAGAGCCCAAGCTTTCCGCGCAGCAACGGCCATCCGACACCCCGCTCGAGCCGAATACGTTCATCCACATCGCGCCCGACGGCACGGTTACTCTGGTCGCCAGGAATCCGGAAATCGGGCAGGGCGTGAAAACCATGCTGCCCATGCTGATTGCCGAAGAGCTCGACGTCGATTGGAAAAACGTCCGCATCGAGCAGGGCGATCTCGATCCGAAGTACGGGCTACAGAGCGCGGGTGGGAGCCGCGCCACTTCGAACAATTGGAAACCCATGCGGCAGGTCGGCGCTGCGGGCCGGCAAATGCTGATCGCTGCGGCTGCGAAGACCTGGGGCGTGCCGGAATCGGAATGCTTCACTTCCAACGGCCGCGTGTATCATCGCCCAACGGATCGCTCACTCGGCTACGGCCAGCTTGCCGCGACCGCCGCTACGATGCCGCCTCCCGACCTGAGCACAGTGAAGCTGAAAGACGAAACTGCGTTTAGCATCGTCGGACGCTCCACACCCAACGTCGACACGCCCGCCATTACGTCGGGCAAGCCGATTTACGGCATCGATTTCACGCTGCCCGGCATGCTATATGCGGCGTACGAAAAATGTCCGGTGTTCGGCGGCAAAGTCGCGAGTGCAAATCTGGATGAAATCAAAAAAATGCCCGGCGTCCGCCACGTGTTCGTGGTAGATCGCTCCCTTGACTTTGGGCCAGTGATGAAGGGCGATCCCGGCCTCGAGCCCGGCATTGCGATCGTGGCTGATACCTGGTGGGCCGCTCAATCCGCGCGCAAGAAGCTCACCGTGACGTGGGACGAAGGGCCGGCCGCCGAGCAGAGCAGCGAAGAGTTTGCGCAACGCGCGGTCGAGCTGTCGAAGCAGCCTCCCCAGCGCACCTTAAAGAATGATGGCAAGGTCGATGACGCGCTGAAGAGTGCCGCGAAGGTGATCGAAGCCGCTTACTCCTATCCGTTCATTTCACACGCGCCGCTCGAGCCGCGGAACTGCAGCGCGTCGTACAAGAACGGCAAGCTCGAAATCTGGAGCAACACCCAGCAACCCGCGCGCGGACGCGCTCTCGTCTCCAAGATTCTCGGCATCCCAGAAACCGATATCTCCATACACATGCTGCGCGCCGGCGGATCGTTTGGCCGCGGTCTTACGAACGACTATATGGTCGAGGTCGCGTATATCTCGAAAACGATCGGGGCTCCCGTCAAGTTGCTTTGGTCGCGAGAAGACGACATGACGCATGATTACTATCGGCCTGCCGGGTTCCATTTCCTCAAAGGCGGCGTCGATTCTTCCGGTCAGCTCATCGCCTGGAGCAATCATTTCGTCAGCTTCGGCGATGGCGATACCTTCGCTCCTTCTGCGAGCATCGCGCCCACCGAATTCCCCTCCGGCTTCGTTCCGAACTTTGCGATGTACTCCTCAGTCATGCCGCTCAAGCTTAAAACCGGCGCACTGCGGGCTCCCGGTGCGAATTCACAAGCCTTTGTCATGCAATCCTTCATCGATGAGTTGGCACACGCGGCCAGTAAAGACCCGGTCGAGTTCCGCCTCGCGTTGCTGGCCGAGCCCGGACAGCAACTCGTAAGCGGCGCTGCAAAGCCCAAAGTCGAAAACGAGCCTAGTCCCACGCCGGCGGGTGCGAAGCGGCAAGCCTATGATGTGGCACGGATGCGCGGTGTCCTTCAGCTCGCAGCCGAAAAATCAGGTTGGGGGAAACGCACACTGCTGAAAGGAACTGCGTTGGGTGTGGCGTTCCACTACAGTTTTCAAGGATACTTCGCGCACGTCGCCGAAGTCAGCGTCAACCCGAGCAAAGCCGTCAAGGTAAATAAGGTCTGGGCCTGCGGTGATGTCGGCAGCCACATCATCAATCCGAGCGGTGCCGAAGCACAAGTCGAAGGCGGAGTCATCGATGGTTTAAGCGAGTTGATGCATCAGGAGATCACTCTCGAGCGCGGCCGCGTCACTCAATCGAATTACAATCAGCACACACTGCTTCGCTTCGGGCAGGCGCCGCAGATTGAGGTGCATTTTGTGAAAAGCGACAATCCGCCGACCGGCTTGGGAGAGCCACCTCTCCCGCCAACCATACCGGCCGTCTGCAATGCCATTTTCGCGGCAACAGGCGAGCGCATCCGTTCCTTACCTCTCGCGAGGAGCGGTTTCACTTGGGCCTAACGCGACCGGCATTCAGCGGCCTGCTGTTCTTCACAGCGCTTTCATCGTTTGCCCTCGCGCAAACCAACGTCCTCACCTATCACAACGACCTCGCGCGCACCGGGCAGAATTTGTCCGAAACTATACTGACGCCGCAGAATGTAAACTCGTCGACTTTCGGCAAGCTCTTCACAGTTCCTGTTGACGGAGGAGTAGACGCCCAGCCCCTGTACGTCTCCTCCGTGTCGATTCCAGGCCATGGCACCCCGCAGGTCGTCTTCGCCGCCACCGAGCACGATAGCGTGTACGCGTTCGACGCCGACACTGGCGCAGTCTACTGGCATGTCTCCTTGCTAAAACCGGGCGAAACCACATCCGATCCCCGCAACTGCGGGCAGGTCTCACCAGAAATCGGCATTACCGCCACCCCCGTGATCGATCTGTCCGCCGGACCGCACGGCACCATTTATCTGGTCGCCATGAGCAAAGATTCCGCCGGGAACTATTATCAGCGCTTGCACGCGCTCGATATCAGCACCGGCGCAGAAGAGTTTGGCGGCCCAATTAACATTCAAGCCAGTTATCCGGGATCTGGGGCCAACAGCAGCAACGGACAAGTAATCTTCGACCCCAAACAATACAAAGCCCGGCCAGGGCTGCTTCTGTTGAATGGGGTCGTGTACACAAGTTGGGGTTCGCATTGCGATATCCCGCCGTACACGGGCTGGCTCATCGGATACAACGAGACTACGCTGGCCCAAACTAGCGTTTTTAACTTCGCGCCCAACGGCAATGACGCGGCGCTTTGGAACAGCGGAGGCGCGCCGGCCGTTGACGCACAAGGAAACATTTTCGTCTCGGTTGCGAACGGCACGTTCGACACCGCTCTGAACGCGCAAGGTTTCCCCAACCGTGGTGATTACGGCAATGCATTTGTGAAACTCACACTCGAAAACGGAACTCTCGTCCCGGCCGACTACTGGACCATGGACAACACGAACTCCGAATCGAATCAGGACATCGATCTTGGGTCGGGAGGCATCATGCTGCTTCCCGACATGACTGACGCGAGCGGAACCGTTCGCCATCTCGCCGTAGGCGCTGGCAAAGACGGCAATCTCTGGGTGCTCAATCGCGACAACATGGGCAAATTCGATTCGCAGGCAAATGCCACCATCTATCAGTCGCTCAACGGCGCACTTCCAGGTGGTATCTGGAGCAATCCCGCCTACTTCAATGGCCACGTGTATTTCGGGGCTGTCGGCGATGTCATTCGCGCCTTTCAAGTCACCTCAGCGCGCCTGTCAGCTTCGCCTGTTTCGACAACTCAACACTCATATGCGTATCCAGGCGCGACTCCGAGCATCTCCGCCAATGGAGCCGCCAATGCAATCCTGTGGGCCGTCGAGAACTCCAATCCCGCCGTTCTGCACGTCTACGACGCAAACAATCTCGCCGCGGAACTATACAACAGCAATCAAGCTTCCGGCGCGCGCGACCAGTTCGGGGCAGGGAACAAGTTCATCACTCCAACCATTGCCGATGGAAAAGTGTTTGTCGGCACAAGCAACAGTGTCGCCGTCTTCGGCCTATTCGCTCCAGTCGGCTTCGTGCTTATGCCCGGCAACTTGCGGCAGATTTCGGTGAGCGCAGACGGTAGCGTATGGGGCGTGAACAGTGGAAACCTAATCTACCGCTACGATGCAAGCATCCAGAACTGGGTGGGCGAGCCCGGGAATTTTGCGCAAATTGCAGTCGGAGGGAATGGCTCAATCTGGAGCCTCGATCCTTCCGGCAACATTTATCGTTGGGACGCCAGCATGCAGAACTGGCGTCAGGTCATCGGCAATCTCGCCACAATCAGCGTCGGCGGAGATGGCGATGTGTGGGGTCTGAGCGCTGCCAATCTGATCTACCATTGGGACGCCTCAATTGAAGATTGGATTCTGGTTCCAGGCACCCTGAAACAGATCGCGGTCGGCTTCAACGGGGCCGTGTGGGGCGTGAATTCCGGAAACCAGGTCTATCGCTTCAATCCTGGATTCCAGGCTTTCGTGCCTGTCCCCGGCAGCTTGACTCAGATCAGCGTCGGTAGCGACGGAGTCGTGTGGGGATTAAATGGCCAAGCAATCTATCGCTTCAACCCGCTCACCCAGCAGCTCGAAAATATTCCGGGCGCTCTTACCGAGATCGCGGTGGGATCGGCCTCGAACGTGTGGGGAATCAACTCCGCGAACCAGGTCTTCCGCTTCGATATCGGAACCCAAAGCTGGGTTAATATTCCGGGAGCGCTGACACAAATCTCCGCTGGAGCGAACGGCGCGGTGTGGGGCCTCAGCTCCGGTGGCGCTATTTATCAATTCGAACAGCCGTTGACACCGACTCAAACGTTCCACGCTGTACCGGGCGCGACGCTTGCCCAGGTTGCTACTTCGCTCGACGGAAACGCCTGGGGCATTGATCCCGCGGGGCGTCTCTATGCCTACAATCCACTGACGGCGGCCTGGACTCAGTTCAACTCATCGAATGCTTTCTCTGAAGTCGGCGCCGGTTTCGCGCAAGATGTCTGGGCGCTCGCGACGAACCAGGCCATCTTCCACTTCGATCCGTCCACTCAGTCCTTTATACAGGTTCCCGGTTCGCTGAAGGACGCCGCTGTCAGTGCGACGGGCGATCTTTGGGGCGTGAATTTCGTAAACGCGATTTATGAGTACGAGCCCCAAACCAGCGGCTTCATCCCGATCTCCGGAGAGCTCGCGCACATCTCCGTCGGGGCGGACGGCTCAGTGTGGGGCATCAACGTCGGCGGTTTCGTCTATCGATACGACGCTCCGAGCCAGAGTTGGGTGAACGTGCCTGGCTGGCTCTCGAGTCTTTCGGTCGGCTCGGCCACGTCGATCTGGGGCATCGCAGGTGGCGCGTTTATTTACACCTTCGATACTCAAACTCAGTCGTGGCGAAGCGTTCCTGGAATCCTAACGCAGCTTTCTGCCGGATTCGATGGGACCGTTTGGGGCGTCAATCCCGGAGATTTCGTCTATCGCTACGATCCGGCCTCGCCTACTTCGTGGGATTATGTGCCCACCCTTTTGAAACAGATCAGCGTCAGCGCGCAATCGGTTGTGTGGGGCGTGAATCCCGCGGGCGCAGTCTACCGGTTCTACTAGGTTCGAAGCAGCTCAGCCCGAGCCCTGATCCGAATGTGGAGGTCTGGTACTCGCCGGATAGTGGAAGTGGCTTACGTCGGACGCGCGAAAAGGAAATGCGCCACTCGGCGGCATTTTGATCAAAGAGCAGTACGGAAATCCGAAAACGCCCACCACCTTAACGGACTGTGCCGTCATGATCCGCGATGACGGGGGCGCATGGGATGGCTGGTGGTGGGGGGCGATCTTGTGCCCTCCAGCTCATAAGTCAGCGAGCCTCCGCCATCGCCCACCGGAGCCGGGCCGTTTTGCGCGCAGGTGCTGCCGATCAGCAGCGATGAAACAGCCGTGCCTTAGACGCCGTCCTTATCGGCGCAGCGTGTAATAAAGATAGGTGTATTTCCAACTAAATTCGCGCCCGGGCTCGATAACCATATGCACGAATGGCTCCATCGCCAGCACAGAGCGAATGGACCAAAGCGCTTCTTCTGATAGCGGACGATCACCGGTGATCTTCATGCCCGCTCCAGCTTTACTGTTTTCAATCGTGATGCTGTAGTCCGCAGCGCTTTTTCCAAAACCTGAAAACGACGCCGCAACTGTATCCTTGCCCTCGAGCGGCTTGACATACGTAAATCGATTCCCGTGTACTTGCGCGGCTCGCGAGTCAAGCGGCTCTTTGCTCTTAATCTCAAATGGCACCGTGATCGTGAAATCCGGCCCGATGGGCTGCTTATCGAGCACCAGAAAATTGTGATCGTACACGCTCGTATCAATCGGCCGCCGACCTGTATTTTTCAAGGTGTGTTCAATTGTCATCTCCGGCTTGCCGTTTGTCAGCCGGATCGTCTTTGTGTATGCGTACCCGTAGCCCAAACTCGAGTCCGTCAGCTCTTGAGTGAATTCGACAAAATCTTTCTCCGTTCGAACATTCCACTTGCCGCCATCCACAATGTCGTACAACCGATACGGATTGTACTTCTCATGGTCGGGCCTGCGCAGCACGCCCACGCCGATCTTGATAAACGTCCCGCCGGGCTTTGCCTCGTCATATCCCAAAGCTTTTTCATTTGACGAGAACTCTTCGACTGGACCCGTGATCGCGCTGCATGGGCCTGCGACGATATCCGCCCCGTCGAAAACGAAGTCGATTACTTTCGGGTCCGTTTTAGTGAACCACGGCCCGTAATAGTTATGCCCCGCATATTCGAGGCTGTCAATCACCCCCGACCAGTCGAATCTCGTGCCGCGATAGTAGCCTTTGTCCGGATCCGGCAAATACAACTTCGCACGAATTACGTCATTCGTAATCTCCGGTTCGGGCGCGGCTTGATTTGGCACAGCCGTAGTAGCCATGTTCAGTGAGAATACAACAGCGGCGATAATCAGGGCAATCTCCTGCTCGCTATGAATTCTACTCTGTCCTCCTTGATTCGGGAGGGCGGGGCCAGTATGATATCGTGTTCATCCCAGGAGGACTTATTGTATGAAGCGCTTTGCAATTCTAGTGGCCTGTACCCTCTGCTTTGTTCTAGGTACGCTCGTGTCTCTGCCGCGTACGCATGCGCAGGAAGCCGCGCCGAACCGAACTTATTATGTGATCGATTACATGAAGAGCAGGACGGGGCAAGATCCGTTGAAGATGGAACGCGATCTCTGGAAGCCGTTGCATCAGGAGCGGCTCAAAAACGGAGAAATCACTTCTTGGGCGATCATGGCGCCGGTTCTCGCTGGCCCGCACAATTATGACTACATCACCGTGACCGGGTACCGAAGCATGGAGGCTTATGCCAAGACAGAAATGCAAATGCGCTCGGCAGCCGAAAAGATCTGGGGCAAGGACAAGCTAGAGAGCTCGATGACCCAGACTGAGCAGGCCCGCGACATGCTTGGTTCCGAAATGTACACGGTTGTGGACAGTCTCGGCGAGACACCGAAGTAACGCGGCTCGGGCCTAAATCGCCCTCACACGGCTCACTCGGTGCGTAGCGCCTTCATTGGGTCGATGGACGCGGCCCGGCTCGCCGGAATCACGGCTGCCGCAAAAGCGCAAAGGCAGAGCGCCACCATTGCTACCGCGAGCGCCAGCGGATCCCATTTACCCACGCCGTAAAGCTGCGACGCCATCAACCGTCCCGCTCCTATTGCCAACGGAATGCCGATCAGCAGTCCCGCCGCAACGTGCGTGAACGCGCCGCGCAACACGAGCCTCACCACAGTGGCGCGATTTGCACCCAACGCCATGCGCACGCCGATCTCGCTGGTCCGTCGCGCGACGGTGTAGGCCGTCACACCATACAGCCCCACTGAAGCCAGCACCAGGGCGAGCAGCCCGAAGATTCCCGCGAGATCCGCCACCGATCGCTGTTGATCGAAATTCGAATCGATCTCCTGCTGCATCGTGCGCACATCGATGATCGTCAGATTCGGATCCGCCTCACTGAATATCTTCCGCAGCACGGGCTCGAGCTCACTCGGGCTTCTACGCGTCACAATGAGGGCGCTCTCGATCAAATGGGAGCGCGTTTCTTCGCGTTTCAGGTCGGGCTGAGCGTAGGGAATGTGCTGCCCCAAAGGCACGAAGAACATTGGGCGGAGAGGCTCATCCGGAAACGCGTACTTTGCGTCTCGAACGACGCCGACAATCCGGAATCTTCCTGCTTCGGAAGGAATATCGAAACCGAAATGTTGCCCGAGCGGATCTTCGTTGCCCAAGAGCTTGCGGGCAAATTCCTGATTCACTACCGCCACCGGTTCGGAAGCGCCTGCATCGGCTTCCGTGAAGCCGCGCCCGCGAAGAATCGGCTGGCCTACCGTTTCGAAGTACCCGGCGCTCACGCGATCCCAGGATGCGCCTCCGCCTTCACGGAAGCTGGAAAGCGGGTGACCTTTGACCGCAACGCCGTCGCTCCAGTTGTCACCGTTTAGCGGATTATAGAGTGCAAGACTCGCCCGTTCGACGCCAGGCAGATGATTCAGGCGTTCCTCTAAGCCGCGATACAGAGCGTCCAGACGCTCCGGACTGTAAGTGGCCGGCGGAGAGTTCAGATCAACGCTGATGCGATTCGACGTTTGAAACCCGAAGTTTTGTCCTTCGAGGTTATTGAGGCTGCGCGTCAGTATCCCTGCGCCCGCAACCAGCACCACCGATAACGCCGCCTGCAAAACCAGCAGCGCTCGTTGCGGCAGTGAAGAGCTATCACTTGTAGTGCGATTTGCGCCTCGCAAAGCCTCGACGGGATCCGTACGCGCCGCAAACCATGCGGGAGCAGTGCCGAACAGCACACCCGTGAGCAGCGCCAGCCCGAAGGCGAAGGCCAGCACTGGACCCGACGGGGTTGTGTCGATGGGCAGGAAGTGCGCACTATGAAACGCGAGCGCCAGGATCAAACGGCCCGCGCTATCTGCAACCGCCAGGCCCGCGATGCCCCCGCAAAGCGCGAGCAAAATACTCTCGGTAAGCGACTGCCGAATGAGTCGCGCGCGCGACGCTCCGATTGCAAGGCGAAGCGAGGTTTGGCTGCGGCGTGCCATGCCCCGCGCCAGCATCAGATTCGCTACGTTGGCGCACGCGATCAGCAGCACGAGGCAGCAAACAGCCAGCAGAATCGCAAGCCCGCTACCGTAATCCGCCTTCATGGTTGCCACCCCTCCGCCCGCCGGAACCACATGGATGTTCTGCTTCGCAAGCGAGCGGTTGACCTGTGGCATGAATTCCGCAGGCCAGGCGCTCTCGTATTTCAGCCACTGTCGAAGTAGCCCCGTGAGCCGCGCTGACATTCCCGCCACGCTTGTGTCGGGGCGAAGCCTCCCGATCACGCGTAGCCACGCTTCAACGGACTGGTGCAATAGGGAATTTTTCCCGCGCACCAGCGGTTCCTGCTGCAACGGAAACCACAGATCTGGTGGATCGATGCGCAGTGTTTCCCCAAAGAATCCCGGTGGCGCGATTCCGATGACCGTGAACGGGCGCCCCTCAACTACGAAGCTCGATCCAATCACAGACGGATCGCCGCCGTAACTGCCTTTCCAGGCGCGATAGCTGAGCACCGCAACCGGGGGCGCCGAGGGCTGGTCGTCGCTGGCCGAAAATACTCGCCCGGCGAAAGAGCCGACGCCGAACGTAGAAAAATAATTCCCGGTGACAAACTCCCCTCGTATGGGTCTCGCCAGCCGCTCGGTAGCGGCCCGGCGAACGCTGAACTGCCACGGAATCGATTGAAACGCGGTGAGCTGTTCAAACTCGGGAGCTGCGGCCTTCAGGCGCTCAAAGAACGGAAACGAAAACACGCCCCATTCGCCCTGCGGGCCGCCTTCGACGCAGCAGTTATCGCTCTCGCCGATCCGGTACAGACTTGCGGGATCGGCAACCGGCAGCGATCGCAGCATCACCGCATGGATCAGCGTAAAGATGCCCGTCGTGCCGCCGATGCCGAGCGCCAGCGTCAAAATCGCCGTCAGCGTGAATACCGGCGACTGCCGAAGCACGCGCACGGCGTACCGGATATCTCCCCATAGCGTCTGCATAAGCGAATCCTTTTTCTATACAAGCACGTGGCTCACCAACTCCCTGTGACTGCTGAACCGCGCGCGTAAGCGAAGCGGGCCTTCCAAAAGAATCTCGATTCCGGACACTGCTGTTCGCTTTCGCTATAATCGCCGCGATGCTGCGTAGCCACGGCCCCCGCCTGAACCGTCCTCGCCAGCGGCTGGAAACCTTTGGTGATCGAATCAGCACGACCGCGAATCGCGTCAGCGCGGCCTGGGAAAGCATTACCGACGGCATGGCTCTCAACGAGATCTGGGACGACTTTAAAGCCGACGCGCAGGCCGGTTACCGATTCTACTCGAAAGACGTAGACTGGGCTTCTTTCGAACAGAAGAAAAAATGGAAGCGCCGCGTCTACGCTGGCCGTGCACTCTCCTGGGCGCTGCTCAGAAAACTTTCACCAGGGCGCCGCATCTTTTTGCTCCTCACGCTCGTATTCGTCGTTGTTATCTCATTCAGCCCTAGTGGCGATCCCAGTCTCCTCATCGTCACACTCGCATTGGTTGGCCTACTCGGGTTGGAATTGGCAGATCGCGTCACCATGAAGCGGGATCTCGAGATCGCGCGCGACATCCAGCGTTGGCTGATACCCGAATCGCCGCCCGCGGTAGAAGGTATCGATATCGCGTTTGCAACCCGGCCCGCCAACACCGTCTCGGGCGACTACTACGACGCCTTTCATCGCGATCAGGGCGGCGCAAACGGCCGCTTACTCCTGGTCGTTGCCGATGTCGCGGGCAAAAGCATCCCCGCCGCGCTGCTCATGGCCACGATCCAAGCCAGTTTGCGATCCTTAGCCGCGTCGCCGCTCTGCCTCAGCGAGCTCGCCCTCGGTCTGAATCGCTACGCCTGCGCAAACAGTCTCGCGGGAGCCCGCTTCACGACCGCGTTTCTCGCCGAATGGGATTCCGCGCTGAACACGCTTACCTACATCAACGCCGGTCACAACCCGCCGGTGCTCAAGCGTTCTTCAGGCGCCATCGAACGCCTCGAAGCGGGCGGCCTGCCGCTTGGAATCATGCCCAACGGACAGTACCCGCAAGCCGAAGTCGTTCTGCACTCGCGGGATCTGCTGGTTGTCTTCACCGACGGCGTGGTTGAAGCGGAAAACGAAACCGAAGCTGAGTTCGGTGAATCGCGTCTGCTTGCATGCGTCACGTCCATGCAGCCGGCCACCGCCGCAGACGCGCTTCGTTCCATACTTTCGTCGGTCGATGCTTTCGTCGGCCACACGCGGCAACACGACGACATCACCTCGCTCATTCTCCTGGTCAGCTAAAGCAAGGCGAACGCGCAAGCCACTATCGCCACCAAGCCGAGCAGCAATACCCACGACCAGCGATTCCCGAAATTCAACGTGTAGCCGAGGCCGATTCGCTTTTCCACAA
This sequence comes from uncultured Acidobacteriaceae bacterium, assembly GCA_963803455.1. Taxonomy (GTDB): domain Bacteria; phylum Acidobacteriota; class Terriglobia; order Bryobacterales; family Bryobacteraceae; genus Bog-105. The sequence goes on along the minus strand of CAWDMK010000004.1, from coordinate 39,754 downwards.
ACAACGCCGGATCACGCGGGTTGTAATACCACACACCGCCACTCCAGGCATCGTTAGGCGTCGCTTCGACCAGTTCACTGCTCGGCCCGGCAACGTTCCGCCACATGACGATCAGCGTCGGGGCAATGAAGAGGAGTGGCAGGAGCACCGGAATCCAAATCGGAATGTGAAGGACGGGTTGAACGGACAGGGCGGAGAACAGAATTGCCAGCATGTATTCAGCCCCGATCATCGCGCCCAGCACGATGCGCCGCAATCGCGACCGCCGCGCGTCGAACCACGTCGCCAATCCCATAATCAGCAACCAAACGCAAAGTACGGCAGCAAACAGCAGCGGACCATACACGCCGTGCGCTGTCCGCTCGTTCCAACCATTCGGCTGGCCATCGATTCCCCAGTGGATCGGGAACCGAGAAGGGATGCGTTCCCAATTCTCTCGGAGAAAAACAGCAGCAATGGCGAGAATGGCAAACGGACCCCCGGCCAGCCAAGTAAACCGAGGCACTCGATCCGGCTCGTTCGTAAGCTCGGCTTTCTGCCGCCCGGCATGCTGCACCTCAAATGGCATCAGCTTGTGTCTCTCCCAATAAAACCCCAGTGTGGCAATCAACAGAATCACTACCGGCGCTGCCACTGCGAATCCAGCCAAAGCAGAATGGGGCAATAACAGCGCCCCGCAAATGCCGGCGAGCACCAAAATTGCGATCAGCACACGATATTCGGTCATCGCTCGGCGGCCTTCTTCGCTGTCTCTGAAGGCAGCAGGCACGGGCACCGCAAACAGGATGCCGCGCCGCGTCATGTTCGGAATCACACAGACTAATGCGCCGATGAAGAGAAGGAGAATACTCGCGATTAATCTCATGAAGGCATTACTCGCGCCGTCATTCGCGGCACGCCTTAAACTCTATGTTAGGAGCCGTCCGCTGGAGAAATAACTATGGCCTATCACTCGAGACGCGAGTTTCTGAAGACCGGACTTGCCGCCGCATCAATCGCTGCCGCCGGCAGTCTGCCCATACCAGCTGCTGCTATGCCGGCGGGCCGCGCGACCGCGACGGATTGGGTCAAGCTCGGTGATTCCGATGTCACTGTGACGCGGCTCGCGTTCGGCACCGGAACATTCAGCGGAGAAGTACAGCGCGAATTGGGACAGGACCAGTTCACCAGACTGGTACGCTACGCCTACGACCGCGGCATTCGTTTCTTCGAGACGGCCGAGTCGTACGGCGACATGCACCGGATGCTCGGCATCGCGCTGAAGGGCATTCCGCGCGACAGTTACCGGCTCATGTCGAAGGTGACCACGCGCCAGGGCGTCGACCCTTTGCAGAAGATTGACGAGTTGCGCAAGCTCGCGAACACCGAATACTTCGACATCATGCTCCTGCATTGGCAGCACGTCGCATCATGGCCCACCGACAGCCTCCGCTGGCAGGACGGAATCGCGGAAGCGCAATCCAAAAAGATCGTAGTAGGACGCGGCGCATCCGTGCACGGACTGCCCGCGTTGCGCCAGGTCCCCGGAAACAAGTGGCTCGAAGTCGCGATGATCCGCATGAATCACAAGGGCGCCCACATGGACGCGGAAGACTACGACACCGCAGGACCCGGAAATGTAACCGAAGTCGTCGCGCACGTAAAACAGGCCCGCCAAAAAGGCATGGGCGTGATCAGCATGAAACTGGTGGGCGAAGGTAGTTTCACGAAACGCGAAGACCGCCAGGCCGCCATGCGATTCGCCTTCCGCAACGCAGGCGTCAACAGCGTGACCGTCGGTTACAAGAATACAGCCGAGATCGACGAGGCCATCGAGAATTTGAATTTAGCGCTCGCGTGATACGCATTTGTGTAAGGCTGACCTAGCGGGAAGGATAGTTGCCACTTAGCTGCGCGTATCGAGATGGGACCGGTAGAGCTCATGGTGCTGCGCACGAAACCAGCTAGCACCGAACGCCGTTACCGACAGACCTGGAGATGCTCTTCTTTAGGTCCCGGGTAAGATCCACTTGAAGTGAATCGGTTCTACTGTGTCGGAACGAAGTGTCCAAGGGCTATGCACCCGAGTTAGGCCTTCGCTGACGTGAAACGAGGACCCGTTCCGACGCACCTTGACGGAGTGCACGATAACGAATATCGAATTGTTTGGGAATTGCTTCGCGTGTTCTACTTCGTTCCTAGTTAAAATGACTGACATCCCCGGGGTTTGTGTACCCTTTACTTCCACATAATAAGAACTTTCGCCGTACTCGCACATATAGTCGTAACACTCACGTTCAGCGGTTCTTTTGAAATTGCTGAACCCTAAATTTTGGAGCTCCTCCTTGGCGACGTTCATCGCATGTTCTTCGATTGAGCGACGAATTTGGGCATTGGACTGAAAGCCCCAGGCCCGTTCTTGCATGTCGAAGATTTCGCCATCCGCTTCGGCCTCTGGGGCAATTAACAAATTGCCTTTGTGATAGCTGTTCAGAAGATCGAAAGTGTTCCAAATCCACGAAGCATTCTTACGGGTACCGCTCGCGTCATATGCATAGAAAATGTTGTATTGACCCATTGCGTCACGCCCGCGTGGAACGGTGGGCATGCTAATCCTCACGTTTTCCGGAAGTAGCACCGCGCTGGAAGCTTTCGTTTCGACGCGATATTCGTTGAAGGTGTGGTTTGTTATGCCCTGTGTTTCGAAGTGCCGCTGAATCGATTCTTTAACAGTCGTGGGATAGGGTACGGCGGACCGGTAAACACGGCCGTCGCGATACCATCCAACGATCCGTTGTCCATCGAGGGATTCCGTGCGCTTTGATGCCGCGGGGTCGATTTTTCGAAGATTTACGTTTGGGTGTGGCCCATTTGGCCGTACGATTCCGAACGTGCCGAAAAGGGTGCCGCAAACTCGGGAGAGAAGTTGAAGGCTTCATGACCGAGATTCTTCCGATTGTATTTGCCTCCTCCTCGTGGACGTTCGTCACCTGGCTGGGGGCCAGCGTAAAACGTCATGCGGCCGATCCGAACGAATAAGAGTCGCTTTGTCCCTTCCATACATTGATCGTTCCGACCGCGCGCGCCCGCATCGGCATCATATCAGCCCGAATGGAGAATTGGGCGAATTTCGGCCACTCAGCGTCAATCGCGAACGGTTGGGGACGGACGCAGCTTCTTCCCTGAGCGCCACCGAGTGCGCAACCTGCTACGGCCGGCGCGCCTACTGGAAGTGCAGTTCAGTAACGCGGACGTCGACCTTTTTGGACCAATCAGAAGGAGCGTCATCCAGCTTAACGCCGAATTGTCTACTGTAGCCTGGCTTCAAAGCGGGGCTCGTGTCGGAATCAAAGGACGATTCGAGAACAGGGTTGTAAGTCTTCTCGAAAATCGTTTTGCCGGCTTTATCCAGGCAATAGATTGTGATCTGGATCTTCTTTGAGGGTTCGATCCCCAGAAGTTCTTGATCTCACCGACTACACCGAGACCAGAGTATCCTTCTGCCACCTTCACGTTCCTGACGAGCACCTGCCCCAGATAGGCCCGTTCCTGCTGTGTGGCCGCGCTCTCTCTCGATGCGGTAGAACTTGCCGGTGAGGGCTTAGATAGGGCAGCGGGTGTCGCACTGCTGAGTTCATGAGTCGGTCGAAACAGCGAAGTAATGAAGCCAAGCGCCATCACCCAAAAGGTTGCTGTCAATACCACGAGAATAATGACGGCGGGGATCGACGCAATCGCCCATTTGACCATGAACACAACCATGGAAACGAAAGGCATCTTTACATCAACTACCTGCACCCGCTGTTTAGGCGACTCGTTCGTCACTGCCTTATCGATTCTCCGCTCGTCCAGAATACAGTATCCAGAGGTCATGGGATCACTTGGAATCGAGTCGTATACGATGCTCTACCCGTGGAGAGCGAACTTCTACCCGATTCGCCCACCCCACTCCAACCACCTCATTCCACCCCAGTGTTTGATACTGCCAATGAGAGGCCCTTGCTTGGCTCATTTGAAAATCTTGCGTCTCGTCATCGGCGGTTGATCGCGGCTCTCCATAAAGGGCTCCGGGTTCAGCCGATCCAGTTCAGCGAACCATTTCTTCAGATCGCGGATCTCGCGAGTACTTTGACTCCGCTCATTACGAAGTAATTTGGCGCTACGAATGTTGCGATGAGCCCGCCTCGATGTACGTCCTGAGCATATATCAGACACGCACCCGAAATGTGTCCCTACTTCGCCGGCACCAACAGAATCCGCTCTTCCGCCGCTGCCTCAACCGCCTTGCGCGAAAACGGCATCGGGTGATACTCGCCTTTCGACCACGGCCCGACCAGATCATCATAGTGTTTATCGCCCGGAACGCCCGACTCGCCCGGAGCGTTAGTCATCACCGACCGGTCCCAGTCATTCACGTCGATGATCTCGCGGTACGAAGCGCCATAAGCCGCCGCATAGTTCGCGCCGCCCGTCGCATTTACCGTATTCGCATCACCCGGCCGCGGCACCGGAGGCAAATCGAAACTATCCAGCATGTGCTCTCTTTGCGCCGCGCCGCTATCCAACCCGAACGCATGGGGAGCCGCCACTGCATCGGCCGGCGGTGGGACATTCAGCGGATGCCGGAACTGAGTCTGGTGCAAGGCGCCCCACGTCCACCGCGACTCATCAGGTCCAAGCCGTTTTTCGATATCGGCTAGAGCTTGCTCGAATGAACCACTCAGAAGCTCATTCATCTGCGGACTCGCCTTCAAGCTCGCCAGCACCGCGCGCGGATTCGTTCGCGCGACCGGCAGCACCTTCGCCGTAAGCTTTGCGCTCAGCTTCGTCTTCCACACTTCGTAAATCAAAGCCGGTTTCGAATTCACGCCCAGGTTTCCATCCCAGTCGAGAAGCTGCTCCTTGATTCGCGCCCCCCGGCTTTGCTCGGGTGGATTCCAACTTTTCAACAACTCGATAAAATCTCGGGCCACCAGCGAAACCGTGTCCTGCTGCATCCGCTCAAAGTCATCGATGTCAAACTTGCTGCCCTCGCTCAGCATTTCGACAATCCGCTGGTAGCGTTCGGGCGACGCCCAATAGAACCCAGCTGATGCGAGTAGCCATGCGGCAGGATATTGTTATTCGCGGTCGCAATGTAGTGCTCTTCCGGATTGAACTCAGCCGGATGATCACTCGGGGGCAAATAGCCGGCCCAATCGTACTCGCCGCTATCGCCGGGGACCGGAAACAGGCCTTCCCATCCTTTTCTAATCGGCGCGAGTCCGCAGGCCACCCACCCGATATTGCCGCCCCGGTCGGCGTATACCAAGTTTTCCGACGGCACTTTATAATGCGCTGCGGCATTCTGAAAGTCGCGCCAGTTTTTCGCCCGGGCCAGCGCCAGCGCCGGTAAATATCCCGCCGTGCCAGGTGCTTCGCCGACCCACTTCAAGGCATATGCGCGATGCCGCGCAGGGTCTTCGTAAATCACCGGCCCATGTACGGTGTATTTCAGGTCCACACTCTCGGCCGCGGCGGCTTGTGAACCGGCCGCTTCCGCTCCCGCGCCCCGCACCGCGAGCGTCTCGTGCTCGATATCAAATTTCTGCCACGCCCCGCGGTACAAGTACTCCGACGGATTTTCCGGATTCACTTTCTCTACAAACAGGTCCTGCTGATCGATTCCCACAATCGTGAATCCGAACGCGACGTTTTCGTTGTGCCCGAGCGCGATGCCGGGCAGCGCAGGCTCTCCCGCGCCGATCACGTCCCATCCCGGAGCGACCAGGTGCACGGTCTTTCGCAACGACGGCAACTGAAGCGCCCGGTGCGGATCGTTCGCCAGAATCGGTTTTCCGGTACGCGACATGCTGCCATCAACCACCCAGTTGTTGCTGCCTTGCTGGCCCGGAAACCGAATCGGTCCGATCGCCGCAATGTAGTCCCTGAGAATGGCCGAAGTGATATCCGCGAGATCCAGGCCATGCGGCACGACGAAACGCCGTCGCAGGATCCGGCGGCGACAGAAGCTCGACCGTTGCCAATCCAAGCCTCGCCACCTGCTGTGCCCGGTTCACCTCTTGCAGCATGTTGCCCGTCATCTGAAGACCCGCAATGCGCGACACCACATCCTCAGGCGTCCAAAGCCCCGGATCAAAACCCGCCAGGCGAAACTCTTCCGGCCGCTGCCCGTTCAAAGATCGAATGTATGCGTTGATGCCATTCGTGAATGCAGTCGCGATCTGTTTCGCATCCGGCGAATAGCTGTTCCACTCTTCATCCCAATTCCCGCGATACCGCACCAGCCGCGCAATGCGATCGCGCGCAATGAAATTCGGCCCCAGCACTTCGGACAGCTTGCCCGTGCCGATGCGCCGCCAAATGTCGAGCTGGAACAAACGATCGTTCGCCGTGATGTATCCTTGCGCGAAGAAAAGATCGTCTGAGTTTTGCGCGTAAATGTGCGGAACGCCCCACCGGTCGCGGAGAATTTCGACCGGCTGCTTCAACCCCGGCAGCGTCCGCTGGACGCGCTTTACTTCGTTCGCCGCAGCTACGATGAATGCGGCAGACCCCGCCAGCAGCAAAGCTAAAGCAACATTCGCTTTGTGGAGCCGCATGTCAGCAGTGTACCGGAGTGCGCTAAGCTAACCCGGAATGGTACAAATCCTCCCCACCAAACAGGAGATGGCCACTGCTGCCGCGAATCACGCTATCAATTCACTCCGTGAACTGCTGATAACGCAAGGCACGGTTCGCCTGCTCGCAGCCACCGGCGCATCGCAGCTCGAATTTCTAGAACGCCTCACGGCCGACAAATCCCTCGACTGGACCCGGGTCGAGCTCTTCCACTTGGACGAATATGTCGGCGTCGCGCCCGATCACCCCGCAAGCTTTGCCCGCTACATTAAGGAGCGCATCATCGATCGAACCGGCATCGAACGCTACCACCTGCTCGATGGAACGCGCGACCCTCAGCAGATGGTCGCCGAAATGGGCCGGGAGATCAACCGCGCCCCCATCGACCTCGCCTTCGTCGGCATCGGCGAGAACGGTCATCTCGCCTTCAACGATCCCCCCGCAGATTTCGACACCGAAGATGCGTACCTGATTGTCGAACTCGATGAAGCTTGCCGGAAGCAGCAGGTAGGAGAAGGCTGGTTCGCATCAGTCGAAGACGTGCCAAAGCGCGCCATCAGCATTTCCATTCCGCAAATCCTGAAAGCGAAGGAGATCCTCTGCATCGTTCCCGATCAACGCAAAGCCGAAGCGGTCCAAAAATGTTTGCAAGGCCCGATGTCTCCCGACGCTCCCGCGTCGGCACTTCGCGCTCACCCCAACACGATGATCTTCTTAGATGCGGACTCCGCGTCACTTTTGAATCGCGACCATCTCTCCGCATCATCTAAGTAAGATTGAGCGTCGCGGCGTTCGGTTTACCCTGTAAGAGGAAGCGCGCGGCATGAAAGAACTGGGACAAATCCTGCGTCTTTGGAAAGAAACCGAAGCCGTGGGCGATTCCGCCGTGCTTGCGACGGTTGTGAAAACACAAGGCTCGGCCTATCGGCTGCCGGGCGCGCGCCTGCTTCTCACCACGACCGGCCAACGCGCAGGCTCTATCAGCGGCGGTTGCCTTGAAGACGATCTCATAAAAAAGGCGTGGTGGCTGACCGAAAACGGCCCTGCCGTCAAGAAGTACGACACGACTCCCGATGGCGAGATCGCGTCAGGTTTTGGCCTGGGATGCAGTGGTATAGTTCACGTTTTACTTGAACGCCTCACGGCCCGCGCGCCCACCGTCCTTAACCTTATTGAAGACGTCCGGTCAGAGCGCACACCCGCGGTAGCTCGCCCATATTGTTCACCCCTCCACCGCCGCCGGTCAACGGCTTATCATCGATACTCGCGGCAGCCTCAGTGACAACCTGCCGAACGCCCAGCTCGCCTGTGCTCTCGAAACCGAGAGCCGAATCGCGCTTTCTGAACGTACGTCGCGCACCGCGCTTCTGCACGAAAATGTTGAAGCCTTTATTGAGGTCCTCACGCCCGCCGTCCGTTTGCTGGTATTCGGGGCGGGGGACGACGCTATCCCCGTAGCCGAGCTAGCGAAACATCTCGGCTGGGAAGTGTGGGTCTTCGATGGCCGCGCCCACTATGCTCGCTCTGAAAGATTTCCATCCGCCGACCAGGTGCAGGTGCGCGCTCCCGGTAGCCTTAGCGCCCTTCCGCAAATCGACGCCTGGACCGCCGCCGTTCTGATGAGCCATAGCTACACGCAGGATCTCGGAACCTTGCGTGAGCTTTCGAACACCCCGCTCAGCTACCTGGGTATGCTCGGTCCGCGCAAGCGCGCGGTTCAACTTCTTTCAGATGCTGGTCTCGATGAGTCGCAACTTCATCCGGCCCTCCACAGCCCCATGGGACTCGATATCGGCGCAGACGGACCCGAGCAGGTCGCACTCGCAGTCATCGCCGAAATCCAAGCTGTGCTCAATGGCCGCCCTGGCGGACCGCTTCGAGAACGCGCCGGCTCGATTCATTCCCGCGACGATGCCTCTGATTCCGAGCGCTTCTGGCTGCAAGCCGCGTGCCTGTCTCAATGAGCTTCTTTACTCGCCTCCTGCCTTTCGCCTTGGCCTTGCTGTCAGTCGGCATTCTCGCGGCTCAGACCACCGCAGATAAAGGAAAACAGATGTGCGATGCTGCGATCAAAGCGCTCGGGGGCGATCAGTTCCTGCACATGCAAAATCGCGTCGAGAGCGGCCGCGTCTACTCGTTTTTTCGCGAACAGCTCAGCGGGCTCGCGATCGCCACCATTTACACCGAGTACTTACCCAGCCGGCCTGCGAAAGGCCTTGCCCTACGCGAGCGCCAGGCCTTCGGCAAAAAGCAAGACTACTCAGTCCTCTTTTTGGGCGATCAGGCCTGGGATCTGACCTTCCGTGGCGCGCGCCCCATCGCTGAAGACAAATGGCAGCGCTACGTGCGAACCACCGAGAACGACATCTTGTACATTTTTCGAGTCCGCTACGGCGAGCCCGGCCTCCAGTTCGATTACATCGGCACCGACGTCTATCAGAGCACGCACGTCGAGATCGTCGACATCACCGACGCGCAGTCTCGAACCGTCCGTGTGTATTTCGATCACAACACGATGCTGCCGGTACACCAGACATTTAGCTGGATCGATCCCGATACCCGCTACCACAACGATGAGGTCACCGAGTTCGGCAAGTACCGCGATGTCGGGGGCATCATGTGGCCCTACACTATTCAACGGGAGCGCAACGGCTACAAGACTTTTCAGATGTTTGCGGACAAGGTCGAAGTGAATCGGCCGCTCCCCGCCAAGACCTTTGAATTGCCGCCAGGCGCCAAGGTTCTGAAGAAAGTAGACTAGCCACCCTCCCGGCAAGAGTTACCATCAAGAATGCTTGTTTCACCCTGCCAATTTTTCGCGTCTGAGGAGTAATGCCCGGTCTAATCGCGCGAACCTCCACCATATTTATCTCGAGCGGAAACGGCACTCGCGTCTATCGCTCTATCGCGGAAGTTCCTCCGCGCCTCCGCCGTAAGCTGCAGCGCTCTACGACGGGAATGAACTCGGCCACCATCTTGATAGCTGACAGGCGTGGCCGGGAAGAGCTGGTTCGCGCCCTCCGCGGCGAGCCAAGCGAAACCTGGTCGCTTCTGGTCAGCGCCCGGGCCCGCGAAACGGGTGCCCGTACATCAGTTCCAGCGGCGACGGACCGCCCGGGCATCGATCAATATCCTAAGTCTCACCGCCGCCGTCTGCCGAGTGTGCGCACTTGGCTCGAATTATTCCTGCCCGTCCTGGTCGGCGCGTCACTCTGGCTCTTGATCGATTCCCACTTTTAGCCGTCCCTTCCTAACATTTCCCGCCAGGGCAGCCGATAAGTAGGCTGTGAATACGTTTTCTGCCCCTGTGGACGCCTTTTCTGGCGATGACGCACCCTCTGCGGTTATTCAGCTCGCTTCGCCCGATTCCTCCGGTAACAAACGCCTTGTGCCTTGTTCCTTCCACGGTTCCGAAGGTAAGCGCTTGAGCCTGCAAGCGAACGAAGCCATCCCGGTCTCGACCGCTGTAAGCGTCGAATTCAATGATGCGCTCTTCCTCGGTGAAGTCGTGGCCTGCGCCGCTAACCCCAATAACATCTGCGAAATCGAAATTAAAATCGAGCAGATCCTCACCGGCTTGCAAAGCCTCATGGCGCTTCGCTCTCACCTGCTCGGCGAAGGCCTGCAGCAACGCACTCCCGCTCTCGAGCTCGCCGCAAAATAACCGCTCATCCGCTATGCTGCAAAGTGAATGCAGCGTAAGGCAATTATCTTTGGAGGTGGCGGTCAGCTCGGTGTCGAGCTCTGCCGTGAATTTGAACGCCGCCAATGGCTGGTTAAGCGCTTCGATCGCCAGTCGCTAGACATTACGAACACTCATCTCGTCGAAGAGGCCGTCGCCCAAGCCGATCCGCAGCTCGTCATTAATGCGGCTGCCTACAATCAAGTCGATATCGCCGAAAATGAGCCCCTCGCCGCTTATCAGGCGAACGCGCTTGCGGTAAGAAACATTGCCATGGCATGCCGGCAAACCGATGCGCGCCTGGTTCATTATTCGACAGATTACGTGTTCGACGGCACCAAAGGCAGCCCTTACGTCGAGACCGACACCCCTCACCCGCTCGGCGCGTACGCCGTCTCGAAACTCGCCGGCGAACTATACGCGCAAGCTTACCTGGACCGGCCTCTCGTTATTCGCACTTCGGGAGTCTTTGGTCCGGGCGGAATGTTTACCCCGCGAGGCAACTTCGTCGAGCTCATGCTGCGGCTCGCCAAAGGCAATAAGCCCATTCGCGTCGTCCAGGATCATGTCGCGTCACCAAGCTACGCGCCCGCCATGGCGTCACGCACGGCCGATCTGGTCGAAAAAGGGCTCTTCGGCCTATTTCACATGGGCGGCGGTGAAGCGATCTCCTGGTACGATTACGCCAAATTGATTTTCGAGCTGGCCGGCTTGTCGCCTTCTCTTCAGCCAACGGATGAAAGGGAATACAGGACTGCCGCGCGGCGCCCCAAGTACTCTGCGTTATCGAACAGCAAGCTCGAAAGCACGGGCATCGCGCCCATGCCGCCGTTCCGAAAAGCCGTTAGCGATTACCTCGAAGCGCGCGAGCACATTACGGCGCATCGTTCCGCGTAGCGTAATATCCGTTGCGCGCCTGCACTTTATACTCGGACTGCTTGGTCTTGATCTCGATGCGCCGGAACGTCCCGTCCTTGTTTGGATTACTCGACACGTAGCCGATTGAGTATTGGTTACGCATTTCGTCCTGAATCTCTTTAAAGACCTCACTCAACGGGTGCTTCCCGCTTACCGTGAATACGTGCCCTCCCGTCTCATCGGACATCTTGCGCAGATCGGATTCGCCGCCGCTTCCGATCATTCCCGCCATGTAATAAAACTCGCGATCAACGTAGTAAATACTGTAAATCATTGCGTCCGCTTTTTGCGCCGCCTCAATCGCCGCCCTTCGGTCATAGAAGCTGCCTTGATCGTCTCCGTCGGTGATCAGCACTAGCGCCTTTCTTCCCACTTCACTCTTCAGTTTTTCATTCGAAGCAAGGTACACTGCATCAAACAAGAGCGTTCCTTTCGGTCTGCCAGGAATGGGAATCGCACCGGGATTCGTGTTTGGAATTGGACCCGCGCTGATTAGTGGCGTCTGCCCGTCGCCTCGCAAATCCCGCAAAGCCGCAGTCAGCAGCCGCGGCGAGTTGGTGTAATCCTGCAATAGATCGGTGCTCTTTCCGAAAGAAATGAGGAAGGCTTCGTCTTTGGGTCGAATGACGCTCGAGAAGAATGCCGCTGCCGCTTCCCGCTCGATATCAATCAGCCGTTCCTGGCTGGCGCTGATATCAATCAGCAGCCCCAGCGTCACCGGTAAGTCTGTTTCCCTCGAGAAGCGTCGAATGGTCTGCTGCTTGCCGTCTTCGTAAATCTTGAAATCGTCTTTCGTCAGATTCGGGATTAACTGGCCGCCGTGCTTGGCGCGAACCGTGAACAGGATGTTCACCAGGTCGACGCTGACACGAATCGTCGGCTCTTGGGCCCCCGCCTGATCCTGCTCCGGCCCCGGCTCGGAATTCTGTTGAGCCACGATCATCAGCGCACATGCGCCGGTGCATACTAAATATCGAATGAAACTACGCATCTGTTCCTTGCTCGACGGTGACACCGCCTTGGTTATGATTATCGTCTAGGCTTCCGGCCATCCCGCATGGAATCAGCAACGCTCCACCTCCAGAAAACCGATCCCGTAATGGCTGAGATCATCCGGCGGATAGGCCCCTACCGGATCGCTGTTCGGCAGCCAACGTTCGAGACGTTGGCCCGCTCCATCACGTTTCAGCAGCTCAATGGAAAGGCCGCCGGAACCATTTTCGAACGCCTTCGCAAAGCCGTGGGCCGCAGATTCACCGCTTCGGCATTCCTCAAGCTCACCCCCGAGCAGCTACGCGCTTGCGGATTATCGAAGCAAAAGATAGCCTCGCTCCAGGATCTGGCGTCGCGAGTCGCCCGCCGCGAAATCAAGTTCAACAAGCTGGGCGATTTAGAGGACCAGGAGATCATCGCAACCCTCTCTCAGGTGCGAGGCGTCGGCGTCTGGACCGCCCAAATGTTCCTGATCTTCGCCCTCGAGCGGCCGAACGTCATGCCGCTCGCCGACTTCGGCATTCGCAACGCAGTCCGCCGCGCATACGGGCTCCCGGACCTGCCCAACCCCGCCGAGTTATCGAAACTCGCCGAAAAATGGCATCCTTATTGTTCGATCGCGAGCTGGTATCTCTGGCGCAGCCTCGAAGGCACGGCTGACATCTAACCCGCGGCACCCACTACCTCCGGCAACCGCCGCATCGGCTTCAGCACCACCACCCCCAAGGGAGGAAGCACAACTGCGGCCGACGCCGGCCTTCCGTGCGATGCTGTGCCTTCTGCATTCACGAATCCGCCGTTCCCCATATTGCTGCCGCCGTAGATCTCCGAGTCTGAATTGAAAAGTTCCCGGTGCAACCCCGCTTCGGGCATTCCGATCCGATAGTTCAAGTGAGGTTGCGGGGTGAAGTTGCAGACGAAAACCAGATAGTCCTCGCGCCGCTTCGCCCGCCGCACAAACGAGACGATCGAGTTTTGCGAATCGTGGAAGTCGATCCACTCAAAGCCCCAGCCCTGAAAATCAATCTCGTACAGCGCGGGCTCGCTCCGGTAAAGACCGTTCAACGCGGCACAAAACTCCTGAAACCGCCGATGGACCTCATAGTCCAGTAGCCACCACTCAACCTCGCCTTCGTGGTTCCATTCAGACGTCTGGCCGATCTCGCATCCCATGAAGAGCAGCTTCTTGCCGGGGTGCCCATACATGTAACTCAAAAACGCCCTGGCGTTCGCGAACCGTTGCCACTCGTCGCCAGGCATCTTGCTGAGCAACGCACGCTTTCCATAAACCACCTCATCATGTGAAATCGGGAGCACGAAATTCTCCGTGAACGCGTACACCATGCTGAAGGTCAAATCGTTCTGATGGTATTTGCGGTAGATCGGATCCTTCGAAAAGTAGAGCAGCATATCGTGCATCCAGCCCATGTTCCACTTCATCGTGAAACCCAGGCCATTCAAATAGACCGGGCGCGACACGCCGGGAAACGCCGTCGATTCTTCAGCCACCGTGATCACTCCCGGTATTTGGTGCACTAACTCGTTCGTCTTCCGCAGAAAATCAATCGCTTCCAGGTTTTCATTTCCGCCGTAGATGTTCGGCGCCCACTGTCCCGGCTTGCGCGAGTAATCCAGATACAACATCGACGCCACGGCATCCACCCGCAGCCCGTCAATGTGATACTTCTTCAGCCAAAACATCGCGTTCGACATCAGGAACGATCGCACTTCATTCCGTCCGTAGTTGAAGATCAGCGTGCCCCAATCGCTGTGCTCGCCCCGTCGCGGGTCTTCGTGCTCATACAGCGCCGTGCCATCGAAGAATGCGAGCCCATGTGCATCCTTCGGAAAGTGCGCCGGCACCCAGTCCATGATCACGCCGATTCCTGCACGGTGACAGCAATCGACGAAGTACATGAAGTCCTGGGGCGAGCCGTACCGCGAAGTCGGCGCAAAATATCCGACCACTTGATAGCCCCACGACGGCGCGTACGGATGCTCGGCGATTGGCATTAACTCGATATGCGTGTAGCCCATCTGCTTCACGTACGCGACGAGTTTGTTTGCAAGCTGCCGGTACGTTAACGATCGGTGTCCTTCGCCCTTCAGCCAGGAGCCGAGATGCACTTCATAAAACGACATGGCGCTGTCGAGCGGCTTCGCCCCGGCGCGCTCGGACATCCACTGCTCATCCTGCCATTCATAACTGTCGAGATCCGCGACCAGCGAAGCCGATTTCGGCGGTGTTTCCATCCAGAATCCATACGGATCGGACTTCATTTGGCTGTATCCGCGGAACCGCGATTTAATCGCGTATTTGTACGCCGTGCCACGCTCCACGCCGGGAAGAAAAATCTCCCAAACGCCGCCTGTCCGCGACCGCATCGGATGCCGCCGCGCATCCCAATCGTTGAAGCCTCCCACTACGCTCACCACGATTGCGTTCGGCGCCCAAACCGCGAATCGCGTGCCCTTCACGCCCTCTACCGTCGCAGGATGTGCCCCGAATGATTTATACCCCTCGTAGTTGGTCCCCTCCGAGTGAAGATGTAAATCGAAATCGCTCAGCAAAAGACGTTGAAACTGGTATGCATCCTCCAGTTCTGAGGTTGTGCCTGCGTGATCGGTAATCCTGAATTTGTAGCTCGGCGGTTCAGATCCGAGCCGGGCGACAAATAATCCGCCCTGATGAACGGGCTCCATCGGCACCCGCTTGCCTTTCATCGCCAGCTCCACCTGCTTTGCTTGCGGCAGGAATGCCCGCACTTCCCAGGGCGTGCTTTTTCCGTTGCTCGTCAGCGCGTGTGGCCCGAGTACGCCGAAAGCATCTCCGTGATAGCCGCCGGTAATCGCCTCTATCTCCTGCTCCGTCATCGACGTTTATTATGTCAGGAGAGTGCAGGTTGACGAATGCGGCTCGACAAGCCTTGACGAGTTCATTCGCGCCTTACCGAAAGCCGAGCTGCACGTTCATTTGGAAGGTTCCGTAGAACCTGCGACTCTCCAAGAGATCCGGCCTTCGCTTTCACTCGACGAAATTCGCACGCATGTTTCGTTCACCAGCTTCATCGAATTCATACAGGCCTTTGTATGGGTCACGCAACAGCTCAGCTCGCCAGAAGCGTACGCCATTGCGACGCGTCGCCTGCTCGAAAAATTGGCCCGGCAAAACATTTCGTACGCCGAGATCACGCTCTCCGCGGGCGTAATTCTTTGGAAGAAGCAGAATCTCGCCGAAATTTTTGAAGCAATCAGCGATGAAGCTGCCCGCAACGATGCCGTCAAGGTCGCCTGGATCTTCGATGCAATTCGCCAGTTCGGAGCGGACAAAGCGGCGCGCGTATTCGATATCGCGAGAGAGTACCGCAGCCGCGGCGTAGTCGCGGTCGGTCTCGGCGGCGATGAAGAACGTGGCCCCGCGACCTGGTTCGCCAAATTATTTGAAGAGGCGATGAAGTCGGGACTCCGCCTCACCTGTCACGCGGGAGAGACTTGCGGACCGCGAAGTGTTTGGGACGCTGTCGAAATCGGCGCCGAGCGAATCGGCCATGGCATTCGCGCCATAGGCGATCCCGAGTTGCTGAACGAGTTGCGCCGCCGCGATATTCCGCTCGAAGTCTGTCCTTCGAGCAATGTGTGTACCGGCGCCGTGCCGGGTCTGCCCCAGCATCCGCTACGCCGCCTCTGGAATGCGGGCGTGCCCATCGTTCTCGGCACCGACGATCCGGCGCTCTTCCGCACGGATCTGATCCGTGAGTTCAAGATCGCAAATCAAGAATTTGGCTTCTCTCGCGATGAGCTCCAAGTGCTCGCCGCGAACAGCTTGCGTTACAAATTCCTAAATTAGTTCTTATCCGCGGCCCTGGCCGACACGCTCATCTAGAAGCAGCCGAAGCAAGGCTTCCAGCTCCCGGATACGATCGCCCAATTGTTCAATGTCGCCGATCTCGGATTCGGCGGCGGCAGCTACGCGCCCGTGCTCCAAAGTGCCTAGCGCCTCGGCGCGAGCTCTGACTACCCGCCCCGGAATCCCCACCACCGTCGAACCGCTCGGAACCGAATGCACGACCACCGACCCGGCGCCCACCTTCACATCGTCGCCCAGCGTGATATTGCCCAGCACCGCCGCGCCATTGCCTACAACCACTCGATTCCCGAGTGTCGGGTGCCGCTTGCCGCGTTCGTTTCCGGTACCCCCGAGCGTGACGCCCTGATACAGCAGCACGTCGTCGCCCACCTCCGCCGTCTCGCCGATCACGACACCCATTCCGTGATCGATGAATAAGCGCTGGCCGATCTTTGCGCCAGGATGAATCTCAATGCCCGTGAGAAAGCGCGCTTTTTGTGAAATGATTCGGGCAATAATGAACCGCTTGTGACGGTAGAACCAGTGCGCCAGTCTATGCAGCAAGACTGCGTGTAAACCGGGGTAGCAGAGCAGGATCTCTAACCCGCTTTTCGCGGCAGGATCCTCGCGCTTTATCGTCCGGATGTACTCGCCCAGGCGCATCTCGCTCTATTGTCTCTTAGTTGGGAGATCAGCCGAAATTCTCTACGAAACCGGTAGCGTTGGTACCGGGCTACTTGGAATCGTTTGAACCGGAGGGTCGAGTAATACTCGCTTCAGCTCTTTCACTTTGGAATCGATCAGGTCACGAATCTGCCGCACCTCTGCCGCACTCTTACCTTTTGGGTCTGGGAGATTCCAATCGAAGCGTCGCTTCGCACGAACAAATGGGCAGGCGTCCCCACATCCCATAGTCACTACCGCGTCATATTCCAGCGCTGGAATCTTGTCAAGTGACTTTGAGCTATGTGCCGCAAGATCATAGCCGAGCTCCTGCATAACGCTGATCGCGTCTGGATTGATCCTGCCAGACGGATTCGATCCGGCACTATACGGCTCTATAGCATCCCCGGCGCGCAACCGAGTCAGAGCTTCGGCCATCTGGCTACGGCCGGCGTTCTCGACACATACGAACAGAACCTGTTTCTTTACGGACACGTTCGCTCGGTTTGACCTCTAGAACAACAGCCTTCCGGCTGGACGCACCGGCAGAGCGGCACCGCTAAGTACGCGCCCAGAATCGGCGCTACAACATAAATCCAAAGATGCTCGAAGTGAAGCGAAACCAGTGCTGGCGCAAGGGATCGGACTGGATTCATGGATGCGCCGGAAATCGGTCCGGCGAATAGCGCCTCTAGCGCGATCACCGCTCCAATTGCAATTCCCGCTGTAATGCCTTTTTCCTTCGCGCCCGTCGAGACACTCAGGATCACAAACATCAAAACGAGAGTAAGCACGATTTCAAGGATGAACGATTGCATGTCTGTTCCAGCCGGACTCGTGAGCGCCCAACGTGGGATGTTTTGGAAAAATCCCGCGCAGTAGGAGGCTGGCCGTGATCGCGCCTAATGCCTGGCTGGCCGCATACGGAGGCGCCCATCGCCATTCCAT
This sequence comes from uncultured Acidobacteriaceae bacterium, assembly GCA_963803455.1. Classification (GTDB taxonomy): domain Bacteria; phylum Acidobacteriota; class Terriglobia; order Bryobacterales; family Bryobacteraceae; genus Bog-105. Next base: position 22,103 of record CAWDMK010000004.1, on the reverse strand, counting down.
CCGTTGCGCCGCCGCAAAGGCAAGCGTCACTGCCGGATTTAGGTGCGCTCCTGATACATCGCCCAACGCGTATATCATCGCAAGTACCACAAGCCCGAACGTCAGCGCGATCCCAACGTGAGACACCGCGCCGTTGGCGACGTCGTTGATTATCACCGCACCCGTTCCAGCGAACACCAGCGAGAATGTACCGAAGAATTCAGCCGCAAGTCTTTTCATGAATAGCTTGCCAGTACTTGGCTCTAACTCTGTTTGGGCTATCCTAGACTAGCTGTGTATCGCGCGTTCTGCACTGCTCTATGCTCGACTGTTGCTGTTCGCAACATTTCTGTGGGGCGGCTGTGTATCCTGCGAACAGTTCTTCATGGTGCCCGGGCTGCAGCGAACAAGTGTTGCTCGCGTGATGGCCGCTGTCACACAAACGCGCCTCGAAAACAGCAGCGCTCTTCGCCGGCAGTGCAGCCAACTCGCTTTTGAGCATCATCGATCAGTCAACTACAACGTTTCGTTAGCCCCGGTAGACGCCACGTTTCTAAATTCGTCCATTTTTTCGAATCATCGGTTCTCGTCAGCACATCGAATCCACCTGCGCAGATCCATCCCCGCCCGATCGTCAAAGCCTCTATTCCACATTTCTGATCTGAAGCTTTCTCTCTGAAGCGCACGCTGTGTGTGGGTTATCCCGCACCTGATCGCAGTTGCTGCTAGAGAGGAGGCTTGTATGAAGCCAGATTCGGCTTCGGGCTGTTGTTGTTATCGATCGCGACCACTTCTGTTTGCGGCCGATCATGGTCCGGTGTTTGGTCTCGCTACGCCCACCAATCCACAGGGCGGCTGGAGCCTCGATCTCGGTGTAAATGGCCGCGGCGGCTCGGGCGGCGTTGCTGCAGCGCTCGAAGCTGAGCTCGCTTATGGTCTAACGCAGAATCTCAAGCTGTCGGTATCAGGCCCTCTCGTTATCGAATCCGATCCTTATGCGAGATCGTCTGTTACAACGAACACGCCGGTGAGCGGAGATTTCAGCGCCCTGACCTGGTGGCGCTTTCAACGAAAGGACCTGGCCGGCAAGCGGATAGAGAGCACCCTGGTCGGCGGCATTCTCGTTCCTGGTCCGCAGGCCGAGGCGGGTGTATACCGGGGGCTTCACAGTGGTGCCGGTTACCTGGTCGGCGGAGTGACCGGTGTAGCATCCAGGAGTCAATATGTTTGGGGAGGTATCGATTACCAGCGCTACACGCACTCGCAAGGAGATCGAACGTCCCGATTTGCTGACGTACACGCTTGTGTATGGCTATCGTCCCGAAGCGTGGCGCACAGATTACCCTCGCTGGGACTGGCGAATTTTCGGAGAGCTGACCGGCGAGCACTCTGATTTGCTCGAAAGGCAAACCATTCAAATCCCGGGCACCGCGGCCGATCAAGTTTTTTTGGGTCCGAGTCGTGCTCGGGGTCTACCGGGCCATTGGAATTGAGGCGGGTATGCAATTCCCTCTGTATCGTGACGTAGGTTCCCTCTACCCGCGTGAGAGATACCGTTTCGCAATCAACTTTGCCTATTTCTTCTAAAGGAGTTTACGTATGAAAAAACAAGCTCTTCTGCTGCTGATCGGAATCCTGGCTGCATTTGTCCCTAGTCATGCTGAGCTGCTCGAAGCCGACCTATCGATCTTCGGCATGGATTGAATGACGTGCGCACACGTCGTGCACGTGTCTTTGAAAAAAATCGCAGGGGTGGACTCAGTCGACGTGAGCCTGAATAAGGGCTTGGCCGTTGTGAAGCTCAAGCAGGGCAATGCGGTAACGGTACCGCAGCTCTGGGAGACGATTCACAAACAGGGCTACACGCCCAAGGCAACAACCGTGTTGATTCGTGGCGAACTGATCGATGCCGCAGGTGAGTTGCAGTTGAAAGTATCGGGGACCGGTGCGCTGATCACTTTGGCTCCCGGCGCGAAAACTCAAGCCGCGTTATCAGGCTGCCCGCAAGTATGCGGGAAAGGAAATGATCGTGCGCGGCGTAATGAATCCCGGCAAGGATTTCAAGTCGCCCGTTCCGCTGCAAATGACCGATATCCAACTGGTAAGCCAGAAAGGAACATAATGGAAAGCACTCTCGCCGCCTCGCGCAAACCGTAGCGGAATTCTCAGTTACTTCTCACTCTTTACTTCATTCGGGACACTGCTGTGTTGCGCGCTGCCCTCACTGTTCGTGCTGTTTGGGTTGGGAGCAACCGTAGCTTCCGTGCTCTCGGCAGCTCCCTGGCTCGTGTACCTGTCGCATCACAAAAACTGGGTTTTCGTGATCGCCGGGTTGTTGATCGCGAGCAACTTCGTCTATGTATATCGGATCGCTCCGCGGCTCCAGCTCAACAACGAAACCTGCTCAATAGACGATCCGGCTGCTTGCCGGACGGCGAGCCGGTTCAGCCGAGTTGTTCTTTGGACATCCGGCATTCTCTACCTGATTGGCTGCTTCACCGCATACGTGCTCGGTCCTTGGCTCGTGTATCTGGATAACTGACCCGCGGCGGAGCACCGGTTACGAAGGAGATTTCAAAACTTTAAAAGGAGAACTTATGTATCTACAAAAAATTGCCGTTTCAGCGGGTCTGCTGATCGGCGCATTCTCGGGTTTTCCGCAATCTGCGCGGACCCTCACCGGAACGGTTACCGACACCATGTGCGGAGCAAAGCACATGATGACCAATGTAAGCGCAGCCCAATGCGTCCGCGAATGCGTGAAGGGAGGCTCTGAATATGCGCTTCTAAGCGGGGGCAAAATTTACGCGCTAAAGGGTGACGTGAAGCAAATCGATAAGTATGCCGGGCAGAATGTCACGGTTACCGGAGATGTCTCTGGAACAACACTTAAGGTACGCTCCATCTCTCCGAAATCTTGAGCGCGCCAAGGAACCTGTTGGAATGAAGCTGGACCCGGAGAAAGCGGCGGCCCGGAGCGAACCTGAGCGGTTACGCGGGCCAGGTGAACTACCCGGTGCAACCGAACGTGATCATGATTTTCAAGCGAGAACACCCGCCGAAGATCGTCATCCTCGATGCCCGTCCGCAACGGATTTGAGCGCGTCCCAACGAAAGCCCCAAGACGCAACCCGCCCACAAATCGGCGAGATCGTCGAAGTGCGCCCGATCGAGGAGATCCTGGCAACTCTGGACAGTGAAGGCGCGCTTGAAGGTGTTCCTTTCATACCCGAGATGCTTGCCTTCTGCGGAAAACGTTTCCCTGTATTTAAACGGGCCGATTACACCTGCACCAACGGAGAACCGCGATATCTGGAGAATACGCTTCATTTAGACAATCTTCGATGTGATGGATCAGCCCTCGAAAATGTCGTATGCAAGGGCCAACGAACATTTTGCTCGCGAACCGATATCACTACTGGCGCGAGATCTGGCTTGAACGCGCCTCTACCAACCATCGGTACTAGAACTCTTAGAACGCCTTATTCCGTTGTGCACGCTTATTGCTCCAACGTAAGTTTGAGTAACACGAGAGTTCCAGAGAGGATTCTTTAGTGAATCGGACTGGTCAATTGGGAAACCGGCCGAATTTGTTTCGTTTTTGGGTTGGGGGAATGGTTCATTCGTCTCGAGTTGCGGCTGTCCTGATTGCATTCCTACTGCTTTTCAGCAGCGTCAAGTGCATGTATGCCTGCGCTGCGGAGCCTTGCAGTGGCAGTTCGCAAACCAACCTGCCGCCATGCCACCGTCATCATGCCCCCGCAGGTCACGCTCCCAACGCCTGTTTCCATGTCTTGACCATGGACGCAAAGCATTCACCCGCTAGTCTCGCCCTTCCTGAGCTCACGAGGCTTCCATTCCTCCCGTCAGTAGCTGCTTTGTTTCCGCCGCACACACTGACGGAAGCAGCCACTTCTTTGACTGCGTCGCCGCCTAACCTCACCTCACTGTCCCCAGTCATTCTCCGCATCTGATATCGCACAATCCCTGCGCATCGCTCGCTTGTTGATTGTGTGGTTTTAGACGCTTGACTCGCTTACACGCGAGCAGCGGAAGGAGATGCCGTTTTGTTCAGCAGATTCGTGAGGGCGCTGTTCGTTGCCATGCTCTGGGGAGGATCAATCCCCATTCTGCAGGCGCAGCGTGAAAGCGCTGCTCCGCAGGAGCCCGATCAAGCGAACGCAACCTCGACTGTAAGTATGCACGATAACCAGGATCACCATTCCATGCCGGGTATGACGATGCCGGCGATGCAGATGGCCGACATGAATCCGGCGGCTATGTTTTTGATGAATCTCTCTTCGGGTACTGCTAGGAACCCCACTGCTTGGCCGATGCCGATGCTAATGAAACCCTTTGGCTCCTGGAACACCATGTTCATGGCGCAGGCGTTCATCAACGACACGCAGCAATCGGGCCCGCGAGGCGGTGACAAGCTCTTCTCGACGAACTGGTTCATGGCGAATGCTGAACACCGCGCCGGAACCAACGGCGCCTTTCAAATTCAGCTCATGCTCAGTCTCGAACCCGCCACCATCACGGACCGGCGCTATCCACTCCTATTTCAAACCGGCGAGACCGCCTTCGGAAAGCCGATTGTCGACGGCCAGCATCCCCATGACTTCATCATGTCGCTCGGTTTTCAATACGCTCTATCTCTCAATGAGAACACCACGCTGGAGCTCTATTTCGCGCCGGTAGGCGATCCGGCACTCGGACCCGTTGCTTACCCGCACCGGGCGTCTGCAATGGAATTGCCCGTCGCGACGCTATCCCATCACTGGCAGGATTCGACCCACATCTCCAATGAGGTCGTCACCGCAGGTATCGCTTACAAAAAGATAAAGCTCGAAGCGAGCGGCTTCTATGGTTCCGAACCGGATGAATTTCGTTGGGACATCGACTCAGGCCCGATCAATTCCTGGTCTACCAGGCTGTGGTATTTTCCCACTAAAAACTGGGCAGCCCAGGTCTCGGTCGGACACTTGGCTCACCCGGAAGCGCTTGATCCGGGTGATCAGACCCGAAGCACGGCGTCTCTTGAGTATTCCAAGCCAATGCCAGGCGGAAGCTGGTCGTCAAGTGTCATCTGGGGCCGGAACCATAACACTTACACCAAGCGCAATTTGAACTCATACACAGTGGAATCGGTCTTACCGATCCATCACGACAATTTCATCACCGGGCGAATCGAGTCGGTCGATAAGGACGACCTGTTTGAAAACCAGCCAAATATTGAGCAATTCCTCGCCACGCGCTACGGCAGCACATTCCGCATTGGCGCGTACACCATCGGTTACACCCGTGACATCGACATTTTCCGCCAGGTCGAAACCGGAATAGGAGCTGACTTCACGGCCTATTCCCTCCCTGCCGCCATCAAGCCCTATTACGGCAACCATCCGCTCGGCGGCAACATGTTCATTAGATTTCGGCTGAAGGGCATCTCTTGATGAGGCGAACGAGCCCTGAGACGATTCTCGGCGCGGCCCCGCGAGGCGCCTCTCGACGATATGCCGACGAAGCTGCGCTACACAGGAATTCGTCCCGCGAAGGAGACACATAGCACTATAAGCGGGCTTTGAAACCACTTCTCGACGTAGCAAACCACGCCGCGAGCAATCATCAGGGACTTGCATTCAGACACTGCCTAGACCATGAACTATCGCTGGACGCATCCCAGCGCCAAATGAATGCTTACATCCTTATTGATTGCGAGACTGCCTCCGCTCCATCGGAACCCGTTCACCCCATAATTAGTGCGGTCGATTGTAAAACTCGCCTCGAATCCGGCTAATGTCCCAACCCCAGGCACAGTGCTGGTTCCGTTTACTCGCGCGGGTATCGTGATCCGTTTCGTCACGCCATGGATGGTCAGGTCGCCGAGTACCTCAAGTTCATTGGCGTGTTTAACCATAATCCTGTCACTCACGAAATGTAAGGTCGGGTACTTCGCAGAATCGAAGAAGTCATCGGAACGAAGCACAGAATCGCGGACCCGATTGCCGGTGTCGAGGCTCGCAGCCCGAACGCTCATTTCTACGTAGGAGAGATCAGGCCTCTGCGGATCGTAGTGAATGCTGCCTTCGAAGTCGCGGAAGATGCCTTCCTCTTTCATCACTCTCCATTTGTAAACGGAGAAACCGACGCTGCTGTAGGCCTTCTCGATTTGATACTCACAGCATGCTGGTATTTTTTTTCCCACGCCCGCGAGTGCACTCGTGAAAAGAACTGAACCGAAGAGGGCCAGATAAAGCCGATCAGTGTGTAACCACATCGCGCCAATTCAGAATCCAACTCTTTGCTTCGCCCAGTCCTAACTTCCTCCACCACTCATCCATCCCGTGTTGGTTCGTTCCTCGAAGGACATCCTCGCGCGTGAGATCGGACGGTGGTGGAACCAATGCAGCAGTCCGGTCAAAAACTGCCGCCTTCAAATTGGGTGGCACCCTTCGAAGCAGGCTGAGAAGAGTAATCGCATCTCGTCGTCGCGCCCCAGCCAAAACAACTCTGAGCGCATCGACGTCCGCATATCCGTCTTTTTCGAAATCGAGCTTCTGCAGGGCTAGTCGCAAGTCACTCGGTGCATCCTCAAAGAAAGGAGTCCCCGGACCGAACGGAGTCCGGGTAAAGACCATGGCGCCTGCCGGAACAATGGCTTGCCGGTTGTTCAGCTCGAATTCGACCCATCCTGATGTAACATGCATTTCTCCTGAACCGGTTCGGGCCACTTGCAGCGTGAAAGCGCAACCGAGATCAATCGCAGTAGCGGACGGCGTTTCAACAAAGAGAGTAAAAGGAGGCGCCCAAACCCGTGCTGTGATCTTTCCGCTCTGTAAAGAGAATCGGTGGCGGCCTGAGCGCGCAGCAAAGAAACGTAGCTTGGTATCCGGGCCCACCTCGATTTTGCCCATCATTCCCATCCGAAGCACGGCTCGCGAGCGGCTATCAGTTTGAAGCAGCTCTCCACTTGAGAGTCGGCCGGTTCCCCCGAGTGCCACATTGTTGATGGTCGGAGCCCCGGAGAGGATCGTCACTTTCCAATCGGCCCCAGGCTGCCATGCCAACCGAAGGAAGATCGCAGATGCAGCAATTAGAGTGCAGGTCAGAGCCGGAAGCGTAAGCGCCCTTAGAGGAAATCTGGCCCTGTTCCGGCTGGGCAGAAATGGCAGCGGGCGGCTTTCTGCCATTCCAGAAAACCGCGAAAGCAATTCTTCCCAATGACGGAGTTCGGGATCAGGCTCACCGGCTTTATTCCAAAGATAAGAGTCGTCAGTCGGTTCCATCAGCGAGACCTCCCTTCAGTTGCTCACGAAGAAGCTTCACGCCTCGATGCAGATTGACTCGAACGGAATCGGGCGTGAGATTCGTGAGCGCAGCAATTTCTGGTCCGGTAAGCCCCTCGACAAACCGCAATGTCAGTGTTTCGCGATAGGCCTGCGGCAACCGCCGGATCGCGTTTAACAAGAACCATGACTGCTCGTCACCGCAGTCGAGCGCGAGATCTTGGGACAACTCCTCTGTACCGTGAGCACGCCGGAAATGATCCGCCGAACGGCGTCGAGTAATCTGCGCGAGCCATCCGCCAAATGCCATTGCTTGACGCAATGCGGGAAGTTGACGCCACGCTTGCAGAAATACTTCTTGCGCCAAATCGTCGACCTCGAGCTTCGGTACTCGCGACAACAAAATTCCGTGCACCATTGGGAAAAACCGGTTGTACAACTCGCCAAACGCCTCCTGGTCACCCTCGCGCGAAGCCGCGATCAAGCGGGGCAACTCCGATCTTTCATCGGACACAGCGTCGTCTTTCGATGCCGTTTCTGCCACCCAAGGTTTTAGTGGAAGTTGGTCTCGCGCTGGAGCCGGATTTTGAAGCGGCAATGCAAAACCCCTTCTGTGTGCGTGAGCGGTCGAATCGAGCTGAACTCACCCTTTCCTTTCGCCTCGGCCAACATCTCCGGAGTGATGTATGGGTCCCCTGCGAAGCGTAACTCGTCAAACCACTGGGGAGGGTAGCCTCCGCCCCATGCCGTAAAGTGAACGTGCGCGGGCGCCTGCATTCCGGGATAGTGGCCAGGGAGAATCGTGTGCAGTTCAAAGCGACCCTCGACATCGGTTTTCATCCAACCATACAGGCGAGGAGGGTACGGATTGTGATCCGCGCCGTAATAGCCTTCAGCGTCCGTATTGTAGGCATACACAGTGATGCCTTCAGCGGGTGTCGTGCCATCAGGCGTAAATACCTGCCCTTCGATCACTAATGGAATCCCGGGCTCATCCTGGGGAACGATCCTGGTGCGACTCGATAGCACTGCCGGGGCTGGACGGCGAATCATGATCAAGCCATTGTTCCTGGCCCTCTCCCAAACACTTTTCGGTAGAGCATCGAATGGGTCCGCCTCATCGCTCGCGGAGGCCTTAAAAGCCAAACCGCCCATTGCTACGCCGGCCCATGTCGTGTTCAGAAGAAAACGCCGTCGCGAAGTTGCGAGGCTTCTACCGGCCATCGAAGATGCCCTCCTAATAGGAAGGACGCCTCGACCCAGCCAGACTGTTAACACGTAGTGCTCGAGTAGCAGTTACACTGGAAGTACAAGCGCAACCATGCTCGATGGAGTTCTGGCCAAGGTTTTTGGCACCAAACATGACCGGGAAATCAAGAAGATACGTCCCATTGTGGCGGCCATCAACGATCTCGAACCCGCGCTGAAAGTGCTTTCAGATGCCGATTTAGCTGCCAAAACCCAGGAATTCAAACAGCGCCTCGCCAATGGCGCTACGCTCGACGATCTTCTCATCGAAGCGTTTGCCGTGTGCCGTGAAGCGGGCCGCCGCTTCTTGAATATGCGCCATTTCGACGTGCAGCTCATAGGCGGCGTCGTGCTTCACCGCGGCCGCATCGCCGAAATGAAGACCGGCGAAGGCAAGACGCTCGTCGCAACCCTGCCCAGTTATCTCAACGCGCTCGGCGGCGAAGGCGTCCACATCGTCACCGTAAACGACTATCTCGCGCGGCGCGACTCGGAATGGATGGGCCGCATTCACCGCGCGCTCGGGCTGACGGTCGGAACCATAGTGCATGATCTGGACGACACGCAGCGGCGCGCCGCCTACGGCTCTGATATCACGTACGGTACGAATAACGAGTTCGGATTCGATTACCTGCGCGACAACATGAAGTTCCGGCTCGAAGACTACGTCCAGCGCGCTCATAGCTTCGCGATTGTTGACGAAGTTGATTCGATATTGATCGACGAAGCTCGCACACCGCTGATCATCGCCGGGCCGAGCGAAGAGTCGACAGACAAGTATTACCGTGTCAATCGCATCATTCCGTATTTAGAGCGCGGCGAAGTAATCGAGGGCAAGGAGCCAGGCCAGCAATATACGACCGGCGATTTCACCGTCGACGAGAAACATCGCACCGTTGCCCTCACCGAAGAGGGCGTACTCAAGGTCGAAAAGCTGCTGAATACGGGCAATCTTTATGATCCCGCCAACATAGAGATGAACCACCACGTGCAACAGGCGTTGCGCGCGCACATCCTGTATCAGCGCGATCGCGATTACGTCGTCCAAGACGGGCAGGTGATCATCGTCGACGAGTTCACCGGACGTCTTATGCCTGGCCGCCGCTGGAGCGACGGTCTGCACCAGGCTGTCGAGGCAAAAGAAAACGTCAAGATCGAGCGTGAAACTCAGACTCTAGCCAGCATCACGTTTCAGAACTTCTTCCGCATGTATAAGAAGCTAGCTGGCATGACCGGCACCGCCGATACCGAAGCGGCTGAATTCGGCAACATCTACAAGCTCGAAGTCACTGTCATCCCCACCAACAAGCCGATGATCCGGATTGAGAATGCAGATATGGTGTACCGCACCGAACAGGAGAAGTTTCGCAACGCCGCGAACGAGATCAAAGCTCTCAACGAGAAAGGGCAGCCGGTCCTCGTTGGCACCATCTCCGTCGAGAAGTCGGAACGCCTTTCCGGCATTTTGAAAAAAATGGGTGTCAAGCACGAGGTTCTCAACGCCAAGAATCACGAGCGTGAAGCCCACATCGTTGCGCAAGCGGGCCGCAAGGGCGCAGTCACCGTTTCGACCAACATGGCCGGCCGCGGCACTGACATTCTCCTGGGCGGAAACGCGGATTTTCTTCTCGAAGAACGGCTGAAGAAGCTCGGCAAATCCGCCGAAATCTTGCCTCCCGGCGAGCTCGAAGAGATCAAAGGTCAAATTGCCCGTGAGATCGAAGCCGAGCATCAGGAAGTCGTCGAGCTTGGCGGCTTGCACATTCTCGGAACCGAACGCCACGAATCGCGGCGAATCGATAACCAGTTGCGTGGCCGCGCGGGGCGTCAGGGCGACCCCGGCAGCTCGCGGTTTTATCTCTCACTTCAGGACGACCTGCTGCGCGTTTTCGGTGGCGAGCGCATGCAAAATCTGATGCTGCGGCTCGGCATGGAAGAGGATGTCCCGATTGAATCGCGTCTCATCACGAAGCGCATCGCTGCCGCGCAGAAAGCGGTCGAAGCTCAGCACTTCGCCTCCCGTAAGCACGTCCTTGAATACGACGACGTGATGAATAAACAGCGGCAGGCCGTGTATAACATGCGGCGTCAGTTGCTCGAGGGAGAGAACCAGAAGGAGCGAATGGTCAATATCGTTCGCGGAGTGACGGGCGGATATATCGATCAATACTGCCCTCAGAACGTCCGTTCCGATCAATTCGATTTATTGGCCCTCCAGACAGCCGTTCTGAACCAGTTCGGCGTGAAGCTCGACATCGATCAACTCGCCGGGTTGGATCGCGAGGAAATCGAACAGCAGATCGATGATCTCCTTCTTGCCCGCTATGACGAAAAGGAGCGCATGATCGGAGCGGATAATCTCCGCCAGGCCGAGCGCATCATCATGCTCAATGTCGTCGATAACCAGTGGAAAGATCACCTGTTATCGATGGATCATTTAAAGGAGGGAATCGGCCTCCGCGGATATGGCCAGAAGGATCCACTCATCGAGTACAAGAAAGAATCCTTCACCATGTTCCAGGACATGATGGATCGGATCGAAGACGAGACCATCCGGTATCTCTTCTTCATGCGCATCGAGAGCGGGAATGTCCCTCTGCCGTACCCCGAGCCCGAAGAGGCTCTTGAAGACTATGAGGACGAGGACGAGGAGGGGCCGGAGATCAGGACACCTCAGCTCGTTGAACAGCAACGGCAAGCCCAGCAATCCGTCATCGATCTGACGCGGAATATCCATCGGAGAAAAGAGAAGGAGTTGGCAGAATTGCAGTTCACCGGCGGCGATGGCAATGGCAATCAGCCCAAGACCGCTTCAAAAGGTTCCAAGGTCGGCCGCAACGAATTGTGCCCCTGCGGAAGCGGAAAGAAGTACAAGAAATGCCACGGGGCCGCGGCCTAGCCTTTATCGGCCTTCTGTCGGCTGTCGCACTGTTCGCTGACGATTCGGCGCTTTGGCGCGAGTATGGATTAGTTCGCTCGATCGCCATTCAGCAGGGTCCGTTCAGCATTACCGCTTACGAGATGAAGGACCAAACCGGGGCGCTCGCCGCCTGGGAATGGCTTCGTTCCGCAAAAGCGCGCACCTGCGATTTGGCTTCGTTTTGCACAATTGACACCAACCAGACGGTCATCTCGGATGACAACTACGTCCTGATCTTTCAAGGCGGCGTCCCGAAGCAAGCCGATGTAGATGCCGTACTTAAGCGCTTTCCGAATCGCAAAGATGGTTCGCTGCCTGCGATCTTGACCTTCCTCCCCAAGCAGGGCCGGGTAGCGAATTCAGCGCGTTACGTGCTCGGACCGGCCTCGCTCAACGCCTTCGCGCCCGAGTTGAGCGCCGCCAACCCGGGCTTTCAGCAGGGCGCCGAAGCTCAAGTCGCCTCCTACACCGTCGCCAAGTCTTCGCCCCCAGTTCGTTTGGTAATTTTCTACTATCTGACGCCGGAAATGGCCCGTCTTCACCTGCCCGCCTTCCGATCCTTGCCCGGTGTCGAGGCGAAGCGCTCCGGAATGCTGATTGCCGCAGTCTTCGGGCCGGGTGCGCAGGCGCAAGCCGCGTCGCTGCTCAATCGCGTCCAATACGAGGCCCGAATCACCTGGAATGATGTGCCTCCGCCCGGGCCTATCAAGCCGCTTTATCAGCTGCTCATAAGTATTGTGTATCTCAGCATTCTCCTGTCTGGCATTTGCCTGTTTGGGGGCCTCATGTATGCCGGCATGCGGATCTATCGCCGCCGTTACGGAACGCTCGAAGCGGACGAATCGATGATCACCCTTAACCTGACCCATCACTAGATCGAACTCGTCCTACAAATCGTTTGCCGCTAGGTACTTACAACCAAGTCCCAGAAACGCGGCAAAAATGCCCTTGACTTAACCCCCCACTCGCCCTACACTCCAATCACAAACAGGATTTTGCCGGTTGCGAAACCGTCGAAACTGTTCTCCCATCAACGTAACCCTGGTGCGCCAGGGGCCTGGAAACAGGAAGGAATATGCTCATTCGCCAAGAATGAGCATTTTCTTTTATTTACGCTGAGCAAGCATAGTACTCTGTAGGGTTACTCTTACTACGTTTGTTTATAGGCTTCTTGTGCGCTATTCGAAAAAACAGATGATCCGAAACCTCGGGCTGATTGGGCCCACCCTGTCCTTGGCCGCCTGTGTATTCGGCCAAGTGCAGCCGGACGTAGCTAGCTTGCCGCTCATGCCTTGGCCCGCCAGCGTCACCCAGCAGCCCGGGAGCATCCAGATCGGCACCAGCTTCACAGCCTCGCTTTCGGGGGCAGGCGCGGCTGATGCGCGGGTTAAGGATGCCGTGCAGCGCACGTTTTACAGGCTCGCGCGCCAGACCGGCATCCCCATTCAGCCGCAGGTGCTTCCTGCGAACGGGAACGCAACCCTGAACGTCATCGTCGAGCAGCGCGATCATCGCCCCCCGCAACGGCTCGGGGATGACGAGCGGTATTCGCTGAACGTCTCGGGGGGGCACATCCGGCTCTCCGCCGATGAGCCATTGGGCGTGTTGCGCGGGATTGAGACCCTTTTGCAACTCGTTCAGCAAAACACCTCGGGCGGAGAAGGAGTATCCGCCGTCGTCGGCTTTTCGATCCCGGAGGTTGTGGTCCAGGATGAGCCTCGCTTCGCATGGCGCGGCCTTTCGCTCGATGTGTCGCGCCACTTTATTCCCGTCGAGGGTGTCAAGCGTACTCTCGACGGAATGGCGGCCGTGAAGCTGAACGTGTTGCACTGGCACCTGTCCGATGACCAGGGTTTTCGCATCGAAAGTAAGCGGTATCCCAGGCTTCAGAAATACGGGTCCGACGGCCTGTATTACAGCCAAGCCGAAGTGCGTGATGTCATCGCGTATGCACGCGAGCGCGGCATCCGGGTCGTGCCGGAGTTCGATATGCCCGGCCATGCCACAAGCTGGCTTCCCGGCTATCCCAAACTCGGTACTGGACCCGGTCCGTACGAGATTGTTCACGAGCACGGCATCTTGACCGCCCTGATCGATCCGACGAAAGAGTCGACCTACCGTTTTCTCGACGGCTTCGTCGGCGAGATGGCGAGACTATTTCCGGACGAGTACTTTCATATCGGCGGCGATGAGGTGGACCCGAAAGAGTGGAACAACAGTCCCCACGTCCAGGCGTTCATGAAAAAGCATAAGCTCGCGAATCCAGCCGCACTGCAGGCCTACTTCAACAGACGCCTGCTAAAGATCGTGACGAAATACAAAAAGCATATGGAGGGGTGGGATGAGATTTTGAATCCCGATCTTCCGAAGAGCATCGTCATTCAATCCTGGCGCGGGCAGAAGTCTTTGGCGGAGGCCGCGCGCGAGGGTTACCAGGGAATCCTCTCGGCGGGCTACTATCTCGACCTGATGCAGCCTGCGTCCGAACATTACGCGGTAGATCCCATGAAAGGTGAAACTGCGGATCTCACGCCCGAGCAGAAGAAGCGCATCTTAGGGGGCGAAGCAGCCATGTGGGAGGAATTAGCAACAGCGGAAAATCTGGATGCCAAGCTCTGGCCACGCTTGGCAGCCATCGCCGAGCGGTTTTGGTCGCCCGAGTCGGTCACTGATGTGGCCTCTATGTACCGCCGTCTTGCAATGACAAATCGCTGGCTCGAATGGCTGGGCTTGACGCAGCGCTCGAACCTGGAGTTGATGCGCCAGCGTCTTGCCGGAACCAGACCGGTGAAGCCTCTTGGCGTGTTCGCTTCGGTTCTTGAGCCGGTGAAAGGATACGAGCGGCACGCTGAAAATTATACGAGTTCCACTCCGCTGAATCGGCTTGTCGATTCGATCGCGCCCGAGAGCAGCGCTGCCCGAGAATTCCGGGACGCCGTGGATGCTTACTTATCAGGCGCCAAACAGGCATCCGATGCCGATGCGCTACGAAAGAAGCTTGCCGGATGGTCCGACGCCGCAGTAACCGTGCGTCCTACCCTGCAGAGCAACTCTTTGTTAATGGAAGATATTCCTGTGGCGGAGTCTCTTGCGAGATTGTGCCAGGCCGGAGAGGAGGCCCTTTCGTCGCTGAGTTCGGGTCGGGGCGCGACTTCTGATTGGAAAGCCAGTAACACCGCTACTATCGCCGCAGCTGCGAGACCGCAGGCCAATATGTTGATTCAGATCGCACCCGCGATTCAGAAACTAGTTAATGCGGTTCAAACTGCCGCGCCCCAAACAACCGGCCACTAGACCGGTAACAAGCTTAAGGCAGCCTCGATTTCGGCGCGCGTGTGCAGATCGCCTTTGCGAGTGGTGACTTCGATGCCCTTCTCGTACATCGAACGAGCCTGCTCGAGTTCGCCTAGCTTCTCGAGCGCTTGTCCGGCGTGAAAATACGCAGCGGCGTAGCTGTCGTCCTGATCGAGCAGAGCGCGGAACTCGATTACGGCCTGCGCCCAATCCCCGCTGTTTGCGTACTCCATCGCAAGACCGTATCGGGCAAATGTGTTGCGAGGGTCCTGCTTGACCATCTGCTCGAGGATCTCTAACCGGTTGGTCGCCATGCCCGCAGATTCAGTGGGCCACGTCAGGGTCCGCTTGCGCGGTAGCGTCCTTGGCCGCCTCGAGTATCAGGCCGGCTCCCTCCGCCTTCTGGATGAACGCGTTCGCTTCCTGGCCATTTAATTCGAGATGGATGTCCTGATAGTTCTGACGCATCCAAAGATCGCCCGCCACGCTCTCCGCATCGAAAACTTCAGTCTCAGATGAGCTGACGGCCCGGGATTTACGGATGTCTGCCATGGCCTCTAGTGCAGAATTCTACCGAAGAGCTGAGGGCGGGCCTCAGTAGTTCATGGAGGCGGCTGGAGTTGTTCCGACAAGCCGCGTGTTGCTGTTCTTGGCGGCCGCAGTCCGTACAGGCACTTCGTTCATGAGAGTTTGAACCACGTGAGGGCTCGGAGTGTAGTCGGCAACCATATCCTTCAACATCAGAATCAAATTGCGATCGCGGGCCGCGCACATTTCTCGCAGCTCTTCCATCATTACGTGCACGTTGGGTATCCCGGAGCCGTTCCCGATAAATATGTGAATCTTCTCGTGATGGGTCGGCAGTGTTTCTTCGTCGTTTGTGCTCAGCTCCTCGTACAGCTTTTCGCCCGGCCGGATGCCGGTGAACTCGATCTTGATATCGTCGTCAGGACGAAGTCCCGAAAGCAGGATGAGCTGCTTGGCGAGATCGACGATGCGGATGGGATTGCCCATATCGAGCACGAAGATCTCTCCTCCGTTGCCCATAGCGGATGCCTGCATGACCAGCTGAGCCGCTTCCGGGATGGTCATGAAGTAGCGGCGCATGTCGGGATGAGTGACCGTGATCGGACCGCCGGCTGCAATCTGTTTCCGGAAGATGGGGACGACGCTGCCATTGCTGCCAAGCACGTTCCCGAAGCGAACCGACACGTACTTCGTGCGGCCTGACTGAAGCGAGCTGACGAGCATCTCGGCCACGCGTTTGGTCAGCCCCATGATGCTGGTCGGCCGCACGGCTTTGTCGGATGAGATCATGACGAACTCGTCGACTCCGAACTCGCCCGCAAGCGCAGCTACGTTATAGGTGCCGAGAATGTTATTTTCAACAGCCTCGAACAGATGCCGCTCCATCATGGGGACATGCTTGTAAGCGGCGGCGTGAAAAACAACCGCCGGCCGGTACGTCTCGAAGACTTCGCGCAGCCGGGGGCGATCCTGAATGCTCCCAATTACCGGTTCGAGATGCACACTAGGAAACAGCTCACGCATCTCACGCTGCAGGTGGAAGAGCGCGGTTTCAGCCATTTCAAACCCGACAATGATCTTGGGGTTGAAGCGCGCAATCTGGCGGCAGAGTTCCGAGCCGATGGAGCCGGCCGCTCCCGTGACAAGCACAACCTCGCCCTGAACTTTGGCGCGAATCCGATCGGTTTCCAACCTTGCCGTTGTGCGGCCGAGAAGATCTTCGACTGCGACATCCCGGATCTGGGTGGCGAGGCCTCGGCCATGGATGATTTCAGAAAGCGCGGGAATGGTTTGAAAGCGTAGTTTCGCAGCCGTGCAGTGCGCCAGGATCTCGCGCATCTGATTGCCGCTCGCCGAGGGGATTGCAATCAACACTTGATAAATTTCGTATTTTTCAGCGAGCTTGGGCAGAGCAGCGCCGCCGCCGAGAACCCGAATACCTTGTATCAGAAGGCCGGTTTTTGCTGGGTTATCGTCGATGAAGCCGCAGATGTGGTATCCGAGGTTGCTGTTCGAGCGCGCTTCCCGCAGCACCATGACACCGGCCGTGCCCGCCCCATAGATGAACGTGCGCTGGCCGCTGCGCGTGGCTCGCAGATGAGACATTTCGAGACCCATTCGAACGGCCGCCCGGACTGCGACGCTCAGCAAATAACAGAGCACAAAATCGAGGATGTAGAGAGATCTTGGAAATTTCCCGGGTGCAACTGCGAGCAGGATGGGCACACTGATCAGGGTCACCATCAGGTTTGCCCAAAGAAGCCGAACGGCGTCGTGAAGTGAGACGAATCTCCAGCCGCCGCTCCACAGCCCCAGCGAGTAGTAGATAGCAGATCGTATGGGCATCCAGACCGCTAAGGCGTAGCCCAGTTGCACCAATCGCTCGGGTGGAATAGTGAATTCGAAGCGCAGCAGAAAAGCGCTGATGCCTGCCAGCAGAAACAGGCACACTTCGCCCCCGCGTACCAATACCAGGTAAACCAGCCTGTGCTTGATCAGAGTCCGAGAAAGGCGATATATCGCCGACATGTAGATCTCCCCCACTCGTTGCAAATGCTCATGGGCATTTGTCTTCTTCTTTGATACTTGCTACTGCGTCTTAAACGTCTAGCTAACTCACGGTTAATTTTTCTTCAACTCGCTACGTGAACCGCCCTATAGGTTAGGTGTCCGCTGCGGTTCCCGGTTTCGCTAAATTGCACAATCACGTCACTCGCCACCTACAAGACGACCTCTCGGCTTCAATTCTAACTCAATCCGGCTGCTCGCGCGGTAGGTTTCGCGGGTGCCGGACGAGTCCTAGGTGGAGAGACAGTACCTTAGTACTTTCACGGCTGTTGGGGCGTGGCGACAGGCTCAGGACTGCGCGCATCCACGAGCGGCGCGCGGTAGATCGGAAAATAAGCTGGGAGCGAGCGACTTGCTGCCGCTCAGCCTGGCTTGCTCGCCGGCGCTGCTCGGCCAACAGCTCGTAAGCTTGTTGATCAAGAATCCAACGACCGGTGTAGAACGGCAGATAGGTGCTCGAGAACTGCGCCTTAAACCGGAACAGCGGATCGTCATCCCGGCTGCCACGGCCCCCTCCGATGTGCAAATATCGATTCCCCCGGCTGCGCGCCAGGATTTGCGCTGCGTGGAAGAGCCATTTATTCGGAGAGAGTGCGGAAAAGCGCTCGTGCGAAGCGGCGAGATGCACGCTGACAATCCCGCCGTATT
Organism: uncultured Acidobacteriaceae bacterium; assembly: GCA_963803455.1. Taxonomy (GTDB): domain Bacteria; phylum Acidobacteriota; class Terriglobia; order Bryobacterales; family Bryobacteraceae; genus Bog-105. The sequence goes on along the minus strand of CAWDMK010000004.1, from coordinate 4,133 downwards.
CGATCAGCAGGAAAGCGGCCACAGGCGCCTCGCCGTAGCGGCAAAGGAAAAGACTGCCGTGCGGTCCCAGGATCTGCTTCAGGGCGGTGAAATAATCTTTGGAGAAAAAGTAGAACGGAGTCGCGTTGTTGCGTTCCAGCGTCTCGTAATACATCGAAATGAAATCGTCCAATTGCTCCCAGTCGAGGTCGTGCGACGTCGTGAACTGTTGCTCTCGCTCGACGCGCCGCAGGTGCTGCCGCAATTTCCGCTGATAACCGGCCCAAATTTCCTCAGGCGATTTCGACAGGTCGATGACGACCGTCTTTCCTTCTCTATAGTGTCGGCCGAGTACGCCCGGTATGGTCCAATCCGGCTGCAGCCAGGCTTGGTTGCTGAGAATGGGGTGAAATCGGGTGAACACGCTGACGACTGATTGTGTTCGCCAGGTTTCGACGAACGTCTCCCACGCCTGAGCATAAGAAGCTCTTGTCGTCACCGCAGTTGTAAATCGAGCGGACCGGAATAGCCGTACACCGAGGTGACATCCCGGAACTGCGCTCCAACGCTGTCCGCAGTTTCGATATGCTGCAGCAAATACGGCCATGCCGCAAACTTGCCGGGATCCCCATAAATCAAGGAGCCATGCTTCTGCGTTGACGGCCGCTGCCGAGAAGGCGTGGTATTCGGCTGTATGAAAGAAATCGTGCGGAACTTGCTTGAGATACTCGGCCCATTGCGTTGAGAGGGGGCCGACGAGTTGAGCAGTAGAAATCATCGCTTATTTTCAGGCGATACGATGACAGGCCCGGTTGCCGGCTGCGGCCGCGAATGGCCGCCAATGTTTGTTGGGAAAATCCATGCCGCCGCGCTCAAGGCCGAGCGGTTGTGCAAGATGGCTCATCTTCTGGAACATACTCACTTGAACCAGAAAGCTGCTTGGCTGGAATGCCGATAGCGGAAGTACCCGGGGGTACGTTGTTAATGGCAAAAGAATTTGATGCAAGTCTCGCTCTCGCACCCACTTTAATGCCGGGCAGCAAGGACGCATTCGAGCCGAGAAAGGCGAGCTCGCCGAGAGTACAGCGCCCGTTGATCCGCGACCCGGGCGATGCCTGTGAGAAGTCTTCGAGCACCGAGTCGTGGCCTGCAGAGACATTCATGTTCAGTAAGACAGCTTTTCCGATCCGCACGCCGGTGGAAAGTATGCAGCCGGCGGCAATATAAGTACCGGGTCCGATCTGCACGCCTGGCGCAGCGATCACGCCTGGATGAACGAGCGTTGCCGGAATCCAGTGCCGCTCAAGCGCCTTTTCGAAGGCCGCCTTGCGCTTGGCGTTGTCGCCGATCGCACAGTGGAACCATACGTGTTCGCTCGCGAGCTCTTCAACAGCCCGGTCGATCGTGCCGATGACCGGCAGTCCTTCTGCTGTACTGCCCTGTTTTGCGAGATCATCGTCGGCGAAGCCGACGCACTCCCATTCCTTCATTTCGTTAGCGACCCAGAGCACTTCGGTGGAAAAGCCACCGGCGCCGATCATCACCAAACGCTTCATAAATTGGCTCCGGCGAGTGAGACGGGTTGATCCAAGTGCCGGAGATCACGAGCTTTCGCGGTATCCGGAGTCAGCGAATACGCCGTACCTCCAACCGATTGAAAGCCGTAAGCGGGGAGCAGTTCCGAAACGAGCCCGTTCTTGAGGGATGGAATGTATTCGGCAGTAATACGGCGAACTCGCGCTGATTGAGCAGCCGTCAGCAAAGCGTTGAACATGAAATCCTCGATTTTCCGGCCTATCACCCGGCAACTGATTAGCCATAGATCCACGTGCCAATCGGCTGTGTCCGCACCCTTCACTAGAAGGATGCCGACCAGGCCGTGATCTGCAAACCGGTCCTTGACTCGGAACCAGCGGAACCAATGCGCAGGGGAATTGGCCAGATCCGCAACCTCGGCGAAGGTGTATCTTCGCGTTGTGAGATTGAACTGATTGGTCTTGTTGATCAGTTGCGCGGCGCGGTTTGCAGTTATTTCATCGACCGGTCCGGTTTCTATTGAGATCTGTAGAGAGTCGAGCAGCTCATCGCTGCTGAGACTCGACGGCGATTCAATCCGAGAGGCTGCCAGACCGCGATAGGATGCGGCCCTGGACCGATCTTCTGCGCTTAGCTGCGAAGTTTGAAAGAACTGAAAACGATCCAGAACACGGATGGACTCAGCCGGCTCGCCTGAGATGTTCGGAACGGCCACTTCGGGCAGTTCCCGGCGTATGTTGGCGCGCTCCATTGGGCTGTCGTCCAGAAACACGAAACTGTCCAAACCCAGATGCAATCCAGAAGCAACGGCACGAAGGCTCTCGCTCTTTTTTCCCCAATTCACCTCGAAGGCGGCAAAATCCTCCAGCTTCAGCGCCGAGGCATCATGATCGGTGAAAACCCGGACTGCATCTTCCCGGTTGTTCTTTGAGACGATAGCCAGCAGGACGCCGCGGCGCGTGAGAGCTTTCAAGTATTTTTGGAACTCCTGATAGCGTTCACCGGCGGCGGACGGCGGACCGAGCTTAATGCCGCTGATTCCGTCCTCTCCAATAATGCCGCCCCAGAGAATGTTATCGAGGTCAAGGGCGAGCAATTTAGAGCTGAGACCGAGGCCGTATCGAATGAAGGAAACGACAGCTTCCGCAAGAAGCGGCAATGCATTTTTCGATGGGTAGACGCGACTGCCCGACCAAAGCAGCGGGTCATCCCAATCGCCCGGAGTTTTCGCGGCGAGCGCCTCGGCGTCGATCAGGAAAACGCGCTCGGGCGCGAGATCAATAAGGCACCGGTTCAATTCACGAATGAAGTAGACCGCGCCGTTCCGGTACCGTTGCGAGAGGCCGAGCGCGGGATCGCAATACGGGGGAGTGAGCGTGACGTGAATAATCGAGCAATCAAGACCGGCGAGCAGGCGGTCCCAGCGCTCACGGGTATATCGGACTGCGGATTGAAGGGCTGGCGTCGCATCCTCGTCGAGACCGGGAAATGCAATGTCGCGCCAGTTTTCGAGCAGGACGGCAAAGTCGGGACGGAATTCGTATAGCCTTGATCCCGGCGATGAAATCTCCTGCGAATACGTGCCGAAATCGGGCTCGTAGAACTTGGGTCAGGCCATCCCGCCAGCAGAGCAGCTGTAGAGCGGTCCTCAACAGATTCGTGCTGCCGCTTCCAAGTAGAGCGATCTTTATAGTTCTCCGAGGTGTCTCGCCAGCGAAGACTTTACGAGCCAGAGACTCGCTTCGCAGCAGCGTGCCGATGCCACATTCGCAGAAAAAAGCCTGTTTGAGGAATTGCGCCGCGCCGGTTGCATCTCCATCACGCCAGCTCAACCGAGCGCGCTCTATGAGCGCATCGGGGATGTCGCGCGATTCTGAATCTACAACACGCGCCCAAACGGCATCGAGGGAAGCTTGGTCCGCACCTGCTTCGGCCGCGAGCATCGCATTTAGCCAGCGGGTCCCAAGATCGTCGCGCGTCCTCGGTCGCGCTCAGCGCCTGGAAGAAGTAGACCGTTCTTCTGAATGGCGTGGAAAGCCCACTCGACGATCGTCGCGGGTTTGCGAATCGCCAGAACGGAGGGATTCCAGAATGACGTCAAGAATCATGCGCGCTCATCCGGGATTCGACCGCCCTCATGAAGTCGCCCACATTCCTGATCGAGGCCACTTCATCCATTTTGAACTCGACTCCAAATGCCTCCTCAGCCGCAACCACCAGTTTTAACTGGGCAACGGAATCCCATTCTGCGATTTGGCCGGGCGACGTATTGGCATCGATGTTCAGATCTGGTTGGTCAAAGACGTCTCTGAAGAGGCGTCGGACTTGATCGAGGAGAAAGGAATCAGATGTGTTCATCGCTCAAGAAATCTCGTGATCAGCTTGCCACGTGCCACCAATTCGGCCCCGCGGTGAAATTCGGTCCGGAAAACTACGGATCTGGTAGCCGCCTGAATTTGGGTAACCGTCCCGTGCAGTTCAACTGAATCCCCGACCAGCACGGGAATGGTAAAGTCGACCGACACCGAAACACAAATCGCCGATTGGAAAATATGTGCCCACCATGCGAGAGAGCAGCGTCGTCAACAGAAAGCCATAACCGAGCCGCTCCTGGTAGC
>CAWDMK010000003.1:0-67461 GCA_963803455.1 uncultured Acidobacteriaceae bacterium | reverse complement strand
CCATGTCGTCCTCCACCGGGCGTTCGGCATCGCCCGTCAGCAGAATGCTCCTTTGCCCGTAACGAATCTCCATCGCCGGTCAATCGTTGTTTCCCGGCGGATTCTCCCTGGACGTCGTCAGCCGCAGGAGCCACAATCGTCACCTGCGCGCCGCCGATGGAATGAGGTTGTGATCCCCGACTTAGAGCCATCACTCGGACGCCATCTGCCCGGGCGTGCCGTTTCACGTTCTCCCATTCCGGCGTTTCGGGCTCAGCGCCGATCCAAAGAGCGCGAGGGTGAAAGTTGTCGAGGACGGCGGGAAGGCCGTCCATATGATCGGAGTGGCCGTGAGTTAATACGCAATAGTCGAGATGGTGGATGCGGCGGCTCCAAAGATAGGGCGAAACGACATCCTCCCCGACGTCGATCTGTGGTTTGCGCGCCATCCGCCCCATACCCGGGAAACCGCCCGCATCGATTAACATGGTTTCTCCGTTCGGGAAAACGACCAGCAGGCTGTCACCCTGGCTGACGTCAATAGCGCTGACTTCGAGCATGCGGGTTGCCACAGCGGGGCTGCCAGGGCTGCCAGCAAAATGATTCGCTAGAAGCGCGATTAAGCGCAGGTGGCGGCGAACCCAGTCCACGGCTCATCCCGGCGTATGGCGAATGCCAATAACACCACGACAGAGAGAAGGTTACACAAGCGCAAGCGGTATGGACCCGATTCGCCACGAAGGCTCGAAGTGAACGTGCCAGGCTCGCTACCATTCGGCGAGCGAGAAGCAATGCTCGTGTCATCGCGGCCAGCACTCGCGTGTAATTGGTAGAATGGACGCGAATCCGAGGGGAATGACAAGAGAGAGCAGTGGGACGATCTATGACGTTTGCGGAAAGCCCGTCATCGATAACCGATGAAAATAGCCACCATGGGAAGCGCGAGGCCGAACTGCACACAGGCCGAGACCGTACCGCTTCAATAACGAAAACGAAGAGGAGCGTCGCTTTTAGACCAGCCATGCGACGCCGGTCCGAGTTTCAGGCCCGTCCAGACACGGATGGTTTCGGCGAGCAGCCGCAATTCGACGCGCCCGGCGGCGGGCTGTCCACCATGGGGTCATACTTGGCTGATCGAAATTCTTTATCGCTGCACGGATCGGATCGGTCAGCGGTCCATTAAGGGAATGGCGAATGCAGCGATCGCGGCGGCGGAGAGGAACGAAACTTGAAACTCGGATCAAAGAGCTGATCGGGATCGAACAGCAGATAAATTAGCGCGACCGCCGCCAGCATGTTCAGAATACGTGTCTTGCGGAAGCAGTAGCTCGCGATCAGGAAAAGCGTGAACCCGCCGGCTGCTCGCACGACGGGAGAACTCATTCCGGAGATGAACGCATAACCCCAGCTCGCTAACGTTGCCACCCCTAGTGCGGGTACCCGCCGGATTTGGAAAATCCTCAGGATCAGCAAAAGCGTAAAGGCCAGCACCGACACATGCTGCCCGGAAATTACCAGCGCGTGGTATGTTCCTGTCACCCGGAAATCATCCGTCCAGCGGCGTTCTACACCACTGGTCTCGCCCAGAAGAGTCGCTTGCAGAAGAGCAGCCGTATGCGGATCATTCGGGTATAACTGTGTCAGTCGCTCCAAGGCCCAGCTACGAACGGCGAACAGAATGCTTACAGGGGGTGATCCGCATCTTCCCGGCAGCTTCCGAATAGAGGCCAGGTCGGTAGCGGATGCCGTCCAATATATATGTTGAGCTGCCAGATAACCTGCATAGTCGAAGGCGTCCGGGTTCTGGAAATTCCTGGGCGAGCGAACCTTGGCCGGTAATTCCACCTGCTCGCCGTACCCAAGCTGGAGGCGTTGGCCGTTCTTCGGATGCACGGAGACCCGCGCGGAGGCTTTCGGCCCAAGCTGCAATGTGAACTGTTCCCGGTCCGGGGAGAAGACAGGAGGATTGGTGATGCACCCGGACAGCAGCACTGTCTCGCCATCCTGTGCGTTTAGCCGCGGCGGAGGTCCTTGTCTGTGTGCTACTTGCGTCGCAACACCGAGGACCAGCAGGGCCGCGCAGGCACTAGGAAGGCGCATCGATCTGGCGCTTCGCAAAGAGAACGCAACACCACAGGCAATGGCGCTTAGCAAAGCCGGCCGACGCCAGTTCGGCTAAGTGGAAGTAGAGGAAATGTCCTGCCAGGATTCCTGCAGCCAGAGCTGCTACTGGAATGGAAAGAGGCTCCCGCACTGGAAGGTAAGTGGACTAGTGGCCGTCTGAACTCTCTTTTCGCTTTGTCGGCCCGAAAACGTACTCGGCATCTTTGTCCTTGACACGATCGCTTGGCTACCTCATACTAAAGGAAATTTAATCCATTTGGATTGGAGTTGAGGACTGCCGCTCACGCGGCATTTTAGGTTCTCTGTCTTTGCTGTTCTTCAATTAGGTTCTCCTCCAACCCAAACTAGGTAGGCTGACCGAGTGTTTTTCGCCCGGTCAGCCGTTTTTTCTTTTTACCAGCCCCTCAGCTTAGGCGTTCGATATGCTGGAGGAGCAAAGATTGCGCCAGCAATTCCCTGGTTTGTTGACACCTACGGCCTATTACCCCTAAACTTAAAGGGTTTGGCGAGTTGATTCTTCGGCTTCTGTGCTACCGCGCTTGTAATAAGCGTCCGGCTGGAGGTCGCGCCCCGCTGTCGGGCCAATAAGCTTTCTGATTTTATTTCGGAAGTGACATTGGTTTCTGGTATGGGCTAGTTCCGAAGCAGTTACCCTCGCGATTAAGGCTGGTGAACACGCTATATCAGCCTTCTGGCAGTAATCACTTGTAGGTAGTCAAAAGCAGCCGGCAGTGTTCGCGCCTGCAGAGAGGCCCGAGTAGGGCGCACCAAAGTTTATTTGGGTTGGTTCAAATAGGGCCCCGGTGGTCCCGTCTGAGCATGCCCGAGAGTTTTAGTTTTTCCGAGAGAGGACGTTTTCGAACCCATCGAAGAGCGGCCAATTGAGAGCCGTTTCTTCGTGTGTCACGAGCAAAAGCATGCCGACCTTTAATCAACTTGTGCGTAAGGGGCGCAAGCCGACCCGGTACAAGACAGCCAGCCCCGCGTTGCAGGCTTGCCCCCAACGCCGCGGCGTCTGCACGCGCGTGTATACAACGACTCCCAAAAAGCCGAACTCGGCTCTGCGGAAGGTGGCGCGCGTGCGCCTCACCAACGGAATTGAAGTCACAACCTATATCCCAGGAGTCGGCCACAACTTACAGGAGCACTCGATCGTGCTCATTCGCGGTGGCCGCGTGAAGGATCTGCCCGGTGTTCGTTATCACGTTGTGCGCGGAACGCTGGATACCTCCGGTGTCGCAAACCGCAAGCAGGGCCGGTCTAAGTACGGCGCTAAGCGTCCAAAGGGTGGAGCGCCCGCTCCGGCCAAGAAGAAGTAGCTAGGGAGAAGAATTTATGCCACGTCGACGCCGGCCAGAGCCACGCGAGGTTGTTCCTGATCCGCTGTATAACTCGACGCTTGTCGAAAAGTTTGTGAACTCCATGATGTGGGACGGCAAGAAGACCACCGCTCAGAGGATCTTCTACTCCGCCATGGACACGCTGCGCGAGCGATCGGGCGACGATCCGCTCAAGGCGTTTAAGAAAGCGGTTGAGAACGTGAAGCCGCTGCTCGAAGTAAAAACCCGGCGCGTTGGTGGTGCGAACTATCAGGTGCCGGTCGAAGTTCCGCAGAATCGCCGGACAAGTCTGGCGCTCCGCTGGATTATCGGGAATGCCCGCTCCCGCCCGGATAAGAGCATGGCCGACAAGCTGGCGAACGAGTTGAATGATGCTGCCAATATGCGAGGCGGCGCTGTAAAGAAGAAGGATGATGTGCACCGCATGGCGGAAGCCAATAAGGCTTTTGCGCACTATCGCTGGTAAGTAGCTAAAGTTTCACTGGATTTACGTTATATGGCACGCACTGTACCGTTAGAAAAAATGCGCAATATCGGCATCATGGCGCACATCGATGCCGGTAAGACGACCACGACCGAACGCATTCTGTACTACACCGGTCGTACGCACAAGATCGGTGAAGTGCACGAAGGAACCGCCACCATGGACTGGATGGCGCAGGAGCAGGAGCGCGGCATTACGATCACGTCCGCGGCGACCACCTGCCAGTGGAACGACATCACCATCAACATCATCGACACCCCCGGCCACGTAGACTTCACAGCGGAAGTCGAGCGCAGCCTGCGGGTTCTCGACGGCGCATGCGCAGTGTTCGACGCGGTAGCCGGTGTGCAGCCGCAGTCTGAAACCGTATGGCGTCAGGCCGACAAGTACGGCGTCCCGCGTATCTGCTTCATCAATAAGATGGATCGCGTCGGCGCCAACTTTTTTTATTCAGTGCAGACGATTGTCGATCGCCTGAGCGCGCGTCCCGTGCCGATTCAGTTACCAGTAGGCGCCGAAGATCAGTTCAAGGGAATCATCGACCTGGTCAGGATGAAGGCGCGCATCTGGCGCGACGAAACGCTCGGCGCCCAATTCGATGATGTCGATATCCCGGCTGACCTGCTCGACCAGGCCAAAGAATATCGCGACAAGCTCATCGAAGCGGTTTCCGAAACCGAAGATGTGCTGATGGAAAAGTACATCGAAGGGCAGCCTATCACCGAAGCGGAACTGGTGGCTGGTATTCGCAAGGCGACCATCGCCCAGAAAATATTCCCTGTCATCTGCGGATCTTCGTTCAAGAACAAGGGCGTGCAGAATCTGCTCGACGCGGTGTGCGCCTACCTGCCCTCGCCGCTCGATATTCCTCCGGTGAAGGGTCATTCGGTCGATAACCCGGAAATCACTATGGAGCGGGAGCCCACCGATACCGCCCCGTTCTCGGCGCTCGTCTTCAAAATCATGACCGATCCGTTCGTCGGTCAGCTCTGCTTCATTCGCGTGTATTCGGGCAAGCTGAACGCCGGCGAATCGATTTATAACGTCACCAAAGGCAAGCGCGAACGCGTCGGCCGTCTGGTGAAGATGCACGCCAACAAGCGCGAAGAGATCTCCGAAGTGCTCGCGGGCGATATCTGCGCGGCAGTCGGATTGAAGCAGGTGGTGACAGGCGACACAATTTGCGACGAAAACAAGCCCATACTGCTCGAGTCGATCAACTTCCCGGCGCCCGTCATTCAGCTTGCGATTGAGCCGAAGACCAAAGCGGACCAGGAGAAGCTGGGAGTTGCCATCCATAAGCTGGCGACCGAAGATCCCACTCTTCACGTAGCGACGGATCCTGAAACCGGCCAGACGATTCTTTCGGGAATGGGCGAGTTGCATCTCGAGATCATCGTCGATCGCATGCAGCGCGAATTCAATGTCGGCGCTAACGTCGGTAAGCCTCAGGTGGCGTATCGCGAGACCATACGCCAGCGCGCGGAATACGATTACACCCACAAGAAGCAGACCGGTGGCAGCGGACAATATGCACGCGTCAAGCTTCGCGTCGAGCCCGATCCGGAGAAGGATTTCGAATTCGACAACGAAGTGACCGGCGGCAATATCCCGAAGGAATTCATTCCGGCCATTGAAAAGGGCGTGGCGGAAGCGCTCGAGGGCGGCATCCTCGCCGGCTACCCCTTGAACAACATCAAGGTGACGGTGTTCGATGGCGCGTATCACGAAGTCGACTCCTCGGAAATGGCGTTCAAGATCTGCGCTTCCATCTGTTTCAAGGAAGCGGCCTCGAAGGCCAAGCCGGTTCTGCTTGAGCCGGTGATGCGGGTCGAAGTTACGGTTCCCGAGGAGTACATGGGTTCGGTGAATGGGGACCTGATCTCGCGCCGGGGACGGCTCGAAGGTACAGAGATCGCTGGCGGAACGCACATTATCAAGGCGATGGTGCCGCTCTCTGAAATGTTCGGCTATGCGACCGAGCTGCGCTCGCGCACGCAAGGCCGTGGCAGTTTCACCATGCACTTCGGGCAATACGAAGAAGTGCCGCGCAACCTGGCAGAAGAAATCATCAACCGCAACAAGGGCGGGGTAGCGACAAAGTAAGTAGGAAGGATACGAATGGCGAAAGAGAAATTTGACCGCAGCAAGCCGCACGTAAACATTGGGACGATCGGGCACATCGATCACGGCAAGACGACGTTGACGGCGGCCATCACGAAGACGCTGTCGAAGCACAATCCGAAGAACAAGTTCCGGAGCTTCGATTCGATTGACAATGCGCCGGAAGAGAAGGCGCGCGGCATCACGATCGCGGTGGCGCACGTCGAGTACGAGACGGCCAACCGTCACTACGCGCACGTGGACTGCCCGGGTCACGCCGACTACATCAAGAACATGATCACGGGCGCAGCCCAGATGGATGGCGCGATCCTGGTGGTCGCGGCGACTGACGGCCCGATGCCGCAAACACGCGAGCACATTCTGCTGGCCCGCCAGGTCGGTGTGCCGTACATCGTAGTCGCTCTGAATAAGGTCGACATGGTGGACGACCCCGAGCTGCTCGAGCTGGTCGAACTTGAAGTACGCGAACTGCTGTCGAGCTACCAGTTTCCGGGCGACGATGTTCCGGTGGTTCGTGTGAGCGCGCTCGGCGCCTTGAACGGCGACTCGAAGTGGGAAGCGACGGTCGATGAGCTGATGGCGAAGGTGGACGCCTACATTCCGCTCCCGGAGCGAGCGATCGACAAGCCGTTCATCATGCCGATCGAAGATATCTTCTCGATCCAGGGCCGCGGAACGGTGGTGACAGGCCGCATCGAGCGGGGCATTTGCAAGGTCGGCGAGGAAATGGAGATCGTCGGGTTCGCGGACACGCGCAAGACGGTGGTCACCGGGGTTGAGATGTTCAAGAAGCTGCTCGATGAGGGCCGGGCGGGCGACAACGTGGGCCTGCTGCTGCGCGGCATTGAAAAGAACGATGTAGAGCGCGGGCAGGTGTTGGCGAAACCCGGCTCGATCAAGGGCTTCAAGCGATTTAAGGGCGAAGTGTACGTGCTGTCGAAGGAAGAAGGCGGACGGCATACGCCGTTTTTCAACGGCTACCGGCCGCAGTTTTACTTCCGGACCACGGATGTGACCGGAGTGGCGAAGCTGCCCGAAGGCATGGAAATGGTGATGCCGGGCGATAACGTGTCGATTGAAGTCGAGCTGATCACCCCGATCGCCATGGACAAGGGGCTGCGGTTTGCGATCCGTGAAGGCGGACGCACCGTCGGCGCTGGCACCGTTACCGACATCATCGAGTAGTTGCAATCGGTTCCTGAGCTGCCGCCTTCGATCGGCGGCTCCGGAAACAAGAAAAGACGACAAAGGAAATGAAAGAACGCATTCGCATCCGGCTCAAGGCCTACGATCACCGCATCCTGGACCAATCGACGGGTGACATTGTTGACACCGCCAAGCGCACTGGCGCGACAGTGGCAGGACCGATTCCGCTACCGACCCTGAAAAACCGCTACACGGTGTTGCGCTCGCCGCACGTAGACAAGAAGTCGCGCGAGCAGTTCGAAATCCGGACGCACAAGCGCCTGCTCGACATTCTCGAGCCAACGCAGGATACGGTGGACGCGCTAATGAAGCTCGATCTGCCGGCGGGTGTGGACGTAGAGATCAAGGCGTTCGGGAAGAAGTAGAAGCAGGCGCAAGGGTAATCAAGCATGAGTCCAGGAATTCTCGGCAAGAAGATTGGCATGACACAGGTGTTTACGGCAGATGGGCAGGTGGTGCCCGTAACGCTGGTAAAGGCAGGGCCGTGTGTGGTCACACAGCGCAAAACGCCGGCTACCGATGGCTACGATGCCGTTCAGCTAGGGCTGCTTGAATATGCGAAAAAGCAGAACAAGCCGCTCACCGCTCACCTCGCCAAGTCCGGCGCCGAGGGTGTGAAGTTCCTGCGCGAATTCCATTTGGGGCAGGGGACGGGCGATCTGAAGCAGGGTGACCGGGTTCTCGCCGAAGAGTTCAAGCCGAAAGACGTCGTCGATGTGATTGGCACCAGCAAGGGCCGCGGGTTTGCTGGTCTAGTGAAGCGTCATCACTTTCGCGGCGGTCCGGCCTCGCACGGCTCCATGTTTCATCGCGCGGCGGGTTCGATCGGCGCTTCGAGCTTTCCTTCGCGTGTTTTTCCGGGCATGAAAATGGCCGGTCGCATGGGAACCGACCAGGTCACCGTGCGCAATCTGGAGATCGTCAGCGTCGACACCGAAGATAACGTGATTGCCGTAAAAGGCGCCATACCGGGGCCAAATGGCGGATACGTGGCGGTCCGCCGCGCGAGGCGTTAAGCGCTTCGAATATCAGAGGAAATTAGTACGATGCCGAGTGTAAATGTAGTGGATCTGAATAACGCGACCGTAGGCTCAATCGAGCTTTCGGATGCCGTGTTTGGAGCCGAAGTAAATGAAGCGCTGCTCTATGAGGCGGTCAGGCAGTATACGGCTGCCCGGCGGAGCGGTACGGCGGCAACCAAAACGCGTCACGAAGTGTCCGGTTCAGGCAAGAAACTGTGGAAGCAGAAGGGTACAGGTCGCGCGCGTATGGGTTCCATTCGCTCGCCGCTGTGGCGTCATGGCGGCACAGTGCACGGGCCGCAACCGCGCAGCTATGAATACAAGCTGCCCCGGAAAATGATTTTGGGCGCCCTGCGTTCGGCCTTATCGGCAAAACTGCGTGACGGCGAACTGCGCGTCATCCAGGCTTTTGAGCTAGCGGATCATAAAACGAAGAATCTGGTTCAGGTCTTCGGGAAGCTCGAGACCAAGAAGACCGTGTTGCTCGTCGAAACGGGCGACAATCCGAAACTCGAACGAGCTTCGGGCAACCTGCAGGGCGTGAAGCTTGTCCCGACCCGGGATGTCAGCGTCTACGACCTGCTGAAATACCAGGAAGTGTTGCTGACCGAACCGGCCGCGAAGAAGCTTTCGGAGGCATTGGCGTAATGAACGTTTACGATGTAATTCGCCGGCCGCTCATCACCGAGAAAGGCCATACCAAGCGCGAAGAAGAGCGCACCCTGTGTTTCGAGGTGCATCCGGACGCGAACAAAATCGAGATCAAGCAGGCGGTCGAGACCGTGTTCCGGGTGAAGGTCGAGACCGTGCGAACCACGAACTACGTAGGCAAGCTGCGCCGCCGCGGCCGGTTCACCGGCTATGCGTCGGATTGGAAAAAGGCCTATGTGCGGCTCCAGGCCGGGCAGAAGATTCCCGAGTACGCCGAAATCTAGTTTGAAAGAGCCGGGGAAAGAAGCAGAACGTAATGCCGATTAAGAGTTTTCGACCAGTAACGCCGACGCGGCGCTTTCAGACTTATCTCACCCGTGAGGACATCACGAAAGATACGCCCGAAAAGTCGCTGATCGAGGGCAAGAAGCGCACCGGCGGACGCGACGCGCGCGGGCGCATTTCGAGCCGTTTCATCGGCGGGGGCGCGAAGCAAGCCTATCGCATCATCGATTTCAAACGTGACAAGGCCGGTATTAACGCCAAAGTGGCGGCCATCGAATACGATCCGAACCGCTCAGCTCGCATTGCTCTTTTGCACTATGTAGACGGCGAGAAGCGTTACATCATTTGCCCGGTCGGTCTGGAAGTGGGGCGTATGGTGAGTTCAGGCCCGGAGGCGGACATTCTGGTTGGCAATGCGCTGCCGCTCAAGAACATTCCGGCCGGTACGGTTGTTCATAACATCGAATTAAAGCCGGGTAAGGGCGGGCAGATGGCTCGTTCGGCCGGAACGCAGGCGCAGTTGGTCTCGAAAGAGGGCGACCTAGCGCTGCTGAAACTGCCTTCGGGTGAAATACGGCGGGTACAAATCGACTGCATGGCGACGGTCGGGCAGGTCGGCAATGTCGAGCACGAAAATGTGTCGCTCGGCAAGGCGGGCCGCACGCGGTGGCTCGGTAAGCGCCCGCATAATCGCGGCGTGACCATGAACCCGGTCGATCACCCGCACGGAGGCGGCGAAGGTAAGACCTCCGGCGGACGCCATCCGGTAACGCCTTGGGGACAGCCGACGCGTGGTTTCAAGACCCGCAACAACAAGCGGACCGATAAATGGATCGTGACCCGCAAGGCGAAGAAGCGGTAAGGGAAGAGAAAGAACGTTATGAGTCGATCGCTCAAAAAGGGACCGTTCACGGATGACCATCTCGTCAAGAAGGTGGAAGATCTGAACACGAAAAATCAGAAAACAGTGGTCCGGACTTGGTCTCGCCGCTCGACGATCGTACCCGACTTTATCGGGCACACGCTCGCGGTGCACAACGGGAAAAAGTTCATTCCGGTCTACATCACGGAAAACATGGTTGGCCACAAGCTCGGCGAATTTTCGCCCACCCGCACGTTTAAAGGACACGCGGCGAAATCGACAGAGAAGGCGGCTCGGTAACCATGGCGGTCGAAACAGAGTTTTTAGCGAAAGCCGAAGCGCGGTACCTGCGTGTATCCGCGCAAAAAGCCCGTCTCGTAGTCGACATGATCCGCGGTCATCAAGCCGGCGATGCCATCAATATCCTGAGCGCGACCAACAAGCGGATCGCTCCGGCAGTCGAGAAGGTGTTGCGATCAGCCATCGCGAACGCGGAAAACAAATCGCAGGATATCGATGTCGACCGTCTGTTCGTAGCCGAAGCGTATGTCAATGAAGGACCGCGGCAGAAGCGGGTCCGGCCGGCCCCCATGGGACGCGCCTACCGGATCCAGCGCCGCATGGCGCACATCGTCGTCAAGCTCGGCGAGCGCGCCGGGGAAGAGGAATAATTCATGGGTCAGAAGGTACATCCGTACGGCTTCCGCCTCGGCGTCACCAAGACGTGGCGTTCGCGCTGGTTTGCCAAGCAGGATTATGCAAAGCTGCTCCACGAAGATCTGGAGCTCAAAGAATCACTGCAAAACCGGCTGAAGGCGGCCGGTGTCAGCTCGATCGAAGTGGACCGTCCTGGTAACAAACTGCGGATCACCATCCGCACTTCGCGTCCCGGAATCATCATCGGCCGCAAAGGCGCTGAGATCGAGAAGCTGAAGGGCGATCTCGCCAAAAAGACCAGCCGCGAAGTCTTTATCGACATCCAGGAAGTGCACCGGCCGGAGCTCGATGCCCAGCTGGTGTCCGAGTCCATTGGTCTGCAGCTTGAGAAGCGCGTGGCATTTCGCCGCGCGATGCGAAAAGCGGTCGATTCCGCCTTACGATTCGGCTGCAAAGGAATCAAAGTTCGCGTTTCGGGACGTTTGAATGGCGCCGAAATCGCACGCAGCGAATGGTATCTGCAGGGGCAGCTTCCGCTGCACACCCTGCGGGCGGACATCGATTACGGATTCAGCCAGGCATACACAACGTATGGTGTGATCGGCATCAAGGTTTGGATTTATAAGGGCGAAGTTCTCGATGGTGGGAACCGCGCCCGCAACACATTGCGCAATGAAGGCGAACCGCGCCGGCGCCGCCGCGATGACCGTCCAGAGCGTGGCGATCGCGATCGCGGAGGCGACCGTCGTCCGCCGATGCAGGCGAATGCAGAAGCAACTGGCCCGGCGATCCAGCCCGCGCCCGGTGAGATGCCGCGTCCGACGGCTGCGCCGGTCATTCCCCCGATTGCGCCCGTGACGCCCTCCTGGAAGCAGGGTGCAACGCCAACCGCCGAGCCTCCCACGGGCGCCGCCGAGAACGCGGCTGCCGAAGAGAAGAAGGAAAACGAGTAAGCCGAACAGCTTCGCTCCCAAGTAAAGAGAAAAGGGTACCGCTATGTTGATGCCGAAGAAGGTGAAATATCGTAAGCAGCAGCGGGGCCGCATGACGGGCAAGTCCTGGCGCGGCTCGGCGCTCTCGTTCGGTGAGTTCGGGTTGAAGGCGCTCGAATGCGGATGGGTCACGAACCGCCAGATCGAAGCGGCCCGTATCGCCATGACACGCTTCATCAAGCGCGGCGGCAAAGTGTGGATCCGGGTCTTTCCGGACAAGCCGATAACCAAGAAGCCGCCGGAGACTCGTATGGGTAAAGGAAAAGGGGCTCCGGAGGCCTGGGTGGCGGTTGTCAAGCCCGGCAAGGTGCTCTTTGAAATGGAAGGCGTGCCGGTGGATGTCGCGACTGAAGCGATGCGGCTTGCCGCTCAGAAGTTGTCCGTGCCGACCAAATTCGTGCAGCGGGCAACGGTCGAAACCGCGAAGGCCGGTTAAGAAGGGCGAGGAAGCACATCATCATGAAAGCAGAGAAAATTCGCGGACTCGATACCGCTGATGTTCAGCGCCAGGTACAGGATGCGCAGGAGCAGTTGTTCCGGCTCCGGTTCCAAATGGGCATGGGCCAGATGGAAGGGCTCAAGAAGTACCGCAATCTGAAGAAAGACCGCGCCCGGATGCTGACCGTCCTTGCTGAACAGCAGGCGAATGGCGCACCGGCGCCAGCGAGCGTTCCAGCGGACGCAAAGAAGAAAAAGAAGTAGGCGCAAAGAATCATGGCTGCAGCAAATCAAAGTCCCAGCGTCTCGGTAACGGAACCGGTCGGGCATAAAAATGAGAAGGTCGGGGAAGTGATCTCGACCAAAATGGCGAAGACGATTGTGGTCGAGGTGACTCGGCGCGTACCGCATCCGGTCTACAAGCGAATCGTCAACAAGCGAAAAAAGTTCTACGCGCACGACGAAGAGGGAACAGCGAAGGTGGGCGATGTGGTGCGTATCATCGAGTGCCGTCCGCTCAGCCGGTTGAAGCGGTGGCAGCTCGGGGCGGTGCTGCGCCAGGCGGTGCAGGTGGGTGTTGAACACCCGGCACTGACCGAAAACGCCGACACGCGCGCCCGCAAAACCGTCAAGAAAAAGTAATTGGGCCAGCCTTCGTGTAAGGAGGCGCGAGGCCCAGGGGATCTGAGGGGATTTAGGAGAACGTCATGATTGGAATGCGAACCATCCTGGAGGTTGCCGACAACAGCGGCGCACGCAAGCTGCAGTGCATTTTGCCGCGCGGCGGCGATCTGGGGCTTCGCGCGGGTCTGGGCGACATCATCACCGCAAGCGTGAAAGAAGCCGCGCCCGATTCGAACATCAAAAAGGGGAAGGTCGTCCGCTGTGTCGTCGTTCGCATGCGCAAGGAAACACGTCGCAAGGACGGTACTTACATCCGCTTTGATTCGAATGCGGCGGTGCTGATCAACGAGGTCGGCGAACCGGTCGGCACGCGTGTGTTCGGCCCGGTTGCGCGCGAGCTTCGTGATAAGCGTTTCATGAAGATAGTTTCTCTCGCGCCGGAGGTCATATAAGTCATGAGTAAAATCGCCTACGAGCGCCGCCAGCAAAAAGGTGAGCGCAAGCCGCTCCGGATCAAGGTCAAGAAGGACGACACCGTTCAGGTAATCGCCGGACGCGACAAGGGCAAAACCGGCAAGGTGCTCGAAGTAGATCGTTTCGCCGGAAAGGTCACGGTCGAGGGCGTGATGATCGTCAAGCGGCATACGCGCCCGAACCCTTCGAAGCAGATCAAGGGTGGCATCGCTGACAAGGAGATGCCGATTCACGTTTCGAATGTCATGGTCTTGACGCCCGGTGGTGTTCCTACTCGTGTCGGCTACAAGCTCGAAACCGTAGGTGGAAAAGTCCGGCGCACCCGCATCGCACGCAAAGGTGGCGAGTCGCTCGAGAAGCGGTGACGGATCGGCACGAACCTTAAGGCCGTTTGGAATCGGCCAGGAATAAAGAGATAAGCGAATGGCAAAGAAAACTGATAGCAATCCGAATCCGGCCGCTCCTGCTGCCAAGGGCAAGGGCGAGAAAGGCGCTGCCCCGCGCGGACGTGACTCCGGGTCGGCTGCGGAAACGCGCCCCGCGGAAGGCAAGCCGAAGAGCGGTGGAGCGCAAGCCCGCCTGCGAGAGCATTACGCGAAAAGCGTCGTTCCTGCTCTTCAGAAAGATTTCGGCTACAAGAATCCCATGGCGATCCCGCGCGTCGAGAAGGTGTCGATCAATGTCGGTCTCGGCGAAGCTACGGGTAATAGCAAACTGATGGACGGCGCAGTGAACGAACTCGGCGCCATTGCCGGCCAGAAGCCGGTGGTCACGAAAGCGAAGAAGTCGATTGCGGCATTCAAGCTGCGCGAAGGCATGTCGATCGGCTGCATGGTCACGTTACGCGGCGACCGTATGTACGAGTTTTTGGATCGTCTCATGAACGTCGCTCTGCCCCGCGTGCGCGACTTCCGAGGCGTGTCGCCCAAGTCTTTCGATGGGCGTGGCAACTACACGATGGGTTTAAAGGACCAGCTGATTTTCCCCGAGATCGACTACAACAAGGTCGAAAAAACGAAGGGCATGAACATCAGCATCACCACCACGGCTAAAACGGACGCCGAAGGGCTGGCGCTGCTGCGGCATATGGGAATGCCGTTCCGGCAGTAAGAAGAGGTTTTGGATGGCTACGACAGCAAAGATCGCAAAAGAAGAAAAGAAGCTGGCTGAGATCAACCGTGCCCGCAAGGCAGGCACGACCGCGAAGTTTGCGGTGCGGCTTCGAAATCGGTGCAAGAACTGCGGGCGGCCCCGCGGATTTCTGCGCAAATTTACGCTCTGCCGGATCTGCTTCCGGAAGTTTGCGCTCGCCGGCGAAATTCCGGGCGTGACGAAAGCAAGCTGGTAGAGAAATCAACGGAAGGATCGCGTTCGCTCGTACGATCCAGCAATGAAAGGTGCTTTGAAGGTAAATGACAGCAGACCCCATTGCCGATATGTTGACCCGGGTACGGAATGCGCTCATCGCGCGTCACCCCAAGGTTGATGTTCCGGCGTCACAACTGAAGAACGAGATCGCTCGTATTCTTCGCGAGGAAGGATACATTCTCAACTACAAGCTGACCGAAGAAGGTTCCAAGCGCTTCATCCGCTTGTATCTGAAATACACGCCGAGCAATCTACCCGTCATCTCCCGGATTGAGCGCGTCTCGCGCCCTGGATGCCGCGTGTATGTCGGCTCCAAAGATATCCCGCGCATTCTGGGGGGCTTGGGAATCAACATCCTAACTACTCCGAAAGGTGTCATGACCGGCAACACAGCGCGTCGTGAAGGCGTCGGCGGCGAAGTCCTCTGTCAGATCTGGTAAGGAACGCACAATGTCTAGAGTTGGAAAGAAACCCATTCCACTGCCGCAGGGCGTCACCATAAGCCTCGGCAAGGAGCTTCAGGTTCAGGGTCCCAAAGGCAAGCTGACCGTGCCAATCCCCGCCGGCATTCGGATCGAGCAGAAGGACAGTCACCTCGAAGTGGTTCGCGAAGACGACAAGTACGCCGCTATACACGGGCTCACCCGCGCTCTGGCCGCGAACGCGGTGCAGGGCGTGTCCACGGGCTTTACCCGGGAGCTCGACGTGGTCGGTACCGGTTTCCGTGCCGATGTCCGCGGCAACGTAGCGACCTTTACCCTCGGTTACTCGCACCCGATCGAGCTTCTCTTGCCCGCAGGTGTGGATCTGAAGGTTGACAAACAGACCCATGTCATCGTGAGCGGGTACGATCGCCAGGAAGTCGGTCAGGTGGCCGCGCATATTCGCGCTTTGCGTCCGCCAGATCCTTACAAGAACAAGGGTGTTCGCTATACAGGCGAAGTCCTTCGCAAGAAGGCCGGCAAGACGGGCGCGGGAGGGAAGTAATGGCGCAAGGAAATAGAAACGAGATTCGGCAGCGCATTCACAAGCGCATTCGCAGCCGGGTGGCTGGTACGGCGGAACGGCCCCGCCTGGTGGTCTTCCGTAGCATCAATCACATCTATGCCCAGGTGGTCGACGATGGTCCGGGACACACGCTGGTAGCTGCTGCTTCCACGGAAAAAGATCTGAAGGGCAAGGGCGGCAATCTCGAAGGTGCAAAACTGATCGGAAAGGCTGTAGCCGAGCGCGCCAAAGAAAAGGGAATCAACCGCGTGGTCTTTGATCGCGGAGGATATCTCTACCACGGTCGTGTGAAGGCGCTCGCCGACGCAGCTCGTGCTGCTGGACTGGAGTTTTAAGAAATGGCATTGACTGGAACGGCCAAGCGGATTGATACGCAAAACCTGAACCTGAAGGAACAGGTGGTCAGCATTAACCGCGTAACCAAGGTAGTCAAGGGTGGAAAGAACATGAGCTTCTCGGCGCTAGTCGTAGTCGGCGACCCAGGAGCGAAAGTCGTCGGATATGGCACCGGCAAGGCCAAAGAAGTTCCCTCTGCAATAAAGAAGGGAATCGAGGCGGCAAAGAAGAACTTGCGCAAGGTGAACGTGCTTGAAACCACAATCCGCCACCCCGTGCTGGGACGGTTCGGCAGCGGGCTCGTTCTGCTGAAGCCGGCTCCGGAAGGAACAGGCGTCATTGCGGGTGGTCCGGTGCGCGCCGTCATTCAGGCGGTCGGCATTCCCAACGTGCTGACCAAATCGATCGGATCGCACAACGCCCACAACGTAGTGAAAGCGACCATCGACGCACTCGAGCAGCTCTGCGACAAAACGGCTATTGCCGATATGCGCGGCTTGCCAGTCGAGAAGTTGTAGGCGAGAGGGAACACATGGCCGAAGGCAAAATCAAAATCAAGCTTGTGCGCAGTGTGATCTGCACTCCGCAAAAGCATAAGAACATCGTCAAATCTCTCGGGCTGCACAAGATTAATCGTGTGGTGGAGCGGCCGGATACGCCGGGCTTTCGTGGCATGGTGGCTAAAATCCCACACTTGCTCGAGATCGTTAAGGAATAGCTGGGGCAAAGAAATGAATTTAAGCAATCTACGGCCCCCGAAGGGTCAAAAGCAGAAGAAGCAGCGAATCGGCCAAGGTATGGGCAGCGGCCGCGGCAAGTACTCAGGCCGCGGGGCCAAGGGCGCCAAGTCGATCTCCGGGTATAGCAAGATGCGCGGCTTCGAAGGCGGCCAGATGCCTCTGCATCGCCGTTTGCCGAAGCGCGGATTCACGAATATCTTTCACAAGGACTACGCCATCGTGAATGTCGGAGCTCTCGAAAGGCTCGATGCCGACACCTTTACACCGGAGTCTTTGCTCGCCAGCGGTGTGATTAAGAAACTCGAGTCCGGCCTCAAGATCCTGGGCAGCGGCGAACTTACCAGGAAAATCTCCGTGACTGCTCACCTCTATTCCAAATCGGCCCTCGATAAAATCCAGAAGGCAGGCGGAACGGCCGAAGTTCTCGCTAAACCCGCTCGGGCAGAGAAAACAGAAACCGAGTAACCTGAGATGTCTGCTCCCGCAGTGAGGATGGGACTGTGACCAAGTTTTTCGAAGCTCTCGCCAACGTATTCCGGATACAGGACCTGCGGAAACGTGTTCTGTTCACTCTCGGCTTGCTCGCGGTGTACCGAATCGGTGCGTATATTCCCACGCCCGGTATCGCGACCGCGCGCTTTCAAGACTTTTTTCAGCGGAACGCCAGCGGCGGATTTCTCGGGTATTTCGATCTCTTCAGCGGCGGCATGCTCCGCCGCATGACCATCTTCGCGCTCGGCATTACGCCCTACATCACCGCCTCCATCATTCTGCAATTGCTCACGGTGGTAGTGCCTACGCTTGACAAGCTGCAGAAAGAAGGCGAACTCGGGCGGCGCAAGATCACCCAGTGGACCCGCTATCTCACCGTGGCTCTTGCTGTGATTCAATCGGTCGGTATCGCGCTCGCGCTGCAGAACTCGGACGGCAATTTCGTACTGAACCCCGGTTTTGGCTTTATTTTCCTGACCACCTTGACCTTCACCACCGGCACAGCCTTCATCATGTGGCTCGGTGAGCAGATTACCGACCGCGGTATCGGCAACGGCATGTCGCTCATCATTTTTGTCGGGATCATCGTGGGTCTACCGCGCGCCATCGCCAATATCTACACCAACACGTTTGTCACTCATCAATGGAATGCGATACAGATGGTCATCATCATCGCTATCATGGTCGCGGTCGTGGCATTCATCGTACTCGTCGAACGGGGTGAGCGCCGCATTCCCGTCCAATACGCCAAGCGCGTTATCGGGCGTCGTATGATGGGCGGCCAATCCACTCACCTCCCGCTGAAAGTAAATGCGGGCGGTGTCATCCCTATCATCTTCGCGTCTTCGCTGCTCGCTTTGCCGCAAACAGCCATGCAGTTCGGTGTGGTCAAGAACAGCCCCTGGCTCAGCGGCATGCTCGGTGCGCTTGGTGGCGCAGAGCCGCTTTACTACCTGACATACGTTATTCTGATCATCTTTTTCTGCTTCTTTTACGTGTCGATCATTTTCAACCCGAGCGAAGCGGCAGACAACATGCGCAAGTACGGCGGGTTCATCCCGGGCATTCGCCCCGGAAAGAATACAGCCGATTACATGGACAACATCCTGTCCAAAATCACCGTAGTCGGCGGTCTCTACCTGTCGATCCTGTCCCTGATTCCGCAGATCATGATCCAGGGCATCAAGCTGCAGCGTCTGCCGGTGGTCGGCAACTTCATCGATGCGCACTTCCCCCGCTGGCTCCTCGACGGCCTCGGCGTCAACTTTTTCTTCGGCGGCACGTCGCTCCTGATCGTCGTCGGCGTCGCCATGGATACCGTCAACCAGATCGAAGCCCAGCTCATCATGCGGCATTACGACGGATTTACTCCTCGCGCCGGCCGTATCCGCGGGCGGCGTAACTAGCGCTATACGGGAGCGAGTTGAGCGAAAGCACTCCAGCTGCATTTGCACCGGCCGTGATTCTATTCGGATCACCCGGTTCCGGCAAAGGAACGCAAGCCAAACTACTGCGCCGCTGTCTCGGCTCGCCCCATATCTCGACCGGCGACATGTTGCGGGCCCATATAGCCGTCAAGGATTCGATCGGCCAGGAATCGGAATCCCTGATCAAATCGGGCCGCCTTGTGCCGGACGAACTCGTCAACGAAATCGTCAAGGAGCGCCTCAGCGAACCTGATACTCAGTCCGGCGTTATTCTTGACGGTTATCCGCGAACCCTGAAGCAGGCTGACGTTCTGCTCGAGTTTGTGCGGCCTCACAGATTTATCCCAGCCGTGGTACACTTGATGGTTGACTACGAGAAAATCGTAGCTCGCCTCAGCGGCCGTCGTCAGTGTCCCGTTTGCGGAACCCTTTACAATCTGCTAACTAACCCTCCGAAGGTTGCAGGCATTTGTGATCGCGAAGGGGCATCTCTGATAACGCGCGAGGATGATCGCGAGTCCGTTATTCGGGAGCGTCTTCGGGAATACGAGTTGCAAACACGCCCTCTCCTCGACTATTTCCGCCAGGCTGACGTGCCAACGTTTGAAATAGGCGGCGGCGAGGCAACCCCGGAACAGATTTCGGGCCAGATTTACGATTCCCTCCGGACCCTTGGACTGACCACCGGGAGGACGGCGAACGGGGCCGATACCCCGTGCATGAGTGTCAGGCAGTGATTGTGCGAAGAAGTGCGGTGGAGCTCGAAAAGCTGCGGCAGAGCGGGATGCTGGTATACCAGATCCTGCAGGAGTTGCAGCCCATGGTAGTCGAAGGTGCAACCACCCAGGATCTCGAGCACACGGCAGAAAAGTTGATCTCTGATGCCGGCGCAAAACCGGCGTTCAAGGGATATTATTCCCAGGCGTCGGGAACAAAATATCCCTACGTCCTGTGTACTTCGGTGAATGAGGAGGTCGTGCACGGCATGCCGTCCGCCCGGCGCAAGTTGAAGGCGGGAGATATCGTCTCCATCGATACCGGAGTGCAGTTGAACGGCTACTATGGCGATTCCGCTATTACAGTCGCCGTCGGTGAAGTGAATGATTCGGTGAAGCGTCTGCTGAAGGTCACCGAGGAGAGTTTGGAATTAGCGATTGACCGGGTTCGCTCCGGGAATCGCCTGTTTGATGTTTGCGGGACCGTCGAGAAGCACGTCATTTCAAACGGCTTCTCTATCGTTCGTGAGTTCGTCGGACATGGGATTGGAACCTCCTTACACGAGGAGCCGCAAATCCCGAATTATGTGGATCGGCGCGGCGAAAACCCGCGCCTGAAACCGGGCATGGTGCTCGCCATCGAGCCCATGGTGAATGCTGGCAAGCCGGAAACCAAGGTTCTGTCGGATAAGTGGACTGCTGTCGCGAAAGATGGGTCCTATTCGGCTCATTTTGAGCATATGGTGGCGGTTACGGACAATGGGCCCTGGGTGCTTTCCCGCCCGTGAGTGCTCAAGCGGAACGAACGGCGGAAGGTTTGGTTGTCGAGTTATTGCCAAGCTCGCTCGTGCGGGTGAGGATGGAAGGTGAGCATCAATTGATTGCTCATTTTCCGAGCTCGCAGCGAGCGAATTTTGTGCGGTTGCGGATTGGTGACCGCGTGCGCGTAGCGCTCTCGTCGCAAGACCGGACGCGCGGGCGAGTGGTTGAATTGTTGACGAAAGGTTGAAGTCGTTCGAGCTGCCTCAAAGGGTGCCGGACGCGTTTGGAATAGCTATGAAGGTGCGAGCTTCCGTGAAGAAATTGTGTGACAAATGCAAGGTGATCCATCGGCACGGCGTGGTGCGCGTCATCTGCACGAATCCAAAGCATAAGCAGCGGCAAGGTTAAAGAAAAATGGCGCGTATTGCAGGTGTCGATCTACCGAATCGGAAACGGGCAGCTATCGGGCTGACCTATATCTACGGCATTGGGCGGACTCGCGCCCTCTCCCTTCTCCATAGGGCCCAGGTGGATCCGGAGAAGAAGGTTGCCGACCTCTCAGAAGAGGAAGTAAACCATCTCCGCAATCTGATCGAGGGTGAAGGGGCCATCGAAGGAGACCTCCGCAAGGAAGTCTCAATGAATATCAAGCGCCTGATGGAGATGGGCTCCTACCGCGGATTGCGTCACCGGCGCGGTCTGCCCGCTCGTGGCCAGCGCACCCATACCAACGCACGTACCCGGAAGGGCCCGCGCAAGGGCACTGTGGCTGGCAAGAAGAAGGCGACCAAGACCTAAAGAGGATTGTTTAGATGGCTAAGGCACCCGCAAAAACAACCAAAAAGAAGTCCTTCAAGAAGAAGGAAAAGAAGAACGTTCCTTACGGGACGGTGCACATCCAGGCTTCGTTCAACAATACAATCGTGACCTTCACCGATCCGATCGGAAACGTTCTGGCCTGGTCCAGCTCCGGTTCGCTCGGATTCCGCGGTTCGCGTAAAGGTACGCCCTTCGCCGCCCAGCAGGCCTCGCTAACCGCCGCCAACAAAGCGAAGGAATCCGGTCTGCGTGCTGTCGAAGTCCGCGTGGCCGGTCCCGGTTCGGGCCGCGAATCGGCGGTTCGTGCTCTCGCGACTGCCGGCATCGAGGTCCGCACCATCAAAGACGTGACTCCGATTCCGCACAATGGCTGCCGCCCGCCCAAAAAACGGCGAGTCTGACATTTGGTTTTGGGACGGCTTTCCGGCCGTTCTTGTAAGTACTTGTAAGCGGGACGAAGGCCGCAAGCCGTAAACCGCACCTGAATAAAAAGAGGTCTAGACACATTGGCACGTTATAGTGGCCCCGTTTGCCGGCTTTGCCGCCGCGAGGGCATGAAGCTGTTTTTGAAAGGCGAGCGCTGTCACTCGGAGAAGTGCGCCATCGAAAAGCGCAATTTCGCCCCCGGTCAGCACGGAAAAGATAAGAAAGCCAAGGTCGTCGGCTACGGTCTGCAGCTCCGGGAAAAGCAGAAAGCCCGCCGCTATTACCGCATCCTCGAAGGACAGTTCCGGAATCTTTTCGAGAAGGCCGTGAATCAAAAAGGCATTACAGGCGAAACCATGCTCGCTATGCTCGAGCGCCGCCTGGATAACGTCATCTACCGCATGGGATTTGGAACCAGCCGCGCCCAAGCCCGCCAGCTTGTCCGCCATGGCCACTTCAACGTAAATGGCCGCAAGGTAAACATCCCTTCCTACAACGTAAAACCCGGCGATGTCATTGAAGCACGCGAAGGCAGCCGCAATAATCCAACCATCCTGGGCGCACGCGATGCCACCGCCCACGCTCCGAGTCC
Source organism: uncultured Acidobacteriaceae bacterium (assembly GCA_963803455.1). Lineage (GTDB taxonomy): Bacteria > Acidobacteriota > Terriglobia > Bryobacterales > Bryobacteraceae > Bog-105. The sequence goes on along the minus strand of CAWDMK010000003.1, from coordinate 45,513 downwards.
TGCATGGCTCGAAGTTGACCGTGATGCGCTCCGGGCCCGTGTTATCCAACAACCCAAGCGCGAAGAATTAGTACAGATTCAGTTGAATGAGCAGCTCATCGTCGAGCTCTATTCGAAGTAACCGCTTCGACAATCGACGGAGAGGACGAAAGAAAGACTATGTTTAAAGGATTTCAGAAACCCAAGCGCCTGGTAGCGAACACGGAATCGCTCACCGAACGTTACGGTCAGTTCACGGCTCAGCCCTTCGAGCGCGGATTCGGTCCTACCATCGGTACCGGTCTCCGGCGCGTCCTGCTGAGCTCCATCGAAGGCGCTGCCATCACAGGTGTCCGCATTGACGGTGTCTCCCACGAATTCAGCCCCATTCCCGGTGTTGTCGAAGACGCAACCGATATCATCCTGAACTTGAAGCAGGTGCCGTTCAAGATGATCGGAGAAGGGATGCGAATCGCCCGTCTGCGGGTGGAAAACCCCGGCCAGGTGATGAGCAGCCAGATCGAAACCGACAACGATGTCGAAGTGCTCGACCGGAATCTGCCGATCGCGACCGTTGGCGAAGGCGGCAAGTTAAACATTGAAATGCGCATCAAGAGCGGCCGCGGTTACGTTTCCGCCGATCGCAATTACGATGAGGACCTGCCCATCGGCTATATCCCGATCGACTCCGTCCACTCGCCGGTTCGAAAAGTCAACTACACCGTCGAAGCCGCGCGCCTCGGTCAGAACACGGATTTCGACAAGCTGGCGATCGAGGTCTGGACGAACGGCGCCATCTCTCCCCAGGACGCGATTGGGCAGGCCGCCAAGCTCCTCAAAGATCACATGACGATCTTCATCAACTTCGAAGAGACTCCGGAGATCGCCGAAGAGGCAGAGCGAGCCATCAATCAGATGAACGAAGTGCTGAACCGCTCGGTCGAAGAACTCGAGCTCAGCGTTCGCTCTTACAATTGCCTTAAGAACGCCAACATTCAGACCATCGGCGATCTCGTTCAGAAGAGCGAGTCCGAAATGCTGCGCACCAAGAACTTCGGTCGCAAATCGCTGAACGAAATCAAGGAAATCCTCTCGGGTCTCGGCCTCTCCTTCGGCATGAAGTTCGATTCGCAAGGACGCCTGATCGGTGGTGCACCGCCGGCCAGCCCGTCCGAATACGGCAGCGAAGATTTCGCCGGGCTAGAGGAATAAGCAATCATGCGGCATCGTAAAGCTGGCGTCAAACTGAAGCGCGATGTAAGCGCGCGCCGCGCCCTGCTCCGCGGTCTCGTTACGAACGTGATCGAGGAAGAGAGGATCACTACTACGGTTCCGAAGGCCAAAGCAGCGCGTCCTCTAGTCGAGCGTATGATCACGCTCGCCAAGGAAGACAATCTGCACACGCGCCGCCAAGCTTCCGCCTTTCTTCTCACGAAGGGCGCTGTCGAAAAGCTCTTCGACAAGATCGGCCCTCGCTTTAATCAGCGGAACGGCGGATACACCCGGATCGTGAAGCTCGGTTGGCGTAAGGGTGACGGTGCCGAAACAGCGAAGCTCGAACTGGTCGGCTCCGAACTGGTCAAGCGTGCCGCCGAACGCGCCGCCCGTCGCGAAGAACGCTTGAAGCAGGTTCGCGAAGGCAAAGAAGGCGCAGAATAATGCCGCTGCTTGGGGACGCTAGGCATTCCCAAGCAACACGTCCCGCCCTCCGGAACACTCCGGGCTAAAAATCCACAATCTCGCACATCCGAATCTATCGCTTACCGCTTGTGCCCCCGCCGACGCGTTGCAGCTACCGTTTTCACCGCACGAGAACCTGCCCGAGCCGCAGCTGTCTCTTTCCCCGCGCCGCCGCCGATCTTGCTCAGAATCCGGTCGTGAATCCAGTGCTCATCCCACCATTCCTTCGGGTCCACTTGGATTCCCGCGATCATCATGCTGAAGTGCACGTGGTCGCCGAAGGCCATCCCCGTCGCCCCGCTGACGCCGATCTGCTGTTCTTTCGCAACCATATCGCCGACCTTCACCCCAATCCGGCTCATGTGGCCATATAGGCTCTGGAGCGAGTAGCCGTGATCGATGATGACGCAATTGCCGTACAGTCCCAGCCGGTCCGCATAAATCACCTTGCCCGAGTTCGCCGCCTTCACTGGTGTATTCGCGGTCTGCGCCAGGTCGTATCCAAGATGAACCTGCTCATCCACTTTCCTGCCGTTGTAAACGTAGCTGCGCTTATCGGCAAAGAATGATTCGCGGGTCCCTTTCACCGGAATGAATGGCCCCGACCAGAGGATCTTATGCTCCGTGTTCGTCCGCAAATTGTATATCTGCTGGCTGTTTACACGCCGCATCTCGCGATTGAGCTTTACAAACCGGTCCACTAAGCTGCCGCTTCCTTCCGGATCCAGTTCGCCCACCACCTTCGCCATATTCTTGCCGGTCAAGACGATTGTGGTTACTTTATATTTCTTGGGGAACACCTTGGTCCAGAACGTGGCAGTCACCTCGGTCCCCGCGCCATTACGCGCAAACGCGACCGGCACAGTGTCGGGATTTACATCCCATGGGTAGGGAAACAGCGAGAACCGACGGCTACTGTTGTCCGGCTCTCCCGGCATGGCAAAGGTTCCAGCCGAGTAATTAGCCACTCGCACGCCCGCCTCCGTCCAGTTCCCGCCGAGATCCAGCGTCACCAGTTCCGCTCCGCCCTGGTTGATGTAATGCTGGCTTCCGTCCGCCACAATCGACGGCGGACGCAGAACGACTTGGATATCTTGCGCCAGCGTCGTCGAACTGCCCCATAAATCATTTGATTTCGCTTTCAATGACCAGCCTGGCCGGGCCCTCTTTCAGAAACGCAGCCTGTTTCTTCCCGGCCGTGAAGGTGTAAACGCGCGACGTCTGCCGGGACTTTGTCTTGTCCTCGTAAACCGTCTGTCTTTGCCCATCCTGCTCGATTGCAGCGGAGAAGGCCTTCACGCCGTGGGGGCCATCCGCCTGGATGACGACTGTAGTGGCACTTGCAACCGCCGTAACAGGGCGGGCGGGTTTCAGCTCGACATGCTTGCCCGAGAATAAAATCAAGCCGAAGATAACGACGACTACGGCTCCAGCGATGAGGAGAAGGCGATTTCGCATTTAAATCTGGATCACTCTGCGGCCCTCCACGCGGTAGTTGCCGCGAAGGACCCAGCGAATTGCTTCGGAGTAAATTCTGTGCTCTTCGATAAGAATACGGGATGACAAGGTATCAACCGTATCGCCGTTGAGCACGGGCACAGGCGCTTGCAACAGAATCGGGCCGCTATCCAGGTTGTCATCGACGAAATGCACTGTGCAGCCTGTCACTTTTACGCCATGCTCGAGGGCTTGGTATTGAGCATCCAGCCCGGGGAATGCCGGGAGCAGCGACGGATGAATATTCAGAATACGCCCCGCGAACTCCGAGACAAACACGCCGCTCAACAGACGCATATATCCTGCGAGACAAACCCAATCGATCCGGTGTTCGTGCAGAATTTCCACCACTTGCCGGTCGAAAGCCATTCGTTCTGCCCCTGCCGATTCCACGGCCGCTGTTGGGAAATGAAGCTCCCGAGCACGTGCCAGACCCGGCGCATCCGGCTTATTGGAAAACACCAGCCCGATTTCGCAGTCGAGGTCTCCCCCGAGAACATTACCGGCGATCGCTATAAAATTCGATCCTCGCCCGGATAGCAGGATCCCGAGCCGGGGCTTACCGGGCGCACTCACAAATAGGCAACCCGGGCCTGCTCAGCCTTGGCATCCCATCGAACTACGTGGCCGATCTCGAAAAACGGCTCGCGGATCCGACGCAGAATCTGCGATACGAAGCCAATTTTCTTTGCAGAAACGACTAGCACCATTCCAATGCCCAGATTGAAGGTCCGGCGAAAATCGTCATCGGGAATGTTGCCGGCCTTCTTCAAAAGGTCAAAAATGGGTTGCCGCGGCCACGATGAGGGCAGAATCTCAACACCGCAGTCGTCCGGCAGAACACGCGGAATGTTATCCGTCAATCCGCCTCCGGTGATGTGCGCGGCACCTTTGAAGAGTTTCTCTTTGTGCAGGGCTTGGAGAGGTTTCAGATAGGAGCGGTGGATGCGAAGCAGTTCATCGGCGAGTTTGGGCTTTAACTTTTGGCCGTCGTCCAGCAGAAGCTTGCGAGCTAGTGAATACCCGTTGGTGTGCAGTCCCTCGGAAGGCAGCCCGATCAGCAAATCGCTCGGCTTGATCTTCGCGCCCGTCACCATGCGTTTGCGTTCCACCGCGCCCACGATAAAACCAGCCAGGTCGTATTCGCCGGCGGGGTACATGCCCGGCATCTCGGCCGTCTCGCCCCCGATCAGCGCACAGCCATTTGCCTTGCAGCCCCGCGCAATTCCCTTCACCACGTCGGCGCACACAACAGCATCCAATTTGCCAACTGCAAAATAATCCAGGAAAAACAGCGGCGTCGCACCCTGTACCGCAATGTCGTTCACGCAATGATTTACCAGGTCCTCGCCGACCGTATCGTGGCGGCCGGTTGCAAAAGCGATCTTGAGTTTCGTGCCAACACCGTCAGCCGAACTGACCAGCACTGGGTCGCGCCATCCCTTAAGAGAGAACCCGGCTCCGAAACTGCCGATGGAAGTCACAACGTCTCGTGTGAGGGTCTTCGCCGCATGCCGCTTAATGAGCGACACCGCGCGGTCAGCCTCATTGATGTTCACGCCTGCATCGCGATACCTTGTCTGTTTGCGCACCACCGAAAAATCAGTGTAGCGGATGGAAGGGGCAAGCCGGAACCTGCCCCTGTTTGTTACTCCTGCGGATACGTAAAGTCGCTGTTGTATCCGCCGCCGGCATCCTGGTAAAGATCCGGCGGGTTCAGCGGCGTGTTTTCCACCACAGGTTCCATCAGCTTTCCGTTTACCTTGTCGAGCTCGACCAAGTCCTTCAGCAAAGGTTGTGTGATCGAGCCCTTGAGGCGGTTTTTGGAGTTCATGCCGGAACTCTACCGTGCCGCCCTATCCAAATTGCCTTGTAAAGCATCCCGGATCAAAAGAATCTGCTGCTTGAAGTAACTGTTTCCATTAGCTTAGGCGTCTTCATGTGACACAATTAGAAATTTCCCTCAGAGCTGTGACCGGAGATTCATATTCATGAAGCCAATCTATGCCGGGCTTTTCGCTTTCGTCCTGGCGCTGTCCATCAACATGCGGGCAGAGCCGCCATCGAGCATCGCTATCAAAGATGCGCACGTCGTTACCGTTAGCGGAAGCGATCTGCCCAAAGCAACTGTATTGCTGAGCGACGGCTTGATCCGGGACGTCGGTCCCGACATCTCGATTCCGGCCGATGCCTGGGTCATCGACGGTACGGGACTGACTGTCTACCCGGGCTTTATCGACGGCCTGAGCACCTGGGGCATTCCGCCCGCCGCGCCTGCCACTGCTGCGGGAGGCCGCGCCGGAGCGTCGGCTGCCGCCACACCTGCGCCTGCCCAACCCGCTCAGCCTGCCGCTCCACCAATCCCCGAAACAGAACAGCTTTCCGCTGCTCAAGCGCTTGCGCGAGGGCCCGAGTCGCGCCCCCAAACCTACTCTTTCGAACGTGCTGCCGACCTCGTTAGCCCTGCGGATAACCGGCTCGATGCAGTCCGTGCCGCGGGTTTCACGACGGCAGCTACGTTTCCGAACCGAGGCATTTTCGAAGGCCTCGGCGCAATCATTGACTTTGCCGGCGATCGCGGTCGCGACATGGTGGTCGCCCAGCCTGTCGGCCAGCAAATTGTTTTCCGCGTAGGTGGCGGCGGTATGGGCCGTTCGTTTCCGGCTTCGCTGATGGGAAACATATCGTACGTTCGCCAGCTCTATCTCGATCTCGATCAGTACAAGCAAGCCAAGCAGATTTACTCGAGTAATCCGAGCGGCGTTCGCCGTCCTGAATACGATCACACGCTCGAAGGTCTCGCCGAGTCGCCGCGCATTCTTCTCCCCGCCGATGAAGCGCAACAGATTGATCGGATGCTGAACTTCGGTCCCGAACTCAAAACCCCTTTCGTTCTTTACGGTATGCACGAAGCTTTTCTTCGGATCGACGAGTTGAAGCGGGCGGGCGTTCCTGTCCTCATCAGCTTAAAGTGGCCGGAAAAGCCTCGGGACGCGGATCCCACCGAGATCCCAAACATGCGCGATCTTGAGATGCGTGAGAAAGCCCCTGCCACGCCCGAAATGCTGGCAAAAGCTGGTGTGAAGTTTGCTTTTTTCTCCGACGGCCTCGACACCGCGCCAGACCTCAAGAAAGCCGTCAAGAAGGCGATCGATTCCGGCCTTCCCCGCCGCGAAGCGATCCGCGCTCTCAGTCTCACTCCCGCCGAGATCTACGGAGTTTCCGACCGCCTCGGCAGTATCGATAAGGGCAAGATCGCCAATCTGATCGTGACGAAGGGCGACATGTTCGAAGAAAAAACTACCATCGAATACCTGTTCATCGATGGCAAGCAGTTCCGGCCTTCCAAAGAATCCCAGCAGGGCCCACCCAGCAACGGCGGCCCGCGCATGCCACGAACAACACCCACTCAAAATGAAAACTCGGACGGAGGTATTCAGTAAATGGGAAGGTTTTCTCTTGTCCTCTGTGCCGCTGTTCTGGGCGCCGTTCTCAGTCCCGCCCAAACGCTTCTGATCCGCAATGCCACCGTCCTTACGGTGACCAAGGGAACAGTCGAAAACGGTAACGTTCTTGTCGAGAACGGAAAGATTGCTGCCATCGGCAAGAACGTTAGTGCCCCCGCCGATGCCACCATCGTCGATGCGACGGGCAAGTTCTTGATGCCCGGTATCATCGATTGCCATTCCCACACCGCAATCGAAGGAGGCGTCAATGAGGGCACTGTCTCCGACTCCTCGATGGTCAACATCAAGGACGTCATCAATCCCATGGACGTGAATATCTATCGGGCACTTGCTGGCGGTCTTACCGTGTCTAATGTTCTTCACGGGAGTGCCAATGCAATCGGCGGCCAAACAGTTGTAATCAAGCTCCGGTGGGGCAAGCCGGCGCCGGAAATGTTATTTGAAGGCGCTAAGCCGGGAATTAAATTCGCGCTCGGTGAAAATCCCAAGCGCGCCGGTGAGCCGTCTCAAAATTTCTTCAACCAGGGCGCCGCCCAGGATCGCCGCTATCCCGGAACCCGCATGGGTGTCGAAGAAGTAATCCGCGAAAGCTTCACGGAAGCAAAGAATTATCAGGCCGAGTGGAAGGAATATCGTGAACAGGTTGCAAAAGGGATGCATCCGATTCCGCCGAAGAAAGATCTTCGCTTGGAGCCGCTCGTCGAAGTTCTCGAAGGAAATCGCTACGTCCATGCCCACTGTTACCGCTCCGATGAAATCCTGATGCTGCTCCGTGTCGCCGACGAAATGGGTTTCAAGATTCGGACTCTCCAACACGTGCTTGAAGGCTACAAAGTCGCGAAGGAGATCGCTGCGCACGGCGCGGGCGCTTCCACTTTTAGCGATTGGTGGGCATACAAAATTGAAGCCTACGATGCAACGCCTTATAACGCAGCCATCATGGCCAAGAAAGGCGTCGATCGTTTCGCTCAATTCGGATTCGGATGAACTGCAGCGTCACCTGAATCTCGAAGCTGCAAAGACCATGCGTTACGGCGGCTTAAGTGAGGCGGAGGCCCTCGCGATGGTCACCATCAATCCCGCTAAGCAACTCGGCATCGATGATAAGGTTGGCTCCATTGAGGTCGGGAAATCCGCCGATCTCGTGCTGTTCGATCAGCATCCGCTTTCCGGATATTCCAAGCCTCTGAAGGTCTGGATCGACGGGCATGAATATTTCGATCGCGACCGGGATCTCGAAACCCGTCCGAAGTTCGAGCAGCAAAAGAAGACCCTGATAGATAAGCTGAACGCGCAAAGTACTAACGGAGGCCGCACTGGACGCACGGCGCCGGCGGGTGGTCCCCTCGCGGAAGGAACTCGCTAAATGAAACTACATTGGATCTGCTTGCTAGGGAGTCTTTCTCTTTTGGCCGCTGCGCCTGTAAAAGAAAATGGCTCGGTCCTTATCCGAAACGTGACCATTCATCCGGTCACAGCGGACGAGATTCACAACGGCTCCGTCCTGGTCGTTGACGGCAAAATCGCCGAGATCGGCACCCGCGTTGCAGCCCGCAACGGCGCCCGCGTGATCGATGGTCACGGTCTGCATCTCTATCCGGGACTGATCAATGCCGCAACTAATGTCGGCTTATCCGAAATCAGCTCTCTCCGCGACTCAGTCGACCTCGATGAGATCGGCATGTTCAACCCCGAGCTCCGTGCGGAAGTAGCCTTCAATCCGTCCAGCGAACACGTGGAAGTAACACGCGCCTCCGGCATTACGACCGTCATTAGTCTCCCTGGGAGTGGCGGGCGCGGAGGACGCGCCGGTGGTGGAGGAACTGTAATCACCGGGCAGGGCGCTCTCATGCACCTGGAAGGCTGGACGTGGGAAGAAATGGCGGTCAAGCCGAGTGCCGTTATGGACATGCTTTTCCCGCAGATCCAGAGCGTGCCACGCCAATTTGCCGCTTTTTTGGGCACGCCGCCGCGGCCCTTCGCCGAACTCGAACGTCAATATCACCAACGCCTCGCCGAAACCAGCGATTTCTTCGAACAGGCTCGCCGTTATGAACGTGCGAAGGCAGCCGGCGACGCTAACCTTCGCAAAGACGTTCGTCTGGAATCAATGATTCCCGTAGTCGACGGTAAGCAGCCCCTCTTTGTACGAGCGGAAAGCGAGCGCATGATTAAGGACGCTGTCGACTTTGCCGACCGGGAAAAGGTGAAGATTATTATTGCCGATCCCCGCGAGATCGGCAGCACTGGTCCGCTGCTCAAGTCGAAAGGCATTCCTGTCGTTCTTGGCAAAACGTTCCAGCTTCCCTTGCGTGACGACGATCCTTACGATGCTCCCTACGTTTTGCCTAGCCAGTTCTACAAGGCAGGGGTGAAAATCTGCTTCGGGACCTTCGATACTGAATTTGCCCGCAACGTTCCATTTGAAGCCGCTCAGGCAGTGGCCTTCGGGCTGCCGCACAACGAAGCTCTGAAAGCCCTGACTATCAATAGTGCGGAGATCCTCGGGGCCGGAGACCGCATTGGCTCGATCGAAAAGGGCAAAGTCGCCGATCTAATTCTTACAGACGGCGACCCGATGGAAGCAAAGTCAACGATCAAGGAAATGTTCATCGCCGGCCGGCAGGTCCCTCTCGCTTCGCGCCACACCCGCGAATACGAAAAGTGGCTAAACCGGCCCTAGACGTTTTCAAATCGGGGACAGTGGAGGCTCATGTGCGCCGGAAGGCGACAACCGCGAGTATGAGAATGATAGGCTCGTCAGGCCGTGAGCGCAGCAAGCCGCAGTAGACTGTGAGACCGTGTCAGGCCGCGGGACAGTTCGGCCTGGATGCGGCCCGCACCCGCGATTGTCGCGCCGCCAGGTAGCAGGCAAGAGAGATGGACCGTTTCCTGGTATCCACGCGCTACGGCAAAGGAGTACTGTATCCGTGTTGCGCGGGTCTCGACCTACACAAGGAAAGCGTCGTGGCCTGCATTCTCACGCCCGGTCAAGGGAGTGAGCCCACAAAGAGAATCCGCCAGTTTGTCACCACCACCGCCGAACTCGAACCGTTGCGCGACTGGCTCGGGGGAAGCGCTGCGAGAGTCGTCTGATCTTGGGATCGTAGGCGGTGCGGTTTACGACCCGATGCTCGCGCGCTGCGCCATGAAGGCTCAGGCACAGGTGATCTATAGCTGGAATGCGCGGCACTACGGACGGTGCGATGCGGTGCGGATGTGAGGCATCGTTGCAAACTCCTTGCCGAAAATATTAAAGGCCACGAAGAAATTCCTCGACGATGCTGAGTGCCCCCGCACGGAACAAGCCACTGAGTTAGCGCGTTTAGTATTCATATCCGTTGCGACGGACCCGTTTGCTAGCGGCAACGAGGAAGGGGTTTGATGCAAACACAGCGACTTTCGTGGTTTCCGGCGGCGAGACGTCCTTGGTGGCTCCTCGCCGGGTTCTGGATTTGTGTCGCCATTTCGATTGCGGTTGTTATTCGGAGGATTGCGGTCCTCATGGCACCGGCGAAGGTTGACAACGCTGCTCTGGCAGCGACCAATGCCACTTTCTCGTCGCACGCAGCGCTCACGCTGGCGCACATTGTTCCGGCAGCCGTGTTTGTGCTGCTTGCGGTAGCGGTCCTATTTCGTGAGACCGGCGCCCGATGGCTATTGCGCCTATTGTTTCTATTCGGCGTGGTGACCGGGCTGACTGCTTACGCGATGAGTGCCTACGCGATTGGAGGCCGGGTGGAGCGCTCGGCCGTTCTCGTTTTTGACACGTGGTTTCTGTTTTCGCTGGGTCGCGCGTTTGCGTTTTACCTACGGGGCGAAGGGACGAAACAGCGGGAGTGGACGAGTCGTGCAGTGGCGGTACTGCTTGGGATCGCGACTACCCGGCCTGTAATGGGATTGTTTTTCGCGACCAGCGCGCGTACGCATCTTTCTCCCCAGGAATTTTTCGGAATCGCTTTCTGGATTGGGTTCTCTGTGAATGCGCTCGTGATCGAACTGTGGCTGCACTCGAAACGGCGAGCGCGACTGGTGGCATCGGAAGGTCTCCGGGAGCCGCAAGGGTTACAAGAGCGGGTGTGGCGTTAGGGCGGTGAGTCGTAAACCGTCGTTCCTCGATTCGCGGTTATTATCTACACTGAGCACATGGCGAAGCCTTTGCACCTGGTGTGACGATGCGCTTCAGGAAGGGGCCGCAGTTTCGGCCGATCGCGAAACGATCCGCGTTGGACGGCTGCCGCTGAGGTGAGCGCGTTTCTGACGTCCGATTGCATTCGACGCCTTAATTCCAGAAAGTTATCGGGGTTGCGGGCCGGCCGCGGGTCAGTGGCCAACTGTCCAAGAGGTGGACCGTAGGGCAGCGTTACCAGATCACCCGTAGTCCTTTATACTTTTTAAACTCGCGATCACTGGCGACAATGGCAATGTCCTCAGCGAGGGCAGTCGCAATCAGCATTCGATCAAACGGGTCAGCATGATGAGCGGGCAGTCCGAACAGCTTCAGTGAATGCTCGGCGGTTAATGGCAAAACGGTCAGGTCTAAGTCGAGGATGAGTTTCTGAATGTGTCCCCGCGTCAATGGCGTGAGTCCCTTGTTGGCCTTGACAGCGATTTCGCTGAAAGAAACCGGGCTGATCATGCGTACGGTTTCCGGGTGCTCGAGGAGACGCTGAGCTCTCGGCGTGAACGCCACGCCGGAAACTCCTGCCGCCACATAGAGCGCCGTGGTGTCCAAGAGAAGGCGCAATCAGTAGCGCCCAGCCAGAAAGGCGTCGGCTTCCTGATCTGTCATGGGGCGAGTCGCCGCTCTAAATTGTTCCGGCGTCATGTGGACGATGCCCTTCAGCGTTCCGAACTTGACAACCTTTTTGAGGGACGGCTTCACAATTTCGGCGATGATGTGGCCATGACGCTCAATCGTGACGCGCTCGCCTTTCTCAACGGCCATCAAAAGCTGGGTCAGCCTGTTCTTGGCTTCGGTCACGCTTACGGTCACAACTACATTTTAGCTAGAGAATAGCCAGCTGGCAAAGCATTGCGGAGAACCTGATCGGCACAGTTTGCACCTCCGTTCTGACAATCCGCCCATCTTCCAGTTCAATGTTCCTTGGATGACGACGAAACGTGATGGTCGTCAGTCAGGTGCTTCCGCTTATTGAATATCACCTGCTTAACCGCCCCAAGCGCATTGTTCTTGTCCGACCTGGTTAAAAGCGATCCGTTCTCGACAACTCGCTATATGCCTCATGAACGCTTCCCACTCTTCGCCCAATGCAGACGGAGAGTGGCAGACCGTGGCTCGCCAGGAAGTCACGGAGTTGCTGTCGGAACGTGCTCAGAATGGTGAAGTCTCTGAGTAGGTAGTATTCTTCGATTGAACTGCCACGGGCCGCTTGCGCAGTTCAGCCAACAGGTAAACGATGCCTGGTTCATCCTTTATCTATCGGCCTAGTCAAGCCTTCGTGAGCTCCTCCACGATTTTCGTCAGGTTTCGATGTTCAGCCCGGGGTGTAGGCGGCGACCAGAGCTGACATCTGTTGCCGGACCTGCTGATTCCGGGGCTGATCGGCTACGTTGGTCAGTTCCATCCGGTCGGCGTGGCGGTCGAAGAGCATGGCTCCGTGGGCGGCGTTGGGGCCGAACTCGGCGTAGCGCCATTGCCCGGTGCGGACGGCGGTGCCGTGGACGGTGGCGCCGTCTTCGCTCCAGATGCTGTAGGCGGGGTGGTCCCAGGGCGCACTCGGATTTTTGAGTAGCGGCGTGAGGCTGTGGCCCTCGATGCCGGTGGGGAGGTCGAGGCCGCACAGTTCGACGAGGGTGCGGTAGATGTCGAGGGACTGGACGATTCGCGTACACGGGCGGCCGTTTCCGGCGGCGGCGGGGGCGTGGATCACGAATGGGACTCGCGTGCCGTTTTCAAAGAGCGATCCGGCTTTGGACCATTTGCCCTTTTCGCCGAGCTGGTAGCCGTGATCGGCGACGAAGACCACAACGGTATTGTCGCGGAGGCCGAGCGCGTCGAGTTCGGCGAGGACGCGGCCGAGGTTCCAGTCGGCCCAGGAAATGGAGGCGAGATAGGCGCGGATGACCTGTTTGGCTTCAGGTTCCGAAGCGCCGCGGCCGATGAAGAGGTCGGCATTGCGCATGCGGATGGCGGCTTGTGGGAAGCCGGGAGGAACGGTGGGCCAGGCGGCGAAGTCAGGCGGCAGTTGAAGGTTGTTTACGTCGTAGAGGTTGAAGAAGCGTTCGGGCGCGGTTGGCGGGCTGTGGGGTTTGGAGAATCCGCAGCCGATGAAGAAGGGCTGATCTTTGCAGGCACGGAGGTTCGCGATGGCGCGATCGGCGACGAGGTAATCGCTGGCGCCTTCGCCGTTGCCGTCGAGCACGAGGATCTGGTCGGAGTGAGCAGCGCGTTGATTATCGGCGGGCAGCACCGGAAGGACGCCGTTTGGCATGGGGATGCGGGCGCGCGGGATGTCCATGCGCTTGCCTTGCTGCGTGGGATGGAGAGATTCGACGTCGCCATCGAAATCGGTCCAGGCTTTGTGGTCGTCGAGGCCGGCGTGGAAGAGTTTGCCGCTACGAAGAGTGGTGTAGCCGTGTTCGCGAAAGAGCTGGGGAAGCGTGACCCAATCAGGATGGAGATTACGAACGCTGGCGCTGTTGCCGAGGACCTTCGTCGTATGCGGCGGGTGCCCGGTGAATAGTGAAGAGCGGGACGGATTGCAGAGGGGGAACTGGCAAAAATTGCGATCGAAGCGAACTCCGGCTGCACCAAGCTGGTCGATGTTCGGGCTTTGGACGTGGAAGCGGCTGCCGTAGGAGGCGAGCTCGGGGCGCATGTCGTCGGACATGAAGAAGAGGACGTTCAGCGGGCGTTTGCGGGATTGGATCGCGGGAACCTGGGTTGCGCCGGCCGGGAGCACGGAAGCTAGGGAAGCAGCGGCGGTTTTCGCGAGAAATTCGCGGCGCGAGGGTGAGGGCGGAGTCTGGTGATCACTCATGGTGAGGAGGGGTTTCAAGTCTTGGGACGGGCACAGCGGAAGCCGATATTGGAGGCGGAGCTGTCCGGTGTATTGGACGTCCGCGCGGCGACGCGGTAACGGTTGCAGTAGGAAGCGTGACAGAGAAAGGAGCCACCTTTCATGACCTTTGTTTCGCCTCGTGCGGGTCCGGCGGGGTCGTGCGGGCCGACGCGCCGCCGGACAAAGGTGTTGGTGAACCAGTCGGAGCACCACTCCCAGACGTTGCCAGTGATCGAATACAGGCCGTAGCTATTGGGCGGAAACGCGTCGACCGGGCAGGCACCGGCAAAGCCATCTTCGGCTGTGTCGAGCCGAGGGAACTCGCCTTGCCAGATGTTGCAGAGGTGGCGGCCGCCGGGCGTGAGTTCGTCTCCCCAGGGATAGAGGTTTTGTTCGAGGCCGCCGCGAGCCGCGAACTCCCATTGTGCTTCGGTGGGGAGACGTTTACGGGCCCAGGCGGCATAGGCGACGGCATCATTCCACGAGACGTGGACGACAGGGTGATTCGGGCGATGATTGATGTGACTGCCAGGGCCTTCGGGGCTGCGCCAAGTGGCTCCCGGAACCTTGCACCACCAGGGGGCAGCCGCGACGGTATCTTCGACGAGTTCAGCAATTCGCTCGGCGGGCAAGTGATTCCAGAAGACGAAAGACCAGGAGAAGACTTCGGCTTCTGTGCGATAGCCGGTGGCGTCGACAAATGCCGAGAAGTCGCTATTGGTGACGGGGTAGGTATCGATTTCGAAGGGAGAGAGATTCACTGGGCGTACAGGGCCTTCTCCGTCTGCGGGAAAGGCATGACGATAATCGGTGCCCATCAGGAAGGTGCCGCCGGCGAGGGCGGTCATAGGGCGAGCGGGCTCGCTGCTAGTAACAGGTTGCGGGATGTGGCTCGGGGACGAGGCTCGCGGGGGCGCCGTGGGGGCGCAGCACGACGGCTTGGTGGGGTTCGGGTCCTTCGTGAGTTGGTCTTCTGTCACTCGTGGCCCTTCTTTGCCCAGCATAGAACAGAGGTGAGTAGTGATCATTCTCGAATGACGTAGCCAGATTGCTATAGTCTCTTCGAACAATCATGAGACCTCGGCATCTTCTTTTAACCTCTCTGCTGGCCGTCTGTGTTTTTGCTGAGGCAGCAGAATATGGCCCCGAAAAGGGCACGCTTGTGATTCAGGGGGGCGGTTCGGCCGAGGGCACGGGCATCTACGAGACGTTCGTTAATCTTGCCGGGGGTCTGGACGCGAAGATTATCATCATTCCCACAGCGGCTGGGAACCGGTCACGAGACGGCAAACTGATTGTTTATGAGGAGGAGAAAATCGTGGCGCCCTGGAAGAAACTCGGGCTCACGAATGTGCACATGCTTCACACGGCCGATCGCAAAGTGGCCGATACCGAAGCGTTCGCCGCCACGCTGCGCGACGCAAAAGGCGTCTGGTTTAACGGAGGGAGGCAGTGGAATTGTGTCGACTCGTATGCCGGAACACTTACGTTGCGTGAGTTCCACGAAGTACTCAATCGTGGAGGTGTGATTGGCGGTAGCTCTGCCGGCGCTACGATTCAAGGCGATTACCTGGTTCGTGGCGCGGTGGCCGGCTCCGAAATTGTTATGGCTCCGGAACCGGAACATCAACACGGCTTCGCTTTCCTGCGCCGTTCCGCGATCGACCAGCACATTAACACGAGAAATCGCTGGGATGACCTGATCCCCGTCATCAAGAAATACCCTGACTTGCTGGGGATCGGCTTATCGGAAGGCACGGCAATTGTTGTGACTGGAGATCGTTTTCAGGTTATTGGGAAGTGGAAAGCGGCCATTCACGACAATAAGCGCGTTTACGAGCCTTGGGAAAAGCCATATTACGTTCTTTCGCCAGGCGACGTTTATGACATGAAAGACCGCAAAGTCGTCAAGTACGGCACTGGAATTCTGGTTCCTGCGACGATTAAAGGCCAGCAGTCTTCTCAGCTGCATATCCAGTGAGCAGCGGATAGGAGGAGGTGAAGAACGGTGATGGGAAGTGTGAACTTCGACGATTCCGGGTTTTTCGCGTTTCGGTGGAAGCACAACATTGAAGATTGCGAGTTATAACGTCAATTCACTTCGGAAACGGCTGCCGATCGTTCTGAAGTGGCTGCAAGATCATCAGCCCGATGTGATGTGCCTGCAGGAAACGAAGGTCCAGGATCACGAGTTTCCCGTCGATGAATTGCGCGCGATTGGGTACCAGGCGGCGTTTCGGGGGATGAAGAGCTTTAACGGCGTCGCGACGTTGAGCCGTTCGGAGCCGGAGCAAGTGGCGCACGGATTCGATGATGAGCCCGAAAACGAGGATACGCGGTTATTGAGGACGGTAATTGAGGGCGTGCCGGTTATCAACTCGTATGTGCCGCAAGGTTACAAAGTTGATTCGGATAAGTACACGTACAAGCTGGTGTGGTTCCGTCGGCTGCGGCGGTATTTCGAGAAGCATGTGGACCCTGCGAAGCCGGCGCTTTGGCTGGGTGATCTGAATGTGGCTCCGGAGCCAATCGATGTCTATCATCCGGACCGGCGAGTGAATGACCCGGATTTTCACATCGACGCGCGGAATGCGTTCAAAGAAGTGGCGGCAGCGTTTGGATGGACGGACCTGTTTCGCGCCGTGCATCCCGATCGGGTGCAGTACACGTATTGGGATTACTATCGCAACGCGCTCCAAAATAATTGGGGCTGGCGGATTGATCATATTATGGCGACGGCTCCGCTGGCTGAGAGGTGCAGGTGTGTGGAGGTGGATATGGAGCCGAGGCATGCGGCGGCGACGTCGGACCATACGGTAATTTGGGCGGAGTTTAATTTGTAGTACTTGTGGGCAAGTCGGGGCAAAGCAAATCGGGGACAGCCAATGAATTTCGCGGTTGCGGGAGCTGCAGTGTAACGGACCGATTGCTCGGCCGCAAAATTCGAAGGCAGTCCCCAATTTGGCGGGGATGGGGACCTGGTGATTTTTTTGAGTGCGGTGTCGAACTGCCGAGAGTCGCCCGTCGTTTCTACAGAAGGAGAAGCAGATGAAATATCTACTTTCAATTTATTGCGACGAAGCAGCAGACGCGAAGATGACGAGGGATGAAGGCGGGAAGATGATGAATGCCTATCAGGAATACACGGCTGACGGGAAGCAAAAGGGTGTGATTCTGGCTGGAGACGCTTTGCATCCGAGCTCGAGCGCGACCACTATCCGGGTGCGGGAGGGGAAAGTGCTCACGACCGATGGGCCGTATGCGGAAACGAAGGAGCAACTGGGCGGGTATTACCTGGTTGACTGCAAGGATCTGGATGAGGCTATTCAGTGGGCGAGCCGGATACCGCATGCGGCGCTAGGCGCAATTGAAGTGCGGCCCGTGATGGTCTTCTCGTGAGTTGATGGCCTGTTCGTCACAATAGTTTCGTGATCGAAACAGGTCTAGCAGGCAAGGTGGTGATTGTGACAGGGGCGGCGGCGGGCATTGGGGCAGCAACCGCGCGCCGCTTCGCGCAGGAAGGCTGTCATGTCGCGAGTTGGGACGTCCGCGACGGAGAAGCGGAGGCGGGCGGCAGCTTTCAGCGGGTGGATGTGACGGATGCGAATTCGGTGGAACGGGCCGTAAACGAAGTAACCGAGCGCTGGAAGAACGTTCATGTATTAGTGAACAATGCTGGGATTTTGCGCGACGGGCAGTTGGTAAAGATCAAAGAAGGCGCGGTCGCGTCGAGCATGAGCGACGAACAGTTCGACTCAGTGCTCAACGTCAATCTGAAGGGCGTGTTTGTTTGCACGCGCGCCGTGGTGCCGTATATCGTCCGGAGCGGCGGCGGGTGTGTTCTGAATGCTTCGAGCGTGGTGGGGCTGTACGGGAACTTTGGGCAGACGAATTACGTGGCGAGTAAGGCGGGAGTGATCGGGATGACGCAAGTGTGGGCGCGCGAGTTTGGAAAGTACAACGTACGGGTGAATGCGGTAGCACCGGGATTTGTCGGGACCGAGATGGTGCGAGCGGTGCCCGATAAGATCTTGCAAAGCATGATTGAGCACACTCCGCTGGGGCGGCTGGGGCAGCCGGAGGATATCGCGAACGCTTATGTGTGGCTGGCTTCGGAGCCGGCTTCGTTCATTACGGGCGCGGTGATTAACGTGAACGGCGGCGTAGTGGTCGGAACTTAAACTTGGTGATATACTCGCGAGAACTCATCCATAGATGACTCCCATTTCGACTTCGGACGAGACATCGTCGAGCAAGCCGCGCGTCAAATGGCACATTCGCGCCGGCTATGTTGTGGCCACAATAATCGGTTTGTACGCAATTGCCTTTGCCGGTTTCTCCTATGAGATGCATCAACCGCCACAAGAATTTGCGCGGTTGATGACTCACACGGGGCCAGTGCCGTTTGTGCTTTTCCCATTCGAGAGCATGTGGAAGCAAGCGAGGAACGGGCACTTGCATATTGGTGACCGTGCGCCCGATTTCACGCTGCCTCTGCTGGATCACTCCGCCCAGGTTTCACCGGCTTCGTTCCGGGGTCGAGAGCCGGTTGTCCTCATATTCGGCAGCTATACTTGACCACCATTTCGCCGGGAGGTTCCCGCGCTCAACAAGCTCTACGATTTGTACAAGACGCAAGTGGCTTTCTACGTGGTTTACATTGCCGAGGCCCATCCGACAGATATCTGGCAGATGCAGAGTAACGTGCAGGAGGGCGTTCTGTTCCGGAATCCAAGATCGGAGGCCGAGCGCGAACAGGTTGCGGAGTCCTGTGTCCGAAAGCTGCACATTTTGATGCCAGCGATTATTGATGGAATCGATAATCGAGTGGAGCAGCAGTACACCGGGTGGCCGGACCGGCTGTATCTGATCGGGAAAGACGGGCGTATTTTGTTCAAGAGCGAAGCGGGACCTTTTGGCTTCAATCCGGAAGGGCTTGCGGCCGCTATCCCACCATCTCTCAAATAGCAACTTTGGCATTCAGGAGATTCGCCAGATCGTTCTCGAGAAGGAGATCGATGAGTTCGCGGACGCCTGCTCCGGCTCGACCGGATGTAACGAAGTCCGCTTGGGCTTGAAGTTCCGGCAAGGCGTTCGCTACCGCTACTCCGCATCCGCAGGCGGCGAGCAAGGCTGCATCGTTTTCGGCATCGCCGATTCCGACGGCCTTAGCAGGATTCGAGCCGAGCCGGGCAAGGGCGGCGCGCAGTCCTGAAGCCTTATCGATTCCGGCAGGCAGAACGAGAGCAGCCCGTCGATTGGACGTGATTTCCAAGGGCAGATTCAGTTCCGTGATGGTCTGGCGGATGGTGGGGAGGTGCTCTGACCAGGCGGCTACCATGACCTTACCGACAGCGAGAGGGACCACTCCCTTGCGGGAAAGGGCGGCAGCAAACTCTGGTGGGGGCGGTTGCGTAAGCAGGGTCGCTGAGCGAGTGTCTGGTTCATAGAGAACGGCGCCGTTTTCGGCGATGACGAGGTGGAAGAGTTCGATTTCAGGGAAGATATTGTGCAGATTCTCGACGAACCGGCCGGTGACAAGGACCAGAGATCGTCCGCTTTGGCGTAGACGCCTTAAAGCGTCTACGGTTTCCTGATCCACGGCCGCCTTCTCCGCAATCGTTTCGTCATAATCGGTGGCAAGAACATTGAATCGCATGAAGTCTTAAATCTGTATCCAAATTCTCCCAGACGGCATCACAAGGCCCATGGCATTGGAGACCCACGTTGACCCTGTTCCGGCGGGAGCGGGCGTTGCTGTTCGTATCGATTTACGGATTAATGGCGAAAGCAGGACCCTGGAGCTCGACCCGCGGACGACTTTGCTAGATGCTTTACGGGAGCATCTCGGATTCAGCGGCAGTAAGAAGGGATGCGATCAGGGGCAATGCGGCGCGTGTACGGTTCACGTGAACGGTCGGCACACGCTCGCTTGCCTTTCCCTGGCTGTCGCACACCAAGGGGATGAGATTACAACAATCGAAGGACTTGCACAGGGCACCGAAATGCACCCGGTACAATCTGCGTTCATCGAGTGTGACGCGTTTCAGTGTGGCTACTGCACGCCGGGGCAGATCATGTCGACGGTGGCGATGCTGAAGGAGGCAGCGGCGGGCGTGCCGAGCCACGTTACTCCGGATGTGGCGCAACCGCCGAAACTCGAAGAGCTTTCGGACGACGAGATCCGCGAGCGGCTGAGCGGGAACATTTGCCGGTGCGGCGCTTATCCGAACATTGTGGACGCGGTACGGCACGTAATGGCTGCGGGCGGAGTGAGGCGTTAGACGATGCATCCTTTTAGTTACGTGTCGAGCGACAGTGCGGAAGCGGCGATCCGGGCGGTCGCGGGTGATCCGGGCGCAGCCTTCTTTGCAGGGGGAACGACGCTCATCGATCTGATGAAGATTGAAGTGCTGACGCCGCGGGGACTGGTGGATGTAAACCGGTTGCCGTTCGATGCTATTGAAGTGAACGGCACCTGCACTCGCATCGGGGCAAATGTTCGGAACAGTGATCTTGCGTTTCATCCCACGATTCGTGAGCGGTATCCGGTGCTGCCGGAAGCGATTCTCGCTGGTGCATCAGCGCAGCTGCGAAACATGGCGACGACGGCAGGGAATCTGCTGCAACGTACGCGTTGCGCGTATTTTCGTGACGTGAGTGCGGCGTGCAATAAACGCAATCCCGGATCAGGTTGTGACGCGCTGACGGGATACAACCGGAGTCATGCGGTTCTGGGCACGAGCGCGAAGTGCATTGCGACAAACCCTTCGGACATGTGCGTTGCGCTCGCGATTCTGGATGCGAGGGTGCTGACGAAGAAGGCTGACGGATCAGAGCGCGCGATTCCCTTCGGCGAGCTGCATTTACTGCCAGGCGACACGCCGGAGCGCGAGACAGTACTCGAGCACGGTGAGCTGATCACGCATGTTGAGTTGCCGGATTTGCCGATTGCCGCACGATCGCATTATCTAAAGGTGCGGGATCGATCGAGCTACGAGTTTGCTTTGGCGTCAACCGCAGTGGCGCTTTCCATTGAAGGTGGCGTGATCCGGGAAGCACGCGTGGCGTTCGGAGGAATAGCGACCAAGCCGTGGCGCTCGCAGGAAGCGGAGGCGGCGCTCGCAGGCAAGCCGGCCGAGTCTCGATACCTATCGGGCGGCGGCGGAAGCGGGGCTTGCAGGCGCGATTCCCCGGGAACACAACCGATTCAAGGTGGAACTGGCGAAGCGAACGCTGGTGGCGGCACTAGACGAGACTGCCGGAAGAGCATAAAGGGCAAAAACGATGGCATCAACAGTGATTGGGACGCCTGTTAACCGTGTGGATGGGCGGCAGAAAGTAACCGGGACAGCGCAATACGCAGCGGAAGCCGAGTTTCCGAACATGAGTTACGCGGTTCTGGTGGGGAGCCCTGTGCCTGCGGGGCGGATCGTGCGTATCGAGACGGATGAAGCGGATCGAACGCCGGGCGTGTTGCTGGTTCTGACACACCGCAGCCGGGGACCGCTAGGAGAAATGCCGAAGGGTTTAACCAGCGGAGGCGCAGTCGCCGAAAACAGGCCTCCGCTCGAGGATGAGGAGATTCTGCACGTCGGCCAATATGTGGCGGCGGTGGTGGCCGAAACAGTCGAGCAGGCAACTTACGCGGCGGGGCGGCTTCGGATTGAGTACGAGCGCGCGCCCTTCGGAGTCGCGATCGACGATGCGGAGATTCCCGGCTATCACCCGAAAGAGTCGAACGGCGAGGAACTGCAACTCGAGCGGGGGGATGCGGATAAGGCTTTGGCGGAAGCCGAAGTTCGGGTAGACGAAACGTACTCTACGCCGAACGAGCATCCCTGCGCGATGGAGCCGCACGCGACGATAGCCTCGTGGTCCGGCGATGCGCTTACGGTGTACAACTCGACGCAATGGATTATGGGTGACCGTGCGGTGCTGGCGGCCGCCTTCAAGCTACCGAACGAGAAAGTTCATGTGCGGGGCCTGTTTACGGGCGGGATGTTCGGTTCGAAAGCGTTGACGGGTCCGCACGTTATCGTGGCGGCGGTTGCGGCGCGGCAGATCGGACGGCCGGTGAAGATCGTCCTGAGCCGCACTCAGGTGCTGACCGATGTCGGGCACCGGAGCGAGACGGTGCAACATTTGGAGGTTGGCGCGAACCAAGACGGAACCATCACGGCGATCCGGCATCAGACGACATCACATACTTCGATTCTGGAAGAGTTTGCCGAGACCACGAGCCTTTCGTCGCGCGTGATGTACAACGTTCCGCACTACACGTCGACACACAAACTGGTTCGCCTGAACGTGATGAAGCCTTCCTGGATGCGAGCGCCGGGGGAAGCGCCGGGGCAGTTTGCGCTGGAGAGCGCGATGGATGAACTGGCTTACAAGCTCGGGATGGATCCGGTCGAGCTTCGGAGGCGCAATCACGCCAGCGTCAATCCGCACACGGGAAAACCGTTCTCGAACAAGCATCTGCTGGAATGCTTTGATCGCGGCGCGCAGCGGTTTGGCTGGGAGCGGCGCAATCCTCAACCGCGTTCGATGCGGGAAGGAAAAACGCTGGTGGGCTGGGGAATGGCGACAGCGACGTACCCCGGGTATCTGATGGGCGCGACTGTTCGCGTGCGGCTTGTGGCAGAAGATTCGGGCGTTCGCGCGGTGGTGTCGACCGCGGGGAGTGATGTGGGAACAGGCATGTATACGATGCTTGCCATCACGGCAGCGGACCAACTGGGGCTTCCCGTGGATCGGGTGCGGGTGGAAATGGGAGATTCCACTCTGCCATATTGCGCATTTGCGGGCGGTTCGAACCTTACGGCGAGTACGGCGCCTGCCGCAACGGATGCTTGTACGACGATCAAGCAGCAACTGCTGGCTGCTGCATCGCGAACAGCGGATGGTTATACCGGAGCCGAGGGGCATCTGGATGAATTTGTATTTCGCGACGGACGGGTTGCACACCGGTCAGAACCGGGGGCGGGTATCAGCTACGCTGACCTGCTGGCGACGCCTCTCGAGGGGGAAGGCAGCACAAAGCCGATTTTCGGGCAGAACGATAAATACTCGTTCCAGTCGTTCGGAGCCCATTTTATTGAAGTGCTAGTGAACGAATTGATAGGCCGCGTACGGGTATCGCGGATTGTCAGCGTATTTGACTGTGGGCGCATCCTGAGTCCGAAAACGGCCCGGAGCCAGTTTATGGGCGGGATCGTGTTCGGTATCGGACAAGCGCTGCTGGAAGAATTGATCTACGATCGTGCGCACGGCCAGCCGATCAATGCTGACCTAGCAGGTTACCTGGTTCCAGTGAACGCAGACGTTCCGGAAGTCGATATTAGCTGGATTGATGAGCCTGACTTTAACTTCAATAGCGTTGGGTGCCGGGGTGTTGGTGAGATTGGAATAACGGGTGTTGCGGCGGCGGTCGCAAACGCGGTCTATCACGCGACTGGAGTGCGGATCCGCGAGTTGCCGATTACGCCGGACCGCTTGCTGGGACTGTGAGTTGGGAAGGACACGGTAAAAGTACTGCCCGCGCCGAGTTGCGAACTGACCTGGATTCGGGTGCCGTGCTGATGGGCAATTGCCTGTGCGAGGGCGAGTCCGAGACCGTGTCCCCCGGACTCTTTGTTGCGTGACGGATCAGCGCGGAAGAAGCGTTCGAAGACTCGGGATTGGACGTCTTCAGGAATTCCAATGCCTGTATCTTGGATGGTGAGCGCAAATTTGCTATCGGCTTCGGAGATCCGCACAGATACCGAGCCACCTTCCGGCGTGTACTTCACGGCGTTGTCGAGCAGAATGACGATGAGGCGGCGCAGGGCGGGCCCATCGCCCCAAACCGGCGCACTGTCATCGGGAATTTCGGTCTGGAGGGTGACGGACTTTTGCACCGCAAGTGAGCGAATGTCGAGCGCGGCGTCCCGGGCGAGTTCTGCGAGATCGACGGAAGCAAGGGGCACAGCGCGACCAGCCACATCCGCGCGTGCGAGGAAGAGAAGGTCTTCGACCAGGCGGGTCATCTGCTCCGATTGAAGTTTGATCCGTTCGAGCGCGGCTCGGTAATCGGGCTCGGAGCGCGTTTTGCGGAGGGCATTTTCCGCGGCGAGGCGGACGACAGCTATGGGCGTTCGAAGCTCATGCGAAGCATCGGCAGTGAATTGAGAGATTCTCAAGACCGCGAGATCGAGACGAGCCAGCATGTCGTTCCAGGTTTCGGCCAGGCGTTGAATTTCGTCATTGGTTTCCGGAACGGGCAAGCGCTCAGATAAATTGCCGAGGCCGATGGCGTGCGCCCGCCGCGTGATATCGGCAACGGGCTGCAGCGCACGACGGCTGAGCCATCTTCCACCGAGAGCTCCGCAGAGGACGAAGGCGGGGACAAAGACAATCAGAAGAGCGCCGAGCAGTTTTAGTGTATGGTCGATCTCTTCAGAAGAGAAGGCAAGCACGACCCGCAACTGGCGGCCCTTGAGCTCGACATCGCGCGCCAAAGCGAGGTAGTGGCGGCCGCGCAGCGTAAGTCTCTCCCATCCGGCTGCCGGCAAGAGGATGCCCTCGCTTGGCTCTCCGCTCCGGTAGACTCCTCCTCCGTTCGCCTTGGTAATCACGAGGACATGGGTTGCAGGCAGGGAGCGCGCAAATTCGTCGATTTCGTGCGGGAGTGTGGAGGGGTTCTCCTCGTCTTCGATGCGAATGTACTCCTGGAGACCGCGCGTCTGATTGCTAAGCGTATCCGAAAGTTCCTGGTAGAGGATGTGGTGGAGCGCGGCCCAAACGGTGCAGCTAAGGAGAATGAGGCCGAGCGAGAGCACGGCGGTGTACCACAGCGTGAGGCGACTGCGGACGGACCGTACTTTCACGGGGCTTCCTCCGCGAGTGAGTAACCGATACCGCGAACGGTGCGAATCAGACGAGGGGCGTCGGGCAGTTCGACTTTGTTGCGGAGGAGCCGGATGTAGGCATCGAGCGTGTTTTCTTCGATGTCGGTATCGAATCCCCATACCGCCTCAACGATAGTGCTACGGGACAAAACACGTCCGTGATGGCGCATGAGGAGCTCGAGGAGACTGTACTCGCGCGGCGTAAGGCTGATGGTTTTTCCGCCACGACAGACTTCGCGGGTAGCGGTATTCAGCGACAGGGTGCCGATTTGCAAGAAGACGGGCTGGGGAATGGCGCCGCGCCGGCTGACAGCACGCACGCGGGCGAGGAAGACATCGAGCGAGAAGGGTTTAGTTAGAAAATCGTCTGCACCGTTATCGAGAGCCCTCACGATATCTGCGTCGGCGTCGCGCGCGGTCAGGACCAGGACGGGTGTTTGGACGCCGGAGCGACGAAGCTGCCGGGCGACAGTAAATCCGTCGATACGGGGCAACATCAGGTCGAGCACGATGAGGTCGAAAGAGCTGGATTTTGCCAGGTCGAGCGCCTGCTGTCCGTCGGTGGCAAGGGTGACCCGGTGGCCTTCTTCGGACAGAGCCGAGTCGAGAAGGTCAGCCATAGCCGGCTCATCTTCGACCGCCAGGATGAACATCCGCTTTCATCGTAGCTTCGAAAGCTGAAAGATTTCTGAACGCAAAACAGCGTTTGTTCTTTCATCTTTCTTTCAGGATGCGCTGGTTCAATGAGAAGGACAGTGCAGATGACTCGTGTATTCAGGAGTTTTGGAGCGTTGGTGCTGACGCTGGCGGCGGCAGGGAATACGCTCACGGCCCAGACGCCGAACCCTACCGGCACGCAAAGCGGGGGGGTAACAATTGATCTTCCGGACGCGATGGCGCGGGCGGCGAAGTACGGATCGCAGATTCAATCGGCGAATTTGCTGGCTCAGCTGGCGCATGAGGACAAGGTGCAGGCGCGAGCGGCAACACTTCCGTCGCTGAACGCATTCAACCAGTTTATTTACACCGAAGGCAACGGAACAGCGTCCGGCGTGTTCGTAGCCAATGACGGCGTGCATGTGTACAACGAGCAGGCAGTGGTACACGAAGATCTGTTCTCACTGGTGAGGCGGGGCGAGGTGCGGGCAGCGGCGGCGGCCGAGATTGTGGCGAAGGCCAAGGCAGATGTTGCAGCGCGGGGACTGAAGGCGACTGTGATTGCCGACTACTACGGAATTGCGAGCGCGCAACGGAAGCTCGCCAATGCCCAAAAGAGTGTGAGGGAGGCGCAGAGCTTCCTCGATATTACGCAAAAGCAGGAGCGCGGGGGAGAAGCGGCCCATGCCGACGTAGTGAAGGCCCAGATTCAGGTACAGCAACGGCAGCGCGATGTGGGCGATGCTGTGCTTGCTGCGCAGAAGGCGAAGATAGCGCTTGCGATCCTGATGTTCCCGTCGCTTGATCTGAATTACAGAATTGTGGATGACCTGGATACGATCGTCCTTTTGCCGCCATTACCTGAGGTAAGCGGGGAAGTCACGACGAGCAGTCCGGATCTGCGGGCGGCGCAAGCGGGCCTACAGCAGGCTCGTTTAGGCATTAGTGTGGCGCGCTACGCTTACCTGCCGAGCTTCGCGCTGGATTTTTATTACGGGATTGATGCAAATCAATTTGCGGCCCGGACGAATTACCCGACACCGGAAAGCGGCCGCAGCACTCAGCCGGATTATCTTGTGTCACACCGGCAGAACCTGGGCTATTCGGGAGCAGCGACATTGAACATCCCGATCTGGACTTGGGGATCGATCCACAGCAAGGTAAAACAAGCGCAGTTG
The DNA here is from genome assembly GCA_963803455.1 of uncultured Acidobacteriaceae bacterium. Taxonomy (GTDB): domain Bacteria; phylum Acidobacteriota; class Terriglobia; order Bryobacterales; family Bryobacteraceae; genus Bog-105. Next base: position 19,138 of record CAWDMK010000003.1, on the reverse strand, counting down.
AGAGAAAAGCAGGCGGAATTGGACCTGACAACCACCCAGAAGCAGGTTTCAGCCGACATCGCGTCGGCTTACAGCGAAGCACAGACTGCGTTGAGCCAGGTACAGTCACTGCGGTCGTCTTCCGAGCTTTCTGCGGAAAGCCTGCGCCTGACTCTGCTGCGGTATCAGGCGGGGGAGGCAACGACGCTGGAAGTGGTGGACGCACAGATGACGGCCAGCCTGGCGCGAGGCGCTTACGACGACGGGCTTCTGCGATACCGAGTGGCGCTGGCGAACATTCAAACGTTAACAGGGAAATTCTAATGGCGAAGAGCAAGGCATATGTATTTCTAGCTGCCGGCTGTCTGTTGCTGGCCGCGTGTTCCGGCAAGCCAAAGACGGCCGATGCAGCAGGGAGCGCGCCGGGCGGTGCGGCAGAGGCGGAGCCGGCGACGCCCGTACAGGTGGAGGCTGCGAAGAAGGGCACGATTCACGAGACGGTTACGGCGGAGGCGGTTTTGTACCCGGTGCGGCAGGCGAGCATTGTGCCGAAGATCAGCGCCCCCGTGGCGCGGTTTCTGGTACAGCGAGGAGCCCATGTCAAGCAAGGGCAATTGGTGGCTGTGCTGGAAGATCGCGATCTGATCGCGACGGCGCAAGAAAGCAGAGGCCTTTATCAGCAGGCGGAGGCGGCATATCAGACAACGACGGGCGCGACAATGCCCGAAGATCTCAAGAAGTCTACGACCGATGTGCAGACGGCGCAGGCGACGGTGGACGCGGCGAAGAGAGTCTACGATAGCCGTCAGAGCTTATTTCGCGAAGGCGCGATCGCACAGAAACTGGTGGAAGATGCGCGAGTGGCCTTGGTGCAGGCGCAGAGCCAGCTATCGGTTGCACAACAGCATTTGAACTCGCTCGAGACGGTTGGTCGAACGGAGCAGGTGAAGAGCGCGGGCGCACAGGTAGAAGCAGCGAAAGCGCACCTGGCGAACGCGGAGGCGCAGGTATCGTACGCAGAGGTGCGGAGCCCGATTAGCGGGATTGTGTCGGACCGGCCGCTGAACGTAGGAGAGATGGCGAGCAGCAGCTCTGCGCTGATCTCGATTGTGGACATTTCCGAAGTTGTGGCGCGGGCAAACGTGCCGGTGAAGCAAGCAGCGGACATGAAAGTGGGGGATGGAGCGACCATTTCCGGACCGGGCGGCGAGATCAGCGGCAAGGTGACGGTGGTGAGTCCGGCGGTGGATCCGAACACGACGACGGTGGAGGTCTGGGTACAAGGAAAGAACTCCGGAGAGAAGTTGAAGCCGGGTGTGACCGCGCAGATCACGGTTCAGGTGAAGGACATACCGGATGCGGTGATTGTTCCAGTAGCGGCTCTGCTGAGCAGCGATGAAGGCGGCGATAAGGTGATGATCGCCGGACCGGATTCGCTGGCACATGAGCAGGCGGTAAAGGTTGGCGTGCGCGAAGGCGATGACGTGCAGATCCTGGACGGCGTAAAAGAGGGCGACCGCGTGATTACGCAAGGCGCGCTGGGACTGGACGATAAAGCCAAAATCAAAGTGGGCAGCGGCGAGGATAAGCCAGATAACGGGGCGGCTGAGAAATGAGCACGTTAGCACCGGCAGAAGCGCCTCCGGTTCGAGGCGAGGAATCGGAACATTGGAGCGCGCGCTACCTAAAGCCGATTGTCTTCATCATCATTGCGCTGGCGGGCTTCGGAGCGTACCTGGCATTCAACATTCCGATCTCGGTATTTCCGAATACGAATTTTCCTCGCATCGTGGTCGGGATTGACAACGGCGTGATGCCAATTGATCAGATGCAGGTGACCGTGACACGCCCGATTGAAGAGGCGTTGAATTCGGTCCCGGGCCTGGATCACGTGCGCTCGATCACAAGCAGGGGCTCGGCCGAGATCGATTTATTTTTCAACTGGAGCGTCGACATGTTTCAGACGCTGCAGTATGTGAACGCGGCGATTGCGCGCGTGCAGCCGACGCTGCCTTCGACGGCCCAAATCACGACGAATCGCCTGACCTTCGCGGCGTTCCCGATCCTTGGCTACAGCATGACGTCGTCGGTGGTGCCGCCGACGAAACTCTGGGAGTTGGCGACGTATACGGTTAAGCCGCGACTAAACCGGCTGATCGGTGTATCGACCATTGTGGTGCAGGGCGGGCAGGAGCCGGAGTTTCAGATTCAGCCGGATCCCGCAAAGCTGGTGCAGACCCAGGTGACGATTCCATCGATACTCGATGCGATTTCAAAGAGCAACCTGATCGATTCGCCCGGGCTGGTGGAGCATAACCACAACCTGGTTTTGGGCCTGGTGAGCGGGCAAGCAAGCACGATTCCCGAGATCGGCGGAATCGTGGTGAAGACGACGCAATCGGGAACGCCGATCCGGGTTGCCGACGTGGGCACAGTGAGCGAATCGGTGAAACCCGTTTATACAGTCGTGACGGCGGACCAGAAACCAGCGGTGTTGTTGAACGTGTACCGGCAGCCGACGAGCAACACGGTGCGGGTTGCCGAAGAAGTGCACAGCGAAATCAGCGCGCTGCGGAGCTCACTGCCGCAAGGAATCAATATAGAGCCGTTTTACGACCAATCGACGCTGGTCAGCGATGCGATCAAGAGCGTGCGCGACGCGATTCTGATCGGGCTGGTGCTGGCGGCAATAATTCTGGTGCTGTTTTTACGTGACTGGGGCAGTTCCCTGGTAGCCGGGCTGGTGATTCCCGTCACGATTGCAGTGACGTTTATCGCGCTGAGAGCGTTAAACGAAAGCTTCGACCTGATGACGCTGGGCGGACTCGCGGCGGCGGTGGGACTGGTCATTGACGACGCGATTGTTGTGGTCGAGAATATCGTGCTTCATCGTGAGTCGGGGCAAAGCCGGTCGGAGGCGATCCGGAGCGCACTGCGCGAGATACGAGTGCCGCTGCTGGGTTCGACGTTTACCCCGATTGTCGTGTTCCTGCCCCTGGTGAGCATCACGGGCGTTGTCGGGACGTTCTTTCGCGCACTGGCTGTGACGGTTGGCGTTGCGTTGTTGACGTCTCTGGTGCTGGCGTTGAGCTGGACGCCTGCGCTCAGCAACATGCTGCTCCGAGAAAAAAGACGAGACTCGCATGCTTCTCATACAGGACATGAAAACGGCGCGATGATGAGGCGGATTACGCGGCTGTACGAGCGCGTGATCAATTTTACGCTGCGCTTTCCGATCGCACTCGCGGTTGGCTGCCTGGCACTGGTGGCGACTTCGTTTTTCGTTTACCGTTCATTGGGAAGCGACCTGCTCCCCTCGATGGACGAAGGCGGGTTTGTGCTCGATTACCTGATGCCGGCGGGCTCGTCGCTCACCGACACCAACCGTGTGCTGGTACAAGTGGAGAAGATTCTGCACTCGATTCCTGAAGTGGAGAGTACGTCGCGCAGAACGGGCCTGCAATTAGGGCTGGCTACGGTGACTGAGGCGAATACCGGCGACATCTCGGTGAAATTGAAAGCGAAGCGCAGCCGCGGCGTGGACGAGATTATCTCCGAGGCTCGCGACCAGATAAATACTCGATTTCCGCAGCTGGACACCGATTTCATTCAGGTTTTGCAAGACATGATCGGCGATCTGACCAGTTCGCCGGACCCGATCGAGATCAAGTTGTTTTCGGAAAACGTGGCTTTGCTGAAGCAGTGGGGGCCGCGCGTAGGTGATGCGATCAAGGCGATTCCGTCGGTGAAAGATGTGAAGAACGGCATTGAAGATACGGTCAGCGGACCCGCTATCACGTTCAGAGTGGACCAGGCGACGGCGGCGCGCGCTGGGTTTACGCCGCAGGAGATAGAGCTGAATGCCAGTGCAATTTTTCAGGGGGAGCCCGCCCCGAATCCGGTGGTGGCGAACAGCCGGCCGTATACGCTGCGGGTGACGATGCCTCCGCAAACTCGCGCGTCGCTCGAAGCGATTCAGAACACGTTGCTGGTTAGCTCGACCGGGCGAGTGGCTACGTTGGGAACGCTTGCCACGATTGAAAATAACCCGGGCCAATTAGAGATCCGGAGAGAGAACCTGCAGCGTGATATCGCGGTGATAGGGCGGCTGGAAGGAGTGAGCCTGGGGACAGGAGTGGGGATGGTCAAGAATGCGGTCGCGAAACTGAACATTCCATCCTCCATTCGGGTTGAATACGGAGGGCTCTATCAGGAGCAGCAAAACTCATTCAGGGACCTGCTGTTCGTGCTGGCGGTGGCGATTGTGCTGGTGTTTATCGTGTTGCTGATCGAGTTTCGTAATTTTGCGGCACCGATTGCAATCATCGCGTCGGCGTTGCTGTCGACATCGGGCGTGGTGCTGGCTCTTTTTATTACGCGGACCACCTTCAACGTTTCCTCGTTCATGGGACTGGTGATGGTGATCGGAATCGTTGCCAAAAACGGAATTCTGCTGCTGGATGCCGATCAGAAGTTCCGGGCAAGTGGAGTTTCGCCGCGCGACGCGATGATTCAGGCCGGTGAGCGCCGGCTGCGTCCCATTGCGATGACGGCGCTGGCAACGATTGCCGGCATGATTCCGCTTTCACTCGCATTAGGGGCCGGGTCTCAGATGCTTCAACCGCTCGCAATCGCAGTAATCGGAGGCATTCTGGCGTCCATGGTGCTTTCGCTGGTTGTTACACCCGCAGTTCACTACTATTTAGCAAAGAAATAAGATTGGGAGAAATTTTCTAAATGAGACGTTCCGTTCTCTTTTACGCCGCAGCGATGCTGTGCGTAAGCGCAGGCCTAGTGTCGGCGCAGAATTACAAAGTCACGGGAACTATTCCAATTGGCGGATCCGGAGGCTGGGACTACCTCACGGCGGATAGCGGAGGTAACCGGCTGTACGTATCGCATACATCTGAGGTGGTGGTCATCGATCTGGAAACGAATAAACCGGTCGGCAAGATTTCTGGCCTGACCCGGGTTCACGGAATTGCTCTGGCGGAAGGAATGAAGCTCGGGTTCATTAGTGATGGAGGCGCAAACCAAGTAGTGGTGTTTGACACGTCAACTCTTGATGTGAAAAACAAGATTAAGACGGGCACAAACCCTGACGGTATTGTGTATGACCCGTATACGAAGAGAGTCTTCGCTTTCAATGGACGGAGCAATGACGTGACGGTGATCGATGCGGAGAGCGGCAATGTAGCAGGTACAATTCCGGTCGGCGGCAAGCCGGAGTTTCCGACCAGTGATGGTAAGGGTTACGTCTACGACAACATCGAGAATAAGAACGAGATTGTCCAGATCGACGCAAAGAACATGACGGTGAAAGCGCACTGGCCGGTTGCGCCCTGCGAGTCTCCGTCGGGCATGGCGATTGACGCCGCGCACCACAGGTTATTTTCGGTTTGCGACGGCAAAGTAATGGCGGTGGTTGATTCGCAAACGGGGAAAGTGGTGGCGACACCCGCGATTGGTGAGGATCCCGATGCAGCAGGATACGACCCGGGAACGGGGTTGGCGTTTTCATCAAACGGCGATGGCACGCTTACGGTAGTGAAGCAGCAAGGTGGGAAGTATACGGTAGCGCAGACTGTGGAGACAGAGAAGGGTGCGAGGACGATGACCGTTGACACGCGCTCTCACAAGGTTTACCTGGTGACGGCGGATTATGGTCAGACACCAGCTGCAACGGCTGATACTCCACATCCAAGGCCGCAAATCAAACCCGGGACCTTCCGCGTTCTGATCGTTTCGCAGTAGAGTGTGTTGGGCTCGAAGTTTATGCTTTGCTCTGCAAGGGTTGAGAGATAGACTCGAGCGATTTTCCGGCAGCTTCTACGCCGATAGTCCATTCGGCAATCGCGGCCGCAATCATGAGTGCCGCTCCGAGAAGATACCCGCAGCCTACATTCCAGCGGGAACCGGAAGCGATGAGGACGCCGAACAGGTACGGCGCTCCGACACCGCCGATCAGAGTGCCAATCGCGTAGAAGATTGCGATGGCGAGAGCACGGATCTCGAGGGGAAAGATTTCGCTGACCGTGAGATACGAGGCGCTGGCCGCGGAGGAGGCGACGAAGAAAACAACAGTGAAGCAAATATCAATTGATTTTGGTGTGAGCGCTCCGTTGCCGAAGGGGATTACGGTTGCGGCCAGCAGGATACCTGAGAGGCCAAAAGTAGCCACGATCATCGGCTTGCGTCCGACAGAATCGAAGAACTTACCGAGGATCAAGGGGCCTATAAAATTTCCCAGCGCGAAAGGGAGTAAGTGGATGGGAAGTTGCTTGGGTCCGACTTTGAAGAACTTGTCGAGAACGAGGCCATACGTGAAGAAGACTGAGTTATAAAAAAATGACTGGGCGACCATAAGCGACAAGGCGAGCAACGAACGCTGCCGATTGTCCTTCCACATATTCTGAAAAATCTCTTTCCAGGGCGTGTGGTCGCGAACTTTGAGTTTCAGCTTCTCGCCCTTGGGCGGCGGTAACTCACCTTGCTTTTCAGAGACAGCTTTTTCGATATCGCAGACGACCTTATCGGCATTCTTCTCTTTACCGCGAAGCATGAGCCAACGCGGGCTTTCAGGCACACCAAGACGGAGCAGAAGAACACCGAGCGCAAGCACAGCGCCGATGCCGAATGCGACACGCCAGCCAACGTTTTCGGGGAGGAAGCCTCCGTTGAGGAGAGCGAGCGAAGCCAAGCTGCCGAAAGCGGCTCCGACCCAGAAGGTGGCGTTGACGATGAGATCAACAGTGCCGCGCACCTTGCCAGGGATAAGTTCATCGACGGCCGAGTTGATGGCGGCGTATTCTCCGCCGATGCCCATGCCGGTGAAGAACCGGAAAAGGGCGAAGCTATCGAAGTTCCAGGACAACGCTGTGGCCGCGGTTGCGGTGGAGTACAGAGCGAGGGTGAGGAGGAAGAGCTTTCTGCGACCAAGACGATCAGTGAGGTAGCCGAAGAGGATAGCGCCGAGGACGGCGCCGGCGAGATAGGTGGTTCCGCCAGCGGCAACCTGGGAATCCGAGAGCCCGAGAGTTTTCTTGTCTTCAAGTATGCCGGCGAGCGAGCCCGCGAGAGTAACTTGCAGACCGTCCAGGAGCCACGATGTGCCGAGGGCTAGAATAATTTTGCGATGCCAGCCGCTGAAGGGCAGGCGATCGAGGCGGGCAGGGACATCCGTTTCTATACTTCTTCCTTCCGGCATAGGTGACCTAATGGATGGAGTTGGAATCTGCGAGTTGAGTTTCCGCAGTACGTGTCGAACTTCGGCCTAGTTGAAGCGAGTGCTGCGAGTTCTACTTATCTCCGCTCTTCCGGGCGCACGCAATCAGAGCAGCGTAGGCTGTCCCGGTCAAATCCGAAACTGCGAGGCTTGCACCGGAGCCGGCCTTGGAGGTCCGGTCGATCCGATCTGATATACAAGTCCGGTTTCGGGGTCGATAGTGTCCAGAGTACACATGGATGGGTTCGGGTCTAGACCGAAAAGAGCAGCGCGCCCCGTAATATCCGTTTCATACGCGATGAAAAGACTCGGTTGGAGAAGAGGATACACGGTCAGCAATTCCGGTCGTAGGGTCAAGCGTGTAAATGCCGTACGCGTTTATGCCCTAAAGCTCGGGGGGATGGTCAATACCGGTGACGGGATGCACGCCAAAAAGCGTACCGGGCGTGCTGCTTTCGAAGCTGAATAGCCCGTCGTTACCGCTGTAACCGTAGATTGTTTCCGCCTTGAGAGTTAAGTTGGTAGTTAGCAGGGCAAGTAGGATGATCAATGTGGAAGCAGCTTGGTTTCTCATCGTCGGTCTAGGTTACACCAAAGTGGCTCTCCTGAGTTCTTAGCGGATGGCGGGTGCGGGTTTCAGAGTTTCCCCGATCTGCTGACGCCAGAGCGCGTAATAAAGGCCCGTTTCAGCTACTAACTCTGTATGTGTTCCTTCCTCGACGACTCGTCCTTTCTCCAGCACGTAAATCCGGTCGGCGTGCAGAACAGTAGAGAGCCGGTGGGCAATCAAGATGGTAATGACATCAGATTTTTGAGCGACGTTGCGAATGGTCCGCGTGATTTCTTCTTCGGTGATGGAATCGAGGGACGAAGTCGCTTCGTCGAAGACTAGCAGATGCGGGCGGCGGAGGAGGGCTCTAGCAATAGAAAGGCGCTGCTTCTCACCGCCTGAGACCTTGACGCCCCCTTCTCCAATCAGCGTGTCTAATCCTTTATCAGCGCGGGCGAGCAGTGAATCGGCTGCAGCGCGGTGTAGCACGTCGAGGCACTCGGCGTCTGTCGCGTTGGGGCGCACGAACAGGAGGTTTTCACGGATGGTGCCTGAAAACAGCTGAGTGTCCTGAGTGACAAAGCCGATTTGGGTGCGCAGTTCGTCCGGGTCGATGAGTTCCGCGTCAATGCCGTTATAACGGACACTCCCCTCCTGAGGGCGATAGAGGCCGACTAGCAATTTGACAAGCGTAGTCTTTCCGGCGCCCGAGGGGCCTACAAACGCGACGGTTTCCCCACGGCTGATAGCGAAGGAGACGTCGTGCAGAGCAGGGCGAGTTGCGGTCAGATGCTGGAAGGTGACGGATTCGAAGGACAGAGACCGGAGTTCGCCGAGCGAAATGGCGTGGATCGGTTTGGGTTCTGGCGGGATGGCAAGAATCTCCTCGAGATTGTTGAGTGAAGCTTCGGTTTCGCGGTAGATATTGATGATGTTGCCGAGTTCCTGGAGCGGCCCAAAAATAAAGAACGAGTAAATGAATAGAGAAAAGAACTGACCTACCGTGATGCGTTGCGTAAATATCAGATAGAGCATCAGGAACAAGATGCTGGTGCGCAGCAGATTCACGGCCGTGCCTTGGATGAAGCTGAGGCTGCGGAGATAACGAACTTTCTTCAACTCGAGTTTGAGGATTTTGGCTGTCGTGGCGTTGAGGCGTTCGATCTCCTGCCGTGCCAAACCGAGCGTTTTCACGAGTTCTATGTTACGGAGCGATTCGGTGGTCGCTCCGGCCAGGGCCGTGGTTTCGGCCACGATGGTTTTCTGAATAGCTTTGATGCGGCGGCTGAGGACGGAACTGATTCCGCCGAGTAGCGGGACAGTGAGCAGGAAAGCGGGTGCGATGACCCAATCTACGCGCATGGCGTAAACGGTGACAAAGACGACGCCAACGGAGGCGGTGAACAGAATGTTCACGAAAGCGGTGATGAACCGCTCGACGTCATTGCGGACTTTTTGGAGTTTACCCAGAGTCTCGCCGCTGCGCTGATCTTCGAAAACGGAATAGGGCAGCGATAGGGAGCGCTCGACTCCATCGGCGTAGAGTTCGGCTCCAGTCCGCTGGGTGACGACATTCACGTAATAGTCCTGGAAGTTCTTTGCGACTCGGGAGATAAACGCGACGCCGACGGCCGCGCCGAGCAGCAGGGTGACGCCGTGGATGAACTGAGCGGTGGTGTACTGGTTGTACTTGGTTGCGTACCTGTCGATGATGTAGCGGAAGATGAGGGGGTCCAGGAGCGAGAAGACCTGGTTCGTGGCGGCTAACAGCAAAGCCAGCCCGACAAGACGCCAATGCTTGTGGAGGTAACGGAGCAGCAGGCTCATTTCAGTGTCATTCCAGAGTATCGATGGTTAGATTCGGGTAAGGGCGGCTCAGGGTTCCGAAAGAAACGATTTGAAAATGTGTTCCATCTGACGTGCAGAGTATGGCAGAAAACGGGCGTGAGCAAGAGGATACGAATCGGCGCGATTTTATCGGTCTGGGATCTGCGGCGATTATTGCTGCTGCGGCCAGTTCAGCACCGATGAATGCGCAGGATATCGAGAAAGTGAACAAAGCACAGGAGGGCAAGAGCGCGACAGATGCGGGCCCGGAAAATACCCCGGTTCGAGACGCGAACCCTAATACGTTCGTGCCTCCGGCGACGGACCACGGTGAAGTTCAGAGTTTCTGGAATTCCTTTTCCGTTGCGCACAGGCGCATTCAGGAAGGCGGGTGGTCGCGGCAGGTGACGGTGCAAGACTTTCCGATTTCAAAAGACATAGCGGGGGTGAATATGCGGCTGACGGCGGGCGGCATCCGCGAGCTGCACTGGCATGACGCCGGCGAGTGGGCGATCATGCTGAGCGGCAACGCCCGACTGACCGCGATTGACGATGAAGGCAGGAGCTACGTTCAGGATGTAACAAAGAATGATCTTTGGTTTTTCCCGAGCGGCACGCCGCACTCGATTCAGGGTTTGCAGCCGGAAGGCTGCGAGTTTCTGCTGGTGTTCGATGACGGAAAGTTTTCAGAAGGGAACACAACCCTGATTTCCGATTGGACGAGGCACACTCCGCGCGAGGTGCTGGCAAAGAACTGGGGCGTGCCGGAAGCAGCTTTGGACCCTTTGTACACAGTGCCACAAGACGGCCATTACATTTTTCAGACGCCCGTGCCGGGGCCATTGGAGGAAGATCGCCGAGCTGCCGCGGGCACGAAAGGCAATACGAGGGTTGCGTTCGATTTTCCGTTGCGGACGATGCGCGCGAGTTCCAAGACGGCCTCGGGTGAAGTACGTATTGTGGATTCGCGGAATTTTCCGGTTTCAAAAACGATTGCTGCCGCCCATGTGGTTGTGAAGCCCGGCGGATTGCGTGAGCTGCATTGGCATCAGAACGCAGACGAATGGCAGTACTACATCGAGGGCAAGGGACGAATGACGGTATTTTTCAATGGCGGGAAAGCGCGGACCGCAGACTTCAATGCGGGCGACGTTGGCTACGTTCCGAAGACCTTCGGGCACTACATCGAGAATACGGGCACCACGGACCTCGTGTTTCTCGAGATGTTCAAGGCGAATCGCTTTCAAGACCTGTCGCTATCGGATTGGGTGACGCACACGCCTCCGGAGTTGGTGATGCAGCATCTGAAGATCAGCAGAGAGACGCTGGCGCGGATCCCGAAAGAAAAGCTGAATATTCTTCCGGCGTAAGGAGGTTTATTTTCCGGCTTCTGAGTGGATGAATGCGTTCAACTGCTCGGTCATGAGATCGAGGGGCACTCCTCACGACCATTTTTGACCAATCCGTCCAGCGGTCGTCATATTCGTGGCGATCAACGGTAGTCGCGAACTCAAGGTCTTGCCGCAAACATCTGCTCGAAAGTGTCTTTGAAAAACGGCTCGATCGATTGTACAAAGGTTAGCTGCACAAGAAAGAAGAAAGAGCGAGACGAACGGTCACCAGGGAATCTCGGCGACCACACCCCATCTTGTAGATTGTTTAGCGTGTGATGTATATCAAGAAATCGCTTCTGGCAGGCGTGGCCGCAATGGTCACAGTCTGCGCAGGAACTGCCGAGGGGCAGTGGATTCCTGCGAACCCGGTGGTTTCCACAGAAAAGCAAGTAGACGGTGTTCTTATCAGGATGCAGACGGGCGTATTAAAACTGGAGGTCTGTACAGACAGCATCATTCACGTTGTTTATGCGCCAACGTGGCCGCCGCAAAAACATGCAAATTACCTAGTGACGAAGATGCAATGGACGCCGGTGCATTGGGACATGAGGTCCGACGGGGACAACGTGACGGTAACGACGGACCGTCTGACAGTAAAGGTGGATCGTAAAGAGGGACTGATCAATTACATGGACGCGACGGGCAAAAGCCTGCTCGTAGAAGGACCGAAGCAACTGACTCCCACTGTGATCAATAATGAACACACTTTCCGGGCCGAAGACGTTCTCAAAATATACGGCTCCGAGGAAGCGTTTTACGGTCTGGGACAGCATCAGGCGGGAGTCTGGAATTATCGAGGCGAGTCAGTGGATCTGTCACAGGACAACACGAATATCGCTGTACCGATGTTTCTTTCGAGTAAGGGCTATGGCATCTTCTGGAACAATTCGTCTGCGAGCCGCTTCAACAACCGATTTATTCACTACTTGTTTCTAGACTCAGATGTTGCCGATGCAGTCGATTACTACTTCTTTTACGGGCCTGAGTTCGACAAGATCATTGCCGCCTATCGGGAACTGACGGGAGCAGCTCCGTTGTTTGGTAAGTGGGCTTATGGTTACTGGCAAAGTAAGAACAAGTACACGTCCCAAACGCAGGTACTCGGGGTCGCGGAGAAATACCGAGAGCTGCATATACCGATCGACAATATCGTTCAGGACTGGTTTTGGTGGACTAGAACGGGCGAGATGAGGTTTAACTCGAATTATCCCGATCCGAAGGGCATGATGGATCAGCTGCACCGTAATCACTTTCATCTGATGATTTCGGTGTGGCCGTCCTTCGATCCCGGTTCCCACACCTACGCAGAAATGGATAAGCGCGGATACTTTATCGCTCGGACAACCGTGGCAGCTTTTCATCCGAAGGGCGCAGCGATCTATGATGCGACGAATCCCGAGGCGCGGAAGTACTACTGGCATTTAATTGACGACGCGCTTTTCAAGAACGGCGCAGATGCCTGGTGGATGGATACGACGGAACCTGAAACGGAAGGCCGAGAGGAGAACCTGATGATGACAAATAACGTCGCTATCGGGAATGGGGCGCGTTACTCCAACATCTATCCATTACTAACGACTGAAGGGGTGTATCAAGGTCAGAGGAAAGCATCGGACAAGAAGCGCGTGTTTATACTCTCGCGTTCGGCGTATGCAGGGATACAAAGAAATGCGGTTGTGGCGTGGTCGGGAGATATACTGTCCGACTTTCTCACTTACAAACGGCAAATACCCGCCGGATTGAATTTCGAGTTATCGGGTATTCCGTATTGGACAACGGACATCGGAGGCTTCATTCTCGGGCATCCAGAAGACCCTAAGTACCGCGAATTGTTTGTGCGGTGGTTTCAGTACGGGACCTTCTGCCCTATCTTTCGCGTTCACGGCACGCGCAGCCCCGACCAGAACGAGCTGTGGTCGTATGGGTCTGATGCGCAATCGATACTCACCGACTTTGATCGCTTGCGATATCGATTGTTGCCCTACATTTACTCGATTGCCTGGAAGATAACAAGCGAAGGGTACACTCCGATGCGTCCGTTGGTAATGGATTTTCCGGGTGACGTGAAGGCGCAGAACATAGGCGATCAGTTTATGTTCGGGCCTTCTATTCTGGTCAATCCGGTGACAGAGCAGAGTGCACATACTCGTCAGCTCTACTTGCCGAAAGCCAAGTGGTATGACTTTTGGACTGGTGCGGCGCAACCCGGACCGGGAGATGTGGAAGCGGCTGCGCCGCTGAGCCGGATTCCGCTCTACGTGCGTGAGGGAGCGATTGTCCCGATGGGTCCTGAGCTTCAGTACTCGACTGAAAAGCCTGCGGACCCGATGGAATTACGCGTGTACACGGGGGCGGATGGCGATTTCACGATCTATGAGGACGAGAACGACAATTACGATTACGAGAAGGGCGCCTACGCAACCATCCCGGTTCACTGGGATGAGAACGCTCACGCGTTAACAATCGGAGCTCGGAAAGGGGCTTTTCCGGGCATGCTGGAGCGCCGTTCGTTTCACATTGTCTTTGTCGGCGACGGCCATGGGACCGGAATAGATGTTACGGCGCAGCCAGACAAGGTTGTGCCGTACAGTGGGACAGCGATAACGGTGACCAAGTAGATCACGGCGCGGACGGAGGCGGTACGCGGCGCTTGGTGGCCTGCTCGAATGCGTAAGCCATTTGTATCAGGCGCGGCTCACTACATGCCATCCCGGTAAAGCTGACGCCGAATGGAGAAGACTTCGGGTCGAAGTCGGGCGGAGGCGGGGGCATCAGCGAGTTGGGTACCATGCCGAAAGGAACGATGACAGTCGGATAGCCGGGACGGGCAGCAATTGCAGCGCCGCTTGGCCCGGGAAACAGGAGCGCGTCGAGGTTATTTGCTTTCATGGCACCATCGATACCATGCGTGCCGGCGAGGGCGATGTCCTTAGCGCGATCCGCTTCGTAGCGGGCGCGGTCGGTATCGACGTTCATTTCGTCCGAGATGTCGAGGTTCGATTCACCGAAGCGTATGGCTCCGGCCATGGTGTGCGTGATGTTCCACTCGCGAAGTTCGGTCAGAGTCTTGACGGGAGCGGAGGGTCCGAGTGTCGCGAGCCACTTATTGAAATCGCGCTTCATGCCGTACTTCAGAACCACTGAGCAATCCGCATCTTTGCCCTTCGAGTTGTTCAGGCCGGAGCATTGGCCCCAGAGCAAAAAATTGCCGTCAGGATCCTGAGTGGAGATGCTCGGAATTTCGACGGGATCAACGATTACGGCACCCTGCTGCTTGAGGATGTCGATCGCTTCGGTCATGACGCGCAACTGCTCGGGATTGAGTCCACCACCGCGGTTGAACGGGCCACCACCTCCTGCTCGGGGACCAGTACTGGACGGGCCTGAAACTGTGATGGGCGGCGTGCGGTTCGCGTCGCGGTTCGGCGGACCGGGCGGAGTGATCCGGTCGTAAAAGTAAGCTCGTGGGATGCCGATGCGCATGCCTTTGAGCCCATCGGCTTTTAGAAAGCGCGTGTAATCCCGACCGGGAGGCGGCGTGCACGTCTTGGTGGCGGGATCATTCGGATCGGGCGAAGGGCTCTCGAGCGCGCCGAACATGATGGCAGCGTCGGTTACGGTTTTGGCCATGGGGCCTGCGGTGTCCTGATCGGCGGTGATGGGAATGACGCCGTAGCGGCTGATTCGACCGACGGTTGGCTTGACGGCCGCCAGCATGTTCTGGTTCGAAGGACTGAGGATAGAGCCGGAAGTTTCGCTGCCCACGTTGCCTGCCCAGAAGTTTGCGGCCGTACCGACGCCTGAACTGGAACCACCAGTTTGGAGCACAGGGCGGCCGTCATCGGTGGCCTCACGTGGATCCCGGCGCGGATCGTACGGGTTGTATCCAAAACCGCGTACCGCGTTGTAATTTCCGGGCATGGGGGTCGGTCCTGCAGCTACCCAGTTGGCCAGTTCTGACAAGCCTGGTTTTGGCGATGATTACCGCGCCGGCATTGCGGAGATTCTTGACCAAGGTGGCGTCGTAGGGCGGCAGGTAGCCATCGAAGGCAAGTGCGCCACCTGTGGTGATGATGTCGTGGGTAAGGACGTTGTCTTTGAGAGCAATCGGAATGCCGTGTAGCGGTCCGCGAACATGGCCTGCGGCACGCTCGCGATCCCGTTCGTCGGCCTCCGCCAGAGCGTTCGGGTTTACCAGTATCAACGGCGTGAAGTTTGTCCTCGTACATGCCGATGCGGGCAAGATATTGAATTACCAGCTCGCGCGAGGTAATCCGACCCTGTTCCATCGCTGTTCGCATCTCGGGGATGGTTGCCTCGACCACGTTGAACGGGGGCGCCTTTTTGACGGGGCTGGGCGCCTTTGCTTCGTGTTTTTTGTCCGCGCACAGAGCGCAATCGGGTACCGCGACGAGCGTACCCGTGAGGAGGGCGAGCCCGACAATGGTTCTTCTCATGTAATCGTGAAGGAAAGTCTACTCAGCTTAGAACGCGAGTCGCAATGCAAATTGTATCTGCCTTGAACTGGCCCGGGCATCCTGAACGCCAGCGGACGTGATCTTTCCGAATGTGGGACTGGTCTCTGTGACGTTCGGATTGTCGAAGTTCGGATGATTAAACAGGTTGAAAATCTCCGAACGGAACTGCAGATATCGCTCTTCCTTACCCAGCGGGAATTTTTTCAGCAGGGCGAAGTCGAAATCGTGCGTTGGCGGTCCAATGATGATGTTACGTCCCGACGTACCGTAGCGGCCGATGAAGCTATCGGAGAAGCACGCGGTGTTGAACCACTCCGAAGGATCGTGGTTGAAGTTGTTCGGATTGCAAATGGCATCGGGCCGCGTGCCGGTTTGGGTACCCGAAAGCTGTAGTCCTGTTGTGGGATCGAGAGGGTTTCCGGATTGAATCGTCACGATACCATTTGTCTGCCATCCTCCGAAAACCGTGTTCATCAATGCGGAACTGGACGATCCGAAATGACGGCCGTGCCCGTAAGGCAGGTCATAAGTGTAACTGGTGACGAACCGGTTTCGCGTATCGAAGGTGGACAGACCACGTTCGAGCTGGAAATCCGTTACGTCCACAGCCGAGCCGTTCCACAGAGATGCATTATCGATCGACTTCGAGTAAGTGTAAGAGGCGAGGAAGCTGAGACCGTATGAAAAGCGCTTCTCCAAGCTGGTCTGGAAAGCGTGATAAATGGACGAAGCGCCTGGCTGAACGAACGCTAATGGACGAGTACATCGGGTAATTGCGGAGTGCTTGGGTAAACGAAGACGTTGGCCCTGGCTCGTTGATGTCGTATGCCATATCGAGATGTGTGCCTTTTGAGCCGACGTAACCAGCGGTTAAGCCTAGCGAAGGAGTAATCTCGCGTTGTATGTTGAAGTTCCATTGCTGGACATAGCCGTCGCGGAATGGATTTTCAACCCAGGAGGCGCTAGGAATCGCTGGTCCGCCGTTGGAGCCGCCAAATGGATTAGCAAGGCTGATATTGGGGATGCCGTTGGTGCTCTGGTTGAATGTGTAACCGGTGAGGAAGGGCGCGGTCAGATTCGGAATTCAGAATGACGTTCAGAATTTTGACGTCCCAGAAAACACCGTAACCGCCACGGAAAACGGTCTTTGGCCCGAATGGCGTGTAGGCAAATCCGAAGCGCGGCGAGAATTCTTTCTTCGACGAATTATAGATATTGGGAGTCTGGGGAGTGGATACGCGGAGATACGGCAGCGGAGTGCTGTTCGGAAAGTTCGGGTCGAAGGTAGCTAAGTGGTTGTATTTGTCGGTAGTGGGCGCATTGTATTCCCAGCGCAAGCCCACATTCAGAGTCAGATTCGGAAGAACACGGAAGTCATCCTGCGCAAAAAGATTGGTGGAGGTCTGGCGCAGGCCCGCGACCGTATTTGCTTTGATGCCAGCAAATGAGCGGCTGACGTTTGCGGTGATAAGCGTCGCCGAGGAGAAGATCCGCGATAGCGTTTCCTGTGTTAGTGACGGCATTCACGACACCAGCGGAGGTGGTAGAGACCTGGGCAGTATAAAACGGATTGAAATTTATGGTGCCGCGCGCACTCGAGTCGAATAGGAAATTTTCCTGGAAGTGGCGGATTTCCGCACCGAATTTTATGGTGTGACGTCCTGTTGTCCAGGAGAGTGAGTCGGCCCACTCGTAGGTGTTATCGTGCCGGTCCTGCGGGAGATTCGTCGCTTCGCCCAGGCGGTCGTAACCGGTCGCGGTAATCACGGGAACACCGAAAGTCCAGAGGGCTGCGGGACGTGCCCAGAATCCCGAGTGAAGTGGAAATGTCGTTGCCTTCATTCTGCTGGAATATGCCGCCACGAACACGCGTAAATGACATGCGCGCTTCGTTCACTTTGGTTGGGCTGAGCATGGCCACCTAATCAATTACTGCCTGTTGGCCACCGTTCAGGGTATTGCAGCCAAAGCCCGGGACATTGTTGCTGGCAGCGCAGAAAGAATCGAAGGTATCGAACCGATTTTCCTTGCTGAAGCTGTAGCGGCCGAAGAGCGTGTTGTTGTCGTTGAAGCGATGATCGATGCGAATCGTGAATTGGTCGAAGTCGTCCGACTTGATCGGACTGGACGTGTACAGGCCAGTTGGCGCTGGAGGTGCCGGGTGTATTGGGAAGAGGGTAGAGATTGACGACATTGCTGGCCGACCTGCGACATGGAAGTGATGGGAATCACATTGCCAGGAAACGGATTCCGCTGGAGAACTCCGTTCACCAGGTGAAGCGTGCTCGGGTCGTAGATGGTGGTAGACAAGGCTGAGAAATCACCGTTCTGCATCGCAGCAGTGGGTCCGGTAGCTACTTTCGTGATGGCCTGGCGGATTCGCGTCCCTTCGTAGTTGCCGAAGTAAAAGGTTTTGTTCTTCTTGATCGGGCCACCGATGGAAGCCCCGTATTGGTTGCGTCGATATTCGGGAATCGGGCCAGGGCGGTCAAAGAAGTTTTTGGCGTCGAGCTGCGCTATTGCGGAGGTATTCGTAGAGCACGCCATGGATGCTGTTCGTGCCGGCTTTTGTGGCGATGTTAATCTGCGCGCCGGGACTACGACCGAACTCGGCTGAATAAGTGCTTGCCTGGACTTTGAACTCCTGTATTGCCTCGGTTGAAATAGCGACGGCGTATTGGTTGATGGCAAGATCATTGTTATCCATACCGTCGAGCAGGAAGTTGTTGGACTGTTCCCGCGCGCCATTTACAGAGATGGATCCACCCTGGGTTTGATTTTGCGAACCCTTCACGCCTTGATTCGCCCCGGGAACAAGCAGATTCAGTTGCAGGAAATTGCGGCCATTCAGCGGAAACTCAGTGACTTTGCGATTGTCGACAACGTTGCCGAGCGTCGAGGAGTCGGTGTTGACGACTGGATTGGTTTCCTGCACAGCTACGGTTTCGGTTAATTCACCGACGGGCAGCGCAGATCGATGCGGAGACGGTCATCGACCCGGAGTTCGACGCCGGTTCGCTCGGTTTTCTTGAACCCTGGCTGTTCGACCGTAACGATGTACGGACCAACCGGCAGCTGCGGAATCGAGTATTCCCCGACGTCGTTGGTTACCTCGGTGCGGACCAGGCCTGTAGCAGTCTGCCGAGCAGTAACTGTGGCGCCCTTGATGACGGCGCCGGTGGAGTCAGTGACAGTTCCTAAGATTGTGCCGCGCACGCTTTGGGCGCCAGCGCCGAGCGGGTAAAGCAATGCCAGAAAGGCTGCAGATACAGCCGAAAGAAGCCGAAATGTGCGGAACAAATTACCCCCAAAGTCCAGTAAGTTACCGTGGTTTGCGGCAAGACATTGCAGCTAACCCTAACTTGGACCCTGACAGGAGGATCAAACTCGGTATTTGAGAAGTATAGAAGCCGGTGAGAGTACCCGTCAACTGGGGAATTGTGTAGGTTAGAAAGAGGTTAGGTTTTCGGCTGGCGACGGAAGGCAGTGGTAATTCCTCTCACACCAAACAAGCGAGCGGCCTTCATATTGAGAGATCTGCTGGACACGGGCGATGAGAATCAGGTGGTCACCGGCTTCGATCGTTTGTTCCAGCGAGCAGAGGAAGACGGCTACCGTGCCCCTCAGGACCGGAAGACTTTGCCAACCGCTAACCCATTCGATATCCCGAAACCGATCCTCCTCA
>CAWDMK010000002.1:0-12333 GCA_963803455.1 uncultured Acidobacteriaceae bacterium | reverse complement strand
GAAGATCAGCGGGGCGGTCTGTGCCTGAATCCCTATGGCATTGCAACCCAGCAGTAGCAGAGCGAAGATATGTGTCCTCATACTTCTAGCTTGAACCTTTCGTGCAGGGCGGAAGGATGCTAACCTCGCGGTTGTGATCGCCAAGCACCGTGTGCCAAGCCTGTTGCTTTTGGCAGCCATAGCTGGAACTCGCGGATTGTGCCAGGTTCAAGTGACTGTTAAGACCAGTCAGGCTGAGTATTTGGTTGGCGAGCCGATCTTTGTCATTGCCGATGTTAAGAACGTAGGGCTGCGGCCGGTTGCCTACTCGCGTTTCGATGGCCACGTAGACCTGATAGTTGCGGGAGCGCCAAAGAAACAGGCACCGAACCTGTCGGGTTGCTTTGGAGGCTTCGGTAGAGGTCAAGGTGGTGGTGTTTATGACAGCGAGCGGCTGATGAGACCTGGGGAGGTAGCCTCCGCCTGGTATCTGCTGAAGGGGTATCGCCTTCGCGCGGGTGACTACGTCTTGCATGCCTCTGGCACAGCCGGTGTTCGTTGGCAGACTTACTTTTTCGTTAGCGACCCGTCAATCACCGCACCGCCGCCTCGCGGACAATCGGAGAATGATCCTATCGAAGGCCAAATGTTCGACATCGATCTAAAACTCACGGTGGAAAAGGGAACGGAGGCCGAGCTCAAAACCCGATATGCTCGCTACATCGCGGATGCGGAGAGCGGAGATCCGGAGCGGCGTGCGCGCGCTCGGGGCGCCATAGCAGAAATGGCTCCTACATTCCTGGAGAAGACCATCCTTGAATTTGCTACGCAACCCCAAAGCGAAGACCTCGCGGTGGAAGGCTTGGGACAGATCTTAACTCCGGAGAGCCGGGCTGATCTGGTTGATTTATTTGGGAAGACGGCCGACCTGCGGCTGCGTGCTCTTATCGTTGAGAAACTTGCTGGAATCGGCACAGCGACGGAACTCGCATTCTTCTCGAGCCTGCTCGAGGGGCGAAGTACCGTGTTGGATGATCACATTCGCAAATTCGCAGCTCTTGGCCTCGGTCGCCTTGGCGGAGAAGACGCCGTTAAGGCTTTGCAAAGCGCTCACCAGAGTCCGAATCCAGAAGTTCGCGTTGTCATCGCCACCGCATTGGGCAACACCAATCACGCTGCCGCCATACCAGTTCTCATCGGTATGTACTCGGATGAGGCCGCAGCCGTTCGGAACAGCGTCTGTAACGCATTGATGACCCTCACGCATTATCGGTGGTGTGAAGGCGCGGATAGCGTGACGGCAGCTCAGGCCAAATGGCGCGATTGGTGGCGCAGCCACGCATTCTTTATGACCCTGTACGGTCCGGGCCAATGCCCCGGTTTCGGAGTTCCCTTGCCCTCCGTCAAGTGAAGTGCGTCCGCTCGGCTCCGAGGAACAATGTCGACTGCGCCGGTGTCTTCTCTTCCAGGTGCGAAAACTTGCCGATCTCACTCTTCTTTTCGCGCTTGTTTTCGTGGCCTGCTTCTACGTTTCGCGGTGGCGAGTCCAGCAGGCCGCGTTGGTTACCGGCACGGCCGTCGATCTGACGACGGGGAAGCCCATTCCGGGCGCCGGCATTCGTTTCCGTGTTCTGAACGGCTCACTGCCCGAGCGCTTCATGACGGACGCAAACGGCCGTTTTGAAGCAAAACTATCAGTGTCGCCCCCATGGGACCTTTTTACCCTTTGGATCGAGCACGGCGCATATGCTGGGATGCTTCAAACCACGCTCGGAACCGGTATCATTCTCTATCCTGCGGACCACCTGCGGAATGTGACCGTTCCTGGCATTCCGGGCGGCCAGATTTCCGGACACGTTTTCGATGAATCCGGTCATTCACTTTCAGGTTGCGACGTTACCGCACTCGTCTCTCAGCACGCGCATGCGCCGCTTTCGTTAGACCCGCGGCAAGGCGCCGTCACGGATGCACACGGAGCCTATCGACTCAAGAACCTCTCTGCCGACCATTATTTCATTTCTGCTGACTGTCACAAGCTGCTGCCGGGCGAACATTTAGATCGCGGATCCACAAGCACCGACTGGCGGCGGCGCGTCTCTTGGCTTTCGGTTTTATATCCCGGCACCCGAGATCTCCAGGACGCGACAGCCATTACGGTGTTTCCCGGAGCAAAGATATCCGGCGTTGACTTCCACTTACATCGCGTAGAAGCCTTCTCGGTCCGTGGTCGATTCGTGCGCGCGGGTGGCGAGAAGCCGGTGCCAGATGCCTTCTACGAGGGCGATTTCGTGCTTACGCCAACCGACACGCCGTTCGAACCCTTCGCGTCGGAGTATCCGTGCTCTGCGGACTGGCACTCGACAGAGTTTCGCTGCGATTTTGTCGTCCCCGGCCGATATCACATTGCAATGTGGACTGACACAGTTTGGGGCGCTCCGTATTCGAGGCAAGTCGGCGCTTTGGATTTGCGTATCGATTCCAACCCGCCACCGGAGCTCACGATTCCGTTGCATGACGTGCCCGAGTTGCAAGCTTCCTCCCTGCCACAGCCGTCGTGGAATCCGACCGGCACACTGACAGTTCAGATGGGCTGCAGAGCCAATAGGGATCTATCGTTCAGGCAGCTTCAAATAATCCCGTCCGGGACCGAACCGAATCCTCTCAGCCGCGGAACCGAATTTGTTCCCAGTCACTACTGGTGGTATTGCGGAATACCAGCGCACGAGCAGAAGGCTCCCGGAATTTACAACGCGCTCGCGTACTACAACGACCTCGTACGCCCAAGAGGCGCAATCGTCGAACTGATGTTACAGCACGCCACGCCTGTAATGGTCCGCGCAAACCAGGAAACAAGAGCGACGGTTCCCGTGTTCACCGCCGAAGAAATTTATCAAATGGCTCTGCAGTATCTGAAGGATTCTCAGAGCCGCTAGAACGTCAGCCGTGCACTGGCTTGCAGACGGCGAGCCTGCGTGCCGTCCGGGAAACCGCCATCCCCCGAGCCCACACCATAGGCCGTCGGGGTCAAGTACAGCGTGCCGGCGACGCCCTTCGCTCCGCTGGGCAATATGCATCCCGTTCCCTCGCAATAGGCTTGCGAGGTCAAGCTGGTAGGCGACCAGGTGTTGCTGATATTGAAGGCCTCGAAGTTGAGTGAAAGTTTGACCCGCTCGCCCAACGGAATGTTCTTGGTGAGGCGCACGTCTTCCCGATAGGTGGGAGGCGTATACAAGCTGTCGACCGGCAGGAATGGCACGCGGGTGTTGCCGCCGAAACCGTTTAGCGTACTGTTGCTTAACATCCCGGTGACCGGCGTATCGGTAGTGCGGATAGTCAAGTCGCCATTCGGACGCCCGCTCATAAGCGTCGTAATACTCGAAAGCTCCCAGTTGTTCAGGACATATTTGGCAAACTTGTTATCGCTGTGAACGAATGTCGGCGTCCACACGAAGGAGTAAGCGAACCGGTGCCGCTGATCTAACGATCCGCTGCCCTTATCGAATGTGTAGTTGCCGTTGTAAGTCCAGGGACTCGCGGTGCTGAAGAAAATTGCGTTCGTGGCCGAGCCCTGGCCGTCATCGATCTCATGCGACCAGGTATAAGACGCTAGGGACTGGAAACCATGCGAAAAGCGCTTCTCAAAAGTGACGGCCAGCCCGTCGTAGTAGCTACTCACGCCGTTGGTGACCTCAAGCACGGAGCCGTACTTCGTTTTCGGGCGCGGGTTGAGGTAAACCGGAGTTGTGTATGTGCTCACTTGGCTTCCGTTGGCATCATCCACTTTGTAAGTGAACGCGGGACCAAGAGCAGGGGCGTTGAGATCCGTCACGCCATAAAGATTTACGCCGTGACTCCAAATTCCGGAAACCGTGAGGACCATGGTGCCCCCGATCTGCCGCTCGATGGCCAGAGATCCTTGTTCTGTATAAGGGGTCTTCAGATTCGGCGCCGTGAACTGAAGGCTAGAGGCAGCCACGCTGGCGCCGGCGGGAGGCGCTGCGAGCGCGTTTGGGAAGACGGGACCTGCCAACACTTGCGCCTTATTTGTGCTGCTGAGCGAATCCGCAGTCTGATAAAGGCCCTGGCCGGTGTAGATGTCGTCAACCAGCCCTCCAATGAAGCGGGCAAAGAACGTTCCAAAACCGGCGCGCACCACTGTCTTGTTGTTGACCTGATACGCGAGACCCACGCGTGGCATCAGGTCCAGAGGCCCCGTGTGGATCTGTCCGGTCTGCGGCCAATCAGGGTTGATAACCGATGGCTGCTGCACAAAGGAACGCTCGTAACGGGCGCCGAGGGTGACCGTAAGCTTGTCGGTGGCGCGCCACTGATCCTCGAGATAAAAGCCCAGATCCCTGATCCAGTAGTTCACCAGGGGATTGCCAAAGGTCTGGGAATAGGCAGACCAGTTCTTAGCGTTGGTGGTGTTGCCGCTGTAATCGAGCGCGAAAGCCGTCGGCGTCTGATAAGTGTAAGAGCCGTAGCGGTTGCTGAGAAAATTGACGTTATCCCTTACGTTCTCGTAATCCACGCCGAATCTGATCGCGTGCTTGCCTAAGGTCCAGCTAAAGTCATCCGCGAACTCGTTGCGCGTCTCCATAGGTTCCACTCGCGGCAGATAGGTTGCCGGCCCCAGCTGCACACCGCCGACGGATACATCCAGGTACCCAAGACCGCCGCCGAGTTCAGCCTGGTCGAACCCATCCGCCTGCCGGTCCGTGTCCAGGCCATAGCGGAACGCGCTCACGAAGTTGCTAGTCGGCACGTAAGTCCATGTGACTTTTCCGTTGCGTACAAAAACCGAGTCGTCACCGTTGCCGGTAATGGCCGAGCCGACTGTGGAAGAGATGCCGGTTTGGATTCCGTTGGGCGATTTCCAGCGCAAGAAATTGAAACTCGTGCTGAACGTGTTCTTCTCCGAAAGATTGTAATCGATGCGTCCGAAATACAGATCGTTGTCTGCCGTGCGTGGAATCTGTCCGTAGAAGCGCGGCAGCAATGCATTAATGGCCGAACACTGCGCTGGAGTCGCTGGCAAGCCGCAGCCCGTAAACACCTGGTTCACCGGATCGACCACGCCCACCTTTATCTGGCTATCCGTCATGGGGAAGTTGCGGCGGGTGATATCCGTACTCAAAAAGAAAAACAGCTTGTCCTTCTTGATCGGGCCGCCGATCGTCGCTCCCGTTTGAATACGGTGCTCGGTCGGGTTAATGGCAGAAAACGGGTCCTTGGCGTCGAAGCCAGTGCTACGCAAAAAGTAGAATGCGCCGCCGTGAATCTGATTGGTGCCGCTCTTGGTAACCGTATTTACCACTCCGCCCATTGCGGCGCCGTACTCGGCTGAGAAATTCGATGACACAACCTGAAACTCCTGCACTGCGTCCGCGGAAATTTGCGATTGAATGCGGGTGCGCCCGGCGTTCTCGTCATAGAACTGCTCTGTGTTGTCGTTCCCATCTAGCAGAAAAGAGTTGTTTCCTGCGACTCCACGAAACGTGAGAAGGCCGAAGGTTGCGTCATTTGTCACCCCCGGGGCGAGAAGCACGAACGAGTCCACCCGCCGGCCGTTGATCGGCAGATTCATGATTTCGTTGGTGTTGATGACCTGCGAGACGTCGGTCTTCGTATCTTCCATCAGTTGCGCGGCTGCGTTAACCTCGACTACGGTGGTGCTCGTTTGTCCCACCTGGAGCGCCACAGCAAGGTTGACATTTTGGCCGACTTGCAGCGTCAGGTCGTTCGCCTGATATGGAGCAAAGCCCGGCGACGTCACTGTGACTCTATAGCCCGATCCCGGGATCAGAGCTGGCGCCGTAAACACTCCATCGTTGTTCGTAGTGAGATCTCGCGTCAGACCTTGAGTCTCGTTGGAAACGACCACTTTGGCATTAGGGACAAGAGCGCCCGACGGATCCCGGACAACACCGGAGATTCCAGCTACGCCGCCAGCGGATTGAGCGAGCCCGAGAGCGGAAAAAAACAGCAGTAGTGAAGCCACGCAAAAAAGACGCATGTTACAACGACCTCCCTGAAGGAATAGAAAAAACCCTGACTTTACGATAGCCGTTCAAGATTTCAGTTTGGTCAATACTAACAGATAACCCGGCGGGTGTTCCAGTCTTTTCGTGCTAGTACTCACCGCCCGGTGGGTAACTATGAAGCCGGTTGCTATACTGCGGTTTCTGTATCGCCCGAGGGGTCATAAATGCGAAGGAAAGTGACCGTCGTTGGCGCCGGCAATGTGGGCGCTAACACAGCGCAAAAGATAGTCGCTAAAGAGCTAGCCGACGTTGTCCTGGTGGACGTTGTCGAGGGCGTGCCTCAAGGCAAGGGATTGGACATGCTCGAATCGGCGCCCGTCGAAGGCTACGACGTCCGGATCGTAGGAACAAACGGTTATGAAGAGACCTCCGGCTCCGACATCGTAGTGATTACCGCGGGCTTCCCTCGCAAGCCCGGTATGAGCCGGGATGATTTATTGTTCGCCAACTATGAGGTTGTAAAAAGCGCGACCGAACAGGCCGCGAAACACTCTCCGAACGCCATCCTCATCCTGGTGACAAATCCTCTGGATGCAATGTGCTGGACAGCGCTGAAGGTATCGGGATTTGCTCGCGAGCGGGTTATGGGAATGGCTGGCGTCCTGGATAGTGCGCGTTTTCGGACGTTCATCGCGCAGGAATTGAACGTTTCGTTTGAAAATGTGACCGCAATGGTACTGGGCGGGCACGGTGACACGATGGTGCCTTTGGTTCGTTTCACAAACGTGAGCGGCATCCCTCTGACCGAATTGACGGATCAAGCGACCATTGACCGGCTGGTTCAGCGCACACGTGATGGTGGCGCGGAGATCGTCAAATATCTGAAGACGGGGAGCGCTTATTATGCCCCCGCTGCTTCCACCGTCGAGATGGTGGAGTCGATCTTGAAGGATAAGAAAAAGGTCCTTCCTTGCGCGGTGTATTTGCAAGGCGAATATGGAATCAACGACCTGTTTGTCGGCGTGCCGGTCAAATTGGGCAAAGACGGCATCGAGAAAATCTACGAGATCAAGCTGGATTCCAGTGAAAAGGCCGCGCTGAAGAAGAGCGCGGATGCCGTTCAGGAATTAATCGGCGTCATTCAACAAAAAATTCAGTAAACAGGCTGAAAAGTGATGGCGGACGTGCTTTACATCCGCTAACCTGACGGGCATGGCGCGTTCTGAGAATACGAACGGATCGAAGCCGTCGGCGCGCAATTCTCCTCGCATCAACCCCGAATACGCCTGTTTTGGGATGAAACTAGCTCCTTCCAAAATCCACCGGTGGGGCGTTTACGCCACTGAATTTATTCCCGCCGGAAGAAAGGTCATCGAGTACGTAGGGGAAAAGATTAGCCGCCGTGAAACCAAGCGGCGCGCCAATTTGAGCGAGTTCACCTATCTGTTCACTCTCGATGCTTACTGGACGATTGATGGCTCGAGAGGCGGTTCGGGCGCGGAGTACATCAATCACTCTTGCGAACCGAACCTGATTACCCGCATTTTGAAGGGTCACATCCTGTATATGAGCCTTCGCGATATCCAGCCCGGCGAGGAATTGACAGTGGATTATCGATTCGAAAAGAAGGTAGATAAGGTCGCCTGCCGTTGCGGGACGCCCAAGTGTCGCGGAACCATCAACCTTCTACATTGATTGGGGTATTCCTATGCGATGATTAGGGCTATGACACTAGTACGCCTCCTTACGTTCCTCGTCGCAACAGCGCTAGTTGCGCAGGAAACCACCCCGGATAAGCGCTTGCGAAACGCGGCTGACGGCTTCCGCGAGGTCATGGCCAGCCCCGATAAAGGAATCCCGCAGGACCTGCTCGATAGAGCGGAGTGCGTTGTCATTGTGCCGGGCTTGCTCAAGGGCGCGTTCGGGGTTGGGGGCAAGTATGGTCGCGGATTCGCCTCTTGCCGCAAGTGCGGACGCGGTTGGAGCGGGCCGGCGGCAGTAGCGATCGAGGGCGGCAGCTTTGGGTTGCAGCTCGGCGGCTCGTCCACCGACGTCTTCATGCTAGTGATGAAACGGAGCGGCATGAACCGGTTACTCGGCGACAAATTCACGTTAGGAGGTGAAGCGGCTGCTGCCGCAGGTCCCGTAGGGCGGCAGGCCAGCGCCAACACAGACGTCCTGATGCGGGCGGAGATCCTCTCCTGGTCTCGTTCGCGCGGTTTGTTCGCTGGTCTATCGCTGGAAGGCGCCACGTTGCGCCCCGACGCCGGGGAGAATCGGAAGATCTATGGACGCGATGTAACCAATAGAGAAATATTGGAGGGCGAAGTGGGCGCGCCTCGCGCTGGGCGTCCGCTCATAGCTGTTTTGGATCGCTACCGCGGCGGAACCCTGGCGGGCGGGTGTGTTTCGTTGGGAGAAAGCCAGCTTCGCTTCGCCACCGGTCAGTTTGCGGTTCCGGCCTCCGCCGACCGCGTGTTGAAAGACATCGCTAATCAGTTAAAGGCGAATCCTGCATGGACGGTCGAAGTGGACGGCTATACCGATAATGTCGGCGATAAAGCCGCAAATCAGACATTATCTGAGGAACGCGCTAACGCAGTGGCGCACTGGCTGGCGGATCACGGCGTCGACCGGAGCCGGTTAACCGCCAAAGGCTTCGGCGAATCGCATCCCATCGCGACGAATTCGACTGAGAGGGGTCGCGCGGAAAATCGCCGGGTGGAGTTGGTACGGCAATAGGCGCACGTCTACCTCACCGTCAGATCGTTGATCACCCGCGTAACGCCGCTGACTTGCCTGACTGCTTGCTCGGCCCGCTGCTTTTCATCCTCTGAAGCCACGGTTCCTCTCAAAGTGACAACTTGGCCGGAGGCGTCGACGTCAACGCCAGTAACCGTGGACAAGCCCACATCGGTGGCGAGCTTCGCTTTCACCTTGGCGATCATAGCTGCGTGGCTCAGTTTTACCGAAGCTTGACCGCCCGCCGCGCGAAGATCTTCGCCGCCGCGCCTCAACTTGTCCCCCGCCCCATTGCCGGTACCGCCTTGCGCGGGAGGGCCGTCCTGCAAGGCTCGGTTGATGTTCTGCCTCAAGTTCCTGGCTTGTTGTTTGGCCTCATCTCTCAACTTTCGAGCCTCTTGGCGGGTCTTTGCCTTCGCTTCTTCAGCTCTTTGATGTTCCCGTTCCTGATCCGCCTTGCTGCACGCGAAGCAAAACATCAGAAGAGCCGCACAGCAACCCCAGGCCAAGCTTCGTCTCATTGCTCCCTCCTCTGATTCGATCCCTGAATAGCCAACCCCGTTTCCACCTCAACGAGCTAATTGTGCGCAGCCGGTGGACTTTGCGTCTTCATCATCGCCGCCACTTTCTCTACCTGGCGCATGATCCGAAGAGTGTTGCCGCCATAGATCTTCTTGATATCGGCCGGAGAGTACCCCTTTTCTAAGAGCGCGCGAGTGAGGTTGGGAAACTTTGAGACGTCGTCGAGTCCCACAGGAGCGCAGGTAATGCCGTCGAAATCGGTGCCGATGCCGATAGCGTCGATCCCGGCGATTTGCCTGACATGATCGATATGGGCAACGACGTCGTCGAGTGTGGCGCGCACGGGCGCATCCTTCGGAGCATCGGCAGATTTCTGGGAAATGAACTGGCAATAAATATTGATTTGGATAACGCCGCCCTTATTCGCCAAAGCTTTGATCATGTCGTCGCTCATGTTGCGCGGCGCATTTGTCACGGCGCGGGCAGAAGAGTGCGAAGCGATGATCGGGGCCTGACTGGTCTCCAGAGCGTCATAGAAAGTTTTGTCGGAAACGTGCGAGATGTCGACCATCATGCCGAGCCGGTTCATCTCGCGGACCACATCTTTGCCGAAATCCGTAAGGCCGTTGTGATGCTGCACGTTCGCGTTGTCGATGTCGCCGGAGGAATCGGCCCAGTTGTTGGTATTGAAATGCGTCAAAGTCATGTAGCGCACGCCAAGGCGGTAGTAAGCGCGCAACAGGCGCAGACTATCTTCGATGGCATGGCCGCCTTCAACTCCCATTAGCGCGGCAATCTTCTGCTGCTGGTGCGCCCTCTCAATATCATCGGCGGTGAGCGCGAGCACGAACGTATCGGGATACCGGTCGATGATGTCGTGATAAACGGTATCGATCATCTGCAAAGCACGATTCGCCGAGTGGTTGTCGTGTACGTACTTGGCATCGACATAAACCGAGAAGAAGATGGCGCCCACGCCGCCCGCGCGCAGCCGCGGAATGTCCGTGTAGTTCTTTGGAGAGTTGCCGATGTCCGCGCCATCGATCGTAAAACTCGGGATGTCGTTATGAGTATCGATCAAGATGGCGGATCTTGTGATGGCGTTGACTTCGGCGTCCAACTTTTTTGAATCTGTTGGCTGCGCGGAGAAGGTGATCATCGAAAGAAACATTCCCAGTGCGGTGGAAAGTGGAATTTTTCGCATCTTGCTAGCGTGTGATCTTACCTGATTTATCAGACCGTTGACGAATGAATCCTCTCACGTCCTTACGCTTAATGTCGAGCAGCAGATAACCGACGAGGGCGAACACGGTGATTGTACCGACGTTAATCCCGAAGGTCGCTATACGGGCAGTTGTGACACTCCGACCCGGAAATCCCTGCACCAGACAGAAGCCGAACCAAACGGGAAATATTCCGTAGCTGACCGCTGCGGCCACTCCGATCAGATAGCGGCGCCCCGCATCGTCAGCGGTGATAAAGCCCGCCGTTATTCCGATGACTACCGACAGAGCGAAGCTCGCCAGCGGAGAACCGAAGCTGTGAAACAACATGGGAGGGCCGTGCAGGAGCGTGACGGTCACCCCGCCCAAAATGGAGGCGATTGTGCTGACCAGGAGCGCTTTGCCGCCTTGTCTTGCAAGGCCGAGATCTCCCGCCCATGCTCCGAAGCTAACGGCGAGAACCTGCGATAAGAAGGGAAGAAATAAGGCGGCCACCACAATGATAATGGGATCGTTCTGAAGCATCCCGTAACCGAGAAGAATGGCTCCGGCTAGCGCGCGCGCCGTGTAACTGATGGTTACGTGGCTTAGCTGCCACAAGTCCTCGAAGACATTGATGGGCGGCTCGAGCATCGGCTGCGTTATGTCGTGGGGATGCGCATCAGTTACGATGGCGCGCAGCTCGCGCGAGCTGAGGGAACATTCGGTGGAATCGAACCACGATGAAGTAAGGACGCTGTCCGCAAATTTTTTGGCCAGCGGCGTGGAAGTCTCGGCGCTGACAACTTCTTTGGTACGGTTTGGGCCGTATGCGAAGACCGGATACATTACTGCTTGCGTTATCCCGGCTTTCAGAGCGAGTTCGGCAACATCTTTTCCCCTGCCTTCCGGCACGGTCACGCGAATCTCATGCATAAAGCTTCGTCAGCACGATCAGAGATCAGAATACAATTTAAGAGCAGATGCAAGAAGGCACGGCAGCATGGAAACGGACTGCGGCGATTGTCGCGGCGGTCTTGCTCGGGGTGATCTTTTTAGTTTCCGGTGGATGGAAGGTGCTCAGCCCGTTCAAGACGGGTGAATTGTTGGAACAAGCTCGCGTGCCGCCAGGATTGGGCGTACTGGGCGCGGCGTCGCTTGGCACAATCGAATTATTGGCCGCTTTCATGCTTTTCACGCCGCGTTTTAGACGGTGGGGCGGGTTACTGGGCTCGGCGCTCCTGATCTTCTTCATTTGCTGGGTTGGATATTACTATCGCGCCTTAGTAGGCCACGAGTGTAGCTGCTTTCCGCTTATCAAGCGCACGGTCGGGCCGGGATTTTTCATTACGGATGGCGTGATGCTGCTGCTGGGGCTCGCTGCTTTCAAATGGTCACCCAAAGTGACCACCTTCCGCGTACCTGCCGTTGCGTTCCTTGCGCTTGTCGTACTTGCTGGTGTCAGCTTTGGGGTGAACGCAGCAGAGCGGCACAATGCCCAAGTGCCAACTCCGGTCGTGGTCGACGGCAAACCGCAGAGTTTGGCGGAAGGGAAAGTGTTCCTATTTTTCTACGATCCTTCGTGCATGCACTGCGATGCGGCCTCGAGATTCATGTCGAAGCTCAACTGGGGCGATACAAACATCGTCGCCATCCCAACCGTAAATCCGCAATGGGCAGCCTCCTTTCTGCACGACACCGGATTGAAGGCGTCGACAAGCTTAGAACTCGACAAGCTAAAAAAGGCGTTTCCGTTTGTGGATCCACCGTACGGAGTGGCGCTGCAGGATGGGCGAGTAAAGGAAACCTTCGGGCAAGCGCAATTTTACCCGCCGCTGCCGGAACCGGATTTGAAGAAGCTCGGATTCGTGAAGTAGCGCGGCGGATGCGGCCTTCATCCGCAC